>NZ_AZDH01000008.1 GCF_001435445.1 Companilactobacillus kimchii DSM 13961 = JCM 10707 | reverse complement strand
CAATCCATGATTTTTTAAAACCTATAAAAATGTCTAACTTTTTTATTGCACTTCAAAACATAGCATATGAGGGCTGACGTTTTCGAGTCTTTTCTTTGAAATGATGATATTACTAGCTTATTAATCTATATGCAAATAATTTGATTCAAGTGGAAATAAAAAGCGTAAAACTGAATGATAGTTTTACGCTTCTTAAATTAGTTATTATTTCCAAAGATTTGGATGATACTTAAGAACAAGTTAATGAAATCAAGTACCAAGTTAACTGATGCAAGTAATGCAATAGCACCAAGGCTCTCTGATGTAGCATTGTTTTGATAAATACGTTTGATATTTTGAGAATCAAAAGCAATGTAGAACAAGAAGAGAATGATGATAACTCCACTAACGAGCATCATTAAGGCTGTACTCTTGAAGATGAAGAGGTTGATTGCTTCAACCACAATGACTGAAATAAGGCCAATTATCAAGGTACGGCTCCACTTAGTTAAATCTTTCTTGGTAACGAAACCAATAAAAGCTGAAACAACGAAGATAGCCGATGTAACGGTTAATGTTTGAATGATACTCTTAGCTGAATACATGTAGAAAATTGGAACACCGATAAATGATAGTGTGAACAAGAATCCTAAGTAAGTTAAAAATGTTAGGAAATAAGATCTCGTTGCGAAAAGACTACATAAACTGATGAAACCCATTGGAATACCGATCATTAAAATTAGTGAAATAATACGGTGATTTGCCATACCTTGGAACAGTGCCATGGATAAAGCAGTGTTCTTAGCAATTGCTTGAGCACAAATCATCCAAAAAGCAATTCCCAAGCCAGTGTATAAGTACACTAGAGATGTGAATCTAGCCAAACCAGTGGCTTTTACTTTGTCTATACTTTGCATAGTTTCCTCCTTAAAGACTCTATAATTATTGTACAATAGCATAACATTTATTGATATTAGTAGTAAATATTATGGAATTATTATTTTGATTCTTATTAAATTTGATTAAGTATGCCATCCTCCACAGAAAAACCGATTGGCTGGAACGATGTGGACATAGATTTATTTTTTACTATCTTCTAGTGGGTTACTTTGTAATGAGCATTGGGTTAGTATCTAAGACAGTGATGGAATAAAGACTGTTAAAAATAGAAGGGAAACTGACAATGGCAATTCTAATAAATGACGATAAAAAAATATTTACACTTCAGACACGGAATAGTACCTATCAAATGAAAGTTGGCGACTTTGGTTATCTTTATCATCTTTATTATGGAAAGAGAATTGATCATCAAGATCTTTCTTACTTGTTATATGATGGACCTTCTCATTTTGCGCCTTATCCATATGAATCAAAGAATCGAATTGGTTCTTTGACCTTGATGCCACAAGAGTTTCCCACTGTAGGTACTGGAGATTTAGGGAGTGTGGCTCTGGATGTTGAGAATGCTGATGGCACACGAATTATTGATTTGAAGTATAAAGGTTACGAGGTTTTAGATGGTAAATATAGTTTGACCGAATTGCCTTCATTTTATGCTCATGATAACGATGCTCAAACTTTGAAAATCACCTTAGTAGATGTTGTCTCCGATATTGAAGTTGAACTTTATTATGGTGTATTTGAGGATAAGGATGTTATCACTCGAGCTGTAGTCATTAGTAATCTTAGTGAAAATGCAATCCAGATTAAAAAGGCTCAATCCCTATCACTCGACCTTATTTCGGGTCAATATGATTTGATCCATTTTCACGGTCGTTGGGCGGATGAACGTAACTTCGAACGAGTTGCTTTGACTCATAATGTAACGACTTTTGGATCAGACTACGGGATATCGAGTGCTAAAGAAAATCCCGGCTTCATACTTTTAGATAAAAATACGACTGAAGAAACGGGCAACTGTTATGGCTTCAATCTTGTTTATAGTGGTAATTTTCAGGCAACGGCTGAATTGGGGACTTTGGAACAGAGTCGAGTTACTTTAGGACTTGGCGATAATGAATTCTCATGGCAACTAGATCCAGGAGCTATGTTTGAAGTTCCCGAAGCAGTTATGAGTTTTTCTAGTACAGGTTTGACGCAATTGTCGCATAATTTCCATGATGCAATAAGAGAGAACCTTTGTCGTAGTAAGTATGTCAATGGTCCACGTCCAGTGTTGATCAACAATTGGGAAGCAACTTATTTTGATTTTACTGGCAAAAGATTATTAGAGATAGCAACGGCTGCTAAAGATATCGGTGCCAATCTTTTTGTTATGGATGATGGTTGGTTTGGCAAGCGTTCAGATGACAATAGTTCTTTAGGCGATTGGTTTGTAAATGAACAAAAACTTGGTTGTTCGTTGAATGAATTGGTAACAAAAATCAATGCTTTAGGAATGGAATTCGGAATTTGGTTTGAACCTGAAATGATTAATGAAGATAGTGAACTTTATAATGCTCATCCCGATTGGGTCTTGAATTTCCCACATCGCAAACCGTTATTGAGTAGAGGACAAATGGTTTTGGATATGTCAAAAGAGGCAGTTCAAAATTATTTGTTTGACCGAATATCTGATGTTTTGGATAGTGCCAATGTTAGCTATATTAAATGGGACATGAATCGTCCAATCACTGAGTGGTATTCTAAAAATTTAGCTAACAAACGACAAGGAGAGTTACAACATCGCTATGTGTTGGGACTCTATAAATTGTTAGGACGATTAACTCGAAGATATCCTGACGTTTTATTTGAAGGTTGTTCTAGTGGTGGTGCTCGATTTGATTTAGGGATGTTGGCATATGAACCGCAGATTTGGACTTCGGATAATACGGATGCTATCAATCGTTTAAAGATCCAATATGGAACGAGTTTCTTCTATCCTATATCAACGATGGGTTCGCATATTTCAGCTAGTCCTAACCATCAAAATGGACGAATAACGCCATTTGAAACCCGAGCTAATGTAGCAATGGCGGGAACGTTTGGCTATGAGTTAGATGTCACTAAGATGAGTGATGCGGACAAAAAGCAAGCTAAGACCTATACTGATTTTTACAAAAATATTCAAGAAATGACTTTCAATGGTGATTATTATCGTCTGGTCAGTCCATTTGTTCGTGATAGTGATGTCGTGGCTTGGCAAATTGTTTCTAAAGATCGATCACAAAGTTTGGTTACGGTTGTGGCAACGGATGTAGTCGGTAATCCTCCGTTCGTCTATATTAAATTACGTGGCTTGAAGTCCAATGTTAAATATAAAGTCAAAAATTATATTTACAGCGGCGATGCCTTAATGAACGCTGGATTGAAATTGATGCAGCCAAAAGGTAATTACCCCTCAGAACAAATTTATATTGAAGAAGCTTCCAATTCTAAATGAGTTAGAAGTTAGGTTCTGCCGTCCTCCACAACAAGAAAATTTGGTTGGAACGCCATGGGTCGACTTGGAGCTAAAAACCCTACTTCGCTAAATAATCATTATAAAATCTAAATAATAAATAAGAACGGCCTCTATTAAGAGATTCAAGTAAAAGGTATATCTTGAATGATTAATAGAGGCTGTTCTTTTAGTTTAAAATAACCACTTAGGTTTGAATTTTAACCGCATAAACCACTAGTATGTACATCAGAATGGGGATGTGGTGTAATACATTTAACGAAAGGGTTGTTCGATGTGAAAATAAAAGTAGATATTTCGCCGCAATACTCGGAAAAAGAGATTGTGATTCATGCGAATAAAAATGATGATGAAGTTCAAGAAATTTTACATAACATCAAAGAAGTTGAAACTAGATTTCACAGTCTCAATGGTTATTTGGATGATACTGTTTATTCGCTGCAACTCAGAGAAATCTTATTTTTTGAGACTAATGACCGAAATGTCTATGCGCACACTAAAGACAACGCCTTTTTAATTCATTATCGGTTATACGAATTGGAACAGAATTTGCCGGATAATTTTTTGCGGATATCTAAGTCAGCTATTTTGAATGTTGATGAAATTCTCTCGTTAACGCGTTCGGTAACTGGTAATGTTGTTCAATTTCGTGATTCTTACAAGCAAATTTACGTTTCAAGGCGATTTTTAAAGAGTTTGAAGATCAAATTGAATCAAAGGAAGGTTTAATTATGAAAAATAGAAATGGAATCTTTTGGGGTCTATTCTTACTATTAAGTGCTGCGATTCTAGTTGTCAGTCAATTGCATCTAATTACATATACGTTCAGTTTTTGGACAATTATAGCTACTATCTTTCTGGTGGCAGTTTTAGTTAAGAGTTTGGTGTACTTCTCAATTTCGGGAACAGTCTTCTCTTTAGCATTCTTGGGGATCCTATATGCGAAACCTTTGGGAATTACGGCAATTGTTCCTTGGACAATATTGGGAGCTGCATTATTAATAACAATTGGTTTATCAATGATTTTGAACCCACTATTGAATAGACATCGTCCTTGGATGAGATATAGAAAAGCCTTTACTAGAGGTCATCGTGGTCCTTTTTTTAGCTATGAGTATAAATCCGAGCCTGATATGAAGACAATCGATGAGCCAGATGTTGATGTTTATGTCAAAATGGGTAACAGCGTTAGATATGTGAAGTCGGATGATTTTAAGACGGCTAATATTGATGTGAATATGGGTGAAGCTAAAGTTTATTTCGATCACGTGACTGTTAAGGATACAGCGATTATTAATGTTAATGTTTCCTTGGGTGGAGCTGAATTATACATTCCTAGTAATTGGAATATTATCAAGGGCGTAAATAATAATATGGGAAACATCACAGAAGATGGTGTTCGCAACGTTGATGAAGACAGTCCAGATGTTACAATTTCAGGATTAGTTTCCTTGGGTAATTTAAAAATTAGTTATATTTAAAAATAGAGTCGCAATTATGCGGCTCTATTTTAGTAAAACGGCGAAATATTAAAATAGAAGAACAAAAATAGAATTCTATTTTAGCAAAACGGCAAAATATTAAAATAGAGTAGTAAAAGCAAGTTTCCATTTTGCAAAAATGGTAGTCTAATAAAATAAAGAAGAGAGGGAGAAACGATGGAAAACTTCACAGTCTACAATGAAGGAATTGATGAATTACCGATTATTATCGATTTACCACACAGTGGGACGCAAATTCCTGCTGAAATTCAAAAAGAGATTATTCCGGATCGACCTTTGCCTAATGTTGATTGGTTTTTACCAGATTTATACGATTTTCTACCACAAAGTGGATTCACCACTTTACAAAATAATATGCATCGCTATATGGCAGATCCAAATCGGGATCTTACTATGATTGATCAGAATGGTGATTATCGTTATGAAGTAGTCTATAGCAAAACGACTTTCGGCAAGGACATTTATCAAGATTCGTTAACACCAGATCAAATATCTCAACGAATCGAAATTTTTTACAAACCGTATCATCAACAATTGCAAAAGTTAATTGATCATAAACTAGAGAAGTTCGAAAAAGTATATTTATTCGATCTCCACAGTTTTGCGGAATATCCACATGAAGACGTCAAGACTGATGATATTGTGCTGGGGAATCGTTTTGACACGACTTCTGATATTAAATTACGTCAATTTATGACGGAACAGTTCAATCAAAAAGGTTATTCAGTTTCCAATAATCATCCGTTCACAGGCGGTTATATCACGCCACATTACGGTCAGAATCCACGTGTAGAATCAATGCAAATTGAATTGGCCTATCATATGTATATTGAAAATCGTTACTTTGGTGAGGAAGAATTATCCGGAGTTGATGTGGGTACATTCACAACAGCCAAGAATAGTTTACAAAGTATTTTTATGGAATTACTTAATTATATTTTATCCAAATAAAAAGCCCGTACTCTGTTCAAAAACAGAATATGAGCTTTATTTTTATAGTAAATGGATGTTATTTTCGTCACATTTTTTACGAAGATCTTCAGGCCAAACAGCAGCTTGAACTTCACCAACGTGAGCTTTGCCAAGTAACAACATGCAAAGACGTGATTGTCCGATACCACCACCGATGGTGTATGGTAATTCGCCCTTCAATAAGGCTTGATGGAATGGTAATTTGGCACGATCTTCAGCGTGAGCCATCTTTAATTGTTCCTTCATTGATTCTTCGGAAACACGGATACCCATACTTGAAATTTCAAGGGCATGTTGTAGAGGTTCGTACCAGAACAAGATATCACCGTTTAATTTCCAGTCATCATAATCAGGGGCACGGCCGTCATGACGTTTGCCACTCTTCATAGGTCCACCGATTTGCATTAAGAAGACAGCACCGTATTCTTTACAGATGGCATCTTCACGTTCCTTAGGTGTCTTGTCAGGCCAGCGGTCTTCTAGTTCTTGAGTTGTAACGAAGTGAATTTCGTCAGGTAGGTGATGAACTGCTTTAGGGAACTTATACCAAACTTCGTGTTCCATATGTTTGATAACTTTGAAAATTTGTTTAACAGTATTTTCCAAAGTTTCAGTTGTACGTTCATCTTTAGCGATGATTTTTTCCCAATCCCATTGATCGACATAGATTGAATGGATGTTATCGAGGTCTTCATCTTTTCTGATAGCATTCATGTTAGTGTAAATACCTTCGTGCATGTCGAAGTGGTAACGTTTCAAAGCTAGACGTTTCCATTTTGCTAGTGAGTGAACGATTTCGATAGTTTCACCGGGAATACCTTTCATCGTAAAGGAAACAGGTGATTCGACACCATTAAGGTTATCGTTCAAACCAGTACCTTTTTCGACCATCATTGGTGCGGATAAACGGGATAAGTTTAATTCTTTACCGAATTCATCTTGAAAAGTTTCACGAATATATTGAATCGCTTTTTGAGTTTCTTTAACAGATAGTTTTGGATCGTAATCCTTAGGTATAATTAAGTCCATTTTGAGTCCTCCAATTGATTGATAGTTCCATTTATGCAAAATAAAAAAGTCTTTCATCCTAGTTATTAAATTAATAATAACTGGGACGAAAGACTTTTCGCGGTACCACCCAAGTTGTCTATATAAAAACAGACCACCTCAATAAGAGCACAAACATGCTCCACCGATGGTAACGTACCGGTTAACGTCTGTACTTACTTTGACGTAGTCATTTCAGCCAGAAACATAAGAAAGTGTTATTCAGCGATTCCATTTACTAGTTGGGTTCTCACCATTCCCAATTCACTGTCAGTGTGGAAAAACTTACTCTTCTTTCTTGTCGTTTTTTATCTTGTGACACTTATATTAGCATTAAATTCGAAAATGTAAAATAAAAATTTGATAAAAACTAATTTTAGAAAGACTAATTAGAATTGCTCTAATGTAGAGAAAATGTAAAAATTAACTTTTCAAATATCTAAAATTTTGGATTTTACTTACACTAAAATTGCGTAATTTTAAATTGAGGTGGAAGCAATGGGAGTCCCTAATTCACAAAAATATAAAATCAGTAAACACGCTACAATGAGGATTCGGACACGATTTAATATTCCTAAAACCAAGGTTCAAACATGGACACAAAGATTTTTGAGTGAAGCAAATTTTTTCAAAAATGACGATGATTCCAATGGAAATATTCAAATATATCGTGATAATGATGTCTTGATGGTACTAAATGTCGAGGAATATACTGTAGTAACGGCGTATCCGTATAACCCATTGAATAAAACTAATGGCTTAAATCCAGAAATTTTAAAACGATTACGTCCGTCATTACACGAAATTATTGAAGATGAACAGATTCGATTACGAAATGATTTAGATGGAAAAATGTTGGATTTGCAGTTGGCCTATCAAGCCTATCAAAATCATCCTAAGTCAAAGGAACTATTAGAGGGATATTCTAAAGTAGTGAATGATATACATCGGAGTTTAGAAATGTCTCAAAAATTAGTTGATGATGTTCAAAACTTGGCTAAATAGTTAGAACATATAGTCTGGAATCACGGTCAGGATAGAGATAGTCAGCGTGAAAATTCTCTGGAGCAACCTGTTGAAAACCTTGTTTTTCATAAAAATAGTGTGAACGTTCTTCTTTTTCTGGTGTATCCAAAATAATACGTTGGAATGACTTTAGTTTGGCATGGGTCAATAAAGTTTGATAAAGTTGGGTACCTAAATGGTGAGGTTGACCACGATATTTTGGATAAGTGAAGAATTTTTTTAGGACTGCAGTTTTATTGTCTAAGGGCAAAAAAGCAATGGAGCCTACAATTTGATTGTTGTCTAAAGCAATCCAAAAATTACCGTCATTTTTTTGATAGTAGGTTGGGATTTGAAAAACATCGTCTTGTTCAGCCATTTTGATATCTAATTTGGCTTCGATGTTTTGACAATAATTAATTAAATCGACTAACTGAGCCTGATTTTTAGGTTTATTTTGATAAGGAATTATTTGCATGGAGAGCCTCGTTTCTTAATGATGATTCAATTGTAATATGAGACTATTGATATGTATAATTGATATTAAGAATAGGTATTATCAAAATAATTGATAGTTAGGACAAAATTATGGATGTACGTGAGTTAACCACCTTTAAAATGATTTCGGAGACACGCAATTTTTCAAAAGCAGCTGAATTATTAGGTTATACGCAGTCGAATGTTTCAATGCAGATCAAAAATTTAGAAACGGAATTAGGAACTAAATTATTCGAATATCAAAAACGACAAGTCATAATCACGCAGGCTGGAATAGAACTTCTACCATTGGTGACGAAGACGTTAGAGAATTTTTCTGAAATCAAGACTTGGAATCAAGAAGCAGAACAAACAGGGATTTTAAAAATTGCGGCACCAGAATCATTAACTATCTCTATGGTGGCACCGATGTTGAAGCAATTTAAACAGAAATATCCTCAAGTTCAAATTGAATTGCGGAATGCGACTTGCTTACATAATGAAGAAACATTGTTGCGGGGTGAAGTGGATGTGGCTTTCATGATGTGGCCTAGTCGTCCTAGTAAGAAACTGATTGATCATGATTTGGGCGAACAAGAAATGGTTTTAGTGGTGCCAACGGATAGTAAAGTTTCATTTCAAAAAATACTTGATGATCAAAACGCTCAATTTATCATCAATGAACCGGAATGTAGTTATCGTAATCAATTTGAAACTGCCGTTTGGCAGCAACATCAACGCCAATTTAGAACCACTAGTTTAGATAGTATTGCGGCTATCAAAGCGGCAGTAGTTAATGGATTAGGATTCAGTTATTTACCATTAACAATGGTAGAAAATGAAATAGAGAATCAGAAGTTACGAGTTATTAAAACTGATATTGTGAATCACGTTCACGCCCATTTGTTGACTAGAAATTATAAGGATAAATCCAATTTGATTTCTGAATTTATTCAAATGTTTTAGAACAAAATAACCGCCATTCCCGAAGGAGTGACGGTTATTATTTTTGTTAATTTTAAGCGATACCCATAAGTTGCCAAAGTGGAACACAAACGAGTAAACCAACGATATTCAATAACATATAACCAATAGACGATTTAGCCATGGCACCACGTGAAGCCATACTATCTTGAACAGCAGCACTACCTGTCAAAATAGGGGCGTTCATGTAAGACAAAAGCCAAACATTAACACTGGTTGTAACGATAATAGCGATAATTGCAGGACTGAAACTCATTTGTGAGAAGAATGGAAGCAAGCCGATTGTGATTAAAGTACCGGTAGAAATCAAAGATACAACGACAAACTTGCATAGATAAATAATAATAGGCAAAACGATTACGGTAATATAAATGTTTCCAATAATTGGTGAAATAGCTGGAGCTAAGATTTTTCTTAACCAAGTTGTTAAACCAGCTGATTGCATAACATTACCTAAAGCCATAACAGTACCGATGAAGATAATTGTGTTCCAACTCAAGCGAGTCTTGAAGTCTTCTGGAGTCAAAACTTTTAGAGCAACTAGAACACTAACACCAATAATGGCAGTAACGGCAGCTGGAATATTGAAGACGGATTCCAGAATCCAAAAGACGATAGCAACCAAGATAACAGCCGCAGTAATTTTTTCTTCACGTGACATTGGTCCTAATTCATCCAATTGTTTTGAAATAAATTCTCGAGAAACGGGTTTATCATTTTTGGGTTTGAATAGGAAAGTTAATAAGAAATAACCACCAATCAAAATAATAATTGTCCAAGGAATCATCATAATGAACCAATTACCCCAGTTCAATTGGGCTTGAGCTTTGGCGGGTAAGAGTCCTTTGAAAGCATAATTTTGTGCCGTAGCACTTAAGAAACTGGCTTCGGTAACGAAGAAGCCCCAGAGTGCAGCAAGAAATAGTCCAGAACTACCTTTACCAAAAGGTTTGTAACCTAAGGCGTTGCTGATTCCCTTAGCAATTGGTGTACTCATAGCTGTTTTAGGATGGGCGCTAGGAATCATAGGAGCAATAATTGTACCAGCTGTGAAGAGTGCCAAAGTTTGACCTCTAAAATTAGCTGGGAAGAAAGTCATAATTTTTAATGCAATTCTCTTAATTAAACCAGTTTTGGTAGCAGCGGCACCTAAACCTAGGCCACCGATGATGATCCACATAGTCGTTGTTGAGAAAATTTGATAGGCGACTTCGAATTTAACAGCACCTAAAACGACCCAAGAAGAAAGCATCAATAAGCCAGTAGCAAAACTAGGAATAACGTTAAAAATCCAGAAAATATTAGCTGTAACTAGTGAAGCTAAAACAATCATACCCGCATGAGTTAGACCATGAGGAGTTGGAATAAAGAAAGTGATAATAACTCCAAGAACGATCCCAACTATGCCGGCAATTAACTTTTTATGTTTCATAGTGGGTTACCTCTTGTTATTTATTTTCTGATGCTAAAATTTCTTGATTAACTGGGAATTCGGGTACTTTACCATTTGAGAAGTCAATAATAGCTTGAGCAGCACCGAGTCCGAGAGCTTGGTTAGCTTCAACGGTTGTTCCAGCCATATGGCTTGTCAAAATAGTGTTCTTACTTGTGAATAGTGGGTTATCTGGAGCTGGTGGTTCAGGATTGAAGGAATCAACCGCGGCACCTGCAATAGTTCCAGCATTTAGAGCAGCGGCCAAATCATTTTCGTTAATGATTCCACCACGAGCTGAATTAATAATGAAAGCTGAATCTTTCATAGTGGCTAGTTCATCGGCAGTGATCATATTCTTTGTTTCAGGTGTGAGTGGCATGTTAATTGAAAGAAAATCAGCTACGGGATAAATATCTTTTAAATTCTTGTAAAGTTTTACTGGTGATTCTTTCAAGTATGGATCGTAGCCAACAACATTCATACCAAATGCTTGAGCTAATTTAACTAATTCACGACCAATTTTTCCTAAACCAAGAATAGCTAAAGTCTTGCCACGAAGTTCATTACCGTTGAGGTTAAATTGAGTTGAGAAACCGGGTAGTGAGCCAATTTCAGCTAATTCATCTTTCTTTTCATGGATCAATTTATTTGAAGCTAAAACTTTTCTACTTAGCATCAACATAGTCGTCATAACGTATTCAGCAACGGCAAATGCATTAGCACCGTTAACTTTGGCTACTAAAATATTTTTCTTGGTGGCTTCGTCGACATCAACGTTATTAATACCAGTACCATTACGTGAGATGATCTTAAGATTTTCACCGGCATCAATTACTTCAGCAGGTAGTTCGGATGAACGCATGATTACGGCATAAGCATCCTTGATCTCTTTTTTCATTGTTTCAACGTCAGTTCCAACGGAAACTTGAACATCAAAACCATTGTCCTTAAGAAGCTGGATTCCCTTATCATCGATCTTTTCACTTAATAAGACTTTCTTCATATGTGGCAACCTCCTATAAAAGTTACATATATCACTAATTTAAATTCACCACTAATTATAGTTAATGATTTCACTAAGCTACAGTCACCAAATGGACCCCAGACGAACTAAATATTACGTATAAAAAGGTTGAAATATTGTTTTACTAGGATTTTTCAAGCTCTTACAAAAATAAAATAATCAAAAATAAGAACAAAAAGTTCAGCAGGGGTAAATAAATGAACTGTGCATTAGTGAAAAATGTAACTACAATTAATTTGAAAATAGTTGCACAAAGTAATTTGAATGGAGGAAAGACGATGAAGATTGTTAGCGTTGATATTATGAAGGTTCCAAGTGAAGATCCTAGTTTTAGTGGCAATGGTCAGGGGTCCAAGGAAGATTGGTGTCCACTAGTAATCAGAATTAACACTGATACTGATATTTGTGGTTTTGGCGAAGCTGGATTGGCATACGGCAAAGGTTGGCGTGGCGGTTTTGGTATGTTACAAGACTTCAGCCAAGTTATTATCGGTGAAGATCCATTGAACATTGAGAAGATTTGGGACAAACTTTTCAATACTACTTATTGGGGAATTGCCGGTGGCGTCGTTGTCAATGCAGCTATTAGTGCCATCGATATTGCACTTTGGGATATTAAAGGCAAGTACTACAACACTCCTACCTATGAAATTTTAGGTGGTAAAACTAATGATCATCTCAGAGCTTATGCCAGTCAATTGCAATATAACTGGGGTGAACATATCGACAAACTAAAATTGATCACACCTGAGGATTATGCAAAGGTAACGGAGAAGGTTATGTCTGAAGGCTATGATGCCTTGAAGTTCGATCCTATTATGTTGAGTGACCAACCAGATGGTGGTGGCGAATGGAATACCAAAGGAACTGTTTCTCAACATGTTATTAAGGTCGCTTACGATCGTGTTAAAGCAATGCGTGAGGTTGGCGGGGATGACTTGGACATCATTATTGATATGCACGCTAACTCAGATACGACTTCTGCCATTAAGATCGGTCAAGCACTTGAAGATTTGGATATTCTTTATTATGAAGAACCCGTTAATACATTGAATCCTGACAATACTTTGGAAGTTTCTCAAAGAGTTAATATTCCAATCGCTGCAGGTGAGAGAGTATTCACTCGTTGGGGCTTTAGAAAATTCTTTGAAGATCGTTCTATCAAAGTTGCTCAACCTGATCTTTGTTTAGCTGGTGGAATCTCTGAAGCTAAAAAGATTTGTGATATGGCTTATACGTATGACATCAACGCTCAAGTTCATGTTTGTGGAGGCCCAATCGCGATTGCAGCGGCTCTTCAAGTTGAAGCAGTTATCCCTAATTTCTTGATTCACGAAGTTTATCAACGTGCTATCAATGCTAAAGATCGTGCAACATGTAAATATGATGATTATCAACCAGTAAATGGCTTTATTGATATTCCTGACAGACCTGGTATTGGCCAAGAATTGAAACCAGAAGTCATTGCTAAATGTAAGAAAGTAACTATTAAATAACGGAGGCTTTTAAAATGAAGGATAAATTTATTTTAGGCGGTTATACAGAAGATAGTTATACGCCCCACAATCAATCAGAAGGTATGTACGTCGCTACCCTTGATACTGACGAAAAAAAGATTATCGATATTAGCTTGTTGGCTAAAGTCGATAATCCAGCTTTTCTAAATTATTCTGAGACTGATGGAAAAATTGCAACTGTTTTGACTAAAGATGGTAATCAAGGTGGAGTAGGAATCGTTGATGTCAAAACTGGTAAATTGATTTCAGCTAGTTATTTACCTAAGAAACATGGATCTTACGAAGCTTATGATGCTGCGAAGAATCTTTATTTCTGGAATGAATTACCATATACAGTTCCTTCATATATTTCAATCGACAGTGAGCATAAGGTTTTGTTTGCCGCAAATTATAATACTAATGCTATTCATACTTTTAAGATGAACGATAACTATGAGATCACTGATAGTCATACTTATCCAATCGAAGGTCACGGACCACTAGTTGAACAAGATCACGCCCATATTCATTTTGCCAGAGAGTTGCCAGATGGCAGATTAATTGTTTGCGGATTAGGTTGTGACAAGTTATTCATTTACGATGTTGATTTCGATACTGCAGAATTAACTTTGAAGTCGGCCTTTGATGCAAAGTCAGGATTTGGTCCTCGTCAATTGGCCATTGCCAAAAAAACTAATTACATCTATGTTCTAGGTGAACTATCTAGCCGTGTCGGTGTTGTCGAGTACAACCATGAAACTGGTAAATTGGAAAGAATTGCTGACTACTCTAATATTCCTGAAGGGTATGTTGGTCACAGTGGCTCAGCTGCTATCAGATTGTCACCTGATGAGAAGTTCCTATATATCTCAAACCGTGGACATGATTCAATTACTGTTTATAAGGTTTTGGATGGTGGTAAACATCTTGAAAAGATTCAAAATATTAAGACTGAAGGTGTCTTTCCACGTGATTTCAGTTTGAGTAAGAATGGAGATTTCTTACTTTGCGCTAACCAAAACACTAACGATTTAATCCTCTTCAATCGTGATACTAAGTACGGTTACTTAAGCATCGCTCAAACTGGTATCAAGCATGACGCCTGTGTCCGTGTTCTTGAAGCTACTGATTTTCTAGCTTAAAAAAAGAGGCGAAATCGTTTAGGATTTCACTCCTTTAATTCAGAAATTAAATTTCTTAGTGAAGGATTTTTATTATTCGGTTGATACAGGAAAGCTGAAGCATAGTATTTATTAACATTGTCTGTGATTTTGAGGAACTTGATCATTGGATTTTGTGCCCGTTCCTTATTTATAAAAGGGCTAGGATAAAAGCCAACCCCGTTGTTGGAAGCAACTAACATATCACGCTGCTCTAGTGAAGAAACACGACTAATCTGTTCAGGTGTGAGGAAGCCGTCGAATTTATCAAGGAAAACTTCTCTCAAATAATAAGATTCAGAGGAACTGTAATAAAGGACTTTCATATGTTTTATTTCGTCTAGACTTGCTGAATCTTGTTGAGCAAGAGGACTGTTGACACTAACTCCGAGCATTAATTCGCCTTCGGCTAGTTTGATCATCTTCATGGCCTTGAAATCAGCATTTTCACGAGAAAGGTCGTAAAAGGGTGTGACCGCAAAATCCAAATTGTTACGCTTCAATAATTGAATCAAACGAATGCCACTTTCTTCCTTTAACTCGAGTTTGATTTCCGGATATTTTTTCATAAAGGGAGCAATGATGGTTTCTAAAATGACGGTCTGATTGAGGGATGAGAAGCCAATTCTCAAAGTGGGTGTTGGTTTTTCATTGATAGTTTGTATTTTAGTTAGAGCATCGTTGTAAGTATTGACGATATCTTGTGCTGTAACAACAAATTGCTTACCAGCACGATTTAATTTAGTACTATTTTTCTTCCGTTCAAATAGTGAGGTACCGAGTTCATTTTCGATTTGATCCATCTGTTTTGAAACTGCTCGTGGAGAAAGAAATAATTTTTCGGCAGCAGATTTGAAACTACCATTTCTGGCGACAGATAAAAAAGTTTTGAGTCGATTGATTTCCATTACAACGATCCCCCAATTAAAAAAAATTAAATAACTAACATTATTATACATGAACAATTATTACTTCGATTAATCAATAAATACACGAGGAGAATTTTTATGAGTATTCCAAAAATTGAAAAAATGGATGTATATCCAGTTGCTGGCTATGACAGCATGTTATTAAACTTGAGTGGTGCCCATGGACCATATTTCACAAGAAATATTGTGGTTTTAACAACTGATGAGGGTCAAGTCGGTGTAGGAGAAGTTCCTGGTGGACAAAAGATCACTGATACTTTGAATCAATCAAAAGAATTAGTAATCGGTAGAACAATCGGTGAATATAAAGATGTTCTTTTGAAAGTTAAAGAGAAGTTCTCATATTTGGATAAAGGAGGCCGTGGTCAACAAACATTTGATCAAAGAATTATGGTACATGCCTTAACAGCTATTGAAACTTCATTCTTAGACCTATTAGGTAAACATTTCCATGTTCCCGTTGCTGCACTATTAGGTGATGGTCAACAACGTGAAAAGGTCGGCGTTTTGGGTTACTTGTTCTATGTTGGAGATACAAGTAAGACCGATATGCCATATCTACAAGATGATGATAATTCTAGTGACTGGGGTAAGTTACGTCGTAAACCAGCTATGGACCCTGAATCAATTGTTAAATTAGCAAAGGCCGCTTATGATAAGTATGGTTTCAAGACTTTCAAACTTAAAGGTGGTGTCTTTGATGGTGAGGAAGAAGTCGCTGCTATCAAAGCACTTCATGAAGCATTCCCAGAAGCTAAACTTGATCTAGATCCAAATGGTGCTTGGTCATTGAAACAAGCTGTTCACTATGCTGATGAATTGAAAGGTATTCTTCACTATATTGAAGATCCATGTGGTGGCGAAGATGGCTTCTCTGGACGTGAAATTCTGTCTGAGTTCCAACAAATTACTCACATGCCTACAGCTACAAATATGGTTGATACTGATTGGCGTCAAATGTCTCATGCAATTGCCTTGAATTCTGTTTCAATTCCATTGGCTGATCCACACTTCTGGACAATGGAGGGGGCTGTTCGTGTAGCTCAATTGTGTAATGAATTCAATTTGAATTGGGGAGTTCACTCTAACAATCATTTTGACATTTCATTAGCAATGGTTGCCAATGCTGCCGCCGCTGCCCCAGGTCGTGTTTTTGATGTTGATACTCATTGGATCTGGCAAGATGGACAAAGCCTTACAAAAAATCCATATAAGATTGAAAATGGACAATTGACTGTTCCTAAGACTAATGAAGGTCTAGGAGTTGAAATTGACCTTGATAAGATTAAGCAAGCTAATGAATTGTATGTTGAAAAGAATCTTGGTGCTCGTGATGATGCCAAGGCTATGCAATTCTTAATTCCAAACTGGAAATTTGATCCAAAGAAACCTTCAATGGTTAGATAAAAAATATTATTAATAATGTCTTACAATTACTGATTAAAGTTTTGGCAATTGTAAGGCATTTTTTATATTATTAAGGAAGGTGCTTGAATTTAATATTTATTCATTGTAATATTAGCTACTAACGTTTTAATTCAACTGAAGAACCATCGGAGGGTCTGTTTTTGAGGCTGGACAAGATGCTAGGTAGCCATTGCTGCTAAGTGTCTTGTTTTTTTTTACTGGATTGGAACTAAACAAAAGGGGGGAAATTAATGAAAGTATTAATGCCATATATCAAGCGCTATCGAAAAGATGTTTATATTGCGCTTATTTCAGTTATAGCCTTAGTGTTTGCGACACTTTGGCAACCACGATTGTTGCAAGTAATTATGAATGCAATTTTGAAGGGTGATAAGAATACCATTTTTCAACAAGGAATAATTTTGATTATTTTAGCGATAGTCGGAATTATTGCAGGGGTCGTCAATACGATTTATTCAGCTCACGTTGCATTAGGCGTGGCGACTGATTTACGTTCAGATCTATACGATAAGGTACAATCTTTTGCCTATGCGGATGTAGAGAAGTTCTCAGCATCGAACTTAGTTGTTAGAATGACGAATGATATTAATCAGGTTCAGCAAATTGTTATGGCTGCTTTTCAACAAGTAAGTCGGATTCCATTGTTGTTTATCGGAGCCTTCATTTTAGCCATGATAACAATGCCACAACAGTGGTGGGTCTTGATTGGTATGATGATTATTGTCATAGCAGTTAGTTTGTACACGTACAAAAAGATGAGTGGTTATTTTGCGGAAACACAACAAGATATTGAAGATGTTAATACGGTTGCTCGTGAAAATTTGATGGGTATTCGTGTTGTTAAGTCCTTTGTGCAAGAGCCACATGAAATCAAGAAGTTTTCAGCTGCTTCAGATAATTTGACTAAAGTTACAGCTAAGATTGGTTACACTTTTGCCATTCTGATGCCTGCTTTCTTCTTAACAGCCAATATTGCCGTAGTTTTGGCAGTTTATCTAGTTGGACAAAACTTAACGGTTCATCCTACTTATTTAGCAGCAATTACTAGTTTTATTTCCTATTTGATGCAAATTCTATTTGCAGTAATTAATGGTGGTTTCTTAATGATTGCAGCTTCTAGAGCTAATATTTCTCTAGGACGTATTGGTGAAGTCATGGGAACTGATCCTAGTATGTCATACGTTGAGGGTAATTCTGATCCGGTAGAAGGTGACATTGAATTTGATAATGTAACCTTTACTTATCCTGGTGATGATACGCCGACATTGAAGGATATTAGTTTCAAAGTTAAAGCCGGTGAAATGATTGGTATCATTGGTGCGACTGGATCGGGTAAGACGACATTGGCTCAATTAATTGCCCGTTTGTATGATCCCGATTCTGGTACGATCAAAGTTGGTGGGGTTGATGTTCGTCAACTTTCTGAAAAATCTTTACGAGAGACGGTTGCTTACGTTTTACAACGTTCAACGTTATTCTCAGGAACTATTTCAGCTAATTTACGTCAAGTTAAAGAAGATGCCACACCAATTCAAATGCAATGGGCAGCTAACGTTGCGCAAGCTTCTGAATTTATTGAACGTTTGCCTTTGACTTATGATGCACCGGTTGAAGAACGCTCGTCTAATTTCTCTGGTGGTCAAAAACAAAGATTGTCAATTACTCGTGGTGTTATTGCGCAGCCAAAGATTTTAATTTTGGATGATGCCACATCAGCTTTGGATGCTAAATCTGAAAAACTGGTTCAAGAAGCTTTGGATAGAGATTTGACGAAGACTACTACAGTAGTGATTGCTGAAAAGATTTCTTCAATTTTACGAGCAGATCGAATTTTAGTTATGGATAGTGGTCACATTGTTGGAAATGGTAATCACAAAGAATTAGTGGCTCATAATTCGGTATATCAAGAGATTTACCGTACGCAAAAGGCTAGAGAGGGGGCAAAATCATGAGGGATTTAAAGAATGCAGGAAAATACTATTGGCACTATTTAAAAAAATACTGGTTTGGTTTTCTCGTGACGGCGATACTAATCGGTATTTCAACCGCATGTATTGTTATTGCTCCAACTTATCTTGGTCGTGCAGTTTCTGAGTTAACAACTTACTTACAACAGTGGACAAATACTGCTACCCGTGGGGATGCTAATTTAGGTTCTTTCCATAAAACTTTGTGGGTTTACTTGGCATTGTATTTGGGTGATGCCAGTACTTTATTTATAGCTAGTATGATTTTAGCCAGAATTACAGCCTATTCAACTGGTACGATGCGTGTTGGGTTATTCCGTAAGATGCAACGGATGCAAGTACAATATTTTGATTCTCACAGTGATGGGGATATCTTGGCACGTTACACTTCTGATTTGGATAACATTTTTAATGCGATGAATCAGGCTTTAATTGAAATTTTCTTATCCGTAGCTCAATTTATTGGTATTTTGATTGTTATGTTTGATCAGAACGTGACAATGGCTTGGGTAACGATGGGATCTACTCCGGTAGCTTTAATCATTGCGGCAGTTGTTATGAAAAAAGCTGGTGTGGCGGTTAACCATCAACAGGATGATATCGGTAAAATGAACGGTTATATTAATGAACAAGTTACTGCTCAAAAAGTTATTATCACTAATGGATTACAAAAAGATTCGATTGCAGGATTTAGAAAACACAATCAAAAAGTCCGTAAATCAGCTATGTCTGGTCAAATTTGGTCAGGTGTTTTGAATCCTTTGATGCAAGGGATGTCCTTGTTAAACACAGCTATCGTTATTTTCTTTGGTTCATGGTTTGCTTTAAACGGAACTCTATCAACTGGTGCTGCTTTAGCCTTGGTTGTTGTTTTCGTTAACTATGCACAGCAGTATTACCAACCAATCATGTCATTGACTAGTTTGTACGGAATGATTCAATTAGCCATCACAGGTGCTCGTCGTGTTGATGAAGTTAGAAGTCAGCCAGATGAAGTTCAACCTGCTGAAGGTAAATCATTGGCTGGGATTAAAGATGAATTGCAAATTGATGATGTTCACTTTAGTTACTTACCAGGTAAAGAAATTTTACATGGTGTTTCAATTTCTGTTCATAAGGGCGAAATGGTGGCTTTAGTTGGACCAACAGGTTCCGGTAAGACAACTGTTATGAATCTTTTGAATCGTTTCTACGACGTGGATAGTGGAGGAATTACGATTGATGGAACTGATATTCGTGAGTTCTCTTTGAAAGAATTACGAAAGAATGTTGGTATTGTCTTACAAGATCCACAATTATTCTCAGGAACGATTGCAGACAACATTCGATTTGGTGATCCTGACGCAAGTATGGAACGTGTTATTGATGCTGCTAAGCAGGCTAATATTCATGAGTTCATCGCCAGTTTGCCTAAGGGGTATGAAACAGAAGTATCTGATGAGCAAAGTATTTTCTCAGCTGGCCAGAAACAATTGATGTCGATTGCCAGAACAATTTTGACTAATCCACAATTATTGATTCTGGATGAAGCCACTTCAAATGTTGATACTGTCACGGAAGCTAACATTCAAGCGGCAATGGACCGAGTTATTCAAGGTCGGACTAGTTTCGTTATTGCTCATCGTTTGAAGACAATTTTGAATGCCGATAAAATTGTTGTTCTAAAAGATGGTGCGATTATTGAACAAGGTAATCATGATAAATTGTTGGCAGAGGATGGTTTCTATGCCGGACTTTACCGTAATCAAATGGTTACAGATTAAATTACGTAAATAAAGAAGGAAATAGCCAGTAACTCGAAAAAGAGTTGCTGGCTATTTATTGTGGAATAGAGTATAAAAGTGCCTTTTTTACTGGAAACCCGTAAACTTGAGAAAAGGTTAAGAGGTAAGGGAGATGAAAAAGAAACGTCAAATTCTAATTAGTACTCTTTTTAGTATGATGCTGGTTTTCACAGCCATGAGTTTAGATCAATCAAATTTTGATAAAAGTGCTCCTGAAAATAAAATTATATCTAAGATTATTCCTACGGCAACCACTGCAAAAGCGGCAGTTACTCCATATCACACGCCAACTGCTGATCCGATAATTTTGTTGTTTATTTGGTTGTCTTCGGGATATAATTTACAACCGGAAAATCAATACACGTACGTCAATAATCCTAAAACTCTCTATACCGATTCTGGTCGTTCAGTTGTCGATGCCCTATTAGGCTTGCTATCAAGTCCACATTATACTTGGTACCAATCCACTGATGGGCAGACTTGGACTCAGATGTCACAAACAACTAAAGAATTAACGGTGACACCAACTAAAGTGGGAACGGTCTATTATCAACAGATGACGCGCTGGTATGGCCTAATTCCAGGTTTACTAGATACTATCGTTTATTCAAAAGTAGCATTTATAACAACTTTTCCAAGTCCTATTAATGCCACTGCCTTGAGTGTGAAAGCTAATGATAATTATTTGTACAACAATCAGTCCAGTGCGGCTACAACCTATGTAACTGGGACTCCAACACCTAATAATGCAACGGGAAATATAACTTGGAAGGTTAGCGATACTAGTTTGGCAACGGTAGATAGTAGGACGGGACTAGTAACGGCCAATACCAGTAGTAAATCTGGAACAGTTCGAGTGACTGGGACAATGAGTAACAGTGATGGTACCAGTGTTAGTGGTTATGTCGATATTAAGATTGGTGGAGGATTGGATGACCAAACAGTCGATGAAGGTAAGAAAGCGACTTTTGCGGTACAAGGAAAATTCGATGAAAAACCGACTAATGTTGTCTGGCATAAGGTAGATACTGCGGGTAAAGATACTGTTGTAACTAACAACAATAGTGATGTTCTAACGTATACAACTGCTAATACAGTTTATGCTACTGATAATGGAACTAAGTACTATGCAGTTTTGACTGTAACAAGTGGTGATAGTACGACGACCGTTACTACTAATAAAGCTAATTTGAGCGTTAGAAAGAATGTCGTTCCTGATGTTTCTGTTAATAATACTATCTTCAACAGTAGTTATGAGGACCACAATAGTGAGAATACAATCATAAATAATGTGGCCGAGAATGATAAAGTGATTCATCGAATTACGGTTAAGGATAGTAATCTGAATTCGGCTTTGACAAGGGCTGAAATACAAATTAAGTTACCTAAGACTTCGGTAATTGATAACGTCAAGGTGAACAATCAAAATTTTACGGATTATATTAGCGTGTCTGATCCGGATAATAATCAAGGTACAATTTTGACTTTGCGTAATTTAAATTTCGTAACCACAAAGGATTTCGCAATTGAAATCAATTCAACAGTTGGGAAAAATGAAACTTTATCGTTCGATTCTACTGTGAGTGCAAATGGTTACGATACTAGTGGTAATCTGCTAGGACAGTATCTCCCAGCTCAAAATTTAAAATTGAATTTTGCTGACAATAGTATCAATTTACAAGCAAATGATTGGAGTTACAAAACAATTAATTCATATACGACCGATACTTTACTTGATAGAGATAAGATTGAAAGCAGTCATTTGGAAGTGGATGATAAACGTCGTAATAAACAGGCTTTAACTTTATATTTATCGCAGAAAAATCCTTTTAAATCTGATGAAAAAGTATTAAATTCGGAGATGCGTTATTATCAACAAGATGGTAGTTATGAAGTTCTGAATGAAAATGGTACGCTTGTTTCTGAAACTGTTAATGGTCAAACGCTTGATTCAGTTGCTTGGCAAGATCATGAAGGACCTAAACTATTCATTGGCAACAGTGTTCACGAGGCTGGTAATTACACTACACAATTGGAGTGGTCACTAATCGAATCAATTAGTTAGAGCGTGGAACAAGGGCGTTTAGCCTCTGAGGATTTGCCTAGATATCGGAATTACACGCGTACTTGGCGTGTGATTTCGGTATCGTAGCAAACCACAGGAAGTTGCCCTTGTGGAACGCGTTTCTACTATATTGCATAGAATATTGGTTATTTATAAATAAAAGCAAAAATAAAACGGGCAATCAAAATACGATTACCCGTTTTTATTTGTTTTAAATCCAAGAGGCTTAATGAATTATCAATGTAATGAAGTTATAGAACAATTTCAAACCGTAAAGAATGATAACAGCGCCGCAGACCATGTTGATAGTCCGTAAAACTTTAGCGTTGAATTTATCTTTAAACTTAGCGATGACTAGATTCAAACCAATAAACCAAACAAATGAAGCGATGACAACACCGCCAATGAAGATTGGATAACTATTGACTGGTAGTGTGACTTGAAAAGCCCCCAACATCAGTGATCCATCAATGATTGCTTGTGGATTGAACCAAATCATGACAAATGCTGTCGAAATGGTTTTGAACATGGTTAATTCAGTATCTTTACTGCCGATTTCAGAAGTTTCAGCTCGTAAAAGATTAATCCCCATATAAATTACGATTAAACTTCCGAAAAGAAGAATAGCAATTTTGAGCCATTCAAATTGCTTCATGACTGCTCCAATACCGAAGAAGCAGGCAATTGATAGAGCAATGTCAAAGAAAGCCACAAAAAAGGCAGCGATATATGAACGACGGCGTGATTGAGTTAACGCATTATTGATCACGAATAAATTTGCTAAACCAATCGGCGCTTCAATCGCGAATCCCATAGTTAGTCCTTGTAGAAAAAAGTTCATAATTTTACCTCCCTTGCCAACCAAATTATGGTTTATAATTTAAGCACAATACTGATTATATAAGTGTTTTTAAAAATAGTAACCAACCAAGTTATTTTTATAAACCCAACCAAAGGAGAATTGGATGAGAAGAGAATTTCCAGTCGTGATTGACTGGCAACCAGACAAAAAAAGTTCGGTACCAATTTATCGCCAAATCGTTAAATATGTTTGTGATAAAGTCGCCAGTGGACAATGGCAGATCGGTACTAGATTGCCGTCACAGCGGGATTTAGCCAAAATGTTTCACGTGAATCGGAGTACTATTTCGACTGCCATTGATGAATTGACTTCATACGGAATAATCTCTGGTAAACATGGTGCCGGGACTCAGATTATCAGTAATACCTGGTCATTGATGTTGCCAACATCTTTAAATTGGAAAAAATATATTTCTGCCGGCTATTTTCAAGAGAATACGCGTCGTATTCAACAGATCAATCATTGGGAATTTGCTCCTAAGATCACCCGTTTAGGAACAGGGGAGTTGGACCCTCGACTTTTTCCTAAAAAAATGTGGTCGGAAATCATGCAAAAATTGAGTACCGAAATAACATCTTTAGGATATGCGGAACCCTTAGGCTTGTTAGAGTTGCGAACAGCGATTGCTAAACATATGCAAAAATTAGGCATCAATGTTGGAGTGAAAAATATTTTGATTACCTCCGGTGCGTTGCAAGCTTTGCAACTGATTGCTTCATGTTTATTGGAGGATGGTAGCACTGTCTTCACCGAGGCGCCAAGTTACTTGAAATCACTCCAAACTTTCCAATCCATGGGTCTAAATTTAGACGGAATACCAATGGATAGAGATGGGATGGAATATTGGCGTATTGAGAAACGTTTGAAAGATAAGGAATCAGTTTTGTACACGATCCCGACCAATCATAATCCTACCGGTACCACCATGTCAGACTTCAGACGTCATGAATTGATGGAATTCTGTATACAAAATAGACTCCCAATCATAGAAGATGGAGTCTACCAGGAATTATGTTTTGACCAGCAACCAACCGCTTTGAAAGCTATGGATAAAAACGGGATGGTCATGTATTTAGGCAGTGCTTCAAAAGCTTTGGCACCAGGCTTGAGGATTGGTTGGGTCATTGCATCTGAACCAGTTATCCAGAGACTAGGAGATACCAAGATGCAGATGGATTATGAGGCCAGTTCCTTATCACAATTGGTATTCGCTGAATTCTTGAATAGCGGTTTGTATGATGAATATCTGGTTAATTTGAAAAAGGAATTGAAGAAACGTCGCGATAATGCCTTGAAAGTTTTGGAAGATAATTTTCAAGAAATCGCCACTTGGAATCAACCTATTGGTGGATTTTATATCTGGTTGACTTTTAAGAATGATATTGAAGCCGAAGATTTGTTTGAGAAGGCCTTGGATGAAGGAATACTTTTGAATACCGGTGATATTTATGATTTTAAGAAGAACCGATCTATTCGGTTATCCTTTGCCTATACTACTTGTGAGGAATTTAGTGCGGCTATGGGAAAATTACGAAAACTGTTCTAAACGTAGTGTAATAAAAAACAGCAAAACCTCAATTGGTCTTGCTGTTTTTGTTATTCTTCAGTCAAAAAATGATACAATCCCAAATCCAATTCATGTTCCAATCGAAGTGTAAATTCAACTAATTTGGTTGGCTTACCATCGCTGTTTTCTTCAACAATATCTTTTGCGGTAAGAATACGTGCGGAACCAAGATAGTAAAAATCTTTACCATCGATTCTATCGTTGTTAGATTTTCTCACGAATAATTGGATCATCCCAAAACCTTTATGTTTGAGAATTTCACTCTCGACTGTACTGGACATTGAACGTCCACTTTTAGAGAACAAAGGTAGGGTGGAACGATCCGAGAAGGTATTTTCATATACCATCTTATTTTGGACTTTCACGGTTTTCTTTAAAGATATGAAAACTGGGAGAAAACGTCCATCATCGCGTAATCCATAACCACCAATATTTATATAATTCGGTTCATTTTTCCAGTTCAACATCTTGATAATGTCAGGACGGTAATATTTTTCACCAATGATAAATCGATTACGATAGATTGTTGGATTCTGACGTACATCCCAAAGTTTTGCATCTAAGGCATCTTCAAAATATTTTCTAAATGCTTGTGATTGCAACATTTGCTGGAGTTCAGAAGTAAATTTCCATTTATCAACGATACGGTCAGTTAACACAACTTGGCCGTATTTTTTTTGTTTTACTTTTGAAAAGTAACTGAAATCTAAGACAGAAGCCACATTGATCAAAGTTTCACTGTCACAGAAAATATTTTGAGATTGAAGTTCAGATAGAATTTCTTCGTCAGTTAAAGTATGTCGAAGTAACAATTGTTTCAAAATCCAAGCTTCCACCGGACGTTTAGATACAGTGATTTCCGCAGAAATAAATTTCAAAAATGAGTACTGTTCTTTAGTAAGTGAATCAGAAATGTTATTTTCAAATTTATTTTGCATGTCATAAACAGTCTTAAATTTATCAATTATATCGGGAACATCAACACTGCCTAGCTTAGCAAAATCTAATAACATAGGTGACCGCAAGCCAATTTTATCTTTAAGGCTTTGATAAGCAACTTTGAAACGATTCATATCATTTAAACGAGCTTTTGAAACGGCTGCCAGAATCCGATTACGAGCTACTTCTTCAAAATGAATCGTGGAAACTCCAGAAATACTGGGGCTGACGATCTGTTTGAGGATTTTCTCTTTGTTGCTGGTATGAGAGCGGTCGAATGCCATTGGAATCATATAATTTTCATCATAATTACCGATAAAATCTAAAATTGTCACGAATTCTTTATGAGCAGATTTACGTAATCCGCGGCCTAGTTGTTGTAGAAATATGATGCTGGATTTTGTGGGACGCATCATGACAATTTGATTGAGGATAGGAATATCCACGCCCTCATTAAAAATATCAACTGTGATGATGTATTGTAGTTTGCCGTCAGTCAATTCTCGAACAGCTTTTTCACGAGTTTCGACCGTATCCTCAGCAGAAACAAGTTGAGCATTGATTCCTTTAGCAGTAAGCTTAACAGCCAATTCACGACCTTCAGCGACACGGCTAATAAAAATTAATCCATGTACATTATCACCACGAGGACCATAGTAATTAGTTTTATCAATAATGTAATTTACACGTTCATCAGATACTAAATATTTCAAACTAGTTTTGTCATCGATAACTTCACCATTTTTCTCATAGTCAGTTACACCGATGTAGTGGAAAGGTACGAGTAGGTCGTTGTCTAATGAGTCTAATAATGAAATCTCATAAGCCAGATGATAATCGAAATACTTGTAGACATTGGTTCCATCAGTTCTTTCAGGAGTAGCCGTCATTCCCAACATGAATTGTGGTTGGTAGAAGTTCATCAAACGTTGGTACATTGATTCCTTTTCACCAGGCTGATTTTGGTTAACGCGATGAGCCTCATCGATGATAATGTAGTCGAAGGCAGTGGCTCCCAATTGTTCACGAATCGATTTTTTAGAAATCATGTTAACCGTTGCAAAAAGATAACGCGCAGTTACTTCTTCTTGATTACCGCTGAGAATACCATAGTCGTTGTCAGATCCGCCTAAAATTTCTTTAAAACTGGACATAGCTTTACGCAGAATTTGTTCCCGGTGAACGACGAATAATAGTCTCTTAGGATTAAATTGTTGAACATCAAAAGCAGCTAAATAGGTTTTACCAGTTCCAGTCGCTGCCACAACTAGTCCCTTTTTAGCACGTTCGACATCTCGTAAGTGTTTCAGAGCTTCCAAAGCTGGTTTCTGCATCGCGTTAGGAACGATTTTACCTGCTGATTTGATCTTTTTCTTGCTCTGATAATTTGAATAATTAGGTTGCCAATTCTGGCGATAATCTTCTATCCATGATGGTGTCAAAAGGATAGCTTGTTGCCAAAGACTATCTAGTTCGTTTTTAACATTATGAATAACATCACCACGTTCAGTCGAAGTGATGCGTAAGTTCCATTCGAAATTCTTTTTCAAAGCGTTTTGTGTTAGATTGGAACTTCCGATTAGGGCACTTTCATAATCATCGTGTTTAAAATAATAGGCTTTCGTATGGAAGCCATCTTGGTCTAAAACTTTAACGTCGAGATTAGGGATTTGTAATAGATCATCGAAGACATTAGGATTGTTGAAGCCTAAATAAGTTGAAGTGATAAGTTTTCCACGGACACCATGTGTAGCGATGTCAGCCAGAATACTTTTGAGATCTAG
The DNA here is from genome assembly GCF_001435445.1 of Companilactobacillus kimchii DSM 13961 = JCM 10707. Classification (GTDB taxonomy): domain Bacteria; phylum Bacillota; class Bacilli; order Lactobacillales; family Lactobacillaceae; genus Companilactobacillus; species Companilactobacillus kimchii. The sequence goes on along the minus strand of NZ_AZDH01000008.1, from coordinate 20,807 downwards.
TAGACCACCCGAAGTAACGAAAGCCACGGCAATGGTGAAAGATTTGGCATTGCGTAATTCATCTTCCAAGGTGTCGAGCACAGTTCCGTTTTGGTTAGTTACCAATGCTGGTTGATAACGAGATAATGATTGTGTCGAGTTGTCGATAAAGCCAAAGTTTACGCCTTGGTTAATTTCGTAATCAGGGTCCATATAATTCACTTCCAATTTGTAATTGTTCTAATAGACAAGTATATCAGAACGGTTAAGTTTTATAGATGATTTGTGTACAATGAAGAGTAGAGGATGTGTAATTTATGAATAACTCCCAAACTAACTATTTCATAATAGATTCCAGCTCCAGTATTGAACACAATGATGTGGATTTTAAATACTATAGTTATCAAAATCATAATAATAATCAGCTTCACAAAGGTGATTTGATCATTTATCGTCGCTCCGGCAGTGCTTCAGAGTGGGGTAATGAATTTTACCTTTATGGTGCTGGAAAATTCGGCGAGGTTGTAAGGCAAGCTCCAGCTACTGGCAATGACATTGTCACAATTGAACAACCTTATTTGTTTTCTCATCGTCTCATGAAACAAAATTTGCGTACTTTTGATTGGACATTTCGTAAATTCAAAGGTAAGTGGTCTAACTTCTTTAACATGAATGGCATCACGCAGATAAATGAGCATGACTACAGAGGTTTATTAGAGCGTCAGAAGAATATGGTATCTGAACCGAAATTGTCGGATGCTGAAGAACTGTTGGCGGTGAAATGTTATCAGGCTGAGAAGAATGAATTGTATTTTATCAATGATGAGGCTAAGGGTGTTAAAACTTACAATGCGGTTCAAAAGTTTTTTACGGATAAAGTAAAATTTAATTATCATTATAAATCAGCGGTGGCTGGTCCGGTGGATGAGGATGATTTGGTGGTAGCGAGAATTGTTCCTTGGTCGGCCAATAAGGAGATTCGTTTGGATCCGCGTAATGGAATCAGCTTTACCAAAATGTTAGCTGAAGCCTTCACAGCAGGGTATTTTACCTTCAATGATAAAGGCCATATTGTTATTTCTGATGTTGCTGCACCAGATGGGGAAACTAATAAATTATTAAATAAATACAAGAATAGAAAAATACATATGAACTACCAATATTCTCCTAATAAAGAATATTTACAATATCACCGTGAGCATGTCTTTAAAAAATAACCCTATTGACGAACACTGAAGTTCCTTGTATTATATGGACAACAACTTTTAATTAAGTCCAGTGAGACTTGGAAAGTGCAATCGCTTATGGGGAAACCCTAACTAACTTTCTTTGTCGCACTGGCAAAGAAAGTTTTTTTATATCTTGAATTTTTAATCAGATCCAGAGAGGTCTCAAAGGTTCAGTCTAAATAATCAATCTAAGACAAAACTTGAGGGATGCTGGATAAAGCATCCCTTTTTCTGTCTCAAATATTGTGAAAGTTTGGAGAATATTATGAAAAGATATCTAGTTTTTGAAGATGGTACATATTTTGAAGGTAAGGCTTTCGGTGGTGATGTTGAAACGATTGGTGAGTTAGTTTTCACAACCGGTATGAGTGGATATCAGGAAGCTATCACTGACCAATCTTACAACGGACAGATTATTAATTTTTGTACACCAATGATTGGTAATTACGGAATTTCTAAAAAGTTTAACGAGTCACCTAAGTCATACATCAAAGGTGTTTTAGCTCGTGAAATTGCGGAAGTTGTTGGTAATTACCAAAGTGAGATGACTATCGACCAATTCCTGAAAGAAGAGAATATTCCCGGAATCCAAGGGATTGATACACGTGCCATTACTTTGAAAATTAGGAAAGCTGGAGCTCTAAAGGCAGCTATCGTCGACAATTTGAATTCAGGATTAATTGACCAAATTGCAGACTGGCAATTGGATAGAGACCAATTGAATAAGAGTATTACTGAAACTTCACAGGTATTTGCGGGCAAAGGTAAGCATGTCGTGATGTTAGATTACGGCTACAAACAAAGTATTGTCGATGAATTACAAAGACGCGACGTTAAAGTAACCGTTGTGCCAGGTAATACTTCAGTTGCGGATATCGAAAACTTAAAACCCGATGGGATTCTTTTGAGTAATGGACCTGGAGATCCGGTTGATCACACTGATATTTTGGGTAACATCGTGGAACTAGAGAAGAAGTATCCAGTCTTCGGTATCTGTATGGGACATCAACTTTTATGTCTAGCCAATGGTGCGAAAACTTTTAAGATGAAATTTGGACATCGTGGTTTCAATCATCCAGTTAAAAATTTGGAAACAGGCAAAATTTATTTCACTTCACAAAATCATGGTTATGCGGTTGATCCGGAATCCATCGCTAATACAGATTTGAAAGTGACCCAAGTTGAATTGAATGACCAAACAGTTGAAGGTGTTGAACATACTAAATACAATGCTTTCTCAGTTCAATTTCATCCGGATGCAATGCCGGGACCACATGACGCTGACTTTATTTTTGATAAATTCTTGGAAAGACTAAACAAATAGCTGGAGGAAAAATTAATTATGCCAAAAAGAACAGACCTTAAAAAAATTATGATCATCGGTTCTGGTCCAATTATTATTGGACAGGCTGCCGAATTTGATTATTCAGGAACTCAAGCTTGTTTAGCTCTTAAAGAAGAGGGTTATGAAGTTGTTTTGATCAATTCCAATCCAGCTACGATCATGACCGACAAACATATCGCTGATAAAGTTTACATCGAACCAATCACTTTGGAATTTGTGGAAAAAGTTTTAGTTAAGGAGCACCCAGATGCTATTCTACCAACATTAGGTGGTCAAACTGGGTTGAATATGGCTGTTCAATTGCAAGAATCAGGAATCCTTGATCAATTAAATATCGAAATTATTGGAACTAAATTAAATACTATTAACGAAGCTGAAGATCGCGAAGAATTCAAAAGATTAATGCAGAAGTTACATGAACCAATTCCTGCTTCAAAGACAGCCTATACCTACCAAGATGCCAAAGAGTTCACTGACCAAATTGGTTTTCCTGTAATTATCAGACCAGCTTTCACAATGGGTGGAACTGGTGGTGGTGTTGCGCATGACGATGTTGAATTAAAGGAGATCGTTGAACGTGGTTTGAAAGTTTCACCATCAACTGAATGTTTAATTGAGCAAAGTATTGCTGGCTTCAAGGAAATTGAATTCGAAGTAATGCGTGATAGTGCAGACAATGCTTTAGCTGTCTGTCATATGGAAAATGTTGATCCGGTCGGAATTCATACTGGAGATTCCATCGTTGTTTCACCGATTCAGACTCTTTCAGATACTGAAGTTCAAAAATTACGTGATGTTTCGCTAAAAATTATTCGTGCACTAAAAATTGAAGGTGGTTGTAACGTTCAACTAGCTATCGATACTAAGACAAGTAACTATTACATCATCGAAGTAAATCCACGTGTCAGCCGTTCTTCAGCTTTGGCTTCAAAAGCAACTGGTTACTCAATTGCTAAGATTGCCGCTAAAATTGCTGTCGGATTAACATTAGATGAAATCACTAATCCAATTACTGGAAAAACTTTTGCACAATTCGAGCCAGCTTTGGATTATGTTGTCTGCAAGATTCCACGTTGGCCATTTGATAAGTTTTCCAAAGCTGATCGCACAATTGGTACACAGATGAAAGCTACTGGTGAAGTAATGGCCTTGGGACGTAACTTTGAAGAAGCTCTTCAAAAAGCCGTTCGTTCTTTGGAAATTGATCAACATGATTTAATCATGGATTCACTCAAAGATAAGTCTACTGAAGATTTGGAAACATATGTCCAAACACCTAAGGATGATCGACTATTTTATCTAGCTGAATTATTACGTCGGGATGTTTCTTATGAAAGAATCAATCAATTAACAGCTATCAATCCCTTCTTCTTAGCCAAAATGAAAAATATCATCAACTTCGAAAAAGAATTGACGAATGGATCATTGACCAAGGAGATTGTAACCGATGCTAAACGTCTAGGCTACTCGGATAAGACAATTGCCCGTCTGAATGGTTTGTCAGAAGATATTATTCGTACCTTCAGAATTCAAAGTGGAATTTTACCAACTTATAAAACTGTTGATACCTGTGCCGGCGAATTCGAAGCTGAAACACCATACTTCTACAGTACTTATGAAACTGAAAATGAATCAGAAAAGATGTCTGATAAGTCAGTTTTAATCTTAGGTTCAGGTCCTATCCGAATTGGACAAGGGATTGAATTCGACTATTCAACGGTTCACTGTGTCAATGCGGTTCAACAAATGGGTTATAAAGCAATCGTTATTAACAATAATCCTGAAACAGTTTCAACCGACTATTCAATTGCCGATAAATTATATTTTGAACCACTAACTTTGGAAGATGTTTTGAATGTCTGTGATTTGGAAAAACCAATTGGTGCTATCGTTCAATTTGGTGGTCAAACTTCAGTTAACTTAGCCGAGCCTTTGAAAGAAAATGGTATCAAGATTCTAGGTACACAAGTTGAAGATATCAACCGTGCTGAAGATCGTGATTTATTTGATCAAATTATTAAGAAACTAGAGATTCCTCAACCAATTGGTGGTACAGCTACTTCACCAGAAGGTGCATTAAAAATTGCTCAAAAAATTGGATATCCTGTCTTGATTCGCCCAAGTTATGTTCTAGGTGGACGAGCAATGGAGATTATCAAATCGGATGCTGAATTGAATAAATATATGAAAGAAGCCGTTCATGTATCAAATAATCATCCAGTTTTAATTGATAGTTACTTAACAGGACGTGAATGTGAAATTGATGCTCTAAGTGATGGCGAGAACGTCTTGTTACCAGGTATCATCGAACATATCGAACGTTCCGGAGTTCATTCAGGAGATTCGATGGCCGTTTATCCTCCACAAAATATTCCTGATTCGGTACAAGATCAGATTGTTGAATACGCTAAACGTTTAGCAAAAGAATTACACTGTGTCGGAATCATGAATATTCAATTTGTTATTCACGATAATCAAGCCTACGTAATTGAAGTAAATCCACGTGCCAGCCGAACAGTTCCATTCCTAAGTAAAGTTACCGGAATTCAAATGGCAAGGATTGCTACTAAATTAATCTTAGGAGCTAACTTTAATACTCTAGGATTAGAACCAGGACTAGCACCAGAATCAAGATTGATCCATGTTAAAGCACCAACATTCTCCTTCAATAAATTAAACGATGTTGATAGTGCCTTAGGACCAGAGATGAAATCAACTGGTGAAGTCATGGGATCAGGAATTGATTATACTGAAGCCTTATATAAAGCCTTTGAAGCAACTAATCAACATATCAAAGATGCTGGAAATGTTCTGATTACTGTTAATGATACAGACAAAAAAGAAGCATCTACCTTAGCAAGAAGATTTGAAGAAGTAGGCTTCCAAGTGTTAGCAACCCAAGGGACTGCCGATTACTTCAATAAATTAGGTGTCAGAGCCAAGGCCGTACCAAAAGTAGGTGAGTCAGATAAAGATATTATTTATGACATCACACACAACAAAGTACAATTATTGATCAACACAATCGGAGACAAACGAACACATACATCAGACGGATATATCATCAGACAAAATGCCGTCTTGAATTCAGTACCACTTTACACATCATTAGATACAGCCGATGCTATTTTAAGAGTGTTGGAGAAAAGGTTTATCGGCGTTAATGCATTATAAAGAGAGCGAAGCAGGGGCGGTCAGCCTCTGAGGATTTGCCTAAGAACTGGAATTAGCTGCTGAACTTGCGGATGATTTCAGTTCTGTAGCAAACCACAGGAATCTGGCCTACGTAACTCGTTTCTACTATATTGCAAAGAACAATGGTTATTTAGAAACAAAGGGCTATCCAAAAAAATCCTCAAAATAATTCTCCCCAAAAATAAAAAGCCATCCAGAAATGGGCGGCTTTTTTACGTTACTTATTAACAATTTCAACCTTACTACGACCATCGCCAAGTTTCTTAATTAAAACCTGTTGACCAATAGTTTGTTTCATAGATTCAATATGACTGATAACACCGACCATACGATTTTGACCGATAGTTTCCAAAGCAGTCATAGATTTTTCAAGGGTTTCATCATCAAGTGAGCCGAATCCTTCATCAACAAATAAAGCATCAATTTGAACTCCATTAGAAGATGATTGAACGACTTCACTAAGTGAAAGGGCGATAGACAAGGCGGCAATAAAGGTTTCACCACCGGATAAAGTATCTGATGAACGAGATTTACCAGTTTCATTATCAAAGATATTGATATCCAGGCCGTGATCACGCATTTTGTCGCTAGGATCATCTGACAATTCAAAAGTATAACGATTGTTAGAAAGCAAGTTGATAAAGTGATCATTAGCGTAATTGAGAACCTTCTGTAGATAGTTTTGCACAACATAAGTTTCTAACTTCAATTTACTGTCATTGTTACCTTGACCATTCACAATATTATAGAGATCGGATAATTGACTGAACTTCTTCGCAAAGTCACCTTGTTGCGCAATGATATCTTTGATACGTTTTAAGTTCTTTTCAGCATCTTGGAAAGTTCGTTTAGCATTGGCAACTTGAGAAATCAATTCATCCTTTTGAGTTTGTAAATTGTTTAAGACTGTTTGAAGTGTTTCTAAATCAGGTTTTTCTTTGTCGGTTAATGCAGTAGATAATTCATCAATACGTTTTTCCAAACGAGTTTTTTCTTGTTTGTAGTTAGAAATTTTGATCTGTAAGTCGGAAAGCACGCCATCATTTATTTCGTCAATCCAAATACGTAATACTTTGATGTCATTAGTCTTGGTATCAGAGTCACTTAAAACTGAATCGATATTCTCTTGTAATTTTTCAATAGCAATCTTTTGTTCAGCAGCCTGTTTTTCCACATCTTCTAACTGTGTTTTATTGTTGGAATACTTAATCTGACTATCTTGAGCCACTTTTCGTGTTTCAGTAACTTGTTCTTGATAGTCCTTAACGGCTGCATCTAAGGTTTTAATTTCTTGAGTGATTTCCTGACTAGAGCGTTTTTCATTACCAAGTTTAGCAAGAGTTTGTTTGAGATCTTTTTGGTTGGCCTCTAAGGCTGATTTTTTGGTAGCTAAATCAAGCTTAAATTCATTTTGTTCGTCAGCAATTTTTTGACTGTCTTTAGTTAATTTTTCAATTTCGGCAGTTAGTTTGTTGGCAATAGCTAATTGTCCAGTAAGAGAGGCAATCTCTTTTTCAAAAATTGATTTTGAAGCAGACAGATTGAATTCATTAGCAAAGGTTAATTCAGATTTTTCGGTTAATTCCAAATAAGTCTCATTCAATTTTTGGGTAGCGATTTTAAGACTATCCTGGGCTGCATTTAATTCAGCGGTTGTCTCGGAAATATTGTTATTAACTGTTTCAACTTCTTTTTGAGCTGAAGCAAATTGATTTTGTGATTTATCAACTTGTTCCATTGAAGCTTTTAATTCGGTTTCATCGGCGTCAATCGTCTTAACCATATGAGAATGATCAGTGGAACCACAGACAACACAAGGTTCTCCGTCGACTAGTTCTTTTTGAAGCTGAGCAATCATTAGCGCCTGACGATGACCTTTTTTCTCTTGAAAATCAGCTTGAGCTTGTTGAAGATTTTCTGTTTTCGACTGTAATTGCGATTTTAATTCATCTAAATGAGTTTGGAGACGTTTTACATCTTTTTGATTGCTAAGCTGTTGATTTTCAAGGGGAGTGAGGGTTTCGACAAAATCATCTTTTTCACGTGTTAAGGTATCCTTTTGCGTTTGAAGCTTGTCGCTATCGATTAAAGATTCTTTTTTAGCATCAATTTGTGAGGTGATTTTTTGAAGTTCTTCATTTTGTTCAGATAAATTATCTTGTAAAGCTGACAATTCAGGCGCCTGTTTGGCAATTTCCTTGCGGATTCTTTCAACACGTTCAATGTCAGGAATCAGAATTGCTAACTTCTTACTTTGTTTTTCCTTTTGATCAAAATCGGCTTTTTGAGCAGTTAATTCCTCATTCTTAGTTGTAGCTGATTGATAGTCTTTTTGAGAGAGTTTCATTTGGACAGTTAATTTTTGACTTCTATCATTGATCTTTTTTAACTCTTCATTTTTACTATCGAGGTCACGTAAAGTATTTTTCAAACCATCTGCCCATTGTAATTCTGAGACGTGTTGTTGTTGAGTAGAAATTTCAGATTCTTTGTTGACGATATTCAATTGATAATCGTGTTTAGCGGTATCCAAATCGGAAAATTGTTTGTCTAAATCTTTGGCACTTTGAAAATTCTTGTCCGCAGTTTGAACTTGTTTGTTTAGTTCAGCAGCTTGTTTTTCTACAGAATTAAATTCGGCTTGACGTTTGTTTACAAAACTCTCAAGTACGACAACTTTTTGTTGATCAGATTCATGACTTAACTGTTCTTTTTCTTTATTGGTCCAATTATCAGAGTTCAACTGTGCGGCTAAATCAGTAGCAAAGGTTTCATTTTTCTTTTTATCAGTGGAGTAGAGTTCCTTTAATTTGCTGGCAAAATCAGAGTAGAGCTGGGTACCAAAGATTTTTTTAAGGATGGCTTCTTTAGCATCAGTTTTTGACTTTAAGAATTTGGAGAAATCATTTTGTGGCAAGAGAATAATTTTTTTAAATTGCTCAGCCGAAAGGTTGAGAATCTCAGTGATAGCAGTTCCGACATCACTGGGTTTAGCAGCAATACTGTCAATTTCAGTTCCACCAACTTTATCCACAATAGCCAATTTGGCAATTGGTTTTTTATCCACAAGATTATCACCACGTTGACTTTTGAGCCACTGTTCTGGACGGCGAACGATACGATAAAGATTATTTCCTTGTTCAAAATAGAAAGTCACTTCAGTTGCCTTATCGTTGGGAGCAAATTGACTGCGCATTTCTCGAGCATCACGTCCGTCGGTTGTGGTGCTGCCAAAGAGAGCAAAAGTCATGGCATCAAAAATTGTTGATTTACCAGCACCAGTGTCACCACCGATAAGAAAAATTGGTGCTTCATCTAGTTTTCGAAAGTCGATACTGGAGTTTTCATGGGGTCCGAAATAATTCATCTGTAAGTAAATAGGTTTCAAAATTATTTCTCCTTTCTTAAATCAACAAAAATTTTATCCACAATTTGTTTTTGAGTTTTAGATAAATCATTTCCGGTTATGCTGTGGAAAAATTGATCAACTGTTTCATCAGGACTTAATTCACTAATGTTTTGCACAGTCTGATCTTGTTTATCTTGATAGACGTTCTCGTAATCAAGCTCAATAACAGTTCCATAGATTTCTTGTAGTTGGGCACGGACGTTGATATGTTTGCTGCGGTCGAAATTTTTTACGGTGATGGCAAACCAGGCACTATCAATTGGTTGTTGCTGATAGAAAGTGGGATCAATTAAAGTGTCCCAATCCTCTTCTAATACGATCAAGTCAGTTTGAGGGTTGATTTCTTTGAAAGTATGGGTGATTTCATTATCTTTGATTTCAACAATATCGACACCTTTACCCTTATTTTTAATACGAGCTTCTTTGACGTTGAATTTCACAGGACTGCCAGAATAACGGATAGTTTCACTTGGGGAGGCAAAACGAGTGTGAATGTGGCCCATCATGACGTAATCAAACATTTGAAATTGATCAGAGGTTAAAGTGGCAAGCCCGCCAACGGTTGAAGTAGTTTCGCTAGTTAATTCTATTTTATCTTCTTTGTTTGGCGTAACCGCAAAGTGAGTGATGAGTAAGTGTTTTTTATTAGGATCGAAATTCTTTTGCATGTCTGTTAAAACAAGATTCATGGCATCAACGATTGAATGAATTTTTTGCGTGTCCTCTTCAGGAACGCCTTGCTGATTGTAGAAAGCTCGAACATCCATCGGATCAAAGAATGGCAACATGAAGATTTGAGCCTCGGTAGTTTCAATTGGATTGAACGCCTCACTGACTAAAGTATTGAGATGAAAGTTGTTATATTCCATCCAATCACGGCCATAATTGAGGCGCTTGGCCCCATCATGATTTCCTGAAATAGCATAAATGGGTAGATGGTGTTCAATATTGATTTCTTTAAACATTTCATTCAAAGTTGTGACGGCATCAACATTAGGAATGGCACGGTCATAAATATCACCGGCAATAACAATACCATCGACGTGTTCTTCTAAGGCGATGTTTAAGATTTGTTGAAAGGCGGCTTTTTGTTCATTGAGTAATGAGTAGCCGTTTAAAGTCCGACCAATATGCCAGTCGGCAGTGTGTAAAAGTTTCATATTATTCCTCCATGAAGATAATGCTCTATTTCCTTTTTACGATGAAAAATTGTTTTTATCAATACTAAATTACGAAAAATGTTTCAATTCGTACTTGTCTTTTGGTCATTGTGAACGTAACAAGTATGTTGAAGGGTAATTAATAAAAGATAGCGATTAAACAATCGGAGGAAATATATGATGCATTTAATTTTACAGATTATTAGGTGGGGTTCATTGGCTCTTATAATTGTTACATTTTATAACTTATATCGAAATTGGAATTTTGATCCAGAAGCGGAAGAATTGAAAGATAAAACAGCAGAAGAGCTTGCTCAGGCCAAAGATAAATTTGAAAAGGATAGGGGAAGTCAGATCAGCGGAGCTATAGTAGCTGCATTAATATTTGTTGGGATACCATTTCTTTCAATATATACTAATTCAGCTTCTATCATTGATAATGAGTATAGTGTGACTGGAAAGAAGCCTTATAGTATTCACATTGTTTCAAAAAATCAAATGTACTATCGCTTTTCTAACGGTACGCAATGGCTTTACTACACGAGAAAAGGTGACACGTTGTCGATTACAGACGATGATGTTCAAACTTTGTTTACTAATGGTGACACCATTTCATCGGTTAAATTTAAATTGAGTGATAATAATAAGGTTGCTAAGGAAACAGTTAAGGATCCGGTTTATGGTGATACTAGAGTTACTTTGAAATTGATTGAATAAGAGAGCGGGAAAAAAACACGGTCAGCTTCTGAGCATTAATGTAAATAAGGACGGTAACTCGATTTTGAGTTGCCGTCCTTATTTGGATAGTTTTGTTTTGTTCTGAATAACCATGGTTCTTTGCTGAACAGTGGAAACGAGCTATGCAGGCCTGCTTCGCTCTCTAATCATTTAGATTGTAACGTAACTTCATATGTTCTGATCCCATTGTAACCATGTCTCCGAGTAACTTGGTTTGTTTTTCAAAGGCTACGTCGGCTAATTTCTTGTTGGCTTCTTCTAGATACTTTTCAGCATCGCTTTGGTTGGCGACTTCTTTATCGGTATCATTTTGGATCTTGCGATATGTACTCATAGCATCTAATTCATAATCGTTTCTCATATCAACGTATAGATCGTAATCTGTATCGCCTAATAGGGCAGTAGTACAGCTTAACCAGTACATATTGTTCATGTCAAATTTGCCTGTGGCATTTTTGTATTGTGCTGGGGTGTCTTCTACGTTGGCATAGAATGGAACCACGGTATTAAAGGTATTTGCACCATATGCTAACCAGTGGATTCCGGCGATTTCTGCTGGAACATTATTTCTGATTTGGAGAATGTGTACGTCATGGTTTCTGTTGATACCGATTGGTCTGAAGAGTTTCTTTTCGGATTCGGTACCTGATCCGTAAACATCATACTTAGTGTTTTCAAAATGTGAACTCAAAACGAATTTTACATCTTCAATAGAAATCTTGCGGTTGGCGTGGCAGATGAATGGTAGATCTTGGTTCATTGGATCATCTGGTGTGTCATCAGGGCTGAAGAATTTTTGTCCAGACCAAGCACGTGGATTGTTATAAACAGTATCTTTGACTGATGAACTACCTAAGATATGTCTTAAGTTATATTTGTCAAAATCAGGATTCAAATTGTTTTGATCGATGAGATCTTTCAAATCATCTGAACAAAGTGTGTCGACTGAATCAAAGTCGAAATTGTCGATGTTCATACGGTTAGGTGCAACGACATAAGCATCATCAGGGATACGAACGGCTGCCCAGTGGTGCCCACCGATTGTTTCTAACCACCAAACTTCTTCATTATCAGCAAAAGAAATTCCGTTTGGTTCGTAAGTTCCGTATTTTTCTAGTAGAGCACCGAGACGTTTAACACCGTCTTTAGCACTGTGAATGTATGGAAGAACTACGGTTACAAGATCTTCTTCACCAAGTCCGTTTTCAACGAATGGATCTAATCCTAAGACGCGTGAATTAGTAGTAATAGTTTCGGTCGCTGACATAGCAATATTTTCACTATTAATTCCGGCAGCAGGCCAGATTCCGTTTGTCAAAATTGAGTTAGGAATTGAAGTGTAACGTAGAGGATTGTCAGGTAAAGCAACGTTTACTTTACTGATAACTGAGGTGTAGTCCTTAGGTTGATCTTCAGGGTTAACTACAACAAAGCGTTGAGGGTCAAGTGCTTCATGACCATCGTCATTTCTAGAAATAATTGTTGAACCGTCAATAGAAGCTTTTTTACCAACTAAAATTGATGTACATGAACCTTTAATACGTTTTTCCATTATTAAATCGCTCCCTTTATGGTTATTAATATCTTAATTATAACTGGTTTAATAATTGAAACCAAATGGACTAGTTATTAATTTGTGCATACGTATCATAATACTCATTAATGATTGTATGAGCGAAGGTTTTAATTTGATCAGATATCACTACTTCGGGCTTAACTAATAGGGAGTGAATCTGATAAATAAAATACTCTTTTAAGTACTGTTCTCCTTTTTCCAAACTTATCTGGTTAACTCTAACATTATCTAAAATTCCATGAATATTGATTTGATTTTGGAAGAGCAAGAATTCTGCGGAAACATCATTAATGATTAATTGTTGCTGTTGGGCAATCTGATAATATTTTTCCAAGGCCTGAAAGTATTCTTCGTAACCGTGACTGAATTGACGATACATTTGTGGATAAGTTTGTTTTAATTCAGTTTTGAATAATTCAGTGGTTGATCCCATTAATAAGAGGGAATTCAAAATAGTTGGCAGTAGATTCTCATCTTCAATTTTTGTGGGGATGGGATTTTTTTGTAGAAATTCTAAGTGTCGTTGAACGACCGATTGGACGATTTCATCTTTATTTTTAAAGTAGATATAGAGTTTAGCACGACTAATACCGGCCATTTTTGCTAAATCTACCATTGAAAAATTATCGAATCCTTGTATGAGAATAATATGATTAAATTTGATAATTAGTTCTTCTTTTGGTGTCATGCAATAATACCTCCAAAAATAATTATATCATTTATTTGACAATATAGACACTTGATAGTATTATTTGTCTAAATTAAATAGACAGAGGACATAAATTATGAAAAAAGTAGTTGTAACAGGTGGTACAGGATTCGTCGCAGGATGGGTGATCGTCGATTTTCTCAATGCAGGATATGAGGTCAGTACCAGCGTGCGGTCAATGAAGAAGGCAGATCGTCTAGAAAAAGAAATTGCTGGAGCCGTTTCCAAGGATGAAATGAAGAATCTTAGTTTTTTTGAAGCTGATCTAACTAGTGACAAGAATTGGGTAGAAAGTATTAAAGGTGCTGATGGCGTGATCCACGTAGCTTCACCAATGGGGAATGGAACTCAAACGGTTGAAGAACTGGTTAATGTTGCCAAGAATGGAACACTTACAGTTCTAAAAGCAGCTAAAGAAGCTGGCGTTAAGCGAGTAGTAATGACTAGTTCACAGGCAGCATCTACTCCTGAAAGTGGTAGTACCACCGTTTTGGATGAGAGTTTTTGGACGGATGTTAAGAATCCAGATTTAGATCCTTATCGTATTTCAAAGGTTGAGTCTGAGAAAGCTGCTTGGGAATATGCCAAAGAAGAGGGTATGGAATTGACAACAGTACTTCCAGGTGCAATCTTTGGTCCTGTTTTGTCAGATAAAGCGGTCAGTTCTAATCGAATTCTGTTACAAATGTTAAGCGGATTGCCAATGACACCACATGTTCCGTTAGAAATTTCGGATGTTAGAGATTTAGCCAGGCTGCACCGATTAGCCTTTGAGAATCCCGTTGCTATTGGAAAAAGATACCTAGCTGCTTCTCAAGTATTACAGATGGAAGATGTAGAAAAGATTTATCAGACTAATTTCCCATATAAAAAAATTAAAATCAGAATGATGCCTAATACAGTGACTAAATTATTAGCGCGCTTCGTTCCTAGCTTGCGTGCATTAGTACCAATGTTGGATCGTAAATATCGTCATACGACTGCCGCTGCGGAAAATGATTTGGGCTGGACACAACATAAACCAGAAGAAACAGTCATGGATGCAGCTAAAACTTTGATTAAATTAGGACTTGATAAATAATTTTGAAAAAACAATTGACCTAGACCACACTCTAAGTACTATTGTTAAATCGTTGAGAAAAACGAAAGGAACTTAAAAACTTATGAAACAACTAAATATTGGTAACACAAATTGGAAAGCTTCAGCCGTTGCATTAGGAATAATGCGCATGGAAGCTTTATCAGCTAAAGATGCAGCTAAAACACTTGAGGCCGCTGTTGATAGTGGTATTAACTATATTGATTCAGCCGATATCTATGGTATGGGCAATTCTGAAAAAGTTTTCGGACAAGCTATGAAAGAAGCAAACATCTCACGTGATGATGTCTACATTCAATCAAAAGGTGGAATTGTTTTTGATCCAGCCCGTAGTCATGGAAGTTTTGTTTTTGGTAAAAGATATGATTTCTCAAAGAAGCATATTATTGAAGCTGTTGATGGAATTCTTGATAGAATGCAAATCGATTATCTAGATTCATTCCTATTGCATCGTCCAGATCCATTGATGGAACCGGAAGAAGTAGCTGAAGCCTTTGATGAATTGCAAAGAGACGGAAAAGTAAGACACTTCGGTGTATCCAATTTCAATCCCCAACAATTCCAAATGTTGCAAGAAGCCGTTGACCAGAAGTTATTGATCAACCAATTACAATTTAGTATTGCTCACACAGGAATGATTGATTACGGAATGCACACAAATATGACCGATGCCCGTTCTATAAATCACGATGGAGGACTATTAGAATTCTCCAGAAGAATGGGAACAACAATACAAGCATGGTCACCATTCCAATATGGGATGTTCGAAGGAACATTCATAGGTAGCGACAAATTCCCAGAATTGAATGCTAAGTTACAAGAATTAGCAGATAAATATGGAGTAAGCAAGAATGCCATAGCAGTAGCATGGATCTTAAGACACCCAGCAGGAATTCAAGTGTTGATAGGAACAATGAATCCAGAACACGTAGTAGATAGTGCAAAAGGTGCCGATGTAGAACTTACTAAACAAGAGTGGTACGACGTATACTTTGCTGCCGGCAATGACTTGCCTTAGAGCGTGGAACAAGGGCGCCTAGCCTCCGAGGATTTGCCTAAGTCCTGGAATCGCCCGCGTACTGTGCGGGCAATTCCAGGACTGTAGCAAACCGGAAGAGGTTGCCCTTGTGGAACGCGTTTTCACTATAAAACATAGAACAATAGTTATCTAAATAAGAACATCAAAAAAACCGCTAAACTCCCTCCGAAAAAAGGAAGTCTAGCGGTTTTTAATTTATTTAGGCAAATCAATCCCAGCACCAGTAATACCAGAAAGATATTTCTCCAATAAAACATTCTTAACATGGAATTGAGCACCCGGTTTAGTATAAGTAGCGACCTGAATAACCAAAGTGCCATCAGGTTGATTAGAGAATCCAACAATATAAGGCTTTTTAGTAATCTGCAATTTCTTCAAATCCAGATCCTGATTGATCTGATTAATGATTTTAGTGATTTCCTCAAAAGGAGCAGCACTAGAAACAGGAATTTCCATCAAAGCCTGCATATTATTACGAGATTTATTGCTGACGACGGTAATATTTCGATTAGGAATATAGTTTAACGTTCCATCAACACTTTGAATTTGAGTTGTTCGAATACCAACATAAGTGACTTGGCCTTCAACGCTATTGACCGTAATTGTATCGCCCACGCTGATCTGCTGTTCTAAAAGAATGAAGAAGCCATTGACCATATCGGAAACGAATCCTTGAGCACCAAGGCCAATAGCCAAACTGAAGATTCCGGCACCGGCAATTAACGTGCCAACAGGAATTCCAATGGCTGATAATAAAGCGTAGATCCAGAAGAACATCAGGATATATTTAAAAATGTTGAGAACTAAAGTGTAAATGGTGTCTAATTTCTTTGGTGAGATACCACGCTTATAATTACGCAGTCCGGTTTTAAAGATATGACGAATGATTTTCTTACCGATCCAATTGATCAAAAGTAAGACAACTGTTAATAAGATTAATTGGAAAACGACCGAGACAACATGTTGTAATAGCGACTCCCAATCGACTTTCAGAAAAACTTTTTTAATAAGAGTATTTAAGTTAAGGGATGTATTCAAAATTTCAGTTCCTTTCAAAAAGTAGCTGAAATAATGATAGCATAAACAAAAAGACAGCTAAACCGATTGGGTAGGCTGTCTCTTTATTAGCTTAAGTAACTCTTGGGAACAAAATCTTCAACTGCGACGTACAGTTTGTCGGACAATTCCTTGTATAATTCGTGTTCTCCAGTTTGTAAGGTAAAGTTCAGATTGTCGCAAGATTCGATTAACTTAATTGCGGCTGCAATCTTTAAGTCATCGTGGGAATAATCAATGTTACTGTTTCCTGTAATGGAGATATCTAATGTAGGTTCTTCTTTTCCTAAAGTGTAGTCTTGAATATTTTCTGTGATCAAAATTTGTACCCTCAGTCTTTGGATTTCATTGGATATACAAGATAACACAGAATTAGTTATGTTTATAGATGAGTATACGGATCGTAAATATTGAATTATAAATATTGATATATCAAGGATGCTTGTAACTCAAGCTTTCAATTCTGCCACTATATCGGTATAACTAATGGAAAAAGGGGGCCGAGTGATGGACTTTGGATCGCAGGTAAAAAAGTTACGCACTAGTAGGAAATTAACTCAAGAACAACTAGCCCAGAAGTTAAATGTTTCACGACAAACAATTTCCGGTTGGGAGAATAATCGTAACCTACCTGATTTGGAAATGGTCGTTATGATTGCTAAAACGTTCCAATTATCTTTAGACCAATTAATCTTAGGTGATTCAACAATGACGACAAAATTAATGAATGATAGTAGTGAGACTAGAAAAATGCGTATCAATCTATATGTAACAATAATTATGACTTTAACTGGAATGGGTTGCTTCTTATTATTTAAGATAATTGGTTCCTCACTGGATAGTAACGGCGTTTTACATGAACCATTCTTTTTGATTCCCATAGGTTATCTATTCTTACTAATGGGATTGATTAGTGGATTTAACTACCTATTTAAAAAATTACGTAAACGGAATTAAGATATTTCACTGCGTAAAATTTGTTCCATAGTTTTATTGTGGGCCAGCTCATCGACCAATTTGTCCAGATAGCGAATCTCTTGAACTAAAGGATCTTGGATATTTTCAACGTGGATGCCGAAGATGGTTCCTTTGATTAAAGCGGTATTTTCGTTTATGTGTGGAGCGTTTTGGAAAAAATTTGCTAGGGTCGCACCTGTTTCAATTTGTTCCGACAATGATTGATCGTTATAACCAGTTAACCAATAGATTATCTGGTTGACTTCGGATTGTGAATGACCTTTGCGCTCAACTTTTTGAACATAAAGTGGGTAGAGATCTCGAAATGCCATTTGGGTGATGTCTTTCTTCTTCATATATACCTCCGTTAACCTTTTTAGTTAGTGTAACAAAATAAAGTCAGTTACCACCTGTACTTTGATTTAGTATGGTAAAGTAGATTTACTTAGATTAGATAAATAGAAGGGAAACAATAATATGACATATCCACAATTGGATTTAGAAAATGCTACAGGTAGTGTGGCAACAATTAAAACAAATCACGGAGTAATCAAGGTTCAACTATTTGATGAACTGGTTCCTAAGACGGTTAAGAACTTTATCGAGTTGGCTCAAAAGGGTTACTATAATGGAATTATCTTCCATCGTGTTATTCCTGACTTCATGATTCAAGGTGGAGATCCAACTGGTACTGGTGCTGGTGGTGAAAGTATTTATGGTAAGAGTTTTGAGGATGAATTTAGTGACCAACTATACAACCTAACGGGTGCTCTATCAATGGCTAATGCCGGTCCTAATACTAACGGTAGTCAATTCTTTATTGTTTCAAACGAAAATATGCCTAAACGTATGGTTAAAGAAATGGCTGGCGCTGGTTACCCTGAGGAAATCATCGCTGCTTATAAGAATGGTGGTACACCTTGGTTAGATCATCGTCACACAGTCTTTGGACAAGTTATTGAAGGTATGGATGTTGTTCAAGAGATCAGTCGTGCTAAACGTGATGGTAATGATAAACCTAAAGAAGACATCGTTATGGAAAGCGTTGAAATCAGTAAGTAGTAGAATTCGTTTCTTGAAGAAATGAAGCAGTTAACTCCTGATAAGTATTTTTAAAATAAGAATTTTTGAGAAAAACTAGATTAATGGGATGTTCAATTTTGAATCCTGGAAAATCTAGTTTTTTTAATTGCCCATTTTTAATATCATCAGCGACAAGTGATTCATATATGAAAGTAATACCGGGAATCTGCTTGAGCAATTCGATGATGGTATTAGGGCTGGCAATTTCCATTACTTTATTGAAGTTGCCAATCTTGTAGTTTTGAGTAGCTAACCAATTTTCGAAAATATTGCGACTACCGGAACCAGGTTCTCTGATCAATAGGGTCTGGTTGAAGACATCCTCGATAGTTGAGATATCAAGTTGTTGGTGGGAGATACAGACGAAGTTTTCCTTTTGCAAGAAGAAAGAATCAAATTCATCGGTATCAAAGTTTCCCTCAACTAAGCCGAAATCAATTTTGCCATCACGGATATTTTGTAGGATATGGTCGGTATTCTTAATCTCGGTAGTAGAAATTTGGATTTTATCGGTTAAGTGATTTAAGAATCTTGGTAGTAGTGTTGAGCTAAGTGAAAGAGTACACCCCATATTGAATTTGGCGGGGGTTTTTAAAGAATTGAGAACTTTTTGACTTTCAAATTCAACCTGTTTAGCGTAACCAGCCAATTTTTGACCGATATCGGTTAAGTGGATACGATTATGATCACGAACGACTAAAGAAAGATTTAGTTCATTTTCAAGTGAAGTTATTTGTTGAGAAACAGCTGGTTGAGTAATAAATAATTCTTGAGCTGTCTTGGTAAAAGAGTTGGTATCGGCCAAAACAACTAGGGTTTGATAACGTTTATCTAACATAATTGCTCCTATGATAAATTTTGCTTATGTAAAAGTAATAAATACTAATTTTTACTTATGACAATACTATATTATCCTCTTAAACAGGGAGGATTAACTTATGTATTTAAAATTTTTTGAAAAAAGCTTCTATTATGCATTCTTTATGACCTTATTGTGTTCGATTGTTGGTAGCTTCTTAGGTGGCTTGCCATATTTAACAGTGATTGGTGCGTTAGTACTTTCGCTGATACTAGGGATGTTGTTTCAACTTTATCGTCCGGCTGTTCAAAAAGCTGAGAGTGGAATAGGCTTTATTTCTAACAAATTCCTTCGATTAGGAATCATCTTGTTAGGTTTCAAATTGAATTTGATTGACTTAGCCCACGCGGGAGTGAAAACAATTCTTTTTGCAATAGTGATCGTTAGCGGAATGGTTGTCTTAACCTATAACATTGCTAGAAAGTTCGGAGTTAGTAAACGATTGGCTATTTTGACTGCTAGTGGGACTAGTATCTGTGGAGCAGCGGCCGTAATGGGTATTTCACCACAAATCAAAGTTTCCAAAGATCAAGAAGCTGATAAACATAATGATGAAGTATTAGCTGTAGCAATTGTTGCCATCTTAGGAACAGTCTTTACTTTAATCGAAATTGCTATTAAGCCATTGTTGCATATGACATCAATGCAGTTTGGAGTTATGGCCGGAGGTTCGCTACATGAAATAGCACATGCAATTGCAACAGGTAGCGCCGGCGGGCCAGTTAGTCTAAGTGCTGCAATCATTACCAAATTATCTCGAGTATTACTATTAGCACCAGCTGCTTTGATAATAGGTATTTGGTATCAGCATCAAGATAAAACTAATGAAGGTGAAAAAGGTAAATTACCGATACCTTGGTTTATGGCAGGATTTTTGTTGGCTAGTGTTATTGGTACCTTTGTTCCCATGTCTAGTGGCTTATTGAATCTGTTAGTCAAATTAGCTTATTTAGTTCTGGGGATGGCAATGGCTGCTCTAGGGATGAGTGTTAATTTCAAAGCCTTTTTGAGTAGTGGACGTAATGCAGTCTTGGCCGCTTTATCTGCATCAGTGGTTTTACTGACTTTTACAATTGTAGTTAGCAAAATGTTCTTTTAAATTGCCTTACTTTTCCTTATGGAAGAGTAGGCTTTTTCTTTGTTTATGGGGAAGACACAAAGTCAATGGACATGTTTATTGATCGTGGTATAGTGATAGACATAAAAATCATATCGAAGCATATTCATTAACTAATAGGAAGAAACCAATTTTTTTCTGGTTAATTAATATAAAAGCAAAAAAATAATTAAAAAAGGGTTGCAACGTCGTAACCGAACGGGTAATATATATCTTGTTGTTGCGACAGAGCAATGGCATCAACGCTTTGAAGCTTA
>NZ_AZDH01000007.1 GCF_001435445.1 Companilactobacillus kimchii DSM 13961 = JCM 10707 | reverse complement strand
GGCAGATTGTAAAATTTAAGTTGAACATTTAAGTGGACAGAAAAACCCATCAAGGTCTTTAATGGTGTTACCACACAATCCATTAGAAAGAAGGACCTTGATGAGCACCACTATTTTATCATTCCAGAACCGTGTTGTCATTGAAACGCTTCATAATGAAGGACGTTCCTTGCGATACATCGCTAACTACTTAGGCTTTAGTAAGACCACCATCTTTAACGAACTTCACCGGCTAAATAGTGAGTACCAGGCTGGGCTAGCGCAAACTGACTTTGAACGAAAGGTTAGTCAACGGGGGCGGAAGTCTTCGCTCACTAAAAACCTTAAACACTTGATCGAGGAAAAGATTCAAGTCCAGAAGTGGTCCCCTGAACAAGTTGCCCATGTGGTGGGGATTGCCTACAAGACGGTCTATAACTGGATTGATCAAGGATGGCTTGATATACAGTTGCCCGATTTGCCTGATCATGGAATTCGTCGTCATCGTGCTAAAGAAAAGCGTGGTACGTTCAATCACGGCCGCTCCATTGAGGAGCGGCCTCATAAAGTCGAAACTCGCCAGGAATTCGGCCACTTTGAAGCTGATACCGTACTTTCTGGTAAACGTAAAGGTCAAGCTGTGGCTACTTTTGTGGAGCGTAAGAGTCGCCTGACAATTGTTAAACGGCTCCATGGTCGCGACAGTCAGTCCATGACTCAAGCCGTACTTGAACTAGCTAGTCAACTTCAAGACAAGCTCAAGACGCTTACCGTAGATCATGGTAAAGAGTTCGCTAACTATCAGACAATTGAACGGCGAACTGGTACACAGGTTTATTTTGCACATGCCTATTCACCGCATGAAAGAGGCAGTAATGAGAACCGTAACCGAGTTTTGCGGCGCTTTATTCCCAAAGGCCAAGCCATTGAAGAACTAAGTGATCACCAACTGGTTCAAATCAACTGGTATTTGAATTCACGGCCACTTAAATGTCTTAATTGGCATACACCAATCGAGATCTTCTTGCTTAATTTACGTCATTAAATTCGTTCAAGTTATTTCTTGCAATCTGCC
>NZ_AZDH01000006.1 GCF_001435445.1 Companilactobacillus kimchii DSM 13961 = JCM 10707 | reverse complement strand
AAAAGTGCTCCTAAAATTGTTAGATTATGTCTAACAATTTTAGGGCACTTCAAATCTTTAGACGTTTTATCTATTGATTTGAGGACCTTAGTGATTAGTAAGTTAAACAATTGAATGTTCAGCGGCTTCTTTAGTATAGTCGATTTCTGAGATATGAGTTTTTCTTCTAATAAAGAAAAGGATACTGAGAAGTGAGAATAGTAAAGTGATAGCTAAAAGTGTCAACATATCAGATACGGCTGAATCACCAATCATTAATGTTTGTCTTAAACCGTCAACACTGTAAGACATTGGTAACCAAGGATGAATTGATTCGAAGAATTTATTAGATAATTGAATAGGATAGGTTCCGGCAGATCCGCCAAGCTGAAAGACTAGGAGAATCATGCTAAGAAATGAACCAACTTTACCAAGAACTAGATTAAGCCAGTGAACAATTGACATGAAGGTTAGTCCAGTTAGGACAAGCATTACCAATGTAATAAAAGGACGAACTGGAGCTAAGCCATCAATAAGGCTGAGCAGCAAGGAGACGGCAATCGCTTCTAGAAGAACGAAAGCACCAGTTATAGTGGCTTTACTGGCCCACCAACTAACACCTGTACGTGGAAACTTTCTAGGTGTATAGATATCAAACATTAGATTGAAGGCTAAAGCACCAACGAATAGGGAAACAGATAACATGTAAGGAGCCATTCCGGTACCATTGTTTGGCGCAGTATCTTTTTCTTTATGTTTGGTTGTAGTTGGTTTAGCGATTTGGTCATAAGTTAAATTAGTAGCTTTAATATTGGATTTCTTAGCCCCAGCGGATAATTCTTTGTTTAAAGTATTATTACCAGAAGTTACTTGTTGTAAGCCACTACCCATTTGACTGGAACCGTCGGCTAATTTTTCGGAACCATTGTTTATTTGTTGCGCACCTGAAGCTAGTTGAGTAGCACCACTAGTTAGAGTTGTACCATTAGTAACTAATTGATTGATGCCAGAGTTGAGGGAATCAGCTCCGGTTGCTAATTGGCTAATACCCGATTTCAAGTTTGGCATTTGACTGTTTAGTTCACCAATACCGTTGTTAAGACTGGAAGCACCAGTATTTAAAGTGGAACTATTGTCTGCTAGTTGATTGATACCGGCATTCAACTGGGCGGTACCATGTGTTAATTGAGCAGTATTAGCATTTAATTCACCGATACCATTGCTTAACTGATTCATACCAGATGAGGCATTTTGCAACTGTGTTGTAAGTTGCTGAGAACCGGCTGTTAATTGGGCAATGATAGTTGATAAATCACCGCCACTGTTTGAAAGACTATCTAATTGTGATAAAGCACTTTCTTGAGTAGTCATGAGTGTAGTTAAATCTTTTGATAAAGTATCAGTGAGCTGACTTAAATTACTGTTGTCTGAAGAATTTATTGCATCGAGGATGGCGGCTTTTTGTGTAGCAGAGAGTCCTTGTTGATCGGCTATTTGAGAAACTTTTTGATTGGTTTGATTATTTGAGTCAGTTTGAGCTTTGATAGCTTCTTGTAAAGAGGTTAGATCATTTTTGATAGTATTAGCTTGTTGACTATTGTTGCTGGCAAGTTGGGTCTTGAGGTTCTTAATTGAACTTTCAACTTGAGTGGTATTATCCAAGTTGTCACTGACTTTTTGTAAGTTATCAGTTAACTCTTGGCTAGCTGTGTGTAGTTGGTTTAATCCTGAATTTAGAGTTTGAGAATTGGTAGCCAAAGTATTAGTTCCGTTGTTTAGGGCCTGAGAGCCGGAATTCAAACTATTGCTAGCGGTATTCAAACTAGTTACGCCACTAGTATAATTTTGCAAGCCTGATGTTAAAGCACTACTACCGGTTGCTAATTGGTTGATACCACTAGTTAAGGTTGAGGATTTATCATTCAGCTGTTGAATGCCACTAGTTAAAGTCTGACTGCCGGATGCAACTTGATCAACTCCTGAGATGTACTGATTTAAACCTTGGTTAAGAGTATTAGCACCACTACTGAAAGTTAAAGAACTAGTAGCTAGGGTATTGAGACCGGCTGTTAATTCTGAATTGGCACTTTCTAACTTTTGTCCACCGGTTGTTAATTTTTGGCTTCCTGTGGCGGCTTTATCCATACCTTGAGAAACTTGTTTGAGGGCGTGAAACATTGTCTTGGAATAAGTCTTAGTCACTTGTTCAGAAACACCTTGAGCGGCTTGTTGGGCGGCCGAAGCGGTCATTTTGGAGGCTGTGAAATTGTGTCCAGCGCTAGTCTCGTAGTGTAATACCATTTTTTTAGGTTTTTCATTTAATAATGTGGTAGCATTTTGAGAAAAGCTTTTAGGAATGGTAATGACCATATAGTATTTGCCATCACTTAAACCTTTCTGTGCCTGTTGTTCTGAATCAAGAATATGAAAGTCCATATTCTTAGAATTTCTGAGCTTTTTAGTAAGATCTTTTCCAACTTTTAAGTCTGTACCTTGATAATTTACAGATTTATCGTTGTTGACGACGGCAACTGGTAAATTTTTTAATTGTCCATATGGATCCCACATGGATTTAAGAAAAGTAACAGAATAGATGGATGGAATGAAGATCATAACCGCAAAGACGATGATCATTAGTTTATGTTTTAGTAGATATTTCCATTCCTCTTTAATCATTTGGCTTACCTCTTTTAGAAAATATGTTATAGTTGGCATGAATTAATACTCAACTGTGGCTTAGATGATAAACATATAAATATATCCTTTCCACAACATAAATACACAAAGTGTGCATTATCTTAAAAAAGGGGAAATTAAATGACAAAAATTGACCGTAGAGTACAGAAAACTAATCAGGTTTTGCAAACTGCTTTTAGGGAGATTGCTAGGAATACCAGCTATCGCAACATCACAGTTAAAAGGTTAACCGAAACTGCAGGAATCAATCGCAAGACATTTTATCTACATTATGATTCTATTGACGACTTTTCTAATACTGTCGTAGATGAAATTGCGGATAAATTGCTAGCTCTAATTACTGGGCAGCCATTAAAGGAAAGTCTTGCTAAACCTGGTTATATCTTTGATAGGGTATTTGATTTCTTTCAACAATCACGTGAATTCTATACTTTTATGATGACGTCAATGGATTACAGTTTCTTATCTAGAAAGGTTGAGGCCAAAGTAGCTGAAGGATTTGCTCGAGCAATCCAAGAACAATATGGAACTTCTCAATTAGATTCTTATATTTGTGCTAGTTTTTTTATTCGCAATACTTTGATGATGTTTCGTTTATACAGTAGTGGATTGGTACAGTTGGATAGAAGTGAGTTTAGAAATCGTTTGATTCGTTTGAATACCAGTGGTCTAAGTTCGTTTATTGATTTAAATCGCCAATCGGAAAAATAAAGTTGGTGAGAGTAAATACAAATATCTAAAAAAGCGCTATCATTATATTAGTTATTATATTTGACGAAAAAAAGTATTTTAATAATTTTTGAATAAAATAACGGAAGGAGCGTGAAATTAATGGAATTAAAACAAAATTTGAACCAGAAACAGGTTCAAGGTTTGTCTCTAACGCAGGGAATGAGACAATCAATTTTAGTGTTACAATCAGATGCTATTGATTTAGCAGAATATTTAAATGAACAGAGTTTGGAAAATCCACTTTTCGATGTGCATGTCGATTTGGATATGCCATTTGTTGAAAACAGTGATCGGGCCTCTTATCAAATTAAGGATGATCAACAATCGTTGTTTGAGTATCTTTTGGACCAAGTTCAACTAACAATGCGTAAAACACCTTTACGTGATCTGGTTGTTTATTTGATTGAACAATTAGATCCTAATGGTTATTTAACAATGTCAGATAAGGAGATCTTTGCAGAACTCAAAGATATTACGCCAATCATGTTGCTAGATGCCAAAACTCTTTTGCATCAACTTGATCCTCCTGGGATCGGTGCTAGAAATTTGCAGGAATGTCTGTATTTGCAAGCTGAGGCGGATAATGCTGACCCTGCTGTTATGTCGATGTTGAGTGATAATTTTGAAATGTTGGCTAAACATGAATGGAAACAATTGAAACGTAAGTTGAAGTTATCAAATGAGGAGTTACAAAAAAATGTTGATTTTATACAATCATTGACAGCTAATCCCGGGCAAAGATACACTTCTCAAAATGAACAATATGTTGTCCCCGAATTGAGGATTAAGAAAAATAAAGATAAATTAACTTTGTCAGTGACTAAATATGGTCAGCCACAAATTGTTTTTGCTGAAGAAACGTATGACCGTTTGGCACAATCTACTGATGAAGATGTTAAAAAGTATATTTACGAAAAGTACAATCAATACAAATCATTGAGTTATAATTTGCAACGCCGAATTGAGACAATTTCTATTATCGGTAAGTGTATCGTTAAGGCACAGTATAAGTTCTTTATGCAAGAAACTAATGCTTTGGAGCCGCTTTTGATAAGGGATGTTGCTCAGAAGTTACAATTGAGTGAGTCAACTGTAAGTAGAACTATCAATGGAAAATACATTCAAACTGATTTTGGTATTTTTGAACTGAAGAATTTCTTCTCACGTAGAAGTAAAGTAACAGTTGGTGAGGATGATAAATCTGTTGATCAAGTTAAGGCAAAAATTAAAGAGATTTTAGATAATGAAGATAAGAAGAAACCATTGAGTGATCAAAAGATTTCTAACTTATTAATTGAAGATAATTTGAAGATTGCTCGTCGGACTGTAGCTAAATACCGTGAAGAATTAGGGTATCCAGCTACTGGGCGCCGCAGAAAATAATTCAAAATAAAGAAGCATCCATTCAAGATACAAATGGATGCTTTTTTGCTGTGTTGTTTTGGCATAAAACTTTAGTTAAAGTATAACTAGAGGGAAAAATAATGAATATTGGACAACTGATTAATCAAATCATTCTGATGTTTTGTTTGATGCTAGTGGGGGTTTTAATTAACAAATTAAAATTTATGCATGCACAGACGTCGAATGACTTAACAAATGTTTTATTATATATTGTTTCACCGTGTTTAATTATTAATGCATTTGAACAACCTTACTCAAATGATCGAATTAAACAATTTTTGTTGGCAGCCGGAGGGGTAATTTTACTGTACATAGTTGAGATTGTTATTGCCAAATTGGTCTTTGGAAATTTAAAGAATCGTAATTTAAGTAGAATTGCCCAGTACGGTAGTATTTATTCTAACGCCGGATTTATGGGAATTCCGTTGATTAGTTCTCTATTTGGTTCCAAAGGTGTCTTCTTTGCAGTAGTTTCGTTGGCAGCCTTTAACATCTTTAGTTGGACACAGGGAGTATCATTGTTCAAGAATAATGACAGTGGTACAGCTGAAAAAACTAATTGGAAACAGGTTTTATTAAATCCTAATATTATCGCTATTGTCGTTGGAGCAATCTTTTTTGTCTTTTCAGTACAAATCCCAAGTATTCCTAATCAAATCATTAAGGATATTGGTTCGGTAAATACGCCACTATCGATGATTGTGATTGGAAATAGTTTGGCTAATATTAAATTTACCAAGGATATGTTGAATAAAGAGATTGGACTGACGATTCTTTTCCGTAATTTATTGTTTCCAATTTTGGCAATCATTATTTTACGTTTAGTCGGTGTTACCGGAATTGCTTTCTACACAACTATTGTAATGGCCGCCTGCCCAGTAGCAGGATTAGTAGTGCTGTTTACTTTGCAAGTACACGACGATACCGCACCAGCTATATCGGCCATGAGTCTGTCGACAATTTTGTCTTTAGTTACAATTCCATTGATCTTTGCTTTGGGCAATATTTTGTAGGTGAAGATCTTTATCTGTTTAATAGCTGTATAGGATTATCGATTTGAAGCAACAGCGTAGTAATAAGAAATTACTTCGGCAAAGCTGTAGAGAATCGTTCGATTATCAACACGATAAAGAGTATTGTCATTATTTTGAATATTTGTAGACGGCAGAACAATTTTGTTCTTAGTTAATTTCAATAATGGAGTTTCTTGATTCATAGTTATTAGATAAGTTTTTATACCTTTCTTTTTAGCAGCCGTCATTATCTTTTTGTAGGTTTCAATTGAACCAGTAACCGAAAAAATGATTAGTAAATAATCCGAGTCCATAGATGATTCTAAGTAATCGATTTTAATTTTGTCTTGAACAGCTTCGATAAATTTATCTTCAGAGTACATCGAGTAAACCAATTGTTCTGCTGATAAAGCGGTGTTACCGATTCCCAGGGCCTTAACGATTGAATAATCTTTAATGTCTCTGGCTAGTTGAAAGAGAATTTTATCCATATCGATATCTTTGAGAGTTTGAAAAGTGGAAATATATGCATTCATGATTTTCCAAAGATTAGTTTTATCAGATGATATTTTGGTCTGAGATGAATTAATAATATCTTCAACCGCTAATCGAAATTCGGTATAGCCACGATAACCAACTTTTTTAACAAATCTTTGAATTGAAGCGGAAGATACGTTATAGGTTTTAGCGGCTTCTTGAATTGATTTATTAATAATTCCCTTGGGATTGGCAAGGACAGCTTGATAAACATTTTTTTCACTTTTAGTTAATGAAGTGTAGTATATTCCGATTCTCTCTTCTAAATTCATAGTATTCTCTTCTATTCTTTTTTCTTTAATTCTAACAAAATAATCCTAGTATGAGCAGATATGCTTTTATACTAGGATTATTTTTATTATTTTTCAGTTGATGTTTCATTAGAATTATCTTTGATCAATTGACGATCGTAAGCAATCATGAATGGAGCGATTATGGCAAAATCAATAGCAAAGATTATCAACCAGACAACTCCGGCCCGCCAATCAAGAGTAGAAATGATGGCATAGAGTGGAGCTGGCAATGTCCAAGGAACACTCATAGCTGTTTTACTCATCAAGCCCAAAGTGGTTGCATAGTAAGCAATCGGCATGTCAATTAATAAACAGATAAAACTAGGAATGAATGTGAAGAGATTCATAACTGTAGGAATACCGAAAACTTGAGGCTCGTTGATATTGAATAGAGTAGCTGGCCAAGCAACATGTGAAAGTGATTTTAATTGAGGAGATTTAGCGAAAACCAACATACTTACCATAATGGCGAAGTAAACAATTGCTTCACCAAAGATAAAGGTAAAGTTACCAACGTAAATATTAGTTAGAGGTTTGTGTGCAGCATATTCTTGCAAGTTTTGAACTAAACCGGCTGTCCAAATAGGTGTTGTAACAGCACTAATCATATTGTCACCATGAATACCAAAGAACCAGAAGATCAAGGCTATTTCAACCAAAATTGTCATAGAAATTAGTGATGCTCCAGCTTTCATCAATGGTTGGAAGACTACGAAGATAGCATCGGCTAGTCCTGTATGAAGTGTAGCTTTCATTATATTATTCAGTCCCAAGAAGAGAACCAAATTAATCAATAATGGTAGTAAAACTTGGAATGGTGCGGCAACTGCTGGTGGAACACTCTTAGGCATTCTGATTGCTATATTATGTTTGATCAATATTCTGTTAATCTCGATAACAAGCAAGCCAATAATGATAGCAGCAAACATAGTATTTGAACCTAATTGTGTAGTATCAATCATTAATTTTCCTTTAACAGTTGTTGGTGGGGCAGCAACCGCAAAGAAGGTCATTAGTGCGACTAAAGAGTTAGGAAATGCGGTCATATTGTAGTGTTGCGCTAGACGATAGGAAACACCAAGAACAACGTAGATAGAAATAATACCGATAGATAAATTATATGGTGTAGCTAATAGATCATAATTTGCTTTAGCCCAGTGCATCCACATTAAAAGAAAATCATTGAACCAATTTGTTGGTTTAACTAATTGAGTATTCACAGGTGGATTGGCGATCATTAAAGCAAGACCACCAATGACAGTGAATGGAACTAAGTTAGTCAAACCGTCACGCAATGCCGCCAAATGTCTTTGATTGGAAATTTTATTGGCAACAGGGACGATTTTGTCATTCATTACTTTTTGAAAATTATCAAAAAAAGCATTAGACGTTTTCATTATTTTCCCTCCCAAATAAACATGTAAGCCTTTACGAGTTCAAGTATATACTGTTTGATATAAAAATCAATAATTAAATAAAATTAGATAAATATATCAAAAATGAATTAAAAGTGCTATTCTGTGGTTAGTGATATTAGGAGGCCGTGTTATGTATATTGGATATGATATGGATAAAATAACACCAAATGTCGGAGTTCAAATGGAAGGATATACTCCACGTTATTCTGATTCAATTCATGATGACTTGTTTGAATCGGTTCTTTATATAGAAAATAAATTTAAATTATTATTTATTTCATTAGACATTGTTGCGGTACCAGGTTTTAGAGCTGATAGGATAAAACGTTTAATTAGTGAAGGATATGATATAGATAGTTCTCAAATAATTATTGCTGCTATACACACGCATTCAGGACCAACGGTGACAGATTTGTTGATAGATAATCCTCAGATTGATAGTAATTATTGGCAGTTAATTACAAATAAGATTATAAAATCGGTGGCTAAGGCAATAAATAATATTAAAGAGGTTTCTGCTACTATGTCCAGTTCAAGGGTGAATCACTTAGCCTATGGTAATCGTAATATTTCTGATGCTCCTTTTAATGATGAAATCATTGAATTAAAATTCTGGAATAATGGACAAATAGTTAACGCACTATTATCGATCGCAACACATCCGACAGTTATGAATGTTAATAATAGAGCTTTAACCTCAGATTTGATTGGACAAATACGTCAAAATTATAAAAAGAAAACAGGGATAACTCCGATAATTTTCTTGGCAGATTGCGGTGATACTAGTACCAGATTTACAAGAAAAGAGAGTACGTTTGGAGAAGTTAAAAGAATCGCTGATTTAGTAATAAATTCTTTGAATCCAGAGGATTCTACAAGTAAAGAACTGGTCGATATGAATGTTAAAGAGGTTAAATATGACTGCTATTATGATCCGATAACGTCAACCACTGCTAATGAATTATGGTATAGAATAAAAAGTGATTATGAACAGGATAATAGTAAAAAAGGTATTTTAGATACATACAAGCATATAAGGTATTATGGGCATACACATTTTACGACAAGTGCATATATATATGATTTTCCTGAATTACGTATTGTGACTTATCCTGGAGAATTAGTTTATGCATTAGGTAGAAAGATACGTGAAGTAGACTCCAAAAAGACAGTTTTAATAACGCTTGCTAATGACTATCGAGGGTATTCGGTGGATAAAAATGAATTTGGAAAATATTTTGAAAGTTATAATAGTGTTTTTCTAAAGGGGATGGCTGATGAATTTGTTGATAAAATTTGTCAACAAATAAAGAATTAGATAGTATCTTTTATTACGTACCTCAAATAGTCTAGAAATATAAAGCAGCATTTATTTAGAGACGTAAACCTAGCTTGCGCCTGTTCTAAATAAATACTGCTATTTTTATATTTAAATTTAAAAAAGGGATAGTAAATAGAACTGTTTATTAGTCTGGAGTAAAAGTTGAAAATGTGGTCAGCTGTGAAGTCATTGTTAGTGGCTCTGCCACTTACAATGAGGCCGGACTTGGAGATCCATTATTTTGCACGGAGTGTGAAATAATTAGCTTCAAACCGCGCCCACAGCGTTCCACCAGCATTTTCAACTTTTGCGGAAGACGGGAATTTTAATCAATTTTGAGAAAGAAACCGTAAAAAGAAAATTTCATCTTTTTATTTACAACAATGTAGGATCCTGATTGATTCTTTCTTGAATGCTATTAAGAAAAGAGTCAACTAAATCTTGTTCAGCTTGATTCAAGGTTCGATCTGCTTGATAGGCAATAAAATAATCAAGTGAAATGATACTTTGTGGCAAAGGATAAATGTTGTATTCATCACTATTAGGAGTGATATAAACACTTTCAGGTAGTAGAGTTACATCCAAACCGCTGGTGGCAAGTTTAGCAGTGGTAAAGATATTGCTACTTTCTAAAACGATATTTGAATTTACTTTGTACTTTTCTAACAGATAATCAACTTGGCGTCGGATAGCGGAACCATGAGTGGTTAGAACAAGTTTTTCTTTTAGCAAGTTTTTAATTGAAATTGAATTTGGTTCTAAAGACTTCTTTCCTTCTTGGAAAAATTGAGAATTCTTAGGAATAATAGCAAAGTAACCATGAGTTCCACGATTGTATACAGTTAATTTGGGCGAAATGGTTTCTGGATTTTGTCCTAGGAGAAAATCAATATCGCCATTTAAAAGTTTTTTCTCATTAGTTTCAGGGATGTCTTCATGGAGTTCAATTTTGACATCAGGATGAGTAGACAAGTATTTTTTCATAAAAAGAGGTAACAAATAGGTTCCTAAGCTAGACAGTACTCCTAAATGAATAACTGTCTTGTTTGGTGAGGAGTATTTAAGAATTCGTCTCTGAAAATTACTCTTTTCAGTCTCGAGAGAATTCAAATATTGATAGTAAATTCTTCCGGCGTCAGTTAATTGCAAAGGGGAGGATTTACGATTGATAATCTCAATTCCTAATTCCTTTTCGGCATTTTGAATTGTTTGTGTTAAATATGGTTGTGAGATATAGAGATCTTTGGCCGCTTTTGTATAATTACCATGTTTTAACAAAGTGTCCAAAAAACGCAGCATATTTAAAGAATCAGTTTTCGGCATAGACTGTCATTCCTAACTTATAGCTATTTACTTATAGCTCAATAATTAAATAAATATTTCACAAATTCACAAGTGTATCCTAGACTAACCTTATAGGAAAAGATATTTAACCTAAAATTAGTGGGTAGCTTTTACTATTAAATAGTACCATTCTGACTACTTACTAAATAATTTAATTTAAAAAAGTTAATTGTGTACCCTTACACAATTTGTGAGGAGATTTGTTATGAAATTAGTTGGAATTGTAGGAACTAATTCTTCAGAGTCAACCAACCGTCGTTTATTACAGTATATGAAACAACATTATAGTGAACAAGCAGAAATTGAAATCTGTGAAATTGATGAAATTCCTGTTTTTAATGAACCAGAGGATAAGACTGCACCTCAAGCTGTTCAAGTGTTGTCAGATAAAATTGCAGCTAGTGATGGCGTGATTTTTGCTACACCTGAATATGATCATTCTATTCCTGCTGTTTTGAAAAATGCTATCGAGTGGTTATCTTACACAACTCGTCCGTTGATCAACAAGCCAGTTATGATTATTGGAGCTTCATTGGGAGCTCTTGGGACTTCACGTGCTCAAGCCCATTTACGTCAAATCCTTGAGGCACCAGAACTTAAGGCTTTAATCATGCCTAATGTTGAATACTTGTTAGGAAGAGCTTTGGAAGCCTTTGATGACGATGGAAACATGGTTTACAAAGATAAGGCTAAGGAATTGGATAATGATTTTATAGAATTCCTTTCTTTCGTTAAGTTAACTGAAAAGTTAACAGCAAATAGTAAATTCTTTGAAATCAGTAAGCAATTTTCTTGGAAACAAGTTGCAAATGGGGAGGATATGTAAATGAAGTTTATTGGAATTGTCGGTACTAATGCCAAAAAGTCATATAATAGAATGCTTTTACAATTCATGCAGAAGCATTTTGCCAATAAGGCAGAAATAGAAATTCTCGAATTAAAAGATGTTCCCATGTTCAATGAATCTAAGGATCAATCTGATAGTCCAATCATTCAAGAATTCAATCAAAAAATTGCAGCTAGTGATGGAGTTATTATCGCCACACCTGAACATAATCACTCTATTCCCGCTGCTTTAAAGAGTATTATCGAATGGTTATCATTTAATTTACATCCTTTAGACGGTAAAGCAGTAATGATTGTTGGTGCTTCATACAATATTCAAGGTTCATCCAGAGCACAATTACATTTACGCCAAATCTTGGATGCTCCTGGAGTTAATGCCAGTGTAATGCCTGGATCAGAATTTTTATTGGGTAAGGCCCAAGATGCCTTTGATGATAAGGGAAATTTGAAAGCACAACGTACAATTGACTTCTTAGATAGTTGTTTTGCTAAGTTTATGAAATTTTCCGATATTATTGCTCAAATGAATATTCCAGAAGATATTACTTATGAACCCGGAACTTTCAAGGTTACCGCAGTTGGTCATAATGGTGATCTACCAATGGAAGTTACTTTGTCGGATGACCGTATTGAAAAGATTGATATCGATACTTCTAGTGAAACTCAAGGTATCGCTGATGTTGCTTTCAAACGTATCCCTCAACAAATTATTGATGGACAAACTTTAAATGTTGATGTTGTTTCTGGTGCATCTATCACTAGTCGTGGTGTAGTTGATGGTGTTGCCAAAGCTGTCAAAATGGCCGGAGCAAATCCTGATATTCTGAAAAAACGTAAGAAATCAAATGGTCCTAATAAGCAAAATGTCGTTGAATATCAAACCGATGTCGTCGTTGTTGGTGCCGGTGGTGCCGGATTAACAGCTGCTGCCAGAACGATTCAGCAAGGTAAAAAGGCAATTGTTCTTGAAAAGTTCCCGGCTATTGGTGGAAACACTGTTCGTGCTGGTGGACCAATGAATGCTGCCGATCCAGAATGGCAAAATAAATTTGAAGAGATTACTGGTGAACGTCATACTCTAAAAGAAATCTCTGAAATTGATGAAAAAACGATTGATGCCGAATATCTAGCTGATTTTAAAGCATTAAAGAAACAAATTAATGAATATCTTAAAGAAAATGAAGATCAAAAAGCTTATCTTTTTGATTCTAAACTTTTGCACCGTATCCAAACTTATCTTGGTGGAAAAAGAACTGATCTCAAGGGCAACAAGATTTATGGTCAATATGACTTGGTAAAAGAATTGACAGATCATGCACTAGAGTCAGTTAAATGGCTTGAAGATATTGGGGTTAAATTTGATAAGTCCCAAGTAACTATGCCAGTTGGAGCTCTATGGAGACGTGGACATAAGCCACTTGGTAGTCAAGGTTTTGCCTTTATTGAAGCTTTGAAGAAGTATCTTGAAAGTAATGACGGACAAATTATCACAGATACTGCAGCTAAAGAATTGATTATCGAAGATGGTCAAGTTAAAGGTATCATTGCTCGTAGTTCTGACGGTAAAAAGATTATTGTACATGCAAAGGCAGTGGTCTTAGCTTCAGGTGGTTTCGGTGCTAATACGAAGATGTTGAAGAAGTACAATACTTACTGGTCTAATATTGATGACAATATTAAAACAACTAATTCTCCGGCTATTACTGGTGACGGAATTCGTTTAGGCCAAAGCGCCGGTGCTGAATTAGTTGGCATGGGTTTCTCTCAAATGATGCCGGTATCTGATCCAGAAACTGGAGAACTCTTCAGTGGCTTACAAGTACCACCACAAAATTTTGTGATGGTAAATCAAAAAGGTAAACGTTTTGTTAACGAATATGGTAGTCGTGATGAATTGACTAAGGCTGCAATTGATAATGGAAGTTTGTTCTATTTGATTGCTGACGACGCAATTAAAGAAACAGCCTATAATACAAGCCAAGCTCAAATTGACAAGCAAGTTGAACAAGGCACTTTGTATCGTGATGATACTTTGGAAGGTTTGGCTAAACAAGTGGGCATGGATCCAGCTACTTTTGTTAAGACTATTAATGATTATAATTCTTATGTTGATGTTGGAGAAGATCCAGAATTCCATAAGAGTGCCTTTGATTTGAAAGTTGAAAAAGCACCATTCTACGCTACGCCTAGAAAGCCAGCTGTTCACCATACAATGGGTGGTTTAAAGATTGATACAGATGCTCACGTTATTAATCAAGATGAAAAGATTATTCCTGGTTTGTATGCCGCTGGTGAAGTTGCTGGGGGAATTCATGCTGGTAACCGTCTTGGTGGAAATTCATTGAGTGACATTTTTACATTTGGACGTATTGCTGCAAATAATGCTTTGAAAGATATGGAATAAAATAATATGAAAAAAGTCCTAAACAAATTTTTATTTTTTGTTTAGGACTTTTTTTGAAGAAAATAAATTCTTCATTGACCTTAACGTAACGTTAAGGTTTAACCTATATGTTATAGAAAGGGAGGAGATTGAATGTTAAAAACAATGGAATTTGCTCAATTGGTGCATACGACTAGAAGAACATTAATCTTTTATGATGAAAAAGGCCTTTTTAAGCCTGCAATCACCTTGTCTAATGGTTATCGCTATTATGAATACAATCAAGTATATCTGTTTGAGTTAATAACATCTTTAAGAAAATCGGGACTTTCTCTTAATCAGATAAATAGTCTATTGAAAGATAAGGATAAAGAAAAACTGGTGGGTATCTTAAATGAATCAGCTAGTAAATTAAAAGATGAAATAGGAAATCTGCAGAATGCATTTGCTGCGATTCAACAGAGAATTGGTGATTTACAAGAATCAAGGGTACTTTTGACATTTAATCATCCTCAAATATTGACATGTAATGCGGAACATTTTTTTTGTTCAGATATGTTAGAAGCATGTGCTCCAAAAGAAATGGCGATTAATTATACAAATTTTAGTAAAGAACTAACAGATAATAAATTACTGATTTCCGGGAATGGTGGTTTTTTAACAAACTTAAAATTATCTTTGTATCAGGAGTATAAGAATGCTAGTTTCCGTTTTATTCAAACTAGTTTTAATGATGTCGCATATGCACTCCCACATCTTGTTAAACCAGCAGGAAATTATCTTGCAATTAAGGTTAAAAACAATAATTCAGATATTATGGCGGGATTGAAGTGTATGCACAATTATGCAAAAAGAAATCATATAAGAACTGTCTCTAATTTATGGCAATTTAATACGTCATTTCATTTAGAAGATAAGGGAGCTTCGTCACATGGAATTCTACAATATCAAATAATAGAAAAGGCAAATTAATATGAAAACAACAATTTTTTTATTTCATCCTAACTTGAAAGAGTCACGAGCTAATGCAGCTTTAATAAAAGATACAAATATTGAAGTACGAGATATTTATGCACTTTATCCTGATGGTAATATTGATGTTAAAGCTGAACAAAATGCATTAACTAAGACTGATAGAATTGTGTGGCAATTTCCAATGTACTGGTTCAGTGGCCCATCTTTATTAAAGAAATGGCAAGATTTGGTTTTGGAACACGGTTGGGCATACGGTCATGAGGGTCATGCCTTAGATGGTAAGGAATTAATGCTGGCGGTAACAGTGGGTGCCAGTAAAAAAGAGTATCGAGTTGGTGGAAAACAGGGCCATACTATAAATGAATATTTATTTCCTATGACGCGTACGGCAAAATATACAAGAATGAAAATCCTTAATCCATTTATTGTCGATGGAGTTTTCCGTATAAGAGATAGTGAATTAATGAGTGAGGCTCAAAGATACCATCAAATATTAAATGACCCTAATTATTAAATAATTGGGAATAAAAGAGACAGCTAATTCAATTTTGAATTAACTGTCTCTTTGTTTTTATAGATTTAAATATTTACTTTCAATATAGTAGCCATCATCCAATTGAGCCCAAACACTATAGTTGTCTAATTGAACTAGTGTTTTAACAAGAACAGCCTGATTACCACGATAACGTTGATTATCCATATCACCATAAGGTGTCTTCCAAGCAGTGACAAATTGATCAGAATAGTAAAGAACTTTAACTGAACGATTAATGTTCATACTATCGATGACTGAATAAGTATAGCTGATGTTACTAGCGGTCTCACTTAGAGGACTTCTTAACATTTCTTGTTGAGATGTTGGTTGTTGAATAATTCTAGTCATGATTCTTTCAGAATTTGGAATCCAAGTGTTGCCACCTAAGTTGTACCAGATTGTACTATTATATGTTTCTTGAACGGCACGGTAAACTTTCCAGTCTGTTCCGAAAGGTAAAGGCTTGTCTAAAGGCAATTTACTAGTTGGTTCACTGAAAACATTGACATTGTCTTTTGTTCGAATGTAGAGATTTCTTTTGATTTTGAATTCTCTAACTGGCAAAACATTATAAATATATTCTTGTTCTTGAACTTTGTCAGTAAATTGACCATGTGGTTCTTTAGGCGAGTGTACTAAAAAGTGATTGGCTTCTTGAAGTGGGTGTGAGTCGAATTGACGGTTCAATTCACCTTCAAGATATTGTGGATCAGCAATTAAGTTACCGTCAGTATTGCGATGATAAACAATAACAGGAGCTGATAGTTGACTAGCATAAACTAAGTAAATTCCATCGGAATTAGGAATAAATGTCTGTTGGAAGTTAGTAACAGATGACAAAACATACCCAGGTATTTCTTGCCAAGGAATATCTAACTTATCTAGATAATGTCCCTTTATAGTAACTGGCTTAGAGATTTCCTTACCTAAGGAATCAACGTAGTGAACCTTAATTTCAACATCATCGCGAGCTATTTTTTTTACTTTTGGTGAGAGTACGTCATTTTCCATAGTTCTTTCCCCGTTATGGGAAAAGTGTTGATTTGTTTGCTTTTTTCCCATAATAATTCCCTTCTAACATGAATTAGTGTAATTCTAACATTAAAAAAATAGGTAACTTCCCTTTATATAGGTATCTTAAGGATATTTAAGATTTTTTTAAGCTTTTTTAACAGTATAAAATTGAGCCATATTCTTGAAAATAAAATGGTCAAAAATGATTTAATATATAAAATCTATATGATAATATTATATTGCTAACTAATAGAAAGGGGTTTCATGATGAGGAAATCAAAAAAACGTTGGTTACTAATACTAGTGTTTATTTCTATATTGTCGGCCTCGTCATTCAATAGACATTATAAAAGTGTTAATGCTCAAGAGGAAGAAACTACTGAGGTGACCCCATATAAGAAGCCAAGTGGTAATTCAAGTAAGTTTTTGGGTATTAGATTAACAAGTGGCTATAGCCTGCAACCGGCAAAGGAAACTTACCTAGAAGTTGGACAAACCAAAGCCATTTCTGGTAATGCGGTACGTTCGCTGGGAACGCTCTCTTTAACTTTAGGCTATACAAGTAAGAAATATCAATGGTATAAATCTACCGATGGAAAGAATTGGAGTAAAGATACATCTAGTTCAGCTAATAAGAAAACTTTGAATATAACTCCAGATAGAGAAGGTAAAACATACTATCAATTGGAAGTTTATTGGCAGACTCCGGGATTACTTGGCCTTACAACGACACATCTATATTCCGATTTAGCGACTGTTAATGCAGTTCCTGAACCGGTAGATGCTACTAGTGTTGAAGTGACGACAGATGATGATTATTTGTACAATTCATCAAATGACATCGTTAATACCGAAACTATAGCACATGCACATCCCAATCCAACTAATTTCACAGGCACAGTTAGTTGGAGTATTGATAATGATAAATTAGCTACTATCGACAGTGAAACAGGGGAAATTGGTGCTAATACTTCTCGTTTATCTGGTGTAGTTAGAGTTACAGCAATACTGCATAATCCGAATGGATCAACCGTTTCCAATTATAAAGATATTACGATTGGTGGTGGCTTGGAAGATCAAACAGTTAAGGCTGGTCAAACAGCAACTTTTGATTTAAGAGGAAACATCGGCGATTTAGATGAAGGCGATGATAAGGAGAATGAAAGCAATTATACAATTAAATGGTATAAAGAAGATCCCATCACACATGCTCGTGAACAAATACAAAAAGATGATCCACAGGCACTTTCTTATACGACACCTAAGGCAACGTTGAATGATGATGGAACTTTATTCCTGGCTATTATACAAGTGAAATATAATGGTAAAACTTATTCATACACAACGAATGATGCCTTTTTGTATGTTAAACCAGAAGGTGGACCAAATATTTCTATTACTAATACTATGAAAAATAGTACGTATAATGATGGTACAAACACAGAAAATATGTTGTTTGGTGTAAACAATGGCGATCAGATAACCTATCACGATACCTTAGAAAATAATACCTCGGGTGGGCGTTTAAATGATGCCAAGTATACTTTGCCATTGAGAAATGGAACGACTATTAAGTCAGTTAAAGTTGATGGTGTAGAAACTGACAATTATGAATTGTCGAAAAATTCAACAACCGATGCAACTGATTTGATCGTTTCAAATTTGAATTTTGACATTAACGAAAGTCATACGGTTGATGTTGAAACCGAAGTAGCGGGAATAGATAAAAAAGATAGCTTTAGTTCAATTCCTTATATCAGCGGGAAGGATGACGATGGAGTTTCCTATCAGAAGATAGGTAATCAGAATGTAATCAACTATACTTTAGACGCCGTAGCAATAAAGAAGGCAAACGATATCGACTATGGAACATTAAATTCTGTTATGTCTGAAGGAATCTTGAATCGCCAAGATGAACTGAATTTACCTAACAATATCGTTGATATTGAGGATACAAGAAGAAATAAGAAACCAGTAACTTTGAGTGTTGAGCAAGTAGGTGAATTTACTAATGAAAATTCTGACGTATTATCAGGTCATTTAAGATTTTATAATGGTAAAAATTTCTATGACCTGTTGGACAATCCGACTTCGATTTATCAAACTGAAAATGATGAGACTTTGAATTCACAAGGTTGGAGTCGAGACGAAGGAATTTTATTATATATGAATTCTCAAATGAATAAAGCCGGAACGTACAAGACAACTCTTAGCTGGGAAATTAGCGATAGTGTATAAACATGATCCAAATAAAAAGACGTTCATATTTACCAAGTATTGATAGGTAATATGAATGTCTTTTTGAGTTTTTAGTAAAAGTGTACAAAAATACTGATTGATTTTAGTTGATTTGTAATATTAATGAAAGCGCTTTTAAAATACAATAGACATATCAATTAAAGATAAACTAATAACTAACAGTTGAGAGGTTTTAATTATGGTAGAGATTGATTTAAATCACATTTATAAAAGATATGCCAACGCTGAAGAAGATAACTACGCTGTTTCAGATTTTGACTTACACATTAAAGATAAGGAATTCATCGTTTTCGTCGGACCTTCAGGTTGTGGTAAGTCAACAACTTTACGTATGATTGCTGGACTAGAGGATATTACTAAAGGTGAGTTGATCATCAATGGTAAATATGAAAATGATACGGCTCCTAAGGATCGTAACATCGCTATGGTTTTCCAGAACTATGCTTTGTACCCACATATGACTGTATTTGATAACATGGCTTTTGGTTTGAAACTACGTAAATATGACAAAGATAAGATCAAAGAGAAGGTTGACTATGCTGCTAAAGTTCTAGGACTAACAGAATATCTAGACAGAAAACCTGCTGCTTTGTCAGGTGGTCAAAGACAACGTGTTGCTTTAGGAAGAGCTATTGTTCGTGATGCACCTATCTTCTTGATGGATGAACCTCTATCAAACTTGGATGCTAAACTTCGTGTCAGCATGCGTGCTGAAATTGCTAGATTGCATCAAGAATTACATACAACAACAATTTATGTTACCCATGATCAAACAGAAGCTATGACAATGGCTGACAGAATCGTTGTTATGTCAATGGGTGAAGTTCAACAAATCGGTACTCCTAAAGAAGTATACGAATCACCTAAGAACAAGTTTGTTGCCGGATTTATCGGTTCACCTTCAATGAACTTCTTTGATGTTCACTACAAAGATGGTATCGTTACAGATAGCGAAGGCTTGACATTGAAGCTTCCAGAAGGTCGTTCAAAGGTTCTTGATGAAGCTGGATATGACGATAAGGATGTTACTTTAGGTATTCGTCCAGAAGATATTCACGCTGAAGGTGCTATGGAAGAGACATTCCCAGAAGCTACAGTTGAAAGTGAAGTTGTGGTTTCTGAATTACTTGGTGCTACATCAATGCTTTA
The DNA here is from genome assembly GCF_001435445.1 of Companilactobacillus kimchii DSM 13961 = JCM 10707. Classification (GTDB taxonomy): domain Bacteria; phylum Bacillota; class Bacilli; order Lactobacillales; family Lactobacillaceae; genus Companilactobacillus; species Companilactobacillus kimchii. The sequence goes on along the minus strand of NZ_AZDH01000006.1, from coordinate 123,979 downwards.
CTCAAGAGTTGATGGTACAGAGTTTGTTGCTATTGTTGATGCCCGTGATTATCACAAACCAGGTGATAAAGTTCATTTGACATTCGATTTAAACAAAGCACATTTCTTTGATGAAAAGACCACAGACGCAATCCGTTAAAATAGGTGGTTAAAATGTATGCTAGGAAGTATTGCTAAATTATTGGAATTGTATCCAGATGCCAAAGTAGTTATAGAACCTAGTTCTGATCCCCATAATTACAATTTCTTGATATCTGGACAGTGGGTAACAATCAAAAAAGATCATTTAAGTAACCGAGAGAAGTTTCTCCTATCACTTGTCAGTCAAGATAATAATAATAAATCCATTAATAACCAATGGTGGAATTTCTTAGTTCACGAGACTGATAAAATTCCTGCCGAAAAAATTAATGTTCGGGTACTCCAATTTGAAGTACAGAAGTTGGAATCTGATGATCGAGCCAATGAGTGGTTGAGCGTATTTGAAGATACGTTTGATGACGTTGTAGATAGTTTCTGGATCAACAAGTATACCGGAATATTGATTGAAAAAGAGACCAATACAAATATGGACAAGCTCGAAGTCCAAAGAATGATAGAGTTAGTAGATTCCGATTTCTATACTAAAAGTCATGTTTATGTTGGCCAGTTTTGGCCAGTCAATGATAAACTCCCCAATATTTTTGACATGGAACGACAATTATTTCATAAATCGCTAGAAATGAAAGAAAGAGTTAATAATTTATCTACTGTTATTTTGGATTTTTTGATTGAACAAAATCTGAAAAATACAGATATGTTTAAGTCATTAAAAACCAAAATCAATATTGATTCTAAGACTACGCAAATGATCAATACTTTGTACAAGTGTGATTCTAATTTAGCTAAGACTTCAAAGATGCTCTTTTTACATCGAAATACATTATTATATCGAATGGAGAAATTCCATGAACAGACCGGTTTTGATTTGAAAGATCGTGATGATTTAGTTTTATGCTTTTTGTTACTGAAGTAAAAAAGCAAGGTTGGGCAAAACATAATGTTTTGGTCAACCTTTTTTTGAGGGAGAAATAATATGAAGTATAAATTGTTTCCAATTCCACAGGATTTAGTCTATGACGAAGGTACTATTTCATTATTGCCTAAAGTTAATCTGATAATGGATCAAAATTTGGATCAATATACTAAAAATAGGGTGCTGGGAATACTCAAGGAATTTCAAATTGGGTTTGAAACTAATACGCAGATCAGTGCTGAGATGATCAATATAATTATTCGAATATCTAAACATCCATCTCATCATTATGACGGTTATAAACTAATGATTACCGAATCCAAAATTCAATTATTTGGCGACAATACTGATGCTGTTTTCTATGGACTGGCTACCCTGAGACAGATTTTGAAACAATCTCAAGGACTTAAGGTACAACAATTGGCAATACGAGATTATGCAGACGTAAAAAATCGAGGCTTTATTGAGGGTTATTATGGTAATCCTTGGTCGGATGCCGATCGAATTAATTTAATGCGTTTTGGTAGTGATTTGAAGTTAACACAGTATGTCTTTGCGCCGAAAGATGATCCTTATCACAACGAAAAATGGCGTGAACTTTATCCCCAGAAGCGGTTAAATAAAATTAAAAAATTGGCTCAAGTTGGTAATGAGACTAAAACCAAGTTTGTTTGGACGCTTCATCCATTTATGCATGATCCAATCCGTTTTGATCGGAATTATATTAGTGATTTAAGAATTATTGAGAAAAAATTTGATCAATTAATGTTAGTTGGTGTCAGAGAATTTGGTATTCTAGCGGATGATGCACCTTGGCCTAAGCATGGGGATGATGACTATATTAAGTTGATGAAAGATATGTCAAATTTCCTAAAGAAACGTAAGAGAAATTATCCTGATTTGGTTACAGATATGATTTTTGTGCCGTATTACTATTATTCAGATGGAGCCAAGGACAATGGACATTATGATTTACGTGACTTGAATGCAGGTTTACCTAAGAATATTCATATGGTAGTTACCGGTGGAAAAACATTTGGAGTTGTTTCGAACGAGTTTTTGAATGTTTTGAAAGATAATTTAACAGTCAAAGGTGCAGAATATCGCCCAGTACAATTGTGGATCAATTGGCCGGTAAATGATGGTTCTAGAAATAATTTGATTATGGGTGGCGCTAAGCATTACTTACAGGCTCAAGCAGATAGTAAGAAAATCTACGGCGTCATGTTGAATCCTATGATGCAATCAGAAGCCTCTAAACCAGCAATTTTTATCAATGCGGCTTATTCTTGGAATATTTGGGCTGACAGTGAAACTGAATGTCAAATTGAACATAATGCTTTTAATTATGTTGAGAATCAAACTTTTAAATCATCTAAAGGTTCCAAGGCTTTGGAAAATTTAGCACAACATATGCAATTCAATGGAGCTATGCCTGAGCTCAATTTAGAGTCACCTAATTTAGATACAAAATTGCGTCAATTTATTGAAGAGATGGATGAGAAAACAACATCTCCAAAAGAGATTAATAATTTAAAACATGAGTTTACTAAGATTAAACAAGATGCATTGTACTTTAAGGTTAATGGGCAAAAGAATTTGCGTGATGAAATGTTACCTTGGTTGGACAATGCCATTGATCAGATGCAGTCACTAGAATTCATTTGCGATTATTTAAACACGGGAAAACAAGAATTCTTGAGCAATGCTAAGGAAACCTATCAGGAATCACAGACTCATACTTTTGATTACTTACAGGAGATTAAGCAAGCTGAATTTGGATCACAGAGTATCGCACCATTTTTGAAAGAAATGTTGACAGTTGTAAAATAATTTCAATACAGATATTTACATAACCAAGATGTAATATTTGTACTTTGGGTTAAAAATGTTATCTAAAAATCCTATTCCTTTTTGTTGTGTATGTAGAAATGAATTCAGTATACTTAACTTACAAAGTAATCAAAAAAGTGAGGATACGATGATGAAAAAACGTTTTTTAACAATTACTGTCGCCATATTCATGTTTGTTTTACTTGTAGGTTGTTCCACAAATAATACTAGTAGTGCATCAAATAAAACTAGTTCTACGAAGGTATTGAAAGATACTATCAAAGTTAGTGCTAATGATGCCATTAAAATTTATCAAAAGAAATATCCTAAGACGGATATCACTTCTCTGGAATTAGAAAAATCATTTAGAGGTCCTGTCTATAAAGTAGAAGGAATTGATGAACTGAGGGAATATCAAGTTACAATTAATGCCAAAAATAAAAAGATAATTCAAAATTCTGAAGAAGAATTAGATGAAGAAGATCAGAATGAAACTACTCGTAAGAATGAGAGTTTGGATTTGAATAAATTGATTAGCGTTAAAAAGGCGGCCACAATAGCTGAAAATGCGGCAAAAGGTGACAGTACTGAATTTAATTTGGATAAAGATTTGGGAATCACTTATTGGGAAGTTAAGGTTAAAAATGGTTCTCAAGAAAAAGAAGTCAAAATCAATGCTCAGAGCGGTAAAGTTTTGAAAGTTGAAAATGATTAACTTTTAAAAGAGTGAGACAAGTGGATTGTATCCAGTCTCGCTTTTTTTATTATTTCAGTTTTTGACTAATCGTTACAAAACTATTAGAATATAATTTATAATCGTTTTTGCAAGGGGTGAAAAAGTTGAAGCAGACGGGTAGACCGCGATTATTTGACCAAGATAAAGTAATAGAAGACGCAATGAAAGTTTTTTGGGAGAAGGGCTACGAAGCCAGTTCAACCGATGATTTGTGTAAGGCAACAGGTTTAGGACGAAGCAGTTTATACAATGCTTTTGGCAACAAACATGATTTATATAAAAGAACTCTAAAGAAATATCACGAACAATGGATGGCGGTTCAATTGAATATTTTGACTCAACCAATCCCTGTAAAAAAGCGAATTGAAAATTTATTTACTTGGTCAATGGATCGAGATTTTGAAAAAAACAGTAATGGTTGTTTTCTGATTAAGGCCTCAGTGGAGAGATCTCAGTCAGATAGTGATGTTCAAAAGTGGGGCGATGTTCATGCTAAATTTTTGGAACAAACTCTTTTAAAAATCGTCAATGAGGGAATAGAGTCTCATGAAATTGAATCTGAAAAAACGGTTAATGATTTGGTACAGAGTTTATTGTGTAGTTATTATGGTCTTAGGACGCTAAATGCCACGATTCGTAATAAGAAAGTGGCGGAGCAAATGGTTCAAGCAACAATGACAAACATTGCATAGCTTTGTTTGTTTTAATTTTTAAGTATTTTGTACTAATTGTTACAAAAAGCAAATGGGAGTTAATATTATGAATCAAACTTTAGAAACTATTTATCAACATGTATCCGTTAGATCTTTTACAGAAGAGAAATTAACTCAAAATGAAATCAAAGAGCTAGTAACTGCCGCACAGTCAGCAGCAACAGCCAGTTATCAACAATCGTATTCAATTATCGGCATTACGGATGATAAAATTAAATCAAAAATAGCTGAATACGCTGGTAATCAGCCTTTTATAAAGGAAAGTCCCGAGTTATTCATTTTCATTGCAGATTTACATCGTAATAAAGAAATGTCCAAGCGCTTGGGAATAGATGTCTCTCGAGCAATTGAGAACGTTGACGCAACGATTGTTGGTGCTGTTGATGCTTCAATTGCGGCACAAAATATGGTGATTGCGGCCGAATCTATGGGATTAGGTACATGTTATATCGGTGGAGTTAGGGATGGTATTGAGGAAATATCAAAATTATTAGAAATTCCCAATGATGCCTACCCAGTTTTTGGACTTGTGATTGGACATCCTGATCAAAGAAACGACCTTAAACCTAGAATTCCATTCGATGGTATTTATACAACTAATAAGTACTTTAAAGATGAATCAAAAATAATAGATGATTATAATGAAGAGACAAGATCATATTATCAAAATAGATCAGGAAGAAAATCTAATCGTACTTGGGCTGATACGTCAATTAAAAGTATAGAAAAGCATCCTAGAGATTATATGAAGAGATTTTTGAATAAACGAGGGTTAGCCAAATATTAATCTGTAGGAAAACACCATTTAGTGTTGGAAACAAAAAGCATGTATCCTTTTGGATGCGTGCTTTTTGTTTTTTAGATTGTCGGTTGAGAAAATTCTTTATTTTAGTGACGAGTAGAGTGTATAAAAAAAATACAGACCTTGTTAGGATCTGTATTTAGAAAGCACCACTATTATTCTTCGGTATCAGGTGCACTATACTTAGAAATTTTAATTTCACCTTTGACAATGCTTGCTTGTAGATCCTTATCCTTTGAATGATCAAGGAAGTAGTCTGCAACTTTGTCTTCAATTTGTTCTTCAATAACACGACGGAGTGGACGAGCACCCATCTTAGGATTGTAACCTAGGTCGACCAATTTATCCTTGGCATCCTTTGTTACATGGATGGTTAGACCTTGGTCGGCAATCATCTTGTTAGTATCATCAAGCATCAAATCAACAATCTTAAGTAGGTTATCTTTAGTTAGAGAGTTGAATTCAACGATACCATCAAATCTGTTAAGAAATTCTGGTTTGAAGAATTCTGAAAGTCTACTCATAACTGAATTAGTTGTTCCAGTTGCTTCGGCACCAAAACCAACATTAGCTTCTTGTAAGCCTTGACCAGCGTTAGAAGTCATGATGATGATAGTATCTTTGAAACTAACTGTTCTACCTTGTGAATCTGTTAGACGTCCATCATCGAGGATTTGCAAGAACATATGCATAACATCGGGATGAGCCTTTTCAATTTCATCAAGTAGAACCAAACTGTATGGATTACGACGAACCTTTTCAGTCAATTGACCAGCTTCTTCGTAACCAACATACCCTGGAGGTGAACCAATTAACTTAGAAATTGAATGTTTCTCCATGTATTCAGACATATCGAATCTGATCATTGAATCTTCAGAGCCGAACAGTTCACGAGCTAATTGTTTAGCAAGTTCAGTCTTACCAACACCGGTAGGACCAACGAATAGGAAGGAACCAATTGGACGTCCAGATTTGTTAAAACCAACTCTGTTACGACGAATAGCTTTAGCTACATCACCAACAGCCTTATCTTGGCCAATGATATGTGACTTCAAATCAGGTTCCAAATTCTTCAATTGGGCTTGTTCATTGGATTGAAGTTCGCCAACAGGAATATTAGTTTTTTCTTCAACAACTTTTTGAATATCTTTTTCAGTAACAGTATTATTATCAGCTGGTTCGCTCTTAGCTCCATCTTTCATTTCTTGGAACTTTGTAACTTGGTCACGATAGTAAGCGGCTTTTTCATAATCTTCATTACGAAGAGCAGCTTGCTTTTGGACCTCAGCATCAGAGATCTTGTTATCTAAGTCAGCCATGTCAACATGATTGATTTGGAGATTCTTCTTAGAACCGGCTTCATCAATTAAATCGATAGCCTTGTCAGGTAAAAAGCGATCCTGAATATAGCGAGCTGATAGTTCAGCAGCGGATTGAATAGCTTTGCTTGAGAATTTAACGTGATGATAATCTTCATATTTTGGTTGAATACCCTTCAAAATTTGAATGGTTTCATCAACACTTGGCTCATTTACTTGAACAGGTTGGAGACGACGTTCAAGGGCAGAATCTTTTTCAATTGTACGATACTCATTTAAAGTAGTAGCACCGACTAATTGCAGATCACCACGGGCTAGGGCAGGCTTCAAAACGTTACCTGCATCCATGCCACCTTCAGCGTTACCAGCACCAACAATTTCATGAATTTCATCAATGAATAGAATAATTTCCTTATTCTTTTGCAATTCATTGATTAGTTGTTGCATTCTTTGTTCAAATTGACCACGAACACCAGTACCTTGGACTAATGAAACTACATCCAAACGTACGACGTGTTTATTTTGTAACTTTTCAGGTACATCGCCGTCGACAATCTTTTGTGCAAGACCCTCGACAACAGCGGTTTTACCTACACCTGCTTCACCAATTAGAACAGGGTTGTTCTTAGTTCTTCTATTTAAAATTTCAATTACACGGTTTATTTCCTTGTCACGACCGATAACAGGATCGATTTGACCTTTTTTAGCGAGATCGGTTAAATCGACACCATATTGATCTAAGACTCCATTACCTCTAGGTCTGCGACCATTACCATTGCCGCCACCAGTTTGAGTTTGAGGACCTTGTTGCTCGAAAGCATTAGGTTGTTGAGCACCATTTAGTGCGTTAAACAAGTCTTCGAAACTAGAAAATCCACCAGATGGATTTTGTGCCATATTATTCATACCTTCGTTAGCTTGATTTCTTAATTTTTGATAACAGTCTTGGCAGAGATTGATTTCTGTTCGTTGACCATTAACACTAGTGTACAAATGAATTGTCGCTTCATTTTTATGACAATTCTGACAAAGCATACGCACCCCACCTTTCCTTTTGCACAGGATACAACGGTAGTATATAATTAGCACTCGACTAATGCAAGTGCTAAGTCTTAGATTTTTATAAAATAATCTTTTTAATAGAAGGAAAAAATATTTTTTTCAAATTTAATTGAAAAAGTTTGGTAATATAAACGCTTTCAGCATCAGGGGTTGTAAGCGTTAAACGGCTTATCACACTTGACTTATCTTGCTATTTTTTAATCAAAACCCTTGTGAAAAATTAGAGATAATGGTAAATTAATTAGTGAATATTTGTAGTGTAACTACAGAATTTTATATTATATGGTGAGGTATTAATTATGGAAAAGAAAGAATTTCACATTATTGCAGAAACAGGTATCCACGCACGTCCAGCTACAATGCTAGTACAAGCAGCAAGCAAGTTCAGTTCAGATATCAACATTGAATTTTCAGGCAAATCAGTTAACTTGAAGTCAATCATGGGTGTTATGTCACTTGGTGTTGGCCAAGGTGCTGATGTTACAATCACTGCTGATGGTGACGACGCTGCTGACGCAGTTGCTGCTATCTCAGAAACAATGACAAAGGAAGGATTGGCAGAATAATGGTTAAAACTATTAAGGGAATTGCGGCTAGTGATGGTATCGCTACTGCAGAAGCATACCTTTTAGTTCAACCAGATTTGTCTTTCACTAAGAAAAGTATTTCAGATGCTGATGCAGAAATCAGTCGTCTTAAGGATGCTATTTCAACATCAGATGATGAGCTTACAAAAATCAGAGATACCGCTAAGGAATCTTTAGGTGAAGAAGAAGCTCAAGTTTTTGATGCTCACAAGATGATTTTGGCTGATCCAGAATTTACAGGCGCAGTTGAAAAAGAAGTTTCAGACAAGGATGTTAATGCTGAACAAGCATTGCATGATGTCTCAGAAAACTTTATTTCAATTTTTGAGGGTATGACAGATAATCCATACATGCAAGAAAGAGCAGCCGATGTCCGTGACGTTACAAAACGTGTTATGGCTCATTTACTAGGAGTTGAATTACCAAACCCAGCATTGATTGATCACCAAGTTGTCATTGTTGCTCATGATTTGACACCTAGTGATACAGCTCAATTAAACAAAAAGTATGTAAAAGGCTTTGTTACTGATATTGGTGGTCGTACAGCCCATTCAGCTATCATGGCACGTTCACTTGAATTGCCAGCTGTTGTTGGTACTGACACAATCACTACTGATGTTAAAGCCGGAGATACAGTTATCGTTGATGGTTTAAGCGGTGCTGCTATCGTTGATCCTTCTGATGATGATATTAAGAAGTATCAACAAAAAGCTAAGGACTTTGCCGAAGAAAAAGCAGAATGGGAAAAATTAAAGGATGAAGCTTCAGTTACGGCTGATGGCAAACACTTTGATATTGCTGCTAATATCGGTACACCTGATGACCTAGAAGGCGTTGTTGAAAACGGCGCTGAAGGTATTGGTTTGTATCGTACAGAATTCCTATACATGCAATCAGATAGTCTTCCAACAGAAGAAGATCAATTCAAGGCTTATAAGAAGGTTCTTGAAGGAATGAAAGGTAAGCCAGTCGTTGTCCGTACTATGGATATCGGTGGTGACAAGCATTTGCCATACCTACCACTTCCTGAAGAAATGAACCCATTCCTAGGCTACCGTGCTATCCGTATCAGTTTGGATAGACAAGAAATCTTTAGAACTCAACTAAGAGCTTTGCTTCGTGCATCTGCTTTTGGTAACTTGCGTATTATGTTCCCAATGATCGGTACATTGCAAGAGTTCAGAGATGCCAAGAAGGTCTTTGAAGAAGAAAAAGCTAACTTAGTTAAAGACGGTGTAGAAGTTTCCGACGACATTCAATTAGGAATGATGATGGAAGTTCCTGCTGCTGCTGTTTTGGCAGACCAATTTGCTAAGGAAGTTGATTTCTTCAGTATTGGAACAAACGATTTAATCCAATACACAATGGCTGCTGATCGTGGTAACGAACATGTTTCATACCTATATCAACCATACAATCCTTCAATTTTGAGATTGATCAAGCACGTTATTGAATCAGCTCATAAAGAAGGCAAGTGGGCTGGTATGTGTGGTGAAGCTGCTGGTGACAACACAATGCTTCCATTGCTATTAAGCATGGGTCTTGACGAGTACTCAATGAGTGCTACATCAGTTCTTCGTGTAAGAAGTTTGATGAAGAAACTAAGCACAAAGGATCTTGCTACATTGGCAGATCGTGCCGTTAATGAATCAATCACTAACGAAGATAACAAGAAACTTGTTGAAGAATACTTGAATAAGTAGAAGTTAACTATTAGAGTCCGCTATGCGGGCTCTTTTTTTTTGCGTAAAGTGAGCAGGAAAAGAAACATCATGATACACTCTTTAATAATTGAAGAAATGAGCGTTTTTAAAAATGAAATTAAAAGTTTTAGTTGTAATGATGTTTAGTCTGTTTGTACTAACCGGTTGTCAAAATCAGCCTTCAACACATGAACAAAAGATTAAAGTAGAACAACGTAATAAGACAATAAAGACTAACCAAAAGAAATGGAATGAAAAATTAAAAAATATTAAAACTTTGGATCAGAATGAATTCAAAAATGCTTTTATTAAAATTCCCAATGGATATGATGATGAAAGTACATCATTAAAGAACTTAGAAAGTGGAAATCAATATTTAGTAAAGGGACAGTTAATTAACCTTAAAAGCATGATAGACCGTCCAATTGCTCCTGAGACCGAAGCAACTGTTTATATAAGTAAAGTCATCAGCGGTGACAAAAAACTTCAAGGTAAGACAATTAAAACAGTTTTTGCTGGGGGATTAACTAAGGGAAAATATTTGTATGGAGATTATGGAATAAAGGATAATCAAAAAATAATTTATTATCCTAGTGCTACTTTTCCAATTCCCAAAATTGGCAGTCATTTAATTATGGGAATCGGTAATTATCATCCTGACAGTAAACGACAAGAAGAAATGTATGAAAAATTTGGTTTAACGAAAAATAATTTTTATACAATTAATAATCCAGAGACTACCTTTTGGGTGAAAACTAATGGAAAATATCAAGTTAATAATCCCGCATTTAACAATAAAGCAGCCGAACATAAATTTAAAAATATTTATAAATTAACTGATAAATTTAATCGACAGTAGGAATTTCTTAATTATGTTACGCTAATAGGAGCTTAAAATTTATTGGGAGATAATTAATGAAAAATAAAGTTATTAGAAATTTTTTGATTTTCATTGGATTCTGGATCGTTTTCGTCAGTATTACTAACCTTATCCATCATCGAGGAATCTTTACCAATTTTCCTTGGGAGGTCCTGCTAATTTTTCTTTTGGCGCTAATACAAGTGCTAACTGATTTAGGTAAAAAGGTTATTTATGGAATAGATATAACAGTTTATTTTATCTTCATGTTATTAACCGGTGGATATTATAATTGGACTTCACTGATTATTTTTGCATTAATGGCTGTTTTCATGTCAGCTATTACATATTTTGTTGGGACTCAGTTTAGATATGGTGAAGTCCTTAAAAAATGATTTTATTGGACCATTAAATGAAAAAATATTGGAATGTCAGAAAATATAAACTATAACAAAATCAAAATCTGGTTTTGTTATTTTTTTGTTTTTTAATTGCGATATATTGATTGAAAACTTATAATGTAATCGATTTCAATATATCAAATTTTAAGTTCACGAAGAGGAATGAAAAATGGATGAGGATGTTTCCAAAGTTGTTTCAGTTGAGATGTTGCCGGATTTTTCTTTGATGATTGAATATAGTGATGGGACTAAGGAACACGCTAAAAATATTTTTAATGACGATCGGACTGTGCCAAGGGATTCTTCTAAAAATAAATGACATAAAAATTGAATTTTTTTTGAAACCCCTCTAATTTCACGGCATGTAATTTAGCGTGATAGAATTAAAGAATATTGGATACTTTACAATTTTCAATATAGTAAGGACGGGGATCTCTATTCTTAAAATTCAAAACGGTATCAGTAAATTTATTTTAGGTGTTTTAGCAATTTTTACGACGTTAGTTCTTTTCAGTATGTCGATGTTTTATTATGAAAATTATGCCACAGTGAATCGTGCTTTTAATTGGGGTAGTTTATTGCTGGCCCTGGTATTTGTAGGAGTGATTGGTTATTTTCTAGTTAGAATCAGTGACCGAAATAAAAAACTTAACTGGACGATTCTTCTAGCAATGTTAGTTGTTTTCGTGATAGTAGCGACTACTTGGGTTTTGGTCGTACCGAAGACTCAATTGAGTGATTTTGGTAATTTTTGGACACGAGTGCCAGGGCTTCAACATGGGGCTAAGCTTTATGAGACTGATAATGACTATTTTTCACGTTTTGCTTATCAATCGGGATATATGGTTTATGTGCTAGGAGTTGTAAAGATCTTTGGTTATCATATCTTTGCAATTCAATTTTTAAATGTAATCTACCAAGCTTTAATTTTGTTTTTTACGTATTTGCTAGCTGTGAAAATTTTTGAAAATATTAAAGTAGCACGTTTGGCAGTACTACTCTTAATGATAGATTTAGATTGGTTTGCGTTGAATAGTCAGGCTAGTAATCAATATTTAGGTTCATTATGCTATTTGATAACCTTCTATTTAATCATGCAAGATAAATTTTGGGCTTACATTTTATCAGGAGTTACTTTGACAATTGGTTGTTTGATTAGACCGATTGGACCAGTGATTGTGGCTGGAATTGTGGTCTTTGCAATACTCTATACAATGTTTGAAAATGGTAAATTCAATTATCAAAAGCCTTTGAAAATCTTGTTATCATTATTGATTTATTTGGCACTTTTTTCTTTGGCTGGTTGGGGAATTAAGGCCTCTGGACTTAATGCTTATGGATTGTCTAATTATGATCCTGAATGGAAATTTGTTACCGGATTAAATTATCAATCTAATGGAACTTATTCACCTGACATGGATCGTTTAATTGATGCAAGCAAGCCACGTAAGGTTATGAGCAAGAAAGAAAAGGCAGCCTTACATCAAGAAATAACTTATTTAAATAAAAATAAAAAATGGTTGAATTTATTTATCAACAAGGTCGGTGGATTATGGTCGCAACGTACGATGGCTACCAATTTTACCGGCTATAGTCAGAATCATTCAGCTAAGACGGTTGAACGAGTTGACTATTTGGCGTATGTTGGTTCAATAATTTTAATAATCTTTTCATGGATAGGCTCATTTAGTCTATTCAAAACAAAATTTAGCAATAATTTATATTTATTATTGTTACCAATGTTGGCATTTGCGGCTGCACAATTGTTGATTGAGGTTCAGGGAAGATATCGAATCGAATTTTTACCGGTTATCGCAATTCTAGCAAGTCTGGGATTGTATCAATTCTTTATTAAAAAGGATGTTTAAATTTTAAAAAACTATCTGGCCAAATGGCTGGATAGTTTTTTTGTAAAAAAATTTATAGTCTCAATCGCCAATCTGACGGTTGATTGACCAAGTCAAGGAAAAAATTTGAGTCGGACCACTTGAAATTTAGGGCTGACTTTAAATTAAAAAAATCATTGCTAAGCAAACTTGGGAGATATTAGAATAGTAATTGCGACTTTGAATTTTTAATTATAAATTAAAATCCAAATTGGATATTTTTAATTTTTAAATTGCCTAAATATCAATACGCAAAACCATTTCTAAAAAGTCAATAGAAATAGTTGAACACTATATATTGTTATCACGAGAGATTAAAGGTACTATATATTGTGTTATTTCAAATGTGTGGAGTGAATATTAATGAATACAATTAATAAAATTATTTTATCAGACGACTTTATTGACGAAGTCAAAAAAACAATTAAACCCCACTGGGGTGAGTTAGGCTGGGTTACTTACAAGCGTACCTATGCTCGCTGGATCCCAGAACTTGGACGTACTGAAAATTGGTCAGAAACAGTTAAACGTGTCATCGAAGGTAACATCAACCTTGATCCACGTTTGAAGGATGATTCATTAACCGATGAACAATATGCCAGCTTGGTTAATGAGGCTCAAAATCTTTATAAATTGGTTTACGGTTTAGCCGCAACACCATCAGGTAGAAATCTTTGGATTTCTGGAACTGAATATCAACATCGCAATGGTGATGCTTTAAACAATTGTTGGTTTGTTGCCATCAGACCACAAAAATATGGTGATAGTCATATCGTGCCTTCTTACTTGAAGCAAGATCAATTAGCAGTTTCAATGCCATTCTCATTCATGTTTGATCAATTAATGAAGGGTGGCGGTGTTGGTTTCTCTGTTGTACCAAGTAATATGAAATTGATGCCTGTTGTTGATAACAAAGTTGATTTAACTGTTCTTATTGGCAAAGAGAGTGCCTCATACGATGATTCAATCGCAGCTGGTGCTGTTGATCGTGATGAATGGTTAAAGGGTCATCAACTTGAAAATACACGTCATTATGAACTTCCTGATACTCGTGAAGGTTGGGTAGTTGGAAATGCCAATATGATCGATGCTCATTTTAACGATGCTAATGACGGCTTGAAAGATGTTGTTTTAGATATTACTAAAATTCGTGCTAAAGGTGAAAAAATTAAAGGATTTGGTGGAACAGCTTCGGGTCCTGTTCCTTTGATTGAAATGTTTTTTGATATCAACGAAGTTTTGAATAATGCCGTTGGTAGAAAGTTAACATCTGTTGACTGTACTGACATGGGTAACCTAATCGGTAAAACAGTTGTTGCCGGTAATGTGCGTCGTTCAGCTGAATTAGCTTTAGGCGGTGCTACTGACGATGACTTTATTACGATGAAGCAAGATCAAAAGAAACTTTACCATCACCGTTGGGCTTCAAATAACAGTGTTGCTGTTGATTCTAAGTTTAATAGATATGCTCCTATTGCTGATTCTATTACTCATAATGGTGAGCCAGGAATTGTCAATCTAGAATTATCACGTAACTATGGTCGTGCCATTGATGGATATCAACCAGGTATCGATGATGGCGTCGAAGGAACTAATCCTTGTGGTGAAATTTCTTTGAGCAACGGTGAACCATGTAACCTATTTGAAGTTTTCCCATTGATTGCTCAAGAACAAGGTTGGTCATTGGAAGAAGCTTTTGAATTAGCAGCTAGATATACTAAACGTGTTACATTTAGTAATTATGATTGGGAAGTCTCAAGAACTGTTATTCAAAAGAATCGTCGTATCGGAGTTTCAATGTCTGGTATTCAAGACTGGATTTTGACAACCTTTGGTAATCGTGTTGTGACTGGTTTTGAAGCTGCCACAGATCCTGAAACAGGAGATACTATTCAAAAACCAATTTACGATCAACGTGTTGCTAAGAAATTTGATGATTTATATCATTCAGTTGTTGCAGCTGACAAGGAGTACTCAAAGGAATTAGGATGCAAGGCTTCAGTTAAACATACAACGGTTAAACCATCTGGTACTGTTGCTAAATTGGCCGGAGTATCCGAAGGTATGCATTTCCACTATGCAGGTTACTTAATTCAAAGAATCAGATTCCAAGACAGTGATCCACTACTACCAGCCTTAAAGGCTTGTGGATACAAGATTGAACCTGATGTTTATACAAAGCATACAATGTGTGTTGAATTCCCAGTTAAAGCCGCTAATGCCGACGACCCTAACTTTGCTTCAGCCGGATCGGTTTCAATTGCTGAACAATTTGCTACACAGGCCTTTCTACAAACATATTGGTCTGATAATGCCGTTAGTTGTACGATCACGTTCCAACCTAACGAAGCAGATGAAATTGCACCATTGATGTATCAATACAGACACGTAACGAAGTCAACTTCGCTATTACCTTATAGTGGTGCCGATTTCAAACAAGCTCCTAAGGAACCAATTGATAAGAAAATTTATCAAGAACGTGAATCAGAAGTTAATGAAAATGTAGCTGCAGTATTTGCTGAACAAAATGATAATCATGACAAGAAAGACATCGAATTAGTCGATCAATCAGACTGTGCCGGTGGTGCTTGCCCAATTAGATAGAGAGCGGAATGGGTTGCCCTTGAGTAGCTCGTTTCCACTAGATTGCATAGAACTATGGTTATTAAAAAAGATAAACAAATTAAATTAGTAAAAAGATGCAAACTTATTTTAACAAGTTTGCATCTTTTTTTACTTACATAATTATCGTAAAACAATATTAAAATATCGGTTAACAAAAATCGATATTTGTATTAGAATACGAGTCAGGGGGTGCTTGAAATGAAAAAATTATCAAGCCTTATTTTAAGAGTATTATCAATTCTGACTGTCGTAGCTCAAGTATTTTGTGGAATTGCAGCTGCATCTGTAATCTTCGCAAACGTTGCAGTGTTATTTGTTTCAGGGGAAGTTGCAACGGAACTTAAGAAGTATGTTCTGCAACCATCTAATCTTAGTAAAGGAATGCTGGAATTAAGTGGACTGAATGCTTTGTTAATCCTAGTAAGTATAATTTTTGCCTTACATGCATTACGTAAGATTATTAATAATATTGCACAAAGCGATTTCTTTGTGGAATCAAACGTGAATAACATGAAGTTAATGATGGGTTCTGTTGTAATTTTCATTTTTGGCAACGTTCTTAGTATGATGTTTTTCTCATTTGGTAATGGTCGAAATTTAAGTTCAGTATTCAGTAATTCTTGGGGACAAGTTGGTAGTTATTTGATACTTTTGGCGATTATTTATATGCTATATCTAGTATTCAAGTATGGTTTCGAATTACAGCATGATTCGGATACAGTTATTTAGGTGATTATGAATGATTAAAATAAATCTCGATTTGATGATGTTAAAGAAAAAAATCTCTTCAAAGGAGTTAGCTCAAAAGATTGGTATTACACCAGCTAATCTATCAATTCTTAAAACTGGTAAAGCCAAAGGTATTCGTTTTGCTACGTTGGAAAAAATTTGTGATGCTTTGGATTGTCAGCCAGGTGATATCTTGGAATATCAGAGAGAAGACGTAACAGACAAGAAGAAAACAATTTATGAACAGGTTTTTGAATTGGTTGATGCAATGTATAACTCTTTAATTGATGAAACTAATTTTGATCCAGAAGTTATCAAGGTTTTGATGACAGCTGGGAAGTACCTTAACGAAAAAAAGATGCCACCGCAGGTGATAGCTGCTAAGACGGTCAATGGTATTATTTTGGCTAATATGTCCAATAAGTCAAAATTGGATCAAAAAAATTCAGACCGTTTAAATCAATTATTGATGTTATCTCGTTCTGAAGGGTATAAGTGGTCATCCGTTGGACCAACTGATTTGGGAGTTCAATTTTAGATTATGAAAGCAAGATATATTTTTTTGCTTGAAAGGCTAGTATGGTAATCATCTTTGATGGTTGGTGTACTGGCCCTTTTGTTTGTAGATAACTATTGCTCTATGTTTAATAGTGGAAATTCCCAAGCCTACTTCGCTCTCTGTCTGAAATGAGCTACGCAAGGGCAACCCATTCTGGTTTGCTACAGTACTGAAATTGCCCACAAAATGCGTGTGCGATTTCAATACTTAGGCAAATCCTCGTGGGCTGAGCGCCCTTGTTTCGCTCTCTGCCATTTTTACAAGCGTAATACTTTACACATTTTGTTTACGGTTGTAAACTAAGAATTGTTGAGAAGACTACAGATGTAAACCTGAAAGGGAAGTGACAATATGACAGAAATTGAAACGATGAGTAAAGCTGAATGGCAAGTAATGAGGATCATTTGGACTTTGGGTCAAGCAACTAGTAAGGAAGTTATTGATATTCTTGAACGAAAGACTGATTGGAAATCTGCCACGATTAAAACTCTAATTGTTCGTTTGCAAAAGAAAAACTTTTTAAAGGCTGAGGAAACCAAACGTCCTTATGTATACAAGCCATTGATAGATGAGGATATGGCTATTCATCAGAGTGTTAACAACTTGTTTGATAATCTTTGTTGCATGCGTAAGGGTCAAGCAATCAAAGATCTAGTACAGAACTCTGAGATTTCTCAAAGCGATATTTCTGATATTGTTGAAGCTTTGAATGTTAAAGCTAAGACAGCTCCAGAGGAAGTCGAATGTAATTGTTTGGAGGCAAATTTAATATGAAAAATATGAATGGAATGAAAATGAATGATAACGATCATTCAGATATGGATATGTCGGGAATGGACATGTCTGGTGGCCACATGATGATGCACGGTGGTCATATGATGGATATGGGGGACTTGAGGAAGAAATTTTGGATTTCGCTTGTTTTGGCAATACCAGTATTTGTACTATCACCATTCATGGGTTTAAATTTGCCCTTCCAAGTTCAATTTCCTGGATCTGATTGGATCGTACTAGTTTTAGCTACAATTTTATATTTCTATGGTGGTAAGCCTTTTATCACTGGTGCTAAAGGGGAACTACAATCTAAGCAACCAGCTATGATGACCTTGATTACAATGGGTATCAGTGTTGCTTATATTTATAGTTTGTATGCATTTGTCATGAATGATCTGGTTCATTCATCACAGCACATTATGGATTTCTTCTGGGAATTATCATCTTTGATTGTGATCATGCTCTTGGGTCACTGGATTGAAATGAAATCTACCATGAGTGCGGGGAATGCTTTACAGAAGATTGCCTCATTAGTTCCTGATCAAGTTCATATGGTACATGATGGAAAAACTATGGATCATGATATTTCCATGGTTAAAGATGGAGATGTTGTTGAGATTCGTGCTGGTGAATCAGTGCCGTTAGATGGACATATTGTTAGTGGCTCTAGTTATATCAATGAATCTTTGATTACTGGTGAATCCAAAGCTGTAAAAAAGGAAATTGGTAGTAAAGTTGTTGGTGGTTCTATCAATGGTGAAGGTACAATACGTGTAAAGGTCGATAAGGCTGCCAATGAGGGTTACTTGTCACAAATCAGTAAACTTGTATCTGATGCACAGAACAATCGTTCTAAGACACAAATGTTGGCCGATAAAGTATCAAGCTGGTTATTCTATGCTGCTTTGTCAGTGGGAATTATTGCTTTTGTTTATTGGTTGATATTCGGCGATATGAATACTGCTTTAAATAGATTAGTGGCTGTTTTGGTTATCGCTTGTCCGCACGCTTTAGGATTAGCTATTCCTTTAGTTATGTCACGTAGTACATCAATCGCCGCAACTAATGGTTTAATTATTCGCGATAATCAAGCTATGGAAAATAGCCGTAAAATTGATTACATCGCAATGGACAAGACCGGAACTTTGACTGAAGGTAAATTCACTGTTAATGGTTTGAAGAGCATTGATCCTACTATTGATGATAGTAAATTATTGTCAGTTATTGCTGGTATTGAGAGTGGTTCTAGTCATCCAATTGCTAGCAGTATTGTGCAATATGCCAAAGATAAGAAAACTGAAATAGCTAATTTTGATGATGTTCAGGCAATTAAGGGCTATGGTATGAGTGGGAATTTAGAGGGTCACAAATATTATTTAGTCAATATGAAGTATCTAAAAAATGAAAATATTCCAGTTGATAACAAATTAGTTCAAACATATTTAGATAAAGGAAATACTATTAGTTACCTAGTGGCAAATAAAAAAGTTCTTGGCTTTGTAGCCTTAGGTGATCGAATTAAGAAGAATACGATTGAATTCATTAAGGAATTAAAAGCTAGAAATATTACACCTATTATGCTAACTGGTGATAATAAAGATGCTGCGGCAATTATGGCTAAACAAATGGGTATTGATGAGTTTAGAGCTGAATTGCTGCCAGAAGATAAGAATAAAGTTATTAAGGAACTCGAATTATCTGGTCATCACGTCATGATGGTTGGGGATGGTATCAATGATGCTCCTAGCCTTGCTGTTGCAACGATTGGTGTTGCCATTGGAGCAGGTACAGATGTTGCCATTGATTCAGCTGATGTAATTTTGTACAACAGTGATCCATTCGATATTATTAAATTCTTGAGATTGTCTCATCATACTTATCAAAAAACAGTTGAGAATCTTTGGTGGGGAGCTGGATACAATATCGTAGCAATACCATTAGCAGCCGGAATTTTAGCAGGGGTTGGATTTGTTTTAAGCCCAGCTGTTGGAGCAATCGTGATGTCACTTTCCACAGTCGTTGTTGCTATTAATGCATTAACTTTAAAGATGTAATTTAGAGAAGTTGCTATACATTGTGTCATTAACTAGCCATATTGGATATTCAATTTATAAAATAAAAATTATATAATAATGAATTGTGAATGGCTTAACTATTGAAAAAAACTGTTCATGAGGATACACTAAGTTTGATATGGGACAGGTGGTGATGAAAGATGGCAACTATCTCTTTCCAATTAGATGATTTTGATGAAAAGGTGATCCGCAATTATGCTAAATCGAAAGATATGAGTATTTCATCTTTTCTTCGTACAGTAGTGATTGAAAAAATAGAAGACGATATTGATGATGAGCTATATGAACAAGCGTTACAGGAATCCAAGAATGGATCTCAAGATATTACGCTAGATGATTTGAAAAAAGCGATGAGTCGGTATTGTTAGATAAAAAAGCAGAGTAATTAATTCTGTATTAAGATAGGTAGTAAGTCCACATTTGTGGATTTACTACCTATTTTTTTGAGAGGCGATAATTTTGATCCAAAGAGATAAATTTATTGAAGATCATTCTAAAGATTTTGAAGTTCTTTTAAAAAAGTTAATTACAATTAGAAGTTTTAGTGTCACTGGTGAGGGAATTGAAGATGCTGTAAGCTTTTTGACCAATCTGTTGAAAAAACTATTACATGCCGATATTGAAGTGATTCCTACCAAAGGACATCCCATCATCATAGCTAAAATCACAGGTGCCACTAAAAGAAATGTTTTATTGTACGGACATTATGACGTTATGGCTGCTGGTGATATTTCTAAATGGCAAAGTGATCCCTTTACATTATCTAAAAGAGAAGGACGTTTCTATGGCCGAGGAGTTGGTGATAATAAAGGACAATTGTTGGCTCAAATATTGGGTGTCTATTCTTATATAGAACTACATCAAACTTTACCTTTTAATGTGACTTTTTTTATTGAAGGTGAAGAGGAGCAAGGCAGCCCAGATTTAGCAGCGGCCGTGAAAGAATTGGCCCAGACAAAATTGAAAACAATTGATACAGCCATTGTTGTGGATGGATCGGCTAATCCTGATGGAACCAATGTTTTACGCTTAGGTAATCGTGGCGTTTTTGCTTTTGAATTAATTTCAAAGACGGGACAACACGATAATCATTCAGGCAGCTTTGGTAATATTATGACCAATCCAATAACTCAGTTGTTCAATTTTCTGATTAGAATCTATGATGTTAAAACTGGCCAAGTAAGGATACCTCATTTTTATGACGGAATTTTGGAACCAACAGCACGAGAAAAAGAATGGATAGCAAAATTACCTTTTAATAAAGATGAAATTATTGCACAAGCTGGAATTAATCAGTTGGCAATGGATAAATTTACTTATTATCATAAATTGATGTTTGAGCCTACCTTTAATATCTTTGGGATTAAAGGCGGATATTTACAGAAGGGGGTAAAAACAAGTATTCCTTATGAAGCCTCATTAAAGGTTGATTGTCGTCTTGTTGATCAGCAGGATATCTCTGTCATTAAAGAGAACCTTTTGAAAATATATCAACCAGAAATTGCCAGTGGACAGTTGCAAGTTAGAGTATTAGGCGAATTGCCACCAGAAAAAACGCAGGCTACAACTGAACAAATTGAATGGCTCTATCAAGCAATTAAAAGGGCTACTGGTAAAGCTTATATAGAACCAGTAATGCCAGGATCAGTTCCAAATTATGTTTGGAAGAACTTTTTAAAGGTTCCTGTTTTTACGATTCCGTATGCTAATGCTGATGAACGCAACCACGATATTGATGAGAATATGACAATTAAGAATTTCTATAATGGTATTCGTATTAGCTATGAAATATTATCTGGAAACTCTTCCGAGATATAAAGCTATGTATTTCCGAGGATACAAAAAGAGCCAGACACTGAGATGTCTGACCCTGAATAAATAATATTTCAATTTTTTCTCAAGACAAAGTAAGTATGTTTAATACGTAATTTTGTAAAATAATTTAGTTACGACTAAATCATTTTACTTGTAATAAGGTAAATCAAGAAAGGTGATGACAAACTCGGTTCCTTGACCTACTTGAGACTTGACTTCAATCGTATGACCAAGTTTGTCGATCATCTTTTTAACTAAATACAAGCCCATACCAGTAGATTTACTACCTGATTGGCGGCCATTATTACCGGTGAAGCCCTTGTTATAAATTCGGCTAACATCTTGATTGGCGATACCAATGCCATTGTCCTTGATATGTAATTCAACATTATTGTTTTTATCTGTTGTAAAAATAGAGATTTTGCCACCACGATCGGTATATTTCAGACTATTGGAAATAATTTGATTGAGGATGAAACTTAACCATTTTTCGTCAGTTAAAATTTTCTTATCAGTAATGTCCAAACTGATACCAATACGCTTGTTAATAAAGAGACGTTTGTTGGTTCTAATAGAAGCTTTAACGATATTGTTGAGGTCTTGTTCTTGGATTAAATAATCATTGGAAAAGTTATTTAATCGGGCAAAATAGAGAGCCTGATCAACTAGGTAATCGATTTGATCAATTTCTTCATCGACTAAGTTCTTGTCTAATTCGTCATCTTGTGAGAGCTTCAAAGCTGCCAAAGGAACTTTAATATCATGAACCCAAGATTCTGTATATTCCCGTTGGTCCTTTTGATTTTGATAAAGTTTAGTCAATTCATTACGGTATTCTAAAGAAATATTATTGATTTTTTCCTGAATATATTTCTGTTCATTATTGTTAGCGCCAACTAGTTCTTTGGATAGGTCGTTTTGATAACTCTCTAATTGCTTGTACCAGAACTTTTTATGATTGTAAGAAATCGATAGATTTACTACTAGAAAAACCATAGCTAAGATCCACGTGTAGATTAGTGTCCCAGGATAGAAGTCGACGTTAGGGTCGAGAAAGAGAACTATTTCTACGAAAGTAACACCAATCAGTACAATTAGAATTGAATAAATATGATCCTTTAAATATTTGAAAAATGACATAATTTACCTCGTTAAGGAATAATGTATCCTTGACCAACTTTAGTTACAATATAATTTTTGAGACCATACTTCTCGATTTTGCTACGAAGACGATTGATGTTGACGGTTAGGGTATTATCATCAACAAAGCGTTCGTCATCCCACATGAAATTAAGCAATTGCTCACGGGTAACAATTTTACCTTGATCTTTTAAGAGACGCTGAAGTAATTTGTATTCATTTTTGGAGAGGTCAATTTTATTATCATCAATTTCAACTGAACCGCTTGAAAGATTCAATTTCAAACCATTGTGTTCGATCACGTCACTAGTATTCTTGGTGAAATCGTAAGTTCGACGTAATAAAGCGTTGATTTTAGCCACTAAGATATCGACCGAAAAAGGTTTTTCCACAAAATCATCAGCACCCATATTCATTGCCATAATTTGATCCATATTGGAATTACGGGATGAGATGATTATAATAGGGGCTTTAGAAATTTTTCTGATCTCCTGATTCCAGTAGTAACCGTCATAAACAGGCAGATTGATATCTAAAAGAACTAGATCGGGTTTGTATTCATTAAACTGATCAATAATATTATTGAAATCCTTCGTAATATAAGAATTGATTTGCCATTTGGCAAGGTTCTCACTGATTAACTTGGAGATGGATTGGTCATCTTCGATAATCATAATTTTAGCCATATTAAAATTCCCTCCGTGCTAGAATGAAGACACTATGTATATAATATGATAACAATAATTATTTAATTATGGAGAAATTACGTTGCAAATAATTGTAAAGAATATTTCAAAAGATTTTGGAAAGAAAAGAAGTGCTGTTCATGCCATTAAGGATATCAGTTTAAAAGTTGAACATGGTGAATTTTTAGGAATCATGGGTCCTTCAGGTGCCGGAAAGACGACACTTTTAAATATGATATCTACTAATGAACGTCCTGATCATGGTCAAATAATTGTTGATGGTCAAGATCTGACACAATTACATGATCGTGATCAAACTAAGTATCGTCGTAACAAGATGGGATTCATCTACCAAAGTTTCGAATTGCTGGATTCTTTGAATGTGAAAGAAAATGTTATTTTACCACTAGCCTTAAATCGGTCAAATAAGAAATTAATTGAAGAACGTTTCGACTACATGATGAATTTACTTAATATTAAAAAATTGAGCAAACGTAATATTGATGAATTGTCCTTAGGACAGCGTCAAATTGTAGCGGCTGCCAGAGCCTTGATCAATAGCCCGGGGATTCTATTCGCAGATGAACCAACTGGAAGTCTTGATTCAAAATCGGCAACGATTTTATTGAACTATATGCAATTAGTCAATCAGCGTGAGAAAACGACCATTTTAATGGCAACACATGATGCTTTCACGGCTAGTTATTGTAGTCGTGTGATTTTTATTAAAGATGGTGTAGTTTTCTCTGAGGTTGTTAATCCTGGTAATCGGGATAAGTTCTTTGAACAAATAATCAATATGCAACGGACAATTGGAGGGGGAAGCTATTTCAATGTATCGCAAGATAATTAAACGCAGTTTATACAATATGCGTGATAGCTATTTAATATACATCCTAGCTTGTGCCTTTGCCATTGGAGTCTTTGGAATTTTGATTTCTTTGGGCGATAATCCCTCTGTTCGAGTTTCATTGCGATCATGGAATTCATTTATTTCAGATATAACTATTATGATGAGTGGACTCTTTGCTTTCTGTGCCTTTATTTATATGGCTTACGTTGGTGGCTTTTTCATCAAGCAGCAGCGAAATGAGTTTCGAACTTTTGAGAAGTTAGGAATGCAACGATGGGTCATTGTAGCGATTAGTTTTATTCAGACAGCGATTGTGCAAGCTTTTGCCTGGATTATTGGATTATCCGCAACTTTAATTTTTCAAAAGTTTATGGGGATGGCACTATTTTATCTGATGCGCTTACGTTTTAATTTCATAATGCACATCAGTTGGAATGATATTTTCCTTCTAGCTAAAATGTTTTTCTTTTCGACATTGGTTTTAAGTGTAATTAATGCTATTAAGACTTTTCTGATTCTACGTCGAAAGACGGTTAAGCGTGAAATAAAGACGCGTTGGTGGTTAAGGATTCCAGCAGGGTTCTTTGGCCTATTGTTATTGTTTAGCGCTCAGATCTGCACGGTGTCGTTATTTTACGATATGCATACAATTAGTTATTCATCCAAACCAATCACTGAGATATTCTTTGTTATGATAGCTGATATTTTTGGAACATATTTAGTTTATTTTGGATTCCTGCCGACTATTTTAAATACTCTACAACGAATTCATTCAGTTTCCTATTCGGGAATCAATATGTTTTCTTTTAAGTATTTGAAGGAAAGACTATTTCAAAATATTTCGATTCTGTGGTTTGTAACTGAATTATCGGCTCTGGCCTTGATGTTACTGACTTTTTGTTATTTTGGATATCAAGCGGTGCATCGTAATTATAATAGCGCCTATCCTTTTGAATTGGCCGCTGATAAGAACACTGCTGGTGTGATTAAACAGGAATTGAAAAAGAGTAAAGCACATATTAAAGGTGAATATCAGACAGCTGTAAAGATTAATTTGGTGTCTTATTATAAAAAAGATGATCAAGACTATATTCGTCAACCGATGACTTTTATGTCATATAGCGATTATATGTCTTTACCTAAACGGATGCGGAAATGGAATGGCAAGATCAACTCGCGTGAATTCTTGAAAATTGATTATAATGGATCGATTTTTGAAAATCGACATTTTAAGGAACATGATATTCGAGTTAAAGATTCACCAGTTATTGCTACAGTTAAGACCGGTAGCTCGTTTCCCTATGGGAGCTCAATGCATTTTGGACCAATGATGGTTGTTCCAGACAAGTATTATCAGAAAATGCCAGCTGAAGTTGAAGATGTTTTTTATGGTTGGGATTTTAAAAAGGGCGATCGTCTGAGTACGAAGCAATTGGAAAAATTAGATAATTTCCGTGATGCATACTATATGAAAGTTAATTTCAAGAAGACCTTGAATCAGTCCACTATCGAAGTATTGAAGAAGGCACCTAATAACGGTTCTTCGATCTATACGCAAGCAGGTTTTTTGAGGCAGGGGAGCATTAAAAAGAATTTTGCCCAAGGTGGTGGATTCTATCTGTTTATTGTTTCATTATTCAGTATTGCTTTGTTAATTGCCTTAGGCAGTGTTTTGACGTTGAGAATTCTTTTGAGGGATGACTATCAGTCACGACAATTACGGACCTTACAAAAAATCGGTGTCGAGGAAAGTGAGGTTAAGCGTATTGTTCGTCGTGAAAATACGTTAACATTCCTGATACCGTTGATTTTTGCTCTGGCACAATCAATTGTTGCGATTGCGATGTCGAATACTGGACGGCATATCTCAAAAAATATTATTTTGATTTATGCTGGTTATGTCGTTTTATATGGCCTTTTTGGCTTAGTGAGTTTCAAAGTCTCTTGGCATGGTATTAAACACAAATTTAGTCTGTAACAATCGAGTAACTTTTAGTGAAGAAGCCAAAGTCCTCTTCATTTGTACCCTGAATTTGTGATTGAACTTCTAGTTGTAAATTTTTGTTCCACTGTTTTATTTGATGAGTTTGTGTAAAAGTCTTAAGAATTAAATATTCTCTTGGGCTATCTCTTTTTTGGAAGACAGCTGTTGCGGTAGAATTAAAGGAGTATTCGTGGAGACTGAATAATTTATTTTCAAATAACTTGGCTTGATCAGGATTAAATTTTAGATATGTCAAGGAATATAACCTATTGAATTCTTCATACTCTCCATTGATACTACGGTATTGCGCAAAAGTGGATAACTTTTTTATTAAAAGATGGTCTGCGTTAATACTAAATAAGGGTTTTAATAAAGTATCAGCAGAAGTTTGCTGACTCTTTAAAAAATTATATGTGCCTAGCTTTAATGTTATGTTCATAATTATTGAAATCCTTTCAATTTAAATTTTTTGGAGGTTTCTATGTTAGTTACAGTATTAGGTTTTTACGGAGGGTATCCTTATAAAGGAATTGGTACTTCTGGATACTTATTGCAAAACGACGGTAAGAATTTGTTGATCGATTGTGGTAGTGGTGTTTTGAATTCACTATCTAACTACATGCAACCAACTGATTTAGATGCTGTTGTTTTATCCCATTATCACCATGATCATACAGCAGATGTGGGTGTTCTGCAGTACAATTGGCTCGCTGCTAAAAAAGAAAATCCACTACCTATTTATGGTCATACACAAGATTTTGTCAACTTTGCTCAACTGACAGAATCTAATGCAACTAAAGGAATCGCCTATAACGACTATGAACCAACTGAGATTGGAACATTAAAATTCGAATTTCTCAGAACAGTTCATCCAGTTCCAGCTTATGCGATGAGAATTACCGATAGTAAAGGTAAGGTAATCGTTTATACAGCTGACACCACATATTTTGACGGTTTAGTCGACTTTAGTAAAGATGCAGATTTATTAATTGCTGATACTAATTTCCCAGAAGACGTAACTGGTCGTAAATGGCACTTAAATACAAAAGAAGCTGGTACCTTAGCTAAAGATGCCAACGTCAAACGTCTTATGATCAGTCATTTACCTCAAACAGTTGATGTTGAGACAATGTTAAGTCAATCACAAAAATATGCAGGAGAAATTCCAGTCGTGAACGCCTTCCAAGGATTAGAAATCGAAGTTTAATCGCAGAGTGATAGGATTCTATTTTCAATGAAAGTACTATAATTAATAACTAATACAATAAATTAATCTGAATTTATGTTATTTGTGAAAAAAATACATAAACGGCTATTTATTGGGTACATGTTTTCACAATTAAACGATTTTCGAACAAATATTCGTAACTTTTTATTGAAAAACTATAGATTTTATTAATGCAATGGGTTACAATATTATTGTGTTTAAAGAGTTTGATACTACACAGGAAAGGAGAGATTATATATGGTAACCATTTATACATCTCCAAGTTGCACATCATGTCGTAAAGCCAAGGCTTGGCTCGAGGATCATGACATTCCTTACAAAGAAAGAAACATTTACTCTGAACCTTTAAATAAGCAAGAAATTAAACAAGTTTTACAAATGACTGAGAACGGTACGGAAGAAATTATTTCTACACGTTCAAAGGCATTCCAAAACCTTAAGGTTAATTTGGACGATTTAACAATTGATCAATTGTTAGATCTAGTTCAAACAAACCCTGGTTTGTTAAAACGTCCTATTATTATGGATGATAAACGTCTTCAAGTTGGCTTTAATGAGGACGAAATCAGAAGATTCTTGCCTAGAAGTGTTAGAACTATGGAACTTCAAAAGGCTCAATTAATGGCTGGATTATAAAATATGAACAGAGCATTTCCTAGCGGAAGTGCTCTTTTTTTGTCGCCAAAATTGATGAGAACTTTTTGAACAATCTTTTAAAGAATTTATTCACAATAGAACAAATATATTTATATTAATTGAAAAAGTATATTCATGACATTTGATATAATTCACCTTAAGAAAACGATTTCAAGGTGGACATTATGCATATATTCAGAAGATTCATTTCGAATAAAAACAATTTTGTCATATTGTCGGTGATACTACTTTTGGAAATCTTGAGTATGACCGTTTTTGAGACAAGTAATATACAAGCAGCTACGACAAATGATGTGCAACAACTGTTAAATCAGAATGCCGCCAATTTAATGAACAATGAATCTCTTGCACAAACTGATGATTTGGTACCCACAGCAGCGACAATCACGTATAGCGGCGTCAATGGTACAGCTAATTGGGATATTGACAGTGCAGGAAAATTAACGGTTCATGCGGGGCAATTAGCTTACGGTGTGGGCAATTGGAAGAATTACGCTAGTTCAATTAAAAGTGTTTATGTAGAAGATGGGGTAAAGGTAAATGGTGACTTTGTTACGTCAAATGGTGATAATGGAGTTTTTTCAAATTTAGAAAATGTTACGACAATTGATGTAACCAATTTAGATGTATCAGCAGCTAGGACATTGGGATACATGTTTAGTGGTGATAAAACATTAACAGAAATAATTGGTCTTGAAACTTGGAGAACACCCAAAGTTAATTGGCTCAGTAGTATGTTTTACGATAATAATTCTTTAAAAAGCTTGGATTTGTCGAACTTTGATACTAGTCAAGTAAATAGCTTTTCTAGTATGTTTATGAATTGTCGTTCGTTAGAGTATCTTAATATATCGGGGTTCGATACTTCTAAAGCTGACAGTTTAAATCTTCTTTTTCTGGGGGTTCCTGGTGAAATAATTGGATTAAAAGGTTTGGATACATCCAATATAACTTCTATGAGGTCAACATTTCAGAACGTAAATTTCATTAAAAATAATCCTGATGATATCAGGGATTGGGATGTTTCTAATGTTACGGATATGTCAAGCTTATTTAATGGAAGTAAGTTTAATGAGTTGGATTTAAGCAAATGGAATATAGGTAAAGTTACAGACATGTCCTCAATGTTTAATGGTGATAGTAACGTTTCACAAGTTAAAGGAATTAAAGCATGGGATACTTCGGGTGTAGAAAATATGTCTTCAATGTTTGCAGGGGTAACCGATAGTGATCTTTCGATGGTAAATGATTGGAATGTCTCAAATGTCACTTCAATGTACTCAATGTTCGGCAATTGTTCTAATTTGGCAGAATTAGATTTGTCCAATTGGAGTACTCCAAAGTTAAACAATGTGAAGAGTATGTTTAACAATGATAAATTACTCAACGAAGATACGTTGAAAGGATATGAAACTTTAGTTACTGATAAAACTTTGTATATGGGTTCTATGTTTTCAGGAACAGGATTCAAAACGATTGATTTATCACAGTATGATACTTCCAATGTGAAAGACTTAAGCAGCGTATTTATGGGAACTACTAAATTGCAAAAGATAATTGGTACGTTTGACACTAGTTCGGTGGTTGATATGACATCATTATTCAGTGGCTCGGTTATTACTGACTTTGATGGTTTAAATATTGTTGATTGGGATACCTCAAAAGTTGAGAACATGAACCGTATGTTCCTAGGAACATCGATATCGAATTTTGATTTCTTGAAGGATTGGAATACTTCGTCCCTGACTGATTTAAATTCGACATTTTCAAGAAATACTAAGGTTAAGACGATACCGTTGGTTAATTGGGATGTGTCTAAAGTTAAGAGCTTTTATTCGACCTTTTATGGTTCTAGTGCGTTGGAGAGTTTGCCCATTGAAAACTGGAATGTTACTAGTGCGATAACAATGTATGGGATGTTTTGGAATGCATCTTCTTTGAAAAAATTAGATTTCTCTAAATGGAATACTCCTAATGTGAAAAATTTTTATGCAATGTTGAATAGTACCTCTGGTCTAGAAACAGTCGATCTCTCAGGATTGGATACCACTAATGCAACTGATATGAATTATTTCTTTGGCGCAGAAAGTAATCTGTGGAAGATTACGCTTGGTTCTAAATCAGTTATGAAAAATCTTCAAGGGCAGCCAAATACGACTGGAGTTCAATTTCCAACTCCTGTCGTAGGTAAAGAAATTAATGATTCATCAACTTCTGAATCTTATAGTGCAATTAGTGATAAATGGCAAAAGGTTGATTATGCAAATGGAGGTTCTGACCATCAACCAGTGGGAAATCTCTTTTCAGCACAAGAAATTGTTGATCAATTTTCCAACGTAGGTAATCCAATTACTACGTATGTTTGGCAGCAACATCCAATTATTAATATAAAAATGCAAGTACCGGATATTGATTTTGGTACGATCAATAATGCACCACAGGTTTTTCATCGGAAAAATAAAGATTTTGCTATAACAATTAATAATAATAATTATCCGGCTGATAAGGTTGTATCAAAGATCACAGTGTCCTTATCTGAACCCTTAACTACGGCAGATGGACAAAATACTCTAGAAAATGCTTTGGTCTATCGTGAAAAGAAAAAGAGTAGTCAAATTCTGTCAGATACTCCAACAACAGTTTATGAGGATGAAATTCCTGATGGAGTTAGTTCAATTGACTGGGATGATGATAGTGGAATCCTTTTAGATATGAACAATGAGCCGTACGCTAAGAGCGATAATTATTCAACCACCTTAAATTGGACTATGGTTAACAGCTTATAAGTCGTTATTTTTGACTAGCTTTTCGAGTTTTAGTATATTATTTGAATGACTCGAATTATCGGTATATGATAGTTGAAATAGTTTATAAGACTGTTAGAATGTAGATACAGAATTGAGGTGACTATGATGGAGATGGATCGACTTAATGAGAATACAATCAGAGTCATTCTTAGTACGGAAGATTTACAAGAACGTGGTGTAACTGTTTTAGATTTGTTGGGTAACAAGAAACAAATCGAATCGTTCTTTTACAGTATTTTGGATGAAGTTGATAAGGATCATGTCTTTACGAATAATGAACCAGTTACTTTCCAAATAATGCCAAACAAAGCGGGTTTGGAGCTGTTAATCAGCAAGAGTGATGATTCTGAAGATACAGATTCATTGCCATTAAATGGGCTACAAGGTTCGGTCGTTAATAATAATGATGATACTAACGAGGCAAAAATGGGTACTGAGGAATATGATAGTGATACAGCACCATATTTGAATGACCCAGATACACCTACGAAGACGGTTATTGTTGAATTTAAAGACTTTGAGGACTATGTCCAATTGGCTGATTTATTACACTTAGAAAGTGGAATTTCAAATCTTTGGGAATATGACAATAAATATTACTTGCAATTGATTCTGTTTACAGATGAAATGCATGAAATGACTTATAGTGATGTTTTGGCTTTACTTAGTGAGTATAGCTTTAAAACAAAGGTCACAGCAGCTGTCTTATCAGAGTATGGTAAGGAAATTATGTCCAAGACAGCGTTGGAACTTACTAGATATTATTTTGATAAAAAATAAAACCAACTCAATCGGGGTTGGCTTTTTTTTACGTAATTTTATCTAGAGGTGATAGAAGTGTATGCTGCTTTAAATGAAACGGGATTATTAGTTGATGCACTGCAGGCAAAAAAAGGGAATAATTATTATTGTTGTCATTGTAAACAAAGGGTGAAATTAATCATTACAGAATCACGAATTTATTTTCGACACAGAAATAAATGTAATAATGAAATAAATGAGCGCCTGATTCATCAAAAAGGTAAAAAATTATTAATGAGTGAATTAAGTAAATTGAATCTGCAATCTTTAGCAAGTGAGGTTTATTTGTCAAAAATTAAACAGCGTCCAGATATTTTAGTTAATGAAAATTTTGCGGTTGAGTATCAGTGTGCACAGATCAATGTTGGTATTTTGACTAAGAGAGTTGTTGGATATCGTAGTGCAGGAATAAGAAATATCTGGATCTTAGGCGGTCATTATTTAAAAAGTAAATTAGGACGTGAGCATTTAAAATTTATTTCTTATAATAAAACCTGGCGATTTTATCTATTAACTCTAGATTCACATCAAGGGATAATGACACTTTTTTATAATATTGAATTCATCGGTCCATTTAATAAAGTGGTTTATCGGAAAAAGATTTTTCCAAGGACAGAATTTTGTAAGTTGTTTATATTTCGACCAAAATTAATTCAAAAATCGAGAATATATACTGATAAACGCTGGTTAAAGAAAATTCGAAAAAAGAACGATTCAGTATCACAAAAGTTCAAATTAAACTTTTATACAGTACACAAAATGACTGTAGAAGAGTATCTCAAAGAAGATAAATTTGAAGCTGAATTTCCTATATTTGCTAATCCAGCTTGGCAAAGACGTTGTGGTCAAATGCCTAAGCGATTGAAGCAACCATTGTTAAAAAAATAGCTACTAGAAACCCCATTGTAAGGATCTAGTAGCTATATTTATTGGTAAAACTATTTTCTAAATCTATCTAAACTGATAACTGTTCCAGATGTAGAAACATTACTGGCAATATCTTGTGGAAGTTCTCTTTCTAGCATGATGTTAATGTTATTAGTAATATCTTCTTGAGAAGTAGATTCTCCGAAGTTGTTGATCATCATACCTGGTTTTTCATCATCTTCACAATCAAAAATCACAGCTGTTGGAGCTTTTTGAATATGCATTTCCATTGATAATTGTTGATCACGTTTCAGGCCTTGGCTAACACACTGGCTTTCTTTGTCAGTCATAATGGATTTGTAATCAAGCCCACTATTGTTAATTACGCGTCTGATAGTGTTATCATCAAAGGGATTATTCAAAATATTTACTTGTTCTTGAAGATTCATTAAAAAGTTACGTGCTTTTTTGTTACCCTGACAGGATGCTGCTTTATATAGTTTTGCAGCTTCAATTACATCTTGAGATGCACAGGTACGTTCCTTAATGTCGGTAATCTTGAAACCTTTTAATTGAATATAATCGTTAATTGTTGCCATATTATAGTTCGTCACAAAATGATATTGTGTATCAATATCGTGTTTTCTAGTGAAGTCAATGATTGCTTGTTCCACTTTTAAACAATACGAACATAATGGATTAATATATAAAAATACTTCCCACATTATGTTTCCCTCCATCTCTATTGCAATGTCATTCTACCAACATTTTTAAAAAAGGTAAAATTTTAAACTCAAAGATTGGTAATATTTATATTTAGATGAATCTTTTACAAAACTACGATATATTTATATTAAAGCGAGGTTATTATGTCAGAAATCAAATGGAATGAGTTTTTGATACCTTATTCACAGGCAGTGGATGAGTTAAAAATCAAATTTAGAAATCTACGAAAAGAATTTCTTGAGAAAAATGAACATTCTCCTATTGAATTTGTGACAGGACGTGTTAAAACGGTTGATAGTATTAAGGAAAAGATGCGTCGCCGATTTATTTCTAAAGAATTATTGGAACAGGATATGCAAGATATTGCGGGAATAAGAATCCAGTGTCAATTTGTAGAAGATATTTATGAAGTAGCTAAATTATTACATATTCGTGAAGATATGCGAGTTATTGAAGAGCGTGACTACATTGCTAATAGTAAGCCAAGTGGTTATCGTTCTTATCACGTAGTAATTGAGTATCCAATTCAAACTTCCAATGGACAGATAAACATCCTTGCTGAGATCCAAATTAGAACTTTAGCAATGAACTTCTGGTCAACAATTGAGCATTCGTTAAATTATAAATATAAAGGTGATTTTCCTGAAGAGATCAACGAGCGTTTGAAACGAGCCGCTGAAGCTTCCTTCATGTTGGATGAGGAGATGTCCAAGATACGAGAAGAAATTCAAGATGCTCAGCAATACTTTACAGATCGAAAACGGGATTTAAATGGCCCAACGGAGCAGGATAAAAAATGAAATTATGGATTAATAATAATAATAAAGAACAGTCAGTTCAAGCAGCAAATAAATTACGTAGTAAGTTGTTGAATGCTGGTTTAATTTTGGATCGTCGTAATCCACAACTAGTTATAAGTGTAGGAGGCGATGGGACACTTCTAAGTACCTTTCACGCCTATGCGGCACATTTGGATAGTGTGAGATTTTTAGCTTTGCATACTGGTCATTTGGGCTTTTATTCTGACTGGACGGATACAGAGATTGATGAATTAGCTAAACGAATTATCGAGTGTCAGGATAATATCCCTTCAACTAGTTATCCTGTTTTGGATATCGTTGTTGAAAACAAAGAGGGTTCACTTTTTCATGGAATAGCTATCAATGAAACTGTTGTCAGACGTTTGTCTTCTTTAACTATGAAGACGCGGGTTGACTTAGATAAAGAATTCTTTGAGAGTTTTCGTGGGGATGGACTCTGTTTTTCAACGCCAACGGGTTCAACAGCTTATTCTAAATCAGTTGGTGGTGCTTTAATTCATCCAAAAATTAGTGTCTTTCAAATGATTGAAATCGCGTCGATTAACAATCGTGTTTATCGGACGATTTCTTCGCCAATCATTATTCCTCACAATCAACAAGTTGATCTTTATCCGCAGACAGCTGATGATTACGTTATTAGTTGTGATGGAATTACTACAAAGCTCAAAAATGTTAAGAAGATTACAATCAAACTTAATTATCAACGAGCCCAATTTGCCCAATATCGTCATAGACACTTCTGGACTAGAGTAGAAACAGCATTCTTAGCACAAAATGAAAAAAAATAATCGTTTCCTAAAATTTATAGTCAATTCTCATGATAAAAAAACCATCCGTAAGTTTCTCGTGCAACATAAGTTTTCCTCTAGTCAATTGCACAATATGAAAAATAAGGGTGGGCGTATTTTTGTCAATCATAAACAACGACATTTTAATTTTCAATTACATGATGGGGACGAAATGTTGATTGTTCTTAATGCTGAGGAACCGTCTGATTTGATTAAACCAATGACAGGATCAGTAGATGTGATCTTTGAGGATAACTATTTATTAGTTGTCAACAAGCCGCCGGGGATAGCCAGTTTACCTGCTAAGGCTCGTGATAGTAAAACAATGGCTAATTTAGTTAAGGCATATTTAATTTCTAAAAAAGAAAACAGTACGATTCATCTGGTTACCCGTCTAGATCGTGACACCTCAGGTTTGATGGTATTTGCAAAGACGTCGTATGCACATTCATTGTTAGATCAAATTCTTCATACAGAAGATTTTCAAAAGTTTTATTTAGCAATGATTTATGGTCATATTCAACCAACTACTGGATTAATTGACTTGCCTATAGGTATCGATCCGGATGCTTTTTATAAAAGGACAATTGATCATCAAATGGGGAAGAAGTCACAGACTGTTTATAAAACAGTGGAGAATTACGACAATGGTAGTTTGTTAGAGCTTAAATTGTTAACAGGACGAACCCATCAAATAAGAGTACATTTATCAGCGGTTGGGCACCCCATTATTGGCGATGACATGTACAGCCAAAAAGTTGACTCTCGAATTCATCGTCAGGCGTTACACTGTTATAATCTACAAATCGTTCATCCAGTAACAAAAGAGTTGTTAAATTTAAAGGCGCCTTTACCTCAGGATATGGTAATCTTAAAGAGTGTGTTAAGGGGTGAGAGAAATGGATGAAAATGAAAAGAGACTGCAAGAAAAATTTGAACAGTTAAAACGGTACCTCGATAGTGATGACAAGAAAAGGTTTCGAAAAACCTATCTTGATATGCATTTTTACGATCAAAGTACGTTCTATCTCACTTTAAATAAAGAAGAACGAGTTACGCTTTATTCCATCTTGGAACCGGATGAAATGGGTGATATGTTCGATACCATTGAAGATGATAATCCAGCAATTCCTGAATTATTGAAGGAAATGGACTTGGATTATGCTTCTAAAATGTTGAACGACATGTATGACGATAATGCTGCCGATGTTTTGGAACATTTAGATAAAGTTGATGTTGACCGTTTCTTGGAGCAAATGCCTAAAAATGATGCTAATAATCTAAGAGGATTATTACATTATGATACAGAAACAGCTGGTGGTATTATGACTACCGACTATGTTCAGTTTCACGAGGAAGAGACAGCATCAGTAGCTATTAAGGCCTTGAAACAATTTGCTGAAACTGCAGAAACAATTTATTATCTGTATATATTAGACAATCATAATGATTTAGTTGGAGTAATGTCGTTACGTGATTTGATTATGTTAGACGATAATGCCACTTTAGGCGATCATATGAATAGTGACGTTATAACGGTGAATGTAGATGCTGAGCAAGCGGAAGTAGCCCAAGTCTTCAGAGATTATGAGTTTTTAGCTGTTCCAGTAGTCGATCATTCAAATAAAATGGTCGGTATCGTTACGGTTGATGATGTTATTGAAGTTATTGATGATGAAGCTCAACAAGACTATTCTGGTTTGGCCGGTGTTAGTATGGATGAGGCCAATAATGACGGTCCATTCAAGGCAGCTTCAAAACGATTGCCTTGGTTGATAACTTTGTTATTACTGAGTATGATTACAGCTACTTTAATTAATCATTATGAAAGTCTTTTAGCTGAAGCTAGTATTTTAGCGGTTTTTATTTCTACGATTACAGGTACAGCTGGTAATGCGGGTACACAAAGTTTGGCTGTGGCTGTTAGGCGTCTAGCAGTTGAAGAAATTAATCGTCACGAATTTTTAAAGCTGATAGGTAAGGAATTGATTACTGGTTTTGTAACTGGACTAGTTACTGGTGTGTCGGTCTTTCTATTAGTTGGTATTTGGAAACATAACTTTGTTTTAGGTATGGTTATTGGTTTAGCTATGTGTGCCGCTATAACGGTGGCTAACTTAGCTGGTAGTTTAATTCCAATGTTAATGTCTAGTTTTGGATTTGATCCTGCTGTGGCCAGTGGACCATTTATTTCAACATTAAGTGATCTGACTAGTGTCTTGATTTACTTCAGTATCGCTGGTGTATTTATGCAATATTTCGTTAAGGCTTGAAAAAAGTAGAATATAGGAATTAGTTTCCATTTATAAAAGATTACTAAAAAAGCTCAGTATAACGACCATCAAGGATGATTGTTACACTGAGCTTTTTTTAGTAGCTATTTATTAATACCATCGATAACTTTAGTACCGTGGACTTCTTTGACACCTAACTTTTCAGCAATAGTGTCGCAGTTTTGATAATTAACACCACCACCAGGCAGGATAGTAATTCTACCCGCAGCATAATCAACATATTCTTTGATTTTACCCACTGTTTGATCAATAGGAGTAGTTAATGGGCCGCCGTGAGTAAGAATACGATCAACATCGTGATCAACTAACCAATCAATAGCAGATTTCTTATTATCTTCAGCTAAGGCATCGAAGGCCATATGGAAAACAATTTGCATACCGGATGAAGCAGCAATTAATTGTTCCATTGCATCTTCATCTAAATCACCATTGGTAGTCAATGCACCGAAAGCAACTCCATCAACACCCAACTTTTGAGCCTGAAAGAGGTCAGCTTCCATCATTTTGATCTCTAAATCGTTGTAAACAAAATTTCCACCACGAGGACGAATCATTTCAACAACGGGAATAGATTTTTCCTGTAGATATTTTGTGCTTTCTTGAAGAACCCCTAAGCTAGGAGTAGTACCACCAACGGCAAGATTGTCGTTTAACTCGATTCTATTAGCACCTTTTAATACAGCAGTAGGAATATTAGTAAAGTTTTCAACAGCAACTTCTTTAAAAATAATAATCAACCCCTCTTATATTTGTTTTATTAAAAATAAAATCCCGACCAATTATAATACAATCGATCGAGATTTAACTAGCATATGAAATTAAGCCATCAATGCTTTAGAACCAAAGTAAGCAATTACGATAATAGCTAAGATGATTCTGTACCAACCAAAAGCCTTGAAGTCATTACGTTTAATGTAATCAAGTAAGAATTTGATTGAAGCATAAGCAACGATAAATGATACCAAAGTACCAACAAGAAGAATTATCGTTTGATCACCAGTAAAGGTATTACCATGTTTGAAATACTTAAATATTTTCAAAAGACTAGCACCAAACATTGTTGGAATAGCTAAGAAGAAAGAGAATTCAGTAGCTACGAATCTAGATGTACCAACTGTCATACCACCTAAAATAGTTGCACCGGAACGTGATGTACCAGGGACTAGTGAAAGGACTTGGAAAAGTCCAATTTGAAAGGCAGTTTTGTATGAAAGACTGTCCAGATCAGCTGTTTGAGGATCTTTATTCTTGAGCCAATTTTCAACGACGATGAATAAAATACCATAAATTAGTAGTGTGGCTGAAATTACTTGCCAACTAGTAAGATGTTTATCCATCCAGTCGTTTAATGGAAGTCCGATAATTACGGAAGGTAAGATAGCAACAATAACTTTAAACCAAATACTCCACGTTTGTTTCTTTTCTACATTGTTTTTCTTAGGTGAGAAAGGATTCAATTTGTGAAAGTAGATGAGGATAACGGCTAAGATCGCCCCAAACTGAATAACTACCATGAACATGTTGATAAAAGCTGTGGGTTCGTTTAATTTAACGAATTCATCAGCCAAATACAAATGTCCAGTTGAACTGATAGGTAGGAATTCAGTGAAACCTTCGATAATACCAAGGATAATGGTTTTAATGATTTCAATGAACATAATAATTAATTATTCTCCTGACTAAATTTGGAACTAAATAAAGTGTACACATACACACTCAGGAATGGAAATATTATTTTCCAAACTGGTCAAAATTCCTTTTTTCATATTTCTCTTAAAGATAGTGATGTTATCTGAATCTTGGTTGGCTGCAATCAAGTACTTTTCAGAAGGATCTAAATCAAAGTCACGAGGGCCTTTGCCATCTGATGAGGTAGTATTGATCTTCTTGAGACGGTCACCTTTTTCGTTAACGCCGAAGAGAGCAATTGTATCAGCTCCACGAGTTGAGGCGTAAAGGAACTTACCGTCCTTTGTGATACGGATAGCTGCAGTAGTGTTCTTTTGTTCATCTTTAGCAGCTTCAACTTCATCAACCAATGTTAATCCAGCTGTTTCAGCATTATATTCCATGACTAAAACCTTAGATGATAATTCACAGGCAACGTAAACATATGGCTTTGTTGGATTGAAGACTAAATGTCTTGGTGCATATCCAGCAGGTGCAATATAGTTATTCATCAATTTAGGATTCTTAGCATCAGATATATCGTAAATGTAAATACGATCAGCACCGTAATCACAAATAATTAGTTTACCATCTGGTGTAAGGCTGCTGAAGTGGGGCTTAGATTGATCTTGTTCAACACGAGGACCATGACCTTCAAATTTAACCTCAGAATAGTGCTCAATCTTGCCGTCTTCAGTTAAATGGTCAATCTTAACTTTGCTCAAATGGAAATAAGCACTAAAAATCAAATTACGGCTAGCATCGAATTTAACATATGATGGTGAAGTTTCTTCCGAGAAATCTTCATCCAACAATTTTGGTTCGTCATCCTTGATATCATAAACGACGATACCACCACGATCGCCTTTTTTAGCTAAAGCAATCAACTTTAAATTATTTGTTACATCAATATATGTAGGACCGTTTAATTCAACTAGGACTTTAGGTGTGGATAATTCACCATTATCGGAATTGAATTCAGCTGAATAAACACCTTTACCAGCTTTTTTTGTGTAACCACTAAAGAGAACCTTTTCAAACATTACAAAAACCTCCAAACATTGTATAGTATATAGTATATTCTTAATAGAAAATTTTTGGGGAGTACTTTATGAAAGAAACGCCGGAAAAAAGAAAAAGTTGGTTTTACCAATGGTTCTTGAATAACCAATTGACGGTGATTTTGATTAATGTTTTCTTAGTATTTTTGATAATTTATCTTTTTTCAAAAATAAAATTTGTTTTTGATCCACTTAATCAGATTTTAGGAATAACTATGCCACCAGTTATCTTGGCTTTGGTATTATATTATTTGATTAATCCATTGATCAATGTTCTGGAAAACAAATTTCATGTTAATCGAATCATCTCAATCACATTTGTTTTTATTATTATTTTGGCACTATTAATTTGGGGCGTTATGTCCTTGATCCCATTTGTTCAAGATCAGATTGATTCGTTGGTTAAAAATTGGCCACAATATTGGAATTCCTTGAATAAGAGTTTGCAAAATATGTTTTCTGATCCCAAGTTACATATGGTGCGTGAACGCTTAGTACAAACGAATGCTAGTATCACAAAGAGTTTTGAAAAATCAATGGACCAGATTCTACCACAAACAGTCAATAATATTAGTTCTGCTGTTAGTGTTTTGACTAACGTAGTCGTTATCATTATGACGGCACCATTTATTTTGTTCTTTATGCTAAAAGATGACCGTAAATTTAAAGAATCGATTGTTAAAGTGATGCCTAATCGTATTAAAAAGTCAGTGGGTGATATGCTTTCTGAAATCAGTCAGTCATTAAGTTCTTATATAACTGGTCAATTGACTGTGGCATTTTGGGTTGCTGTGATGTTCTTTGTCGGCTACCTAATTATTGGTCAAAGATATGCTTTAGTTTTAGGTATTGTAGCCGGAATATTGAATTTAATTCCTTATATCGGTTCCACTTTGGCCTTAGTGCCTTCACTAGTTATTGCAGCCTTTATTGCACCATCGATGGTATTAAAAGTTTTAATCGTCTTTGTTGTTGAACAGACAGTTGAAACACGTGTAATCTCTCCAATAATTGTTGGTAATAAAATGCAGATGCATCCAGTTACAACTATTTTGGTCTTGCTAGTTTCAGCAGGGATGTACGGCTTAGTCGGTATGGTTGCTGGGATTCCAATCTTTGCCATTTTAAAAATTATCTTTACACGATTCTTCAATTGGTTTAAACGTAATTCTAGTTGGTATGACGATGAAGATATTGAAAATTTGGATACAGAGCCGGAAACAAGTACAGATAATGAAAAAAAATCTCAAGAAAATCACAAATAATTCATTTTTCTGTTGTCTAGACCGTACATGTCGTATATAATACACTATGAGTTTGCGGTTATTTGTTTTTCTCAGAAGAGATTTTGACAAAAGCAAGTAAACATAAGGCTTTACTAGCGCATGTCCTTGCTGTGGTGTTCACCGAGGGTATGCGCTTTTTTGTTTAAAGAAGGAGAAAAAATAAATGACTAATCACATTGCTTTATATGAACCACTAATGCCAGCTAATACTGGTAACATTGCTAGAACTTGTGCTGGTACTAACACTAAGTTACATTTAATTCGTCCACTAGGATTTAGTACAGATGATGCACATATGAAACGTGCTGGGTTAGATTATTGGGATAAAGTTGATATTACTTATCATGACAATTTGAATGACTTTTTAGATTCCATTCCTGATGATAAGTATTTATACTTGATTACGAAGTTTTCAGATAAAGTTTATAGTGATCAAGATTTCTCTGATACTTCAAAAGATCATTATTTCTTGTTTGGTAAAGAAACAACTGGTCTTCCAGAAGATTTCATGCGTCGTAACCCTGAAAAATGCTTAAGAATACCAATGAGCGACAACATTAGAGCACTTAATTTATCAAATAGTGCTGCTTTGGTAATTTATGAAGCCGTTCGTCAACAACGTTTTGCGGGATTAGAATTAAGTCATCATTACGAAAATGATAAATTGGACTAAAAAAAAGTTATTAAGGAACTCATTACTATTTTGAATACAAGGGGTAAATTAATATGAAGGTAAATAAAGGCGAAGTTAACGTTCAATCATTTCATTATGATGTGGAGTCACCCAGTGCGGATGTGAAGACGGAGTTAAACATCAACATTGAACATCCGGAGTTTAAAGATGAAAATGGTGAGCCATTAAATGAAGATGAAGGTAAAATTTTACAAGTAGTCGTACCGTTTGAAATTCATCCGGAAAATGCACCATTTAAAGTATCCGGTTTGATTGGTCAAGTTGTTCAACCAATTGGTTTCCACGGTGAAATTCAAGATTTGGAAGCTAAGGATGTTCAACAATTATCACGTCCAGTAGTTGAATATATTGAAACATTGACTTATCAAGTAACAAGCGTTTCACTGAATCGTGGTTTCTCCTTGAACTTTAACAAGGATATCGAAATTGAACCTAATCAAGCATTAAAAGATTTAAAGAATAAAGAGTCTGATAAATAAAAAACAGTCCAAGCGGGCTGTTTTTTTTGAGTATCAAAACAGGTATAATTTTAATTGATTATTTATAGAATCGTGTGAGGTATTTATGGCAAGAAAAAAGGCAACTTCAAAGCCTAGAAAGAGAAAAACAACTACAAACAATTCACGGCTAATTAGATCGTTAGTTAGTTTGGTCTGGATAATATTGTCAATTTTAGGTTTGTTTAAATTTGGAATTGTCGGTAAGACGTTTGATAACCTTTATCGAATGTTAGTAGGAGACAGTTATCCGGTCTTATTAATTATCAGTATTTTTGTTGCGGCGTTCGTTATAGCAACGGGAAGAATTCCCATCATGACACCCAAGAGGAATTTTGGTTTATTGTTTGTATATTTAGGTTCACTGATTATTTTACATGGTATATTTTTTTCCAGTATGTCGTTATATCATAATTATAATTTAGTGACTTGGAATATGTTGGCAGCTGATATGACACAAGTATCAGTCGATAATTCAGTTGGTGGCGGTATGATTGGCTCATACTTATATAGCTTTTTCATGCCAATGTTTTCAACTATCGGAACTTATTTTGTAACAGCGTTGATTATCTTCATTGGAATATTGATGCTATTTAATGTAACGATGAAGCAAGTTTCAGTTGTAACGACTAATGTACTGGTTTACTTTAAACATTTAGCTGTCAAAATTAAGGATGCCGTTACTGGTAAGTATGGTGATTACGTCGATCAAAGGGCTGTTGAAAAAGAAAAAGCATCACGAGTTAAACCAGAACCCATAGTTGAACGTGATGACAGTAAATTTAAGGATGTTAATAGTTTTGCTAAGAAAGAGCCAGAAGCTTCGGCTGAAGACTCTGATTTTCATATTGATATGCCTAAGGTACCAGATATGAAACCCAATTTGGCTGATTCTACTTCTAGTAGTACAGCTGAGGTCGTTTCAAAACCTTATGGAATTGATGGAACTAAGGATAAAGATTTACCAGATCCAATCAGCTCTAAAACAGTTGAAACTGATGATAGTGACTATAAATTACCAGGACCAGACTTGCTCAAGCAAATTCCACAGACTGATCAGAGTGCAGAAGTTAAGTTGATTGACGATAATAAGGACAAGTTAAAGAAAACCTTTAAGAGTTTCGGCGTAGATGTTGAAGTTAAAAAGGCTAGTTTAGGACCAACTATTACCAAATATGAAGTTCAGCCTGCCGTCGGTGTGAAGGTAAGTAAAATCGTAAATTTGGCTGATGATTTGGCTTTAGCGCTTGCAGCTAAGGACATTCGTATTGAGGCTCCGA
This sequence comes from Companilactobacillus kimchii DSM 13961 = JCM 10707, assembly GCF_001435445.1. Lineage (GTDB taxonomy): Bacteria > Bacillota > Bacilli > Lactobacillales > Lactobacillaceae > Companilactobacillus > Companilactobacillus kimchii. The sequence goes on along the minus strand of NZ_AZDH01000006.1, from coordinate 80,348 downwards.
TTCCTGGTAAGTCATTTGTTGGTATTGAAGTACCTAATCAGACTATTTCGACAGTATCATTCCGTGATATAACTGAGAATCAGAAAGATAAGACACATCCACTTGTTGTGCCACTAGGAAAAGAAGTTTCAGGTAACATTATTGAAGCTAATATTACTAAGATGCCCCATTTATTAATTGCTGGTTCAACTGGTAGTGGAAAGTCTGTAGCTATCAATACGATTATTACTGGTATCTTAATGAAAGCAAAACCAAGTGAAGTTAAATTAATTCTAATTGATCCTAAAATGGTTGAATTAAATGTTTATAATGGGATTCCTCATCTTTTAATTCCTGTTGTAACAGATGCTAGAAAAGCCGCTGGTGCATTACAGAAGGCTGTTAAAGAAATGGAACGCCGTTATAAACTGTTTGCAGAAACGAGTCATCGTAATATTGGTGAATACAACGCAGATGTCGATAAGTTCAATAAAACAGCTGCTGATGAAGATAAGATGGAACGTTTGCCTTATATCGTCGTTATAGTCGATGAGTTATCTGATTTAATGATGGTTGCTGGTCATGAAGTTGAAGCGGCAATTGTCCGTTTAGCTCAAATGGCTCGTGCGGCTGGATTGCACATTATTATCGCTACACAGCGTCCATCTGTTGATGTTATTACGGGATTGATCAAGGCTAATATTCCATCACGTATTGCTTTTGCTGTTTCCAGTGGAGTTGATTCAAGAACTATTTTGGATTCTGTTGGGGCTGAGAAGCTTTTAGGACGCGGTGATATGTTATTCCAACCAATTGGGAAGAGTAAGCCAATTCGTTTGCAGGGAGCTTATATTTCTGAATCAGAGGTTGAGAATGTGGTTAACTTTGTAAGTAGTCAGCAAGCAGCTGATTATGATGAAGATATGATTCCAACTGATGTTGACGAAGGCGGTTCATCAAGTGATGATAAACCGAATGACGAATATTGGGATGATGCAGTTGAAATGATTGTTAAACAACAGTCTGCTAGTGTTTCAATGCTACAAAGAAGATTCCAAATTGGTTATAATCGTGCCGCTCGAATGGTTGACGAAATGGAAGATAAAGGTATCGTTGGACCTTCAGAGGGTAGTAAGCCAAGAAAGGTCTTAATTACCGAAGAACAGTTAGAAACAATTAGGAAAAATCAGGTGAAAAATTGAAAAAAAGATTAGCAAAAAATATTTTTTTGAATATTAATCCAATAAAAAAATTCCGTACTATTAAGATTCAAATAGATTTCTTACGTCCATTAAATAAGGATGAAATGACTAGTCGGCGTTTATTGGCAAATGTTTTGTCTAACTCGACAAAAGATTATCCTAGTTTTCAAGCGATAAATGACCGCGAAATGGATCTTTATGGATCAGAGATCAGTGTTTATACACGTAATTTATTGAACTTTAATGATTTAGCATTTAGTGTGGAATTCGCTGATCCTGCATTTTTGATTGATGGAAAAACTCAGATTAAGGATAATTTAGATCTGCTTGGAGAAGTTATTTTCAAGCCGAATTTGAATGGACCGGTTTTTAACGATGAAGCTTTTTCAACTGAAAAGCGTAATCTGATGTCCAATCTTTTATCGATTAAAGATAACCAGGATTTAGTCAGTTCACTTGGATTGATTAAATTGATCTATCGTGACGACCCGAATCGTCAAGTTCCAATTTTTGGTAGCGTGGAACAGTTAGAGAAATTGAACAATGATGATCTTTTGAAGACTTATCGAGATATTATTGCCAACGATTTAGTAATTATTAATGTAGTCGGTAATATTGATGAAACGGAATTTTTAGAATATTTGAATGAAAGTATTTTTGCTGAAAAACTAAAGAATGACCGCAATGATTTGACCATTTCCTTTAGTAAATTTGATGATTTAATTAAGAATCCGGCTAATCAAATAGAACATAAACATTTGAATCAAAGTCGTATCGGTTTGGCGTATGCAACCGAAGGGGTCTCTAAGGATTTCAATCGTATGGCGCCGCAAGTAATGAATTTGATTTTGGGTGGCGATGATCAATCACAGCTCTTTTTACAAGTACGAGAGAAAAATAGTTTGGCTTATTCTGTTTCCAGTACTTATCAGCCGATCAGCCATTTAGTGACTATTCAGGCTGGTTTAGATGCTAGTTCAATTGAAGAGGCTTTAGCGTTGATTGATGCTCAGATTGCCTATATTAAAAATGGAAAAGTTACAGATGAGCAAATCAAACATGCTCAAAAAGTGATGCTCACGCGTCGTAAGATATCTACCGATTCAATTCAGTATTATATTATGCGTAGTATTTGGGAGACCATTTATCCTCAGACTCTGTTGAGTAATCAACAATTTGAAGATGAATTAAACAATCTAGATAAAAAGCATGTAGCAAGTGTAGCTTCACATATGCATGCAATCGCACAGTATCAATTGATTGGAGATTAGGAATGACTGAGAAATTACAGAAATATACTAAGAAATTGGCAAATGGATTTGAAATTGAAATCGTGCCTTTGCCGGGATTTAATCAAGTCTATAGCGTTGTTATGGCCAATTTTGGGTCAGTTGACACCAAACAAGGTGCTAAGACTTTGCCAGCTGGAATTGCTCACTTTATTGAGCACAAATTGTTTGCTAAACCAGGCTACGATGTTTCAGAGAAGTTTGCCAAGTACGGTGCAAACTCTAACGCTTATACTAGTTATACGAAGACAGCCTACTTATTTCAGACATTAGAAAATCCCTATGATAATTTGAAAACTCTTTTAGACTTGGTTCAGAATCCTTATTTCACCGAAGAAAATGTTGCTTCTGAGCGAGGAATTATTAATCAGGAAATTCAAATGTATTTAGATATGCCAGAATTTGTATTAGAACAAAGAATTTTGGAACAACTTTATCCTAATGATCCAATTGCTGAAGACATTGCTGGTACTAGTGACACATTACAGATGATCAATCAGAAGAATTTATTGCAAGCTTATCAGGATAACTATCGTCCAAGTAATATGGATTTAGTTATTGTTGGGGATGTTGATTCTGAAAAAATTGAAAATATTGTCGAAAATTCCAATTTTCAAACTTTAGGGCAACCATTGGAAAAGACTTTTAATAAATTAACTCCAATCGGTCCTGGTGGGCAAGAACAAATGGATATTAGTCAAGCCAGATCTGCCTATGGCATAAGGATCGACATTGATATGTCCGGCTATGATTTGGTTAAAAAGCAATATGAAATGAATATGGTAATGGAAACTTTGATTGGTGAATCTTCCAGTAATTATCAAGAAATGAACCGATTAGGAATAATTGATGATAGTTTTTCTTATAATGTGGTTGCAGAAAACAACTATTGTTTTATCATTATTAGTGGGTCAACTAATAATTCTGAAGAATTTCAGGAATATCTTCAAAAGCATTTGTCATATGAGAGTTTGAAAGCCGTTTTGACGGATACAAAATTTGAACGTATCAAACGTGATGCAATTGGTGCTTACTTATTTGCACAGAATTCACCAGAAGCAATTGCTAATCAGATGGCAGAATTGTATTTCTACGGTGTGGATTACTTAGAATTAATTCATATGATCAATTCAATTCATCGTGATGACTTACTAGAAGTTTCTGAACAATTTTTGAAAGATGAAAATTGTACCTACTATAATCTATTACCAAATAGGAAGTAAGCTATGTATGCATTGATCATGGGTAGTTCAGGAGATATTGGAACAAGCAGTGCTAAGAACTTAGCCGCCAAAGGTTGGTCTCTTTATCTGCATTACAATAAAAACTCTGAACGTATCGAGAAATTACGAGCGCAACTCGTTGAAAAGTATCCAAAACAGGATTTCATACCAATTAAGTTTGATATGGAGCATGATAAAGTTGAAGATTTGACGAAACAAATTTTCGGATTAGATGCAGTCGTCTTCGCGCAAGGAAATACGTACTACAAGTTATTAGTTGATATTTCTGAATCAGAGATTGACTCTTTGTGGAATATTCACGTCAAATTGCCAATTTTAATTTTGAAGCAGCTTCAAGATAAGTTGGCTAAGACTCATCATGGTAGGATTGTCTTTATTGGTTCGATTTATGGAAAGGTTGGATCAGCAATGGAAGTTGTGTATAGCACAGTTAAGGGTGCTATGTCCTCTTTTGCTGATGCTTATGCCAAGGAGGTTGCTTCGTTAGGTATTTCGGTGAATGTAGTGGCACCTGGGGCTGTGAATACCAAGATGAATACTCAAGAGTTTTCAAGTGAAGATCTGGAAAATGTTAAAGAAGAAATTCCAGCCGATAGGCTGGCAAATCCTGATGAGATAGCTGATCTAGTCAGTTACCTTGTCAATATCAAATCAAATTATTTAACTGGACAAACGATTTATTTTGCCGGCGGCTGGTTGTTATAAGGTCGTTAGTAGTTAGATAATAATTTATGTTATACTTAGAAAAATTAGTTAATCGGTGGTAAAAAATGGACGAAATTGGCCAAAAATTAAGAAATGCACGTATCAAAAAAGGCTACACAATTGATGATTTGCAACAAATCACCAAAATTCAAAAACGTTATTTAATTGCTATTGAAGAAGGTCAATTTGATCATCTTCCCGGTGATTTTTACGTGAGAGCATTTATCAAACAATATTCTGATGCTGTTGGTATCTCTAGTGATGATTTGTTGGAGGAATATAAAGCTGATATTCCTAACTCTCAACCATCCCAAGAAGCAATTCAACAGGAAACAAAGACACGTTCTATCAAGGAAGAATCAAATTCTTTCTTCTCTAACTTAGGAAATTATATTCCTCAAATCGTTGTGGGAATTGTTGTTATTGTTATTATTGCTGTAATTGCTTTTGGAATGGTTCATCGTAATCAAAATGCATCAAGTGTAACTATACCAAAGGATAGTACAACTCAAACAACTAAGAAGAAAACAACCAAGAAGTCAACTAAGACAACTAAAAAGGCTACTGCTAAAAAGAAAGCAGCAGCTAAGACTGTTAGTGTTAAATCTTCAGGAGATAACACATACACTGTTACTAACATGCCTACAGATGGCTTAAAAGTTGTTGTAGCCGGTAATAACGGTCAAGCTTGGATTCAATTTACTGAGGGTTCAAATACAACTTGGCAACAAGCTTTGAGTTCAGGTGAAAAGAAGGAAACAACTGTTCCTGCTGACACTACTAGTTTCAAGATTCAAACTGGTAATATCAACAATACAGAAATTACAATCGATGGTAAGAAACTTGATTTGGGAACTACTGATAGTAGCAGTTCAATTGTCAAAACACTTACATTTAATGTTGAAAAATAAAGTAATGGTGTCTAATCTAATAAGAGTGGACACCATTATTTTGTAAAAAAGAGTTATTATTGGAGGATGTTTTAAATGGTATGGAATTTACCTAACAAATTAACAATGCTTCGAATTATTTTGATTCCAGTATTTATTATTCTATTGGCTTTTGGTTGGTCAGATTTGGGGGAAATTTATGTTCTGAACAATTTGATCCCAATGAACCATGTTTTAGCAACGGTAGTCTTTATTGTGGCTTCATTAACAGATTTAGCTGATGGTAAGATTGCTCGTAAGAACCACTTAGTAACTAATTTCGGTAAGTTTGCCGATACTTTGGCAGATAAGATGTTGGTTATGACAGCATTCATTTTCTTAGTAAGTTTCAAAATGGCACCAGCTTGGGTCGTTGCAATTATTGTTTGTCGTGAATTGGCTGTTACAGGTCTTAGAACGATTGTTCTTGAAGAGGGTGGCAAGGTTATGGCTGCTCAAATGCCTGGTAAGATCAAAACTACTACACAAATGATTGCAATCATTTTCCTATTGATGAATAATATTTTCTTCTCCGCAATCAATGTTCCAATCGGACAAATTTTCTTATACATTTGTTTAATCTTCACTATTTACTCTGGTGCTGATTATTTCTATCAAGCAAGAGATGTTTTCAAGAAATAATACGTAATTTGAAAGAGAGAGCAATGAATAAATCAATTGAAATCTTAAAGGAAGCTGAACGGGCTAATTTTGAAAAGGGATTGCCTCGAAAATGGTCTGATTTTGCTACAGAGACAGTTGAAAAGCTTAAACAGAATAAATTGAAAGTTACTGCGGCTGAAAGTTTAACAGCAGGGCTCTTTCAAGCAACTGTTGCTGCAGTACCTGGAGCATCAAATGTTTTTGATGGTGGATTTGTTACTTATGCTGATGATATCAAGGTTCAATTATTGGGAATGGACCCTAAATTGATTGAAGAATATACGGTAGTCAGTAATCCGGTGGCCAAAGCAATGGCTGAATTGTCAGCTGAAAAGATCAATGCTGATATTGGCCTTGGTTTCACTGGAGTAGCTGGTCCAGATCCATTAGAAGGTAACCCTGTGGGTACAGTTTTCATCGGTGCTTGTAATCGTCAGAACCACCAAGAGATTATTAAAGAATTTCACTTTGAAGGCACAAGACAAGCGATTCGTTTAAAATCAGTTTTGTGTGGATTTGCTCTCATTCAAGAAATAATATAACGAACAAACATTTGTTCGCTTTTTTCTTGCTTTTTTGATGGATTACTAATAATATACTTAGTGATGAATGCATTAGGAGGAAAGCAATTTGGCTAAAGATGAACGACAAAAGGCTTTAGACGTAGCCTTGAAAAAGATTGAAAAGGATTTTGGTAAAGGTGCCATTATGAGAATGGGTGACGACCTTAATACTCAAATCTCCACAGTTTCTACGGGCTCTTTGGCTCTAGACAATGCTTTAGGCGTTGGTGGATTCCCAAGAGGTAGAATCGTTGAAATTTATGGACCTGAAAGTTCCGGTAAAACAACCGTAGCTTTACACGCCGTTGCTGAAGTACAAAAGCAAGGCGGAACAGCCGCTTATATTGATGCTGAAAATGCCATGGATCCAGAGTATGCCAAGGCATTAGGCGTTAATATCGATGATCTATTGCTATCCCAACCTGATACTGGTGAACAAGGACTAGAAATTGCTGATGCCTTGGTAAGTAGTGGCGCGGTCGACATCGTTGTTGTCGATTCTGTTGCTGCCTTGGTACCACGTGCCGAAATTGAAGGTGAAATGGGTGATGCTCACGTTGGTTTACAAGCAAGACTGATGTCACAGGCATTACGTAAATTATCTGGTTCTATCAATAAGACTAAGACAATTGCACTTTTCATTAATCAAATTCGTGAAAAAGTTGGGATTATGTTCGGTAATCCAGAAACTACACCTGGTGGTCGTGCTTTGAAGTTCTATTCAACCATTAGATTGGAAGTACGTCGTGCGGAACAAATTAAAGATGGTTCAGATGTAATTGGTAATCGAACAAAGATCAAAGTTGTTAAGAATAAGGTTGCTCCACCATTTAAGGTTGCTCTAGTTGATATTATGTATGGTAAGGGAATTTCTCAAACTGGTGAGTTAGTTGACATGGCTGTTGATAAAGATATTATCGATAAAAGTGGTTCATGGTACTCATATGGTGATGAAAGAATTGGTCAAGGTCGTGAGAACGCTAAGACTTATCTATCTGAGAACCCTGAAAAAATGGACGAAATTAAACAAAAAGTTCGTACAGCTTACGGTATGGATGGAACTAAAGAAGAGGCTGAACCTGAAGAGGAAAAAGCTGATTCTAAAGTTAAAAAAGATGCTAAAGATTCCGAAAAAAAGAACGAGAATATTGATTTAATTCCTGATTCTAATAAAAAAGAGACTGAATAAGTCTCTTTTTTTCTTTTTATTTGGTTGACAGGCTATATTTATTCTATAATATTAAGTTGTATGTAAATAATTTGTAACAATGAATTTTACAAACAAATTTTTTAAAAAAGCAAATATGGAGGTGATAGCATGTATCCAGCTATCATAACCTTCTCTTTCGCTCTAGTAACATTGATCGTAGGTATACTCTTCGGATATGCTCTCTGTAAGGATGCCTACGAAAAGAAACTTTCACAAGCTAAACAAACTGCTGAAGATATTGTTTCAGATGCAAAGAAAGCTGCTAAATCCTTGCAAAAGGAAAAGCTCCTTGAAGCTAAAGATGAGATTCATCAATATCGTGAGAAACAAGAAGATGAATTGAAGGAACGTCGTAAAGATGTTCAGAGACAAGAAAATCGTATTCTCGAACGACAAGACATTTTGGATAAAAAAGACCAATCGCTTGAAAAGCGTGAGGAAAATATCGAAAATAACGAGAACGATATTTCGGCACGACAACAGAAACTTAGTGAAAAAGATAAACAATTGACTGAAACTCTTAATGAACAGCAAGCGGAGCTGGTAAGAGTAAGTAACTTAACACGCGAACAAGGTAGGAAGATTATCCTTGGTAAGTTAAACAAGGAATTGGTACATGAACGTGCCAAGATGATTAAGGAAAGTGATGAACAAGCCAAACAGCATGTTGATAAAGATGCTAAAGCCTTGATCATTGCCGCTATCCAAAGAAGTGCAGCTGATACAGTTTCTGAATCAACTGTTACTACCGTTACTTTGCCTAATGAGGACATGAAGGGAAGAATCATTGGACGTGAAGGTAGAAATATTCGCACAATCGAATCTCTAACTGGTGTCGATTTAATTATTGACGATACACCTGAAGCAGTCGCTTTGAGTGCTTATGATCCGGTCAGAAGAGAAATTGCTCGAATGGCTTTGGAAAAATTAATTGAAGATGGTCGAATTCATCCAGCTCGTATCGAAGAAATGGTCGATAAAGCTAGAAAAGAAATGGATGATCATATTCGTGAACTTGGTGAACAAACTATTTATAGCTTGGGTATCAGTTCTATTAATCCAGATTTGATTAAGATCATTGGACGTATGCAATATCGTACAAGTTACGGTCAAAATGTTTTGAGTCACTCAATTGAGGTAGCAAAGTTATCCGCTGTGATGGCTGCTGAGATGGGTGAAGATGTTATGTTAGCAAAACGAGCAGGTTTATTACACGATATCGGTAAGGCCATCGACCGCGAAGTTGATGGATCGCACGTAGAAATAGGTGTTGATATCGCAACTAAGTACAAAGAACCAGAAGTAGTTATTAATACAATTGCTTCACATCATGGGGATGTTGAGCCAACATCATTTATTGCAACAATCGTTGCAACAGCTGATGCAATTTCTGCAGCACGTCCTGGTGCTAGATCAGAATCGATGGAAAATTATATCCATCGTCTTGAGAAATTGGAAGAAATTGCTAATAAGCATGATGGTGTTGATCATTGTTATGCAATTCAAGCTGGTCATGAAATCAGAGTTATGGTTAAACCAGAGGAAATTTCTGATGATCAAGCAGCAATTCTAGCTCGTGATGTTAAAGGTGAGATTGAGCAAAACCTTGAATATCCAGGCCACATTAAAGTTACTGTGGTTCGTGAAGTTAGAAAAGTGGAATTGGCTAAATAAAATGGGGGTGTATCGTTGGATACGCTCTTTTTTAATTTACTTTTTGTTTATGCCATAGGTATTGTATAATTGTTCTATTAACGGAAAGTGAGTTTTTCAAAAATGTCGGGTATGTTTAGTGTAATAGTAAAATTATTTTTAACGATGATTCTGTCGGCTATAATAACTCCTTTCGTAGTGAAATTAGCCTATATTTTGGGTGCTGTTGATAAACCAAATGCACGGCGTGTAAATATAAAGCCAATGCCTACGATGGGTGGACTGGCCATTTTTATAGCATTTAATTTTGCTACGTTTGCTCTGTTGCGAGAACAATTCCCAACACATGAGTTATTCAGTGTTTTTCTAGCAGAATGTATTATTGTTTTAACAGGGATTATTGATGATATTCGTGAATTATCGCCCAAGGCTAAGTTAGCAGGTATTTTCGCAGCTTCCTTAGTTATTTATTTCTTAGCCGGTATTAGAATGAATGAAGTTACATTGCCAATTATTGGTTCGTTCGAACTTGGTTGGTGGAGTTTGCCAATAACAATCATTTGGATCATCGCTATTACTAACGCGGTGAACTTAATTGATGGGCTTGATGGTCTAGCCACTGGGGTTTCCATAATTGCGTTATTTACTATGGGAGTTATGGCTTACTTTTTCTTGAATCTAACTAATGTCTATGTGGCCATTTGGATTTTTGCTTTAGTATTCGCTTTGGTAGGATTCTTACCGCATAATTTTCATCCAGCAAGTATTTTCTTAGGTGATACAGGTTCATTATTCATTGGATTCATGATGGCAGTATTTTCACTTAAGGGATTAAAGAACGTAACATTCATTACTTTGTTAATGCCAGTGGTAATCATGGGTGTGCCCATCACTGATACTGTTTATGCAATTCTTAGAAGACTTTTGAATAAAAAACCAATTATGCAAGCTGATAAGCATCACTTACATCACAGATTGATGCAATTAGGTTTGTCCCATCGTCAAACTGTTTTAGTAATTTATGGTTTGTCCTTGGTTTTTGCCTTCATCTCAATGCTTTATCCACTTTCTACTTTGTGGGGGAGCGTACTATTAACGATAGGTGTTCTGATTGGTTTGGAATTATTTATTGAATCAATCGGTCTATTGGGAGATAATCGTCAGCCGTTATTGCATGCAATTCAAAAATTTATTAAACGATTAGAAAAGAAGGATTAACAGACGCCGTTATAGCGCCTGTTTTTTTTGTCTAATCTCGATTCCACAATTAATAGACACCCAATAGATTGAATCAACAGTATGTAGGTAGTATAAATGGTTAGTCACTTTTTTAATTGATGTTGAGGAGAAATGAAAAATGAAATTAAGTGAGCAATTGAAGAAGTATCGTAAATCAGAAAATTTAACACAAAAAGAATTGGCACAAAAATTGAATGTTTCTGACAAAACAATTTCAAGTTGGGAAACGGGAAGAACGTATCCTGATATTTCTTTATTGATTAATTTGAGTTCTATTTTGCATATATCCTTGGATGAATTTCTAAAGGGAGATGTAACAACTGTGGAAAAAATTGATAAAGACTTAAAAATGAAAAAGGTTTATAAATATTGGTTGATTGGAGTCCTGATATCATTTTTAGCTGTGATTGGACTAGGAAACTTTCTTTCAAATTATCAATATGAGAATCAATGGGTAGATCGATTCAATCCTTTGATTAAAACGGAAGTCGGTTATGCTCCGTTGCCGGAAAATAAAACTTTGAAAGCCGGAAAGCCTTATAAAGATATTATTGTAGTTGATGATGAATGGGGCAATTCAACTTTGTTAGACTTTTACGGTGGGTTACATCCCAAGGATAAAGATTATGCGATGGTGCAGCATAAGGGATTGTATGTTTCTAGAATTAGTTTTGTGTCTCGTGATGTAATTCCTAAAATATATAGAAACTATATGTACAAGGATTACGATGAAATGGCCAAGGCTGCCAAAATAATGCAGAAATACGGTGATGGAGGAGCTCCAGGTCTTGATAAACACTTTGCTTTACGGAATGGAGACTATGAATAATAAAAACTCTCAATCAATTCATTTTTTAGAATTGGTTGAGAGTTTTTAATTTGCTTCAATGGGAACCTGTTTATAAGTTTTTTCGGTTTCTTTTAACGTAATTTGATTTTGGAAGAGGTCTTTAATATTTTGAACAGTTTGATTGGCGCTGTCTAAATCTAAAAAGATTTGGCACTTAACATCGGTTGAGAATTGTTTGTCCTCTAAATTAATTTTTTCCTTTTGAGCATAGTTATCAAATTTATCGAACATATGATAAGGAATTGCTAATTCATATCCTTGCTGAATTCGATTTTCGACTAAACCGATTTCCTTAACAGCCTCAGCAGTAGTTGATGAATAGGCTCTAATCAAACCACCAGCACCTAATTTGATACCACCGAAGTAACGGGTCACAACAACAGTTACATTCAAAAGGTCTTGTTGTTGAAGTACGTTGAGAATTGGTGATCCAGCTGTTCCACTAGGTTCGCCATCATCAGACATACGTTCGATCTTAACATTTTCCATAACGATAAAAGCAGTACAGTTATGAGTGGCTCCAGATTCTTGCTCTCGGATCTTTTGAATAAAATCTTTGGCCTCATCTTCAGAGAAAGTTTGGGCAATGTGAGCGATAAAACGTGATTTCTTAATATCTTTCTCATGACTGCCAGTCTTGGCAATTGTTTTATAATTTTGCAAAAAAAAGTCGCTCCTTTACGTAATTTTAATTATGACTAATTTAAATGAGTATCTTGGTGGCAGAATTTTTAATGCCAAAGAATTAACTCCTGATTTGAAAAAGACTCTACTTGACCAGGGTGCAACGCAGACAACTGCAATTTATCAAATCAAAGGTGAAAGATATTGCAGACGTTGCTTGATGAAATTACCTCAAAATTCAGGTAAATATAATTATTGCCGTCATTGTATCAATTTAGGAAAGATTAATTCAAGTGACACTCTATTCATAACTGGCTCAGACATTGTATTTCCAATACAAGAGAAGTATTTGGATTGGGATGGTGAATTGACCGATAATCAACAAAGAGGCGTCCATGAGCTTTTAAATGCCTTTAACCGTCATTGTGATCATTTAGTTTGGGCTGTCACTGGTGCAGGAAAAACAGAGATGATTTTTCCGTTAATTGAACAGGCATTGATCAAGCAGCAGCGAATCGCCATTTGTTCTCCGCGTGTAGATGTTTGTATCGAACTCTTTCCTAGATTACAAAAGGTTTTTCCAAAAACGACAATAGGTCTCTTCCATGGTAAAAGTTTAGAAAGGTATCATCTTACACAAATAGCTATCATGACAGTTCATCAATTGATTAGATTTGAAAAATCTTTTGATGTATTGATTATTGATGAAGTGGATTCTTATCCTTTAGCGGGTAATCAAATGTTACATCAGGCAATTAAAAAATCTAAAAAGAGCATAGGGATGACAGTTTATTTATCAGCCACACCACCAAGGGAACTTCTACAGAAAGTTCAAAAGGGTCAAGTAACACTTTCTAAATTATATCAAAGATTTCATGGTCACCCATTGCCGGAACCACGCTGTCATTTGTTATTCAAAGAAATAAATTTTCTAGGTATTAATCCTAGACTGCGTTTAAAACTTAATCGAATTGTGAGTAGTCATCAGCGGTTGATGATATTTTTTCCATCAATTCCTGTTATGGAGAAGTTTGCGCAAAAGTTGAAAAAATATTATCCGACATTATCATTTGTGAGTGTTAGTTCTCTTGATAAAAAACGTTTGGAAAAGGTACAGCAATTTCGTCAACACCAAGTTCAAGTTATTTTGACAACAACAATCTTAGAACGAGGAGTAACTTTTAAAAGGGTAATGGTTCTAGTATTGAACGCTGATGCTAAAGAGTTTTCGAAAACCTCGTTAATACAGATTGCTGGTCGTGCAGGCCGGGATAAAAAGTATTTCGACGACGAGGTGCATTTTTATTATCGTTATTACAATCGTCAAATCCAGCAAGCTTGTAGAGAAATAACATATTTGAATCAACAGGTGAAGAAATGAAATGTTTGAATTGTGGAGCCGAAATAAATAATAATTTAAAAATATCAGAAATATTATTTTTAAAAGAAATTATACCGAATTATATCTGTAATTTATGTCGACAACAATTGTCACCCTTAGCAAATCGTCATAATTGTCCTCGATGTTTTAAACCAGATAGTGAGGGAATCTGCTCGGATTGTCTCATTTGGGAGCAAAAATATGGGAAAACCAATTACCATCAGGCTTTGTTTGAGTATAATCAGTTCATACACAGCTATTTCAAGCTGTATAAACGATATGGAGATGTCTTGTTAGCAAAATTATTTTATCAAGATATAAAGAGTTGGTCTTTAAATAATCACTTTGATGTAGTTACTTATGTTCCCGCAAGTCAGGGCCATTTTAAAGAACGTGGTTTTGATCCTGTTTATGAATTGTACGCTGATATCTTTGATCTAAAGAAACTTTTGTTTAAAATTGATGCCGACAAACCGCAAGCTCAAAAAAATCGTTTGGAGAGGATGCAGACTCCACAAACATTCTCCGCATTGCCCGGAATTAATAATTTTCAAAAGAATCAAAGAATTTTGATATTAGATGACATTTATACGACAGGACGGACTTTGATGTACGCTCATGATATATTTTTAAGTTACGGATTTAAAAATATTTGCACGTTTTCATTATCAAGGTAGTGAAAACGTTGTCATATGGGCTTAAGAATATTATAATTGCATTAAAGAGATGTAAAGATGCTCTTTAATTTCCTACTCGTCGGAAGGAGAGATTATTATGTTAACTATTAATGTACGTGGTGAAAATATTGAGGTAACTTCATCAATTCGTGAATACGTAGAAAAAAGAATTTCCAAAATGGAAAAATACTTTAGTGATGACAGTAATCCTATTGCACATGTAAATTTGAAAACATATCCATCAAAGGGTACAAAAGTCGAGGTTACAATTCCTCTGTCATCCATCACATTGAGAGCTGAAGAAGTCAATGATGATTTGTACGCTGGAATCGATCTAGTAATTGATAAGCTTGAAAGACAAATTAAGAAGTTTAAGACACGTGTAAACCGTAAGAGCCGTGAGGGCGGCAGTTTAAAGGATATTCCTTTGGATGATGTTACACCTGAAGAAACTGAAGAAGATAAGTCAGAAATTGTAAGAACAAAGCGCCTCTCATTGAAACCAATGAATGCGGAAGAAGCTGTTCTACAAATGGAAATGCTTGGACATGAATTCTTTATCTTTGAAGATTCAGAAACAAATGGTGCAAGTATCGTTTATAAACGTAACGATGGCAGATATGGCCTAATCGAAACTAACGAATAATTAATAAATTAATGAATATCAATTGGTCTGGAGCTTATGCTTCAGGCTTTTTTGTTGTCTATAAAGCTTTGTAAAGTATTCTTAACACTACTAGGAGGCAAAATGGTGTATCATTGTAGACCTGAAAAGTCTATTTGACGATATTAAGTTTAAAAGTTTAAAAAAAAATGCTACTATTAAGAATATGTTCATTTACACTTAGGAGAGATATATAAATATGGCAAATCCGCTAAGAAGATGGGTCGAAAGCGACAAAAGAGAAGTCAAACGTATGGGCAAAATTGCCGATAAGATTGAAAGCTATGCTGATGCTTATAGCAAGCTTTCTGATGAAGAACTTCAAGCTAAGACTCCTGAATTTAAAGAAAGACTAGCAAAGGGTGAAACACTAGATGATATTTTGCCAGAAGCCTTTGCTACTGCTCGTGAAGGAGCTAAAAGAGTCCTTGGGCTTTATCCATTTAAGGTTCAATTAATTGGTGGTATTACTTTGCATGAAGGTAATATTGCTGAAATGAAAACTGGTGAAGGTAAAACTTTGACAGCTACGTTACCAGTTTATTTGAATGCTTTAGCTGGTAAAGGTGTCCATGTTGTTACTGTTAATGAGTATCTATCCGGTCGTGATGCTAAGGAAATGGGTGAGCTATATAAGTGGCTTGGTCTAACCGTTGGTTTGAACTTGAATAGTATGGATTCTGAAGAAAAACGTGCTGCTTATAATTGTGACGTTACATATTCAACAAATAGTGAACTAGGTTTCGATTACTTGCGTGATAACATGGTCGTTTACAAGGAACAAATGGTACAACGTCCGCTTCACTTTGCAATTGTCGATGAGGTTGATTCTATCTTAATCGATGAAGCCAGAACACCTTTGATCATTTCTGGTGCAGCTGAAAAATCAACTGCTATGTATGTTCGTGCAGATCGTTTTGCTAAGACTCTTGAAAAAGATGATTACAAAATTGATTGGCCTACAAAATCAATTAGTTTAACAGAAACAGGAATTAGAAAAGCTGAAGATTACTTTGGCCTTGATAATCTTTATGACATTGACAACACAGTTTTGAATCACCATTTGGATCAAGCTCTACGTGCTAACTTCATTATGAGTCTTGATATTGATTATGTGGTTCAAGAAGGCGAAGTAAAGATTGTTGATCAATTTACTGGTCGTGTTATGGATGGTCGTCGTTATTCTGATGGACTACACCAAGCTATTGAAGCTAAGGAAGGTGTAGAAATTCAAGATGAAACTAAGACTATGGCTAACATCACATATCAAAACTTCTTCCGTATGTACGACAAGTTGTCTGGTATGACTGGTACTGCAAAGACTGAAGCTGAAGAATTTAGAGAAATCTACAACATGGAAGTAATTTCTATTCCAACTAATAAGCCAGTTATTCGTGATGATAAAGATGATCTTCTTTATCCAACGTTGAAGAGTAAGTTTGCTGCCGTTGTTGAAGATATCAAGAGACGTCATGCAAAAGGACAACCTATCTTGGTTGGTACTGTTGCGGTTGAATCTTCTGAATATCTATCTAAATTACTTGATAGTGAAGGTATTCCTCATGCTGTCTTGAATGCTAAGAACCATGCTAAGGAAGCTGAAATCATTATGAACGCCGGTCAACGTGGTGCTGTAACTATTGCTACTAATATGGCTGGTCGTGGTACTGATATCAAGCTTGGACCTGGTGTTAGAGAAATAGGTGGTTTGGCTGTTCTTGGTACAGAGCGTCATGAATCACGTCGTATTGATAATCAACTTCGTGGACGTTCTGGTCGTCAAGGTGATCCTGGTGTTACACAATTCTACATGTCACTAGAAGACGACTTGATGAAACGTTTCGGTTCTGAACGTATTAAGCGTGTGCTTAAGACTTTGAAGATTGAAGATGACGATGCTGTTATTCAAAGTAAGATGATGACACGTCAAGTTGAATCCGCTCAAAAACGTGTTGAAGGTAATAACTATGATACACGTAAGAATACTCTTCAATATGATGATGTTATGCGTGAACAACGTGAAGTTATCTATAAAGAAAGAATGGAAGTTATTACTGAAGATAAAGATCTTGATCGTGTATTGCTTCCAATGCTTAAACGAACAATTCAAGCTCAAGTTAACGTTCATACTCAAGGTAAACAAGAAGATTGGGAATTGGAAGCAATTGTCGACTTTGCCAAATCTGCTTTAGTTAATGAAAATCAAATTTCAGTTGTTGACTTACAATTAAAGAGTGCTGATGATATTGTTAAATATTTGATGGATATTGTTAATAAGAACTATGAAGAAAAGAAAGAACAACTCGGAGATCCTGCTCAAATGCTAGAATTTGAAAAGGTTGTTATTTTGAGAGTTGTTGATGAACACTGGACAGATCATATCGATGCTATGGATCAATTACGTCAATCAATTGGATTGCGTGGTTACGGTCAATTAAATCCTTTAGTTGAGTACCAAGAAGAAGGATACCGTATGTTTGAAGAAATGGTTTCTGATATTGAATATGATGTAACTAGATTATTCATGAAGGCCGAAATCAGACAAAATATGGAAAGATAAAAAGCGGGCCTTGGGCCTGCTTTTTTTATAAGGGTGATTATATGGAATTTGGTGAAATTAAAAATAAAATTTCAGAGATGGAAAACAAAATAAGTCAATTCAGGGGGTCTCTTTGACTTAGATGCCCTAGAAGAAAGTATTGCTGAGAATGAAGGTCGGATGGCTGAGGCTGGTTTTTGGGATGATCACGATAAAGCTCAAAAAGTGATCGATGATACAAAAGCCATGAAGGATAAATATGATAACTTCAAAGAATTGAGTCAAGGCTTAGATGATATCAAAGTTTCAGCAGAATTATATCAAGAAGATCCAGAAGATGAATTAATGGAACAGATGGTAGACGATTCGTCTGATTTGTCCCAAAAGTTGCGTTCATATGAGTTAATGATGTTGTTATCAGAACCTTATGATTCTCACAATGCTATTATGGAAATCCATCCTGGTGCTGGTGGTACTGAATCTCAGGATTGGGGTTCTATGCTATTGAGAATGTATCAAAGATGGGCTGATCAACACAATTTTTCCATTGAGATTGAAGATTACCAACCTGGTGATGAAGCTGGAATCAAGAGTGTTTCAATGATGATCCGTGGAAAAAATGCATATGGTTTGTTACGTTCTGAAAGAGGAGTTCATCGGTTAGTTAGAATTTCACCATTCGATTCGGCTGGTCGACGTCATACATCTTTTGCTTCAGTCGATGTAATGCCTGAATTAGATGACAGTATTCATGTTGAAATTAATGATGACGACTTAAGAGTTGATGTTTTTAGATCCTCTGGTGCCGGTGGTCAACATATTAACAAGACTTCTTCAGCGGTAAGAATTACTCATTTACCTACAGGAATCGTTGTTAGTTCGCAGGCTCAACGTTCACAATTGCAAAATAGACAAACAGCAATGAATATGTTGAAGGCTAAACTTTTCCAAAGAGAAGAAGAAGAACGTGCCAAGAAACATGCTGAAATCCAAGGTGAACAAAAGGATATTGGCTGGGGTTCACAAATTCGTTCGTACGTATTTCATCCGTATACCATGGTTAAAGATCATCGTTCCAACTATGAGTCAGGGAATGGACAAGCGGTGATGGATGGGGATCTAGATCCGTTTATATATGCTTATCTCCAATGGAAACTACAAGGGGCCAAAATAAATGAAAAGTAAAATCTTAGTTGTTGACGATGAACCTGCAATTTTGGAGTTAATTGAATACAATTTGGAAAGTAATGATTATCAGGTTTCGACAGCAACTGACGGTGAAATGGCATTTGAAAAGGTAAGTAAGGGGAATTTTGATTTAATGCTACTTGATCAAATGCTTCCTAAAATGAATGGTATGGAAGTTCTGAAGAAAATGCGCGAATCTGGTAATCTTACCCCTGTCATATTTTTAACCGCGGTAGATTCGGAAGATACTAAAATTAAAGGTTTAATTAGTGGTGCCGACGATTACGTAACGAAACCATTTAGTATTAAAGAACTTTTGGCGAGAATTGAAGTTGTTTTGAGAAGAACATCTCATGAACAGAAAAAAAGTAGTTTTCAACTCAATACCGATGTTAAAAGTTTAATTATTGATGGCCAAGAAATTGGTTTAACGAAAAAAGAGTATGAATTATTGGAATTTTTGATTAGAAACAAAGGGATTGTCGTCTCACGTGAACAAATTTTTGATAATGTTTGGGGAATTAATTCCAATTCACAAATGAGGATGGTTGATATCCAAATTAGTCACCTCCGTGATAAAATTGAAAAGGACACCAAAGATCCACAAATAATAAAAACCGTACATGGTTTCGGTTATATTTTAGAGGTATAACGATGAAAAGAAGAATAGGACCCATAATTGCTATTTTGATTTCAGTAGTTATCTTTGTTGTGTTGGTGATTTTTTCCGATACTATTTTGGGCGATTCCCAAAAGGATATGTTTACTGAAGAGACTGTTTCATATCAAGAATTAAAGAAGAACCATGATCCGTCAGAAGCGGCTAGAATTGCTGGTTTGGATTATGTTGATTCGAGTAAAGAGGATACTTATTTACAGAAAAAAGCTTATGACATGTTCCATCGTGGTCGAATAGCTCCTGGTAAAAATTATGTCACTGACGTTAACTTCGGTGAGAGAATTATGTATTACTTACCAGGTTCTAGTCGTTACGTGGTTGCTAAAAGATACAATCGACTTTGGAGTCAGGCTCCGCTGACATTTGTATTAGTAGCTCTGATGTATTTTGTTATCACTGATTCAGTTATTTTGTTCTATTATCGTAAACGTCAAATTCTTAGTAATGACATTAAGAGTGTGACTGAGAATTTGAGACGTGTACGTAAGAATAAAGAAATGGCTTCACTTATTTTGTCACCGGATGATGAATTATATGGCTTGGTTGAACAAACCAATAAAATTAGTATGGATATTAATGATCTACGGGATGATGTCCGTTTACGAGAGAGGCGTTTTAGAGGTTTAGTTGGTCATTTACCAATTGGTGTAATGCTGTTGAACTCTCAAGGTGATGTTTTAATGCATAATCAAGCGATGGCTGGGCTTTTAGATGTGAACATCTCCAATGATATTCATCCGTTTATCGAAGATATTAAAACTTATAGCTTAAGTAGAATGATTGAACATACTTTGCGTAAGAATAAGAATCATCATCGTGAGATTCAATTGGTTGGTAACTCACAAAAGTTCGTCGATGCGAATGTTATTCGTTTAGTACATACGCGTGAAGATTTTGACCAACAAGTTTTGGTTATTTTGTATGATTTAACCGAAAGTCGCCAGATTGAAAGAATGCAAGTCGACTTTGTTAATAATGTCAGTCATGAATTAAAGACGCCAGTAACCTCAATCGAAGGTTTCTCAGAGACTCTACTAAATGGTGCCAAAGATGATCCTGAAAAATTGGATCATTTCTTAAAGATAATTCATAGTGAAAGTATTCGTTTAACTGAATTAATTCAGGATATTTTGTCACTTTCTAGAGTTAAAAAGGGCAATTATAAGGCTGAGATGGTTAATTTACGCGAAGATCTTGATAGTATTTTAGAACGTCAAGACCCAGCAATTAAGAAGCATAATTTAACAATTAAGAAGCAATTTTTTGGTAATGAAGATGTGACTATCAACAAAGAGAAATTTAACTTAGTTATTCGAAACTTGATAAAAAATGCTATTTCGTATAATAAAGAAAATGGTTCAATTGATATTGAAGTGCATCATGATGAGATTGAAAATCGTCTCAAATTTATTATTAAAGATACCGGTATTGGAATTTCTGAAGCAGATCAGGGTCGGATCTTTGAAAGATTCTATCGTGTCGATCGTTCTAGAAGCTTAGAAACTGGTGGTACTGGTTTAGGTTTAGCAATTGTTAAGGAAACTCTGGATACTTTGGACGGAGATATTCGTATGGAATCTCACAAAGGATTGGGAACAACTTTTACGGTGAATATTCCTTTATAAAACAGAAAAAATTGTCGTGATAAAATAATTTATTTTATCACGACTTTTTTTTATACAAAAAATATACAATGTTGTACTATCCTAGTTGGATAGAGGTGAGAACATTGAAAAAAAGACTTGTCGCATTATTTGCAATTATGTTTTCCAGCATACTCGTTTTGAGTGGTTGCAAAGGCAGCGGAAGCCAAGAAACTATTACAGCAGTTGGATCTTCAGCTGCTCAACCATTAGTTGAACTTGCCGGGGAAGAGTTTACAAAGAGTAACCCTAACCAGTACGTGAATGTACAAGGTGGTGGAACTGGTACAGGACTGAGCCAGATTCAGCAAGGTGCGGTCAATATCGGTAATTCTGATTTGTATGCAGAACAGAAAAAAGATATTGATGCTAGTAAACTTGTTGATCATCGGATAGCTGCAGTAGGTATGGTTCCAGTAGTTAATAAAGATGTAAAAGTTAAATCCCTGACAATTAAGCAATTAAGACAAATTTTTTCTGGTCAGGTAAAGAACTGGAAGCAAGTTGGTGGACAGGATTTGCCAATCACGATCATTAACCGTGCTGATGGAAGTGGTACACGTGCATCGTTTGAAAGTGATGTCATGAATGGAACCCCATTTGTCCGTTCACAAGAGCAAGATTCCAGTGGAATGGTCAGACAAATTGTCTACAATACAGATGGTGCAATTAGTTATTTGGCTATGCCATACTTAAATAACACCGTAAAAACAATTGCAGTCAATAACGTAGAACCAACTATCGAAAATATTGAAAATAATACGTGGAAGATTTGGTCTTATGAGCACTTGTATACCAACGGTAAACCTACTGGTATGACTAAAGACTTTTTGGATTTTATTATGACCAAACATGTTCAACAGAACGTAGTTAAAAAGATGAATTATGTTCCCATTAACGAAATGAAGTATGAAAAGGATTATAAGGGCAATGTTACGCCCGTTTCAAAGGGGGTAAAATAAATTGAAAGATCCAATTAGAGAAAGTTTAACTAGAAAATCGGTATCTGCCAAAAGGGAGACTCGCGGTAAGATTATTTCTTTCAGTTTTACTGCCATTATTGTTTTATTAGTTGTTACAATTATCGGATTTATTGCTTCAAGGGGTGTCATTATCTTTATTAAAGATGGTGTTAATCCAATTGATTTTTTGACTCATTCTGTGTGGGCTCCAAATAAGTTAGATAGTGCTGGACATCCAATTGTTGGTGCTGCACCGATGATTATTGGTTCATTTTCAGTTACTTTGATTGCGGCTTTGATAGGAACACCTTTTGCTATCGCTGCAGCAATCTTCATGACTGAGATTTCGCCAAGTTGGGGTCGTAAAGTTTTACAGCCTGTGATCGAATTACTTGTTGGTATTCCTTCAGTTGTTTATGGATTCATTGGTTTAACAATTGTTGTACCTGCTGTAAGGACAATTGCTGGTGGTAGTGGATTTGGTATTTTAGCTGGATCATTTGTTTTATTTGTTATGATCTTGCCAACCATTACGTCAATGTCAGTTGATGCTTTAAAGGCGGTACCACGTTATTATCGTGAAGCATCGCTTGCTTTAGGCGCTACTAGATGGCAAACCATTCACAAGGTAGTTTTAAGAGCAGCAACACCAGGACTACTTACGGCTGTCGTTTTTGGAATGGCTCGTGCTTTTGGTGAAGCCTTAGCTGTTCAAATGGTTATTGGTAATGCTATGTTGTTACCACAAAATCTAGTTTCACCATCGTCAACATTAACTAGTGTTCTGACTATGAATATGGGGAATACTATCATGGGATCAACATCCAATAATGCTTTGTGGTCATTGGCCTTGTTGCTTCTCTTGATGTCCTTACTCTTTAATTTTGTTATTAGAACGATCGCCAAGCGAGGTGAATTCTAATGTTTAATGAAAAAACTAAGGATAAGATTGCTACTGGTGTGATTTATTTTATGTCAGGTGTTATCGTTTTAATTTTGATTGGTTTGTTAGTTTATATTTTGGGCAGTGGATTACGTTATGTTAATTGGCATTTCTTAACTTCTGGTTCGAAGGCTTTTCAAGCTGGTAGTGGTGTAGGAGTTCAGCTATTCAACTCATTTTTCCTACTAATTTTATCAATGTTAATTTCGATTCCTATTTCTATTTCGGCTGGTATTTATTTATCAGAATATGCAGGGAAAAATAAGTTTGTTGAACTAATTAGAGTTTCAATTGAAGTCTTGAGTTCATTGCCATCAATTGTTGTTGGTTTGTTTGGATTCTTGATTTTCGTTATTAGTTTTAAATTTGGTTTTTCCATTTTATCTGGTGCTTTGACATTAACAGTTTTTAATCTACCAATCTTGACCAGAAATGTTGAAGATTCATTAAAATCAGTTTCACAGTCCCAACGTGAAGCTGGATTAGCCTTAGGTTTGTCAAAATGGGAAACAGTTATCCATGTTATTATTCCTGATGGACTACCAGGTATCATTACTGGGATGATTATTGGTGCTGGTAGAGTTTTTGGTGAAGCTGCTGCCTTGATTTATACTGCAGGACAAAGTGCACCACCGCTTGATTTTACTAATTTTAATATTTTTAGTATAACTAGTCCTCTAAACTTAATGAGACCGGCTGAAACCTTAGCCGTTCATATTTGGAAGGTCAATTCCGAAGGTTTAATTCCGGATGCTGTTCAAGTATCCGCTGGTGCTTCGGCTGTTTTGATTATTGCCGTACTAATTTTTAATCTTCTATCTAGATATATTGGCAATTTAGTTTACAAAAAGATGACGGGTAAATAAGATATGATTGAACAAAATGATCAACAATACATCCTTCATTTGGATGAAGACAAGCATGAAATCGCCATGAAGACTGAAGATTTACAAGTATTTTATGGCGAAAAAGAAGCAATACATAAGGCCTCTTTGCAATTTGAAAGATACAAAATAACATCCTTAATTGGAGCCTCTGGTTCCGGTAAATCAACGTTCTTAAGATCATTGAATCGTATGAACGATAATGTTGAAGGTGCAAGTGTTAAGGGTAAAATAATGTATCGTGGGTTGGATATCAATAAGAATAATGTTGATATTTATGAAGTAAGAAAGCATATTGGAATGGTCTTTCAACGGCCTAATCCATTTTCTAAATCGATTTATGATAATATTACTTTTGCACTAAAACGTCACGGACTACACGATAAAAAGAAATTAGATGAAATAGTCGAGACAACGTTGAAACAAGCTTCATTGTGGGATCAAGTAAAGGATGATCTTAATAAAAGTGCTTTAGCTCTTTCAGGTGGACAACAACAACGTCTCTGTATTGCCAGAGCGATTGCAATGAAACCAGATATTCTTTTGATGGATGAGCCAGCTAGTGCGCTAGATCCAATTTCAACTTCGAATGTTGAAGAGACCATGATGAATTTGAAAGATAATTATACAATTATTATCGTTACGCATAATATGCAACAGGCCGCTAGAATAAGCGATTATACGGCATTTTTCCATTTAGGTCATGCTGTGGAATTTAATGAGACGAGAAAGATATTCACTCGTCCAAAGATTAAAATAACAGAAGATTATGTTTCGGGACACTTTGGATAGGAGCGTTAAATTTGGCAAAGAAAATTTTGACATCTTCCGATGTACATTTATTTTATGGAAAAAAAGAAGCATTAAAGGGTATTAATTTAGATTTTAATAAGAACGAGATCACCGCTTTAATTGGTCCTTCTGGTTGTGGTAAATCAACATATTTAAGGTGTTTAAATCGAATGAATGATTTGATTCCTGATGTAACCATTACGGGTACAATTTCATTGGATGGTAAGAATATTTATTCTCCAAATGTTGATACTGTAGCTTTGAGAAAACAAGTTGGAATGGTGTTTCAACAACCTAATCCATTCCCATTCTCAATTTATGACAATGTAGTTTATGGATTAAGATTGGCCGGTGTTAAAGATAAGTCAATTTTGGATGAAGCAGTTGAAACTAGCTTGAAGAATGCTGCTGTTTGGGATGATGTGAAGGATAAATTGCATCAAAGCGCATTATCATTATCAGGTGGCCAACAACAAAGAGTATGTATTGCTAGAGTTTTAGCAGTGAAACCTGATATTATTTTATTAGACGAACCAACTTCGGCTTTGGATCCTATTTCGTCGGCAAAGGTTGAAGATACAATGTTAGCACTACGTGAGGATTACACTATCATTACTGTTACACATAATATGCAACAGGCTTCGAGAATATCCGATCAAACAGCCTTCTTCCTAAATGGAGAATTAATTGAAGCAGATAAAACAAAGAATATTTTCTTAAATCCAAAAGAGAAACAGACTGAAGATTATATTTCAGGAAAATTCGGTTAGGAGAAAAACGATGCGCACTACTTTCGAAGAACAATTAAATAACTTACATTTACGATTCTCAGAAATGGGTATGATGGCGAGTGAAGCCATCATGAAATCTGTTAAAGCATATATTGATCATGATAAATCTTTAGCCAAAGAAGTAATTCGTAATGATCATGTGATTAATAAACGAGAGATGGATTTGGAAAAAGAATCTTTTGAAATGATTGCTTTACAACAGCCAGTTACATCTGATTTGAGAATGATTGTAACGGTTTTAAAGGCTAGTTCTGATTTAGAAAGAATGGGCGATCATGCGGTAAGTATTGCTCAAGAAACAATTAGAGTTAAGGGTGAAACAAGAATTCCCGAGATTGAAAAACTAATTGCGGAAATGGGTGAGATGAGTACAAGTATTGTTGAAGATTCACTGGAAGCTTACTTGAAAAAGGATAGCAAAATGGCTGAAGAAGTTGCTCATCGTGATGTGGAAATTGACGCAAAGAGTACCTTAATCAATGAGTTATGTATCAAAGATATGCAAAAAACTGTGGAGAATGTTTTAAGTGGTTCGTCGTATATGCTTGTAGCCAGTTATTTGGAACGTGTTGGTGATTATGCAACCAATATTTGTGAATGGGTTGTTTACTTGAACACTGGACATGTGGTAGAACTGAATCGGAAGCATATTCCTGATGTCGATGAGTAAAATTGATATTTTCTTGAATATGTAGTATATTTTTTGGACAAGTTGAGGTGAATTTATATGAAAGAAAGAATCACAAGATCTAGTACGGATCGAATGTTAGCAGGTGTATGCGGTGGTTTAGGTGCTTACTTTAGCGTTGATTCGACTTGGATACGTTTAGCTTTTATCTTTCTGTTGCCTTTTACTTATTTTCTGCCAGCCTTGGTTTATATAATCCTAGTATTTTCTTTACCAGAAAAACGAAATATCCAAGAGACGGATTTTAATAAGAGAAAGCGTGGCACTAAAGCTGCCAAAAAATATTACTGATTCAAAAAAGAATGAGGGTATGAAATGAAGTTACTTATAAAAGTGGCAATACAGACGCTTTTGTTTCTAGCAATTGCTAGACTATTGCCCGGTATGTTTAGAGTGGACACTTTAGCCACAGCGATTATTGCTAGTTTGGTACTAGCTATTTTGAACTGGACAATCAAACCACTCCTACATATTATTTCTCTACCGATTACATTTATTACATTTGGACTATTTTCATTTGTAATTAATGCGATTACTCTAGAATTGACTTCAGCACTAGTTGGGGCGAATAGTTTTTACTTCAATGGATTTGGTTCAGCACTAGTCGTTGCGGTTATTCTGGCAATTTGTAATTCGATCATTAATAGTTACACAATGAATAATTTTCAAAGACGCGTCTAGAACGCGTTTTTTTGTTTCTAAAATGATAAAATTATTATAAATAAAGAATCTGTGGGGGTTAGCAATGACAAATTTTGTTACAGTATCTCAAATGGTAAAGGATAACGAATTGAAGGTTTATGCTGGAGAAGAGTTATTAAAAGATAAAAAAGTCATAACGACCGATATTTCTCGTCCGGGCATCGAATTGACGGGTTATTTTGATTATTATCCAAGTGAACGAATTCAATTATTTGGTCAAACAGAAACTTCATATTCTCGTTCAATGACTTCCAATAATCGTTATAAGGTGATGCTTGAATTATGTCGTGAAGATACGCCAGTTCTTTTAATCTCGAGAAATATTCAACCAAGTAAGGAATTATTGAGAGCTGCTAAAGAACATCACGTTCCAGTTATTGGATCAGAATTACCAACAACTAGACTATCAAGTATGATTACCGAATATTTGGACGAGAAGCTAGCTCCTAGAGAATCAATTCATGGTGTTTTAGTAGATGTTTATGGTATTGGAATCTTATTGACTGGTCATTCAGGAATTGGTAAAAGTGAAACAGCTTTGGAACTAATTAAACGTGGTCACCGTTTAATCGCTGATGATCGTGTTGATGTATATCAACGTGATGAAAAAACTATTGTTGGTGAAGCACCTAAGATTTTGAATCACTTATTAGAAATCCGTGGTATCGGAATTATTGATGTTATGAATCTTTTTGGAGCCGGGGCTGTCCGTTCACAAAGCGAGATTCAATTGATTATTAATTTGGAAAACTGGTCTGCCGATAAGAATTATGACCGTATCGGTACTTTGGAGGATAGACGTACTTTCTTTGACGTTGACGTACCACAAATTACCGTCCCTGTTAAAGTTGGTCGTAATATCTCTATCATTATTGAAGTAGCTGCTATGAACTATCGTGCTAAGAAGATGGGTTATGACGCTACAAAGAAGTTTGAAGACAATTTAGGATTGTTGATCAAAGAAAATGAAGAAAAAACAAAGAATGAAAAAGATGGAGAAGGTAAGTAATGAATTTTGATTTGCTAGCATTAAACCCAATTGCTTTAAATCTAGGTGGCTTAGAGATTCATTGGTACGGAGTTATTATTGCTATGGGTGCTCTGATTGGAGTTATCATGGCAATGCGTGAAGCAAAAAAAAGACATCTAGATCCAGATAATATTTTGGACTTAGTCTTATATGGGGTTCCAATTGCTTTAGTTGGTGCTCGTCTGTATTATGTTATTTTTGAATTACCATATTATTTGGCTAATCCCAGTGAAATAATTAAGCTCTGGCATGGTGGTATTGCAATTTATGGTGGTTTAATTGCAGCATTTATTGTTTTACTGGTTCTATGCAAGAAAAGAAATATTTCTCCTTGGTTGATGTTAGATATTGCTGCACCTTCAGTTCTTTTAGGACAGATAGTTGGTCGTTGGGGCAATTTCATGAATCAAGAGGCCTTTGGTGCTAAGACTACTTTAAACTTTTTACAATCTTTACATATACCACATTTCATTGTTGAACAGATGTATATCAATGGTGCTTATCGTCAGCCAACATTCTTATATGAATCTGTTGGTAATTTAATAGGTTTAGTTTTAATTTTAATTTTGAGAAATCGTAAGCATTTGTTAAAACGCGGTGAGGTATTTTTAACATATTTAATTTGGTATCCAGCGGTTAGATTCTTCGTTGAAGGTATGCGGACTGATAGTTTATATATTTTACCAGGCGTAAGAGTTTCACAAGTATTGTCACTAGTACTATTTTTCGCTGCTATTGGAATTTTTATTTATCGTCGAAAGAATGAAAATGATCCTTGGTATAATGAGTTGTGAGCAATCTAATTGATAATTAAAAAATAAATGGTAATATTTGTTGAGTAATAGGAGGTAATTCGACGATGAAAACATACGATGTAGTAATTATTGGGGCAGGTCCTGGTGGATTAACTGCCGCTTTATATGCTTCACGTGCCAACCTTTCAGTAATGATTCTTGATCGTGGTATCTACGGTGGTCAAATGAACAACACCGCTGCAATTGAAAATTATCCTGGATTTGAATCAATTTTGGGTCCAGATTTGAGTGAAAGAATGTATAAATCTTCAACTCAGTTTGGTGCTGATTTTGGTTATGGTGCCGTTCAATCAGTAGAAGATAAAGGCAATGTTAAAATTATCCACACTGATGATGGTGATTATGAAGCTAAAGCATTAATCATTGCGACTGGTTCACAGTATAAGAAGATTGGGGTTCCTGGTGAAAATGAATTGTCAGGACGTGGTGTTTCTTATTGTGCCGTTTGTGATGGTGCTTTCTTCAAGGATCAAGACGTTGCTGTTATCGGTGGTGGAGATTCTGCTGTTGAAGAGGGAATTTACCTTACACAACTAGCTAAGTCAGTAACAATTATTCACCGTCGTGACCAATTGCGTGCTCAAAAGATTTTGCAAGATCGTGCATTTAAGAATGACAAGATCAAGTTTGTCTGGAATGCCGATGTTAAGGAAATTACGAGTGATGACGATAAAGTCTCCGGTGTTAAATATGTTGATAAGAAGACTGGCGAAGAACACGTTGTTCCAGCCAAAGGTGCTTTCATTTACGTTGGTATCAAGCCAATGACAGAACCATTCAAGGACTTAGGTGTTTTGGATGAAGATGGATGGATCAACACTAATGAACATATGCAAACAAATATCCCTGGTATTTTTGCTGTTGGGGATGTTCGTAAGAAAGATCTTCGTCAAGTAGCTACAGCTGTTGGTGAGGGTGGTATAGCTGGTCAACAAGCATACAGTTATATTCAAGAACTTGCTGATGATAAGGTAATAACAAAATAGTATAAGAAGCATTATGAATGTGAGGATTATGAAATGGAGAATATCCATTTTGTAATCCTTTTTTTGTACCTTGACCTAATAATAAAAGACTAAATATCGAAAAAATTATTATTAGCATTTGGTTTGAATATAGACATGTTTAAACATATACTATTAGTAAAAGACAGGAAGTGATTCTTATGCGTGAAGTAGTAGATAAAAAAATAAATCAATTGATGAACGAATCTGGTTTCAATATTGCTAGAAACCTTAAAGTCTTAAGAAAAGAAAAGAATGTAACTCAAAAAGAAGTAGCAAGACATTTGAATATTGATGTAACAACTTTATCTCACTATGAGACAGGTATTAGAATGCCAGATATTGATACACTAATTGCATTGGCAAGATACTATGATACGGATATAAACAGAATCATCAGTAATAATCTCGAATAATTTGTGTATTTGTGGTCGATTTTTAAGGATATTTTAAAAAAAATAGCTTAAAGTGTCGTAATCAAATATAAATGGTACTCTATGATTGATATAATGGTTGTAAGTACTTACAAATTAGGAGGACAAGTTATGTCTTGGCAAGATAATATGCAACAATGGCTCGACTATAAAGATTTGGATCCAGATATGAAAGAGCAACTTAATGAAATGAAGAATGATGATAAGGTTGCGGAAGAAGCTTTCTATGAACCAATGGAATTCGGTACTGCTGGTATGCGTGGTCTCATTGGACCTGGTATTAATAGAATGAACATTTATACTGTTCGTCAAGCAGCCGAAGGTTTGGCTTCTTTCATGGATACTCTGGATGATAAGTTGAAGTCACAAGGTGTAGCAATCAGTTATGATTCACGTTACTATTCACAAGATTTTGCTTATGAATCAGCAAAAGTTTTGGGAGCCCATGGAATTCACAGTTATGTGTTTGATAGTTTAAGACCTACACCGGAATTATCTTTTGCAGTAAGAAGTATACCTACATATGCCGGTATTATGATTACTGCTAGCCATAATCCTAAGCAATATAATGGATTTAAAATTTATGGACCAGATGGTGGTCAAATGCCACCAGTTGAATCAGATAATATTACTAGTTTTGCTAGAAAAGCTAGCAATCTATTTGCTATTAAAGTAAAGCCTGTAACAAAATTAAGAGAAGAAAAATTATTAACTCTTATTGGTGAAGATGTTGATTTAAATTACATGAAGAATTTGGAGACGGTGATTGTTAATCGTGATTTGATCAACAATATTGGTGACAAAATGAAGTTTGTTTATTCACCACTTCATGGTACTGGTAAGATGATTGCCCCTCGAATTTTCCAAAAATTAGGATTTAAGAATTTTAATATGGTAACTGAACAAGCCATTTTAGATCCTGAGTTTGCTACAACACCATTCCCTAATCCTGAGTTTGCCCAAACTTTTGATTTAGCAATTGAACGTGGTAAGAAGATTGGCGCTAATATTTTGATTGCAACAGATCCTGATGCTGATCGTCTAGGAGCTGCAGTTAAACAGCCAAATGGTTCTTACAAGTTGATGACAGGTAATCAAATTGCTTCAGTTCTTTTGAATTATTTGTTGCAAGCAAAGAAAGGCCTTAATCAATTACCAGCTAATGGAGCTGTTGTTAAGTCTATCGTCTCGTCTGAACTAGCAACTGCTATTGCTAATAAGTACAACGTCGAGATGCTCGATGTTTTGACTGGATTCAAGTATATTGCTGAAAAGATCGAACAATTTGAAAAGACTGGTAGCAATGAATTCCTCTTCGGATTTGAAGAGAGTTATGGATATCTTGTAAAGCCATTTGTTCGTGATAAGGATGCTATGCAATCAACTTTATTGTTGGCTGAAGCTGCTGCTTACTATGAATCAAAGGGTAAGACTATCTATGATGCACTAGAGGATCTTTATAAAGAATTTGGTTACTATCGTGAAAAGACTATCTCTAAGACTTTTGAAGGTATCTCTGGTAAAGATAAGATGGCTCAAATTATGAAGACTCTTCGTGAAGAAGGTATCGACGAAATCAATGGCGTTAAGGTTGTTGAATCAATCGATTATTTGAAAGACACAGATACCACCGAAGCAGGTGTTAAACCTACAGGATTACCAAAGGCTGACGTATTAAAATATGTTTTAGCCGATGATACTTGGGTTGCTGCTAGACCTTCAGGTACTGAACCAAAATTGAAATTCTATATTGGCGTTAAGGCTGATACAGAGGCTAATGCCGCACAAAAACTAGCTGATTTTGCTAAAGAAATCGAAGGCTGGGAATAAAATAAAAGATAGAGACAAAATTAATTTTTTGTCTCTATCTTTTTGTTTCGTTACAAGTCTTTCTCAACTGCGATATAATATTTTCATGTAGTTTGTGAAAAGAGGAGAAGGAATTGTCAACAAATCAACATCTAATCATTATTTCGCTTGATTCTCTAGGATTTAGAGATATTGATGAACATCTCGATGAATTACCAACATTGAGCAAGTTAGTTCACGGGGGAACTTGGGTCAAAAAAGTTCAAGGTATTTATCCAACTTTAACCTATCCTTCGCATACGACTATTATCACCGGTCAATATCCAAGCGTTCATGGAATTGTAAATAATACTAAGATTCAACCTAATCGTCGATCACCTGATTGGTACTGGTATCAAAAGGATGTTAAATCAACGACATTATATGATTTAGCACGAAAAAAAGGGCTTAAAACGGCTGCCTTTCTTTGGCCAGTTACAGCCGGTAGTAAAATTGACTACAATTTGGCTGAAATTTTTCCCAATCGAATTTGGACTAACCAGGTTTTGGTTTCATTGAAGGCTAGTTCACCATTATTTATTTTAGAAATGGATAAAAAATATGGAAAATTGCGTAACGGTATTAAACAGCCTGCTTTAGATGATTTTATTACGGCCTGTGCGGTTGATACAGTTAAAAACAAACAACCTAATTTGATGTTGTTGCATTTGGTTGACATGGATAGCATGCGTCATCAATATGGGGTTCGTTCTGAAGATGCTATGAAAGCTTTGCATCGATTAGACGGTCATGTGAAACAAGTAATCGACGCTACTAAGGAAGCAGGTACCTTTGATGATACCAACTTTGTGATTTTAGGAGATCATTATCAAATCAATGTTGATAAGATGATTCATTTGAATACTTTATTTGCAAAGAGAAATTGGCTAAAACCAATCAAAGATCAAACTTTCAAGAAAGATTGGTCAGTAATGGCTAAAACTTGTGATGGCTCAACTTATATCTATACAAAGAACTTTGATCAAATCCAACGTTTGAAGGAGCTGATCTCAGGTGTTGAGGGTGTAGAAAGAATTTATTCATCACAAGAAGCAGCGGCTATGGGAGCAGATCCTAATTGTACTTTGATGGTTGAGGCTAAGGCTGGTTATTACTTTACTGATGAGAGTGATCGTCCTAATGTTGTAGAACAGGTACTTCCTGAGATGATGGGGGATACTGATCGATATCGTGGTGTTCATGGCTACCATCCTCAAAAACCAGGCTACAAAACAACCTTGATTTTTAATGGACCAATGGTTGAAAAAGATCATACAGTCGAAAAGGCTAATTTGGTAGATGAAGCACCAACTTTTGCTAAATTGTTAGGCTTAAAGTTTGATGCGCCAATAGCCGGAAATAGTATTGAGGATGTATTTATCGATTAGAATAGAGGAATTTTATGAGGTTTAATAAGAAACAGTGGAGTTGGATCTTCTATGATTGGGCTAATTCTGGTTATGGGATTATCGTTACGACAGCGGTATTACCAGTTTATTTCAAATCAATAGCGCAAAATTCAGGAGTTTCAGCAGCAAATGCAACTGCCTTTTGGGGTTATGCTAATAGTTTTGGAACGTTATTAGTTTCCATTTTGGCTCCGGTTTTAGGTGCATTAGCAGATTATCCGCATCACAAAAAAAGATTAATGAACTATTTTTCATTTTTAGGAATTATTATGACGTTTGGTTTGGCACTAGTGCCTTCAAATCAATGGCAGTTATTATTGGGTGTGTATATCTTGTCGATAATTGGATATTCAGCCGGCAATCTATTTTATGACAGTTTTTTAACAGATGTTGCTAGTAACGAAGAAATGGACACTCTCTCTTCAAATGGATATGCTTATGGTTATCTAGGTGGAGTTGTAGCCTTTATCTTATTTTTAGTTCTACAATTAACGAGTGGTTTTGGCATGTTATCGAGTTACGGCGTGGCACGATGGAGTTTTCTTCTGGCGGCCATTTGGTGGATTATTTTCTTCATTCCATTATTGAAAAATGTCCAACAGGTCTATTCTTTGCCAGAAAATGCACATCCCGTTACATCAAGTTTTAAACGTGTCTGGAAAACAATTACTCATTTAAGAAAATATAAGGCCGCAGCTTGGTTCTTAGTAGCCTACTTCTTCTATATTGATGGAGTTGATACGATTTTTACGATGGCCACTTCAATCGGTATGGATATGGGAATTAACACGACCACATTAATGCTTGTTTTATTAGTTGTTCAATTAGTAGCTTTTCCATTTTCTATTTTATATGGTTGGTTTGCTAATAAAGTTTCTACCAGAGCAGGAATTCTTTTAGGAATTGTTTTGTATTTTGGCATTTGTTTATATGCTTTGAAACTAACTAGTGCTAAGGATTTCTGGATCTTAGCTGTTTTAGTTGGTACTAGTCAAGGTGGTATTCAAGCCTTAAGTCGTTCATATTTCGGAAAATTGATTCCAAAAGAATCCGGAAGTGAATTCTTTGGTTTTTATAATATTTTAGGAAAATTCTCAGCTGTGATGGGTCCAATTCTGGTTGGTATCGTTACGCAAATTACGGGAAAATCCACAATTGGCGCTGCCTCATTGAGTATTTTGTTCTTCGTAGGATTGATAATTTTCTTAATGTTGCCACGCTTAGTAAATGAAAATTAAATTATGGCGAAAATATGTTCGCTATGGTAATATAGAGCCAGCGTAATAAGCCTGACATCAATTACATCTAATTCGTGTACGAGAGTTAGGTGTTTTTTTTAGCTCAAAGGGGGTAAATTAATCCGTGATAGATAGAGTTACTGATAATAAATTTGATTTGGTTTCCAAGTATTCACCTGCTGGAGATCAAGCTCAAGCAATCGATACTATTACTAAAGATTTTAAAGCTGGTGACAAAGAGGTTATTCTTGAGGGTGCTACTGGTACTGGTAAGACTTTTACAATGGCTAATGTCATCAAGAATTTGAATAAACCAACATTGATCATTTCACATAATAAAACATTGGCAGGACAATTGTATGGTGAATTTAAGGAATTTTTCCCTAATAATGCGGTTGAATACTTTGTTAGTTATTATGATTACTATCAACCAGAAGCCTATGTGCCATCTAGTGATACGTATATTGAAAAGGATTCTAGTATCAACGATGAAATTGATAAGCTTCGTCATTCGGCTACTAGTTCACTTTTGGAACGTAACGATGTTATTGTAGTTGCCTCTGTTTCATGTATCTTCGGTTTAGGTGATCCAAGGGAATATGCCGACAGTATTATTTCCTTACGAGTTGGTCAACAGATTGCTCGTGATACTTTGTTAGAAGAATTAGTTGATAATCAATTTGAACGTAATGATATTGACTTTCAACGTGGAAGGTTTCGAGTCCGTGGTGATGTTGTCGATATTTTTCCAGCTTCACGTGATGATAATGCTATTCGTGTGGAATTTTTCGGCGATGAAATTGATCGAATTATCGAAATGGATGCATTGACTGGTGAAGTTAAGGGGTCAATGGATCACATCGGTATTTTCCCGGCTACTCACTTTATGATTAGTGATTCCAAAATGGATGAAGCCTTGAAACGTATTAAAGACGAAATGGATGTTCAAGTTGATAAATTTACCAAAGAGGGTAAATTACTAGAGGCTCAACGTATCAAGCAGAGAACCGAATATGATATTGAAATGATGCGTGAGATGGGATATACATCAGGTATTGAAAACTATTCTCGTCATATGGAAGGTCGTGCAGAAGGTGAACCACCATTTACTTTGCTAGATTTCTTTCCCAAAGATTTTAATATTATGATTGATGAATCTCATGTTACGATGCCACAAATTAGAGGGATGTATAATGGTGACCGTGCCAGAAAGCAACAGTTGGTTGATTATGGTTTTCGATTGCCTAGTGCATTGGATAATCGTCCTTTGAAGTTGGAAGAATTTGAAAAACATGTTAACCGAATATTGTATGTATCGGCTACACCTGGTCCTTATGAATTAGAGAGAACAGATAATAAAGCTGAACAAATCATTCGTCCTACAGGTCTATTGGATCCTAAAATTGAAGTACGTCCAATTATGGGACAAATTGATGATTTGGTTGGTGAAATCAATGATCGTGTGGCTAAGCATGAAAGAGTCTTTGTAACCACCTTAACGAAGAAGATGGCCGAAGATTTAACGGATTACTTTAAAGATTTAGGAATTAAAGTTAGATATTTACACAGTGATATTAAAACGTTAGAGCGAACTAAGATTATTCGTGATTTACGACTAGGTAAATTTGACGTTCTAATCGGAATCAATTTGCTGCGTGAAGGTATCGATGTACCGGAAGTTTCCCTAATTGCTATATTGGATGCTGATAAGGAAGGCTTCTTAAGAGCTGAACGTTCATTAGTCCAGATTATTGGTCGTGCATCACGTAATGAACATGGTAAAGTTATTATGTATGCTGATTCGATTACAGATTCAATGCGTGGAGCGATTGATGCAACTGCACGTCGTCGTAAATTACAGATGAAGTTCAATGAGGAACATAATGTAACACCTAAGACAATTGTTAAACCAATTCGAGATGCTATCTCAATGTTCCAGAAAGTTGACAATTCTTCTTCTGAAACAGAAAAGATCGATGATGATATTGACTTCAAGGATATGAGTAAGAAGGAACGTGAAGAACTTCTTGCCAATTTAAATGAACAAATGGAGTCTGCTGCCAAGAAACTCGACTTCGAGGCTGCTGCTAATTTACGTGATACAATTTTGGAATTAAAGGCGGAAATGAAATAGAATGTTAAATGATAAAATTGTTATTCATGGTGCGCGTGCACATAATTTAAAAGATATTGATGTAACAATTCCTCGTGATAAGTTAGTTGTTATGACCGGCTTGTCTGGTTCGGGTAAAAGTTCTTTGGCTTTTGATACACTTTATGCCGAAGGTCAAAGACGTTATGTTGAGAGTTTGTCTTCATATGCTCGTCAATTTCTAGGACAAATGGATAAGCCAGATGTTGATTCGATTGATGGATTAAGTCCTGCTATTTCTATTGATCAAAAGACGACTTCAAAAAATCCCCGTTCAACTGTAGGTACGGTTACGGAAATAAATGATTATTTACGTTTATTGTGGGCTCGTGTGGGAACACCGATTTGTCCAAATGATGGTACTAAAATTACCAGTCAATCAGCCCAACAAATGGTTGATGCTATTTTGAAATTGGATGATGGGACTAAGTTACAAGTTCTTTCACCAGTCGTTCGTGCCAAAAGAGGACAACACAAAAAGGCTTTGAATCAAATTAAGAAACAAGGTTATGTTCGTATCCGAGTTGATGGTGAAATTCACGATGTCAGTGAAGATATTGAGTTGGATAAGAATAAGAAACACAGTATTGACGTTGTGGTTGACCGAATTGTTATCAATGACCATATCAAATCTCGTTTGTTTGATTCAGTTGAAGCAGCTTTGAGATTATCTGACGGTTATATGAATGTTGATGTTATCGGCTCAGATATGATGGTCTTCTCAGAAAAGAATGCTTGTCCTATTTGCGGATTTACAGTTGGAGAATTGGAACCGCGTTTATTCTCATTTAACGCACCGTTTGGAGCTTGTGAGAACTGTGATGGTTTAGGAATTAAACTTGAAGTTGATCTTGATTTGGTTATTCCAGATCAGAGTAAAACTTTAGCCGAAGGGGCTATTGAGCCTTGGAATCCAATCAGTTCACAATATTATCCAGAAATGTTAGCTCAGGCTGCTAAAGAATTTAATATTGATATGAATATACCATTTGAAAAATTACCTCAAAAAAATCAGGATATTATTTTAAATGGTTCTGATGGTAAAACATTCCATTTCCATTATGAGAATGATTTTGGTGGCGTACGTGATGTTGATGTTCCATTTGAAGGGGTTCTTCCTAATATCGATCGTCGTTATCATGAGACTAATAGTGATTTTACACGTGAAGTTATGAGAAAATACATGACTGAATTGAAATGTCCTGTTTGTCATGGTAAACGACTGAATCGTCAAGCCTTAGCCGTTAAGGTTGAAGGGATGGATATTGCTGAAGTTTCCGATATGTCAATCAAAGATGAACTTCCATTCTTTAAAGCAGTTAAATTTGGTGAACAGAATACAGTTATTGCTAAACCTATTTTGAAGGAAGTTAAGGATCGCCTTAGCTTTTTGATCAATGTTGGTTTGGAGTATTTGTCATTATCACGTTCAGCTGGAACTTTATCTGGTGGTGAAGCTCAAAGAATTCGTTTGGCTACACAAATTGGTTCTAATTTATCCGGAGTAATGTATATTTTGGATGAACCTTCTATTGGATTGCATCAACGTGATAACGATCGTTTGATCAATTCTTTAAAGAAAATGCGTGATCTTGGTAATACTTTGATTGTGGTTGAACATGATGAGGATACAATGCGTGCTGCTGACTATCTAATCGATGTTGGCCCTGGTGCTGGTGAAAATGGTGGACAAATTGTTGCTGCTGGAACACCTAGTGAAGTAGAAAAGAATTCCAAATCATTGACTGGTCAATATTTAGCAGGTAAGAAGTTTATTCCAGTACCCTTGGAACGTCGGACTGGTAATGGTAAATTTGTTGAAGTCTATGGTGCACAAGAGAATAATTTAAAGAAGTTGAATGTTAAGTTTCCGTTAGGTAAATTTATTGTTGTGACCGGTGTTTCTGGTTCAGGTAAATCAACTTTGGTCAATATGATCTTGAAACGTGCCTTGGCTCAAAAGATGAATCATAATTCAGAGAAACCTGGTAAGTATAAGAAAATTACAGGTTACGAAAATTTGGAAAAGATGATTGCTATTGATCAGAGTCCAATTGGACGTACACCAAGAAGTAATCCGGCTACATATACTGGTGTCTTTGATGATATTCGTGATTTATTTGCTCAAACGAATGAAGCTAAATTGCGTGGATACAAGAAGGGTAGATTCTCTTTCAATATTAAAGGCGGACGTTGTGAAAACTGCCGTGGTGACGGAATCATCAAAATTGAAATGAACTTCTTACCTGATGTTTACGTACCATGTGAAGTTTGCCATGGAACACGTTATAACTCTGAAACCTTGGAAGTAACTTATAAGGGTAAGAATATTGCCCAAGTACTTGATATGAAGGTTTCTGAAGCTTTGGACTTCTTTAATAACATTCCAAAGATCAAACGTAAGTTACAGACAATTCAAGATGTAGGTTTAGGTTATGTTTCATTAGGACAATCAGCTACTCAATTGTCCGGTGGTGAAGCTCAAAGAATGAAGTTGGCCTCAGAACTTTATAAGAAGTCTAATGGTAAGAACTTCTATATCCTGGATGAACCTACGACTGGTTTGCATACTGATGATATCAAGCGTCTTTTAGGCGTTTTGCAGCGTTTAGTTGATGAAGGTAACACTGTCTTAGTTATTGAACATAACTTGGATGTTGTTAAGTCGGCTGACTGGTTAATTGATCTCGGACCTGAAGGTGGTGAAGGTGGAGGTACAATTGTTGGTACCGGAACACCTGAAGAATTGGCTGATGTAAAGGACAGTTATACTGGTCAATATTTGAAACCAATTTTGGAACGTGATACTAAACGTACTAAAGATGCTAAATAGATAAAAAAGCAGGTATTTACTAGACATTAATTCTAGTAGATACCTGCTTTTTTGTTATTCTTCATTCAGAGATTGTAAGTAAACCAATTGATCAGTTGAAATTTGTTCATAGAGTGCTCCACCTAATTCACGACTAATTTCCTTAGTTGAGATTAAATTTTGAATATAAGTATTCTCTTGTTGAAAGGCCTCGATTAAGAGTTCGTTTTGGTCATTTTCATAATGATCACGGCCAACCAAACGACGATGTCTTTCATCATAAGCCCGACGGACAATACTAATTTCACGATTGTTGCCACTATCATTCACTAAACTTTGATTAAGATAGCTAGTGATTTTAAGATAAGGTTTCTTTTCAACTTCAGCCATTTTATCCCAAAGCTTACGATTACGTTTTAGCATTTGTTCACGACTGATATTTTTACGTTGCGATTGCATCTTATGATACATTTTACGGCGCTTACGAGCTGTTTTGTTTAATGATAATTTTTCTACAACATGGAAACGTAGGAAGAGTTGTACTCTTTGACGAAAACTATTTTGATATTGTAGGACGGTTCTACGTGCCACTCGCATGTATAGGTCAGCACTTTGCTCAGATATCTCACCGTTACTTAACATTTCATCTATAGTTTGTTGCTCTAATTCAAAGCAGTTGTCGAAGATGATTGTTAATTTATTTTTATCGATGTGTCCGTCAATTGTACGTTGACCATCAAGAATATTTACTACCCGGCCAATGCTAGTAGAGCTATCATGACGTGTTTGAAGATTGACAATAGCGTTATCAACCATTTGGCCTTTGATTTTAGCTAATTCGTCTTCGGTATATTTGGAAACCTGAGGAGGCAATAGTCTTGGTAGAACTAGAGTTGGAACTAATAAGCTAGTTAAGATAACAACGGCAGCCACAAAGATAATATCATTACGATATGGGAAGGTTTGCCCATTTAGTGTTAGTGGTAGTGAGAAGGCCATGGCTAAAGTAATGGTTCCGTGAACACCACTGTAGGCCATGACGGTACTATTAGCATGCTTTTCTTTTTTATCCCAGGCTCGAATGTTGGCAAAGCCCCAATTGGTCCAAAGGTATCTTAAAGCAGTCATAATAACATAAAGTAGAATACCGACACCTAACAGAATTCCAACTGAACTAGCATCATGTTGGTGTAGATTCTGAATAACGCTTGGTAGTGACATGCCTAATAAGACGAAGACTATACCATTAAGAATGCTAGAGAAGACATTCCAAGTACTGGTCATAACGATTTGTAGACGTGAACTAGTCAAACGTAGGCGGTTTTGTTGGATACCATGCATTAAACCTGTAACAACTACGGCTAAGATTCCTGAAACACCAATAGCCTCAGCAATTAAATAAACGACAAAGGGTGTCAATAGGGTGAAAGGAACCATGACTGAAGGAGCATCAACGTGCATATTAATTAATTTAAGACGAATCGAAACGATAATTATACCTAAGATTCCTCCTAAAATAATTCCTCCAAAGAAAACATAAAAAAAGTTTCCAATTCCATTGAGTAAAGAAAATTGTCCTGTGACGGCAGCACTGATAGCCAAATTTAAGGCAACAATACCTGAAGCATCATTAAAGAGTGACTCATTTTCTAGAGTACCCATAACTTCGGTAGGCACTAACATGTTACTTGTAATAGAGCCCACAGCGACGGCATCGGTTGGTGTGATAATGGCTCCTAAAGCAAAAGCAAGTGCCAATGGCATGCTAGGAATAATCAAATGTGTTACGAAACCGACAATTAAAATAGAAATAATTGCTAGTTCTACCGCCAAAGAAAAAGTGGTACCGACTTGATGTGTTAATCGAGACAGACTGGTGT
This sequence comes from Companilactobacillus kimchii DSM 13961 = JCM 10707, assembly GCF_001435445.1. GTDB lineage: Bacteria > Bacillota > Bacilli > Lactobacillales > Lactobacillaceae > Companilactobacillus > Companilactobacillus kimchii. The sequence continues at coordinate 39,043 of NZ_AZDH01000006.1, read as the reverse complement.
GCTGTCCGTCATTAAACATTAGTGCCGAAATGATAACAAGTAAAAAGATCTCCGGCTCTAATTCAAAATGTTTGTAAAAAGGTAGAAAAGATAATAATAGTCCAGCTGCAATTTGGATGAATGCAATCGGAATATTATTTAATTTCCACTGAACAATGTTGGCAAGCACAACGGCCGCAACTAAAAGCAGTACTAAGAAAACTGTATCCATAAAATATCCCCCTCTAATCGGTTTAATTTTATCGCAATTTAGCAATAAAAAATATTTTTATCTTTTCTTCTCCAAAACTGACACGCCTGGCTTGTTATGTTATGCTTATATGGAATGTGAGGTGCAAAATGGCAAAAGATACACTTAATTTAGTTATAGTAACCGGAATGAGTGGTGCGGGTAAAACTGTCGCCATGCAATCTTTTGAAGATTTAGGTTATTTTTGTATTGATAACATGCCACCTAATCTACTTCCTAAATTTTGGGAATTAGTTCATGAATCAGGAACTATTAAAAAAGTAGCTTTAGTTGTCGACATTAGATCACGTGCTTTTTATGATGAAATATTCTCAATGTTGTCACAAGTTGATGAAGACGAACAAGAAAAACACCAAAAAGTTGATATGAAGATTCTCTTCTTGAATGCATCAGATGAAGAGCTAGTTTCTCGTTATAAAGAGACTCGTCGTAGTCATCCGCTTGCAATGGAAGGTCGTCTACTTGATGGTATTGAAAAAGAACGAGAGCTTTTGTCAGAAATCAAAGGCCGTGCATCAGTTGAAATTGATACGACAGATTTAACTCCACGTCAATTACGTGAGGAGATTTTTGATAACTTTCAAGAGTCAACTGGAGTACCAACCTTCCATATTGAAGTAATGTCATTTGGCTTTAAGTATGGTTTGCCAATTGATGCCGATATAGTAATGGATGTTAGATTTTTAAAGAATCCATTTTACATCAAAGAATTAAAAACACAAACGGGTGTGGATAAACCTGTTTATGATTATGTTATGGACGATCCAGAAACAAAGAATTTTTATGATAAATTTTCAGGTTTGTTAAAGGATATTATTCCTGGATATGAAAAAGAAGGTAAAACTAGTTTAACGATTGCAATTGGCTGTACTGGTGGTCAGCATCGATCAGTTGCAATTGCCCAACGTCTAGGTACTGATTTAAAGAAGAAGTACTACGTTGATATAACTCATCGTGACATGGAAAAATCGCAAAAGAAGGTAATCGAAGATGGCCGAAAATAGGATAGTTCGAGTTGTTAAAGGACGTCGTCCAAAAGTTGTAGTTATAGGTGGGGGAACTGGTTTACCAGTTGTACTAAGTAGTTTAAGAAAAATGGATGCTAATATCACTGCAATTGTTACTGTAGCCGATGATGGGGGATCATCTGGTATTATTCGTGACTACATTAACGTTGTCCCTCCTGGGGATATTCGAAACGTTTTAGCATCACTATCTGATTTACCTAAGGTTGATATGGATGTTTTCCAATATCGCTTTAAGAGTAATGATGATTTCTTCTCAGGTCATGCGATCGGTAATTTAATTATTGCCGCTTTGACTGAGATGTCACCTAACATTTTTGACGCTGTTCAAGAACTATCTAAAATGATGAAAGTTGATGGTCATGTTTTTCCAGCAAGTAATACTAAATTGACGTTACATGCTGAATTTACGGATGGGACTAAATTAGCTGGTGAGCATGAAATCACTCATTCAGGTAAGCATGTTAAGCGTGTTTGGGTTACAGATTCTGATAATCCTGAAGAGGAGCCCAAGTCAGTTATTTCGGTTATTGCTTCAATTATGCAAGCTGATGTGGTTGTTTTGGGTCCTGGTAGTTTATTTACCAGTATTCTACCTAACTTGATGATTAAAGATATTGGTGAAGCTGTCAAACAAACCTCAGCTGAGGTTGTTTATATTTGTAACATCATGACACAAATTGGTGAGACTGAAGGTTTTACAGATGCTGATCATGTACGAGTATTAAACCGTCATTTAGGCGGTAACTTCATTGATACAGTACTGGTTAATACAAGAGAAATTCCTGATGGTTATATGGATCATAAGAAGTATGACGAGTATGTTAATCAGGTAGAAACAGATTTTCAAGGTTTAAGAAAAATGGGATGCAAGGTCGTGCAAGATGATTTCCTATCATTGCATGATCAAGGTGCTTTCCACGATGGTGAAAAGGTTGCTGAGGAAATTATCAATTTGTCCTTACAATCTGGTAATAGAAAAAATGAGGTGAGACGTTAGTGGTTTCATATGCAAGTGAGGTCAAGCAAGAGCTCACAAAATTAGTCGTCCATCCCGAACATGCTCGAGTAGAATTATCGGCATTGTTGAGAATGAATGGCTCATTAAGTTTACAAAATCATCATTTCGTCTTAACCGCACAAACTGAGAACGCCGCTATTGCACGAAGAATTTTTTCTTTGATTAAGCAAAAGTATGGAATTGAATCAGAATTACTTGTGCGTAAAAAGATGAAATTGAAGAAAAATAATCAATATCTTGTGCGTTTAAAATATGATACTAATCGTGTACTTACGGATTTAGATATTTTGGATGAATCAGGATTGTCGATTAATACCGATGTACCTGAAGAAGTTTTAAATGAAGATCAACGGATGCGTTCATATTTAAGAGGAGCCTTTTTGGCTACTGGAAGTGTGAATAATCCCGAGACTTCTAGATATCATTTAGAAATTTATTCATTGTATGAAACACATAATGAAGGAATTGCTCAAATGATGAATTATTTTCATTTGAATGCTCGGACTACCAAACGCCGTAACGGCTATATCGTTTATCTAAAAGAAGCTGAAAAAATTGCTGATTTTCTTCAATTAATTGGGGCAACTAACTCAATGTTGAAGTTTGAGGATATTCGAATCGTGCGTGATATGAGAAATTCAGTTAATCGTTTGGTTAATTGCGAAAACGCTAATATCAATAAGACGGTGGCAGCGGCTGAACGTCAAATTGATAACATTAAACATTTACAGGCAACGGTAGGATTAGATTCCTTACCAGATAAATTACGTGAAATCGCAGTTTTACGTTTAGAAAATCCAGAAGTTTCTTTGAAGGAATTAGGAGAGATGGTACCAAGTGGTCCTATCTCTAAATCGGGAATTAATCATCGTTTGCGTAAGTTAAATGAGTTGGCTGAAACAGCCAGAGTATAACAAAAAAGAGTCTCCATATCGACCAATATAAAGTGGTTGATGTGAAGACTCTTTTGCTATATTAAAAATTTATTTTTATGCGTTATTCTTTTTATGGTTTTTAATCAATAAAGCAAAGATAAAACCGATAACAGCCATGCCGAAGAAGAAAGCAAAGACGTGTTGAAAACCAATTAGTCCGTTATTAGCGGGTAAGTGATGTTTTTGATTAGTTGTAACTAGAATCAAAGTAGCAAGACTGACACCTAATGAACCGAGTAATTGTCTAACAGTCGTTATAATTGCTGTACCATGAGGAATTAACCCTTCTGATAGAGAGTTCCCACCTAAAGTTGTGGCAGGCATCATAACGAAAGCATTACCACCCTCAATTAAGATAGCAATTAGAATCATTGGTAAGATACCTAATTTAATATGAAGAATGAAGAGTAGGAACCAACCAATAACGATCATCGACATTCCTGAAATCAAAGTAGCTTTGAATCCAATTTTATCAGCTAACTTACCAGTAAGAGGATTTAAGATACTTAGAACAATAGCTGGTGGCACTAGTGCTAAACCAGACATTAAAACTGAAACATGTAAAATGTTTTGATAATAAAGTGGATAAATTATTGTTACCACAATTAAGGAAATATATGAAAAACCTGTTAATAAGACAGCTAAGTCAAAGTTGAAGTTCTTCATAACTTTTAAATCTAGTAGAGGCTTATCCTTAGTTAATTGACGATGTATGAAGAGAACAGTCAAAATAATACTGATAACTAAGAGAATAATTAAGTTGGTTGAGAAGCTTCTAGTACTACCGGCCTGATTAACAACATAAAGTAATCCGATAATACCAAGTAGATAAATTGTTGAAATAAGGTCAAGACTAGCTTTGTGACGAGGCATAACATCTTTGATATTGAAGAGAGCACTGATAAAGATAATAATCATGATCAATAAGAAGATCACGAAAAGTCCTTGCCATTGTAAAAAGTTTAGTACAATACCGGAAATAATAGGACCTGAAGCTAAAGCAGAACCCATGACCAAACCAGCGTAACCCATTGTGGCACCACGTTTACTTTCAGGTGTGATCGTTAGTAAGACAGATTGAAAGGATGGAAACAAAACACCTACACCAATTGCTTCCAGAGCTCGTCCTAGCATGGCCATTGGAAAGTTTGGCGCGACGATGATAATTAAAGTACCAATTGAAAAAATACCAACGACGCTGAGAAAGATTTTTTTAAACGAAAAGTTATTTAATAACCATGGACTGATCGGCATCATGATACACATGATCAACATGAACCCCGTTGTTAACCATTGGATCGTTGGTGCTGTTACGCCAAAGAATTTCATTAATGTCGGATAAGCCGTTGAAAGTGAAGACTGACTGATTGACATTGTAAAGGTCCCGGATAACAAAGTTATGATGAATAACTTCCGAGCCAGGCTATTTTTGATTTCGCCCTTATTCATAAAAAAGACCCCTTTTGTTTAATCTAAGAACAATTTAAGGATAGACTAAATTAAAAAGGGTGTCCAATTGAACGCCTGATGTAGAGCGCTTTCAGAGGAGCGTAAAAAAGACTAAGACATTTTGTCTTAGTCTAGATAACTGTTGTTCTATGCTGAATAGTGGAAACAAGCTATGCTGGGGAAATTTCAGAAATTCCCAAGCCTACTTCGCTCTCTAATTACTTATCAGCTTTATTTGTCATGATTTCGTCAATCAAACCATAATCTTTAGCTTCTTGGGCTGTCATGTAGTTATCACGATCAGTATCCTTTTGAAGTTTTTCAAATGTTTGACCTGAATTATCAGCCAAAATATGATTCAATCTCTTTCTTGTCTTCAAGATCTCTTGAGCAGCAATTTCAATTTCTGTCTGTTGACCTTGAGCTCCACCTAATGGTTGGTGAATAAGAACGGTTGAATTTGGAAGAGCAAATCTCTTGCCCTTAGTACCTGCTGACAATAGGACACTGGCCATTGATGCAGCCATACCTGTAGCAATTGTCTGAATATCAGATTTAACGAAATTCATTGTATCCATGATAGCTAATCCGTCGGTAACTGAACCACCGGGTGAGTTGATATACATGGAAATATCCTTATCTGAATCTTGGGCATCGAGGAATAATAATTCGGCGATAACTGTATTAGCCATTTGGCTGTTAACTTCACCAGATAACATAATGATTCTATCTTTTAATAATCTTGAGTAAATATCGTAGGCACGTTCGCCACGAGAACTTTGTTCAACAACTGTAGGAACTAACATTAAAATGCCTCCTGTTTTTAATTAGCACTCTTAATAGCACAGTGCTAATTTAGCATACTATTAATATTGGGTCAACAAACAAAGCTTAAGAAATAAAAATAATTATTTAGCTTCAGTTTGAACGGCAGGTTTAGTGATCATATTTTTGACCTTCGACCAGACAATATGGAAAGTATAGGCTGAGGCAAATGATAATATCCAAGTCAATAAATAGCAAACAATAATAGTTGCAATGGGATTGATTTGAGGTAAGAAGCCGCTACCTAAACGCCAGATGATTTGAAGCCAAAAGACGTTGGATAAGTAAGCCCGATAGGCATAAGTAGCTAAGAAATGAAAGACTGGTAAAGCCTTAGAGTCAGTATTGATGTGACGAATGGCTAATGTAGCTATTAGACCGATAACTAATAAAGCATAGAGAGTCATCGATGGTTTGTAGTAAGGAGCATTGCTTAATTTAACGGGATAACCGAAGGTAAATAATTCACGGTTGGTCCAATAGAAGACAGCGATAAGCAAGATTACTAGAATAGGAAAAGCTTTTTTAAGAAACTTTTCAAATTTGTCACGAAACATCCAAGCGACAACTCCGAAGATTCCATAAATTACGAAACTGATAAAGATTCTATCTAATAAGTACCAACTTTGTTCGTGAGGACCATGGAAGACTTGGACATCGTAGAAGTAAATCCAAGCACCAAAGAGAATAGCGGTTAAAACGATTGTGATAATACCACGAGTATTGTTGTTTTTGATCCAGTGAGCTAAAGCCCAGAAAAGCGGCATTAGGATAATGAATTGTAGCATCATAGTGTTATACCACAAGTGTGGAGCGGCGTTTCCATTGATGAAATGCCAACAAAAAGAGCCAAAACTGTTGAATTTGTTAACTTGTTGAACATTTGGAAAAATCAATAGGTAAGCGAGAGTCCACCAAATTGTAGGTACAAAAAGAGCAGACCATTGTTTCTTCAAATAGCTACCATAATCTCCCCAAGTATTTTCGTTAGTAGTTCTAGTCGTAGTATATAAAATACCAAAGATAAAGGCTGGAGCTGTGAACTTCACCAAATTGTAAATAATTCCGATTGGTGTTTGATAACTAAAACTGGGATTGGTTGATAGGACTAAACTGAGTACAGTCTGCATCATAACGGCAGTACAAGCAAAGACCTTCATATAGTCACCTATATCAGCTTTGGGTGTAATGTCTTTTTTTATTTTCATGTGATAAATCTCCCCTTGTAAAATTGTGAGATCAACAAAAGGAAATCATTAGATTTAATATATTCTCATAATAAAATAAATGCAACTAAATTTTCAATTCGGATCTTTGGAAAGATAGGAAGATTAAAATTAGTTCATTACTGATTTCACGTTGAATATTAGTTAGGTTCTTGTGGGGTGAGCAAAGGTAAATTGTTCGTTGCAAGGGATCAGGTGTTAACCGAGCTAATTGGACTTTAGAACTGATCGTCTGCCAAGTAACTGAAGGGATGAAACTCAAGCCGACACCAGCCTCAATAATTCCCCTAACCGTAGCAGGGTCATCGGCTTCGTATTTATAGTTCAAAGTAATATCACGTTTCAAGAAATATTTATCGATTGTTACTCGCAAGGGATTATTTGCAGATAGTCCAATCATCTTTTCGGAAACGAGTTCTTCTGGTTTAACGAAATGTTGACTGTAACCGTAGTTGATACTCCATCCGACAAAAATTTCTTCCTTTAAAACCGGTACATTAGTTAGGCCCTGCAGTGGGGTACTAGTAATAATAAAATCGAATTGTTTAAAATCAGTTTCCCTGACATTATGTTGAGCAATATTCAATCTAACGTTGGGGAATTTTTCTTGGATACTGGTAACAATCGAAGGGATGAAGGGTGAAGCGACCTCCATTAATAGAGAAATTGGATATTGTGTTTGATCCAAGCCACCTTTAACGGCTGAAATACCACGGTTCAATTCTTCCAAGCTGTCATTGACGTAACTGTAAAATAATTTACCAGCTCGATTCAATTTCAAAGTTCTACCGGTACGGTCAAAGAGCTTGGTGCTCAATTCATCCTCTAACTGTTTAATTGTTTTACTGACAGCTGGTTGAGAGACATAGAGGATTTTGGCAGCTTTAGTGATGCTTTCTTGATTGGCGACGACAACGAAATAAGTTAATTGATTGAGATTCATATTTTGCTCCATTCATAACCAAATGGTTAAGTATCTTGCTTTTTATATATTATACATGTTATGTATCGGCAATTATACTGAATCTGTGAGATCAATAAGAAGGATTGTTGGAGGTGATTAATTATCAAAACCTTGTGGATATTTCCAGGCCAAGGCGGCCAAAGAAGTGGGATGTTAAGTGAAGTTCCACCGGAAATGATTCAACGAGTAAAAAACCTAACTGGTGTTGAATTGAAAGATACGGCTGAAGCTTATCAAGATTCAATTCAGATCCAATTAGGAATTTTATTATTACAACTGTTTGATATTCGACAATTAAAAGCAATCCAGCAAAAGCCTGATGCCGTTGCCGGACACTCGTTAGGAATCTTTGCAGCTGCTGTAGCGGCAGGGGTTATTAGTGAAGATGATGCAATTAAGATTGTTTATATTCGTTCAACCGAGATGCAGAAGTCATATCCAAGTGGATATGGTATGGGTGCAATCGTTGGTTTAACGAGAAAAGAAGTTTCTGCTTTGGTAGCTCAAATCAATAGTGATGGGCAACCAGTTTTCACTTCTAACCAAAATTCGGAATTGCAAACTGTTATTTCGGGTTCATTGGAAGGAATAAATAAAGTTTTAGCCCTCGCCAAAAATAATGGTGCGCAAAAGACGGTCCTATTGAAAGTTCCGGTGCCATCACATTCTCCGCTGATGCAAAAAGTTGCTGACGTTTTGGAGAAAGAATTGTCCAAAGTGGAATTGCATGATCCGAAATGTACGTATTTAGCTAATTATAATGGTCGTTCAAGTAAGAAAGTGACAGAAGTTAAATATGACATGATTAACAATCTTGTTCATCCTGTTTACTGGGACACAATGATGGATGTAGCGTCAGAGCTAGGTATTGATACAACCTTAGAAGTTCAACCCGGACAAACTTTTACCAAATTGGTTAAGAGCAAGTTCCCAGATTTTAGAACCATCACCATGAAAAATATGAGTCTTGATGATATTGAGTTTTTGTTAGAAAAATGGAAAAGAGGATAATCAATGGCTAATAGAAGTTGGACCCAAAACCGTGATAATAAAGCCGCTAAGATGGCAAGTATTTCATCACTTTTGGATGGTAAATTAGTTAAAACAGAGAATGCTAAGGCATTATTAGAGAGCATTATTAAACCAGGCGACAAGGTCGTTTTGGAAGGGGATAATCAAAAACAAGCTAGTTTCTTGTCTGAAACTTTGGCTTCAGTTGATCCCGAAAAGGTACATGATTTACACATGATCATGTCAAGTGTGTCACGTCCAGAACATTTGGATATTTTTGAAACAGGCATTGCTAAGAAACTGGATTTCTCATTTGCGGGACCACAAAGTACTAGAATTTCACAAATGATTGCTGATGGAACAATGGAAGTCGGCGATATTCATACTTATTTGGAATTATATGCTCGTCTATATGTTGATTTGATTCCTAACGTTGTTTTAGTAGCTGCTGATAAGGTTGACCGTGAAGGTAATCTTTATACTGGGGCTAATACTGAAGAGACACCAGTTATCGTTGAATCAGCCGCATTCAAAGATGGAATTGTCATTGTTCAAGCCAATGAAATTGTTGATAAAGTTCCTCGTGTTGATATCCCTGGTGATTGGGTCGACATCGTTGTGCCTGCTGATGAGCCTTATCAATTGGAACCACTATTTACAAGAGACCCACAAAATGTCACAGAATTACAAATCCTTATGGGAATGATGGCAATTCGTGGAATTTATGAAAAACATAATGTACAAACAGTTAACCACGGTGTTGGTTTTAATACTGCCGCTATTGAGCTTCTATTACCAACTTATGGTGAACAACTAGGTTTGAAAGGTAAGATCGTACCTAACTGGGAAGTTAACCCTACGCCAACTTTGATTCCAGCAATTGAAAGTGGCTGGGTCAAGACAATTCACAGTTTCGGTGGTGAAGTTGGTATGGAGAACTATATTGCTCACCGTCCTGATATTTTCTTTGTTGGTAAAGATGGTAGTATGCGTTCTAACCGTGCCTTTGGTCAAATGGCTGGTCAATATGCTTTGGATATGTTCGTCGGTTCAACATTACAAATTGATAAATATGGTAATTCTTCAACTGTAACTAATGGTCGACTATCTGGTTTCGGTGGTGCTCCTAATATGGGTAGTAATCCACACGGTCGTCGTCATTCAACACCAGCTTGGCAAAGTTTGCGTCCTGATGATGATCCATTAGGCAAGGGTCAAAAATTAGTTGTACAAATGGTCGAGACTTTCGGTTCAAATAAGAAGCCAGTCTTTGTTGATCATTTGGATGCCGAAGAAGTTCAAAAAGAAGCCAAGTTAGCTAATGTACCAATTATGATCTACAGCGAAGATACAACACATATCGTTACTGAAGAAGGTATTGCTTACTTGTACAAGACTGACAGTATGGCTGAAAGACAAGCAGCTATTGAAGCTATTGCCGGTGTCACACCAGTTGGTTTGAGAAGTAATCCTAAACAGCTAAAAGAATTGCGTGCTAAAGGTATCGTAGCTCTTCCAGAAGACTTAGGTGTTCATCGTAGTGAAGCTAAGAGATCACTTCTTGCTGCTCAAAACATGGATGATCTAGTTAAGTGGTCTGATGGACTATACAATCCACCTGCAAAATTCAGAAGTTGGTCATAGTTAATGATTGAAACTAAGTATTTAAAATTGGCCCAACAAGCAGTTACCGCATTGAAGTGGGAAGTATCATTCTCACCAAAGCCAGGATTAGTTGATGCAAAGTCAAATGGTTCTCATAAGGATATGGATATTGATTTGTTTTACAAATCCGCTGATAGTTTGTTAGCTGGTTTTGAAGAAATGATCCAGGTTTCATACCAACATCCCTTAGATCTAGCTTTACGTGAAGAGATAGGTCGCATAGGTCGTGTGGCCGAAAAAGATATGTTTACAGCAACCAATGGAATCAATACTCACAAAGGAGCCATTTGGAGTATGGGACTTTTGGTCAGCGTAATCAGTAGTTTACAAACAGATGACTTAGAAACTATCTTTGCTGGAGTAAAAAAGTTATCGAGAATGCCTGATAAATATGTTCAGGCAACTAAGAAAACTCACGGGATGATCACCAAACAGAAGTACGCTTTAAATGGTGCTAAAGGTGAGGCCCAAAGTGGATTCGCCAATGTATCTAAAGTCTTGAGTTTCCAACCAGAATCAGATGATTACGATACTTGGCTGAAACGATTACTACTTTTGTACAGCAATGTTAATGATACAAACGTTGTGTATCGCAGTAATTTACAAGTCTTACAAGAATTTCAAACTTTATCAGCACAAATTGTTGTTTCTAAACAAACAGTGTTAGATAATCCGAAATTTCAAACCCTTCAAAAATTTACACAAAAATACAATATTTCACCCGGTGGCTGTGCAGATCTGTTCGCTGCAAGTTACTTCTTAAAACATTTAAATTAGAAACGGAGAAAAAAATGGAAAAATTACATTTTAATTTCGATACAACTGATGCAATTGCTAAACCAGTCCATGTCGGCGTTGTTGCATCTGGTGATCTCGAAGTTATTTTTAGACCAACAGATAAGAAGACAGAAGTTAATATCGTAACCGGTAGCGATGGTTTCAAAGAAGTTTGGGCAAACGTTTTGAAACGTTTCTTTGACAGATATCCAATTCAAGCCAATATTGAAATTAATGACTTTGGTTCAACTCCAGGAGTTGTTAATCTTCGTTTAACTCAAGCATTGGAGGAACTAAAAGATGAAAAATAGTTTTGTTGAATTACATGCACGTGAACGTGCACTTTCATTATTAGACGCGGGTACTTCCAAAGAAATGGTTGGACCTCTTGATGATATGATCTCACCACATTTGGAGCCTCAAAACATTGTTCCTGAGAGTGACGACGGAATTGTTTTGATGAAAGGTAAGATCGATGGTAATAACGTTTTAGTTGTTTCTATTGAAGGTAAATTTCAAGGTGGAGGTATCGGTGAAGTCAGCGGTGCCAAAATTGTTGCAGCTTTGGAAAAAGCTTTAGAGGACAATAAGAACGGTAAGACTATTTACCCAATTATTATCTTAGATACTGGTGGTGTTCGCTTACAAGAGGCTAACTATGGTTTGCTATCTATCTCAGAAATTCAAAACGCCGTTATTGCTTTGAAGAAGTATGTTCCAGTAATTGGTTTAGTACCAGGACGTGTTGGATCTTTCGGTGGTATGTCAATCACAGCTTCAATCTTGTCATATTTGATTGCTACTAATAAGGCCAGAATTGCTTTAAATGGACCTGAAGTTATTGAACAAGAAGCTGGCGTTCGTGAGTTCGACTCTAGTGATAAAGATTTAATCTGGAATACTTTAGGTACTAAGCAAAGACTAGCAACTGGTTTAGTTGATGAAGTCGTTGATGATACAGTTGATAATATTAAAAATTCAATTGTTAATGAAATTAAAACTAAAAAAGATGCTCATCGTACTGAAAATGTCGATTTCTATCTCAGTTTGTTAGATAAGTTAGATTTAAGTAAGAAATTAGATATTGAAACATACAATAAACTCTATAAGAGCGTTGAAGTAACAAAACATGATATTCCAGAAGCTGTAGCTGGCTCTAAGGAAGGTACTAAGAGTCGCGGTCGTGCCTGGTTTGAAAAGATGACTGGCATCAAGAATGCAACTAGTCCTGTTTCAACTGTTTTGCATGCTCAAAAAGATGGTAAAGAATATGTTGCTATCGTGCCTGATGCTGATAATGACTTTCCACGTGTTAGAAATGGTGAAGTTGGATTACAAGAAGGCTTTGCAGTTGCTAGTGTCATCAACAAAGTTGTTGCCGAAGATAAGGATAAAGATGTTAAACGTCCAATTATCTTGATTGTTGATGTACCTAGTCAAGCTTATGGCTATCAGGAAGAATTGATTGGTATCCACGTTGCTTTAGGTTCTAGTGCAGCGGCTTATGCTAAAGCTAGACAAGCAGGTCATCCTGTAATTGATTTTATTCCTGGTGATGCTGTATCCGGTGGTTTCTTAGCTCACGGTTTACAATCTAACCGTATGATTGCTTTGGATGATGATTCTATTACTATTCAAGCTATGTCAAAAGCTAGTGCCGCTCGTATTACCCAAAGAACTATTGCTGAACTAGAAGAAGCCACAAAACATGTTCCAGCCATGGCTTATGATATTGATAACTATGAGAAACTTGGTGCTTTGTACAAGCTAGTTAAGGGTATCGGTTCATGGGAAGCAACTGATGAAAATGTTGCAAAGATCAATCAAATTATTGATGGTGCTATTGATGGCTTAAACGGCGATAGAACATTGCATTTCCGTTATGAAACACCAATTGCCAAGGAAAGTGGACGTAAGGCAACCTTAAAGGTTCGCAAACTAGTTGATGAACAATGGTAGAAATTAATCCGCATGACTTGTTGAAAATCGACTCTATTTCGGCCTTGTCAGATGAATTGCCAAGCTGGGCTGACTCCATTTTTCCAAATTCCTTAACTGTTGTTGTGAGACGTAGTCCTTTGAAAGCGGGACTAATTCCTGTTGGTGTTAGAGGGATCAAGCGGGAACATCGTTTTGCAACGTATGTTGACCTTAAAGATGTGCTTGAAGTTACGACACCTTATGAGTTGGTTGAAAAGAAGGTTTGGGAAAGAATTATTCCAGAGCGCCAAATATTGCCAGCTATTAAAGCATTACCAAAAGTTGATAAAGTTTTACATGATTATCACTGGGGGATTAGTGGCAGTGTTGGGTTTGAATTGGCAACTGGCACGCGTGCAGCTAAAATGACAAGTGATTTGGATTTAGTTTGGTTACCAGAACAAGAAATTAGCAAATGTGCAGCTGGCGAATTGTTGAAAGAATTAAATCAATTCGGAGTTCATGCTGACTTACAAGTTATCCAGGCAAATAATGGGTTTTCTTTGGAAGAGTACGCAAATAGTACTTCAACCATTATGATGAAAACTTTAGAAGATCCAATTTTAGTAAAAGATCCCTGGTTAAAATAAAAAATTCCATCAATCTAAATAGGTTGGTGGAATTTTTGTTTCAGGTGGATAAATGTGTTTTTGTGCAATATAGTGAATAAAGAATGATTTTTGGACTGAGATAGTATTGAAAGCTAAGGAGAGAGATACATGGAACTAGTTACAAGTGATGGAGTACGACTTAATTATCAGATTCATGGGCAGGGACAACCGATTATCTTTGTTGAAGGGTTTGGTGGTTATCAAGAAATTTGGAACTTACAAGTAGAATATTTTTTAGGGATGCGTTATCAAATAATCACATATGATCATCGTAATCATGGGCAATCAGAACGAACTAATAAAGATTTGACACTAAAACAATTAACAGATGATTTGGAAACCTTAATTGATTACTTGAAGTTGGATGATCCAATTTTAGTGGGTCATTCAATGGGGGCCAGCGTCTGCTATAGTTATTTACAGAGAAATAATAAAGTGAAAGCAGTCATGGCCATTGATCAGTCTCCCAAGATGTTGAATGATAAAAATTGGGCATATGGTTTTGAAGATATAACAGCTGATAATTTTCAATCTAAATTGGTTCAAAAAAATAATGTTCATGAAACTTTGCATGGATTGGATAACCGAGTTTTTGAGGATTTAAATCAAGCAAAGGCCATGCATCCATTTGATCGGGAACAAACTCTGCCATTATTGTTTGATCACGTGCAAAGGGATTGGCGAAGTGCATTGACTAATACGCAGGTGCCAGTAACTTTGATTGTTGCTAAGCAGAGTCCATATTTTGATTACCGTTTTGGAGAAGTAATGGCAAAAACCAATCCTAGAATTAAGACGTTTACTATGAATAACAGTGGTCACGATATTATGGCTGAAGTTCCGGACGAATTTAATCAAGTTTTACGTCATTTTGTTCTTAGCAGTTGTAGAAAGTAAAAACAAGATAATCTTAGGAGTAAAACCCGAAAGATTATCTTGTTTTTGTATAGAATAATTCTTGTTATAGGCACAAAACAATTTAAATGTTGAATTATCAACACTTATAGTTAAGACTTTGTGAAACAATTATGCGCCACGTGGGAGTCGAACCCACATCCCAGGAACCGGAATCCTGTGTGCTATCCATTACACTAGCAGCGCAAGTATAATATAATTCTAGCTCATCATAGGGTAAAAAGTAAATCTCTAAAAAAATTAATATAACTTTCACTTTTTATCGCATATCACTTGAAATATTCACAAGAGAGTTTATACTATTAGTTGTGCTTAGGAGATGAGATTTAATCATCTGGGCTTTTATTTTTTGAGTACATGGGTCGTAAACAGACATACAGGGACAGTACTTGCCCCATGGAGTATATCAAATGACTAATAATGAAGATTTAGAATTGCTGGATTTAGTTGCCCCAGACTTCATTAAGACTCTGGAAAAGCGATTTAAAATACTTCAGAGTATCTCATTAATGGAGCCTATCGGGCGCAGAGTGTTAGCTGATGATCTTAACATTACTGAACGTGGGTTAAGAACAGAAACTGACTTGTTGAGAAAGCAAGGCTTGATTATTTCTTCGAAATCTGGGATGTCTTTGACAAAGACAGGTAGCGACGTTGTAATCAGATTGACAGATGTGTTAGCCGACTATCAAGGAACTGCTTTATTGGAAAAACAATTAAGCAGTAAACTTGGAATTAGTAGATGTATTGTTTTACCAGGTAATGCTGATAAGCAGCATCGTGTGGTTGATTCATTTGGTAGAAGACTTAATCAACTTTTAGGAACACTGTTACCGACAGGACAGTCAATGATTTCTGTCACAGGTGGTAGCACCTTAGCTCAGGTTGCAAGAAATCTTTCATCTGATTTGTCTAAGAACCGTCAACTGGTATTTTTACCAGCTCGTGGTGGTGTTGGTGAATCAGTTGCAATTCAAGCTAACAGTGTTTGTGCGGAAATGGCTTCTAGAACACAGGGTCAGTACCGAGCATTGTATCTTCCAGAAGATATTTCTGAAAAAAGTTTCGAATCTTTGCAAAAAGAGACTTCAATTAAGTCGGTTCTTGATTTAATATATAGAAGTAATGTTGTTATTCACAGCATTGGCACTGCAAGTGTTATGGCTGAGAGAAGAAATCTTTCTTCTAAAGAACAGAGTGTGGTTGACAGCGGAAGAGCTGTTTCAGAAGCATTTGGTGATTTCTTCGATCAAAATGGCAAACTTGTTTATAAGGTACCTAGGATTGGACTTCATGTCCGGGACCTTGATAGAATAGAATATGTGATTGCGATTGCTGGTGGCGAAAGTAAAGCTAACACAATTCAATCATATATGAAAAACGCACCTCATCATACAATCTTAATTACTGATGAAGGTGCCTCAAAACTGATTTTAAGGGATAACCCTTTAAAATAATATTTTTTTTATTTCCTGAAGGAGGAATTTTTGTATGACTACAAAAGTTGGTATTAATGGATTTGGCCGTATCGGTCGTTTGGCATTCCGCCGTATTGCTGCACTTCAAGCAGCTGGCAAGACAGATTTGGAAGTTGTTGCAATTAACGATTTAACTTCACCTGCTATGCTTGCTCACCTATTGAAGTATGATACAGCTCATGGTAACTTCGAAATCGATAAGATTGAAGCTGCTGACAACGCTATCGTTGTTGACGGTAAGAAGATCCCTGTATATGCTGAAATGAACGCTGCAGACCTTAAATGGGTTGCTAACGACGGTGTTGATATCGTTCTTGAATGTACTGGTTTCTACACATCAGAAGAAAAAGCACAAGCTCACTTGGATGCTGGTGCAAAACGTGTATTGATCTCAGCTCCATCAGGTGCTATGCCTACAGTTGTTTACGGTGTTAATGATGACATCCTAACAAACGACGTTAAGATCGCTTCAGCTGGTTCATGTACAACAAACTGTCTTGCACCTCTAGCAAATGCCGTAAACGAAGAATTCGGTATTAAAGCTGGTACAATGACAACAATCCATGCTTACACAGCTACACAAAAACTTCAAGATGGTCCAGAACGTAAAGGTAATGTTCGTGCTGCACGTGCTGCTGCTGCTAACATCATCCCTCATTCAACTGGTGCTGCTAAGGCCTTAGGTCTTGTTGTTCCTGCATTGAAGGGTAAGCTTGATGGACATGCACAACGTGTTCCAGTTATCACAGGTTCAGTTACAGAATTAGTTGCAACTCTTGGTAAAGAAGTTACAGTTGACGAAGTTAATGCTGCAATCAAGAAGTATACAGAAAACAACCCTTCATTCGGTTACAACGATGATGAAATCGTATCTTCAGACGTTATCGGTACATCATTCGGTTCAATCTTTGACCCAACACAAACACAAATTGTTGGTAAGGGCGACTCACAAGTTGTAAAGACTGTTGCTTGGTATGACAATGAATCAGGATTTACAGCACAAATGGTTCGTACACTTGAAAAGTTTGCTACATTAGACTAATTCATTAATCTAAACTAGTAATCACGAAAACCTAATTTAGTGTGATTTAAATTGGCGGAGGGAGGAAAACTCCTTCCGCTTTTTTTTAAGGAAAATATTGGAGGATTTATTTACAATGGCTAAACTTATTGTTTCTGACGTTGACGTAAAAGGCAAAAAAGTCTTAATGCGTGTTGATTTCAACGTTCCTATTAAAGATGGTGTTGTCGGCGATACAAACCGTATCGTTGGTGCTATCCCAACAATCAAATATGTTTCAGAACATGGTGGAAAGGTTATCTTGCTATCTCACTTGGGTCGTATTAAGAGTGATGAAGACAAGAAAGCTTTATCATTGAAGCCAGTTGCTGCTAAACTTCAAGAATTAAGCGGTATGCCTGTAGAGTTCGTACCAACTAACGAAGGTAAAGAACTTGAAGATGCTATCAACGATCTTAAAGACGGTCAAATCCTATTGATGGAAAACACTCGTTTCCAAGATATCGATAACGACTTCGGCAAACGTGAAAGCAAGAACGATCCTAAACTTGGCGAATACTGGGCATCACTTGGTGACGTATTTATCAACGATGCTTTCGGTACAGCCCACAGAAGCCATGCTTCAAACGTTGGTATTTCAACAGCTATGAAGGCTGCTGGTAAGCCAGTTGCTGCTGGTTTCTTAATGGAAAAGGAAATCAAGTTCTTAGGTAACGCCGTTGACAATCCTGTACACCCATTCGTAACAATCCTTGGTGGTGCAAAGGTTTCAGATAAGATTGGTGTTATTGAAAACTTAATTCCAAAATCAGACCACATCTTAATCGGTGGTGGTATGGCTTATACATTCTTAGCTGCTCAAGGCCACAAGATTGGTAAGTCTCTATTCGAAGAAGATAAAGTTGAACTAGCTAAGGACCTCCTTCAAAAAGCTGGTGACAAGATTGTTCTTCCTGTAGACCACATCGTTGCTAAGGAATTCTCAAATGACGCTGATGCTACAACAACAGATGGTGTTGATATTCCTGATGATGAAATGGCTCTTGATATCGGACCTAAGACAGTTAAATTGTTCCAAGACAAATTAAAGGGTGCAAAGACTGTTGTATGGAATGGACCAATGGGTGCATTCGAAATGAGCAAGTTTGCTGAAGGTACACTAGAAGTTGGACGTGCTATGGGTAGCCTAACAGATGCTATTACTATTGTTGGTGGTGGTGACTCAACTGCTGCTGCTAAGAGTCTTGGTATTGCTGATAAGCTAACACACATCTCAACTGGTGGTGGTGCTTCACTAGAATACCTTGAAGGTAAAGTATTACCTGGTATCGACTCAATTTCAGATAAATAATTATTATTTTTCAGAGGAGAATTAATTTATGCGTACACCTATTATTGCGGGTAACTGGAAGATGAACAAGAATCCTAAAGAAACTCAAGAATTTTTAGACGGTATCAAAGGTAAGTTGCCAGAATCTGGCGTTGAAACTATCATTGGTGCTCCAGCCATCGATCTTACAACACTTGTTGCAGGTGCAGAAGGCACACCATTGAAGACAGCTGCTGAAAACTCATACTTCGAAGATGCTGGTGCATTTACTGGTGAAACTTCACCTAAAGCACTTGACGAAATGGGTATTGACTATGTAATCATTGGTCACTCAGAAAGAAGACAATACTTCGGCGAAACTGATGAAGACATCAACAAGAAAGCCCTTGCTATCTTGAAGAACAACATGCTACCTATCATTTGCTGTGGTGAAACACTAGAACAACGTGAAGCTGGAAAAGCTGAAGACTGGGTAACAGGTCAAATCGAAAATGCTGTTAAAGGCATTTCTGCTGCTGACTTAGCTAAATCAGTTATCGCTTACGAACCAATCTGGGCTATCGGTACTGGTAAGACTGCTACTGCTGATCAAGCACAAGAAATGGTTCACGTAATCCGTGAAAAGATTGCTAGCTTGTATGATGCTGACACTGCTGATAAAGTACGTATCCTTTACGGTGGTTCTGTAAAACCTGCTAACGTTAAAGAATTAATGGCTAAAGAAGATATTGATGGTGGACTTGTTGGTGGTGCATCAATGGATCCAGAATCATATATTGCTTTGGCTAACTTCAATAAATAATTAGTTTTATATAAGTTATTTATTTTAAGTGCCAAAAAGGTTAAAATTGTGTTGTATTAAAATCATAAAGGAGATTTTTAAAATATGTCTGTAATTACTGATATTTTAGGCCGTGAAGTTCTTGATTCACGTGGTAACCCAACTGTTGAAGTTGAACTATATACTGAACTAGGTGGCTTTGGCCGCGCACTTGTTCCATCAGGTGCTTCAACTGGTGAACACGAAGCTGTCGAACTACGTGATGGCGACAAATCACGTTTTGGTGGTAAAGGTGTTCTTAAAGCCGTTGCTAACGTAAACGACAAGATTGCTAAAAAGGTTATCGGCATGGACGTTACTGACCAACGTGCCATTGACCAAGCTATGATCGACCTTGACGGTACACCAAACAAGGGTACTTTGGGTGCTAACGCTATTCTTGGTGTTTCACTTGCTGCTGCTCGTGCTGCTGCTGACGAATTAGGTCTTCCATTGTACGAATACCTTGGTGGTCCTAATGCTCACGTATTGCCAACACCTATGATGAACGTTATCAATGGTGGTAAGCATGCTGACAACAACGTTGACTTCCAAGAATTCATGATTGTACCTGTTGGTGCAAAATCAATGCGTGAAGCCGTACGTATGGGTTCAGAAACTTTCCAATCATTGAAGAAGGTTCTTGAAAGCCGTGGCTTGAACACAGCTGTTGGTGATGAAGGTGGTTTCGCTCCTGATCTAGAAAACAACGAAGCACCATTCAAGATTTTGGTTGAAGCTATTGAAAAAGCTGGTTACAAGCCTGGCGACGACGTTGCTATTGGTTTTGACTGTGCTTCATCAGAATTCTACAACAAAGACACTCACAAGTACGAACTAAAGGGTGAAGGCGAAAACGGTGCTGTTCTTTCAACAGACGAATTTATCGACTTGCTTGATGGTATCGTTGACAAGTACCCAGTTGTTACAATCGAAGATCCTATCGATGAAAACGAATGGGAAGACTGGCAAAAAGTTACTGCTAAACTTGGTAAGAAAGTACAACTTGTTGGTGATGACTTGTTCGTTACAAACACAGACTACTTGAAGAAGGGTATTGAAATGGGAGTTTCAAACTCAATCCTTATCAAGCTTAACCAAATCGGTACACTTACAGAAACATTCGAAGCTATCGAAATGGCTAAAGAAGCTGGCTTCACAGCCGTTGTTTCTCACCGTTCAGGTGAAACAGAAGATACTACAATTGCTGACCTTGTTGTTGCTACAAACGCAGGTCAAATCAAGACTGGTTCAATGAGCCGTACAGACCGTATTGCTAAGTATAACCAATTGATGAGAATTGAAGATCAACTTGGTGACCAATCAGAATACAAGGGTATCAAGAGTTTCTACAACTTAAACAAATAATTACTTTAAGTAATTAATTAAAACAGCCTTAGGGCTGTTTTTTTTGTGTCATTTTTTTGTACAATGTATAAGTGGAGTTTTTACTTATATTTGATGGAAATTGATATCAATCCTATGTAGTGGGATAAATATTGTGAGCTTTAGTTTAAGTGGAAAAGGATTTAAGTGATTTAGGGTATTGAATATCTAAATAAACGCTGTTTTTACTGGCTAAAATTTTAAGATTGTAAACAATAGAATGGATGCTAGTCCGGAGCAACAAGAAAATTGGCTCAGCCATAAAATTTACCTTAGCAATTTATTGCTTAGGTAAAGGCCGAACTTGAAGATCCATGGATTTGTACGAAATGCAAATTCATTAGCTTCCAGTCGGCCTATGGCGTTTCAGCCAGATTTTCTTGTTGCGGAGGACGGGAAGCTAAGCATTACTAAAATCAAATTTAAGTAAAAATCATAAGTAGAAATAGTTGGAGGAGAATTAAATGACATTAAAAATTGCATTTATTGGATTTGGTAAATCGGCCAATCGCTATCATTTGCCATATTTGAATATTCGAAAAGATTTTCAAGTAAAGACAGTTTATACACGTAAGGCAGTTAATGAGACTTTGGCTAAACCTTATCGTGATAAAGGGGTTAATTTCACTAATGATTTAAATGATATTTTAAATGATCCCGAAATTGATTTAGTAACAATTTGTACTCCAGCTCAAACACATTATCAATTAGCTAAGAGTGTAATTGAAGCCAAGAAATCAGTTATCGTTGAAAAACCATTCGTTGATACTTTGGATCATGCACGTGAATTGATTCAATTAGGTAAAGATAATAATGTTTTAGTTATGCCATATCAAAATCGTCGTTTTGATGGTGACTATTTGGCCGCTAAACAGGTTATCGATCAAGGATTCTTGGGCGATATTGTCGAAGTTGAATCACATATTGATTATTACCGTCCTAATACAGTTAATGGTAAAGGAACAAAAGAACAAGGTGAATTCTATGGTTTAGGAATTCATTTGATGGATCGTATGGTTGCTATCTTTGGTCGTCCTGATAAGGTTGTTTACGATATCCGTAATACCGAAGTTAGTGATGCTGTGGATAATTATTTCGATGTTGATTTGCATTATGGCACAAAGATGAAGGTTAAGGTTAAAGTAAGTACTGATGTTGCCAAAGAGTATCCTCGTTTCATAGTTCATGGCATGAATGGCTCGTTTATTAAATACGGTGCTGATCAACAAGAAAATGATCTTAAGGCTGGTATTATGCCAGGAACATCTGGATTTGGAGAAGATAGTCCAATGTATTATGGTTTGGCCAAGTATCGAAATGCTAATGGAGATTGGATTGAAAAACAAATTAAGACACCATTAGGGGATTATGGTTTGTATTATGATTCTGTTTATCAAACATTAGTTAATAAGAAACCAAGATTGGTAACTGATGAAGAAATCTTGACTGATATGGAGTTGCTTGAAGCTGGTTTCTATCAACCTTCACCATCAGTTTATGATGTTCCAAAACTAAACTTTTAATGTAGGGGATAAAAATGAAGGTAGCAATTACTGATAATGAAAAGTTAAAACTGACTTTAGAAGGTGTTCTGGTCGGAGTAATTTCAGGAATTGTTGTAAGTATGTTTAGATGGTCAATAGCTCAATCATTAAAAGTTTTTCAAGGGCTTTATGTAACAGCTAGAAGCAATTTGAGTTTGTTAATTGGTTTATTGGTTGCCATGGTTATTGTGGCAATCTTTGTTGGCTATTTGCTTAAGAAAGAACCTAATATCTCTGGTTCAGGTATCCCACAAGTTGAGGCACAATTAGGTGGCGAGATGCATCTAAAATGGTGGTCAATTTTATGGCGCAAATTTGTCGGAGGTATTTTGAGTATTGGTCCTGGTCTTTTTCTAGGACGCGAAGGACCTTCAATTCAACTAGGGTCGGCTATTGGGCAAGGTGTTGGGGAATTAACACATGACAATCGTGGTGTAAATCAACGTGTCTTGGTAGCTAGTGGAGCAGCTGCCGGTTTATCAGCAGCATTCAGTGCGCCGATTGCAGGGGCAATGTTTGTTTTGGAAGAGGTTTATCATAATTTTTCACCATTAGTTTGGGTAACCTCTTTAGCTAGTGCAGTCAGTGCCAATGTTATTTCACTCTACGTCTTTGGCTTACAACCTGTTTTACAAGTACCATATCAATATAGTTTGCCGATAAAATATTATTGGCATTTAGTTATTTTGGGAATTGTTTTAGGATTAATGGGACGACTCTATCAAATCGTTTTGTTGGCAATGCCATCAATTTACGAAAAGACCAGATTACCTCGATTTATTCATGGTATTATTCCTTTGATCCTAATTGTTCCTATTGGAATGGCTGTTCCACAATTCATCGGTGGTGGTAATGGCATTATTATCAACCTAGATAAATATGGAACAAGTCTCTTATTTCTATTAGGATTATTAGTTTTAAGGTTTGTTTATTCAATGATTTCATATGGATCAGGTTTACCTGGTGGTATTTTTCTACCTATTTTAAACTTGGGAGCTATTATTGGTGCCATCTATGCAGTAGTAATGAACCAATTAGGTTTGTTGCCGATTGCTTTTGAAAGTAATCTGATTATCTTTGCGATGGCCGGTTACTTTGCTTGTATCGGTAAAGCACCATTTACAGCTATTATTCTGGTAACTGAAATGGTTGGTTCATTGAAGCATCTGATGCCTTTGGCTGTGTTGTCATTAGTGGCGTATATCGTGGTGGATCTATTGAATGGTGCACCAATCTATGAATCGTTGAAAGAAAGATTGAATTTAAATTCTGACTATTTAAATCGTGTTAGTAAGTTTACTGATCGTTTGGAAGTACCAATTTATGAAGGTAGTTCAATCGATGGTAAATATATACGTGACATTCCATTTCCTAAAGATATTTTGGTTGTTGGGGTTTATCGAGGAGAACGTCAATTGATACCTAATGGCGATACGCTTATCAAAGCAGGAGATAGGATTGTAGTCATGGTAAATGCTGGTCAGAGAGCTAAAATATCACGGAAGTTAAAGAACATGATTAATGGAATTAACTAGAAATTTGACCCATTTTATGTTATTGTTTTAGAAGTGATTTCAGCTTTCAACACCATGAACGGAGGTTTTACAGGTGTATAACGTTATTGAAACAGTGTTGATAATCGTTTCCATTTTGATAATAATTGCCGTCTTAATGCAACCTACAAAGCAACAAGATGCTTTGAATGCATTGTCTGGTGGTGGTGGCGACCTATTCAGCAACCAAAAGAAACGTGGTTTCGAAGCCTTTATGGTTAAGGTTACCTACGTTTTACTAGTATTATTTTTCGTTTGTTCATTGATACTAGTATACTTATCATCTCACTAAGCAATTTATTCCTCCTGAAAGTTACTCAGGAGGTTTTTTGTTATAAGGAGCATTTGTGATATGAAAATTTTAACGCCCCAACCGTTTTATTTTGATAAGGGTTCAAGTGCAGTTCTTCTTTTGCATTCTTTCTCAGGCACGGCTAATGATATGCGATTACTAGGTAGATTCTTGGAACGCAGCGGTTATTCTGTGTATGCCCCAATGTTTGCCGGTCACGGAACTCCTGAGCCATTGGATATTTTAAATTTTGGCGGACCTGATCATTGGTGGGAACAAACACTTGAAGCAGTGGATTTCTTAAAAGCCCAAGGAAAAAAACAAATTTCAGTTTTTGGGTTATCCTTAGGAGCAATTTTTGCTACTAAAGCTTTAGAAGAAATTCCAGAAATAGTGTCAGGTGGTGTCTTCGGATCGCCACTGTATACAAGTAACTTTCGGGAAATTAGAAATGCCTTTATGACCTACGCAAAAAAGGTGTATTCTGTTCAACAGGGCTTAACAGAAGTTGAGATTGATTCTAAAATTAGAGTTGTTGACTCTAAGATAGATTCGATGTTGACGGAGATAAGTAAAACTACCGTTGGTGTAACTGAAAATTTGGCTGAAATAAATCGACCATATTTTATTGGTCAAGGTACGAGTGATAAATTAGTAAATCCGGATGCCGCAAAAATTGTGGCTCAAAAGGTTGGAACAGCACAGCTGCATTGGTATGATGCAGGACATGTCCTAACCATCAACAGTGCTCACCATGAATTGGAGAGTGCCGTGTTAAACTTTTTAGAAAATAATTGAGGATAGAAATGCCAGATAAAGAAAATAAATTAATTGCAGATATATTAGAGGTTTTCAGAAGTAATCCTGATCGCCGCTACAAGTCTGAACAAATAGAAGATATATTACGAATGCACGGAGCTTCAGCCTTTAAACGTGTTGTTAAAGCTTTGGCTGTTTTGGAAGGCGAAAGCAAGATTAGTTTAACTAATAAAGATGAATTCAAGATGGCTGCACCTGAAACAACAGTTGAGGGTGAATTTAAGGGTAATGATAAAGGATTCGGTTTTGTTCGTTATGATGAAGTAGAACCAGATGCTTTTATTGCTAGAAGTAATACTTTACATGCTGTTAACGGTGATGTTGTTGACGTAAAGATTACTAAGCCATCAAATCCTTGGATTGACAAGGGACCTGAAGGTGAAATCACTAAAATTGTAGAGAGATCATTAACAAAAGTTGTTGGTGAATTCCATCCATACAGTGATTCACAAGTTGAAAAGACTGGTTTCTACGGTTATATTCAAAGTCACGAAAAGAAAATTGCTTCATATATGATTTTCATTTCTGATAAGGGTCTCCATCCACAAATGGGGGATATGGTTCAAGTTTCTATTGATGAATATCCTGATGATAAGCATCCTCAAAGTATGGAAGGTACAGCGCTGGAGGTAATTGGTAACAAGAATGATCCTGGTGTCGATATTATGTCAATCGTGGTTGATAATGATATTAATCCCGAATTTCCAAGTGAAGTTCTTAAGGCTGCTGAAGAAATTCCTGATCATGTTTTGGATAGTGAAAAAGAAGGTCGTAAAGACTTAACTGATAATATGGTTATCACTATTGATGGGGATGATTCAAAAGACTTTGATGATGCCGTTGGTGTTGATATGTTGCCAAATGGTAACTTCCACTTGGAAGTTCATATTGCTGATGTTACACATTATGTCACAGAGGGCTCACCAATTGATCAAGAAGCCTATGCTCGTGGAACAAGTACTTACTTGGTTGACCGAGTAATTCCAATGTTGCCATTCAGATTATCTAACGGTATTTGTTCTTTGAACCCTGATGAAGATCGTTTGGCTTTGACATGTGATATGGAAATCAATCACAAAGGTGATATTGTTAAATATGATATCTATCCTAGTGTGATCAGATCTAAGTATCGTATGACATATAATAATGTTAATGAAATTTTGAAGGGTGACGAACTTCTTACTAAAGAATATGCACCATTAGTTCCAATGTTGAAAAACATGGCTGATCTTCATGAAATTTTATTCAATAAGCGTCATGAACGTGGTGCCATTGACTTTGAAGAAACTGAAGCACAAATTATTGTTGACGAAAATGGTAAGCCAATTGATATCAAGTTAAGAGAACGTGGAACATCTGAAAAGATGATTGAATCATTCATGTTAGCTGCTAATGAAACTGTAGCCATGAATTATAATTTGAAACACGTACCATTCTTGTATCGTGTCCATGAAAAGCCAGATGATGAAAAGGTTAAGAATTTCTTTGAATTTGTTGCCGCAATGGGAGTTCAAGTTCAAGGTAATTTGAAAGAAATTACACCAAAGATGTTCCAAGAAGTTTTATCAAAGGTTGTTGGTACACCTGAAGAACCAGTTGTCACAATTATGTTATTGCGTAGTATGCAACAAGCTAGATATTCTGACAATCCATTGGGTCACTTTGGTTTGGCTGCTAAGTATTACACTCATTTTACTTCACCAATCAGACGTTATCCTGATTTGATGGTTCATCGTATGATTCACAGTTATGCTGTTAATGGCTTTACTGATGATGAACAAGCTAAATGGAAAGAAAAATTACCAGATGTTGCTGAGCATACTTCTGGCCGTGAAAGAATTTCTATCAATGCTGAACGTGCGGTTGATGATTTGAAGAAGACTGAATATATGGCTGATCAAGTTGGTAGTGAATTCGATGCTGTTGTCAGTTCTGTAACTAGCTTTGGAATGTTTATTCAGTTGGATAATACTGTTGAAGGTTTGATTCATATTTCAAACATGAAGGATGACTTCTATGAATATGATGAAAAGAGCATGTCCATGCATGGTCGTGGTACTGGTAAGACATTTAAGGTTGGACAACCAATCAAAGTTAAATTGATCAGAGCTGATGTTGAGCATCGTCAAATTGATTTTGAACGTGTTCTAACACCTGAGGAACAAGAACAAGCCGATAAGCGTGAAGCCGAATTTAAGAAGAAGCGTTCAATGCAGCATGGTCGTGGCCGTGGTGGACATGGACGTCATAATGACAAACGTGGTAACGGTAATAGTAGTAATAGTCACAACAATAATAACCATAAGAGACGTGGTAAATACGAAAGCCGGTGATGAACGATGAAGAAACATCACACAAAGGCTGCTAATGAAGTAGCCAATAATCGTAAGGCTCGTCATGACTACAATATTTTAGATACATATGAGGCGGGTATTTCTTTGACAGGAACTGAGATTAAATCAGTTCGTGCTAGTAAAATCAATATTAAAGATGGTTTCGTTCAACCCCATAATGGGGAACTTTGGTTAGAAAACGTTAATATCAGCGTTTATGATCAAGGAAATCAATTTAATCACGATCCATTGAGAAATCGTAAATTGCTTTTACATAAGAAGGAAATCCGTAAAATAAGCTCAACAGTTCAAGAAAAGGGAATTACTGTAATTCCTTTGAAGGTTTACTTAAAGCATGGTTTTGCTAAAGTATTGATTGGCGTAGCTGAAGGTAAAAGAAAATACGATAAACGTGAAACAATTAAAAAACGTGATCAAGAAAGAGAGATTCAACGTATTGTTAAGAATGCGTATTAACCTTTTGGTTGATCGCTTTTTTTTTACCTAAATTTTTAAAGTGTTAGAATATGATAAAATTAGTCTATTAATGATTCAACGGGGGATCAAATGAAAAAACTAGTAGGGCTGTTATTTGCTTTCTTAGCAATTTTTCTAGCACTTCAAACTACCACTGATGTAAAAGCTGATAAATTCACAGTCAAAAATTATGACGTTACTGTAAACATCAAAAAAGATGGCAACGCTGATTTAACACAAAAGATTGTTTATGATTTTCAGGGCGATTATCATGGTGTTTATTATAATCAGGATTTAAAGGGGATTAAGGGCGCCAGTGATCCAGTCGTTACTTATAATAATGGGGCTGGAGCTAAGACTTTAGTTAATAATGATTCAAATCAGAATAATACTGTTAAAGTTACTAGAACTGACAATTCAATGGATATGAAAGTTTATCATGCGGTTGATTCAGAGATGGTGACATATACTTATAAATATCAACTTTATGGAGTAATCACTAATTATTTAGATACAGCTGAGTTAAATTGGAAAATTATTGGTAATGGTTGGGATAACGATTTGAATAACATCAAGTTAACCTTGAATTTTCCAGAGAAAAATATTACGCAGTTGCAAGCCTGGACACATGGACCATTAGCGGGACATACTGAAGTGAATAAGCAAAAAGGGCAAGTAGTAATGACCTTAGATGAATTGCCTGCTAATCAATCAGTTGAAAGTCACGTTATTTTTCCCACAATTGTAACCGCTGATAATAAAAATATCGTGAACAAAAAGGCTAAAGCAAGAATTCTAGCTGCTGAAAAATCAAAAGCTGAAGCGGCCAATGCTAGACGTCAACGAGAAAAGAATTTTTATTGGATAATGATGGCGATTGCTGGAGCGGTTATTGTTATTATTTATCTCTATCAATTTATTAAATTACGCAAAAATCCGGGACAAAAGCATCAAATACCAACACCGTTGCATCATTTGTTTGATGAGCCAGAATTTATTCCTAGTTTTACCGAAGTGATTTTGGATCGTCAGTCAAAAGCTGATAGCAACTCTTTAACAGCTGATTTATTGAATGAAGTTGGTTATCGTCGTATGAAGATTGATAAGATCGGTAAGGACTATCAAATTACGGCTTTGGTTCCGCCAACCAATGAATTCTTTAAATATCTAATTGAGAAAATCGGCGATGGTAAATCGGTCCGCTTGAAAGATATTCGCAAATTTGCTCGCGGTAATGATGATAAGATGACTAAAAAATTTGATAAATGGGCTAAAGATGCAGCTAAAGGTCGAGAAAAATATTTAGACTTAGGAAATATGAATTTGGTTGACAGTTTTAAAGTTGCCACAATAGCTGTCGATATTATTCTGGGTATCATGCTGATGATTTCCTTAATTCTCAGCAGTACAGTTCTACTTAGTAGCGCAATTCTAGTAGTTATTGGCCTTGTAGCTTGGATACCATATGCGATTATAAAGAAGAAAATTACACCGTATACAGATTTAGGTGAAGAAGAGGTTAACAAGATTAGAGCCTTTAAACGAATGCTAGAAGATATTGATGATATTAAGATGGCTGAAGTTGGTGATATCATTCTTTGGGAACGTTTCTTACCATATGCAGTTATCTTCGGTGTCTCTGACAAAGTAATTAAGGCTTTGAAAGTTAATTTTGGAGCTGATGTGGTCAATAATTCGGCCATTGCATATTACTATATTGGAAGTAGTAGGTTTCTTAACAGCAATACAGGCTTCCAAACGGCTTTCACAGGAGCAATTTCAGCAGGGGGCTCAAGTATCTCAGGTGGATCAGGCGGTTTCTCAGGAGGCTCGTCTGGTGGTTTTGGAGGAGGTTCCGGTGGTGGAGCTTTCTAAAAATATATTGAGACAAAAAAATGGACTGAGAAAAAATTCTCAGTCCATTTTTTATGCAATTAATTAAGCATGACGACGGTTAAGATAAACAATACTAATTAGAAGAACGAATCCTAAAAGACTTGCTAGTAAACCAGATTTAGTACCAGTTTGAGGGAGTTTGTCAGTATTGGATTCTGAAGTAGAACTATTGCCATTATTTGAAGTGCCAGGGTTCAATGGGTTAGTGATAAGTCCACCTTCATTATTGTTATTGTCTGTAGCGGGATGTTCAGGATCAACGATTAAACCACTATCGTTGTCATCTTTATCACCGTTACCATTTTCATCGGGTTTAGAAGTATTGCCTTCATTACCATTATTGTCGCCAGGTTCTTGAGTGTTACCTTCGTTGCCATTGTTATTATTGCCGGGTTCTTGAGTATTACCTTCATTACCGTTGTTATTATCACCAGGTTCAGTTGTGACGGTCTTAGGGTCTGATGTTTCTAATGTACCAACACCGGTCTCATTGGAGTTCTCAGTGATAGTAAATGGAATCTTATCAGGATTTAAATCATAATCTTCAGGAGCTTTAGTTTCTAGGAAGTAATACTTGCCAGGTTTAAGATTGTCAATTTTGATAACACCTAGCTCATTTGTTACAGCAGTTTCTAGAGCAATACCATCATCACCATAAAGAGTATATTCAGCACCAGGGACGCCAACTGTTAAATCATCACGATCAAATTTTTGAAGAACTGCACTATAGCCATTTTCACCAGTAATTTCTTTTTCGTTTTCAACGGAAATCATTTTTGGTGTTAGATTATCAGCACTAATATCGAATTCAATATCTTCGCCTTTGAGATAACCTTCGGGAGCTTTAGTTTCAACTAATTTATAATGTCCAACTGGTAGGTTGTAGAAATGGCCAAGACCTAAACGGTCGGTAGTGATTGTTCCAACAACTTCACCTTTATCATTAACAATGTTAAATTCGGCACCGGCTAATTTGTAGCCAGTTTCGGCATCAATTTTCTTAATAACAATTGAACCTAATTCCTCTTTTTCAGGTTCGTCAACACCAGTTACTTGAACAGGGGTTGTAGTTTGTCCAGTGATGGTAAATGGAATTTCGTTTTCATTCAATTGATAACCAGCAGGAGCTGTGACTTCTTTGAAATAATAGTCGCCAGCACTAAGGTTAGTTAATTTGATTTGACCATTTTCATCAGTTGTTAAATTAGTTTGAACAGGGGTATCTGAACCAACTTTATAAAGGTCATAAACAGCGCCTGCTAGTGGAGTAGTCTCGTCTTGCTCATTGAATTTAGTCAATGTAGCACTGCCAAGTTTGTTACCACTACCATTACCAGAATTAGTTCCACTAGAAACTTTCCCAGAAGCTGTTTCTTTGATCTCTTGAGATTCATTACCGTTTCCAGTAATTTTTCCTGTCATTGTAGCGTCGTTTCTAAAAACTGTTCCATCCGTTACTTTGCTTGGATCAGTAACTTTAGTTTGGAAGGTTATAGCGTACATTTGTTTTCCAGAATTTGGAATAGTTAGATCAAATCCATTTCCAGACTCATTTAGAGTGTAATTGCTTGAAGGAACAGTATCTCCACGTTTGTAGGTACCAGTTTCCTTATCCTTCCAAGTAGCCTCTTGAACGACAACAGAGCCAGATATATATTCAAGATTAGGATCAGTAATAGTATCAAAGACGCTCATTGTTCCGAAATTTAATTCATTACGGTTGGCAAGGATAGTCCAAGTAACGATTTCGTTACCTTCGGCATCAGTACCAAAGACACCCTTTTTTGAGATGTTTTTGTCACTAGCTTTAGTTTGAAGAATGCTTTGTTGAGTATTTCCATTTTTGATAGGAAAATCAACATCGTTTGAACCAACTTGAGCTTTATTACGATCTACGGTGACACCTGTATTGATAGAAAGTGTTCCCTTGACACTTTCTAGTTCTTCAACATTCTCGTTGAAAGTAACAACAATTTGATTACTGCTGTTTAAAATTGCAGTACCAATGACTTCACCATTATCACCAACAACATTGAATGGTTTGTCATTTGCTGTGACAGCCAAAGGACTTGGTACATCAATAGTTAAAGTATCTCCATTTTGAAGATTGAAGCCAGTTGAGTCGTACTCATATACGAGTGGTACAGTACTACTCATACTATAAATTTTATCTTGATTCTTGATATAACCACTTGTGATCATTTGTGAACTATCATAATTTGTAGCAGCCTCAACATTGTTACTATTAAAAGTAAAAGCCAAAACCACGACAGCTAGTCCAGCTATGAGAGCACTGAAAATATTTCGTAATTTATTCCCCATGTTTCTTCCCCTTTCTTGATTAGTACAGTCCAATTATAGAATGATTAAAGGGAATACGATAGGGCTTAGGGATAAATAATATTTTATTATTAAAAAACGTTATTAATAAGGTGATTGTTGCTTGTGATAAATACCACATATGGTGAAATTTCAAAAATATATACAATATATAGAATTGAAGTGGTATCATAGTGAATGTTGTTTTTTTGCAAATTAACAAATCAAATAAAGAATTAAAAAGCTACGGAGGAGAATAATGATGATCGTATTGAGCGGCGCAATTGGAGCCGGAAAGAGTTCATTGGCGACTATTTTATCAGAACACTTAGGAACTGAGGCTTTCTATGAACAAGTTGATAATAATCCGGTTTTGCCATTGTTTTATAAAGACCCTAAGAAATATGCATTTTTACTACAAATTTACTTTTTGAATAAACGTTTTGATTCAATTAAGAAAGCAATGGTACAGGACAATAATGTTTTGGACCGTTCAATTTACGAAGATTCACTATTCTTCCATATGAATGCTGACATGGGTAGAGCTACTCCTCAAGAAGTAAAGGTTTACGATGAACTTCTAGACAATATGATGCAAGAATTACCATATGCTGCCGCTAAAAAGGCACCTGATCTATTGGTACATTTGGATATTTCATATGACACAATGATTCACCGTATCGAAAAACGTGGTCGTTCATATGAACAGCCAGAACAAGATCCAACTTTGCCAGAATATTATCATCAACTACTTAGCCGTTATGATGGTTG
The DNA here is from genome assembly GCF_001435445.1 of Companilactobacillus kimchii DSM 13961 = JCM 10707. GTDB lineage: Bacteria > Bacillota > Bacilli > Lactobacillales > Lactobacillaceae > Companilactobacillus > Companilactobacillus kimchii. The sequence continues at coordinate 6,350 of NZ_AZDH01000006.1, read as the reverse complement.
GTATGACGATTATGATTACAGTCCTAAGATGAAAATCGATGGCGACAAGTATGATTTTGTTGAGAATCCTGAAGATCGTCAAAAAGTTCTTGATTTAATTGATGAACAATTACGTGAACGCGGAACATTAGACTAAATTATTAAGACAAAGCCGATAAGTGGTTTTGTCTTTTTTATTAGCTTGATACCAAGTTAAAAATAAGATAACCTATTAAGAGCAGTTTACACTGATGAACCTGCGGAATTAATTAAAACAGTGGAGGGTTTTATTTTGAGTAATTTAAAAGTAAGAGATATCACACAATTGGCTTTGGTAGCGGCGCTTTATGTAGCAGTAACAATTGCACCTGTTATTTCGGCGTTTTCCTACGGTCAAATCCAATTTCGAGTTTCAGAGATTTTGATGTTATTGCCATTTTTTAATCATAAATATAGTTGGTCTCTGATTATTGGATGTTTTATCTCAAATATCTTTAGTGCATCATTAGGGGCATATGATTTAGTTTTAGGAACATTAGCAACAGCAATTGCTTGTTACTTGATTACAAGAGTTCCTGCTAAGACAAAATTTCTATGGCTAGTACCTGTGATTTGTGCCGTTGTGAATGGATTAATTGTTGGGGCAGAATTGCATTTTGTCTTGAAATTACCATTTGCTTTGAACTTTGTTACGGTTGGACTAGGTGAGTTAGTTGTTGTAGCTATCGGTGCGGTGATTTTCTATTTCTTGATGCAGAATAAGAGTTTTAGTAAATTAATAAAGTAAGGCAGAGATGAGGGAAGTTCTTCCCTCATTTTTTTGTTATAATCTACTTTATAGAGTTTGCAAGGAGATGTGATCTTATGAACATCGGAATTTTTACTGATACGTACTTTCCACAAGTTAGTGGGGTAGCAACATCAATTCAAACATTGAAGAATGATCTAGAGAGAAAAGGTCATTCTGTTTATATTTTTACGACAACAGATCCCAATGTACCTAAGAATACAATTGAACCTAATATCTTTCGCTTAGCAAGTGTGCCTTTTATCTCATTTACTGATAGAAGAATTGCTATTCGTGGGATGTTCCATGCAGTTGAGTTGGCTAAAGAGTTAAAACTTGATATCGTTCATACACAGACAGAATTTTCTTTAGGAATGATAGGAAAGTTTGTCGCTAAACAATTAAAGATTCCATTTGTTCATACATATCACACGATGTATGAAGATTATTTGCATTATGTCTTAAATGGTCATTTGTTGAAGCCATATCACGTTAAGCAAATGACAAAGTTGTTTTTGAAGAATGCTTCAGGGGTAGTTGCTCCAAGTAAGCAAGTAAGAGAGACTTTGGATCGTTATGGCATCAAAACACCAATTTCAATTGTCCCAACAGGGGTTGATTTGTCAGAATATACGAAACCAGTTAATGCTTCAGTTATACGAGAGAAATTGGGTATAGCAGAAGATACACCGGTCATTTTGATGCTTAGCCGTATTGCTTTAGAGAAAAAAATTGATCATATGCTTAGATCCATGCCAGAATTATTAAAATATAATCCAAAAATTATGTTGGTAATTGTTGGTGATGGTCCCGATATGGAAGAACTAGTTCAAATGAGTAAGGACCTAAATATTACCGATAATGTTATTTTTACCGGTGAAGTAGCCCATGATGAAATTTCACCATACTATCACATGGCTGATCTCTTTGTATCTTCAAGTGATACAGAATCACAGGGACTAACTTATATTGAGGCGATTGCTTCAGGCTTAAAAATAGTAGTTAGAAGTGCACCTTATACTGATGCCTTGTTGACTGATCCATCAGTTGGTGTAACATTCAGTCAAGATGACCAGTTAGTACCTAAGATTAAGACATATCTCGATCACCCTAATTCATTTGATGACCGTGAAGCTCGTCAAAAGGTACTGTATGGTATTTCATCAGATGGATTTGGTAACTCGATTCTTGATTTCTATCGTCATGCCGAGGATTACTTCGTCAGAGAGAAGCTTTCAGATTCATCAATCGATCCAGAGGAGTATTCTAATGATTAAAATAAACATGTTTTCATCCGCAGATAAAGTTGCAGGCCAAGGTGTAGGTAGTGCCTATATTGAATTGGTTAATTTGCTAAAAGATCGTTTTAGTGATGAATTTGATATTAAGATAAATGACTATCATCGCAGTGATTTAAGTCATTACCATACAATTGATCCACAGTTCTACTTATCTACATTTTCTAAAAAAAGAGGCCGTAAGATAGGCTATGTGCATTTTCTTCCAGAAACTTTGGAGGGGAGTATCAAATTGCCTCAACCGGCACGTGGTATTTTTTATAATTATGTAATTAGTTTTTACAAGCGCATGGATCAAATCGTGGTTGTTAATCCAACTTTTATTGACAAGTTGGTAGCACATGGTTTGGATCGTAAGAAGATCAAATATATCCCTAATTTTGTTTCAACTGATAATTTTTACGAAAAGAGTGCTGAGGAAAAGGCTGCTTTCCGTAAAAAGATTGGTGTTCCAGAAGATAAATTTGTCGTTTTTGGTGATGGACAAGTTCAAGAACGTAAGGGAATCGATGATTTTTATAAATTAGCACAAGTTAACCCAGATATTCAGTTTATTTGGGCAGGTGGCTTTTCATTTGGTAAGATCACCGATGGTTATGACCGTTATAAAGATATGATTGATAATGCGCCTAAGAACATGATCTTCACAGGAATTGTTGATCGTAATGATTTGGTTAACTATTATAATATTTGTGATTTATTCTTGTTACCTTCATACGATGAGTTGTTCCCAATGTCAGTTTTAGAAGCTTTCAGTTGTGGTGCTCCAGTACTATTGAGAGATTTAGAACTATATCGTGCAATTATTGATGGCTACTATCAAAAAGCTGATGGCTTTTCAGATATGAATGCCTTTATTAATCATGCTAATCAAGATCGTTCAATTTTAGAGGATTTCAAGAAAAAATCTAAAAAGGCTGCCAACCAATACTCAGAAGATAATTTGAGTAAAATTTGGTATGACTTTTATACAGAACAATATAATATTGCTAAACAGGATAAATAATGAGTAGAAAACATATAGCAGCAATTTTTGTGATGTTGGGATTAGGAATTGGTATTTTCTGGTGGGAAGCTAGAAATATTCACTTTAATTCCTTGGTTTCAACGTTTAAGAGTTTAAATTATTTTTGGCTTGCAGTAGCGTTTTTATCAATCCTATTGTCATATGGTGTCGAGGCTATGGTATTGCATACGCTACTGAAAAAGAAAGAGGATCGTAAGTTTGGTTGGTGGGAGATGTATCGTATTCCCTTACTTCAGGCGCTTTTTAATGCTATCACGCCTTTTTCTTCAGGTGGTCAACCCGCACAGTTACTTGGTTTGATGCAATCAAAAATCGACGGTGGTCGTGCTAGTTCGGTCTTATTGATGAAGTTTGTTATTTATCAAGCGATGGTACTAGTCAATTTCATCGTAGCCATGTTAGTAAGTTTTAGTAGTGTTGCTAAGCACTTTTCTGGATTAGCGACTTTGATTGTTTTTGGAATGGTAATTCACGTTGTAACAATTTCGTTCTTGTTAATGATCATGTATTACTACGATTTTACAAAAAAAATGGTACAAATTATTTTGAAACCGGTTTTATTTTTTCTAAAAGAAGAAAAACGTGATAAAATTTTACAGTCAGCTATAAACAGCATTGATAGTTTCTATAAGGAAAGTTTAGTTTTAAAGCAGGAGAAAAAGAAAGTGATTAAAGCATCACTTCTAACAATCGTGCAATTATTCCTATACTACTTTGTGGTTTATTTTGTTTTATTGGCTTTGAATTGTGACCACGTAAATATAATCGATGTATTAGTTATGCATATTATGATTGTTATGATTGTCTCAATCTTTCCAATTCCTGGTGGATCAGGTGGGGCGGAATTCAGTTTTAAGACATTATTTGCTGGATTCATACCTTCTTCGTCAGGCTTGATTTTAGGTATGTTTTTATGGAGATTTATTACGTATTATTTGGGGATGTTCTTAGGGATTATCGCAGTTTCAAAGAAACCAAAAATTGAACAACAAGTTGCTAATAAATCTATGGAGCGAAAATAATGAAGCGTATTACTAAAGGTATTTCCAAGTTTCTAAACACTAGGCTAGGATTTGTACTTCTAGCTGTGTTTTTATACACTCTGAAAACGATTTATGCTTATACAACTAAGTTTAACTTAGGTGTAAAAGGATCGATTCAGACATTTTTAATGATTATCAATCCGATTCCAATCATGCTATTGCTGTTTGGAATTGCTTTATATATGAAGGGAAGAAAGTCATACATCTTTCTTCTGATTATTGATTTCTTAGATTCGGTTTGGCTATTCTCGAATATTTTGTATTATCGTGAATTCTCAGACTTTCTAACAATGGTACTTATCAAGGGTTCTGGTTCAGTAACCAACAACCTGGGTAAAAGTATCATGGGAATTTTGAAACCAACCGATTTTCTAGTTTTTCTTGATGTTATTGTCTTAATATTATTATTGGCCTTTCATGTTATAAAGATGGATGTCAAACGTCTTAATTGGCGTATTCCAGTTTTAATTAGTTCATTAGCTGTATTGCTGTTTGGTGCTAATTTAACTTTAGCTGAAAGTGATCGTTCACAATTATTGACAAGAACTTTCGATAATAACTATATCGTTAAGTATTTAGGCCTTAATGTCTTTAATATTTATGATTTGGTTAAGACAACAAAGACAAATGCTGTTAAGTCGCAAGCAAAGAGTTCTGATATTGATTCAATTGAAAAATATATGAAGGATAATTACGTTCAACCTAATGTTGAATATTCAGGGGTTGCTAAGGGTAAGAACGTCTTCATTATTCACTTGGAGAGTTTACAACAATTCATGATTGACTATAAGTGGGATGGTGAAGAAGTAACACCTAATCTTAATAAGATTTATCATGAAAACAATACATTGAGTTTCGATAACTTCTTTAACCAAGTTGGACAAGGTAAGACTGCCGATGCCGAATTAATGCTTGAGAATTCACTCTTTGGTTTGCCAGAAGGGTCAGCTATGGTTACTGATGGTACAAGCAATACTTTCCAAGCTGCACCTGCAATTTTGGATCAAGATGGTTATACTACTGCTTCATTCCATGGGGATGTTCCAAGTTTCTGGAATCGTGATAATGCTTATAAGTCATGGGGCTATGATTACTTCTTTAGTTCTAATTACTATAAACAAAAGAAGAGTTATAACGTTGGTTATGGTATGAAGGATAAGATTTTCCTTAAAGATTCAACACAATATATTGAACAATTGCCACAACCTTTCTATGCTAAGTTGATTACAGTTACGAACCATTATCCATATACATTGGACAAGAAGAACCAAAGTATATCTAAGACTGATACCGGTGATAAAACTGTTGATGGTTACGTTCAAACAGCTAGATACTTAGATGAGTCTATTGGTGAATTCATGGATTGGCTTAAGGCTACAGGTTTAGATAAGAAGAGTATGGTCGTCTTTTATGGTGATCACTATGGTATTTCTGATAATCATAAGAAGGCCATGGCTAAACTTACGGGTATTAAAGGATTCAATGATTTTAATAATGCTCAGTATCAACGTGTACCATTTATGATTCATATGGATGGACTAAAAGGCGGAATCAATCATACTTATGGTGGTGAGATTGACGTCTTACCAACTATCTTGAATCTTTTAGGTGTTGATAATAAGAACATGATTCAATTTGGTAGTGATTTACTATCAAGTGAACATTCGCAAGTAGTGGCATTTAGAAATGGTGATTTTGTATCACCAACGGTCACTAAAGTTGGAAGTACCTACTACAATACCAAGACTGGTAAAGTAGATAAAAAGATCTCGAAGACTGAGAAAGAAAAACTATCTAACAAGGTAACAACGGAATTGTCTCTATCAGATAGGGTTATTAATGGGGATCTCTTAAGGTTCCACAAGCTACCTGGATTTGAAACTGTCAATAAGAAGGATTACTCATATAAGAAGAGTACTGCTTTGAAGAAATTAAAGGCAGCAGAGAAGAAGAAGGGTACTAGTTTGATTGAACAGAATGATAATAAGTCCATGGTTGACTTGTATCAAACTGATGCACCAGAATTAAGTAAATAATGAGATAAGCGTTAGAAGTCAGTAAAATGATTTCTAGCGCTTTTTGTTTGCCTTCAAAAATACTATAATCACTGTGTGAAAATAATCAACGAGTTAATTTAGGAGATTTTGAAAAAAATCAGAATTTTTTGTAAAAAAGGGTTGCAACTCTCTTATTCGATTGGTAATATATATCTTGTT
>NZ_AZDH01000028.1 GCF_001435445.1 Companilactobacillus kimchii DSM 13961 = JCM 10707 | reverse complement strand
AAAACTTTGTTCAGTTTTCAAAGGTCTACCAGCTGATTAAGCGCTTACGCTCACCAGCGACTTAATTATTTTATCAAGGAGACAATAACTTGTCAAGAACTTTTTAAAATAATTTTTCTAACTAATTATCAACGAATTGATAACCGGTTAGAAGTCATCTAACAGACAACTTAATTATCATATCGAAGTAACAAGATGATGTCAAGCACTTCTTTAAAATAATTTGGAATCAGCGGAGAAGCAATTAAGCTTCAAAGCGTTGATGCCATTGCTCTGTCGCAACAACAAGATATATATTACC
>NZ_AZDH01000027.1 GCF_001435445.1 Companilactobacillus kimchii DSM 13961 = JCM 10707 | reverse complement strand
CGTCGAAAGTAGTTGGTGGGAAACTACCCGCGAGGATAGATAGTTGCTACGCTGTTATTATTCCGGATTAGCTCAGTTGGTAGAGCATCTGACTGTTAATCAGGGTGTCGTCAGTTCGAGTCTGACATCCGGAGTTTTTTTTTACCTTGGAGAGTTGTCCGAGTGGTTGAAGGAGCATGATTGGAAATCATGTATACGGGTATTGACCTGTATCAAGGGTTCGAACCCCTTACTCTCCGTCAGGACAAATTCAAAAGATATTATACCAATAAAAAACATTATATCAGACGATATAGTGTTTTTTTGTTTCCAGTGAATGTTTTTCAATATAAAGAAACATCATTGAATTAAAGAGATTGTAAATTATTTTTAAATAAATATATACAAACCGTAAGGATATATGATACACTTATTTTCGTTGATTTATTACGCGCCTATAGCGCAATTGGATAGAGTGTCTGACTACGAATCAGAAGGTTGTAGGTTCGACTCCTACTAGGCGCATAACGAAAAAAAGAGACTTATGATATTTTTATCATAAGTCTCTTTTTTTATCTTTTAATACTTTTTACAAAATCTTGGTAATCTTTCTCCTCACCGGTATCTTCAATTTTTAAATTATCTAGTTCGTTTAGATGTAAAGCCTCTTCAGAAACCTCGATGGTGTGTGTAAAAGTAGCATTGCCAATTAGATGGATCTTACTTAGTTCTTTGGTTGGATTTAATTCGATATTAGTTTTAACCATACCGCCAGGATTGTAAACAGTAATATCTCTGTTGGAATCAAATTGATCTGGATACAATAGGGCAAAGACTAAACTCGTCGCTGATATACCGGTTCCACAGGCATTAGTAAAGCCAACACCACGTTCAAAGGTTTGCACGAATAATTTATTGGTGTCTAATATTTTAGCAAAACTGACATTAACCCCTTCAGGGAAATATTGGTTTACGGAATTTAGTTTTTGACCAAGGTTGTTGAGCGTATTGTGATCGATTTCGGAGACAAAACTGATAAGATGTGGATTCGGTACAGCGATAGCTGAAAACTTTTCTTCTGGTACGAACTCAGGTATCTCTGAATTTATCATTTCGGTAAGATCTTTATAGACAAAGGGAAGAGCCATCTTATTAAATGATATAGGGGATATCTCAACACTGAAAGCTGGTACTCCAGAATAAAAATCAGTTGCTCTTTTGACTGATAAATTGGATTCCAAAGTTTCAACAGAAAAATGATCTAATTGATATTTTTCTGATAGATAACGACTAACTGTTCGTAATCCGTTACCACACATTTTTGCTTCACTACCATCAGCGTTGATAACACGCATTTTACCAAGACAGTCATCGCTAGTGTCAATGACTAAAAGTCCGTCAGCACCGTCTAAAATATTTTTACAAAGATTAATTGCTAAATTCTTTAATTCATTATCATTTAATTTGTTATCTAGAATCGTTTGGTCCAAGATAAAAAATTGATTCTCTGAACCATGAACTTTTAATAGTTTAACCATATTTTTGAACCTCGCTTAATCAAAAAAAGTTTTATAAATTTGTTGTACAGCATTGTCAGCATCTGAAGCACGAGTCCCAATCATGATAGATATTCGGGAAGCACCTTGGTTAATCATATGAATAGCAATATCATTTTGAGTTAAGGAATCAATGACTTTACCGATAGTTCCAATATTATGGGCTATTCCTTCACCGACTACCATGATAATGGCATAATCATCGATCCACTCTAGGTAATCCGGTTGAAGAGTTTCTTTAACATCACGACAGAGCTTTTGAATAGTATCTTTATCTAGTTTGCTACGATCAAAGATAACAGTTAAATCATCAATTCCGGAAGGCATATGCTCATAAGAAATATTATATTTATAAAAAATCTTTAAAAGTTTCAAAGTAAAACCAACTTCTTTATTTAAGAGGTAACGGTGTAAATAAAGTGCTGAGAATCTTTTAGAACAAGCAATACCGGTAATCTGGTTAGAAGGATCAAAGATGAATTGTTCAGGGACAATCATAGTTCCATCTGCTTGAGGATTGTTAGTATTCTTAATATTTACAGGGACTTGTCCTTTAACGGCGGGAATGATGGCTTCATCTTGGAAAACGGAAAAACCAGCATAAGATAGCTCTCTCATTTCACGATAGGACATCTTCTTTATTGCTTGTGGATGATCGACGATGTGATTGTTGGCAACGTAAATTGCATCAACGTCAGTAAAGTTTTCGTATAGATCAGCATTCAATCCGCGGCTAAGAATGGCACCAGTAATATCTGATCCTCCACGAGAGAAGGTATAAATTGAACCATCAGCACTGTATCCGAAGAATCCTGGGAAGACGACTCTTGAGTCTTTAGGCAATTGAAGTTGTTCCAAATTGCTGTAAGTTTCAGATGAAATATCCGCATCGTTGGGTTGACCATGAACTCTGATACCAGCATCTTTAGGATCGATAAAGATTGCTTTAATATTTTGAGCGTTAAGGACTTGTGTCAGTAAAATAGCATTTAAAAATTCACCGTGAGCTTTAAATGCAGCCATTAAATGGTCGTTGTCGGTAAACTTATCTTGAGTCAGTTTATCTAGTTTGGATTTTAGAAGTTTGATTACTGAATCATCAAGTTTGAAGTGATCACTGATTTCTTGATATCTGGAAATGATATTATTTTCAATCTTTTGATAGTCATCTTGATTAATTACAGCATTGGCATACTGAATTAACAGATCAGTAACTTTAGTGTCATTGGAAAATCTTTTTCCAGGTGCAGAAGTTACGATAACCTTACGCTCAATATCTTCTTTAATAATCTTAATAACTTTCTCAAATTGTTCTCCAGTGGCCAAGGAACTACCACCAAACTTGATAACTTTCATGAAATACACCCCTAAAATTAAATAGTTTTTAATGATGAGTGTATCATTTTTAGCCGTCATGACAAGGAGAAACACGATAAAGTTAGAAAAATCAGTTATTTTTTAATATTACTTGACGAATAATGAGTATTGTTATAATCTTAATACCAATAAAAGAGGTCGCAACGGACATGAGTAAATGAGGGAGTCACTGTAATGACTTTGAACTCATTGAAAGGGGAAGTTGCCGAAGTGTTAGATCTTACAGGATCTGATGAACTGGGGCGTATTAATAAGAGAATACGAACTGTCGTGATTTTATATCACGTTGAGCTTATGACAAATTTAAGGTGGATCGAAAAGGTCTCTTTGTTATTAAGCAAAGAGATCTTTTTTTGTTTGATAAAGGAGTTTTGAAAATGATTATAGATGAATTAACAAGTAAAAATGGACATTTAATGATAGATGGTGTTGATAGCGTGGATTTAGTTAGGGAATATGGAACACCACTCTATGTTTTTGATATTTCCAAAGTTCGCAATCAAATAAGAGAATTTAGATCTGCTTTTGAAAAGGAACATTTAAATTATCAAATTAGTTATGCTAGCAAGGCTTTCGCCGTCAAGGCTATTTATCAGGTTATGAAGCAAGAAAATGTACATGTAGATGTTGTTTCAGGTGGAGAATTATATACAGCCTTAGCTGCTGGTTTTCCGAGTGACAAGATAAGTTTTCATGGTAACAATAAATCTTTAGCAGAATTACAGATGGCAGTAAAAAATCATGTTGGAGTAATTATGTTAGATAATTTTCATGAAATCGAACTTTTACGACAAGTTTTGAAAGAATCTCAAGAGACTATTCAAGTAATGTTACGGTTAACTCCCGGGATCTCAGCTCATACACATAAGTATGATCAGACTGGTCAAACTGATAGTAAGTTTGGATTCGACGTTAAGTCTGGGCAGGCCAAAAAGGCTTTGAAGTTAGTTTTGGATAATCCCCAGATGAAATTGTTAGGATACCATGCCCATATTGGTTCACAGATTTTTGGTACTGAAGGATTTAAAATGTTGGCTCAAAAGATGATTGAAATATCTAAAGAATTTCAGAATGAATTTAATTATTGGCCTCAGGTAATAAATTTAGGTGGTGGCTTTGGAATCAGTTATAACGAAGATGATGATCCTATTACTGCAAGTGATTTTATTTCAGCCATCAGTCAGGAATTAAAACGGGATTGCAAAGAAATTCCAGAAATTTGGATCGAACCAGGGCGTTCGATTGTGGGACCGGCTGGATATACGCTTTATAAAATTGGTTCAAGAAAAGATATCCCTGGATTGGAATCTTATGTATCTGTTGATGGTGGTATGGGTGATAATATTCGCCCAGCTTTATATCAAGCTAAATATGAAGCAGTTGTAGCTAACAAGATGAATCAAGCAGATGTTGAGACGGTCCATATTTCAGGAAAATATTGTGAATCAGGTGATATCTTGATTGATCATCAAAAGCTTCCACAAACGGAGGTTGGAGATGTTTTAGCGGTTCTTGATACTGGAGCTTATGGTTATTCAATGGCTATGAACTACAATCGTAATCCCAGACCAGCAGTTGTTTTCGTTGAGAAGGGGCAGGCTAAATTAGTAGTTAAAAGAGAAACTTATGAGGATTTAGTAAAATTAGATGGTAATTATTAGGAGAAAAATATGACAAAAATGAATGCGACGGAAATTATCAATTATATAGGAAACGCTAAGAAAATTACGCCAGTGAAGATTTATTTACAAGGTGATATTTCTCAAATTAAATTCCCGGATGAAGTTAAAGTTTTTAAAACTAATGATTTAGCAATTATTATTGGTGATTACCAAGTAATTGAACCGATCTTAAAGATTAATCGTTTAACTGATTTTTATATTGAAACAGCGGCACAAAACTCTGCTGTACCAATGCTGGATATTAAGCATATCAATGCCAGAATTGAGCCAGGAGCGATTATTCGTGATCAAGTTGAGATTGGTGCAAATGCTGTAATCATGATGGGAGCAGTGATTAATATTGGTGCTGAGATTGGTGAAAAATCAATGATCGATATGGGAGCCGTTCTTGGGGGTCGTGCAATTGTTGGAAAAAATTCACATATTGGTGCAAACGCAGTTTTAGCTGGAGTGATTGAACCAGCCTCTGCTCAACCAGTTCGAATCGGTGATAACGTTATTGTTGGTGCTAATGCGGTGGTTTTAGAAGGTGTGCAAGTCGGTGATGGCGCTGTTATCGGTGCTGGAGCAGTCGTTACTAAGGACGTAGCGCCTAATAGTGTAATGGCCGGTGTACCAGCTAAAGTATTGAAAATCAAAGATCAAAAGACAACTGATAAAACTCAAATTGAGAGTAATTTAAGGAAGCTATAAAGATGACTTTGACTAGTGATGAATTAATTGAGATTAGACGACATTTACATACGATTCCAGAGTTAGCTATGAATGAATATCAGACACATGATTATTTGAAACAAGTAATTGCAAGTTTTCCTCAGACCAATTTGGAAATTAAAGAGCTACCAGAATTACCAACTGCTCTGTTGGTATTGGTCAGAGGAAGCAATCCTCAAAAGAGTATCGGTTATCGATGCGATATGGATGCCTTACCCGTTGATGAAGTGAATGGACTGAGTTATGCTTCAAAACATCCACATGTAATGCATGCTTGTGGTCATGATATTCATATGACTGTGGCTTTAGGAATTTTAAATTATTTTAGTGTCTACCAACCTAAAGACAATTTAATTTTCTTCTTTCAACCAGCTGAAGAGAGTAAGAGTGGTGGGAAAGTTGCTTATGATTTAGGGGCCTTTAGTGGTCAGTTTAAAGTTGATGAATTATATGGTTTACATGACAATCCAGAATTGAAATCAGGCGTTATAGGGAGCTGTAACGGTACATTGTTTGCTGGAACAACAGAAGTAAATATCATTATCAATGGTAAAAGTGGACATGCAGCGTACCCACATTTGGCCAATGATGCTATAGTAATTGCTGCTAATTTTATTAATCAAATTCAAACAGTCATTTCTCGCAATATTGATCCTACGAAATGTGGCGTGATAACATTTGGCAAGATGCAAGCCGGAGTGATCCGCAATGTGATTGCTGGACAAGCTCGTTTGGAAGGAACAATTCGTGGGTTAACTCAAGAAATGATTGAGTTTATTCGTCAAAGAATAACTGAGATTGCTAGCGGTTTGCAGAAATCATTCAATTGTCAAATTACAGTGGAGTATAACCAAGGTGGTTATTTCCCAGTGGAAAACGATCCACTACTAACAAAGAATTTTATTGAATATATGCAAAAACAACCATCGGTTGATTTTGTTGAAACCGAGCCTAAGATGACCGGAGAAGATTTTGGGTACTTATTAAATAAGATTCCAGGAACAATGTTTTGGCTAGGAGTGGAGAGCTCAGGAGCATTGCATTCACATGATTTCCTTCCCAAAGAAGACGCTATAAAAAAAGGTGTCGATGCTGTAGTAGGTTTTTTGAATTATCGAATGAGTCCGGAGGAAAAATAAATGTTTACAGATGTTGATTTAATGACAGCTATCATTACGCCATTTGATGAAGAATTAAAAATAGATTATAAAGCTTTAAAGAAGTTAACAGAGCATTTGTTAGCAACCGGTTCTAAGGGATTTGTTATTGGGGGAACGACTGGCGAGACACCTACGTTAACGGAAAATGAGAAGTTAGATTTATATCGTCATTTTACGGAAATAGTTGATGAACGTGTACCAATAATTGCTGGAGCTGGTAGTAATAATACCGTCCAAACAATCGATTTTATTAATAAATTGGCACAAGTCCAAGGTATCGACATGGCATTAGTTGTAGTTCCTTACTATAACAAACCTAATCAACGAGGGATGATAGCTCATTTTGAAGCCATTGCTAAAAATTCTCCTTTACCAATTATGATTTATAACATTCCTGGACGAACGGGCGTGTTAATGGAGAAGGAAACAGTTGTTAAATTATCTCAGAATAACAATATTAGTGGTGTTAAACAGTGCAATACAATGGAAGACTTGGAATACATTGTTGAGCATACAGCTGATGATTTTAATGTTTATAGTGGTGAAGATGCACAAGCTTTATTTGCCAAGGTAATTGGAGCCAACGGAGTTATTTCGGTAGCTTCACATCTCTACGGTGATGAAATGACTAAAATGTATCAGAAATTGAATGCTGGCGATTATAAGACAGCCGGTAAAATTCAACGTCAATTAACACCCAAAATGGCTGCATTATTCATGTATCCTTCGCCCTCACCAGTTAAAGCCGCTCTTAATAAGTTGGGTTATGAAGTCGGTGGTTGTCGCTTGCCAATCGTATCGTTGAATGAAGCAGAAAAAAATGTTTTGTTTGAAAAATTGAATCTTTAGGAGTCTTTTTATGATAAGAGTTATTGTTTCAGGTTTTAATGGATCGATGGGTCAAAAGGCAGTTAGAATGGTTAATCAAAGTGAGGATATGCATTTAGTCGCTGGATTTAATCCAAGTGTGACTGACCTGAACCCGCAGATTTATGATTTAAATGAGGACGTTAAAATTTATAATAAGCTTACTGATATTAATGTTGTGGCCGATATTTGGATTGATTTTTCAATACCTAGTGCGGTGTTTGAAAATACTAAATTTGCGATTGAGCATGGTATTCGTCCAGTTATCGGAACAAGTGGTATGAGTGAAGAACAGACAAATGAGTTAAAACGGTTAGCTGACAATAGTAACCTAGGTGGAATTATTGCGTCGAACTTTGGATTATCCGCCGTTTTGATGATGAAATTTGCTCAAGTAGCTGCTAAATATTTTGCTGAATCGGAAATTGTTGAAAAGCATCATGAAGATAAAATTGATGCCCCCTCAGGGACGGCTTTAAATACTGCTAGACTGATTTATGAAGCTAGAGGGCACGATCAGAAACAACATAGTAGTAAAGATCCGCTTAATACTCGTGGTGGAGATTATCACGGTATTAAGATTCACGCACTCAGACTACCGGGCTTTGTCGCAGATGAAGAGGTTATCTTTGGTGGAGTTGGTGAAACTTTAACTATATCTCAAAGTACCACTGATCGAGAGTCATTTATGACTGGTGTTAAGCTGGCAATCCATGAAGTAATGAAAAGTGATCATTTAGTTATCGGTTTGGAACAAATTATTTAGAATTATTACAAAATAATTAATTAAATGAATACAATTTGTTATAGAATTAAATTATTATAATTTAAGGAGTGTCATAGAATGCCAGAATTAGATTCAACAGTAAAAAATGTTGTCAACGAAACTATAGAACCAATGGGAATTTCTCAAATTCGGATTTTCGCTGAAAAATTTGCTAAAATCCCCGGATTGATCAAATTAACATTGGGTGAACCTGATTTTAATGTTCCTGAACATGTTAAGACAGCAGCTATTGAGAGTATTGAAGATAATGATTCTCACTATTCAGCTCAAAAAGGGATCATCGGTTTGAGAGAAGCTATTTCTAATTACTTGAGTAAACGTTTTGAAATTGATTATGATCCTGAAACAGAAATTGTTGTAACGATTGGGGCCACTGAGGCTATCTTTGATTCTTTAGCAGCTATTATTAATCCTGGTGATAAGGTATTGATTCCAACACCAACTTTTGCACTTTATATACCGATTGTAAAAATTCTAGGTGGAATTCCAATCCAAGTGAATACTACTGATGATGGGTTTCGTTTAACTGGTAAAAAATTACGTGAGGTTATCGCCAAAGAAGGTGCCGATAGAGTAAAGGCCTTAATTCTGAATTTCCCCGGTAATCCAACTGGTTTTGTTTATTCAAAAGATGAACTACAAGAAATTGTTGATGTTGTTAAGGATAAGGAAATGTATGTTATTTCGGATGAGATCTATGCTGAATTGACGTATGGGGAAAAACATATCTCTCTAGCCAAGTTAATGCCCGGAAAAACTATTTTGATCAATGGTTTATCTAAATCACACGCAATGACTGGTTACCGAATTGGCTATATTGCAGCTCCTAAAGACTTCGTTACGAACGCCGCTAAAATGCATGCCTTCGTTGTAACTGCTCCTTCTAATCCGGCTCAATATGCCGCTAAAGAGGCTTTGACAAATGGGATTAACGATTGCATTCCGATGCGGGATATTTATCAAGAACGTCGTGATTATATTGTGGATCAGTTAAATGATATTGGTTATGAAACAAAATTACCTGAAGGTGCATTCTATACTTTTTCGAAGATTCCTAATGAATTTAATTTAACCGCAGTTGAATTTGCTAATAGATTAGCCGAAGAAGGAAAAGTTGGTGTAACGCCGGGGACCGCTTTTGGCGATGGTGGCGAAGGTCATTTTAGAATGTCATATGCATCTTCAATGGCTGATATTAAAGAAGCTATGAAGAGATTAAGAATTTTTACAGAGAATTTAAAAAATTGATTTAAGGGATGAAGATTTATGAGTGATGGATATACAGTAGCTATTTTAGGTGCCACAGGTGCCGTTGGAACACGTTTAATTCAACAATTAGAGCAATCAACTATTCCGGTTAATAAGATAAAATTATTGGCGTCATATCGTTCTGCGGGTAAGAAATTACAATTTAAAGGGCAGGATGTAACGGTTGAAGAGGCCAAACCGGAATCATTTGAGGGTGTTGATATTGTTTTAGCATCGGCTGGTGGTTCAGTTTCTAAAAAATTCTTACCTGAAGCTGTTAAGCGTGGAGCTGTTTGTGTCGATAATACAAGTGCCTTTCGAATGGAAGAAGATGTCCCATTGGTAGTTCCTGAGGTAAATGAAGCTGCACTTTATAATCATCATGGGATTATTGCTAATCCAAATTGTTCAACTATTCAAATGATGGTAGCACTAGAACCGATTAGAAAAGCTTTTGGTTTGAAGCAAATTATTGTTTCAACTTATCAAGCTGCTAGTGGTGCTGGCCAAAGTGCTTTAAACGAATTGTATTCAGAGGCACAGGATTATTTGGATGGTAAGGATATGCATGCCGATATTTTTCCCACGAAAGGTGACGAAAAGCACTATCCATTGGCCTTCAATCTTTTACCGCAAATTGATGTTTTAGAGGATAATTTATATTCTCACGAAGAATGGAAAATGATTCATGAAACTAAGAAAATTATGCTTGGCGATATGAATTCACCTGAGATTAAAGTCACGGCTACTTGTGTCAGAGTACCAGTTCCAATCAGTCATGGTGAATCAATTTATATTGAAGTTGAGGATAAGTCCGCAACGACAGAAAAGATTCAAGAACTGATCAGACAAGCGCCGGGAGCCGTTTTGGAAGATGATCCTAAGCATCAAATTTATCCACAACCAATCAATGCCGTGGGTAAGCGTGATACTTACGTTGGACGTATTCGTCCAGATTTGGAAAATAAGGGTGCATTCAACATGTGGGTTGTTTCCGATAATCTTTTAAAGGGCGCAGCTTGGAATACAGTGCAAATTGCTGAACGTTTGGTTGCCGATAATTTAGTCCATAATTAGTTAATTTAAAATGGAATGCAGATTTTAGGCTGTGTTCCATTTTTTTTTGGATATTTCTGTTAAAATATTCAAAGACAATTAATACTAGGGTGAGAAAATAATGAAACGAATAACAAACGTTTTTAACGAAGGTGTTTTGGATCTATTGGCCAATGCTGGAGTTGCGATACCGTATTTTTTTTGTTTAACTTTGTACAATCAGAATAAAAATATATTTGTCTATGCATTGCCGTTCTTAATGCTATATACATTTAGAGCCTTGGGAATGTTATTGACTACTTTTATTACATTACCGGCTTCAACTATGTTGGCTATGTCTAGTTTCTTCGGAGTCATAGGGTCGTTGTGTATTTTAGGTGCGGGTAATCCCGTCTTTGGAATAATTGGAGGAATTCTATTAGGATTAGCTTCAAGTTGGATCTGGCCTTACTACTTAACAGTTAGATCACGAGGCAAAATGGATAAAGAGTTCAAATTTAATCGGATGCACACTTTATCGGTAATTTTGACTTTGATATTATTGGTTGCCGTTCAATTGATTGCGACTCAAACTAAAATGTTAAGTCTATCCTTTGTCTTACTAGCTTTCTTATTCTTTGCCGCCATGGTAGGTGGGATGAATATTACACATCGTTTGACCTTTTACCAAGGAATTGAAACTAAACAGAAATTCCGTGTTAATTCACTATTCAGCTTGATTGTTTTAGCAAGTTTAGTCATGTTAGTCTTCATCATTCGTTACACTAGGTTAAAGGCTGTTTCTCAGACATTCGATCTGATCATCAGTATAGTAGCGATTATGCTATTTCTCTTCCTAGCATATTATCAAATCGATATTCATAAAAAGATTTTTCCTGTAAGTTTGGTAGCTATCAACCGTGGAGTAATCATGAATTACGTTATGCTTTATGCTGTGTTTGACAGTACCGTTAGATTTGGATTTAATTCTTTGATGTTGATTTATGCTATTTATTTAATTGGTTTTGAATTGGGGCCAGTTGTCTTAAAGAAATACCAGTCACTTAGATATCCATTACTTTTAATTGGTTTAATTTTATCGTTATTTAATTTTACATACTTTGTTGGATTGTTCCTTTGTGCCATCTTTGTGGGAACAGATAATCGGATTTTAAATGATGCCCTTTATAATCATCCTGATTTAGATTCTGAAAGAGCCTTTTTAATTAAGTATCAACTTTCTTGCGTGGGGAATGTATCACAACAGTTAGTTTATATGACAACAATTTATTTCATTAGTTATTTTGCAAAAATAAATGCATTGGGGTTCTTTAATAGTCATGTTACCGATGGTCCAACTAACTCAGTTTTGTATCGAGTTCATATTTTCATAACGGCAATTGTGTTTATCTATGCCGCAGTAACGTTTTACTTTGCACGTGAAAAAGAATAATAAATTATAAAAAGAGCTATCTAGCGCATAGATAGCTCTTTTAGGTATGCACTGATATAACGCCGTTATGATTAATAATAGTTTTACTTATAGTTTGATAAATGAATCTAAATGAGAATGATTCTAAATTATGTCTCTAAATACTATTTTTATAATTTGTGAAATTGTATAATTATGTTAATGAAAAGTATTTCGAGGGAGGACGTGATTTTATGAATTCCGATAAGATTAAATTGTATGCAACACTAACAATTGGGATTATTGCGGCGGTATTGGAATTTATCTTTCATTTACCTAGTTATGCTCAATTGATAATTAGTATTCTAGGATTATTATTGGCCTTGATCATGTTTGTGGATATGGTAAAGGTTCTTAAGTCAGGGAATTTTGGAATCGATTTATTAGCAATTACTGCAATAGTAGCGACAATCGTGTTGGGCCAATATTGGGCTGGTTGGATAGTTCTATTAATGCTGACAGGTGGAGATTCTTTAGAGGAATATGCGGCTAACAAGGCTAAAAGTGAATTGAAATCACTCTTAGATAATACTCCTTCACAAGCGCATCTCATTATTGATCAAACAGTTAAGGATATTGATATTGATGATGTTAAAGTTGGGGATGAGTTGCTTATTCGTCCTAAAGAGCAAGTTCCAGTTGATGGAGTAGTATTTGACGGGACTTCGGAAGTAAATGAGTCATCTTTGACTGGTGAATCGGTTCCTGTAACAATCGGAAAAGATTCACATGTTATGTCTGGTTCGATCAATGGAGAAAATCCTTTTAAAATTAGAGCCGAGAAAGTGGCTGCTGATTCTGAGTATCAAGCTATCGTTAAACTGGTTAAGGAGTCAGAAACACATCCAGCTCACTTTGTTAGATTAGCTGATCGTTATGCAGTCCCTTTTACATTAATTGCTTATGTAATTGCTGGGATTGCTTGGTACATTTCTAAAGATCCAATTAGAATTGCTCAAGTCTTAGTAGTAGCTTCACCATGTCCATTGATTTTGGCTGCACCGATTGCCTTTGTTTCTGGCATGAGTAGAACAAGTAGAAATGGAATTATTGTTAAATCAGGAACAGCCTTAGAAAAATTGAATTCTGCTAAAACAGTGGCCTTTGATAAGACAGGAACGATTACGGAGGGTAGATTAATTGTTAATGGTTTTAAGTCAGTCAATGGCTTTAGTAAGGAACAAGTTATGGTTTATGCTGCATCCTTAGAACAAAATTCAAGTCATGTTATGGCTAAGGCCATTGTCGATTTTACTTTAAAACATAACTTAGAATTATTACCAGTAACTGATTTAAAAGAGACAACTGCTGAAGGTATTGTAGGAAAGATTGATGATATTGAAGTTAAGGTTGGTCAAGCCGAATTCGTAACCGATGAAAAAGTTGATTCAGTGACTGGATCAGGAGTTTATGTTTCAATTGACGGTGAATATGCAGGTGTGTACAGCTTGTTGGATCAAATTAGACCGGAGGCTAAAACAACAATTCAAGGTTTAAAGAATTTTGGTATTAGTAATATTTTGATGATTTCAGGTGACAAAAAAGAAGCAACCGAATTGGTTGCTTCAGAGGTAGGTATTACAAAGGCATTTCCATCCAGTTTACCTGCTGATAAAGTAAAAATTATTAGAGGCTTAGGAAAAGAGTATCATCCTACTGTAATGGTTGGAGATGGTGTTAACGATGCTCCAGCATTGGCTCTAGCTGATGTTGGAATAGCGATGGGTTATAAGGGCGCCAATGCTGCTAGTGAATCAGCTGATGCAGTTATTTTACAAGATGATCTTAGCAAAGTAACCACGGCCGTTAAAATTGCTCATGATACGATGAAAGTTGCCAAAGAAGCGGTATTAATCGGAATCTTCATTTGTATTGCTTTGATGATAGTAGCTGGATTTGGTTTAATTCCAACCATTATTGGCGCAATGCTTCAAGAAGTGGTTGATACTGTAGCTATTCTGTATGCTCTTCGTGCTAGAAGCGATAAATTATAACCAACCGTATGTATCTAAATTCATTTCTCGCTTTGGTAATTTAGATACATAAGGATTTCCTTTTACAATAAAACGCATATTTTTTGAAGTCCAAGGCTCTTTATTCTTTACACCGATTCTTGGTGTAGCTAGAATTTCTTGAGGAGTCTGGACTTTTTTTGCGGAAAAATTGAAATTATTCTCATTTAAAACTGTTCCAGATAAAGATTTATCTTTGATGCCAAAGGCTGCCATCCACTTAGCAGGTCCATTGCTAACATCAAAACCAGTTTTGCTACGATTCTTTTCCATCAGATCGAGACCCTCTAGAGGTTGTAATCCTCTA
Source organism: Companilactobacillus kimchii DSM 13961 = JCM 10707 (assembly GCF_001435445.1). GTDB lineage: Bacteria > Bacillota > Bacilli > Lactobacillales > Lactobacillaceae > Companilactobacillus > Companilactobacillus kimchii. The sequence goes on along the minus strand of NZ_AZDH01000027.1, from coordinate 317,349 downwards.
ATTAGGATACCATTTGGCGTACCAGCTTTTTGGATGCTGATATCCATATCTAGCCAACTATGAATTGAGTAAATATAAATAGTCCCGCCGGATTGATAGAGTGGGTCATTAGCTTTAGTGTGACGACCATTATAGCTGTGAGCTGCCATATCAATGGGTCCTAAGTAGGCCTCAGTTTCTACAATTAAACCTGAGAACTTTCCTTGATCAGATTCATAGGTAAAAGTATGTCCTAACATATCTTGTGCCAAATCCATTGTTTCCGCGCTTTCAAAGTACTTTTGTATATCCAAAATTCAAATTCCTCCCAATTTTTCAAAAAAGTTAAAAAAACCTCTTGCAACGTCTTTATTATTATTGTATTATATTTCTTGTGCTTGAGAGAGCAATACATAAATAAATATTTATGACCCGTTGGTCAAGTGGTTAAGACACCGCCCTTTCACGGCGGTAACATGAGTTCAAATCTCGTACGGGTCATTTTGGAGGATTAGCTCAGCTGGGAGAGCATCTGCCTTACAAGCAGGAGGTCACAGGTTCGATCCCTGTATCCTCCATACCAAAAACCTTTAAACATCTAACTTTGTTAGATGTTTTTTTGTACAAAAAAATCATCCCATAATTATGGAATGATTTCAAATACCTTTTTTATGAAGTAAGTAAGAATAAATGCATGGTGCTAGAACAATTACCAATATAGTTGGGATAAAAATTAGTTTTATTGATATAAATGAAGCAATAATTATAATTATTCCACCGACAATATAGATTTTTTCACCAAATTTATGGGTCATATTCCAATTCTGTTTACTGTGTAGGGTCCAGGGAATCCTTATTCCAATGGTGTAGTTTGATTGAACTTTTCCTAAAGTTATACCAAGAATGATGAAAATGATTCCTAAGATTAAGTTTACGTAATTAGCTTGGAGTACCGAAGGGAAGGAACCAAAAACCGTTAATAGAAGAATCACTGCTGAAAGGACCGGCATAATAGAAAAAACTGTTTTTTGAATCCAGGGCTGGATATTCTCATTTTTAGGATCTCTAGAGACAATTATAATTAAGAATAGTTGCACAATTGTCAAAATGATTGGTAATGTGATGAGAGCCACTGGTTTAGAGTTCCAATTGTCAGCAATCATTTGACTGTTAAAATGGGTAGGCAAGCGATTTGGAATTTTATTCCAGAAAAGCGTAGCAATTAGTATCGGGATCCAGATAGCTAAAATAGATTCTAATTTAAAACGAGTAATCTTTTTGATAATGAAGGCCTTCAATCTTTTTTGCTATCATTATATGATGATTGAGCCATTAAGATTAAAGATAAATATGTATCATACGTGATGTCTAATTAGATGATTAAAATTAAATTACCGATAACACGGTAGAAAAGATTGGGTTGTGAAAATTTTTGATATTTTTTCAAAAGAGACATGGCTAAAACGAAGATAATAATAGTAAAAGCTGTCCAGATACTAATATAATTTAAAATAAAAAGCATAAATGAAAGAATAGAGAAAACGATTAACTGTAGATAATCATATTTGGTTCCTTCAAAATAATCGATTAAGACACATGCTAAGTTAATCAATAGTAGCGGTACTACGAAATTAATGGAAATGAAATGCATGTATGTAAATGCTAAGGCTATGGACATAAAACTAGGTACGATGAAATCTTCGATTAGTGAAGCAATGTTCTGATAATTATCTGGTAAATATTTGAGCATATATAGGAAAACTAATTGTACAAAGACCAAAATAATAACAAATTTATTGAGTGAATGTATTGAAAGTATTGCCAAAAGTAGATAAATGCCACTATATAGTAAATGGAAGTACTTATTAGGGTTTAAAGTAATAATATATTCCTTATATAGAGCCACCATTGCAATCATGATAATTAGGAAACCATGAATGGTATAGTTGTTCAAATTATGTACAAAAATAAAAATAAATGGAAAAATATGATAACTAATAAATTCAATAAGGGATGCTAATATTTTTTTAGATTTTAGATTGTTCATGTGAGCTCCTTAATACTTATAAAATCATATTAATGTAAGAAAAGTTTAACGTCAATCGCTGATTTCTTATGAAAACTAGCTAATTTTGTGTTAACCTATTAAAAGGTTCCTGATGGGATCCTTTTTTTGCGAGGAGAGGCCCTGTAACCGAAAAGGTGGAAAGAAAATTATGTCAAAAAATTATTTATTTACTTCTGAATCAGTTTCAGAAGGACATCCAGATAAAGTTGCTGATCAAATAAGTGATGCAATTCTCGATGCTATTTTAGCAAAGGATAAAGATGCACGTGTTGCATGCGAAACAACTGTTACAACAGGTTTAGTCCTAGTTGTCGGTGAAATATCAACTTCCGCATATGTTGATATTCAAAGCGTTGTTCGTAAGACCATTACCGATATTGGTTATGATGGTTCTAACCCAGGATTTGACGGTAATAGTTGCGCCGTATTGGTAGCACTAGATGAACAATCTCCTGATATTGCACAAGGTGTTGATGATGCGCTTGAACAACGTGATAATCATCAAGATGTTGATCCATTGGACCAAATTGGTGCCGGTGATCAAGGTTTCGTCTTTGGATTCGCTACAAATGAAACAAAGGAATTCATGCCTTTACCAATCTCTTTAGCTCATAAGTTAATGAGAAAGACAGCTGAAGTTAGAAAGAACGGTACAATTGATTACTTGATGCCAGATGCTAAGTCACAAGTAACTATTGAATATGATGGCAACGATCATCCAGTTCGTGTTGATACGATTGTTATCAGTACACAGCACAAAGCTGAAGCTAGCTTGGACCAAGTCAAAAAAGATATTAAGAAATATGTTATTGACGAAGTTGTACCAGCTAATATGATTGATGACAAGACTAAGATCTTGATCAATCCTACCGGCCGTTTTGTTATCGGTGGACCAGAAGGAGATTCTGGACTTACAGGACGTAAAGTTATCGTGGATACTTATGGTGGCTTTGCTCGTCATGGTGGTGGTGCTTTTTCTGGTAAAGATGCTACTAAAGTTGATCGTTCAGCAAGTTACGCTGCAAGATATATCGCAAAGAACCTTGTTGCAGCAGGCGTTGCTGAAAAGGTTGAAATTCAAATTGCATATGCTATTGGTGTTGCCAGACCTGTATCAGTTCATGTTGATACATTTGGTACTAGTGACTTTTCAGAAGAACAAATTGAAGAAGTTATCAATAAATTCTTTGACTTACGTCCACTAGGTATCATAGAAATGCTTGATTTACAAAGACCAATTTATAAGAAGACGGCTGCTTATGGTCACTTCGGACGTACAGATATCGATTTACCATGGGAAAAACTTGATAAAGTTGATGATATTAAGAGTTTCTTGAAAATTTAATCGATGATTAGCAGAGGCGTTCTTTAAAGTTTAACTTTAGGGAGGGTCTCTTTTTTTATGGAGGGAATTGTTTAAATGACACAAAAGAATCAATCGAATGTTGTAATTGTCACGATCGCCGTGTTTATTGCCACATTCATGACTGCAATAGAGGGTACAATTGTTTCAACGGCTATGCCGACTATTATTGGGAGTTTACATGGGGTCAGTTTAATGAACTGGGTTTTCTCAATATACTTATTAATGACGGCTGTAGCAACACCAATTTATGGTAAATTATCCGATATAATCGGTAGAAAACCAGTATTAATGATTGGTTTAGTTCTATTTGTTATTGGATCGACACTATGTGCAATGTCAAATTCAATGTTGACCTTGATCTTAGCACGTGTGGTTCAAGGAATTGGCTCAGGAGCTATTCAGCCATTAACCTTTACAATTATTGCTGATATTTACCCCTTAGATAAACGTGCCAAGATATTAGGATTCAATGGATCAGCTTGGGGAATTGCTGCTATTATCGCTCCCTTACTAGGTGGTTTTATCGTTGAAAAATTGAGTTGGCACTGGGTATTTTTAATCAACTTACCAGTTGGTTTGTTGACAATGAGCTTGATTTGGATCTTCTTTAAAGAAGAAAAACGAGAGCATGAGAAATTACGAATTGATTATGTAGGTACTATCTTATTAATTTTGATCTTATTGCCATTAATGTTGGCCTTACAAAATATTGGTAGTAGCAATATCTTTTTACCAATTGGTTTAACGGCTGTTTCAATTATTTCTATTTTCTTATTTGTTCACGTTGAGAAGCACGTTGCTGATCCAATTTTGCCGTTGGAATTATTCAAGAATAAAACTTTTGTTATTCAGAACTTCTTAGCCTTGATCGTTAGTGGCTTCTTGATTGGTTTTGAAGCCTATATCCCTACATGGATGCAAGGAATCCTTGGCTTGAGTCCGTCAATGGGTGGATTTGCTGTTACACCTAGTTCAATTGTTTGGATCTTTGGATCATTCTGGGCCGGAACTTTGATAAAAAAAATGGCACCCAATCGTGTCATTTATATCAGTCTCTTTTTCTTAGCTATTGCCAATGGATTGCTTTTGATGGCAGGTCCAACAACGCCATTTATCTATTTCTGTGGCTTAGCTGCAGTAGCCGGATTAGGATTTGGTCTAACGATTACTACTACAACGGTTACAGCTCAAACTGTTGTTGATCCAGAAAACGTTGGGGTAGCAACTAGTTTCAATACTTTATTGAGAACTATTGGTCAATCCATGATGGTTTCTGTATATGGAATTATCTTGAATACTGCTTTAGCTCGTGGTGCAGCGGAAAATAAGAATATTTCAGTTGATATGATGAATAAGCTGATCGACCCACAAACAGCAAGTTCCTTACCACACCAACTTTTGCCCAAAATGCGACAAATTCTTTTTTCAGGATTGCACAATATTTATGTGGCATCTCTTGTATTATTAGTATTGGGTTTAATTCTTAATGCCTTTGAGTTGAAGAATCGAAAGATCCTTGGCTCTGAACAATAGAGTGTTGAAAGTTACGATTATAGCTGCCAGTGTATAACCGCCTAGAACATCACTAGGATAATGTACACCTAAAAAGATTCTGCTATAGCCAACTAGTAATACCATAATGATTGTCATTATGCTGATGATTGCTTTAATTTTTAGTTGCTTAAAAATATGGAGACTAATAATCAATAGCGATATGTATAATGCAAATGAGCTTGCTGAATGACCACTTGGAAAACTATAACCACCAGCATAAACATAATGGTAATGACTTGGTCGAGGTCGTTCTATTATGTTTTTTATTAGACTATTGAGTAGGGCAACGACGACCTTATTCAAAACTAAATAGATAGCAGCGTAGTAGTATTTTTTAATTACTAATAGGATAAAAAATATTGCGGCAATCAATATTGTGGGAAAAGTGTCACCAAGATTGGTAATAGGTCTAAATATGTTCAGTGAGAATTGGTTATGATGGTAGATTTGTTGTATGAGATTGGTATCGAATTTAGTAATAATTGTACTTTTTAGAGCTACATTTATACTCCAGAAGGTAAAAAATATTACTAAAATGATTAATAAAAGGAATATTTTTTTAGATATTTTCATAATTTTGAGTCTCTCTATTGTTTAAGATTTTGTTAAGAAATATAATATAAAGTATAAAGATTTTGAGGAGAGCAAAATACTTATGGTTATTACACGTCGTGAAAGAAAAATTGAAGATAGTCGATTGACTAGATTAAATAATAAAAGAAGCAAGAATGCAAACTTGCGTAAGAACATGACCATATTAGGTTCTAGTATGTTTGTTGGTGCTGCGGTAGCTGAAATTGCCGATGTGTCTGCTCCAACGTCTGTTAAAGCTGAAGCTTTGTCTGTGAATAATTTATTGTCTCAAAATTCAACTGTTACAACTACTCCAGTTAGCTCTAAGGGAGTAGGAGATCAACAATTTATTGATTATATTGGTAATTCTGCTCGAAAGCTTGCCTCAAACAACGACCTTTATGCATCAGTTATGATTGCTCAAGCCATGATTGAAAGTGGTTGGGGAACTAGTGGTTTAGCTAGTGCTCCTAACTATAATCTATTTGGTATCAAGGGTGAATATAACGGTGCATCAGTTAATATGGGTACACAGGAAGATGATGGAACTGGTAGTCTTTATTCAATCAATTCTAACTTCAGAAAATATCCATCGTATAAGGAATCACTTGAAGATTATGTGTCACTTTTAAGAGGTGGAACAACTGGCAATTCGCAATTGTATGCCGGCGCTTGGAAGAGTAACACTAATTCCTATAAAGATGCTACTAAATTTTTAACTGGCCGTTATGCTACCGATACAACTTATGCATCTAAGCTAAATAGTATGATTGAAAAGTATAACTTGACCCAATTTGATGATACTAGTGCTAAGACTTATACAGTCGCTCAAAATGATACCTTACAAACAATTGCTGCTAAATTTAATATTTCAGTTGAAGATTTGATGAATATGAATAATCTTAAGACTGATAATTATATTTATCCAGGTAAGACTTTGATTGTTAGCCAGGATACTACAACTAATAATCAGACAACAACTACTAATACAACAAATACGGCCAATAATGGCAATATGGTTAATACTGCTAATAAGACTACGACTGACAAAGATAGTGATATTGGCAATGTTGGTGATGCCTATGGTAGTAAACAGGCTCCAGTTATTGTTCAGGATGAACGTAGTGGAGTAAAGAAGTATGTTCCATCTGATAATTCGGATTCAGATTCAACTGCTATCAATGTTCAAAATGATTACAGCGATAATAATTCTAATAGTGATACAGATAGTCAAACTAATAAATCAGTAACTGTTCAAAGTGGTGATACGATCGACTCTATTGCATCACAAGCCGGAACAACAATCGATAATATTAAGAAATTAAATAATCTTAATTCAGATTTATTGGTTGTCGGACAAACATTATTGGTATAAGATATAAAGCAACGGAAGTAGTAGATTATAAGGATTCTTCACAGAAAGCGCATGGGGATGTGAATGCGTAGATTTTTATTTTCGAACTCGTCCACTAATAATAGTTACCGAACTTAAGTAAGTGACTACGCTTGATCCTCGTTAAGGATTTTGAGAGTCGTACTTATTTGAGTACGGAACTTAGGTGGTAACGCGATAACTCGTCCTATGATTAATATAATCATAGGACTTTTTTTGTATAGGAGGAAAAATATGTACAATCACAATACCGTTGAAAAGAAATGGCAAAAGTATTGGAAGGAACACGAAACTTTCAAGACTACAACTGATCCAAATAAGAAGAACTTTTATGCCTTAGATATGTTTCCATATCCATCAGGTCAAGGACTTCATGTAGGTCATCCTGAAGGATATACGGCCACAGATATTATTTCTAGAATGAAGCGTGCTCAAGGTTATAACGTTTTGCATCCGATGGGCTTTGATGCTTTTGGACTACCAGCTGAACAATATGCTTTGAATACTGGTCATAATCCAGCAGATTTTACTGAAAAAAATATTCAAAACTTTAAACGTCAAATTAATTCACTAGGTTTCTCATATGATTGGGACCGTGAAGTTCAAACAACAGATCCTAAGTTCTACAAATGGACACAATGGATTTTTGAACAAATGTACAAAAAAGGTTTGGCTTATGAAGCAGAAGTTCCCGTTAACTGGTCACCAGATTTAGGAACTGTTGTTGCTAATGAGGAAATTATTGATGGTAAGACAGAACGTGGTGGTTTCCCAGTTGTTAGAAAACCAATGCGTCAATGGATGCTAAAGATCACAGCTTATGCTGACAGATTGATTGATGACTTGGATGACATTGATTGGCCTGAAAGTATTAAGGAAATGCAAAGAAACTGGATCGGTCGTTCAGTTGGTGCTCAAATTACTTTCCCATTAGTAGATCATGATAAGAAAGTAAATATCTTTACTACTAGACCAGATACTGCTTTCGGTGTTCAATATATGGTTTTGGCACCTGAACATGAGCTTGTTGATGAAATCACTACTCCAGAACAAAAAGCAGCTGTTGATGCTTATAAGGAAGAAGTTTCACACAAGTCTGATCTTGATAGAACTGATTTGAATGATGAAAAGACTGGTGTCTTCACTGGTGCATATGCTATTAATCCAGTTAATGGTGAAAAAATTCCTGTTTGGATTTCTGATTATGTACTTGTTACATATGGAACAGGTGCAGTTATGGCTGTTCCTGCCCATGATGATCGTGATTTTGCTTTTGCAAAGAAGTTCAATCTACCAATGAAACAAGTTATTGAAGGTAATCTTGAAGATGGAGCAATTACCGGTGATGGTAAGCACATCAACTCTGATTTTCTAGATGGCTTGAATAAAGAGGATGCCATCAATCGTATGGTTGAGTACTTAGAAGAAAAAGGTATCGGTGAAAAGAAAGTTAACTATCGTTTACGTGATTGGGTCTTCTCACGTCAAAGATACTGGGGTGAACCAATTCCAGTTATTCATTGGGAAGATGGTACAACTTCACTTGTTCCTGAAGATGAGTTGCCACTTAAATTGCCAGAAGATAGTGACATTAAACCATCAGGTACTGGCGAAAGTCCACTAGCTAACCTAACTGACTGGGTAAATGTTGTTGATAAAAACGGTCGTAAAGGTCGTCGTGAAACTAATACAATGCCACAATGGGCTGGTTCATCATGGTATTACTTAAGATACATTGATCCACATAATGATAAAGCATTAGCTGACTATGATCTATTGAAGCAATGGTTACCAGTTGATCTATATATCGGTGGTGCTGAACATGCTGTATTGCATCTATTGTATGCAAGATTCTGGCATAAGGTATTGTATGATTTGGGTGTTGTTCCAACTAAAGAACCGTTCCAAAAGTTATTTAACCAAGGAATGATCTTAGGTAAAGGTCATGAAAAGATGTCCAAGTCAAAGGGTAACGTAGTTAATCCAGATGATGTTGTCGAACAATATGGTGCCGACACATTGAGAACTTATGAAATGTTCATGGGTCCTTTGGATGCTTCAATTGCTTGGTCTGAAAATGGACTTTCCGGTTCATCCAAGTTCTTGGATCGTGTTTGGAATCTCTTTATTAATGACGATGATTACAGCACATTGCGTGACGACTTCTTAACTGATGAAAATGATGGTAAATTAGATAAGGTTTACAATGAAACAGTTAAGAAAGTTACAGAAGATTATGACGCATTGCATTTCAACACAGCCATTTCTCAAATGATGGTCTTTGTTAATGAAGCACATAAGGTTGATACAATGCCTAAGGATTATGCTGAAGGATTGGTAAAACTATTAGCTCCGATTGCTCCTCATATGATGGAAGAAATTTGGAATAAGTTAGGTCATTCTGAATCAATTTCATATGCTGCATGGCCAACATATGATGAAAGTAAATTAGTATCAGATACAGTTGAAATCATCGTTCAAGTTAATGGAAAACTTAGGGATAAGATAGAAGTTGCTAACGGCACGGCTAAAGATAAATTGGAAGAATTAGCACTTGCTGATGAAAAGGTTAAGAAGTTTACTGATGGCAAGAATATTGTCAAAGTAATCGTTATTCCTAATAAGATTGTTAATATTGTAGTTAAATAGTAATCAAAAAGAGGTTCCGGAAAATTTCCGGAACCTCTTTTAGGTTGGATAGCAGACTAAATTGGACATTAAAGGGTGAGGGTTGATATTTGTATTAAATGAATAATTGCGTGAAACTACTTTTTTGTGTAAATGAATAATAAAATTTGCCTAAATACCCAACGAATTACATTCTATCATTAATTAGGTGGTATATAATAGCGAGTATTTTGTAAAAATGTCTGAAATTTTCAGGAAGTTTGGAAAATTAATTTGCTTTTTTAATAAATTAAGCGTAATTTAAAATTTTTAGGATAAGAATTTTGCTATAATTAAATGGATAGTTTTTAAGGTGGTGCAAGTTTTGGGCGGAAATAAAAGCCATGATGAGGAAGAAGTAATGCCAGTGATGGATCTGGAGTCGTCTTCACAAGATACAATGTTGAAGGGTTCAGCTTGGATGACGGCTGGAAGTATTTTTTCTCGTATTTTAGGTGCAATTTATATTATTCCATGGATGGCATGGATGGGTTCTGATTATCCAGCAGCTAATGCTTTATTTGCTAAAGGATATAATATTTACAGTCTATTTTTAATTGTCTCAACGGCTGGTATTCCAGGTGCTATTTCAAAGCAAATTTCACATTATAATGCCTTGGATGAATACTCAACTGGAAATAAATTATTTAAACATGGACTTAAGATTATGACGTTCATGGGTGTTATCTTTGGAGCAGTAATGTTCTTTGGAGCACCAGTTTTAGCAACGTTGTTTACTGATGGTGATCCTAGAAGTATCCCCGTCATTAAATCATTAGCGGTAGCGGTCTTAATTATTCCAATATTAAGTATTTTGAGAGGATACTTACAAGGGTATTCAGATATGGCACCGTCGGCTATTTCGCAATTTATTGAACAGATTGCCCGAGTAATCTACATGTTAGTTGCCACATATCTTATTATGGTAGTTAACAAGGGTAGTTATATCAATGCGGTTGTTCAGTCAACCTTTGCTGCTTTTATTGGAGCAGCAGTGGCCATTGCCATTTTAGTTCTAGCAATTTTAAAGAAATTGCCGAAACTGAGGCGACTTTCTAGAAGCAGCAAGCCTGTTGAAAATCTAAACGAGAGAAACTTTACACGTGAGATCTTTGAACAAGCTGTACCGTTCATCATTTTGGATGCAGGTATCACATTCTTTAATTTATTTGATCAATCAACCTTTAATCAATTCATGAGAATGTTTGTTAATGCTACTGGAGCACAGTTAGATAATTACTATTCACTCTTTGGTTTCCAAGCTAATAAGCTGATTATGATTATTGTGTCCTTGTCTTCAGCAATGGCTGTAACGGCAGTTCCTATTTTGTCAGGATTATATTCTAAAGGTGATAAAGCAAAGATTGAAGATCAAATTTCTAATACTTTGGAATTGTTCTTTTTCATTATGATTCCGGCCTCGTTAGGGATGTATGCCGTGGCTCAACCACTTTGGACAACTTTTTATCGTTATGATGCCTTAGGTGTTTTGATGTTACAATTTTCATCAGTAATATCTATTTTGTTAGGACTTTTCACAGTTCTTTCAGCTGTTTTACAAGCGTTATATCGTAATAAATTGGCTATCAAATACTTCATTTATGGCTTTATTGTCAAAGTAGTAGCACAATTACCAATGATTGGTATTTTCCATGAATTTGGTCCATTAGTTGCGACAAGTATTGGTATGGCAGTAGTTTCTTGGTTGATGCTAAGAGAACTACATTTGAGCTATCCGTTCCAAACGGGAAGACTTTCACGACGTATTAGTGGAATTATTCTATTCTCATTGATCATGTTTATTTCAGTCATGTTTGTTAACTGGGTTGTTTTCCATTTTGTTGGTAATTCAGATAGAATTATCAGTGTGGTTGTTTTAGTTCTAGAAGCTGGCCTTGGTGGAGTAATCTATGGTTACTTAGTTTTAAAGACATCGTTGGCTGATAAGATACTAGGTTCAAAAGTAGAACGTATTAGAAGAATTTTTAATATTAAATAAAATTAAAAGCATGTTAGTCCCTTTGGATTAGCATGCTTTTTCAGTATTATTTAGCTTGATTAAATTTCTTCATATATTTTGGTAATTTGGCAATTATTTTTGAAGGGAGAACGACGTAATTTTCTTTATAAATTTTATCGGCAATTAAACTATGTATCAATAGAGCTGCCGAAATGGTTTCAAGGGAATAATTGAATTGACCAACAAAACCAGCGATAATACCAGTCAAAGTATCACCCATTCCACCAGTAGCCATACCAGCATTACCAGCCTGAATTTGAAGAGCTTGATCCTGATAATATATTTCAGATAAGTGCTTCTTTAAAATTAAAGTGGCGTTCGGATTCAATTTTTGTAATTGCTTATGATTATTTTCTTCATTTTGTTCATGAATTGGCAAATGGGAGAGGCGTTGCCATTCACCTTGATGTGGCGTCATAATGATATTAGCCTTTGTTTCTAAAGGAAGTTGCTGTTCAGCAATAATTGTTAAAGCCGATGCGTCGAGGATCAAGGTTTGTTTTTCAGTAGTTAGATTCAATGCAGCTTTAACTACACCTTTAGCAATTGACGAAGTCCCAAGACCTGGGCCGATGGCAATAACATCATTACTTTTAATGGCTTGAGCTAATTCGTTTTTTTGCGTGTAATCAATAGTCATGGCCTCAGGAATTTGCACGTTGACGGCGGTGAATTTTTCTGGAGTAGTGGCTAAGGTTACTAAACCTGCGCCACTGTGAATAGCAGCACTAGTGCAAAGAATGGCTGCACCACCAAAATGTGTTGAGCCAGCAATAATAAGGATTTTACCGTAATTACCCTTATATGATTGTGGATTTCTTGGAGTAATCACGTGATTTAAGACATTCTTATTAATTTTTTCCATTACAAGTACCTCCAATTGTAGTATCATTTTAATTGTAATATATATCGGAAGTTAAATATATATTTTGCCACTGTGGCGGAATTGGCAGACGCGCAGCGTTCAGGTCGCTGTCTAGGTTTCTAGGTGCAAGTTCGACTCTTGTCAGTGGCATTTTGATATTTTCATAAAGAGCTAAACCTCTTGATAATATAGGGTTTAGCTCTTTTTGTTTTGCCTAAAACCCAATTGATTTTGCATAATTTCCAAAAATCGAGAAATAACAAAAAAAGTATTCACAAATCGTGAACACTTTTCCAATAATTATATTAAAAATCCTTTTCACCCAATGCATGTTGAGCGGCAACGTTTAAGATACTCCATTGTCTATCAAATCCTGGTTGGAAGAAGAAGTCAGCATCGGCTAAATCTTCAACAGTTAATTTGTGCTGGATGGCTAATGCCAAAACGTTGCCTTGAGCTGTGATGTCATATGTTGAAAGAACAGCACCACCTAAGAGAACGTGTGAAGTCGGATTGAAGAATAATTGAACTGAAACAGTAGGGTTATCTTTACCAGCAGGGACATAAGCTGGTCTGAGACTACCTTGATAGAAGGAACTCTTGATTTCAACGTTAGAGCGTTGGGCAGTAAAGCTATTAAGACCACTTTCTGCAAAATGATAATCAAAGACACTCAAAGCTGATGAACCAACTACACCGCCAAATGGAAGGGCAGGTTTCTTTTCGAATAAGTGCTTTACGACATATCTAGCTTCTCGACGAGCCACTGTAGCTAAGGCAATTGGAACGTGATTGTTTGCTGGGATTGAATAAGCTAATGTGGCATCACCGATAGCGTAGATATCTTTTTGATTAGTTTGAAGATATTCATTTGTCTTGATCCAACCACGGTCGTCTAAATCAATTGTACCTTTAAGCCAATCAGTATTAGGTTTTACACCAGCAGCTTGAATGACTAAGTCACTAGGGTATTCAGTTTGATCGGTTTTAACACCTGTAACGGTATCATTACCTGTATATTCCTGAATCTTAGCACCTGTAACGACTTTAACACCTTTGTCTTCAAGGTGTTTTTCAAGGATGTCTGTCATTTCTTTATCAAGATAAGTTCCTAGTGGACGGTCGATTACATCAAGCAATGTGACATTCTTACCAGCTTTAACACTGGCTTCAGCAGCCTCAATACCAATGTATCCGGCACCCACAACAGTGATATTCTTAACATTTTTGTCTTCTAACTTAGCCTTGATTTGAGTAGCCCAATCAAAGCCGCGCATTAGAAAGACATTTTTGAGGTCGTTTCCAGGAATAGGGAGTGACTTAGGAGTTACTCCAGAGCTTAGAATCAATTTATCATAAGGATATTCTTGAGTACTATTATCTTTTGTATTAACAACACTGATAACTTTTTTATCAGCGTTGATCTTTGTAACTTCGTGATTATTTAAGATTTGGACATTTTCATTAGCTGAAAAATCATCTGGTTTAAAATTGCGAACATCATGAACGTCAGTAACACTGTTCTCCAAGTATAGTTCCATACCACAGGACATAAAGGATACAAAGTCTCCTGCTTCGAACAATTTAATATCAACATCATCGTAACGTTTTAATAATTCCAGAATGGATTGGTGACCACCATGTGATGCACCAACAATAACAACTTTAGTCTTTGACATAAAATAACCTCCGCTTTCTTAATAAGAATCATTACAATGTAAGAATAGCTCTTATTAAAATTGGTGTCAATTAATAACTTAGTTTACAAATGTCGATGTATTAGGCTTAACTAAAAATCAATTTAGAAATTGTTTTAGTAAGATTGCTTGGCGTTAAAGGTAAGCCATTCTGTTTTAGAAGATTATTAATTTCATTCTTATTGAGATCGTTTTTTAATTTCTTTAAATATTGAAATCCAGAAATCGTTAAACCGTTTAATTTGATCAAGGTAACATACTTCAAAGGACTAATAATGCCTGAAATCAAACCGTCGTTAATCATGCTAATAGTTGTATCTTGCATATCACGGATTAAAATTTGATTATTGTTATCACTAGCAATGTACTCTTTAATAAGAGGGTACTTTTGCGAATCATCAAGTAATTCTTGAAAATCTTTAGGATTTTGTTCAGCGATAATCTCTAAAATCATTTTGTACATATCAAAGTAATTCATTTGATCACAACCTTTATCGAAAATTATAACTACATTATAAGGGTACCAATCGAAATTTAAAAATGAGATCGATGGTTTTTGAAAATATACCTTTTGTATATATTAGATCGTTAAAAAATTTGCAAAAATGACCCTCAAAACCCCATAATTATAGATAGTATAAAGAGTTGAGGAGATTATAAATATGATAAAAGAATTTAAAGATTTCATCAGTCGAGGGAATGTATTGGACTTGGCTGTTGGTGTAATTATGGGTGCTGCTTTTACAGCTATCGTTCAATCCCTTGTAAGCAATTTGATCAATCCTTTGATTGGCTTATTCTTGGGTAAGGTTGATTTGAGCAATTTAGTCTTTAAAGTGGGGGACGCAACGTTCAAGTACGGAACATTCATTGAGTCGATTATCAACTTCTTAATTATTGCTTTTGTAGTCTTCTTGATTGTCAAAGTAATGAATAAGATTATTAAGACACGTGAAGATGAAGAAGAAGCTGAAGAGGACAATAAGGATGAAGAAGTTGTTATGTATTTAAAGAAGATTTCTGATTCTTTAGACGAAAAAAATCATCACGAGAACTAAAAAAAACATATCTCGTAACCCAATTAAGGTTAGAGATATGTTTTTTAGTAGATACGTTTAAATACTTCGCACAAACAAGGAATTTCATCGTTAAATTCTTTTCCTGCCTCTTGATATTCTTTTTTAAAGAAATCCTCATGAACTTCTCGCCAATAGTCTAAAGTACGATCACCTTCGCCTTCATGGTAGGCGTGTTCAGCACTGACATACTTGAAGGGAACGACTTCAGTAACAAGTGTTTCTGTAATACAGAGTGGTTCATCATTGCCATCGAGAATGATGTTATAGTCACCAACTTGAGGCATGTACTCATCAGCAGTGTAGAGTTCATATGACGAAGTGGTAGCTGTTTTAGTACCGTCATAAACCAAATGAGCTAACTTGTCTGGATCACCGCCAAAGATTGTGATATCGCCCAAAGGATAATAGAGTGAGTTCTTATCTCTTAAGAATTTAAACCAATAGTCATGTATTTTTTCTTTATCCATAATGACACCTCAAAATATAAATATTAACTAAATGATATCGTATAAAGCAAAAGAAGACAAAACCAGATTGCAAGTTTTGTCTTCTTTTTTATTATTTAACTGAATCAACGGTTTGCCATGTCCAATGACTGACGTATTTACCATTAGGAGAACCAGTAGTTCCTGCACGGAAACCGATTTTGAGGTTCTTTAAAATCCGTTTGGTGAAATCGGTTGTGTATTCCCATTCATCTCCAGTTTTACCAGTAGATTTACCAATAATGATGTCACGACTATTAACTCTTTTATTTTTCCAATAAACGTCGTGAAGCAAATATTTTCTATCAGGGTCAATGCTTCTTCTATCAGGATCATTAGAGGAACCAGAGTCATCTCCGTTATCCTCATCGTTGTGATTTTCTGTCTCTTCTTGATAAAACTTACTCATTGAAAGACTAATAGAAATCGGATTAGAATCTTTTTCACGGTAATCGTCTAAAATAACTTTTCCTTCGTCAATTTTTGGTTGAGCCATACTTTCAGTAGTTGGTGAAACTGAAATGGTACCGAAGTCAATTTCTTCAGGTGCTGTTAAAATTAGGTTACCAGCAACATGACAGAAATAGAAGAAGTCGCTGCCGATGTGATCTTCTGTATCGACTATTCGCATTTCAAGCGTATGAACATCAAAGTCATTACAATTCTTAATGTCTAGATCTTCAATTTTCCAAGGGTTAGATTCACCTAGTTTAGGATTATCCAGGTTTTCACTGATGGTCTTCTCCTCATGGCTATCAATCGTATAAGAAATACTTTTGATTTGTTCGCTATCTTTATCATTCCAATATCCCTCAAGTGTCATTTTGTGCATCATTGGATTATATGGTTCATTTCTGGTAGAACCAGGAGAAACCACACTGATTTGAGGTTCAACAGTTGCGGGTTTTTTGAATTTAATAACGTGCTCTTTGAGATTGGAAATATTGCCCTCTTTATCTTTCATATAGAAACGAATCTTATGTTTGTTTTCTTTGAAATCATTAAGAGAAATTTTTTGGCCTTTGATTTCATGGTGTTTACCAACAGTAGCTTCTTTTTCGGATTGCTTGGCATCGAATAATACTTTAAAATCTTCAGGGTTTTCACTATCAATGGAATAATACATTGTTACATCAGTACTATCAAAGTCATACCACATACCAGTTAGGGGTAATTCACTTTGACTGATTGGTAGAATCTGAGGATTATCATCAGTACCATTTAAATCTAGCTGAATAACTGGACTGAAAGTTTTTCCTCTAACATCAATTTGAGATGTATATTCCATTTCAACTGTTTTACCAACGGATAAATCTTGCGGAGCAGTTCTCATGGTTAAACCAGCGTCCCACGTACTTTCATCTTCCGCAGCACCCAATCTTCCGCCAGCATCATCTGTTCTTCTGGAGTCACCAGCGTCGTATTGATCATTGAAGGCATTGAATAGGTGATCAGGTACGTAAGGAGAGACAAAGTGTTTAGTCTTTTTATTGTGATATTTAGTAGGGATATAGAGTGGAAAACCGGAATCCTTAGGTTTACCAATTTTCCATGGATAATACCTTTCTCTAAGAGCGACAACACCAATCAAACCGGGATTATAACTGTATCCTTTGGTAGCAATATGGGAGCTACTTGATGAACGAGCAGCCCAAGCATCAGGGCCATTAGTTTGGTTAGTAAAATAACTAGTACGTACTCGATTATCTTCTGATTGCATATACATACCACGACCGTTACCTAAAGTACGTAACTTCAAATAATTACCAATCCGGCGACCTTTAGCATCGGTAACTTCTTTGTCATCTTCATTTAATGATAAATCATGGTTAGAGAAACCGATGAAGTTTTTAAAAAGTTCCTTACCAGTATTTTTAAATTTAATATTGGTAACGACACGTCCCATTTTATTGAAACTAAGTTTAATAGTGGTAGTAAGTTCTGGATTGGGACGATGTTTTTTGTCGACGAAGTAAGCTTTCTGCTTGAAAACCATTTTTTGTTCTTCTAAGCCAGTTTGTGGATTAGTTCGGTAATAAAATTTTGGTGTGTCTAACATAGAGTAACTTTGACCTAGTTTGTTAGGACCAGAAGTACCGGGAACACCGTTACCATCTGATGATACAACGTAGTTAAACAAATCATTAGAAACGAAAGTTCTAGGTGATCCATTTGGTCGATCTTCAATTCCTAATGGTGAAAGTCCCATATTAATAATTTCTGAAGCATCATAATCACCTTTCTGATTGTCACCATAATGGTCGGTGAAAATGTGATTACCTGGAGCAGTGGGACCATCTAAAATACGGCTACCTTTCTCGGCATAAAGAATGGCTGAACCCGCGGCAGTTAGATTATTTACACGAGATTTGCCACTAGGTTCGTAGGAATCACTGATTGAAGCACGACGGATAGCGTAATTATAATCCCCAAAATAAAGATATGGGCGAGTACTAGTTCCGTCGGAATACTCTTTAATGGGACCTTCGCTTACACGAAGGTGTTCTGCAAATGTCCAACCAGCTTCGTTAGCATCATCTGCAGTATCGTCGATCTCTGATACTTCACCAGAATATTTTTCAGGCTGGTTTAATTCGTAGTCGAAGATGTTTTCACCATTAGTTTTCAGTACCGATAGCTGAAAAGGTTTTTTATTATTGACGAAAAGTTTGAAAGAATTAGTGTTAGCTTTATTTAAAGTAACGGTTGTTTCTAATTTTTCATTATTACTTGTTACATTGGAGTCTCCAAGTTCCTTTTTTAAGGCTTCAATGTCGAGCATATCTTTGACATCTGTTTTCAAAATTAATTCTTTCTTTTCTTCTAGGACATAGCTGATAATTAATTCAGTATTTTCCTTGTGTTGGTATTGTTCGGCAACATCAGCATCAGTCATTGGTGCAGCTTTAACCGTGGTAGCGGGTTTAAAGCATAGAAAAAGAATGCTTAAAAAGGATAATAAGCATAGTAAAGGTATGGTTTTAATTTTCATATAAGCAGCACTCCCTCAAACATGATTTTGATATCTTATCATCTGAATAATTTTTTTATGATTCAAATTAATAGAGTCATTTTTTTGTGAAATGAAGTGCAAAATATTAAAAAACATATTAAAAATATTAATAAAATACACGTTTCTAAAGGGTGTTTATATGAGAAATAAAAAAAGTGATTTTTTCGGAGAATTGGATAAAAATAGCAGTATCTATTTAGAACGGGCGTATGTAATTACGTCTCTAAATGGATACTACTTAGAATAAGCAATAGTGGAAGTTATTGTTTTAATGATTTTTCTTGATTGGTAACTCAACGACAAATTCGCTGCCATGTGGGAGATTATCTTGAACAAAAATTCTCCCGTGGTGATTTTCCACAATCTGTTTGGCGATTGCTAAACCTAGTCCATGTCCACCACTGCTTTGATTCCGCGATTTATCAACTCGGTAAAAGCGATGAAACACTTTTTGTTTGTCGGCGTCACTAATTCCAACACCAGTATCAGAAATGATGAATTGATACTTGGAGCCCTCAATTTGATCATAGATCCTAATGGTTCCATTTTTCGGAGTATATTTAGTGGCATTGTCTAAGAGGATAATTAATAGTTGCTTGATTTTATCTCGATCCAAATAGAGTGTAGGATGGTGATAAAGGTTGATTTGAAAGACTTTGGACTGTGAATTGATGATATCTTTGAAAGGTTCAATTGGATCTTTAAGAAAGAATTCTGGTTGAGTATATTCAAAGTGTAGTTCCGTTGTAGCTTGGTCAAATCTTGCTAGATCCAATAGATTGTTAGTCAAATTGTTTAGACGACTGACTTCATCAAGTGAAACTGAAATCGATTCAGCTTCGTCAATGATTTTTTTATTGGGTTTAGTCAGCATGTATTCTAATTTACCTTGAATGATCGTTAGAGGTGTTCTTAATTCGTGGGCAGCATCGTTAACAAATTCAGTCTGTTGTTTCCAAGATTTAACGATTGGTAACATATTGATACGAGCCAGAAAATAAGAAACTACTAAGGCGATTACCCAAAAAATAAAGAAGGTAAGTGACAAGATTTTAATGAAATTCGTCATAGCTTGAATCTGTGTATCAATGTTTTGCATGATCAAAACATAATGGCCAGCATACATTGGATTATTATTATTTTTTGAGACTTTTATTAATATTGACCGGAAATTCATATTCTTAACAAGTAAAGTTTGTTTTTTGTTAAGAGATTTTTTATTTAATTTTATATTTTTTAGTATAGAATAACGATTTCCTAAACTGGATTTATTCAATAATTTACCATTGTCATCAAAAACTAAAATTGAAGCCTGGAAGGGAGCCTTGGGACTAGGTTCCTTTTTTTTGTTTTCAAAGTGATTATTTGGATCATGCGGTCCCATTTGGGAATCATCTTGTTTCATATTAGGTTGCTTTTTTACAGAAGCCATTTCAATCTTAATATCTTTATCAATACTCTTATAAGTAGATGATTGAAAAAGATTAAAGATAATTAATCCCAAGGTTAAGAAAATAATGGCAAAGGCGGCCATGATTGAAAGAAATAATTTGAATTGTTGACGACGAGTAATAGTACTCTGTTTAGATTTCATTTTCATCTTGGAAAATATACCCAACGTTTCTAATAGTTTTGATTAAGTTATCGTTGCCTGAAGGACGTAATTTTTTACGTAGATTACTCATATAGACTTCAACAACTGTAATTGAAGTATCCGAATCAAAGCCCCAAATACGTTCAAAAATTTGGTCTTTGGTTAAAATGGTATTTTTGTTTTGCAATAAATAAACTAGTAAATCATATTCCTTACCATTTAATTCGATTTTTTGTCGATTAGCCAAAATTTCGTGATTATTCAAATTTACTTCTAAGTTATTAATTTTAATGATTGAATCATCAGTTAAAGCACCACTTCTTTTTAACAAAGCTTTAACTCGTACTAATAATTCTTCACGATGAAACGGTTTGGTTAAGTAATCGTCCGCTCCCAAATTGAAACCGTGAACTTTGTCATCCAATTCGGCTTTGGCGGTCAAAATTAAAACGGGAGTATTGATACCGTCAGTTCTGATATTCTTTAACACATCATAGCCATTCATTTCGGGTAACATGATATCTAAAATAATTAGATCATAAACATTTTCGGTAGCGGCAAACTTCCCACTTAAGCCGTCGCTTTCAATATCGACTTCGGAAAAATCTGATAAGAAGGTAGCAATGTTACTTGCTAAGTTCTCATCATCTTCCACTACTAAAATCCTAATATTATTTGACATAAGAATCTCCTTTTGCAAATTCTAACAATAAGTATAAAACATAAATTTTAATTTAAGCTTAATTTAAGTTAGTTTGTCTAATCTTGTTCCTGTCGTTAAGAAAGGAATTGAACAGATGAGAAATTTACAACCGATTTTATTATCGATTCTAGTTTATTCAGTCATTTGTTTTTTAATCAATATAGCTTTTTAGAGATAGGAGAAGATAGATGATGGAATCAAAAGAATCTAGTCGTGTTCAAAAAAATGAACATAATAGTTTTCTGCATAAATTGAGAAATATTAAGTATGACTATTGGTTGATTGCTATTTTAATTTTAGCAGCCTTCTTGTATGCCTGGAATATCTGGGAAGCAGGTGAAGCTAATAATTTCTATACAGCAGCAATTGTCAGTATGACAAAAAGTTTCAAAAACTTCTGGTATGCCAGTTTTGATCCGGCAGGTTTCATAACCGTTGATAAGCCACCAGTAGCTTTATGGTTCATGACTATTAGTGCTAAGATTTTTGGAGTTCATGGATGGAGTGTCGTTTTACCATCAATTCTATTCGGAATTGGTTCGGTATATCTCATTTACAATATGGTCCAAAAACGATTTGGGAAAGTTCCAGCTCGTTTAGCCGCATTAGTTATGACATTAACACCAATTGTTGTGGCAGATTCGAGAACTAACAATATGGATGCTACATTGGTATTCTTCTTGCTACTATCGGTCTGGTTCGTCCAAAAAGCCGTTTTGAGTAAGCAACAGCGCTATGTGTGGATTGGTTTTGCATTAATTGGATTTTCTTTCAATATTAAAATGTTACAGGCTTTCATGATTTTACCAGCACTTTACTTATATTACTGGATTGCTAGTGACGTTAAATGGAAAAAGAAATTGGTTCATTTATCCATAGCAACGGTTTTCTTGGCAATTTTTACGTTGATTTGGCCTTTATCAGTCGACATGACTAATTCAAATAGTCGTCCTTATGAAGGTGGCTCGGAAACTAACTCTGCTTTGGAATTAGCTTTTGGCTATAACGGGACTCAAAGATTATTGGGGCAGACAACTGGTACTGGTGGTGCTTTCCCAGGTATGTCGAGTTCCAAGAAGAGTAGTAAATCAATGACTCCACCAAGTGGTAGTGGTAAGAAATCAAGTTCAAAACAACCAACGCCTCCAAGTGGGTCTAAGAGTAAAAATAATTCTAAGATGGGAAATCCGCCATCTAAATCAGGTAAGTCTAACGGTGCACCTAAGATACCATCAGGTGGTAAAGGACAACCCGGAGGAAATGGTCAAAAAGGCGGTGCAGGTACTGGTGGCGCCGGTGGTGGTGCTTTCAATATTGGTACTGCTGGTCCGCTTAGATTATTCCAAAAAGAATTGGGCCCACAAATCAGTTGGCTGTTATTAATTGCTCTATTTGGATTAATCTCCAGTTTTGCCTATTATCGTGGCTCGAAGATGAAAAAATGGTACTCACTTAATGCTCAAAGAAAAGAGCTTTGGCTTTGGGTAGGCTGGTTAGTTCCGGTGGCTGGATTCTTCTCAGTTGCTAGTTTCTTCCATCCTTATTATACGATTATGTTGGCTCCAGCTATTGCGGTTTTGGCCGGAATTGGAATCTATACAATGATTCAACAGTGGCGTGAGAAATCGCTTTGGGCAATGCTCTTGCCGATAGCTATTCTTTCAACAAGTATTCTACAAGCTTGGTATTTAACAGATTATTATCCAACTTTGGCATGGGTCTTGTTGATTGCTGGAATCATTATTTCGATCCCATTATTCGTTCTTCCTTGGATTGCTATTAAATTGAAGAATAAACGTATTTGGCCAACGATTGCTTTAATCTTAATTATGTTGGCACCTAGTTATTGGTCATTGACACCAACCTTAGCTGGTTCAAGTGATGGTATTCCTAGTGCAGGGCCATCGTTGTTATCTTCTGCTGGTGGTGGTGGCGGTATGGGTAATTCCCAAACTGATTCAACTTTGCTTAAGTATTTGGAAAAACATCAGGGTAATGCTGAATATCTTTTTGCAACTGATGATTCTAGTACTGCTGCTCCTTATATTATTGCAACAGGTAAAGCTGTTATGGCAATGGGTGGTTTCAACGGGACTGATAAAGCTATCACATTGAAGCAATTTAAGAAGTTAGTTAAAGAAGGCAAACTGAAGTATTACTATTCCGGTGGTAAAACTGGTGGTTCTAATAATGAAATTGTCAGTTGGATCAAGAAGCATGCTAAGAAGGTTAAATTGAGTAGTTCCAATAATAATCAAGTGGCAACTAGTTCAGTAACAGTATCTTCAAAGACTAAGAGTTCTTCTACCAAAGCTCCAAGTTCTAATGGTGGTAATCTAGGTTCAAAACAAGGTGGAATGCCTAGTGGTAAAGCACCTTCAGGTCAAAAAGGTTCAACCCCACCAAGTGGTTCGAAACCAAGTAAAAAACCATCAGGTGCAAAAGGAAATAATGCACCTAACGGTAGTGGTAATAGACCAAACAATATGAAGAAACCAACTGGTAAGAAGAAATTAACTAAGAAACAATTAAAGAAAATGAAAAAGTCTGGTAAATCAAGTGGTCCTTCAATGGGCGGCGGTATGGGTGGTCCTGGTCAATCAGGTACCCTGTATGATTTATCTAGTATCTATAAATAAATCGGAAAGGAATGATTGACGATGAATCAATTAATATCGATAGTATTACCAGTTTTCAATGAAGAGGCTGGTATTCAAGTAACCATTGATACATTGCTTAATTATATTGAGCAACAAGAAGAACGATACGAGCTGATTTTTGTCGATGATGGTTCAAAGGATAAATCTGTTCCTATTATCAAACGTGCTCTAGCTCAAAATAGTAGTATTAAATTAGTAGAGTTTTCACGTAACTTTGGTCACCAGATAGCTATTACAGCGGGTCTAAATTATGCCAAGGGTGATGCAGTCGTCGTCATGGATGCAGACTTGCAGGATCCTCCTGAAGTTATTCCTCAAATGATTGAGAAATGGCATGAAGGCTATGAGATCGTCTATGGCAAGAGAATGCAACGTGATGGTGAGACCTTTTTCAAAAAATTCACTGCTAAAATGTTTTATCGAACCTTTAAAAAGTTGGCCACGATAGATATGCCTTTGGATACAGGTGATTTTCGTTTAATGGATCGTAAGGCTGTCAACCAATTAATGAAATTACATGAGAAAGATCCCTTTGTCAGAGGTCAGGTGACTTGGATTGGCTTCAAACAAACTAGTGTGAAGTATCATCGTCAAGAGAGAATTGCTGGAGAAACCAAATATCCACTCTCTAAGATGATTAAATTAGCATTAGATGGAATCACATCCTTTTCAATGAAACCATTACAATTTGTTAATATTTTCTCCGTGGTACCTTTAGTAAGTAGTGTTTTTTATCTAGGCTATTTGATAGCCAGTCGAAATTATAATGCTGCTTCTGTTGGAGTAACTATTTTACTATTCAGTCTAGGATTGTTAATGTTATCCGTTGGTATATTAGGAAGTTATCTAGGTAGAGTTTTGGATCAGGTTAATGATCGTCCTAGGTATATTGTTAGTAAAACAGAAGGCTTCGAAGAGAGAAACAACGGAATTCATAAATTTAATGCTCGACAAATTAATAATTAATCAAATTAAAATTAATCTTTGAAATTAAAAAGTTTTCATACTGTTTAATTAACATAGAATGTGTTACAGTAATGGTAAATTTGATAAGTTGAAAGTTGTTTGATGGACAACTTTCTTGTCAAATTGAACATGAACTATCCCATTCATAAAAAAGAAGCTGACGAACACCCAGTCGTCAGCCTCTTTTTTTGTATATTAGTATATTTTAGTAGACATCACCATTATAAATTGAGTTCTTTACAATGACATAGTCTACCTTACGAAGTGATAGAAGATCTTTGCCACCACCGTAAGAAATTGAAGATTGTAGATCTTGTTGCATTTCAGTTAGAGTATCCATGATCTTACCTTTATAAGGGACAAGCATTCTTTTACCCTCGACGTTTTTGTATTCGCCTTTTTGGTATTGGGATGCTGATCCAAAGTAGGCTTTGTATTTTTGACCATCTTTTTCAATGACTTTACCAGGGGATTCTTCATGTCCAGCAAGTAGAGAACCAATCATTACCATGCTTGCTCCAAAACGAATTGATTTGGCAATATCACCGTCATTTCTAACACCACCATCGGCAATAATAGGTTTACTAGCAGCCTTAGCACAAAGTCTGATAGCAGCTAATTGCCAACCGCCAGTACCGAAGCCGGTCTTTAATTTAGTGATACAAACTTTACCGGGTCCTATACCAACTTTAGTTGCGTCGGCTCCAGCATTTTCAAGTTCACGTACAGCTTCTGGTGTACCCACGTTGCCGGCAATAAGGAAGCTACTTGGAATATTTTTCTTAATGTATTTAATCATTTTAATGACACGATCACTGTGACCGTGTGCTACATCAATTGTAATGTAATCAGGGGTTAGGTTCTGTGCTGTTAGTTGGTCAATGAACTTGAATTCATCTTCCTTGATACCAACACTAATAGAAGTAAAGAGTCCTTTTTGTTGCATGTCTTTTATGAAATTAATTCTAGTTGCTGGTTCAAAACGGTGCATGATGTAAAAATAGTCATTTTCAGCCAGTTTTTCAGCCAATTTTTCATCCAAGATGGTTTGCATATTAGCTGGTACCACTGGAATCTTAAAAGTCTTAGGTCCAAATTGTATACTTGTATCACATTCTGAACGACTGTCTACGATACATTTGTTCGGTATTAGTTGAATATCTTCATAATCAAAAACTTGCATTTATTATTCACTCCATTAATTGCGAACTATTATTATTTTTGTACTTGATTTCGTTCGTATCTATAATTTAACTGGTTCACGTTCAGAAGTCAAATATATTCTTCGGCTAAATTAAATTATGTGATAGAATCTTGATATACAAAAGAATTTGTATATCTTATTATTGATTAGTTTTTTTAATAATATAGCGATAAATATTTGACACCGAAACATGTAATTGGTATTATCATCATATTGTTAATGAAACCTTATATTAATAACGTTTATTAGAAGTCTACAAAAAATTGGTATATACAATAGGAGTGGCTAAAAATGCAACATTATACTGCAGAAGATATTACAAAAATGGTAAATGATGAAAACGTTGAATTTATTTGTTTAATGTTTACAGATATCAACGGTATCATCAAGAATGTTGAAGTTCCTGTTTCTCAATTGGATAAGGTATTGGCAAACAAGATTACTTTTGATGGTTCATCAATTGATGGATTTACTCGTATTGAGGAAAGTGATATGTTGCTACACCCTGATCTATCAACGTGGTTGATTTTCCCTTGGGGAGAAGAACATGGTAAAGTAGCTCGCTTGATCTGTGATATTTATAAATCAGATGGCACACCATTTGAAGGTGATCCTCGTGTTAACCTTAAACGTGTTATCAAAAAGATGGAAAAGATGGGTTACACTAATTTCAATATTGGTTCAGAACCTGAATTCTTCCTATTCAATCGTGATGAGCAAGGTAATCCAACTCTACATCTAAATGATGATGGTAGTTACTTTGATTTTTCACCTGTTGACTTAGGTGTTAATGTTCGTAAAGATATTGTACTTGTTCTTGAAAAGATGGGCTTTGAAGTTGAAGCTAGCCACCACGAAGTTGCCCCTGGACAACAAGAGATTGATTTCAAGTATCAAGATGCTTTGTCAGCTGCAGATAGTATTGAAACATTCAAATTAGTAGTTAAGACAATTGCTAGAAAGAACAACTTATACGCAACATTTATGCCAAAACCAGTTCAAGGTATTAATGGTTCAGGTATGCATATCAATATGTCATTATTCAAAGGTGACGACAATATCTTTGATGATCCTAATGATATGTTATCTGATACGGCTAAAGAATTTATGAGTGGTGTTTTAAAACACGCTCGTGCTTTAACTGCCATTAATAATCCAACTGTTAATTCATATAAACGTTTGGTTCCAGGTTTTGAAGCCCCAACATACATTGCTTGGGCAAGTAAGAACCGTTCACCATTAATTCGAGTACCTGCTGCATCAGGTAAGTCAAAACGTATCGAAATTAGAAGTGTGGACCCAACAACAAATCCATACTTGGCAATTGCATGTATCCTTGATGCCGGATTAGATGGTATTGATAAGAATTACGAATTAATGCCAGAGGTTAAGGATAATATTTATCATATGTCTGATGAAGAACGTCGTGAAGAAGGTATTGTCGATTTACCTTCAACATTACACAATGCTCTTAAGGCTTTACGTAAAGATGAATACGTTCAACAATCACTTGGTAAGGATCTAACAAATAGTTTGTTTGCTGCTAAGAATGCCGAATGGGCAAGATATCAACAAACAGTTTCCCAATGGGAAAGAGATACTTACATGTCACAATATTAAATTACGAATAAAGACGGAGTTATGGTTTACTTCGTTTAAGCTGCAAGTTCACCGTGAGTGGATTTGCAGTTTTTTTATTCCATCCATTACTAAAATAATATAAAAGTATGGACTATACAGTTATACTTAGAGTAATAATTTAAAGTTGAAGGGAACATTCAAATGGCTTATTCAATTGGACAAGTGGCCGAGAAAACCGGTCTTTCAAGTTATACTTTGCGATACTATGATAAAGAAGGGTTAATGCCTTTTGTTCATCGTGATGACAATGGTCGTCGTGAATTTACTGAAAATGATATGGATTTTGTTGATCTTATTTCATGTCTAAAAGAGACTGGAATGTCGTTGAAAGAGATTCGAGAATTCGTCAACATGTCGATGGAAGGCAATGTTACTTTGGAACAAAGATTGGCAATGTTTAAAAAACAGCGTGATGAAGTAATGTGTCAAATTGCCCAATCTAAAAAGTATTTGGAAAAACTTGATCATAAAGTTAAGTACTTTGAGGCTGCCTGTGCTGCTGGTTCTGAAGAAGGATTGGAAGACTTTTGTGATACTTTGGAAGCAGCTTCAAAAGCCAGTCAATCTATGAATAACTAATTTTTTATTTACATAGATTTTTCTGGAAATCAGTTTTTTTTAATGTTAAGATTTAGCGTAATCAAAATTCTGATTACTGCTTTCCCCCCAGAGAGCAGAAAAGGCCTCAGCGTAAGCTGGGACCTTTTTTATTTACCATTAATCTCTAGTAATACCCAGAACAGCAGTAGTCTTAATAGAATTATTGTTGTCTTTGCCAATTGTTAGCCAATCGGCAGCACTGAGTAAACCTTCAAGCTTATTTTCTTCGTCATCTTCAGTAACTTTACCATCTTCGAAACTACCTTTAAAAATACAGTCTAGGTAGTAATGATCAGCGTTACTTGCCATTAGTGAGGATTGATATTTCCAAGCCACCAAGTAAGTATCTTCATTTATAGAGATGTTTTTACCGTTTATCAAATTAATATTCAAAGCCATGAGAGCGCCTCCTTAAATTCGATTATATCAGAAATGAAAAGAGATATTTCAAAAAAGTATTTCTTTCACTAACCATAGTTGAGAAAAGACTAAAAAATAAAAAGATATTCAAAATTGTAATAAATTTGTACTAAAAGAATTGGCATGGAGTCAAATATCGTAGATAATTAAATATGTTATTAAAAAGGTATACAAAAAAGATGTTAAAAGTATTAACTTAGTATTATTAAGTGGGGGATAAATTTGAAAAAGAATTTGCAAATGATCCTGTTATGCCTGATGGTCTTGGTTTTAGCGGGATGCAGTAGTCAGAAGACCAAGGTCATGGTACCTGGTGGTAAGAGTAATTTTAGCAAACGATCCCATTACGGTGCCTACACTTCTAATGAAAAGGAACTACGTCATTTTATTGAAAATAAGATGATGACTAAAAAGGGTATCTATACGAATTATAAGAAGCAATCTTATAAAAAAAGTGTTGCTCGTGGTCATGAGCTACTTTCAGAATCGTCAGGTATGTGGTTGGAATATCTAGCTTATACACATCAATATAAAAAATTTAGAGAATTTTATCGAGCAACTAAAAAAACTTTTGATCAAGGTTCTCAGTTTAGTTATCGTTATACGCCTTCAACTAATAAAAAATTTAACGTTAATGCTACTTTAGATGATTTGAGAATTATTAGGGCATTACAAATGTATGCTGATCAAACAGGAAACAAGAGCTATAAAGAAGAGGCCGCACGAAGATTTGTGTCTTTGCAGAAGAATACAATGAGTAATGGAAAAATTGCTAGTTTCTATGATGTTAAAACTAGAAAGGCCAGTGATGACGGTTCATTAGCTTATTATGACTTCTCAACTTTAAAATACTTTGAATCAACTTCTAAGCAGAATAGAGAGATGTACAAAAAACAGTTAGCAGTTGTCCAAAATGGCTACTTAGGTGATGCATTTCCACTGTATGCTTCTAGTTACAATTGGAGTAATAAAACTTATAGTAATAATGATTTAAATACTTCAGAGGCTTTAGAGACATTACTTCATTTGTCAGAAGTAGGTAAGTTAAAGCAAGTCTCTTTGAATTGGTTAAAGAATCAAGTAGATCGTAATACTTTATACAATGGCTATTCAGTTAATGGTAATGTGGTCAGTCGTTCTCATTCAGCAGGTAGTTATGCTTTGGCAGCTATGATTTTTGCTAAGGCGGGTAATAAAGCGATGTATCAAAAGGCTATGAAGTTGACTTGGAAGTATCAAGTGAAGAATGAGAAATCTGTTATCTATGGTGGTATTGGAATTGAGCACCAGAATGAGGCCTATTCGTACAATAATTTAACAACGCTATTGGCGGCAAAATATTGAGGGTGAGTATTTGAAAAAATTTATGTATAACTGTTTAAATAAATTTTCAAAGTTTGTCTCTCCAGCATTATTAGCAACAATTCTAGCGGCTATTATTAGTGGAATCTTATTATTTGTACCACCAATTCATGGATTGGCTGATAATGGAGATTTCTATCGTTCTATTTTGAGTAATGGTATTTATCGTTTGCCTACTAGCTACAGTCAGTACAGTGATTTTGTGATAACTAAATTTGGTATTATGCAGTACTTTAATGAAAATAATGTATCAGTATTATCGTCACAGACCATATTTATTCAATTGGCTCTGTTATTGAATAAACTATTTTATAGTAGAACTATTTTTGATATTAGATTTATGGGGTTAGTTTATTATTTGTTTTATTTAGGTGGAATTTATCTTCTAACTAATGCCTTCGTTCATCCGTATCGTAAAGTTAAGAGTTATGTGATGGGACTTTTAATCGTATTTATTTTTGCCGACTCGGCGTATACCTTATATTTCAACTCTTTCTTTGCTGAACCGGGAATGTTTATTTTGATGCTTTACTTGTGTGCATCGATTATTTCCTTGGCAAGAAATGTTTATTCAAGAAGATGGCCAATGACTTTTTTATTTTTCATTTCGACTATTCTATTGATTACTAATAAGCAACAGAATGCACCATTGGCTTTGAGTTTTGGTGTAGTGGCGCTTGGAATTATGTTTTTACCACATTTTAAAGCTAGAAGAATGGCCACGGCATTGGGAATTATTTTAGTACTGATGTCTGGTGTAGGAATATATAAGTCTATTGGATCAGAAATTGTTGGTGCCAATACTTTTCAAACATTTTCGCATGGAACGTTGCTGGAGACTAGTGATCCGACTAAAAAAGTTGAACGTGGTGGAGTTGATGGTCAATTTGCTCTTATGAGAAACGAAAACTATTATTCTAAAAACTATGCAACCTTGGATCCAGGTAGTAAATATGTTAAAAAGCATTTGATGGACAAAACAGGTTTTGCTTGGATTGTTCGTTACTATGCGGGTAATTTAAAACAATTTAATAATTTATTGGATGTAGCGGCTAAAGATGTAACGGCAGTACAACCTCGCGCAGTAGGTAATTTTGTTAGAAATTCAGGCCATAAACCGGGAGAGCAAGTCAAATATTTTACCGCGTATAGTTCTTTAATGGGGGCTTTTTTTCCAGGTAAATATGCTTTTGACTGTTTACTTGCGGTCGGCTTTATTGCTGTCTATAGTGTTGGCTTTTATTTGGATATTAAGGCTAAACGTTATATGGGGATCTTACGATTTTTCCTAATTTTTGGATTGATGACTGTGGTTGTTTTTGTGCCAATTGTTTCCATTGTCGGTGATGGCGATGCTGATTTAGCTAAGCATCTATTTTTAGTACCAGTCAGTCTGAATATGTCTTTGTTGATGTTTATTTCTGATTTGATAAATCATACATTGTGGAATACTGAGGGGGATGAAGCCAGTGAATAGAAGGATTAAATACTCTTTAGTGTTATCCCTAATGTTAATTCTGTTCTCATTAGTTAATTTCTCTCGAACAATAGAAGCTGCTACGAATAATAATCGGATTTTACTAGTTTATGATTCACGAAATGATGTAAAAAATGATAAGAAAAATATTGATGCTTTACAACGAAGCTTAACCAGTATGGATTTACGCGTTAAAACTGTTCCGCAAGCTGATTATAAAAAAGGCACTTTGAATAAAGAATATTTAGGAGTCATCACGATGATAAACTGGCGCCAAGTTGGTTTGATCAATCGAAATTTTATTAGTGATCGAGATAAATTTTCGGGAATAAAATTACATATTGGTGAAAATCTTACGCAAACGGAGATTAATCAATTGGGAATTAAGGTTCAGAAGGTTTACCAGCAACAGTTCATTTTAAAAGAAGATTCTAATCGTGAACAGTTGCCGTTTAGTCAGAGCATTACAGTCGTGACTCAGCAGGCTGACGGAGCAAGACAAATAGGGACTCTATCGACTCAACAAAAAGATCAAAGAAGTTATCCTTTTGGCTATATCAATGGAAAACAAGGATATTTACCATTTTTTACGAATAAGGGTTTAAGTTTGATTGTAGAAACTCAAATGATTGCTCAGTTATTTGATCGAGTGGGTAAGTTTCGGCCGTTGTTGACGATAACTAATGTGACTCCGTATACAAATTTACGAACACTAGATGAATTGAGTAAATTCTGTTACAAGATGGAAATACCTTTTGCCATAAGTACAACTTCTGTAAGTGAAAATACTGAAATGAAGGCCTTTGATCGGTTCACGGCGGTTTTAAGAAATATTGAGAATCGTGGCGGAATCATCTTTCTGCAGACTCCTGAAGTTAGCAGTGGTGTGGATACTGCCGGTCAATTGCTTAATCAGAAATTTCTGACATATATTGTCAGTTTGGCTCGACAGCAAGTTTTTCCAGTTGGTATAAGCTCGGCTGGCTTTTGGAATCAAGATAAAATTTTGCGGAACAATTCATTGAAATACGCAGATCATTGGTTGTTGATGCAGGATGGTACTAAAGTTACTTATATTAATCAGGACAACGATGCACAGATTGCTAAACAGAGTTTTTTTGCCATGCCAGCGGCTTCACTTAATGATGTGAAAAAAAGTGATTCTACGACGTTTACAATTCCGACTGCTCTAACAATTAATATGCCGTATTCGCAAAAAGAATTAGAACATGTAGAGAATGAAATTAAAAATCTTCATCTGAGTTGGTATAACCCAGTGGAGGATGGGTTCAGTTCTGAAATCAATACTGAAACTACTAGTTTGAAATATGATCATGGTGATTATTCAGTTAACGGCAAGTTAGAGGATATTCAGAATACTAATTTGGATTTGAATAAACAATTTTCTGATGGTAAATCTAATTCGCTTTTTAAAAATTACTTCAAAGTCCAGGGAAATATTTTGGCTGTTTTCTTTGTCATTATTATGATCATTCTTTTGATTTTTATTTTTATTGGACAAAAAGTTTATTGGAATCGATTTAAACGTTAAGGAGGGATAGCTATTTCAGTCTTAGATTTTTTTCTAATGGTTGCAATTATTTCTATTTGGGGAACTTTGGTAGTTAATTTAATTCTAACTGTCGCTGGATACACATGGTATTTACGACATGTTGCAAAACCCGATCCTGAATTACCAGAAAAGGCACCGTTTGTGTCGATATTAGTACCGGCACATAATGAGGGGATTGTTATTGTTAAAACAGTTTTGTCTTTATTGAGCTTTGATTATCCACAAGATAGATATGAAGTTATTGTTATTAATGACAACTCTAGTGATAATTCGGCAGATTTATTGAAGAATTTACAAGACCAATTTGGTGAGGCACGTTTAAAAGTTATCAATACGGATAAAATTACAGGTGGTAAAGGTAAGTCTAATGCTTTAAACATTGGTTTAAAGAGTGCTAAAGGAAGTATTATTTCAATTTATGATGCAGATAATACACCTGAACATGGGGCGTTAAGAATTCTTGTAGCAGAGTTATTATCAGATGATAAATTAGCGGCCGTTATTGGAAAATTTAGAACACGTAATAAGAATGCGACTTTGTTGACACGCTTTATCAATATTGAAACCTTATCGTTTCAATGGATGGCTCAGGCGGGACGGCAACAATTATTCCATTTGTGTACGATTCCAGGAACTAATTATGTTATTCGACGTAGTGTGATTGAAAAAGTTGGTGGCTGGGATGTTAAAGCTTTGGCTGAGGATACTGAAATCAGTTTTCGAGTTTATCAAATGGGCTATAGGATTAAATTTCAACCACGAGCAGTTACTTGGGAACAGGAACCTCAAACCTTAGATGTTTGGTTCCACCAACGTACTCGTTGGGTAAAAGGCAATATATACGTTATTATCAAAAATGCTAAATTACTCTTCCAGAAAAAGGGACGTCCTATTCGTTTTGATCTCTTATACTTTTTGACAATTTATTTTCTATTAATGACGTCATTGGTTCTATCTGATTCAGTTTTTGTTTTGTCAGTGGCAGGAATCGTTCATTCCAATTTACAAGGTTTCAGTAATTATCTCTGGTTATTTGCTGTCTTGATGTTCGTTATTAGTACTTTTGTAACGATAACGACTGAGCGGGGTGAATTGACTTTTAGCAATTTGTTATTAATTGTTTTTATGTATTTAGTTTATAGTCAAATGTGGCTAGCAGTAGCCGCTTACGGAATGGTGGGGTATATTCGTGAACAAGTCTTTCATAAGCAAGCAAAGTGGTATAAAACAAAACGTTATAAATAGTTTGGCAATTTTGATTACTATTTTCATCGCTGCAATAACTTTGTCACAGCCAACTTCAGTACAGGCGGCAGATAATCAAACTTATACGCAGCAATTTCAAAATAGTACAACGACGCTTTCTGGTAAATCAGTGGAAGCCAATATGTATTTTACGAAGATGGATTATTGGGATTTGAAAAAAGTTACTTTTAATTTCAATTATCAAATTTCACAGTTAGCTAATCGTCAGGCATCTGATATTACAGTTTCTCTGAATGGTGTAAAATTCTATTCTTTTAGACCTAAGGATAAGACTGGTTTTCAAACTGAAAAGATAACTGTGCCATTGGATTTAGTCAGCGGTAGTAATCGGTTAACAATTAGCGGTCAAGTTTTGGATCAAATGCCAGATAAGAATTATCAATTGCAGCAAACACCAGCAAATTGGTTAACCATTGGTAACGGCTCAAATATAAATTTTGAATATCAACTTAAAGAAGCAGAGAATACATTAAGTTCTTTCTATGCTCACTTTTCTGGTCAGGATACGATTGCCTATCAACGTTCTAAAATAGCTACGGCAGACAACCCAACTGCTAAAGAATTGACCGCTAGTATGATTGCTTTGTCTGGTGAATCTCGAATTATTACGACTGAAAATGATCAAATTCCTGTGGTTAAAGCGTCAGAATTGAACGCGGCCAAGAATGACTATATGTTAGTGGTTGCTAAATATGATCATTTGCCAGATGAATTAAAAAAACAGATTGATCCTAATCAATTAAAGAATAAGGCTCTTATCAAAACATACTATACCGACGGTAGGTATTATTTAATTGTTACGGCTAAGTCGGGAGCACTGTTGGAAAAAGCAGCTCGTTTCATCGCTAATGAGGAGTTAATGAAAGAGACTGATAAGGATAGTGAGGATATTGAGGAGACGACGGATACTTATACTTCATCCTTACATGACAATGGAACACATTATCTGACAACTTCGGCCGATCGAATTGAAGGTGCTGGTCATAAGGAGAGTAGTTATTTAGTACAGCTTCCCAATGACCGTTCAAATGCTGATGGATCACAAATAACGCTACATTTCAATTACAGTAAGAATTTGAATTTTAACCGATCATTAGTAACGCTTTACGTTAACAATACAGTGATCGGCAGTAAGAAATTGACGGCTGTTCATGCTAATAACGATACGCTGACTGTTAAATTGCCACGTGGATTGTCACTAGGGAGTAGTTTTACAGTCAGAGCAGCTTTTGATCTTGAAATGAAAGATCAAGATACTTCTGACAATAGTAATACGCCGTGGGCACAAGTCAGTCCAGACTCGAAAATGTTAGTGAAATCACAACGAAGCAATGACCTGCTGTTTACAAACTATCCCATGTTATTTATCAATAATGAGACATATGATGATATAGCAGTAGTTGCTCCTAAAAGTTTGAATACAGATGACTTCAAGACATTAACTAATATTTTTAATTTGATTGGTAATTTTGCAAAGAGCAATACAGGAAGAATTCAGTTTTATAAATCAATGCCAAGTCAGAGTGTCTTGAAGAATAGCAATGTGATTGTATTGGGCACACCTCAAAATAATCCAATGATTAAAAAATTGAATCCTAATCTTTATTTCAAGTATTCGAAGAATTTTAATCGAATTGTTTCTAATGAAAAGTTAAGTATTGAAAAAGATTATGGTAAAAATATTGGAACGGCGCAATTGATGCGTTCACCATACAATGATAAACGTGGAATGCTAGTTGTTACGGGAAGTAATACTAAAGATGTTTATTTGGCTTCAACACAGATCAACTTTCAAAAGAATATTCAACAATTTACCGGGGATGCAGTGGTTGTCGATATGAATAATGCTCATTATGGATATCGATTTAAGAAGAACAGAGCTATTGATAAGTCTCTTGAAAATAAACGTACTTTCAGTAAAAATTCTCAATTGATCCTATATTTGGGATTAGCTTTGATCGTGATGATTCTGATTGGAGTAGGAGTTATTTTGACTGTTAGAAAGCAAGGACACTTGAATGGAGGGAGTAAGCATGGCGGAAAACGATAATGATGATGAAAAAAGTTCACTTCTACAAGATGTTGGTTTATTAGT
Source organism: Companilactobacillus kimchii DSM 13961 = JCM 10707 (assembly GCF_001435445.1). Taxonomy (GTDB): domain Bacteria; phylum Bacillota; class Bacilli; order Lactobacillales; family Lactobacillaceae; genus Companilactobacillus; species Companilactobacillus kimchii. The sequence continues at coordinate 281,029 of NZ_AZDH01000027.1, read as the reverse complement.
CTTTCTTTCTTTATTCAGTGCTACAGCAATTCTTATGGCGTTGACTGGTAACATTTTGTTAAATGTAATTTATCTATTCTGTACGATCATGTTGTTAATGATTACTTATTTCTTTGGCATTTTGCCCAGTTTGATTTCTAATATTGTTTTCATTGCAATTCAGGCCGTCATTATGATTTATCAGTATGTCAGTCAGACGGCACGGATTCCTTGGCAATTGAGTTTTTGGATGGTTATACCGATGCTTTTATCATTAGCACTTTATTCGATGACCAAGAATCAAGTAGCCCTTCAAAAGTCCAACGGAGAGCTGAGGACAGCTTTGATTGAACGTGGGGCATTTGATGAGCAGACTAATTTGCGGACGACAGTGGCTTATATTGAGGATATAGCGGTATTTGCGGAAACAAATCGTCGTTTTGATATTCCTGTTACGACAGCTATTATTAAAATTCGCTATTTTAATGATTTGAGGCGGATGATGAGTCCTAATCAAACTAAGTTATTGTTAAAATTGACGACTGACTCTATTAAAGAAAAAACACGGACTAATGATATTACCTATTTGTTGAACAGTGATGATCCGACGTGGGCCATTCTGTTGTATACCGATAATAAAGGAGCAGGGATAGCCACTGGTCGAATTAAGGAAGGCTTTGAAAAGAATGTGAAGGCTAATGATTCGCTTTCAAGAATGGCCATTTCAATGGTCGTGGGGATTGCCTCATGGGATTCGTCAACTATGAAGACACCTTATGATCTGATGAATGCTGGTATTCATGAAACGCAGTATGATGTATAAAAAATAAAGTATTAAAAGAGCCTAGGGCAATGATCATCAAGAATGATTACTGTCTTGGGCTCTTTTTAGACACGAGAGATTATGTTTTAATTCTTTGCATGAAAAGATTGATTTCTACTAAAGACAAATTGTATTCAATTTCTAGAAAATTAGGAATAAAACTAATGATAAAAATAAAAAAAGACACTCATTTCTGAGTGTCAGATATATTTGTATGTTAGTGATTTATTATAAGTAAAAAAATCGCAAAAAAGATAATATCAAGAATGGCCGACCATTCATACCACTTATCAGGCTTATTAAATTCTACTGTGTTATGCCCTCGTTTACGAGGGTACCACGACGGATATTCTTTTTTGGACATGTTCTTCATTTTGCATCTTCTCCTTATTTATTGATTCAATTATATCGAGATTTTAGAAAAAATTCTACCGATAAGCAGATTTTTTGAACGAAAAATTAAAAATGTAAGGGCTTGCTTTTTACAAAAATAGTAATATACTTATTTCATCCGTTGAGTTAACAACAAATTATTAGGAGGTAGACAAATGAAATATCAAGTAAGCTTGAATACTAAATCTCAAATGTTTACCGTTGTAGATACAAATACAAAAGTCTTTGCAAACGGTAAAACAATTGAAGAGGCAGTTAATAAATTAAAGACTGCATAATTCTTTTATATAATAAAATTCAGTTATTAATTAATAAATGATTCAAGGTTTAAAACCTTGAATTATTTTTTTGTTTTTAAATCGAAATTTACAAATTGTATAGTGAAAAAAAGACTGATAGAAAATCTAGAAAAGATTTTCTATCAGTCTTTTTGAATTTATTATTTAGCGTTCTTTTGTACGGCCTTTACAGCTTGCTTGTGAGTTCCATCATACAATTTCCATTTTTTGTTAGTAGAAGTTTTAATTGTTGTTTTACCAACCTTAACAAAAGTCCAATCGAAATCGGGTTCCATCATAATTCTGAAACCATCAATTTTGAATTTTTTAGGATTCTTTTTATTCATAACAATTTTGGCCTTTTTAAAGTCAGTGATTACTTTTTGCGAACCATCTTTATTTACACGAACAAATTGAACTTTCTTTTTGTCTTTGCCAGTAAAGAAGGTGATATATTCATCCTTGTTATCACTACTTACTCCGACGTAATCATGACCTTTGATTTCATCTTTTGTAATCTTCTTTGCAGAGTGCTGATCTACTTGTTGAGTACTTTTAGTATTTGAACAACCAGTAGCTACTGTGGCAAATCCACCCATTAATGAAACAGCGGCTAATAAAGTAACCAATGTTTTTTTCATTATAATCTTCTCCTTGATGCACAATATGTTGATAGAAATCTATCATCACTGTTGATTCTATGGTAACGAAATGTAAAAAGCAATTTATATTGTAAATTTTCAAGATAATTTTAAATAAAACTTATCTTTTTGGAATATTATGTTGTATACTTAACTAGTTATGACATGCGAACTTAGTTTAATGGTAAAATACCAGCTTCCCAAGCTAGTGTCGCGAGTTCGATTCTCGTAGTTCGCTTTATACAGTTTCGATAAGTTTCGATAAGCCTCGAAATGCTGATAAATCAACGTTTTATATTTTTAATGTTTCGATAGATTACGATAAGTTTTGACGAAAGTGTGTCACGAGTGTGTCACGCTTTTTATTTTGCAATAAAGCTGGCTAACTTGTTAACGGTGTCTAGTTGAGCCTTTTGTGAAACGTGCCAGTAAACTTTCATGATTTGAGATGTGTCAGAATGACCAAGCTGTAATTGAACAGCTTTGATACTTGAACCAGATTCAAGCATAAGAGAGCACGCTGTGTGTCTAATTCCGTGGACGTTAATACGCTTAAGTTTATCCTTATGGTTTTTATTGTATGTGTCTATTACAACTTGTAGCCATTTATTTAGTTTAGTCAGGCTTAATAACTGGTTTTGAGTATTGGGAAATAATAATTGATTTTCAGTAGTATCAATATTGAATCCCAGATTGAACATTTGCTTACGTAATTCAATTATCCAATGCTTCAATACTTTGCACGTCTCATCGTCCAATCCAATCGTTCTAACGGATGTTTTAGTCTTTGGAGTAGTGATGATAGGGGCGTTGTCAATTCCACGGCTAACAGTCTTATTTATCCTTAGAGTCTGATTTTTGAAATCGATATCATCAATAGTTAAAGCTAAAAGTTCGCCTTTACGCATTCCTGTAAAAAATGCTACTCTAAACATAGCAATTGCTTTTTGATTGTGGTCAGAGTAAGTAGTGTCAAGTTGTTTGAAAAAATCTGCTGTTTCTTCTTTAGTCCAGAAGTTAGTTATTTTTTCATCACCGATACTGCTTTTTTTCTTGGGCATGATAATCAGATCCATTGGATTTTCATATATTATTTTTAATCGTATAGCTTCTTTGAAAACTAGGTTGGCATAATATTTTACCATCTTAAAAGAACTTAATTTCTTTGACCACTGGTTAACCGCTTCCTGACACATAGGAGCGGTTATTTTTTTGATCTCATACTTTCCCAGAGAAGGGATGATGTGGTGCTCAAATAGCCCCTCAACACGGTTTAACGTACTTTCTTTGACTGTATTCTTGTATGAATCAAGAAAATACTGATAAACATCTTTATACCTTAGATTTTCATTACTAGAATATCCGTGATTATCAATTTCTGATAATTTAGTGTTAAGAAATTTTTGACATTCAGCTTTAGTTTTAAAGCCACGTTTAGTTGTTCGTTTAACTTTACTGGTTAGTGGATCAATACTACTTGGATAAACACATCTCCACAATTCTTTGCCTGATTTGATTTTATATTTTGTTATTGTTGCCATTTTTAATCCTCCAAAATTAGCGTGGGAGCATAAATTTTAGAGTTTAAACAGGCATCACCTCCTTAAAATTTGGTAAAAATAAATAAGCCTACTTGAGACTTAGTTTATTTTTGTATTAATTGTCAAATTTCATTTCATTACCAACATCACGATGAGCAATTTGCTGTCCATTGGGTAAAATGATTTTAATATTTGGTGTCTCTACATTATTAGCATCGGCACGTCTTAGAGTTACTGCCTGTAATAATGTTATAAGTGGCTCTAAATCATTATAAGAATAATCCTCCCAAGCTTCAAAACCAGTCCAAGTTACGGTATTACCAGTCTGATCATAACTAACATCAGTTGCATTACCACGGTTAACATAACCATTCAATTGTTTAGTATATTTATCGTATTTATTTATTTTCTTTTTAGGCATGTTTTTATGATTAGTATTTTCAATGAAAATAGCACCATCATTATTAGTAAGTCGATTACTAATTTTTGCTTCTATATAATATTCGATCTCTTTCTTATCTGTTTCACCTGTACCAGGACCATTTAATTTGATGGCCCATTTTCCGTTATTATTAGCAGTAACTTTTTTAATTACTCGATAATTATCATCTGGATTTTCAAATTTAATAATTGCATTTGGTGAACTAGTACCACTAGCAGTAATAGTATTTCTATCGGTATTATTGATAATTAAAGCATTATTGGAATTAGAATGATTTACATGCAATTTTGTATATGCTGATTCTGGGATGTCTCCGACAGATATTTTAAGTGTATCTGATTTTTTACCATTTTTTTGGGCCGTAACTTTATAATCAGTACAATCATCTAACCCAGTTGCTTTAAAAGTACCGTTCCCATTAGACTTAACAATAATATTGTCATCTATGCCATCAGCATCTTTTAAAATCACTTTACTGTTTGATAGTGTTTCACCATATAAAACACCTTTGGTATGTGTACCATTAATATGTATATTCTTAGATCTTAATTTTAAAAATGGTGTGGGATGAATAATACTGTCAGCATTAGAAACTATGCCATTTAACAAAGGTATTATAAGTATTACCGATACAATTACTGAAATCACAAATAATATCTTATTGTATTTTTTACTTTTATAACTTCTAAACATCCAATAAATTAGTGCAACAATCAGTAATACATTAAAAATTATCCAAAAATAATTCATTAATATTTCCCCCATAAATATATATTTAATCAGTATAAGTATATCAGAAAAGGATGTATTAAAAGTTAATTCATTACCATTTTCTTCTTTACTATATATTCGTATCTTAGAGGAATGCAGAATTGTTGAAGGAACATAATATAGTCATTAAATTGGATGTCATTATCACGGCAATACTGTAGTAGTAAATCGATTGCTACCTTATTAGCAGCTCCCTCAGAACTAATTTTTCCAGTATTTGAATGGTCATACATATAGCAAGAATCACCGTTGAGCATATGACCAATTTCATGAGCTACCATCATTGGTAATTCTTCTTGCTTGTACCAATTCGTATTAATGAACATCATGTTTCGCTCCGGTATAGCTAAAGAGGGCCAATCAGAATCAATTCCATTAAGTAGTTCAAATCCTATGTGATGATCTAATGCGTAATTCAGTAAATAAGTTGTAACATCGCTCATACATTATTTTCCCCCATCTAAGATACGTCTAATCATTTCTAATTCTTCTGGTGGTATTTCTCTACCACCATAGCTCATGATAGTGTAGTCATCTTGCATAGCATCTTTAATATCTATTTTTTTAGACTTAGAACTAGTACTTGGATCATCAGTCTTTCCCAAAAGGTAATCCACAGAGACGTGAAGAACTTCGGCAACCCTGTTTACTCTTTCAATAGATGGCTGTTTGCTTTTCCATGAGTAAATTACGTTTTGCTTAAATCCAGCTTTTTCATTAAGTTGATTTAAACTCATGCCACGTTTTTTTGAAATTTCTTTTATCTTATCAAACATTGTCATATTAGTCTTTTCTCCCAAAATGACGACATTAATTTAAACTATAGTATTAAAACTTCTTGCAAAATTTAAACTTTAGTTATATTATTAATTCATCAAGTAATTGAGCAACAAAAACACACGACCACCGATACAATACTTTGGCGAGAATTGCGGTAGTAATAGGGTTTAAATTGCTTATTTGGTATGCCTTTATATTAGACTATAGTTTAAATAAATGCAATAACTTGATGAAAAAATAACAGTAAAGGAGCTGATTATATGCCAGAACAACAATTCGCAAAGGTAGCACATGACATTGAACGATCAATTAAGATCGCATTGCTTAATCGAGATATGACGCAAAAAGAGTTAGCTGAATTGATTCATGCTAATCCACAGCAATTAAATAGAGCTATTAAAGGCGACATGACACCCAAGTCACGTGAGTTACGCGAACAAGTAGCACGAGTTTTAAATCTATAAAAAAGAAGGCAATAAAATGATGAACAACTTACAGGAATTTAATTTTAAAGGAAACAATGTACGAACAGTGCAAATTGACAGCAAACCTTATTTTGTGGGTAAAGACGTGGCTGACATTCTTGGCTATAAAAATGGAAGCCGAGATATAAATAAACATGTAGATGATGACGATAAGCTGAAGTACCAAATCAGTACCGCAGGTCAATTACGTGAACAAACAATTATTAATGAATCAGGACTTTACAGTTTAATTCTTTCTAGTAAATTACCAGCCGCAAAAGAATTCAAACGTTGGGTTACATCAGAAGTTTTACCCACTATTAGAAAACATGGTGCTTACTTAACTGATTCAGCGATTGAGCAAACGTTAACTGATCCAGATTACCTAATTAAATTAGCCACACAGCTTAAGACGGAACGTGAGGGTAGGTTGATTGCTGAACAACAAGTGGCAGAGGACAGACCAAAAGTTACTTATTATGACAAAGTTCTTGCTAATCCATCATTAGTAACCATCACAATTATCGCTAAGGATTATGGGATGAGTGGTAGAGAAATGAACGCTAAACTTCATGAACTTGGAATTCAATATAAACAAGGTAAAACGTGGTTGCTTTATTCTAAATATCAACATAATGGTTGGACTCATTCAGATACAACGATGGTTAAACGAAAAGATGGAACTGAAAAGGCTGTTTTAAACACTAAGTGGACTCAAAAAGGACGTTTAGGACTATATGAAGTTCTTAAACAGCACAATATTTATCCTATGATTGAACAACTTATGGAGGTATAACCATGAAAACACGACCAATTGAAATTTTACTAAGTCCACAGCAATTAGCAGATGTGGAATTACAGGTTTATCAAACAGTAATTTCAGGAATCAGCAAAGCTAATGAAGCTAAAGTCCAAAAAACTTGGATGAAGACTTCTGAACTAGTCGATTATTTACCAATTTCTGATAGCACTATTAGAGAACACTTATCAGATTTACCGTTTCACATCATTGGTGGAACAAAGTTTTATAACAAAAAAGAAGTAGACGATTATCTACTAAATAAATAAAAACAAAGCGTGGGAGCAAAATTTTATGAGAAGCATATCAATACCAGCAATCGTGTGGGTGCCAGTAGCAATAATTGCGATTGTCAGTTTAACCATATACATGATGATTGGCGATAATTTCAGTAAGTTTTTACATAAATATACAGACTTTTATATGTAAGGAGGGATGTTATGAGTGCATTAAAAAAAGTCATCTCATGTGGTGATGAGATAACTTTATTGAATTGTGGAAGATACCAGTCCTATGAACTGGTTAGTAAGTATGGAACTAAGCTAGATTTACCAGATAGCTATACGGTTATTGTTCTGAAGAATAATCAGGTGGCAAATGACTTGCTTCGGCGGTTTCAATAGCTGTGAAGAAAAATTATATCAGAGGAGGTAACCATATGAAAAATAAATTAAGCAAAGTGTTACCAAGCATAATATCGGGAATAATATGGTTGATTTTGGGGTATGTACTAGCCAAATTTACCAAGTAGGTAACCAATAACTCCAGTCACCGTTCCAGTTATTATTGGATAAAGAATTTTATCTTTCCAATTGCTGTTCTTTTTTTCCAGAGATTTAGAAAGTTCGTTTTGACCCGCTACAGTCAATTTATAAGCATCTGGTACAAGACAATCGTATTTTTTACTCCAAATTAAATGAGGATCAATTAATTTATCTTTATACATCAAGTCTTGAAGTATTTGATTGTCGAAATAGTAATCAGTATCAGTGCTGATTGTTCCATTCTTGACTTGTTTGAGTAATTCAATCTGTTCTTTAGAAAGCTCCATTATTATCACTTCCTTTCTCAAGGAAGATTATATCAAAGAAGGAGAAATTTAAATGAACAACTTAGAAATTAAAATTGATGCCGATTATGATCCAAACGGTGATTGTGAGCCTTATGACGTAATGATTGACGATAAATTAACGGAGGAAGACAAATGACTAAAGATGAATTCATACAGCTACTAGATACTTATAAATTGAGCTGTGACGTTGTTGGTTACGATAGTGGTCAAGTAGACAGTTTAAAGGATAAAGCTTATCACACAAGCAATCCTGACGATAAGCAAGCTTATGAAAGTGCTATTGAGCGTATGAATACAACCATTGAATATAATCGTGAAGTTAGAGATGAAATTAGAACTAAACTGATTGATTCATTTAAAGGAGGCGAAATAGGTGACAGCAAATAAGGATATTTTAGCAATCGATAAAGCGGTTGACCAGCTCGCAAAAGTTAGCGAAGAAATTGGTCAAAGAACTGAACAGATCGAAAAAGTTAAAGGAGAGAAATACCTAGCCATTTTACAAGGGATAGATGATCCAACATATCAATATCAAATTGATGATTTGGAGTGTCATCGTGATGAGCTATACAACAATCAATCAAGAGCTAGAGCTGATGTATATGAAAAGTTTGAGCACTACTACTCATAGAAGGGAAGTGAGAGCATGGTAACAATCAGTGAACACGTCAACAGGGTGATTATGGCTTCAATCCACTATCGAAATAGACAACTACTGTTTCATTGGATTATGTCTGATTGCAATCGTGAGAAATACCATGAGGCTGCTAGAAAATTAGAGCAACAAAAAAACGCCCTGCTGAGCGCAATCAGCAAAGGCGCATATATTAACTAACATTAGTTAAATTATACCACAGAAGGAGTACGAAGCAGAATGGCAACATTATACGAATTAACAGGAAAATACCACCAATTGTTAGATCTCGCAGAAGACACAGACCCAACTTTGTTCAGTGACACTATGGACTCTATCACGGACGCTATCGAGGATAAAGCGATTGGTTATGCGAAAGTAGATAAAGAGTTGGCCAAGGATGAAAAAGCTCTCAAAGATGAGGCGCAGCGCTTGCGTGAAAGAGCTACATCTATTGGTAACAACCGTAGATATCTAAAGCAGAATTTACAAGAAGCCATGGAAGAAACGGATAAAAAGAAAATTAAAACTCCTGAATTTACTATCTATATCCAGAACAATCCAGAATCAGTGAGACTAATTGACGAAAGTAAGATTCCAGCATATTTAACTAAGACCGATATTGTTCCCGACAAAACTCGAATCAAACAAATGCTAAAGGAAGGAAAAGATGTACCTGGTGCAGAGCTAAGTACCAGTTCATCTCTACGGATTAGATAAATGGAAATAGTAAAAGCAGCAGACATCAGCAAAGGAAAAGATTTTTCAGCCTTAATTTATGCTCAACCAGGAACTGGAAAAACTACCACAGCTAAATATTTACCAGGTAAAACACTTGTAATCGATGTAGATAGAACAACGAATGTTCTAGCTGGATTAGATAATATCGATATCGTTTACCTTAATACCATTCACCCAGCCCTCAAGACTAAAGAGTTGCTGAAAGATATTCATGACAATTACTTAGATAAGTACGACAATGTTTTCTTTGATAATTTATCAGAGTTTGAACAGTCATGGTTCGGTGAGAAAGCAAACGAAAGTAAAACCAAAACTGGTAAGGATATGGGAACACCACAACAAGGTGACTATAACCAATACACGTATTACCTCCACGATATGATCCAATATATTAACAGTTGGAAGAATATTAATAAAATTTATACAGCTTGGGAAGGGGATAGAGAAATCATTTCTCCCGAAGGCCAATCATTCACTCAGCTTATTCCCGACATTAGAGAGAAGTCAGTTAATAAAATCATGGGACTTATGAACGTTGTTGCAAGACTAGTAATTAATGGTGAGACAAAGAAACGTGGTTACTTGCTATCACCGACACCAGCTTATTATGTAAAAAATCAAATTGATAATCGTTCATTTGCATTACAAGGTGATCTATTTAAGTGGGGTGATTCAGATGTACAAACTCCACCAGTACCAAACGAAACTGGTCAACCAGGCGAGACAAAAGCTAAGTAGTGGTAAGAAGTCGGTATTGATAGTTTCACCTGCTGGCTCTGGTAAATCAGTTGTAATTGCTGAAATAGCGCGTCTAGCGCTTCTTAAACCCAAAGGGCAAGTGATGTTCACAGTTCATCGTAAAGAGCTTGTAGAACAGATAACACAGTCATTTAAAGCTAATGAAGTTGACCTATCACGTTGCACAATTATGACTGTTGGTAAGATCGCTCACAGACTGGATAAGCTGCCAAAACCAACATTAATTATCACGGATGAAACACATCACTCACTTGCTAAAACGTACAAGAAGATTTATGAATATTACGAAAATGTTCCAAGATTAGGCTTTACAGCTAGCCCATGGCGATTATCTGGTAAAGGTTTAGGCGATGTATACGAGTCAATGGTAGAAGGCCCAGATGTTAAGTGGTTAATTGATAATCACTATTTAGCACCATATGATTACTATTCTGTGAAATTGATTGATGATACAGCACTGAAACGTTCATCAACTGGTGACTATACGAACAAGTCAATTGATGACGCCGTGGGTAAAGTTATTTATGGGGATGTTATTAAAACCTATAAAGAGAAAGTCAATGGTCAGAAAGCCATTGTATATGCTCACAGTATCGAATTCAGTAAGAAAGTAGCTCAAGAATTCAATGAAGCTGGAATATCAGCTGAACATGCTGACAGTAAGACACCTGCTAAAGAGCGTGAAAAGATCATGTCGGACTTCAAGACTGGCAAGATCAAAGTTCTATGCAATGTGGACCTAATAAGTGAAGGCTTTGATGTTCCAGATTGCACAGTAGTAATAATGCTACGTCCTACTGAAAGTTTAGTGCTAGACATTCAGCAATCAATGCGTTGCATGAGATACAAGCCAAATAAGAAAGCAACAATTATTGATCACGTTGCTAATTACACGAGATTTGGATTGCCCGACACTCCCAGAACTTGGAGTTTAGAGGGTAGGGACAAAAAGAAAAAAGCAAGCGGTAGTGACGTACCGATTAGAACATGTCCACACTGCTTTGCCGTAATATCAGCAGCTTATAGCACTTGTCCCATATGTGGCTATGAAATTGGAGTAGAGAACAAAGAATTAAAAGTAGACAAGTCAGTGAAAGTTGAAAAAATTGGTAAAGATTTTCACTTTAAAACTGATTATGAAAAGGTCCGATACAGCAAGATGGACCCGAAAGATGCAACAAGTTTTAGAGATTTACAAAAGATTGGCAAAGCTCGTGGATATAAACCGGGCTGGTCATTCTTTCAAGCAAAAGTACGTGGATTCGTACATTAAAATTAAAGGAGACAAATTAAATGTCATTTATTAAAACAGATTACTCAAAGAACGAAGAAAGCAATTTCGAACCACTTCCAAGCGATAACTACGAAATGATTATTCAATCAGCTCAAGAACGTGCAACTAAAAATGGTGCTGAATCACTTCAATTAAAACTGGTCGTTAGAAATGATTTGGATGGTGTTAGTGATAATCAAAAGAAGTATCACAATCGAATTGTATTCATGGATAACTGGAAGCGAAAAGCCACCAATCAATATGATATGCAAGGATTTCAATATATTTTAGACGCTTGTAAGATTCCAGAAGGTACAGACATTCCAACTATTCAAGCATTTATGGACATGATTTCAGGCAAACCAGTCAATGTATATGTGAAAAAAGAAGAAAACGAATATGATGGCAAAACAACCGAAGTCAATAGAGTAGCACCTTGGAACGTTCAAGAAACTAAATATCCTGATGTACAACATAAATTTAAAGACCCTAATCAAACTAATACGAAAGCACCGGAAATCGATGATGATTCACTTCCATTCTAGGAATAGAAAGCAGGTCAGAATATGACAGAAAAATTAGTCACAACTTATGATCAGATTCCGCAAGAATTGCGTGACTTGAAACAATGGGGCCTGTTCAAATTGAAATGGGTACCCGAACGAAAGAGGAATACTAAAATTCCATTTAGTGCTATCGATGGTAACAATGCTAAAAGTAATGATCCTAACACATGGACGACGTTTGACCATGCAATTGAGGAATTGAAACTCAATAGTAAAGATTTTGATGGATTATCATTCTTCTTTGCTAATGGTTATGCGGGTATCGATGTGGATCATGTCGAAAGTGACATCATGAGATACCGACAAGGCGATTACGAAGATAATATCGTTTCGGAATTTATGAATGCTACTCGTTCATACACAGAAGTCAGTCAGTCTGGTACAGGAATTCATATCATATTCAAAGGTGAAATACCTGGATCACGTAGGCGTAAAAACAATATTGAAATGTACGATGAAGGTCGTTTCTTTGCCCTTACAGGAAAGAGTTTAGGAAGTAATAAAGTTATAAGCAACGCTGATATAAACGTCTTATATGACAAGTATTTAGCAGACAAGAAGGTTGTGCCATTAAGAACATCCACAGAGATGGAGCCAAATAATTTATCAGAATTTGAAATTATCAAGCAAGCTATAAATAGTAAGAGTGGAGACAGTTTCAAAGCTCTTATGTATGGTGGTTGGGAAAAACTTTATGGATCACAGTCGGAAGCTGACTTAGCATTAGCTAACTATTTAGCATTCTGGACGGGTAGAGACTTTGGAAAGATGGACGCTATTTTCAGGCAATCTGTTTTGTATCGTGACAAGTGGGACGAGAAACACGGTAAAACAACATATGGCGTGGCAACTCTGAACAAGGCTATCAATGATACAAACAATGTTTTTACCAACCCAGAACATAGAACGGTTAAGCACTACAACCTTGAATTTATGAAACAAAGTGAGACTGATAAGCAACTTCCAAGAAGAAGCTGGGATGATACCGGTGAAACTGATAGAGTTATTGACCAGTTTGGTGATGTAATTAAATACTCTTATATCAACAAGTGTTGGTATATTTTCAATGGAAGCTACTGGGAAGTTGACCAATCGGGCAAAATACATCAATTAATTGATGCTATGACGGAAAGCATTGGAAAAGAAAAAGTTGAAATCCCAGCTGATGCAGATGAAAAAGAAGAAGCTGCTATCAAAAAAGCATTTGATAAGTTTGTAAAACATTCACGTAGTAATTCGGCTAAAAAAGCTGTTATGGATGAATTAAAGCATAGAGTATCGGTAGCACCGAATGAGTTTGATATTGATAAAACACTATTAAACGCAAGTAACGGTTATATCGATTTAGCAAGTGGAGAGCTACATGATCATGATATAAATAAATTGTTTAGCAAAGAAGCAAATGTAGAGTATTCCGATAAAGCAAGCTGTGATGAATGGATTAAATTCTTAGATCAAATATTTAATCATGATCAAGAGTTGATTGACTATGTTCAAACGGCTGTCGGATATTCAATGACTGGTTCAATCAAAGAACAAATTATGTTCATCCTTTACGGGAATGGTCGAAACGGTAAGTCAGTATTTCTAGAAACGATCAGCAATATTTTAGGAACATATGCAAAAACTATTCAAGCGAGTTCAATTATGGTTAAGCAAAACTCTGGTGGTCCGAATTCGGACATCGCCAGACTGGCGGGAGCTAGACTGGTAACCAGTTCTGAACCAAATGAAGGTTTAAGAATGGATGAAGGATTAGTAAAGCAATTGACTGGTGGAGATAAAGTTGTAGCACGTCAATTGTACGGTAAGGAATTTGAGTTCGAACCCGAGTTTAAGCTCTGGCTAGCAACTAACCACAAACCTATTATCCGTGGTACTGATGATGGTATTTGGAGACGTATCAGATTGATTCCATTCACAGTACAGATTCCTGATGATCAAGTTGATAAAGACTTGAAGTATAAACTTGCTCGTGAATCAATTGGAATTCTTAATTGGGCTGTTGATGGTGCGTTAGAGTGGCAACAACACGGCCTCCACACTCCACGAGTGATAGAGAGTGCAAGTGAAGGATATCGTGAAGAAATGGATGTATTAAGTCAATTTGTTTCAGAAACCTGTGATACAGGTACCGAATACACGATAAATGCTAGTCAGTTATACAAACTTTATAAATCATGGGCAGAAGACAACGTTCAATATCAAATGAGTAATACGAAGTTTGGCAGAGAAATGACTAATCGATTTAAGAAAGTTCATACCCGTGCAGGAGCAATCTATAAAGGATTAAAAGTTAAAAGTGACACCAGATTGAACTGGATGGATCAAAAATAAATATGTGACGGGATTGTGATGTGTATGTTTCACAAGCTATTGCTTGGTAATGTAAGTGTTTCACAGCTATATATATACTGTGACGGGTTACTTATTTTAAAGTAATAAAGAAAATAATATATATATATATATAAGTAATACGTATATATAAGCATAGAATAAAAAGTTTTGAAGTTACCCGTCACATATAAAAAAATATGGGCTGAACCATTACAGCCGTAGGGCTCGTGGACATTTAATTACCCATCACAAAACACGTCACATTTGAGGTGATTTTATAGATAAAACAGAAGAACACAAAATTCAATCACAAATTATGATCGATGTAAGTAAACATCACTGTCATATTTTTAGAACTAATACAGGCACCGTTGAAATGAAACGAGGAGGATATTTCAGAGCTGGACCACCGTCTGGCTTTCCTGATCTCACCGGCTTCAAAGATAACAACGGAAAAATATTTTTCATTGAAGTTAAAAAACGAACTGGACGTGCGCGTGATGATCAGAAACAGTTTCATTACATGTTAACCAATCACAATATCATTCACGGAATAGCACGTTCACCAGAGGATGCTTTAAAAATTATTGATGAGGAGTTGGTCGGGTATGGGTTCAAATAAATATGAATTAGATGTAGCAAAAATAAATAAAGTTGTCGAAATTATGCAAGGTGAATTCGAAAGAGATTCAGATCAGTTAGTTATGCCAGTTTTATATCTAATGGCAACTATCTTAGTGGCAAGCGAAACCAATAAATAATCAAATAGTGCCAAAATTAACCGCAACATCACAAATATACACCATGACATATAGAGGAGAAATAATATGAGTAAAAGACAATTAGGAAGCAGATATAAAGACTTAGTAGATTACATTGAAAATGAAGATGAAAGTTTAACTGACTTTTTAACTGAGGCGATTGAGGAAGGCTATGCATTCCATAATAGAAACAATAAGCTATGGAGAATTCTTGAAGATCTTTATACGACTCCTTTAGTAGATTTTGAATTTGGTGATCTTACTAAAACAATCGTAGATATTTTTGAAGATAATTATGAGTTAGAAGAACCTGAATGCTATTGGGTTTTTAAAGAATTAAAAGAATTTGGTAGACACAATTTATATTTTGGAATTACATTTGACGATGAACCGTTGCTTGTTGATATTAGCGATGGTGGTACTGCCGAAAGATGTACTAAATCAGAATTAAACAATTATTTACGTGATACAGAATTAACAGCAGACAATTTCACACCCGTGGAGGAAATAGACAATGACTAATGCAGTAATTAAAATTGTTCAAGCGATTGAAGCCGATTACGGAACAGTTAACTGCAAAGAGGCTTCTAATGATCCTCGTTTGAAAGCATTACAAAGACATTTCTCTGATCCAATTGAGCATTCCAAGAAGGTGTATAAAAGCGACCGACTACGTAAGGCACAACGACTACTTGATTCTACCAACCTACCTAAATACAAAATTGCCGAACAAGCTGGTTATAACAAAGATTACTTTGGAGCATTATGTGTAGATGGCTTTCTAGATGATAGCAAGTGGTATATCAATCGAAAACATCTTCATAATTATAAATATTTTTGTGATGATAAACTAATTGCCGAAGGCACAATCAATCAAATAGCTATGAAACTAGGCAAAAGTCCTTCAACTATTCGTGGATGCACATTAAGCAGCTATAAGAAATACAAGCATGAACATGTTTACAAATTAGTAAAAGTTAGGTGAGGCTGAGATGACAAGCAAAGAGATTTATAAAAAAATGTTAATCAAAATATATGAAGACCAGCATCAATCGATGGAGAGCACAATCAATTACGTATTTACACATCACAACAAGCTGCCTATGACGTTTATTAACGCAAGAAGAGAGCTAACCGATTCTGATAAAAATGATGTGATAAGAGACATCTGTTATCCATTTTAAGGAGGTATGACATGATTCAAAATATTAACTTACAAGTTTATGAAATGCGTAAAAAATTCTACACATTCGCTGAAATAGCTGATGCATTAGGCTATAGCGATGAGGATATTAGAAACATTGATGATGTTAATCAAGCTAATTTGGACACTCTTTCAGGCTTATATGATGGAACTCTGACGTTTAGCGATATTAACTAGGAGGATAAACTTTTCCCTGAATTAAACAATTTAATTGAAAAGAATCGAGGACTATTTAATTATGACTGGTGATATGAGAATTTTAGAAGGTTGAACTGACGAAGAGCGTAAGGAACTGGAGAGAGCTAGTAATGGTGGGTATAAAGATGCTTTTAGTCTAATTCGTGGAATTCTTAGTGAAGATAGTGAGCTATTTTATATTGGCTTAGAGTATGATGACGAAACCCATTTAGATAATAACCAACTAGTAAAAGATATTGCAGATTACTATGCAGGTGTGGCTAAGTTTGCAGAGCCAAAAAAATATTATGTGCATTTGATTAAAAGTGATGAATATTCTTATCTAAATATCACTTCGGATGGGGGAGCAGAATTAGATAACAAATTTGAATTCGGTGGTTGGCAAACTAAGTTCACACGTGATGAAGTTATTGCTATTGATCCAAGACTTGTACCATTTATGGAAGAGGTAGAAGATTATGAACAAAACAAAAATAATAGGTCTTTCCGATTAGATTAAATGAAACTCAAACGTTGTTAAATAGGAAAGGGTGAGCACTATTAGATCAGATATAAAGATTAGGACTGATATTCGTGTTAGAGTAGAGGCAGTCTTAAGAGATTATCCAGACTTAGAAACTTACATTAAGAACCGCAAACAGGAGTTAATGATTCCACATCGTGAGATTGATGAAAATGTAGGTGGTGGTAAGTCATCTAAGATTTCTAAACCACAAGAACAAATGATGATTACGATTGACGCTGATCGTCGTCTCAAAAGTCTTGAACGTGAAAAATCAGCAATTGAAAAATGCTTTTTTGAGTCAGATACTGATACACAAATAATTATTAAAGAGCTATATTTCAAGAAATATCGTGAGTATACAGTTGAAGGATTGGCACTCAATCATATTGTTAATTGCTCAGTTAGAACCGTTAAACGTTTAAAGAGTGATTTTCTATTGAAGCTTGCTCATGAACTAGATATTTATGAACCTTAGAAATTTGGCACGATGTTGGCACTTTTTAGGGTTTTAAAAGTAGTAAATTAGTAGCATAGATGATTGGGAATAATACTAGTCATCTAAATAAAACAAAAATTATATCCCTCAAACTATATTTTTAAATAGCGTTGTGGCGCTGTTTAATCGACATTGCAAGGCGTGTGGAAAGCGCCTTGCTTCTGTGAGAACGCATGGGCGGATCAGTAGAGATCAAATAATACATAGCGATACTAATCAATATATCGTTGCTCTGACTGATGTTAGGTTCGATACCTATTTCTTGCATTGTGGAAGACGGTTACTTTCACATAGAACATTGGTGTTATAAACTCCTTCAAGAATTTATTAGGCTGGTTAATTCCAGCCAACATTGTGTAGTAGCCAAGTGGTAAGGCAACAGACTTTGACTCTGTGAGCATAGGTTCAACTCCTATCTGCACAATTGATTGTCGGAAAGCAATCATAAAATTTAAAAGAAAGAGCTTTTAGTTCTTTTTGATTTGTAAATACAACAACGGTAGTCAGTGGTGCAAAGGGTAACACTAAAATTCGATGATGGTGCATGGTTCGATTCCATGCCTGGCTATAGATACATGTGGTTATTCCTCCACTTTAATAAAAGGAAAAAATATAGGAAGGACCACCTATTAAAACCAAGGTCCACACATTTAGTTTAACCCTCAATGATCAGTGATGATAAAGCTGGTCATGCTATGTGGATGTATGGATACTGCTAAGCAAAAGTTCCTCCCTTGAATCTTGGCTTATTACACCAAATTGTAGACATTCCTTTTAATTTATTTCGAATACTAAATTGTTTCTAAGACTTAGTAATCTGGTTCGATTCCAGATATCCACTTAGAGGAACGATATAGGTTTAAACTATTAATTAGAGATCATATCAAACGATGTGGTCTCTTTTATTCTGGAGGAAAGCTATTATGTTCGTTAGACGTTGTAAGCATAGTGGCTGTCATAACTTAGTGAGTGGTAACAGTCCATTCTGTAATGAACACATGGCAGACCTATCAGCATATGAAGAGCGCATAGCAAAGCAACGCTCACACATTAAGAGACATCAGCAAGAGTACAATGCTACTGCTCGTGCTGCTAATGGTGAACGCAAGCAACGTGACAGCTTCTATCATTCAAGAGAATGGAAACACATTCGGTTGTCTGTACTTGAGCGTGACAACTATATTTGTCAATACTGTTATCGCTTTGGTATTGTTCGACCAGCTAATACAGTTGATCACATTGTACCTGGTCAAGTAGCTCCGAAACTTATTCGCGACACTTCAAACCTAGCCACAATTTGCCGTAGATGTCACAGTCGCAAGACGGATTGGGAACATAAGTTCTACCACACAGGATACAAAAATAATAATCAAAAATTGCAAAAAGATATTTTGTTAAAAGATATTTCGGAATTGCCGAATTTTTCAAAATAGACCCCCGCCTACTGTCTCTAGGGAGACAGCTCGCATAGTGGGCATGAGCTTTAAAAAAAGTCCGAAAATTAAACTTTTAACGTAGGAGGTGAGAGTATGAACCCAAGAAACGCAGGTAGAAAGCCTAATTTAGCTGTTGTAGACCCACGACATCCAGAACAAAAGGCTAGGCAAACAGCTGTTAAACAAGCTAGAAAAGGGCTTAAGAAGCTTCCTAAAAGAGCGCCAGGCTACTTAATGCCAGAAGCTAAGAAATTGTGGAAGACATTAGTTCCAAAACTAGAATCAGTCGGATTGGTTAGTGTTCTAGATCAAACTAATCTCGAATTATTCTGCACACAGTATGCTATGTACTTAGACGCAGTCAATAGTATTTCAGAACATGGTCAAGTTTACACGGATGAGAATGGAAATCTCAAAAAGAACCCAGCCGTTGGTATCGTTGACAATTGTTCAAAGGCTTTAAGAAGTTTAGGTATGACTTTGGGAATTGATTTTAACTCTTACTCTCAACGTATAGGAGTTAACGGAAATGATTCTGGCAATATTGACATTCAAAAAGAATTAAAGAAGTTTGGAGGTTAGTTGATGGATTTATCTAAAATAAAACGTAGTCAACGGCCACTTGAACTTTTGAAAGAATACCGATCAAGAGACTTCAGTGATATTAAAGAAAAGTATAAAGATGAAGGTACAAAATATGCTTTTAAAGTCCTAGATTTGGAAGTTATCTCTGGCTACAATATGAAACTTGCAGCATATAGACAATTGCGAGACCTTCAATGTGTTGAAGATTCAACTTATAACTATCCTTATTATTATGACGTTGAAAAATGCCAGCAGGTTTTAAACTTTGCAGATATTTGTCCAAACGTTGACACAGGGGAACCAGTTCCTTTAATGGATTGGCAAAATTTTATACTTTGCTTGATGTTCGGTTGGCGAGAAATAAAAACAGGAAATAAACGTTACGGTTCAGTTATTATTTCTGTCGCTCGTGGACAAGGGAAAACTTATTTAATGTCTATCATTGCTTGCTATTCATATTTAATTGAAACTATGGGACTGGATAATCAAGATCTCATGGTTACTTCAAACATTACTGATCAGGCAAGAAAGATTTATGGTTATATTTCAACGATGATGAATAAAATCATTGATAAGAATGCTGTATTTAATGAATTAAAAAAACAAACTGATTTAGATGTTCAATATAACAAAGTGATCCAGCGCAAAACTAACAATAGGTTATTACAGCTATCAGCAGAGAGTGGTAAGTTTGATTCTTACCACTTTTTGTTTGCCGTCTATGACGAAGCTGGAGAAACTAATCACTCTGTTGTTACTAGTAAAATTACATCCGGCCAAGTTAAAGTCCCTAATTCACAGTTCACTCAAATTTCTACTGCCTATCCTGATTCTACAGTTCCTTTTAAGCAGGAAGAAGATTCCATCATTAAAATTATGGAATGTGACGAACATGAAGAGGGCGACCGTAAATTAGTTTTAATTTGGGCGCAAGATAGTGAAGATGAAATGAATGACCCTGAAACTTGGGCTAAAAGTAATCCTTTACTATTACTGCCAAGCGAACATGATAATTTGATGTCAGGCTTGAAACAGGAGCTTGATGATAAGCGCTTGTCGGGTGAAGAGTTTAGATTTGCTAATAAGAACTTAAATCTGTGGTTAGATTACAAAACCAATTCCTATATTGATTTAGACGACTGGGAAGCTACTACTTCTACTACTGATTTTGATATTAAGGGTAGAGACGTATATATCGGCTTTGATGCCAGTCTTACATCTGATAACACTTCACTAACGTTTATCTTTCCTTATAAAGAGAACGGCATGGAACGATACCATATCATGCAGCATTCATTCATTCCGTGGAAGTTAATGGGTTCTATTTCGGCAAAGGAAAAGTCAGACGGTATTGAATATCGTAAGTTTGCTGAATTAGGCTATTGTACGATTACAAACAACGAGCGTGGATTGATTAATTTAGATCAAGTCTATACATGGCTTATGACTTTTGTAGAAGAAAACAACCTGAACGTTTTATTCTTTGGTTATGACGCTCTACGTACTAATAACTTCACTCAAGCACTTAACGATAAGACTGATTGGAACATCATGCCTATTAAGCAAACATCTTACGTTTTGACTGAATCAATTAAATATATCCAGGATAGTTTCTTCCACAGAAATATTTCTCATGAAGACGATGAAATTATGAAGAAAGCATTAATGAATGCTGAAGTTGGTGAGAACAGAGCTGGTATGGAGATTGGAAAGTCCAAGCAGTCATTAAAGATCGATGTGGTTGATGCTTTAATTGATGCGATGTATCAAGCAATGTATTACTTCAATGATATGCGAGACCGTGACGATCCACTCTCTCGATATTCTGATGATGATATTAAAAAATATTTGAATTCAGGTAAATTTAGTTTTTAAGGAAGGAGACCAATGGTTAAAAATCTAATAGCAAGATTTAATATTTTTAAGCGCTGGCTTCTAATTAATTTAGACACAGTGCTTTTTTTATTGGCAATTTTAATTGTTGATATAAATACATACCACTTTGGAACGATGATTGGTAATTATGTTTTGGGTGCCACTTTAATAATTGTTTCATTGATTTTGAATAAGCCTACTAAGTAACCGCCTACTATAGAAAGGAGGTGAATAAATGATATTTAGATCATTAAGACCGTCTAAGGAACCTTATACAGCATTGGGCAGTGGATATACAGGATTAGGTTATTCAATTAAAGATAACAAAATTGTTTTTAATTCTGATTTTGTATCTGCTAGGGATGCTTTAAAAAATTCCGATGTATTCGCAGTTGTAAATAAATTGGCAGAAGACATGGCTAGTGTACATTTTAAAACTAATAATCAATACACAAACAAGATTTTAACTAACCCCAGTCAATTAACTAATAGTTTTTCTTTTTGGCGATCAATGTACGCTCAAATGTTGCTATCTGGTAACGCCTATGCGTTAATCTGGGGCGATAAATCAGGTAGAAGTGATCACTTAGAATATTTGAGACCGTCTCAAGTAGATATTTATAAGTCGGCAGACGGAACTCAATTAACCTATGATATTAATTTTCCTGATACAGAAGAACCAGATATGAAGTCAGTTCCCGCTAGTCAAATTATTCATTTAAAAGGCGTTTCATTAGACGGTGGTTTGATTGGTATTTCGCCATTACGTGCTCTATCTAAAGAAATGCAGCTTCAAGATGCTAATAAGGGCTTGGCGTTAGGAGCGATGAAGAATGGGCTAAATATTACTGGTCTTTT
Source organism: Companilactobacillus kimchii DSM 13961 = JCM 10707 (assembly GCF_001435445.1). GTDB lineage: Bacteria > Bacillota > Bacilli > Lactobacillales > Lactobacillaceae > Companilactobacillus > Companilactobacillus kimchii. The sequence goes on along the minus strand of NZ_AZDH01000027.1, from coordinate 258,818 downwards.
GAAGATCAATAAAGGCGGATTGCTTGAAGGCGAAACAAAAGATAGCGTTCGTAGAGCATTTGAACAACAGGCCGAGAATGGTCATATCGTTGTTTTAGATGACTTGGAGGATTATCAATCCTTAGAGATTAATAAAGATATTTCTAAATTACTCTCTTCCACAGATTGGACCAGTGAACAGATAGCTAAGGTTTATGGAGTTCCACAGGATTATTTAGGCAGTGAATCAGAACATTCAAATATTGAAATGGTAGCCATCCAATATGCTCAAACAATTGGGCGTTATATTCGTGGAGTTGTTTCAGAATTTAAACAGAAATTAAATGGTGAGATTGACTATGATGTTAATGCCATTTCTGATATTGACGGGCAACAAGTTGAAAAACGTGTTAGAGGACTTGTTACCGATAGAGTTATTGGTTATAAGACCGCTCAAAAGATTTTAATTCGTAGTAACTCTGATTTGTTGACTAAAGAGGACATCGTTTCTGGTGATGTTCCGTTTCAAGGCAGCACTATTAAACCGAAAGGAGGTGATAATACAGATGACGAAGAAAACAGTGGAACAACGAGCGATCAATAACAGTAATTTTAAGATTGAAAAACGCTCAGAAGATGATAATTTTAATACGTTGTCAGGATATGCAATTGTTTTTGACCAACCAAGTGAAAACTTAGGCGGATTCATTGAGTACGTTGATCGTTCAGCATTAGACGATGTGGATATGAGCAACGTACAACTGCTTTATAACCATAATATGGACAATATTTTAGCACGTGCGGATAGCAGCACTTTGTCACTTTCAGTAGATGACAGAGGGCTGTTTTTTAATGCTCAAATTCCTAACACAACGCTTGGCAATGATGTTGCTGAAAATGTTAGAAATGGCAATTTAAAAGGCTGTAGCTTTGGTTTCACTATTGATGATGATGATTGGTCTGACTTAGATGAAGACACCGCTACACGTCATATTACGCAGATTGGTGACTTATTTGAGCTATCAATTACACCAATGCCAGCTTATAGAGAAACATCAGTTTCAAACCGCTCTCTTTCAGAATTTGAGAGCAAAAAAAATAAGAAAGAAGATTCCAATCTAAATAATGAATTGGAACTTTTAAGAATGGAGACAGAATTATATGACAAAAGAAGAACTTCAAAAACAAATTAAAGAAGCCCAAGAATTTATTCGCTCTAAGGATAATTCACAAGAAGACAAGGACAAAAAGGTTAACGAAATTAAGGAACTTACTAGAAGTTTCAAACAAGATCAAAGTCTTAATGATTTATCCGATGAATTGGGTGAATTAAAGGATGACGTTAAAGAAGATCGTTCAAAGAAATTCCCAGAACAAGGAAAAGGTAAAAAGATTAGCCGTAATGAAGATCCGTTAAAGGAAATGCGTTCAGCTATTAATGATTATCTACATTCTGGTGGTACAGTTCGTTCAGACAAGCTTCGATTTACAGAAGGTAAGGACAAAGATTTAATTATTCCAACAGAATTAACACGTGATGCACTAGATGGTATTAAATCCGCTGATGTTAATCCAACAATTCCTACATCAATTTCTTACATTCCACAAGATGAAGTAAAAACTGTTGTGGATTTAGGTAGCTTTGTAAATCATAAGTCTGTCAATACTGCTACTGGTTCATATCCAATCCGTAAGAAGGCTACTGCTAAATTGAATACAGTTGCTGAATTAGAAAAGAACCCTGAACTAGCCAAACCAAATTTCACAGAAATTAGTTACAAAGTTCAAACCAGACGTGGTGCCGAACCAGTTTCACAAGAAAGCATCGATGATTCAGCTGTTGATTTGATTCCATTCCTAGTAAATGACGCTAATGAACAAAAGATTAATACAACTAATGCTGATATTGCAGCAATCTTTGAATCATTTAAACCACTAACTGTTAAGACACTTGATGATATTAAACATATTAACAACGTTGACTTGGATCAAGCATATAACCGCTCAATCGTTGCAACAGGTTCATTCTATCAATGGCTAGACACTTTAAAAGACGGAAACGGTCGTTACCTATTACAAACTGATGTTAAGTCCGCTTCTGGTACATCTATTTTTGGTATTCCAGTATTTAAAATTGATGATGATCTATTTGGTGCTAAGGGCGATGCTCATGCATTTATTGGCGATTTGAGTCGTGCCGTTTTCTATGCCGATCGTGCACAAATTACTGCTAGATGGGTTGATGATACTGTCTACGGTCAATACCTTCAAGTTGGTACTCGTTATGACATCGTTAAGGCTGATGAAAACGCCGGTTATTTCTTAACAGTTGATAATAAAACCGCTGCTGCTGCTGATGCTTCTAATGTTGGTACTCAGACTGCAGCTGGTAAGTAATCATGGATGATTCACTATTAAGCGACTTGAAATTAAGTTTAAGACTTGATCCTGACGAAGAAGACGATACGATTTTGAATCGTAATTTAACTGCTGCCGAAAGTTATATTAAAGGAGCAATTGGTAGTGATGACGGGCTTATGAAAGGATTTTATGAGCTTGATTCTGTTAAACAGTCTTATGAGATTGCTGTAATCGCTTTGGCAAGCTCATATTATACTTTTAGATCATCTGGTATGACCGGACGTGTCAATACAGTTGATATGACTGGTAATTCAATTATTGCTCAATTACGAGGTAAGTATTTAAAAGAAAAAGAAAGACGTGAGGCCGATGGTTCAGAACATCAATCCTAGTAGATTGAAGTATCGAGTTAGTTTAGGCAAAGCAGGATTCGTAGAAACACCACAAGGAACTAATAGACCAGATTTTAAAGAAATTAAAAATCTTTGGTGTGGAATATATACAATGTCGATGACACAACAGATTACTCTTTTAGGTTCGCCGAATACTTTTGACTTAGTGTTAATCATTAGACATCAGTCAGATGGTTTAAAAGGTGTTAAATACGCACGTTTTAAGGACCAGTTGTATCAATTAGTTGGTAGTTCCCCTGACTTTGACGATTCACCACGTTCTTTTGATTTAATAACTCTAAAGAAAATAGATAAAATTGGAATTTCTTGAGGGTCTTGAAAAGTTAGAAAGGGAACTATCTAATTTATCTTTAACTCCTAGTCAAAAGAAAGCTATGACTAAAGCGGGAGCGGAAGTTTATAAAGAGAGTCTTGAAAATAATTTGAACAGTAGTTTACATAAGGGTCCACACACACGTAGATCAAATATCAAATTAGCAGATGACATCAGTCTTAAATATAAGGGCGCTGATGGTGCTACTTATGTAGGCTTCAAGAACACTCCTGGTCATTCTGGCTATGTAGCTAGAATCCTTAATGACGGCTATATGGCTCATGGTGGTAAAGGTGCCAGTGAACACACCACTAAATATGTTCCAGGACTACATTTTCAAGAACGAACTATAAATGAAACAAAAGCCCTAGTCTTAGCAGCAGAAGTTAAAAAATACAAAGAAATGTTAGGAGACTAGCATGATTACCAAAAAAGTTAAGGATATTTTGCTTAAACGAGCGGATGAGTTGAAAATTAACCCGTCCTATTTTTTTACCCAAAATATTCCCCAAGATTACACAGAAGTTGACGAAACAACGATTCTTATATCTGAGATTAACAGCATCTACTCAGGTCGAGCTAGTGATGTTTCTACCACTAAAGAAAGCAGGATAGAAATACAGATTTTCTATCGTGGAGATACTATTCCAGATATTACAGAATCAATCATTAATCAAGAATTAGAAAAAAATTGGTTCTATCAATACGACTCATATCCGGACGTTGATCCAGATACGGGCTTTTTGACTAGAACAATGAAATACGAAAAAACGGAGGTCATTTAAATGGCATTATCAGGTTTTGAATCAGCACGTATCGGTATCTATACCGATAACACCGAAACAATCGACAAGGAAAATATTTTTACAATTGAACCTAAAACAAAGGGTTCAGTAGTTAGTGCAACAATTTCAAATTTATCACCAACTATCACACCTATTTATGGGTCTGATCAAGAATGGAAAGCAGGTTCTAAGGGACATGGTGCTATTTCAGTAGCATTTATTGCTAACGCAATTCCACAAGAGATCAGACAAAAGATTTTAGGAATGACAACTTTTGACGGTGGTATTTCTGGTATTGGTAAGAAAACAGAATCACCATATTGTGTGTTTGAAATGATTTCACATGACGCAACAGATGAAAGCATTGGTGCTCATTTAGCTTTAGTTAAAGGAAGATTTCATCTTACTACCGTTGCTCCAAAGACGAACACAAATACAACTGTTTATGATCAAGAACAACTTACATTTAGTGCTACTGATCGTGATTCTGATGGATTTGCATACTTTGAAGCCTTAGAGGATGGGAAAAATTACGATGCAGGCAAGTGGGAAACAAAAATCTTTGGTATGCCACTAACAACAGATGGTGCCACTCCTGCTTCAAATGTTTCAGGTACACCAACTGCTTAAATAGGAAAATAGAAGGGAAAGATTAATCAATGTCTAAAGAATTCGTATACATCAATGCGTTCGGCCGCCGCTTTACGGTCAAGAAAAGTAACAAAAATTTGAGACTTTCTTACGCATATTACACAAATTTAAGTAATAAGAACAAAAATATGATGGCTGTAGCTGATGAAACAGACAACATTGAAACTAAAGATTTGGGGGAACGTGAAGTTGCTGAGCAAATTATGAACAGCTTCGATACAGCTTCTAAGGCTGCATTAGATTTACAAAATGTTCCCGTTAATTTTATTAAGGAAATTTTGAAACTAAATCCTAAGCAAGTATCAATGCTTGACGACATGACTACATCAGAAACGGGTGCTTTGGCAGGTCGAATCGCTCACGGTGTTACTTCGGATGATGAGGATATTGACCCAAAAAAGCCACACAAGAGGAGCAAGTAGATCCTTTTACCGTCTATCAAGATTTCTTAAATTACGAAAAACAAATTATGCAAGAAACAGGTTGGGACCTAGAAACAGTTGAATCCCAGCCATTTTTTGTACTTGCAGAAATTTTAGACGATAAACGTGAATCTAATAACCCTAATAATTCTGTTGGCCCAATGAGTTTGACTGACTTTATAAAAACGGGTGGTGTTTCCTCAATTTTAGAGAAAGGAGGATAAATATAAATGGCAAAAGATATGGAACTGAATACAGGTATCCATATTGATTCAATTCAAGCTGAAGGCTCCCTCCAGTCTCTAAGAAATCAAGTTAAGGCGTTAACGTCTGAGTGGAAGATTAATGAGCAAGTTCAACGTGCTAACGGTGATTATCAATCAGCGTATCAAGCAAAGGCCGAAGGATTAGGGCGAGCTATTGAAGGACAGACTAATTATCTTAATCGATTAAAGTCTGAAATGAGTAATCTCGATAGAACTACTACAGAAGGTAGTCAAAAATTTAGTCAATATACTAATCAGGTCAATACAGCTACACGTCAATTAAATAACATGGTTATGCAACAAGAACGTGCCAAATCTACCTTGGACTTGTATACGACTGGTATTAAAGACCAAAAGCAAGCAATGGAAAATGCTAAGAACATTTCTCAATCACTTGTTGAGCGTTACAAAGCTGAAGGCAAAGAAATTAAGGCATCAGCGACCGAAAGAACGGCACTGAAGACACGTATTCAAGAACTCAACTCTTTGTATTCAAAGGAATCAAGTGAGCTAGAACGTGTTAAAAATGAGTCTGGTGCAACCTCTAAGGAATATGCTACACAGGCTAAACGTGTTAATGAACTTGGTACTGAAATTGCTAAAAGTCGTACTCGCTATCGTGAGTTAGGTTCTGAACTTGGTGGAATGGGTACACATTTCACTGGAATCAGACAAGCAGCCGCTACTTCTAAAACCGCTATTGGCAATATGAATAGCAGTATAAAGAATAGCATTAGTCATATGAAGAATATGGCTATGACGGCAGGTATAGCGGGTGCAGCAGTTACTGCTATGTTCGTTAGTGGTGCTAAAAAATCTGTTGAACTTGAAAATAGCTACAAACAGATTACTAACCTGGCTGAAACTGGTGGCGAAAAGGTAGTGGAAGCTACTAAGAACGTATCTAGAATGCAAGAAGACGGTCAAAAGTATGCTTTAAAGTATGGTAAGTCACAACAAGAGATTGCAGATGGATACGAAGACTTAATCAAGCGTGGATATGACACTAACCAAGCATTGGGTGCTATGAAGTCTGAATTACAGGCTTCTGTAGCTTCTGGTGATGATTTTAAAGATGTTGTTAAAGTTTCATCCCAAACACTTGAAGCATTCGGTATGCGTACTAATTCCACAGCAGGAATGATCAAGAATACTAAGATTGCTGTTAATGATTTAGCATATGCAGCCGATATGACAGCCACAGGATTTAGTGACTTGGGTGTTGGTATGTCGTATGTTGGCTCAACTGCTCATCAAGCTGGATTTAGTTTAAGTGAAACTTCTAGTGCGATGGGTATCTTAAGTAATAATGGGCTTTGGAAACTGGCCGCTTAAGTAGAAATACTTTTGAAAAAGAATTCCGTTAATTCGGGGAAGACTACGTGATTAATGTTAGAAAAGTAGTAAATGAATTCTTAGATAATCATATGTTGATCCCGAACCAAGCCGAATAGGAAACTTTCGGAAGGCGTAACGACTAGATAAAGTAACCTAAACAAAGAGCACTTAATTGGTGCTCTTTTTGTATGGAGAAATATCCACGAAGGCGGGAGATCTCAGCAAGTAAAGTTGGAGACCGAGATATAGTCTGAACTTATGCGAAAGCATAAGAAGTAAAGGATAAAGAGCCTTTACGATAACATAATTGAGAAGCAGACAAGGCTGGTACAGGTCTGCGAAAAGCAATTAATAGTTTAATCTCGCCAACTAAGACAGGTGCTTCTGCACTTCAAGAATTGGGACTAAGTACAAAAGACTTTACCGATAATAAAGGTAATATGAAGTCCATGACTGACATTTTCAGTCTATTACATGACAAAATGCAAGGCATGGGTAAGAACAAGCAAACCGATATTTTCCATGATTTATTTGGTACAACAGGTCAACAAGCCGGTTTAATCTTGGCTGAAAATGCTAAGCAACTTGGTGAATTGAATCAAAAGGTTGCTGATTCTGCTAAAAATGATTACGTTGGAAAGCTATCTAAAAAGAATAGTGAAACAGGTAAAGTTGCATTAGATAGATTAAAGCAATCTGTCAATGCTATTACCATGACTATTTCAAGTGCTGCATTGCCAGCCATTACAGAAATTGGTGATAAGCTAGCTAAAGCAGCAGGTACTAAAAAGTTTGAAAACGCTGTAAAAGGTGTTGGCAAATGGGTTGGAAATCTAACTGATAAAGTAGCTGACTTCTTCACTTACTTAGGCAAACATTCGAATGATCTAAAAGGTATTACAGGTTCATTAGGAACAATTACTAAAGATATTGCTATTGGTGCTTGGGATATGTTTGCAGGCACTTTAAAGATTATTGGCACAGCTTTTGGCTTAGTTCATACCAATGGTAAAAAGGCCGAAGACCCACTAAAAGTTTTGAATCAATTTGTGTCTGGCATTGCTAAACATGAACAAGCTCTCAAAACTATTGGCGGTCTATTAGCTGGTATTTGGGTAGCTGATAAAGTAGCTAATTTTGCAGTTAAAATCAATGATGTTGCAGATGCTTTTGGTGGATTAAGTAAGAAACTTAAGAACTCAGAAATTCAAAATGCTGCCAGTGAAGTTGGCGAAAAAACTGGTGAAAACCTTACACAAGGAATTACTTCAAAAATGGATAGTGGAGCAATTGAAAGTAAAGGTTCAGCACTTGGACTATCGCTAGGCACTAAGTTATCCATTGGAGCAACTGCTGCATTAGCCGGTATGGACATTGTGGGTGCAATCAAGGCTAAGACACAAACTCAAAAGGTAAAAAGTATCGGTGGAGCCATTGGTACGACCTTAGGAGCAGGAATTGGTGGAGTTTTAGGTGGAGCACCTGGTGCATTACTAGGTTCTACTATTGGTGATCAACTTGGTAAATCTGCTGCTCCTGCGTTTCAAAAATGGTTATATCATCCAGACGATCCGACAGCTAAAAAAGGCACAAGTAAATATTATGACCAGTTAGCAGCATCAGCTAAGAAACGTGCCAATCGATTTAAGAGTAATATGGTAACTCCTGGTATTTCTGCTAATGAACAGGGTACTGATCTTAAAGAAATGAAAAAAGCTGAAGCTGATGCCAAAAAATATGAGGCTTTAGCTAAAAGAGCAAAAAAAGCTAAAGATAGTATTAATGAGCCTCCTAAGAAGACTTCCACTTCTAAAGCAATTCAGGATGTAGCAACGACACATGTATCTAAAACAGATATTAAGAATGTTAAAGATATGGTGCCAGCTATCAAAGATTACGAAAAAGCTATTAAAGATTTAAAGAGTAATCTTAAGAAAAATAGTCCAGCCAAAGAATTATCAAAGATTGACAAGTCAATTTCTGGTTCTACTAAGAGTTGGACCAAATTAGCAAAACCTATTGAAACTGTTGGTAAATCATTTAAGAGTTTAAATTCATTTACTAAATCAATGAAGAAAGATCCATTTTCAGCATTCAATAAAGATTTAGTGTCTTTGCATAAGACGTTAAAAAAGAATGATTTAACTCAGCAGTTAAATAAGATGGATAAGGCTTTAAAGAAAAATAAGTTAGCAGACACATTTAAGAAGATGTCTGACAGCATTAAGAAAGATGCTAAGGCATGGACTAGTTTTGCTAAACCAGTTAATAATGTAGCTGGTGCGTTTAAGAAGCTTTCATCTTTCACTAAGTCTATGAAAAAAGATCCATTTGAAAGTCTTAATAAAGATTTAAAGAACTTAGAAGCCACGTTAAAGAAATCTAAACTTTCTAATCGTTTAGGTAATTTATACAAACAACTAAAGAAAGACAGACTCTACAGTCAGTTTGATAAGTTATCTCACAGTATTAAGGACAATACAAAGACGTGGTCTAAATTCGCTAGACCAATCAGAGATGTTCAAAAGGCTTTTCAAGAGCTTAATAAATTTACTAGAATGTATAGTAAATCCGATCCATTCGCTAGTTTGGATAAAGATATCAAAAACTTAACCAAGACTTTAAATAGTAACAATATTGGTAAGGTTTTAAGGTCTCAAATAGCTGAAGCTAATAAGGCAACTTCTGATGTTACCTTCGATAAAGATTTCAAGACTGATACGGATAATATCGTGGACGCCCTAAAATCATTCAAGACTAACTTTGATAAGTCCTGGAAAGATGTGTGGGCTAATACAGGTTCCGAGGAAAAGAACGCATTAGCCAAAGTTGTAAGTAATTACAGTTCTAAAATGAATGCCATTTCTAAGAAAGAAACTAGCTTTTCTAGCGACTATTTAAAGAAATGGAGTTCATGGTTAAAATCTGTTACAAGCACATTTAAGACTGCTTTCAATTCGTTACCTGGCCTTGCAAGTAAATCACTAAGTAAGGTCATTTCAGAAGTTAATAAAGGTATTGGCGGAATTAATTCAGTCATTACTGATTTCGGTGGTAAGTCATTAAACATGGCTAAATATGCTGTTGGTACTGCTGGTACTCCTGGTGGTAATTTAGCTGTTGTTGGTGAGCAAGGATATGAGCTTGCTTATGACAAAGCTAATGGAATTTATCCAGTTGGTTTAAAAGGCGAAGAAGTTCGCTATTTAGGCGCTGATACAGCAATCCTTCCGCATCATTTATCAGAGCAATTTATGGGAATGGTAGCTAACCTTCCACACCATGCAAATGGTAAGGGAGATACAAATAAAACTTCCGAAGATATGACTGATTATGTCTTTGAACATTTAGATGAATTAAAAAAAGACCCAGTTCCATTTTTAAAGAAACCTTACTTTGAGAAGGCTAGCTTTAGTGGAAATGAGTTTATTAGTCGTTTCGGAAATGCTATTTCAAATGGTTTCCTAAAGGCTATTGCAGAGCCATTTAAGAAAACATTAGCAGATATGGACTTTAGTGGAGCTGGTGGTGCTAGACCAGCTAAAGCATATGGTCCAATGATTAAAGCGGCTGCTGCTTATATGCACCAACAAATTACGGACTTCAATGTGGACATGATTGAACGTATCATCGCCAATGAATCAGGTGGTGATCCTAACGTTACTAATAACTGGGACAGCAATGCAAAAGCTGGTACACCATCAACTGGTATCCTTCAATATATCCTACCAACCTTCTTAAACTACGCTATGCCAGGACATACTAATATCCACAATCCATTGGATCAGTTGATTGCGTTATTTAACGATGCTACATGGCGTTCTGATATGGGTATGGGCTACAACGGAAAGTATGGTGAATGGCGTGGTTCAGCTAGTGGACCTTCTGGTCCAAGACTAATGTATGATGGTGGTTTTATTAATAAACCAACAAGTATTATTGGTGGTGAGGCTGGTCCCGAAGTTATGATTCCACTAAATAACAAAATGAGAGCAGTTCAAATTTTACAAAAGGCCAAAGACACTATAGGTGGTCCCGATGATACTAATACATCAGTCTCGATTGATACGACCAGAGTTGAAAGCAATCAACAACAACAATTGATGATGACCCAAATCATGGTTAAATTGCTAAGCAAGATTGCTGACGGTTCAATGGCTTCTGATGTTTCAAATGGTGGCACATCATTAAACGACATTTCAAATGCTTTAGATAAAATTGGCTTATCTAATCGAAAGATGACTAAGTTCCAAGGAAAGGGAGGTACAGCGTTTGCCTAAAAGATTATCAGATGGACATTACAGACAGAACTCATTATTAATTAAATCCGATGGACAAAATGAATTTGAGATTAGTAATTATCATGATTTGATATTTACTAGACTTATAGTAGGTTCACCACAGACGGCTCCTAATCTAAAGACTAATGCAGGTGTAGACGGACAAACTCAAATGGGTCCTGTATTGTACACCTCACGCACGGCCAAAGCCGACTTTTTGCTAAGAGTTGATGATGGAATTGATTTAGAAAGTCGATTCCATGAATTTTATAATAAGTTCTTCAATCGAGGCTTAGTGAGAGTTCGTCAAAGTTACGATATTGGTCGTTGCTTTTATGGAATACCTAAGCCATTCTCTTATACAGATGTTGGATTTTACGATAAAACTTTTTCAGTAGAGTTTGATATTCCTAGTGCTTATATGTATTCAGTGGCTAGATCAACGGATTTTCCAATTGATCCAAGTGAGGAAGATTTGATTTCTAATAATTTAAATCTTTCAACAACTGATTTGAATTACACTCACTCTCAAGGAACCTTTAAAATATTTAATCCGTCCGATTTCGATATTCAACCTTATGAACAGAATCACGAATTAAATATTATTTTTAAAGGTTCAGGTAGTCCTAGCTTGACTAATATAACCACCCAAGATGTTTTCTCTATGAACTCAAATATTTCTTCAAATGATTCTCTAGTTTTAAAAGGTGTGCACCCTTTACTTAATGGTGATTCTTGTGAAATAGAAACCAATCACGGTCATATCAATTTAAAGAAAGGATGGAATAGCTTTAATTTGGCAGGCTTTAGTGGCACTGTCACATTTGACTTTCCTTTTATATATCTATGATCAATTTTAAAAAATATAGAGTTCAAGATAGAGAAGGCAAGTATGATGAAACTCTTACTTGCATTGATAGAGGATCATTGAGCAATTCAGAAGAAATGAATAAGACCAATCAAATAGATTTCACAGCGATTAATGATAATTCTATAGGCTATCAATTATTGCAAAATGAAAATTACATTGTATTTGATGGTCAAAGATATCGTATTAAACAGGCTGAAAAGGACGATGAGGGGTATGACTTCAAACGAACTGTTTCAGCCACACATGTCTGGTTTGATTGCCAGTATGTTTATCAATACGATAAGATCAAAGGTACTAAGAAACTTTCAGCCAACGATTTGATGAGTTTTGTTTTTGATCAAAACGAACTCGGTAATCATGGGTTTACTTGGAAAGTCTCTGGTACAACTGAAAAATTAACGTTTACAGATTATGGTGAAAAATCAGGACTTGAATGTGTAAATGATTGTATTGAAAAATTTAATTTAGTTGTTGTAGCTGATAACAAAAATATTACTTTAATTCCTATGAATGATTGGCAGCATAAGGTTAATAAGTCATTTAGATATATTAACAACACGCCTACATTCACAGCTAACATTGATACCACAGAAATTCAAAATATTGCTAGGGTTTACGGTAAAACTAATGCTCCTGTTACCTCACCAATCGGTACAGCTATTGGAACTATTAACACAATGGAAACTAATGGTGCTCCTGTTGTGGATGATCCTAATAAGCCTACTCACACAGTTCAGAACTTGCCTAACGGAACTAAATGGGTAATGGATTCTAAGGTAGTAGCTAATGGTGAAACATGGTATAGAGTGTGCACGAATGGTTGGGTTAACGAAAAGTACATCGTATTTGATAAGAATGGCGATGTTCAACCAGAAAATCACATTATTACTCAAGTGACCGGACAAGGAACAATTAAGACTTCCACAGACTCACTAAAGGAAGATACTTCTAGTGGCAAAGTTCTACCAGTAGGAAATGCTATTGGTACAGTCAATACAATGGTTTCAGGTGGTGCACCTGTGTTAAGTGATCCATTGAAACCTGATTCAATAGTTAACCACTTGGCCAATGGGTCAACATGGGCGATTCATAATAAAAAAGTTATTAATGATGTTACATATTACGAAGTAGCTACTAATCAGTGGGTTGACTCACAATATATTAATTTCGATAAAGATGGAAGTGTGAAACCAGAAGATCACACTATTACACCATCAAGTGGTCAAGGCACTGTTAAGACGCCTGAAGCTGATTCTAGCAGTGATGGTGCATCAATCGTTTATGTTTACGATTCACCGTTCACTCCTCAAAACAAAACGGGTAGAACACTAGCACCAGGTACTCAATGGATAATTAATGCCTCAGTCTCCGATGGTGCTCAAGGTAAATCTTGGTACCAGATAGGTACTAACGAATGGGTAATGCAAGATCAATTAGATTTTTCAGGTAAACCCGATGTAAGTCCATCAGAAGTAACGCCTACTGAATCGATCGTTTACGATTCACCTTGGACTCCACAGCATGAAGTGGGTAGAAAGCTTGCTAACGGAACACAATGGAAAATAGACGGTGAGATTACTGATGGAGCTAACGGTAAGACATGGTATCGTGTAGCAACTAATGAGTGGGTATGTGCCGATAATTTCGTATTTACTGGTGATACAGATGTTGAACCAACGGAAGTTAAGAAGTCAGATGATGATAATGCAGAAGATGACCATTCTACCGATTACTTTCATCCTTTTATAATTCGAGATGAAAAATCAATACAAGAGTGGGGCGAAAGACCCGGCCCGGCAATAACTAATAATGACATTGAAGATTCCGAAGAAATGAGAAAATATGCACTATCTCAAATGAAGACAGAACCAACTGTGGACATTACAATGACTTATTCAGGCAAAGATACTTTTTACATTGGAGATATGGTTTATTGTGATATAGAACCAGAGAATTTTACTACTTGGGTCACGGTCGTAAGTATTAAATACAATCCACTAAGTTATTCAAATACCTATGAGGTTACATTAAATAACACAGCCCAAACATTATCAGATTATGAGTTATCAGTTCAAAGTTCTTTAGCTAACGCTAGATACAATGGAATTGATTCAATCTCAAATGGAATTATTGCGAGTCCATTTATTACACAGAAAGTAGGCGAGGTATAGTGGAAGATATACGTAGAATTCCTGATCCAATAACCGGTAGATATTATTACCCGCAAACGCATTATTTAGCCGTGGTTGGTTTGGATAATCATATTAAAGAATTAATGAATCAAAATAATACTTATGCAACATACGTCAAGGACATGAAGTTAATTAATACTTCGGGTCCTTTTTATTTTGACGAAAATACATTAAATAAACCCGCAAATATCCCAAAAGGATACCTACGGGCAACATTTATAGATTCAAAAAATGGAATTGTAGAAATTATTACAACAAATAATTATTACGAAATTACAGACGGTGAAATGTCTGTATTAAAAGAAAGGGCGTGATCAATTGTACTTACCAGACGGAGTAGTTAAATCAGAGTTTCCAGGCTTGAGTATGCAGTCTAAAGATGGAAAGACAGCAGTTTTAAGCTTTGATAATGGTGAGAAAGTAATTATTTCAAAGCAAAATTCTGACGGTACTACCGATTCAGAAGTATACAACTTTAAAGCTGTGACAGATGAAACAGTATTTCCACCAGTTCCTGACTTACCTAATTATTGGCACAACGTTGATTTAGATGAATGGAATGGTGTTATTGATAGCAATTTTAAAGATAGCTTAAAAAGCAATAATGATCAGATTCAAAAATCCATCAATTCACTATATGAATATGAAACTGATCAAAGAAATTTTTTTGCAAAGCTTAAAGATACGTTAAGCGACTTTAAAGGGTTTGTTGAAACAATTATTTCTGCTAAAACGGCGGAATTTTTAAGTAAGTTTTCCGATCAATACTATAAAAAAGATGAAATTGATAACGAAGTACGTATTTTGCAGTCACAAATAGATCATTTAAAAAATGAAAATCCTACTTCTAACGGAATTAAAAAACCAGGAGTATTTTAGAAAGGAAATAATTATATGGATGTAACGACAGATTTACCAATTCCTCAAATTATGATTTTTGATATTGGTAAAGAAGAAGCATTTTATTTAGACAGATTAGATTCATCTGACGAAAACAGCATGAACAATCCTCAAAGTGTTTATATGCGACAGATTACAAAACGGGTTATGCCGATTCTTCTAGCTAAACAAGGCGAAGGTGGTTTGGGTACCGTTGATGTTCAGATGTTGAATTACGGTAATAAATTGGATCTAACAGGCTGGCACGGAGAATTCGTTGGAACAGATTCAGCGGGTATTCCGATTACAACTGATAATAATTTTGATTCCAAAGATCCAACCACAGGTTTGATTAGTTTTTCATTACCAAAAGAGGCAACTATTCATGCAGGAAATTATCGAAACGCCTATTTCAAATTTAGAGATAAGAATTTAAATGTTGTTAAAACTTTATTTTTCAATGTGCGAATTTTAGAAGATAGTAATTATTATCCTGATGAACTCCCTCATAAAGAATATTGGGGTGAGGGTGAAAGAGCTCTATATGAGTTAGGGCAGCTTCAAAAGTCATATACAGATTTAGTTATGAATAACATTCAAAACTTAGATGATATTGTTTTGGCAAAGTTATCTGACTACAACGGCCGTATGTCCGTTATTGAAGAGGCTATCAAGAACAACGATTTTACTAAGGCCATTCAAACAGCTTTAAATAGTGATTTTGATATTGGTCAAGTTGATCCTGACATTGAAAAGCATTGGCAATATATATTATCAGAATTGGAGGCAAATTAATGGTAAATGTGATTGATAATGAGGCAAGAAATCGCAGTAACATGATGCCTGTCGGAATTAAAATAATTGATGACAAAGGGAATACAACACATACTGCTAGAACAGATTTAGGTACTAATTATATTTCTCTAGAATCAAAATGGTTTGGCTCCTCATCAAACAATACTGGTGGCAGCACTGGTGGCAATACCGGTGGTGGAACTGATTCAAATCACCCAGCAGCCGGTGCTGATTATTATGCCGGTTCATTAGCAGATGGCGAAATCACACAGAGAAATCTGGAATGGGCAGGTACTGATGACCCTACCCAATCCAATAAAATTACCTTTGCAGATGATCCAGGAACGAAGATTTTTGGTCAATTTGATGGAATTACTATTCTAGGACATATCCAAAAAACAACAATGACAAACGGCACATTAGGAGCAGTTACTAGTATTCCAATCAATTATGATCCTTATAATGCGGTTAAAGATGGACATTTCACAACTACCTCGCCATATCCTTTGTATATCCAAACTGCTAGTTTACCTGTTGGACAAAAGATTACAGTTCAAATTGCCGGTATTGGTGAAAATATAAGTGGTAAAAATGTAAAAGCCCCTACCATTTCATTCACGTTCAATGCAGATAAAACTATGACGATTGATCATACTGCTGGGTATGACAACGATGGAAATTCTGCTGGTGCTACTGGAGCTAATTACCAATTTGTGGTTGATACAATTGCTACATTCTCAACACAGCCAGCAGTTGCTCAGTTACCACCATCAGTAAATCTTTTTACTGGTTCAACAAGTGGAAAGATAGCTTTAGTTGGACCATCAGAATTTTATGAAAATACTATGGATGGACTAAATTTAGCATTAGATCAATATATAGCATCGAGTGGTAATTCTAGTACTCATGATTTCTGGAGATCAGGATTTACTAATTACAGAATAAATCTATCGGTAACTTTACCAGCTATAAAATTGAAAAAGCAGGATTTAATTATAAATAATGTAGTTGATATAACTAGTCAATTAAATAACTTGATTGGTCAAAAGGTTACATTTGAATATTACTATGTAACCAGTTATGTTCCTCTTGTATATCCAACAATTGATAGCATTCAAAACGCTACATGTAAGATTCTAAATAATTCGGCTATTGAAACTAACGTGTCTTTCGTTTTAAAAAGTTCTGATGGAGATAAATTAAATTCTGTTTTTAATATTTCAAAAGTTATGACATATAAAGATTAGGAGGCAAAAAAATGAAGATAGCAATTCAACTAGATTCTGATAGAAATATCATAGGAATTTATAGTTCACCAGAATCAGGAGCAGAACGACAATCTGAAATTGAAGGTTGGACACTAGTGGATAGTGATCCAGCCTTTTCAATAGATGAAAGCTCTAATTGGACGGTCAGAGAATCTGATAATAAATTAGTTCACATTTCAACAGGCTTAACTCCCGATGAAGAAGCCAAAGCGTTATTGGTTACTTTAACTAAGAGCCAATTAAAAGATCAATTAATGAATGATCAAATCCAGCAAGCTGTTACGTCTGTGACTAAGCAAGCTATCCAAGATAAGTTGACATCACAAATGGCAATCACAGAATTGACCAAAAAAGTAGCAGATTTAACTATCAAGCTGGATAAAGCAAATGGAGTTGATCCAGCTCCAGAAGCACCAACAGATGTAACATCTACAGCTACTAATGATGGAGCAGTAATTACAGCTAAGTAGGATAAAAATAAAAAAAGGAAGTATTTAAGTATGGCAGATCGCTCAAAAGATATTGAAGTAGTTTATGACAAGACAGGAAACAAAATTGGCGAAAGTGAAGTCGGTGTAGCTAGTGTTGCTGTTACAGGACTAGCAGCAGGTACAGTAGTTGCTGATGGCGATTATAAAGTCACTTTTAAGGATTCGGTTACAGGTCTCGAATCAGAAAAAGTTGATGTAAAAGGCTGGACAGTTCTAACACCAGCACCTGAAGCACCAGCAGATGTGACATCCACAGCTACAACTGATGGAGCAAACGTTACAGCTAAGTAGTCAATTAAAGCATGCTCCCTTACCGGTAGTGGTGGTGGCTGGAATAATTTTAAGGAGGAATTAAAATGATAGAAGCATTGAAAATTGAATTTGGATGGGGAACAATTAAAGCAAGTGACATTGTGGAGTATGTTCCTATTATCATTTCAACTGATGATTATAAGTACATTACTGGACAAGAATATCAAGAAAACAAAGAAGGCTAGCCATTTGGCTAGTCTTTTTTTGAGGAAGACAATAAGAAGGTTAAATATGATGGAAATAATTAAAAGTTTAAATTTAATAGACAATGCGGGATTAACGGTTTTGATTCTTATCTGTTCTATGGGATTTACTGCCTTGACTAAGGTAGCGACGCCTTTAGAAAACAAATATTTACCATTCGTATCGATGATCTTTGGAATAATTGTTGGCATATTAGTTGCACTTATTTTTCATGAAGATATAGGAAGAGCTGCAATTGCTGGATTATTGGTAGGCGGATTCACTTCCGGTTTATATGCTGGAGTAAAGGGATCACTTGGTGGATATGATACTTCAGTGAAAAGCACTATAAGCGATGATCTAACCGAAGTAAAAACACCTAATTATAATCAAAAAAATAATACAAGGAGGAACTAATATGACTAAATATTTTGCGGACGTGTCCAGCTTTCAACCCGATAATTTAGGCTTCTTTCAAGGTTTAGTTAATGCTGGCGTATCTGGTATTTTGATTAAAACTACTCAAGGTAGTCATGATGGAGATAACTACATCAATCCTAAATCAACCAACCAAGCAAGAAACTCTTTAGCAGCTGGAATGAATGTTGGTTTCTATCATTATTTCTTAGCAACAAGCGTTGCAGATGCGATTAATGAAGCAAAATTCTTTGAACAATCAGTTGTTAATTTGGGCTTTGGAAAAGATACACCATTATGTGTTGATGTCGAAGATTCATCATTGAATACGTCGGCAGTAGCAAGCTATGTTGATGCTTTCATTAATTGCCTTAAAACGCAAAGCTATACAAATGTGTTCCAGTATAGTATGGCAAGCTGGTTCAACGAAGGTATCTTAAATGCCAATAAACATCCCACTTGGGTAGCCAATTATGGATCAAGTGATTGTGGTACTAGGGGAAACATTATTGGCTGGCAGTACACATCAAGTTGGGGAGGTGGCTCTCAAGATATGAGTTATGACTGGGGAATCTTTGATAAGCAACCAGCTAAAACTGAAGCAGTTACACAAGCTAAAGTTGAACCCGAAAAGCCTAAAGTAGAAAATATTATCAAGCTAACGGAGCAAACACATCCAGTTGATCGTTTGGGTATTGAACGGCCTGAAACGTATGAGGCGGGATCAACTTGGAAGAGTTCAGATATTGTTATGATCAATAATGAACCACATTACCAAATTGCTACCGATATTTTCGTGCCAATCTCTAAGACCGCTTTTAAAGATTTAATCATCGTTAAATATACAGACGATTCACCGGCACCTGTCTTTGACAAGAACGGAAAGCGTGTGCATAATGCGTCTGTCAGCACTGGAAAAGCCTTTAAAACTGATGGTGTTCGAATCATTAATGGCATTCCAATGGCAAAAATTGCTACTGATCAATTTATTCCGTTCGAATATACTTCTGGCTCAAAATTTGAATAGTTTGACATTTAGATTAATCGTAGTAGTATAGCAAACATTATATTTCAAGGAGGTAAACATATGAAATATCGTGTTCAATTAGACATGGTTTCACAATTGTTTACCGTTTCAGATAAAGACAATTCAAGTGTTTCAGCAAACGGTAAGACAATTTTAGAAGCCGTGAACAAACTTCAAAATAAATAAAAGAACCCATCATCTATTAATTTAGGTGATGGGTATTTTTTTGTGAAGATTAAAAAAATAGAAAAAATTCTATATGACTGTTAATATGACATTGTAGCAAGTATCCATCCTCCTTTCTTGCTACACACAGTTGACGGTACGCTATATTGCTAGATAGAGGCCTAAATCTATCCCTAGTCCTAATTGGAGACTATTTCAATTCTGTGCCATAATTTATGACCGTTGTTTTTTGAGCGCGGTCATTTTTTGTATCAAAAAATCGCTAGTCAATTAAGACTGGCGATTAGACTTATACTCCCACTTTGTGTGTCATGAGTGTGTCACGACTTAAAATTAGTGCTTGAAAAGCTCTGAAAACACTGGTATTATAATGTTTGATGTTACTACGGGTACAGTTCTCGTAGTTCGCTTTATACAAGTTTTGGAGTGTTGGTCCTTTTTGATCAACGTTTTTTTGTATCAAATGATGTGATATTATTCGCAATAATTATTGTTATTGATAATTTTATGTGCTATCATATTTTTGCAAAAGAGGGACTAATTAGTTAATTGTTTTCAAGCGAGGTCAAATTTTGGTGTGAGTTGACTATTTCAATGACTAAGTCGCATCCTTTCTTATTTAAATGTAAACTGAATATATTAATTAATGAGTGGATATTAATCAATTAGAGTGGTACCGCGGGAAATCTCGTCTCTTTCAATAAGGATATATTATTGGAAGAGGCGTTTTTTTTATCTAATAGGAGGAAAATATGGATTTTAAAAAACAAGTAGTTGACGCTTTAGTCAAGGTTTTACCTGACGAAATTACAGAGGAACAAGTTACAAAATTAATTGAGAAACCTAAAACATCAGATCTTGGTGACTATGCTTTTCCAACATTTATTTTGGCTAAATCCCTACATAAAGCACCAAATATGATTGCTGAGGATTTAGTAGGTAAGATTGAAACAACTGGTTTTGAGAAAGTTGTTAATACTGGAGCTTATATTAATTTCTTCTTAGATAAGAAAGCTTTCTCAAATTCTGTTTTAAATGAAATTTTAAATAATAAAGAAAATTATGGTAACGCTGATGAAGGTAAGGGACGTAACGTACCGATCGATATGTCATCACCTAACATTGCTAAACCTATGTCAATGGGTCATTTACGTTCAACTGTAATTGGTAATTCAATTGCTAAGATTATTGCTAAATTGAACTATAATCCCGTTAAAATCAATCACTTAGGTGACTGGGGCACACAATTTGGTAAATTGATTGTTGGTTATAAGATGTGGGGTTCAGTTGAAGAAGTTGAAGCTGATCCTATCAATAATTTATTGAAGTATTACGTTCGCTTCCATAAAGAGGCTGAAGAGAAGCCTGAACTTGATGACGAAGCTCGTGCTTGGTTTAAGAAGATGGAAGACGGTGATAAGGAAGCTCTTGCTCTTTGGTCATGGTTCAAGGAATTATCATTGAAAGAATTCCAAACAATCTATAATCGTTTAGATGTTCAATTTGATCATTTCACAGGTGAATCTTTCTATAATGATAAGATGGATGCTATCGTTGATACTCTTGAAGAAAAAGGTTTACTTGAAGAAAGTCGTGGTGCTGAAATTGTTGATTTGTCACAATATGATTTGTCACCAGCTTTAATTAAGAAGACTGATGGTGCCACACTTTACATTACTCGTGATTTGGCTGCTGCTAAGTACCGTAAAGATACTTTTGACTTTGTTAAGTCACTTTATGTTGTTGGTAGTGAACAAGCAGAGCACTTTACAAAGCTTAAGATCGTACTTAAGAAGATGGGTTATGACTGGGCTGATGATATTGTTTATATTCCATTTGGTTTGATTACAACTGGCGGTAAAAAGCTTTCAACACGTAAAGGTAACGTTATCTTGCTAGATAACGTCCTAAACGATGCAGTTGATCTTGCTAAGAAACAAATCGAAGAAAAGAATCCAGACTTGAAAAATAAAGATGCTGTAGCTGAAGCTGTTGGTGTTGGTGCGGTTGTTTTCCATGATTTGAAGAATGATCGTCGTGATAGTTTTGATTTCAATTTGGAAGAAGTTGTTCGTTTTGAAGGTGAAACTGGTCCTTATGTTCAATATACAAACGCTCGTGCTTTAAGTATTTTGAGAAAAGCTAATGTTGATTACTCTGATGCAAAAGATTTGGCTATTGCTGATGATCAGGCTTGGGACACTATTAAGATGCTTCAAGACTTCCCAGAAGTAGTAAAACGTGCTGCTAAGGAATACGAACCTTCAGTTGTTGCTAAGTATGTTTTGAAGCTTGCTAAGAGTTTCAACCAATACTATGCACACAGTAGAATTTTGGCTGATGATGAAGGATTGAAAGCAAGATTAGCTTTAGTTAAATCAGTTTCAACAGTATTACAAATGTCATTAGCACTTCTTGGTGTTAAGGCTCCGGAAGAAATGTAGGGTGAATTGATTTTGGATAGAAAACTCTTTAGCGAACTATCAGAGATAAAAACGACCACACTAGATATAGCGTGGTTGATATTAGCAATAGTCTTTGCCTATCTAAATTATGGAACTTACAATTTCGTATACGGCATTCTAGGTTTCATAGCTGTTTTCTTTATTCATTTATTTATTAATTTTCATAATAATTATATGGATTATCGTAATTCAACTAGCGAAGAATATCGTAGCAAAATTAGTACGATTGGAATTAATCGTGAATCATTGGCAATAGTTAAAAAATGGATGTACGGTTTGGCCATTTTTCCATTATTGATTGGGGCATTCTTAATTTATAAGACAGGCTGGATAACTTTAGCTCTCGGTATTGTCGGTATCGGAATTGGCCTATTATATTCAGCAGGTCCCAAGCCACTTAACTCCACAATGTTCGGAGAAGCAGTGGTAGCTATTGCCATTACCCAACTGATTCCAGTGACATACTCTTACTTAGGGTTAGCTGGAACTGGTAAGTTTGATTCTAGTACAGCCATTTCTGTTATTTTGGTAAGTTTGCCAAATACTTTCGCATTTTTCTGTGCAGAGCTTAGTAATGGAACTTCTGATCTAGAAGCAGATATAAAAAATGGTCGTCACACATTGGTCTATAAAATTGGTAGAACCAATGCCTTGAGTTTGTTCAAAGCTAGTTGGGCTTTAGCCTTCCTGCTAATTCCCATTTTGGCAATTCTCAAAGTAGTACCTTACATTACACTGTTACTCGTACTGCTTTATCCAAATATATGGGATGATCTACGTCCTTATCTAAAAGAACAGATAAAGACAAAGACATATCCTTTAGTAATTAAAGCTGTTACTAAGCTGGTGGTGGGATATATTTTATTAATTGCTGTCGGGGCGATTATAAAAATGATTATGTCCATCCTTTAGTACAGTCCAACCAAGAAAGTTATTTCACTCCTAAACTTTTTTGGACAAAAAGAGAGCTCATCTAATTGTCGGGATTAGATGAGCTTTTTGGTTGCTTAAAATAAGCACATATTAAATTATACATATCTTTCGATAATTTTGCCTTAATTATTTTTGAATTGCCTGTGAAAGGTTCTTCAAAGGTTAATTTATCAGCAAACAATAATAGTTTACCATGTTTAGGATCTGAGTTGTAGAGGGGATCATTGACAATAGGCCAACCCATATGTGATAAGTGGACCCGTAACTGATGAGTGCGACCAGTTTGTAAATTTAATTTGAGTAGTGCAAAATCATTATTCTTTTTGATCACTTCATATTCGGTGATGGCATTTAATCCATTTTCAGTTACCATACGTTTGCGAACATCCGTGGGATCTTGTCCAATGGGTAAATCAATCGTGCCAGAATCAGAAATTGGAAGATTTAATTTAACAACAGCTAGATACTGACGATGCAGTGTTTTGCTACTTAACTGACGATTCAAAATTGGTACTAAATAGGGCGTTTTAGCAATTAAAACTAAGCCAGAAGTTTCCATATCAATGCGATGAACCATATAGGGATGAGCATTTTGCAAGTAATTTTCTACATCATTCATTAGGGAATCATCTTCAGTTTTGAGATTAGGGTGTGTTTTTTTGCCAGCTTGCTTGTTAACGACAATAATATCATCATCCTCATAAGCAACGTCTATTGAATCGTGACCGGGCAAATAGTGCTGTTCGGTTCTGGGTTCAAAATTAAAATTTAAAGTGATCACGTCGTTATCCCTGACAATGGTATTAAAGGGCTGGTAAATATCATTAATCAGCACATCGTGTTGTATGCGGAATAAATGTTGCCACTTTTTAGGAATTAACCATTTTTTAAGAAGTTGCCTTAAGGTTAATTTTTCATAATTTTTTGAATGATAGGTGATTTTCTTTTGATACATTGAAAGGGCTCTCCTTAAATAATGATGAGTAAATTAAAAAATATGTCGATAATGTGATAAAATTTGTTCTTATACAGAGGTATTTAAACAATGAATAATGAAAATAGGTTTTGGGATTGGCTCAAACCGAAATTACTAGTTGCTTGGTCTTTTATTAAAAAGTATTGGAAAAGATTCCAAATTACTCGTTGGATTATCTTATTGATTTTAACAGCAATACTGGTTTTAAGTAGTTTTTGGACTTATAAAGCTAAGACTTCAAATGTACAGAACTTGCAGTCGTCATTACAAACTAAAACGACAGTCTTGGATAAAGATGGTGATGATGCAGGGGAATTATATGCGAATAAAGGAACATATGTTAGTTACGATAAAATTTCTAAAAATATCCAGAATGCGGTAACTTCTACTGAAGATCGTACTTTTTGGACTAATCCAGGTTTTAGTATTAAAGGTTACGCACGTGCTGCGCTAGGCTATTTGATACATCATGGCATTAGCGGTGGTGGTAGTACTTTAACACAACAATTGGCAAAGAATTCACTTTTAACACAGAAACAGACGTTGTCTCGTAAGGGTGAAGAATTATTCTTATCAATCGAAATTAATCATGTCTATTCTAAAAAAGAAATTTTGACGATGTATTTGAACAACGCTTATTTTGGTAATGGAGTTTGGGGAGTTCAAGATGCTTCTGAAAAGTATTTTGGTAAGAATGCCTCCGAATTGAATCCGGCTGAAGGTGCTGTTTTGGCAGGTATTTTAAAAGCTCCTAATAACTATAACCCAATTGATAGTATGTCTAATTCAAAAGCTAGACGTAATTTAGTTTTGGATTTAATGGTTGAAAATAAGAAATTGACTTCATCACAAGCTACATATTACAAGAATACACCAATTTATTTAAATGATAATTATGCAGAAAGTAGTTCTTATAAATATCCATATTTCTTTGATGCCGTTATATCTGAAGCTGTGAATAAATATGGTCTTAAAGAAGACGATATCTTAAATAAGGGCTATAAGATTTACACGACTTTGGATCAAAAGATGCAAACAAATATGCAGGATTCTTTCAGTAATAGTTATCTCTTCCCAGCTAATGCTAGTGATGGTACTAAGATTCAGGGGGCTTCAATTGCCTTAGATCCTAAAACCGGTGGTGTTTTGGCTGTTATTGGTGGGCGTGGCGATCATACCTTTAGAGGCTATAATCGTGCGACACAGATGCAACAACAACCGGGTTCTACTATTAAACCATTAGCCGTTTATACGCCGGCAATTGAGAATGGCTATAGTTATGATTCAGAGTTACCTGATGAGATCACTAGTTTTGGTAAAAATAAATATACGCCAACTAATGCTGATGGTTTATATCAAAAATCAATTCCAATGTATAAAGCTTTGATCCAAAGTGAGAATGTTCCCGCAGTAGCTTTATTGGATAAGATTGGTGTGAAAAAAGGTGTTAGTTCCGTTGAGAACTTTGGAATTAAGATTCATAAGAATGATCAGAATTTGGCTTTAGCTTTAGGTGGCTTAGAGAATGGTGTTTCACCAATGCAAATGGCTCGTGCCTATACTGCTTTTGCCAATGAAGGTAAGTTAGCTAATACGCACTTTATTACTAAAATTGTAGATTCGACTGGAACTGTGATTGTCAATAATACCAATAATTCTACTAAACAGATCATTAGTAAGAATACTGCTAAAGAGATGACAAGTATGATGCTTGGCGTTTACAATGAGGGAACCGGTAAAGCGGCTAAGCCTTCAGGTTATCAAATAGCTGGTAAGACTGGTAGTACCGAAGTTCCACGTTCATGGGGCTACGACGGTACAAAGGATCAATGGATGATCGGCTATACTCCCGATGTAGTTGTTGCTAGTTGGATCGGTTTTGATAAGACGGATCAAAATCATTTCATACCTGGTACAAGTGAAAATGGTCTAGCTTATCTTTTCAAAGATGAGATGGAAAATATTTTACCAGAAACTAAGGGTACTGATTTTGGAGTAAAGGATGCTGCCAACCTGGCCCAAGCCAATAAAGATGATTCTGGAAACAAAGATATTACAAAATCTATTGAAGATGGCGTAAACAACGTTAAAAATAAAGCTACGGAATGGTATAATAATATTAAGAATTTTTTTGGTCAATAGGAGGACTGTATGAACATTTATGATAGTGCCAATCAACTTGAACAAGATTTAAGAAAGACAACAGAAGTTTCCAAATTAAAGCTTGCTTTTGAAGCTGTTAAGGCTAATGACCTAGCATACAAACTTTTTGATAAGGTTCAAAACAAACAATTTGAACTCCAACAAAAGCAAATGCAAGGCCAAGAAATCACGGATGACGATGTCAACTCAATGCGTGAATTAACAGATCAACTTTCAAACTACAGTGAAATTCAAAATTTAATGGAAAAAGAGCAAAAGATGAATTCGATGATGGATGAATTGAACAAAATCATTTCAAAACCAATCGCCGAAATTTATCAAGATAAATAATAAGGACTTAGGGCTTAGGTATTTTGCTCAAGTCCTTTTCTTTTACGGGGGAGTTTTAGAATGAAGTTTTTGCATGCAGCTGATTTGCATTTAGACACGCCATTTGTAGGTATAAGTGATTTTTCAAAGGAATTACAAGCTAAATTAAAGGCTTCAACTTATGAAGCAGCTCGAAGGCTTTTTCGAGTTGCCTTAGAACAAGAAGTCGATTTTGTTATTCTAGCGGGAGATATTTTTGACGATACAGACAGTTCTTTAAAAGCACAGATGTTTTTAAAGTCTGAATTTGAAAAATTGAAGCAGGCCGGTATTGAGG
The DNA here is from genome assembly GCF_001435445.1 of Companilactobacillus kimchii DSM 13961 = JCM 10707. Lineage (GTDB taxonomy): Bacteria > Bacillota > Bacilli > Lactobacillales > Lactobacillaceae > Companilactobacillus > Companilactobacillus kimchii. The sequence continues at coordinate 232,206 of NZ_AZDH01000027.1, read as the reverse complement.
TCTTAATGGTTTACGGTAATCATGATTATTATCGTAGTAATTTTTCAGTTATTGAATTTCCTGATAATGTGACAATTTTTGGTCAAGAACCTGCAGAAACGACTTTGACTACTAAAGACGGTCAAAGAGTTGGTGTCGCTGGATTCAGTTATTATCAACAGCATATTAGTAAAAACCTCGTTCAAGATTATCCCGAACGTGAAGGCGTAGATTATCAAATTGGTATCTTGCATGCAGGTGTCGGTGATGATAATTATGCTCCCTTTAAAATCAATGATCTATTAAAAAAAGGATATGATTACTGGGCTCTAGGTCATATTCATAAACGTCAGATTTTGAATGAAAAACCGATGATCGTTTATCCAGGTGATATTCAAGGTCGTAATCAAAATGAAACAACTCCTAAAGGCTTTTATCTTGTTTCAGTTGAGAATGGTGCTACACAATTAGAATTTGTTCAGAGTGGCATTTATACGTGGGAAAAATCTGATTTAAGTGTTACGGAAGATGATACAGTGGATTCATTGATCCAAAAGATACAACAACTTTTGAATAAGTCTAATGTATTATTGACTTTAACAATTGAAAACGCACAGAACTTGGATGATGATGTTGTTAAGACAATTAATCGTAATGAATTAAGACAACAATTACAGAATCTGAACACACCAGGCATACTTTATAAAATTTATTTGAAATATAATAGTAATCCTCAATTGGCCGCGATTGACCAAAAATATTGGGATGATGCAGAACAAAAGTCTATTAACTTGGATGATATCAAGGATTTAGATAGTAGACTTTACAGTTCAGATGTTATTCGAGAGCATATTAATCAGCCGGATTTTTTAAAACATATTATTAGACTGACTAAAAATACAATTAATCAAAAATATACTGGAGAGTAATCGTGAAACTAGTTAAAGCAAAAATATATGGTTTTGGTAAATGGGTCGACCAAGAATTTGACTTTCAACAAGATTATCAAGTTATTTTTGGTTCCAACGAAGCCGGTAAAACGACCCTCTTGAATTTTATTAAAAGTGTTCTCTTTGGCTTTGCATCAGCTAGAGGAGATAACAAATACTTACAATATAAGCCCAAGACGAGTAGTCAATATGGTGGTGAGTTAGTATTCAAAGCTGACGATAATAGTAGCTGGACTATTCGTAGAGTTGATGGCAAGGGCGATGGCGAACTGACTCTTTTTCATGATGAGCAACAAGTCCCCGAATCTTTGTTAAAAGAAATTATTGGTAGCTTTACCAAAGATGATTTTGAACATACACATGTTTTTGACGATAAAAATATTTTTTCTATTTATGGATTAGATGAGAATCAGTTAGAAACAGAGATCATGTCCGTTGGTGCTGTAGGAAGTAAGGAATGGTTGGCGACGGCTGATCAAATGACGACTTCAGCGGAGAATATCTATAAACGTCGTGGACAAAAACAACCTTTGATTGCTAAGCTCAAAGAGCGTGATGACTTAATCGAGCAGAAGTCCGAGTTTGAGAATCAACAAGTTGCTTATCAAAAAGTCAAAAATCAAGCTAAACAGACTCAAATTGAATTTGATAATAATGCTGAATTTTTGAAACAGGTTAGTGAACAGGAAAATATTTTACGTAATTTAGATAAGAAGTGGGAACGCTTTGAAGAATTAGAGAAAAATAAACAGCCAGTTGGTAACAACGCTCAGATTAGTAATGAAGACTGGGAAAAGTTCTTAACTGACAACCAAGAGTTAAGTACATTACAAGAGACGACAACGACAAATCGTGTGACTCAATTGAATAATGTTGAAAAACAAATGTTGGTTAATTATAGAGCTAATCAGAGGCGTATGGATTATATTCGCAATCAGAAGTTTGAACTTCAGAACCTGCAGTTTCATCGAGATGATATGAAATCTAAGTTGTTGAAAGTTGATACGCAAGTTGATCAGCTATTCCAAAATAATCCGCAATTATCAGAAGATATGCGACCATTATCAAGTGAAGAACTTGATCAAATTAACCCGCAACAACGTGTGAAGACCAACAGTTTGCCACTATTGATTTGTGGTATTGCTGCAATTTTGGCTGTGGTAACGGGTAATCCGTTAAAAGTTATTTTTGCTATCGTAGCAATTGGCTGTGGTGGCTGGTACTTTTATCAAAGTCGTAATCTTAAATCCAATCAAAATTTAGCTAATTATGATTTTCTCAAGCAAAAGGGTTATCAGTCTCTAAATCGAGAAAATATTGTTAATATTCAAAGTACAGTAATTCAGTTGGCCAATTATCGCTCAACTCAAAATAGTTTGAGTGATGGTATTAAAGCAATTGAAGTCGACTTGAATAAATGGCATGACATTCTGTTGGAGTTAAATATCTTAGATAAGTCATATAAGAAAGATAATTATAACGAACAGATTGAAAAATACTTTACAAGATTAGATCAAATCAAGGCACGAGCTGACTTGAATGAACAGAGTCAGTCAGAAACTCAAGAAATTACTGATAATCGAAATCAACGTTTGCAGGAAATTAATGCGGAAATATCGCAAATCGTTGATAAGTATCAATTAGTGAGTGTAGAACGTTTTGTTCAAATGCATACAGCTCAGATTAAGAATCAAAAAGTTATTAATCAGATTAAACAAGACAAAGCCTTTTTAGGTGATGATTTAAAACGATTGCAACAATATTCCAATCATGATGAATTGATTGAAGATTTACAACAAGTAGTAACGAGAAAAGAAGCTTTAACGGATAAGAATAATGAATTAAGTCGTCAAATTGGTTCATTAAAGGAACAGATGCAACAAGTCTTAGATAATACCCAATATCAAAGGGTAGTTGACCAGTTGGCTCAGAACAAAATTGATATCATTGAATATTATGATGAATGGTTGTCTAAAACTTTAGCAAGTAAGTGGATTCGAGAAATGTTAAACATTGCTACTGAAAATCGTTATCCTAAGATGATGCAGAAGGCCACACAGTATTTTGCTTTATTGACGAATAATAATTATGTAAAGATAGATTTTCACGATAATGATATTGCAGTTTTTAGCCAATCTAAAAATCGCTTTGATGTTCACGAATTATCACAGGCAACAACAGTTCAATTGTATATTTCTTTACGTTTGGCCTTTGTTACAGAGATAGCCGATCTAATTAAATTGCCAATTTTGATTGATGATGCGTTTGTTGATTTTGATATCTCAAGAACAGAGAATGTCTTTGAATTGATTCAGAGAATTGCTAAAGATAATCAAGTTATTTATGTAACTGCCAATGAACCTAGTTCGTTGCCACAGGATCATATCTTAAAATTGAAGGGGGAAGCCTAGTGAGTAAACATATTATTGATTTTAACAATGGAGAAACAATGAGTCTGGAAGTTATTATTAAACGGTCTGATTTTAGATTGGCAAAGAATGGTAAGAATTTCCTGTCATTGGTTTTTGAAGATAAGTCAGGACAAATTCCTGGTAAGTATTGGGATGCTAGTGAAGATGATGCTAAGAAGTACCATATTGGTGCCATTGTTCAATTGGAAGGTCGTCGTGATTTGTATCAAGGAAAACCTCAAGTTAACATTACTCGTCTAGGCCTTCTGGATGCTGATACTGTGGATATGTCACAATTCGTTCAAACGGCACCTATGAAACGCGCCGATATGGAAAATGAATTTGAGGATGTCTTTTTACAAATTACTAATGGTGCCTGGAATAGAATTGTTAGATATTTATTTAAAAAATATCATGATCAGTTCTTTACTAGTGCCGCTGCCAAGAGTAACCACCATGATTTCCAAGGTGGTTTAGCTTTTCATACCTTGAGTATGGTGCGAATGGCAGAGAAGATTTCTGATCTTTATCCACAAATTAACCGAGCCTTATTAATAGCTGGAGCTTGCCTACATGATTTTGGCAAGATTATTGAGTTAACAGGCAGCTTGGATATTGAATATACCTTTGAAGGTAACATGTTGGGCCATATTACTATTGTTGATGAAGAAATAGTCAAGGCAGCTACGGACCTTGATATTAGTCTTGAAAGTGAAGATATGATTCTTTTAAGACATATGATTTTGTCACATCATGGCTTGCTTGAGTATGGTTCACCAGAACGTCCTAAGATATTAGAAGCTGAAGTTTTACATAATATTGATATGATGGATGCTTCTATCAATATGATTACTAAGGCTTTGGATAAAACCGAAGAAGGTAAGTTCTCTGAAAGAATTTTTGGATTAGATAATCGTTCATTTTATAAACATAGTTAACAATAAAAGGCAGTGTCTATTGAATAGGTCATAATTTCATGACTAAATCTAATAGACGCTGCCTTTTTTATACAATTAATTGTTTTTGAGCCGCTGATAACCAGGGATGTATTATCAATGGATTGTGTGATAATAAATAATCAATATATACTAACGCTGCTTTTTGTGGTGAATCCTTTAAAGCACTGTTTAAATCTTTCAAATAAGGTGGAGTCCCAGATTGATCCCAAGCAATTTTATCGGCTAGGAAAATAATCAAATCAAAATTCGTAAAATCTTTTTTCAAAGTAGTGTGACATTCGATAGCATTTAAGATCAGAGGATCTTTAATTTGAAAGCATTCTCGAGCAATGTAAGCCGAGAGTTTTTGATGCAATAGAAGAGGAACTTGACGTTCTTCTTTTAAAACAGGAATATGTAATTTTTCAGAAACTGACAAATGTTTGTTTTTGGGGATAAAAGCGCTGATATCGTGCAGAAGTCCTGCCTGGTAAAGCTGTTCAGAATGTTTTTTAGAAAGGCTGACAGCTTCTTTAGCGACCATCTGGCCGTGATGAAAGGTAGAGATGGTTTCAGTTTCTTGGTAGAAGCGTTTAATGTTATCTATAAAACTTTGATTAGTCTTCAATTTAAAGTTATTAATGTATTCAATGTAATCCGTATTTTCCCTCAAAAAAAAAGAACTTTGGACTTTACATCCAGAGTTCTTTTTAATCAATTATTTTTTACTTGATGTTGAAGATGATGATACGTAACCTGAAAGAACGTCTTTCAAATCGCTATCCTTGATAGAAACATCAGCATTCTTCAATACTTTAGAAATAACTTTTTGCATTGTAGTTGAATCTTGTAACCATGAAGCATAGATCTTAGATTTAAGTTCAGCTTCGTGATCCTTCATGTTACCCTTAGCAGGTTTCTTAAGAAGTTTGATAACACTGTAACCATAACTTGTCTTAACAGGTGTTGTTGTGTAATCGCCGACTTTGTTTAGCTTGTATGCAGCTGTCTTAAAGTCTGAATCAATACTTGTTGTATCGTTATCAAAGGCTGCTAACTTACCACCCTTGTTCTTTGTAGCAGAATCTGTTGAGTATTCCTTAGCAAGCTTAGTGAAGTCGCCACCGTCTTGAAGTTTAGTAATAACTTCTTCAGCAGTTGATTTCTTAGCTACTAAGATGTGAGCAACAGTGATCTTAGGTTGGTAGTTCTTCCATTCTTTTTGAAGGTCTTTGTTTGTAACTTTCTTGTTCTTCTTCAAAGCAACCTTTGTAAGAAGATTTGTACGAATATTCTTCTTAAATTGGGCAGTTGTCATACCGTTTTGTTGAAGAATTGAACTAAATGAAGAACCGTATTGACTCTTGTACTTGTTGTATTCCTTGTCAACTTGTTTTGTTGAAACACTCTTACCATATTGGTCTTCAAGGGCCTTTGTGATAATCATTGTTTGAAGTGTTTGTTTACCTTGGGAAGAACTCTTCATTTCCTTGTAGTATTCTTCTTGGGTAATTCTTCCACCCTTAAGTGTAGCAACAGTCTTGTTACTTGAACATCCAGCAGCAACTACAGTTATCATAAATAGACCAGCAAGCGCCAAGATCCATTTAGTTAATCGTTTATTCATCTTTACACATCCTTAATTAAATAAATATATCTACAGTTGAAAAGACTACCATAAAAACTCGTTAATAGTTTATCATTTTATGAAAAAATCACAAAAACTTCATAATTAACTTCAACCTTTGTTTAACTCATCAAGGTTTGATTTCATTTCAGCGATAGATTCTTGAAGTTCTTCTACATCTGGCTTGATACTTTCTGAGTAATTAGATAAGTCTTCTTGAATACCCGAAACCACTTCTGGAACTACTGCAGTATTTTTCTGTAAATCGGTTAATATATCCTTAAAATCTTTTATATTCTGAAATATCTTGGTATCATTGACACTAGATAGCGCATCTTTTGATTGGACAAGATGAAGTGCAATTCCGGAAATAGTACCAACTACGAATCCAGTAAAAAATTTCATTTTAACCCTCCAAGTTTTCCTTGATCTTGTCAGCACGAGTTTGTAATTCTTCAGCACTAGCGAGACCAGTGTTGTCGCCCCAGTGCATTGAGAAAGCATCATCTTTAGAATAACGGGGAACTAAATGGATATGTGAGTGCATGACGCTTTGGTAAGCAATCTCACCGTTGTTTTGGCAGATATTCATACCAATAATTTTAGGATTTGATGCTTTGATAGCACGTGCAATCATAGGAACCTTCTTGAAAACACGTTCAGCTAGATCTTCATCATAAGCAAAGATATCTTTGACATGTTTCTTAGGCACTACAAGGGTGTGACCCGGTGTAACTTGAGAAATATCGAAGAATGCTAGTACATCATCATCTTCGTAGATTTTAGTACTAGGAATATCTCCGTTAATAATTTTGCAAAAAACACAATCATCCATGTAAAAAACTCCTTTCAAAAACAGCAATATATTTACTACAATGCTATCATATTAACATTATTAAAAACAGATAATAGGTGGTTTAATCCATGACTTTAGAAGTAAAAGAACTGACCGGAGGATACGGTCAAGTATCAGTTTTAAAAAAAGAGACCTTTAATGTTGAAAGTGGTCAGGTTGTTGGTTTAATTGGTTTAAATGGTGCTGGTAAATCAACGACAATCAAACATATTATTGGTTTGTTAACTCCACGAGGAGGGCAGATTTTAATCGATGGTATTAGTCTACATGACGATGTTGAAAAATATCGGAAGAAAATTGCTTATGTTCCCGAAATGCCAATTTTATATCCTGAATTGACTTTGAGAGAACATATTGATTTAACAATTATGGCTTATGGTTTAGATCATGATAAAACTTGGGTTAATGCAACTGAATTGTTAAAAACTTTTCGTTTAGATAACAAGCTGGATTGGTTCCCACAAAACTTTTCTAAAGGTATGAAACAAAAAGTTATGATCGTCTGTGCCTTTATGACTGATGCCAGTTTATTCATTATTGATGAACCATTCACTGGTCTGGATCCATTGGCGGTTAATGATCTTTTGAATATTGTTGAAGCTAAGAAAAAAGCAGGATGTTCTGTATTGATGTCAACTCACATCCTAGCGACTGTTCAAAATCATGCGGATAAATTTGTTTTGATCAACCATGGTCAAGTTAGAGCTGATGGGACTTTAGATCAGCTTAAAGCTAAATTCAATATGCAACAGGATAGTAATCTTGATGATATCTATATCAAGATGTCACATGAGGATCTCTAATGACAAATTTATGGCAAGAGAGATTGAGAAGACATCAACTCGATCAATTTAAATATTTAAGACTTATCTTTAATGATAATTTTGTCCTTGCATTTATTGTCTTGATAGGTGCGTTAGGATTTTGGTATTCTAATCTTTTGGGAACAATTCATCATCAACTAATAATAGGCAAACCAATCGTTATCCTATTATTATTTTTGGCAACACAAGTGGGTGGAATAGCTACCTTATTGGAAGAACCAGACAGTACTTTTCTACTAGTTAAAGAAAAAGAATTTTATAAGTATTTCAAGGCTGCTAAAAATTACAGTGTTTTTATTCCAATTGTAACTTTGGCTTTGGTTAACTTTTTATTGTCGGCTTTTGCCTCAAGAGCAGCAGGAATGAAAATTATTGATATTGTTTTGATTGCTATTGGTCTAATTGTTTTCAAACTGGGATCTTTGAATGTCAATTTAATGGCATTGTATGGTCAAGATCATTTTGGTAGTTTGAATATGCATTTGGTTTCCAATATTCTTTTAGTTATTTCTTTGATTATTTCAACGTATTTCCTAAGCGCTATTATGGTGATTGTCGGGGTAATTTATTACTTGTTCTTGAATATGCGTGTAAAACCTTTGGAAACTAGTGGACAATTACAGTGGAAATATGCAATTGAAACTGAGAATCAACGAATGTTTCGTATCAAACGTTTTTACAACTTATTTACAGATGTACCTGGAGTTAACAGTAAAATTAAGCGTCGTAAGTGGTTAGATGGACTCTTTAATTTTATCAAGCCAAAGGGTTCTAATACTTATTTGTATCTATTTGCACGTGGTTTTGTTAGAAATAATGAATATATCGGTCTTTTCTTGCGCTTGACAATTATTCAAGCAATTATGCTTTGCTTGATCGATAATTTTTATATTTCTTTGATTGTTGAAATGTTATTCATTTATTTAGTTGGATTCCAGCTGAAACCATACTTCAAAGAAGTTATGCAAAATTTAATGCAACGTTTATATCCCGTAAGTAGTAAAGATAAGATTGCTTCTTTTACAAAATTAAGTACAATAATTTTAAGCATTCAATGGATCGTCAGTGCATTGGCAATTATTTATAAGTTTGGATTGAGTATGAATGGACTTATAATTATTGTTGCTGGAGCTTTGGTATTAGTGTTTGTAAATTACTTCTATATGCCAAGACAACTGAAAAAATATTTAAACTAATGGAGAATTTTGATTTATGCGATTAAGAAACAAACCTTGGGCCAAGGATATGATCAATGACAACCTTGACCTAATTGCTGTACAACCAGAAAATATGCCCGGTAAGTGGCAAGACCGTTTCGAAAAGAAACAACCTTTGTTCATTGAAGTTGGCTCTGGGAAGGGTAAATTCATTACTGAATTGGCTCAACAAAACCCACAAAATAATTATATTGCAATGGAGGTGCAAGAGGGCGCCATTGCCTTGGTACTAAAAAAACAAGTTGAGTTAAAATTACCCAACTTGCAATTGTTATTAGCTAATGGTGCCGATTTATCAGACTTGTTTGCTGAAAGTGAAGTTGATGGCGTTTATTTAAACTTCTCTGATCCGTGGCCCAAGACACGTCATGAAAAACGCCGCTTAACTTATAAGTCCTTCTTAAAACAATATCAATATATTTTGAAAGATGATGGTTACCTACAATTCAAAACCGATAATCAAGGATTGTTCGAATATTCATTGGTTAGTATGAATAATTTCGGCATGAAATTTGATGAACTTTCATTAGATCTACATAATGATGAAGTTCTAAATGCTAAAAATATCGAAACTGAGTATGAAAAAAAGTTTTCAAAAAAAGGCTTCAGGATTAATTACCTGAAAGCCCAATTTAAAAATTAATTATCGATTATTATTGTACCTTTTTAATGTTAAGCAACTCACCGGTAATGGCGTCAGCAATGAAGTGATATTGAGCAACGTCAAATTCATCCATGGTTGTAACGCCACCAACGATTCCCCATGTAGAATGACCATTTACGTCAACACGTTGGTAAAGTGGTTCTACCCATGAACCGATTACTTTGCTATCTTCGCCCAAGACGGACTTAACTTTATCAATTATTTTCTCGCTATCTAGATGGTGTTTTACTAAAACTGTAGCAGCCGTTCCAGCTACAAGTACAGAACCAGCAACGATTAATGAACCGATACCTTTTTTACTCATAAAAAATCACTCCTTGATTTCGATTTAATGATATATTACCACTATTATATATCATTCGAATACTCAAGAACATTTAATTGACCGTTTAATAAATAAAAAGTATCTTATTGACAGAGGTGAATTAACTATGAAAACAATTGAAGACTATAACGTAAAAGACTGGCACGAAGCTACTAAAGAAGGAAAATACGTTCTATTTTTCCATGCCGACTGGTGCCCAGACTGTAAATTTATTGAACCAAAGCTTCCAGAATTAGAAGAAGAATACTCAGACTTTACTTGGATCAGCTTTAACCGTGATAATAACATGGAAGTTGCTCAAGAATTAGGAATTATGGGTATTCCTAGCTTTGTTGTTATTGAAAATGGCAAAGAAATTGGTAGACTAGTAAATAAAGATCGCAAAACTAAAGAAGAAGTTGAGACCTTTATTAACAGTGTAATTAACAAATAATTAATCAAGTGAGGGGAAAAACTTGCTATTAAGCTTTTATAATCCAGATGTTTTAGGGGATGTTCTTATTGTTGAGCTAGCTAATGATGCTGGTATCACTCAAGCAACTGCCCAAAAAGATAATGTTGTACGTATTTTTAATGAAGAAAACGATGAAGCCATTGGTTTTAATTTCTTTGGCCTCGGAGAAAAATTAGGAATTCAAAGTGACTCCGGTCAAGTATTCCTAGATGATAACCAAGTTAACGTTCTAAACGACGCACTTGCTCAAGCAGGTTTTTCTGATAAGTTAGTAGCAGATAAGAGTCCTAAGTTCGTAATCGGACATGTTGACGAAATGAAAGCTCATCCTGACTCAGATCATTTGCATATTACACAAACTGATGTGGGCTTGGATAAGCCTGTTCAAATCGTTTGTGGTGCACCAAATGTAGATCAAGGACAATTAGTCGTAGTTGCATTGCCAGGTGCAGTTATGCCTACCGGAAAAGAAATTTGGCCCGGTGAATTGCGTGGAGTAGATAGCTTTGGAATGATTTGCTCAGCTAGAGAATTGGGTATTCCAAATGCACCACAAAAACGTGGTATTCTAGTACTTGATCAAGGTACAGCAGGTCAAGCATTTGATTTTGAAGAAGCAAAGAAATTGTTCAATTAGGAGCTATTATGGAAAAGACAGTTTATCATTTTGTTGGAATTAAAGGAACAGGAATGAGTGCTTTGGCACTTATCTTAAAAGATTTAGGATACGAAGTTCAAGGATCAGATATTGATAAATATACATTTACACAACGTGGTCTTGAACAAGCTGGAATTAAGATTTTGCCTTTTGATGAAAAGAATATTCACGAAGGCTTAACGATTGTTAAAGGAAACGCTTTTAGTAATGATCAAGTAGAAATTAAAAAGGCCAATGATATGCACTTAAAAGTAATTACATATCCTGAATTAGTTGGCACATTAGTTTCTGACTATACTTCAATTGGTATAGCTGGATCACATGGTAAGACAAGTACAACTGGTCTTTTGGCACATACTTTAAGTGGTATTGCTAAGACTTCATACTTGATCGGTGATGGTACTGGTAAAGGTATCAAGGATGCTAAGTTCTTCGTCTTTGAAGCCGATGAATATCGTCGTCATTTCTTGGCATATTCACCAGATTACTTAATCATCACAAATATTGATTTTGATCATCCTGATTACTTCTTTGGTGGAATCAATGATGTTGTTGATGCCTTTGAATCAGAAGCTAGAAAGACTAAGAAGGGTATCTTCATCTGGGGTGAAGATAAACATGCTAAGTCAATCAAATCTGATACACCAATCTATACTTACGGATTAGATGAATCAGATTACATTCGTGCTACAAATATTCAACGTACTGTTAAAGGATCATCATTTGATGTTTCTATTGATGGTGAGAATATTGGTAACTTCCAAGTTCCATTGTTTGGTGAACACAATGTCTTGAATTCATTGGCCGTTATTGGTGTAGGTCATATGGAAAAACTTGATCATGCCTTGATCAATCGTGAACTACAAACATTTAGTGGTGTTAAGAGACGCTTTAGTGAAAAGAAAGTGGCTGACCAGGTTATCATTGATGACTATGCTCACCATCCACAGGAAATTAAGGCTACAATTGATGCTGCTAGACAAAAGTATCCTGATAAGAAGATCATTGCTGTCTTCCAACCACATACTTATACAAGAACATTAGCTTTGATGGATGACTTTGCTAAGTCATTAGATATGGCTGATGAAGTTTACTTGACTAACATCTTTGGTTCCATTCGTGAAGCCCATGGTGATATTACAAGTAAGGATCTTGGTGACAAGATTCATAAGGGTGGTAAAGTTCTAACGCTTGATAACATGTCTCCATTATTGGAATACCATAATACAGTTATGATATTCATGGGTGCTGGAGATGTTCAAAAGTATGAAACAGCTTATGAACAACTATTGAGTACTTTAAATCCTAATCAACAATAATATTTAAATTAACGAAGGCTATGACAGAGCATATTGTCATGGTCTTTTTTTATGAGAAGAGGTAAAAACGTGAAAGATGTTGTTTCTACAAGAGTTAAATTATCAATTTTCGCGGTTGGCTTATTATCGTTTACAGGAATTTTAATTGAAACTTCGATGAATGTTACTTTCCCCACATTGACCAAAGTTTTGGGTGTCAGTTTGGGAACCGTTCAGTGGTTAACAACAGGATATTTGTTGTTGACGACCGTGGTAATGAGTACGACAGCTTATATTTTGAAAAAATTTAATCCACGAAGAATTTTTGTATTTGCGGCAGCTCTTTGTTTAATAGGTTCGATTATTTGTATGGTAGCGCCTAATTTTCCGATCCTGATGGCAGGACGTCTTTTGCAGGCAATAGCAACAGGATTGTCGACACCACTGATGTTCAATTTGATTTTCTTAGAAGTACCACAGTCAAAATTGGGCCTCTATACTGGTCTAGCTGGAGTAGTTATTTCTTTGGCTCCAGCTTTAGGCCCAACGTATGGTGGAATTATTAATCGTATTTGGACTTGGCGAGAAATTTTTGTTGGCGTAATCCCATTAATTATTATCTTATTTTTGATAGGCTATTTTTCAATACAAGGGAAGGCTCCTGGAACTAAGGGGATTTCATTTGATTATGGTAGTGTTATTGGTTTAGCCATCATCTTTTCAATGATTTTATTTACTTTTGATCAGGTCGGAGTACACGGTTGGACATCTCTAAACTTTATAGGATGGCTGATAGCTTCAATTGCTGTTATCGGAATTTTTAGTTGGTATAATCGTCGAAGCAGTCGGCAGCTAATTGATTTTTCGATTTTGAAATTACCAGTTTTAAGACTCAGATTATTCAGTTATTTCAGTTTGCAATTCATTAATATTGGTTTGTCATTTGTGTTACCTATTTTTGCACAAACGGTTTTGAAATTAGATTCAGCCCAAGCTGGCTTAATGTTGTTGCCAGGCTCTCTTTTAGGGGCAGTTGTTGGTCCATTTGCGGGTCATTTGTATGATAAGAAAGGTGCTTCGATACCACTTTTGTTCAGTGGCAGTTTGATAACAATTGGTTCAGCACTGTTCTGGTTCAAAAGTGAGAGTTTAACTTTAACCAGTATTACTTTAATTTATATTATTTTAAGAATTGGATTTAACTTTGGTTTTGGGACTTCGTTATCTGATGGTAGTATGCAGGTTCAAGGTTCTAAGAAGTCGGATCAAAATTCATTATTCAGTATGATGCAACAATATGCCGGTTCACTAGGAACCAATGTTTTATCAGTTGTAATTTCTGCAGCTGCTCTAACTAGCGGTACAAAAAATACAGTTTATAATACAATTTTAGGAACAAAAATTGACTTTATTGTTTTAACTGTTTTATCATTATTGGTACTGATATCAGTGATTTATGTCTATTTTAGATATGAAAAGAAGAATAACTAAGTAAGGGCCTTGATTGGATTGTAATCTGGGCTTTTTTAGTTGTTCGGAAACTGTTACAACAGGTTGGTATTTGTTAAAATAGAGATAGTTAATTTCAGTTTTATTGGAGAATATATGTCAAAAAATAAAAAGTTACTTTTAATAGATGGAAATAGTGTTTCATTTAGAGCCTTCTTCGCAATGCATAATGTTTTAGATAAATTTGTCAACGGTGAGGGAATACATACTAATGCTTTGTATGCTTTCAACAATATGTTGGAAATTATTCTAAAAGATGAAAAACCAACACATGCGCTAGTAGCGTTTGATGCAGGAAAAACTACTTTTAGAACCGAAATGTTTGATGAATACAAAGGTACGCGTGCTAAAACACCCCAAGAATTGATGGAACAATTACCGTTAATTCAAGAGATGCTTAATTATCGTGGTATTAAAACTTATGAATTGCCAGACTATGAGGCTGATGACATTATTGGAACAATGTCGCATAAAGCTGAAAAGGACGGTATGGATGTCACTATTATTACTGGTGACCGTGATTTGACACAATTAGCCACTGATAAGGTGACTGTAAAAGTTAATGTGAAGGGTGTGACTGAAACTGAAAGTTATACACCTGAACATGTTCAAGAAAAATTGGGTATTACACCTAACCAAATTATTGATATGAAAGGCTTGATGGGGGATAACTCTGATCACTATCCTGGTGTTGAAAAGGTTGGTGAAAAGACTGCAATCAAGTTGATCAATGAATATGGCAGTGTTGAAGGTATTTACGATCACGTTGATGAAATGAAGAAGAGTAAGTTAAAAGAACATTTGATCAATGATAAAGATAAAGCTTTCTTGAGTAAGAAATTAGCCACGATTGATTTGGATGCTCCAGTAGAAATTAAATTGGGGGATTTGGAATATCATGGTGATGATGAAGAACAATTGATGCAATTTTATCAAAAGATGAATTTCAAAACATTCTTAAACCGAATGGATGTACCTCAAGAGACTACTGCTGAAGACCTAGCTGATATAGCTGTGAAAACTTTGGATGATAAGGCTATTGAAACAATTGTTAGTGATTCTAAAGCTCATACGCTGATTGTTGAAGGTTTTGGTGAAAATTATCATACGGCACCAATTATTGGTATTTTGATTTCTGATGGTAAGGACTTCTATGGAACAACTGACTTTGCCATTTTAGAGAACGAATCTTTGAAGAATTGGTTGTCCGACAAAACAAAAGAAAAGTATTTATTTGACAATAAGCGCACAATTGCTTTATTGCATCGTTACGGTTGTGATTTAGCTGGAATAAGTTTTGACATGCTGTTGGTATCTTACTTATTGGACTCAAATGATAACAAACAAGATATTGGTTTAGTGGCTAAGAATTACAATGTTAATTTGCCAACGGAAGAAGAATTTTACGGCAAGGGTGTTAAAAAAGCTGTTCCTGAAGATGAGAAACTCTTATTGAACTTCTTAGCTCAAAAGGCTCAAGTTATTGATAACCTGAAAGATCAAATGTTGAAAGAACTGAAAGACAATGATCAGGATAGTCTTTATGACGAGATTGAATTGCCATTATCAATTGTTTTGGCTGAGATGGAAATTAAGGGAATCACAGTTGAAGTCTCCAAATTAAAGGAAATGGAAAATAGTTTTGCTACACGTTTAGCTGAAATTGAGAAAACAATTTATGAAGAAGCTGGCAAAGAATTTAATATCAACTCTCCAAAACAATTAGGTGTTGTCCTATTTGAGGATTTGAAATTGCCGGTAATTAAGAAGACTAAGACGGGTTATTCTACTTCAGTTGATGTTTTGGAGAAATTAAAAGATAAGTCACCAGTAGTGCAAAAAGTATTAGATTATCGTCAAATTTCTAAGATTCAGTCAACGTACGTGGTTGGATTACAAAAATTTGTTCAACCGGATAATAAAATTCATACCATTTATCTACAAACGTTAACTCAAACAGGTCGATTATCATCAATTGAACCTAATTTGCAAAATATTCCTATTCGTATCGACGAAGGAAAGCAAATTAGAAAAGCCTTCGTGCCACAACATAAGGATTGGGAGATCTTTTCAGCTGATTATTCACAAGTTGAATTGCGTGTGTTAGCCCATATTTCTGGGGATGAACATATGCAAGAAGCCTTCAACGAAGATTACGATATTCATGCTCATACGGCAATGAGAATCTTTGGTTTGAATAGTACTGATGAAGTGACACCTAATATGCGTCGCCAAGCTAAAGCTACCAATTTTGGTATTGTTTATGGAATTAGTGATTACGGTTTGTCGCAGAATATTGGTATTAGCCGTAAACAGGCCGCTGCCTTCATCGAATCTTATTTTGAACAATATCCTGGAGTTAAGAAGTATATGGATGATATTGTTAAATATGCTCGTGAAAATGGCTATGTTGAAACGATTATGCATCGTCGTCGTTATCTTCCAGATATTCATTCAAAGAACTTCAACGTTAGAAATTTTGCACAAAGAACAGCTATGAATACGCCAATTCAAGGTAGTGCTGCCGATATTATCAAAGTTGCAATGATAAATATGCAAAAGATGTTAAATAAAGAAAATTTACAGGCTAATTTACTTTTACAAGTACATGATGAAATGATTTTTGAAGTTCCGGCTTCAGAAATTGCAACCTTAGAAAAACTAGTTCCAAGTGTCATGGATTCAGCGGTTAAACTTGATGTACCTTTGAAAGTTGAAACGGCTCATGGAAAAACTTGGTACGAAGCTAAATAATAGTAGGTGATAAAATGCCAGAAATGCCAGAAGTAGAGACGGTTAGACGTAGTTTGATTGCTCAAGTAAAGGGTAGGAAGATAACGCATGTTGAGATTCGTTATCCAGATTTGATTACTGGTGATGTGGACCAATTTGTTGAATTCGTTACAGGAGCAACTATCACTGATGTTGGCCGTCGAGCAAAATTTTTATTGATTCATTTGAATAATGGTTATACAATTATTAGTCATTTGAGAATGGAAGGTAAATATCGTATTTCAGCCGATTCAAGTGCAATTGATAAGCATTCACATGCTATCTTTACTTTGGATAATGGTCAAAAAATGATTTATAATGATGTTCGTAAATTTGGTCGAATGCAGTTGTGGAATACCGATGAATTATCAGAGAATAAATCACTTAAAAAATTGGGGCCAGAACCATTGTCGGCTGAATTCACCTTTCAAAATTTAAAGCCAAGAATTATGCGTCATCACAAAGATATTAAGACTGTTTTGTTGGATCAAAGTGTTATGAGTGGTCTAGGTAATATCTACGTTGATGAGGTTCTTTGGAAAGTTAAATTGCACCCTGAGACACCATCCAATCATCTTAGTGATGAAGATATTCAAGGAATTATTGAGGCTTCTAACCAAGAGATGGACAAAGGAATTGCCGCTGGTGGTTCATCAATTAGAACCTATGTGGATGCTACAGGCCATAAGGGGAATATGCAAAATAATTTAAAAGTTTATGGAAAAGAAGGAACGCCTTGCCCAAGATGCGGGACCGAGATAAAAAAGATTAAAGTCGGAGGTCGTGGTACGCATTTTTGTCCAAAGTGCCAGGTAGTAAAATGAGTAAGATTTATGGTTTGACTGGAGGAATTGCCTCTGGTAAATCAACCGTTTTAAATTTATTTAGACATAATAAATTTATCGTATACGATGCCGATTATGTTGCTCGAGACGTGGTCAAGGTCGGAACTTTAGGCTTAAAGCAGATTACCCAACAATTCGGTGAACAAGTTTTGTTGCCCGATGGGAATCTTAATCGTCGAAAATTAAGTTCAATTGTTTTCAGTGATAGGGATGAATTAGATAAGTTGGATAAAATAACGAGGCCCTTGATAAAAAAAGAAATTTTACAAACGGTCGCTGAAGTTAAAAGATCAACTGAAAAGACAATCTCCATTTTTGAAATACCATTATTGTTTGAAGGTAATTATCAAAATTACTTTGATGGTGTGATTAGTGTCTATGTTGAACCGCAAATTCAGTTGCATCGATTGATGAGACGAAACGCTTTAAGTAAGGAAGTTGCTTTAGAACAAATCAATTCGCAGATGTCGATGTACGAAAAAAAAGAGCGTGCTGACTTTGTGATTGATAATTCGGAAGATTTAGCACATCTTCAGGATGAGTTTAATCGGTTAATACCACAACTTTAATTTGGAAAAGAGGCTGGAATTTTGATTTGTCCGCATTGTCATCATGATTCATCAAAAGTTATTGACAGTCGTCCCAGTGATGAAGGACGTGCCATTAGAAGAAGACGTGAGTGTGAATACTGTGGAACAAGGTTCACAACGTTTGAAAGATTGGAAAAATCACCATTGTTAGTTATCAAGAAGAATGGCAACAGAGAGGAATTCAGCCGTGAAAAGTTATTACGTGGTTTAGTTCGTGCCGCTGAAAAACGTCCTGTAACGATGGATCAAATGAATAGTATCGTCGATAAAGTGGAAAATGAAATTAGATCGACTGGTGAAAGTGAAGTTCGTTCACAGTTAATTGGTGAGCATGTTATGAGAATCTTATCCAAGGTAGATGACGTAACTTATATTCGCTTCGCTAGTGTTTATCGTGAATTTAAAGATATGAATGGATTTATGGAAGAGGTCCAAGAAATGATGTCTAACGGTAAAAAAATTGATAAAAAGTAAGGGGATTATTAGTGTCCGTGAGTAATTTTGAATCAGATAAATTTACACCTTTAGTAGGTTATTGGTGTTTGCCAAGTGGTCATTTGAACGATGATGATCGTCATGTTTTGACTGACTTATATTTGCCCATTTTAGGTACTGAAGCCTTCAGTCTATATTTGTTACTGTGGGAAAAATTGCCTAATAAAGAGGTCGTCACACAAAGAAAAAGCCATGCTGAATTGATGAGTTTACTTGGTATTGATTTGAAACGATTTTATGAGGCACGAATCAAGACGGAAGCTCTGGGTTTAATTAGAACTTATCAAAAAAAGGATAGTTTAGGACCTTACTATATTTATCAGCTTTTTGAACCCCTATCACCAGATGAATTTTTTAAAGATGATTTGATGAGTATTTTTCTCTATGAGCAAGTTGGTGAGAGTAAGTATCATTTATTGGCCGATAAATATGCACATTCAGATTTGATCTTGCAAAATTCACATGAGATAACGAAAGATTTCTTGGAGGTCTTCCAGTTAAGCAATAGTGATTTGATCAATACACCAACAGAAGTAAAAAACACGCAAGATAGTTTTGAAGTAAATAATACAGACAATAAGAAACCATCGTTGAATGAAGAGGAGATTCCTCAATTAGATTGGGAATTAATTTCGGATCGTATCCAACAATTATTTAGAATTCATCCTGATAATTTGTTAGAGAATCAAGAATTGATTTTAAATCTTCATGCTTTTTACGGCTTAGACGAGATTACGTTGATTGATTTGATTGGCAAAACTTGTGATATTGTCAATAATAAAATTGATCCTGCACGTCTGAAAAAAGCAGTACAAGATCGTTTTGAAAAGAATGCTAACATTTCAGTTAAACAGCAAGCTAACACAGAATCTGAACCAGTTGAGCAGTCTGATGGGCAATTGAATCGTGCCGATCAGTTGTTGTTAAAACAGGCTCGTTCCTTACGTCCAGCTGAATTTTTGGCCGCTCAAAAGCAAAAGAGTGGTGGCTTTACTGGTACGGTGGAATCTAATGCATTACGAAATATGGCAACGAAGACTTACTTGTCTCCAGCTGTATTAAATATTATGGTGTACTATATTTTACAGACCTCACCAACTTTGACTTTGCCACTAATGGAAACTATGGCAAATGATTGGCAACAAAACGATGTCAAAACGCCTGAACAGGCTTTGAAACGAATTAATGATTTTCAAACTAAGAGTCGTAATCCAAAACGTCGTTACAATAACAAAAGTCGTAAAGTTGAACAGGCAACTGATTGGAGTAAGGTAAAGGCTAAGGTTCCTGCACAAAAGAATCAAAAAAATGAACAGGATGATCTCCAGAATCGTTTGAAGAGATTAAGAAATAAGGATAATTAAGTATGGAAAATTTAGGTAGTAGATTAGCAGAGTATTTGAATTCAAAGAATTTGACGGAGGATTATCGCCGTCTTCTTAATAGTGCTTTGAACGATCCCGATGTGCAGAGATTTTTGAAGGAGAATAGTGATAGAATCAATCCTAATGCAATCTCTACTAGTGCAGCTAGTATTTATGAGTTTTATAATAACAAGCGTCATACGAGTGAATTAACACGTGGATATTATCCGAAATTGATCGTTAATAATCATAATATTGAAGTGGCTTATTATCCTAATGAGCGTACTCAAAACCGAGAAAAGCGAAGTCAGTACGAATCAGGCTTTGTTTTGATGGACATGGCTCCAGATATTCGTCGTGCAAAATTGGATGATTACGATGGTGAGGGTAGACAAGATGCTCTAGCCAAAGCTTTGGATTTTATCGATAATTATTTAAATCAAGATAGTTTCACACCTGGACTATATTTGGCCGGTGATTTTGGAGTGGGTAAGACCTATCTTCTAGGAGCTATTGCCAATGAGCTATTTAAACACGATGTTCATACAACCCTGATGCATTTTCCAACTTTTGCAGTTGAAATGAAGGATTCTATTGGTCAAAATAATGTGTTGGCAAAAGTTAATAAAATTAAGGGCGCCGATATTCTAATGTTGGATGATATTGGAGCTGATACGATGTCTAGTTGGATTCGTGATGAAGTATTAGGTGTTATTCTGCAATATCGAATGCAAGAGAATTTGCCAACATTCTTTTCATCTAATTTTTCGATGAAGGAATTAGAACAACACCTGGCTGTAAACCAACGTGGGGAAGAAGAACCCGTTAAGGCTAAACGAATTATGGAACGAGTTAAGTACTTATCTCGAGAAGTAATTGTGACTGGTGAAAATAGAAGATTTAAAAAATAGCTTGCATTATCTGAAAATTAATGTTTCAATAAAGCCATGAAAGATAACACTTCGGTTCTATTCAGGGAGGGTACGGTCACTGGAAGCTTACCCATTACTGGAGTTACCACTTTCACACAAAACTGTATAGTTGCCGGTTACTTTATAACCATAGAGTGAAAACTGTTTATTTGTTATACAGTTTTAAAGTGGGTGGAACCGCGTAGAAATGCGTCCCTGAAGTATGTACATGTCTTAGGATATGTCTATACTTCAGAGACGCATTTTTTTGTTATCTAAATATTAGGAGGAAAAGTATATGTCAAAAATCAAGTTAACATTCCCAGATGATTCAGTTAAGGAGTTTGACGAAGGCACAACTACTTTAGATGTTGCTAAATCAATTAGCACATCATTGGGTAAGAAAGCTGTTGCTGGTAAGCTTAATGATACTTTAGTTGATCTTGAACGTCCTATCAAACAAGATGCTAAAATCGAAATTATCTCTGGAGAAGATAAGGAAGATGCTCTAAAGGTCTTGAGAAATACTGCAGCTTTGGTATTCAGTGCTGCTGCTAAGAGTTTCAAGAAAGATCTTCACTTCGGTGAAAAACAAGCAAACGATGATGGCTTTTATGTTGATACTGATAGCAAAGAAGGACAAATCAGTGTTGATGAATTGAAAGAAATCAAGGCTTTGATGAACAAAATTATCAAGAACAATGACAAGATTGAAAGATCTATGATGGATAAAGACAAGCTTGTTGAAATGTTCAAAGATGATCCATACAAGTCTTCATTGATCGGTGCTATTGAATCTGTTCAAATCCCTGTTTACACATTAGATGGATTTGTTGACTTTGGTTATGATGCTGTACTTACAAATCTAAAGGCATTGAAACACTTTGAATTACTTTCAGTTGCTGGTGCTTATTGGCAAGGTAAGTCAAGTAATCCAATGCTTCAAAGAATTTATGCTACAGCCTTCTACAAGGAAGATGGACTAGAAGCTGACCTTAAACGTCGTGCCGAAATCAAAGAACGTGATCACAGAACAATTGGCCGTGATCTAGACTTGTTCTTCGTTGATCCAGAAGTTGGTGCTGGTCTTCCATACTGGATGCCAAATGGTGCTACAATCCGTCGTGTTATTGAAAGATATATTGTTGATAAGGAAGTTGCTTGGGGTTACCAACACGTTTACACACCTATCCTTATGAACTTAAATGCTTATAAGACTTCAGGTCATTGGGCACACTATCGTGAAGACATGTTCCCACCAATGGATATGGGTGATGGCGAAATGCTTGAACTACGTCCAATGAATTGTCCTTCACATATCCAAATTTACAAACATCACAACCGTTCATACAGAGATCTACCTCTTCGTATTGCTGAACTTGGTATGATGCACAGATATGAAAAATCAGGTGCTTTGTCAGGTCTACAACGTGTTCGTGAAATGACTCTAAATGATGGTCACACATTCGTTGCTCTTGACCAAATTCAAGAAGAATTCAAACGTACACTACAATTGATGGTTGAAGTTTACAAAGACTTTGATATCAATGATTATACATTCCGTCTAAGTTATCGTGACCCTGCTAATACAGAGAAGTACTTCGATGATGATGAAATGTGGAACAGATCACAATCAATGCTTAAGGCTGCTATGGATGACCTTGGTTTGAAGTACTACGAAGCCGAAGGTGAAGCTGCATTCTATGGTCCAAAACTTGATGTACAAACAAAGACAGCCCTTGGTAATGAAGAAACATTGTCAACAATTCAATTAGACTTCATGCAACCAGAGAAGTTCCAACTAACATACGTTGGTTCAGATGGTGAAGATCACAGACCAGTTATGATTCACCGTGGTATTGTTTCAACTATGGAAAGATTCATTGCTTACCTAATTGAAATTTACAAGGGTGCTTTCCCAACATGGTTAGCTCCTACACAAGTACGTATTATTCCTGTTAACCAAAAACTTCATACAGAATATGCTAATGAAGTTCTTTCAGAATTACGTGCTAAGAATATTCGTGCTGAAATCGATGATCGTGATGAAAAGATGGGTTATAAGATTCGTGATTCTCAAACAATGAAGATACCATATACAGTAGTTATTGGTGATGAAGAAGCCAAGAACGCCACTGTTTCTGTAAGAAAATATGGTGAAGATGATTCAGCTTCAGAAAATGCTAAGATGTTCGTAAGCTCAGTTGTTGCTGATATTGCAAACTTTAGTCGTAAAGATGTTACTGATAAGTCTGATAACAAGGATTAGTTAATATTTTTCAGTGAAATAATATTTTGTAATTCAAATACATTCAATCATAAAAATGATTGGGTGTATTTTTTTTAACTAAAAAAGACATATACAAAGTGTCTAAAAATTATGAAGAGTGTTCATTTAAAATGAACAGTTGTATTTCTTTTATAAACAATATATAAATCAGATATTTTAAAAAATATGATAATTTGTGAAACTTAAATTTTTTTTGATAAAATTTTCTCAATCTTAGCAGTGGTTATCACAATCTTTGAGTTTGTGAAGTAAAAAAACAGCTTGATACTCTATAATGTAAGCGTTATCATGCATTTGTAAGGAAATAGTTATTGTTTTCACAAAAGGAGAGTGTGAATATGCAAATCGCTGTAATTAAAGAACAAAAAGAAGGAGAAGGTCGTGTAGCGGCAACTCCAGAGAATGTTCGTAAGATGGTTGAAGCTGGTAATGAGGTACTTGTTGAAAAAGATGCAGGTATTGGGGCAGGATTTACAAACGAAGAGTATGTCGATGCTGGTGGTAAATTAGTTAGTCATGAAGATGGCTGGAAAGCTAAATTGATCATCAAGGTTAAGGAACCTGATCCTGAAGAATACAAATATTTCTCAAAAGGTAAAATTGTCTGGGGATTTCAACATTTGGCATCATCAAAGCCAACTGTTGAGGCAATGATGAAAGCTGGTACAACTGCAATTGGTGGTGAAACAATTGTCAAAGATGGAAAATTGGAATTGTTAGCACCAATGAGTGCAATTGCTGGTCGTAGATCAGTTATTATGGGGGCTTATTATCTTGAAGCACAACATCAAGGTCAAGGAATTCTTCTACCAGGTATTCCTGGAATCGATGGAGGCAACGTCGTAATCTTTGGTGGTGGTAATGCTGCTATAAACGCTGCTACATTAGCCTTGAACATGGGCTGTTCAGTTGTAATTATCGAATTGAACGATGAGAGAATTAAGTTCTTACAAGATAAGTTTGCAGGTAAGAATTTCAGAGTTGTTAAATCAAATGAAGAGAACTTAGCTAAAGAAATCAAAGATGCCGATATTTTCATTTCAACAATTTTGATTCCAGGTTCAAGACCACCTAAGTTGGTTAAGGAATACATGGTTAAATCAATGAAACCAGGAAGTGTTTTAGTCGATGTAGCCATTGATCAAGGTGGAACGGTTGAAACAATCGATCATCCAACAACTATTGATGATCCAATCTTTGTAAAAGACGGAATTATCCATTATGCAGTTCCTAATCAACCAGGAGCAGTACCACGTACAGCAACAATGGCTTTGGCAAAAGGAAATTTGAGTTACTTACTAGAAATTGCCGATAAAGGTATTAACGAAGCTATCAAGACAGATGAAGCTTTGGCATCAGGAGTTAACCTCTTTGAAGGTAAAGTAACTAATAAAGGATTGGCAGATTCACTTGATTTACCATATACAGAATTGTCAGTTGATGAAGAATCAGTTAACTAAATATTGATTAAATATAGATAAAAATTAAGATGGGTGAGGTACGGATCATGCTAAAAGGTGTAGGCATTGATAATATTGTTGATATTCATGATATTGAAGAAGCAAAGGCAATTGTTGGAAAATATGCTCGTAAGACTCCTCTAGTTCAATCCATGTTTTTGAGTCGTAATGTTGTTGGTGGGGACGTTTACTTAAAACTAGAAAATATGCAACTAACAGGATCGTTCAAATTCAGAGGTGCCAATAATAAGATTAATCATTTATCAAAAGAAGAATTGGATCGAGGAGTAATCACTGCATCAGCTGGTAATCATGCTCAAGGGGTTGCCTTAACAGGACATCTATTAGGAATTGACACAACAGTTGTTATGCCTGATGAAGCTCCTCAAATGAAACGTGACGCTACAAGAGGATATGGCGCTGAAGTTGATATTCACGGCGCAACTTTTGATGATGCGCATCAATGGATGTTCGAACGTGCCGAAAGAGAAGGAAAGACCATTGTTGATCCATTTAACGACAAATATGTTATTGCTGGACAAGGAACAATTGGTTTGGAAATTCTTGATGATATTTGGGATGTAGATACTGTTATTATTCCTGTTGGTGGTGGAGGATTAATTTCCGGAATGGCTACCGCATTGAAATCATTTAATCCTAATATTCATATCGTTGGTGTTCAATCAGAAAATGTTCATGGTATGTATGCATCAGTTAAAGCTGGTCAAATTACTAAACATCACGATGATTTCACATTGGCAGATGGAACAGATGTTGCTGTACCTGGAGATATCACATTCCCAATCGTTAGTGAATTAGTAGATGAAATCGTCTTAGTAAATGAAGATGAAATTGCTCATGCTATGAAGGATCTATTACAGAGAACTAAGGTTGTAGCAGAAGGTGCTGGTGCACTTCCAGTAGCAGCTCTTGAATCACATAAGATTGATGATAGATGGCTCAAGAATAAAAAGACTGTTGCTATGGTATCTGGTGGTAATGTTGACCTTAATCGTGTTTCACAAATTATTGATCAATTCTTGAAACCAGTTAAAGCCGACGGAGGCATTGGATAAAAACTAATTTGAAACCTGAGAAGATGCTGCATTTGAATGCAACGTCTTTTCTTTTTTAAAAAAATAGTTTTTTTACGTGGAGGTATAAGATTATGGGCGATCAAGATGTCAAATTGAAAAAAACAATTGGCTTTTTCCCCGCTTTTGCTACTGTAACCGGGAGCGTAATTGGAACAGGAGTATTCTTTAAAGCATCGGCTGTTACTAACTATACAGGATCCACTAGTTTAACTATGCTTGTGTGGGTATTGGGCGGTTTCATTACTATCTGTGCTGGATTGACAGGAGCTGAGTTGGCGGCCGCGTATCCAGAGACAGGTGGATTAACCAAGTATATTGAACATAGTTATGGCGGTTTTTGGGGATTCATGGCCGGTTGGGCTCAAGCTATTATTTATTTTCCTGCTAATGTAGCAGCCATATCAATTGCTTTTGGTACACAATTCACGCACTTATTTACACTTTCTAATTCATGGATAGTACCTGTAGCAATTTTAAGTGCTTTATCAGTAACATCTCTTAATTGGATCAGTGCTAAAGTGGGGGGACGAGTTACATCAATTTCCTTAGTTGCAAAATTAATTCCATTAGCCTTAATTGTATTGTTTGGTTTTATGCATAAGGGACCAGTTGAATTATCATTGTTCCCCGTTGTCGCAGGGCCACATCGTAATTTAATTACAGCAATGGGAAACGGTTTATTAGCAACTATGTTTGCATATGATGGCTGGATTCATGTTGGTAATATTTCTGGAGAAATGAAGAATCCTCGTAAAGATTTACCAAAAGCTATTTCTTTAGGTATTGCAGTCATTATGTTAGTTTACGTTCTAGTCAATGCGGTTTTCATGTATGTATTGCCAATTAATCAAATTGCCGGTAATCTCAATGCTGCATCTGATGCATCCACAATGATTTTTGGCAATATGGGTAGTAAATTGGTTACAATTGGAATTTTAATTTCGGTTTATGGTGGTTTGAACGGCTATACAATGACAAGTATGCGTATCCCATATATTATGGGTAAGGAACATAAATTACCGTTTGGTGATACTTTTGCTAAATTAAATAAAGCGGGAATTCCATGGGCCGCTGGCGCAATTCAATTAGTTATTGCTTGTCTGATGATGTTAACTGGTGAATTTGATGCCATTACTAATATGTTGATTTTTGTAATTTGGGTATTTTATGTTATGGCCTTCATTGCGGTTATCAAGTTACGTCATACTCAACCAGAGCTGGAAAGACCTTATAAAGTTCCTTTATATCCAATTATTCCCATCATCGCTATTTTAGGAGGAGTATTCATTCTGGTATGTACTTTGCTGACAGAATTTGTTACTACAATTATTGGGATTAGTGTTACTGCTATAGGTGTTCCAATATACTTCTATTTGAAGAATAAGTGGAATTTTGATGGACAAAAGGTTGATAAGAAATCAAAAAGTATGACAAAATTAGAGGTTGAACCTGAATAAAATAATAAGGTCTAGAAATCAGAAATGGATTTCTAGGCCTTATTTTAATATTGCTAAGTTCTTCCTATTATAGTGAATTTTTATTATCCGTATCAGTAGAAAAGTCGGTTGGTGTCTGAGCACCATTTTGAATGTTCAAAGGTTCTGAACCTTCACCGGTAGCACTTATTTTACCCGTAACGGTCATATTATTGACTATGGCTTTGGGTTCAACGTTGTAACTAGACACGCCATTACCCTTAGTTTGGATGTTACCTTTGACAGTGAGGCTTGAAACAATACCACCGTCTTTGATACTTAAAGCATAAGCGGGAAGATTGATAATGACGCCCTTAACGAGCGAATTACCGATTCCACCATGTGTGACAATACCACCATCAAAAGTTAAATGACCAACTTTTTTAGAAATTTGTACGCCAATTGATCCATCGCCAAAAGTCATGATTGAAGAGAAGTGGCCTTCTTCAAGAGTACCATCATATTGATTGTAACCACGAGCTCCTAATCCAAAGGTCTCAATTGGTGCTTGAGCGTTGAAGGATTTGACTGTTCCAAAATTAACAAAACCGATACCAGAAGGACCATATGAGGTAACCGAACCCATAACGTCCCAGTCATCGACTTCACCCCAAGCATCTAGAACCATATCGTTGACTCCATAGGTAGTAGTTTCACCACTTTGAGTAACTTTTTTGGCATGGGCGCCGTTAACGATAAAAATAGCACCAGTAATGATATCAGCAACACCTAAAGGGATTTTGCCAGTGGAATAAACATCGTTGGTTGAAAGGTCATTAATTTCAACACGTCCACCACTATCACCAAATCCCGCAATAAAGACACCTGAACCGATAACAGGGGAGTTCTTTTGGCCGATGGAGATTTTTTTAGCACTGACTGTGATTAAACTATTTTTATTAGGACTCAAATTGTAGATAGTCAGGGCACCTTGAAGAACATTGACACCATATTTTTGCGGTTGTTCTAGATATCCTCTAGTGTCGGCAGCAATGATATTGATATTTTTTAAATTTAAAAAAGTATTGTTTAACTTAGTCTTAGATAGGAAGGAAAATTGACCGTTTAATTCAAGATTTTCAAAATTGAATGAACCAAGATTGGCTTCATAATTAGTGTTAAAGATAGAACGATGATTAGTTGGAACATGGATAATTAAGTTCTCAACGGTATTATTGGACGTTAGACCAACCCCGTCACTATCCTGGAACATCAAAATTGGTAACGCTGAATCTTCCTGTGGTTTACCAGATAGTGAAGCGGCATCTGGTAAAGTGATTGACTGTGTTAGCATCATACTGCGAGTTAGAACAATGGATGTATCTTTTGCAGTAAGAGCTTGAATAAGTTCCGTAGGATTTTTAACTTCTACCATAAAAATCACTCCTTAATTTTGTTTAAACATGTTAATTAAATTAAAGAGCGTCTCGAACAATTTGTCCAAAGTTATGCTTAATTATTTAAAAGGGTCCTCAAGGTTTAGAATCTTCTTTTCATCTTGAACAAATTTGATTTGTCCTTTGATAATGTTAACTGAATCCTCACTAGCATAGCGCTGAATTTTGGTAGTGATTTCTTTTAGATTGTCATGCAACACTTGTTGCTGTTTCAAAACGTTTTTTTTATGTTGCTGTAGTAACTCTCTACGTTGTTGAATTGAAGCAGTTCCTTGCATACAAAGATCAATGTAGGTTCTGATGTCTTTAATAGGCATACCAGTATTTTTTAAACAACAAATAGTTTTAATGAAACCAAAGTCGGATTCTGAAAAAACTCGGTAACCGGCTTCATTTTTTGAGACAAAGGGAAGCAATCCTTTTTTGTCATAATAATGAATAGTCGAAATTGGTAAGTGAAAGTAATCAGCTACTTCTTTAATGGAATAAGTTTTTTTCATAAAATCTCCTTTATGTGCTTGCTATGAACCATAGTTTAGGGTTTAAAGTGATGATAATCAATTAATAAAATAAGTACAAGGAAGTTCCTTTATGAAAAAAGTTTTAGTTACAGGTGGTACGGGATTTTTAGGTTTAAGATTAGTTATGCAACTGTTAAATGATGGTTACGACGTTAGAACAACTACTAGAAAGAAAAGTGGTCAAGCCCGCATAATGAAGGTTCTAGAATCCTATGGAGTAAAAAATTTACAAAATTTGTCTTTTATTGAAGCTGATTTATCCAATGACAATAATTGGTTAGAGGCCATGCAGGATCGGGAATATGTTTTTAGTGTTGCTTCACCAGTCTTCTTTGGCAAAATCAAAAACGAGACAGATGCTATAAAACCGGCGTTGGATGGTATCTTAAGAATTTTGAAGGCTGCTAATACTAGTAATGTGAAGCGAGTTGTAATGACATCTAATTTTGGAGCAGTCGGGTTTAGTAAAAAACAAGGACTAACTACTGAATCTGATTGGACTGACCCTGAAGAAAAGGGATTATCGATTTATGAAAAGTCTAAATTATTAGCTGAACAAACAGCTTGGAAATATGTTAATCAACCAGAAGTGAACTTGGAGTTTGTAACGGTCAATCCAGTTGCCATTTTTGGTCCATCGCTAGATCAGCATGTATCGGGTAGTTTTGATTTATTAAAGAATCTCTTAACTGATACAAATAAAAGAATTCCTGATTTACCTTTGAATGTAGTGGATGTTAGGGATGTTGTAGATATTGAAGTCAGGGCTATGGAAACACCTGAAGCTAAATTCAAAAGATTTATTGCTAGTGCAGATGGACAAATTTCAATGAAGGAGATAGCTGAACTGATAAAAACTCAGCGTAAATCTTTAAAAGATAAGGTTACGGATAAAACTATACCCAATTGGCTAATTGATGTTGCAGCAGTATTTAATTCTAGAGCTAGGGAAGGTAAATTGATGATGCATATGAATCGTAAAGTCAGCAATCAACAAGCTAAAGATATTTTAGGTTGGACACCAATTTCCGATAACCAACAAGCTGTTTTGTCAGCAGTCGATAGTTTAGTCAAATATGATTTAATATAAGTTTAAAAACTTGTGTTAGCTAAGATAACGTGATAAATTATATCTATTGAACTTTTTCAGCTTTTCTATAACAAATTCATCGATGTTTATTGACATGTCGCGTTTATATTGTTATAGTTTATAACTGTTGAGATTAAGCAGAAGCGCCCGCTTCTCACCTATGCATTCGCCTCTAGGTTAATACGATTACGTAGATAATATAGTGGGCATGCTTGTGCAGCCTGCTTTTTTTTGTGGGCCAAATTACTCCGGAGGTGACTACTCATAGCAAGAGAATTATTATTAAATGATCAAATACGTGCGAAAGAAGTTAGATTGATCGCTGAAAATGGGGATCAAGTTGGTGTTAAACCAACCGCAGAAGCTAGAAGATTAGCTGAAGCAGCTAATATGGACCTAGTTCTAATGTCACCAGGTGCTAAGCCACCTGTTGCCAGAATTATGGATTATGGTAAATATAAGTTTGATCTTCAAAAGAAAGATCGTGAAGCACGTAAAAAACAAAAAACTGTTAGTCTTAAAGAAGTGCGTTTAAGTCCAACTATTGAGGCCAATGACTTCAATACAAAACTTAATAACGCTCGTAAGTTCTTAGCTAAAGGTGATAAGGTCAAAGTTTCTCTTCGCTTTAAGGGTAGAGCAATTACTCATAAAGAGATAGGTAAGGAAGTCTTAGACCGTGTCGCTGAACAGACTAAGGATGTTGCTACGGTAACAACTAGACCTAAGATGGACGGTCGTAGTATGTTTTTAATGCTTGATCCAATTAACGCAAAAGATAACAAAAAGAAGAAATAGTGGAGGGATTTTCATGCCTAAACAAAAGACACACCGCGCATCAGCAAAGAGATTTAAGAAAACTGCTAATGGTGGTTGGAAGAGAATGCATGCTTACACAAGTCACCGTTTCCACGGTAAGACAAAGAAACAACGTCGTCAATTGGCTAAGCCAGGTATGGTTAGCTCAAGTGATATGAAACGTATCAAACAAATGTTAGCTACATATTAATTAGCTAATCACTTAAATATTTATTTTCGTAAATTAAAGGAGGAGTCATTATGCCACGTGTAAAAGGTGGAACAGTAACTCGCAAACGTCGTAAAAAGGTTTTAAAATTAGCTAAGGGATATCGTGGTTCAAAACATATCACTTTTAAAGCAGCACATACTCAAATCATGGTTTCATACCGTTATGCATTCCGTGATCGTCGCCAAGTTAAGCGCGATTTCCGTAAGTTATGGATTGCTAGAATCAATGCTGCTGCAAGAATGAATGAAATCAGCTACAGCAAATTAATGCATGGTTTGAAGTTAGCTAATGTCGACATCAACCGTAAGATGTTGGCCCAAGTTGCTATTGAAGATCCAAAGGCATTCACAAGTTTAGTAGATACAGCTAAGAAAGCTTTAGCTTAATTGTTAAAACAAACGTAATTTGGATAACCCAAATTACGTTTTTTTACTAATTAGCAGATAATGAGGATTAAAAATGTTTAAACCATATATTATGCTTGATAAGATTACTGATATTGAGATTGATGATCTTAAACAATTAGGAATTACTACTATTATGACAGATCTTGATAATACACTTTTGCCATGGAATAGTAATAAATATGACCTCTCATTACGAAAATGGCTCAATCAGATGTCTAAAAATGATATTGAGGTTATGATTGTTTCGAACAATAGTTATGAACGTGTTGAAAAGGCTGTTCATGAGTTACCTGTAAGCATTGTTGCCCGTGCAGTTAAACCATTACCATTCGTAATTATTAATCATATTAGAAGTGAAAAAATTAATCCTGCTAGCGTTCTATTTGTCGGAGATCAAGTGATGACTGACGTTTTGGCAGGAAATATGGCCGGGTTGAAAACAGTATTAGTAAAGCCTTTAGTAAAAACTGATGCAAAAAAGACCCGCGTAAATAGATTTTTTGAACGTCCAATTTTAAAAGCTATGCAAAAGCGTGATAAGAATTTATACTGGAAGGATTCATTAAATGACAGAAATTGATGATAAGTTGTATTGTATAGGTTGTGGTGCCAGACTTCAGACCGAAGATAAAGATAAACCCGGCTACGTGCAAGAATCAACTTTAAAGAAATATATAGAAGATGACTCTAAAGAATTATTGTGTAAGAGATGTTTCAGACTACGTAATTATAACGAAATTATGGACGTTGATGTTTCAGACGATGATTTCTTGAAGCTATTGGATTCTATTTCAGAAAAAGATGCACTAGTAGTGAACGTAGTTGATGTTTTTGACTACGAGGGTAGTGTCATTCCCGGTTTACAAAGATTTGTTGGTGATAAAAAGATCATTGTCGTTGGTAATAAGGTTGATTTATTACCAAAATCAGTTAATAAGAATCGCTTGTTGAACTGGTTGCAACAAAAGAGCAAGGAAAATGGAATCAAGTCAACTGACCAAATATTAGTTTCAGCCGTTAAGGGAACTAACATTGATGAATTGATGGATATGATTGAAAAGTATCGTGATGGCAAAGATGTTTATGTTGTAGGAACAACGAATACTGGTAAATCAACTTTGATTAACCGCATTATCAGTTCCAACTCAGACGTTAAGAATTTGATCACGACATCAAGATTTCCAGGTACAACGCTTGATAGAATTGATATTCCTTTGGATGATGGACACAATTTAGTTGATACACCAGGTATTATTCACAATTATCAATTAGCACATTATTTGAATGCCAAAGATCTAAAGACCATCACGCCTAAGAAACCATTGCGTCCAGTTACTTTCCAACTTCGTGATGGACAAACAATTTTTGTGGCCGGCTTAGCTAGATTTGATTTCTTGGATTATAAGACAAATGTTACTTTCTATGTTAATCAAGGGTTGCCACTCCACAGAACAAAGACAATTAATGCGGATGAGTTCTATCAAAAACATTTAGGTGATATTTTAGCTCCACCTACAGAAATCGAATCTTTCCCTAAAATGAAGCAACAAATTTTCTCTGCACATGAGAAATCTGATATTGTTATCTATGGTTTAGGTTGGGTTACAATTCCTGCCGGAAGTAAGGTTAAAGCCTACGTTCCAGATGGTGTCCGTGTCTCAATTCGGAATGCAATTATTTAAGGAGAAACATATGATAATTAAAGGAAAAAAGAATCGCTATTTAAGAAGTCAAGCCGCTACCATGAAACCTGCTATTCAAGTTGGTCGTGATGGTATCAGTGAGAATCTTTTAAATCAATTAGAACTTTTGATTAATAAAGATGAAATAATTAAGGTTTCATTACTACAGAATACAATGGTAGAACCTCAAGATTTGATTGATGCTTTGAATGAATTTGACGAACAAATCGTTCACGTACAAACAATTGGTTCTAAATTAGTCTTTTATAAGAAAGCACCTAAAATTAAAAACCGTAAATATTCTATTGAATTAGAAAATATGTAATTTAAGTGATGAAAATGGATACTCAAAAACAATTATTAACTAAAGCAAAATTAGAATTTCATAGTAATTTGCCCAAAAAGCATGTTGGAATCTTAGGTGGAACTTTTAATCCCATCCATTTGGGACATTTAGTTATTGCTGAACAAGTTTATGAACAATTGTGTTTGGATAAAGTGTTATTTTTACCTGACAAAGTTCCACCTCATCGTGGTGTACAAAAAACTATTCCTACTATCAATAGTGATGATCGTATCAATATGATCAAATTGGCTATTAGAGATAATATGCATTTTGATTTAGATTTGACTGATATTCATCGTGGTGGTGTAAGTTATACTTACGAAACTATTAAGTTATTGAAAGAATATAATCCCAATACCGAGTATTACTTTATTATTGGTGGAGATATGGTGGAGAATTTGCCTAAGTGGTCTCACATTGAAGAATTGAGACAAATGGTACATTTTGTAGGAGTATGTCGCAAAGGTTTTGAGAAAAAATCAAAGTACCCTATACTTTGGGTAAACACGCCTGAATTAGAAATTAGTTCAAGTATGATACGTGAGCGGGTCAGAAAAGGTCAAACGATAAAATATTTGGTGCCGGATGATGTCGCTTGGTATATAAATGACAGGGGGCTTTATAATGACTGAATTTAATTATGATGAAGTTATGCCAGGAATCGATCGAGACAAGATTCTGGAGCGAATGCGCGATACATTAAGTGACTTTCGCTATAACCATTGTTTACGAGTAGAAAAAGTAAGTCGCGGACTAGCTGCTGAAAATGGTGGCGACGTTGAACGTGCGGGCTTAGCTGGTCTGTTACACGACTATGCTAAAGAGCGCAGTGATGAAGAGTTTATTAGTATTATTAAAGAAAAGAATATGGATCCAGAATTATTAAAATTTAACAATGCTATTTGGCACGGAATTGTTGGTGCTGAAATTGTTAAAGATGAATTGGGTATTTATGATGAAGATGTCTTGAATGCTATTAGAAGACACACAGTTGGTCATACAACGATGACTACAGTTGATAAATGTGTATTCATTGGTGATTTCATTGAGCCCAAGAGAAGTTTCCCAGGAATCGATGAAGCTAGACAATATGCTAAAAAATCATTGGATGCTGGAGTAACTTTTGAATTAAAACACTCATTGGCATACTTGATTGACCGCAATAGAGTGGTATACCCAGAAACATTTGTAAATTATAACTACTGGATCGCAAAAGGAGAATTATAGTTTGGACTCAAAGAATATAATGGAAATTGCTGTTAAAGCAGCAGATGAAAAACACGCTAATGATATTAAAGTTTTGAATATCAGCGGTATAAGTATTGTGGCTGATTATTTTGTCATTATGGATGCTAGTTCTCAACGACAAGTTGACGCTATTGTTCAATCAGTTTTGGATAAAGCTGGGGAAAATGATATCGATATAAGTCACGTTGAAGGAAACCGTAACTCTCAATGGGTTTTGATTGATCTTCATGATGTTATTATTCATGTCTTCACAGCAGAACAACGTGAATTCTACAATTTGGAAAAGCTTTGGTCAGATGCCCCCGAAGTAGATATTTCTAATTTGGTAACTGAATAATGATTTATAACTCATTTGCACGTGTCTATAGTGAATTGATGGATGATTCACTATATGCTAAGTGGGCGCAATATGTAGAACAACAAGTCTCAGATAAAGCTAAATCTTTGTTAGATGTTGCTTGTGGTACAGGTGATTTAACAATCCAATTAGCTGATCGTTTCCAAGTTACAGGAACCGATTTATCTGAAGAAATGTTAAAAATTGCAGCGGAAAAAGCAACCAAGGCCAAAAAGAATATTCCATTTGTTCAAAGCAATATGATGGATTTATTTGATTTTGATAAATTTGATGTCATCACTTGTTTTGATGATTCAATTTGTTATTTAAAAGATGAAGATGAGCTAGCAGTAGCTTTTAATCAAGCTTACGAACACCTCAATGAAGGCGGTAAGTATTTGTTTGATGCCCATTCTTTATATCAAATGGATGAGGTTTTTCCAGGTTATATGTTTAATCATCGAGCTGAAGATTCAGCCTTTATGTGGAATAGTTATGAAGGAGAATATCCTCACAGTATTGAACATGAATTGACGTTCTTTAATTGGAATGAAAAGATTCAAGGCTATTCGGTTAACACTGAACTTCATAAGGAAAGAACATATCCTGTTGAGACTTTTGAGATGATTCTTAAGGACATCGGCTTTAAGAACGTCCAAGTTACGGCAGAATTTGGTCAATCAGAAATCAAAGATGATTCAACTCGTTGGTTCTTTGCTGCAGAAAAATAGAGGATTCTATGACAAAAGTCTATGGTTTCGTTGCGGAATTTAATCCGTTTCACAATGGTCATAAATTATTTATAGATAAAATTAAACAAGAATATCACCCCGATGTTTTAATTGCCGTAATGTCTGGTAATTTCGTCCAACGGGGTGATTTTGCTGTTTTAGATAAGTGGAGACGAGCACAGATTGCAATCGATAATGGCGTTGATCTTGTTGTTGAGCTACCGTTCGCATATGCAGTGGAACCAGCGCAATATTTTGCCCAAGGGTCAATGAAATTACTGCAATTGTTGGGAGTCAATGAACTAGTTTTTGGTACTGAACAAAAATTGGATTTTGATAATTTGGCACAAAAAATAATTCGTTCTCGAACTGATTTTCAACAGGATTATCGTTTGAGTTCAGCTGAAAACTTAACGCAGTATTATCAAACTTTAGGAATTGATATTGCTAAATTGCCCAATCAACTTTTGGGTATAAATTATGTAATCCAATTGATAGAGCAAGGCTATCCAATACATGTCAATACGATTCAGCGCGATTCAAGTCAATTTAGTGCAACTGAAATTAGACAGCGAAGAGCTCAAAAATCTTCATTCACAGAGTTAGTTCCGTCGGCGACTGAAAAAGCCTTTGATGAACAAAAAATTGTGACTTGGGATGATTACTTTCCATATTTAAAATTTCAAATTCTTAGTCATTCAGAAGCGGAGTTACACTCCAATTATCAAATGGTTGAAGGATTAGAATATAAATTAAAAAAAGAAGTTAAACAGAGTCACAATTTTATGGAACTAGTTGAACGTGTGAAATCAAAACGGTATACTATGGCTCGAATCAGACGACTAATGGTGTATACATTATTGAATGTAAAAGAGTCGGAGATTAATGGCGTTTATAATAATCCTTATTTGAGAATATTAGGGTTTAGTGACCGTGGTAAAAAATATTTAAATCGATTGAAAAAAAGTGATGTTGATCTGATCACACGGGTTGGTAAAAAGGAACAAAAGCAATTAAACTTAGAAGTACGAGCAGATGAAATTCGTCAGCTCATAACCGAGGAAGAACAAAATTTTGGAAAAATACCTTATATGAAAGGGGTAAATTAATGCTAAATTGGGATGTGCAAGAAGTTCGTCGCTATAAAGACAAACCTTTTACATTTAAAGAAACACTTGATTTAACTAAGGAGATGCAAACACGTTCAGAAGATGTGCTAGAAATTTCTCCTGTAGAGGTTGAGGGTCAATTATTTAATGATCACGGTCTAGTTATTTCGGATATTAAAGTGGAGACAACGTTAAAAGTCCCTTCAACTAGAAGTCTATTACCAGTAGATTTGCCAGTAAATATTCGAATCAACGAGGCTTACAATATTGATGATGTAGACGAAGAGGAATTGGAGGATTACAATGTCGTTATTCCAATTGATGACGATAATCCTACCATTAACGTTTATGAGTCAATCGTGGATAATATCTTATTGAGTATTCCTTCAAAGATTTTAACTAAGAAGGAAGAAGAAAATGATGTTATGCCATCAGGTAAAAATTGGAGTGTTATTTCTGAAGAAGAATATAAGAAACAACATGAAGAAGAACACGTTAATCCTGAATTTGCTAAATTAAAGAATTTATTTAACGATGACACAAAGGAGTAGTATTGTTACTGCTCTTTTTTATTTGCATTTATTAGGTATTGAAAATTACACATATAAATCTAATCACCTTTTTTTACAAAAAAATTGCTAAAAAAGTTCTTTTATATACTCCTTTTTTATTTTTTTGTTAAGATTAATATGTGTTAACAAAAATCGGAGGTAATTATTATAATGGCAAAACCACAAATTGGTGTTATTGGTATGGCTGTTATGGGTAAGAATCTTGCCCTTAACATTGAAAGCCGCGGATATGAAGTTGCTATCTACAACCGTACTGGTTCAAAGACAAAAGCAGTTGTCGAGGAACATCCTGAAAAGAAATTGGTACCAAGTTATACAATTGAGGACTTTGTAAACTCACTAGAAAAACCTCGTCGTATTTTGATGATGGTTAAGGCTGGTGCTGGTACTGATGCTGTTATCAATCAATTATTGCCTTTATTAGACAAAGGCGATGTATTGATCGATGGTGGTAATACATTCTTCGAAGATACTATGAAGCGTAACGAACTTTTGGATAAATCAGGAATCAACTTTATCGGAATGGGTGTTTCTGGTGGTGAATTAGGTGCCCTTCAAGGACCTTCATTGATGCCCGGTGGTCAAAAAGAAGCTTATGACTTAGTTGCTCCTATTTTGGAACAAATTTCAGCTAAAGCTGACGAAGATGGCGCTCCATGTGTTACATATATCGGACCTAATGGTGCCGGTCACTATGTAAAGATGGTTCACAATGGTATCGAATATGGCGATATGGAATTGATTTCAGAAAGTTACAACTTGTTGAAGCACTTATTTAACAATGATGTTAATAAGATTGCCGAAGTCTTCCAAGACTGGAACAAGGGTGAACTTTCAAGTTACTTGATTGATATCACATCACAAATCTTGACTAGAAAAGATGATGAAGGCTCAGATGACTACATCGTCAACAAGATTATGGATAAAGCTGGTAACAAGGGTACTGGTAAGTGGAGTTCACAAAGTGCTCTAGAATTAGGTGTTCCACAATCATTGATCACTGAATCAGTTTACTCACGTTACGTTTCTGCTTATAAAGACGAACGTGTTAAGGCAAGTAAGGTTCTTCCTGCACCTGCTACAAAGCCAATTGTTAAAGATATGGACGAATTAGTTGAAAAGATCCGTAAAGCTTTGTACTTCAGTAAGTTGATCAGTTATGCTCAAGGATTTGCTCAAATGAAGGCCGCTTCAGATCACTACGACTGGGATCTACAATATGGTAAGATTGCTCAAATCTGGCGTGCCGGTTGTATCATTCGTGCACAATTCCTACAAAAGATTACAGATGCTTACGATAAAGAACCAAAACTAGATAACTTATTGTTGGACGATTACTTCAAGGGTATCGTTGAAGAATATCAATCAGACGTTCGTGACGTTGTAAGTTTTGCTGTTCAAGCAGGAATTCCTGTTTCAGGTTTCATGGCCGCAATTTCATACTACGATCAATATCGTTCAGAAGTTCTTCCTGCAAACTTGATCCAAGCTCAAAGAGATTACTTCGGTGCTCATACTTATGAGAGAAATGACAAACCAGGCGTATTCCACTACACATGGTATGAAGAACAATAATTAAATTAATATAAAAATGTCCTTAGACATAATCGTTGTGTAAATGACGATTAATTGTCTAAGGCTTTTTTATTTAAAAAACTGAACTTGCTTATGCTTTAAAAGTGGGGATTTTTAAAGGGGAGAGGATTTTGCGCCAAAAAGAGTAGAAGTTAAATTATTACCGTTAGCCGATGAATTATCAAATAATGTTATTTTGAAATCTCATTTAGTAAATCCACGATTTTAATTTGTTTTCATTATTTATATTTCTATGAAAAGTAAATTAAATTATTAAAATTGAGGCTAATTATTGCCTCTTTTTTATTTTTCTAAAAAAATAAAAATAAAAGCTTGTCTTCTTTTAATTTTTGCTATATGTTAAAATCATTAGTGCATTGCCAAGAATCTGGCATATTCAAATTAATGATTAAGCTATAATTAAAGACAATTTAATATTTATGTATGGGAGAAATATATGGCTAAAATACTTGTTATTGAAGACGAAGAGAACATGGCAAAATTTGTTCAACTCGAACTTCAACATGAAAACTATGAAGTAACTGTTGAACGTGATGGTAGAACTGGCCTTGAAGCAGCATTGTCTGAAGACTGGGATTTGATCTTATTAGATCTAATGTTGCCTGAATTAAATGGTATTGAAGTTTGTCGTCGTATTCGTCAAGAAAAGAACACACCAATTATTATGATGACAGCAAGAGACTCAATTATTGATCGTGTATCAGGATTAGATCATGGTGCTGATGATTATATCGTTAAACCTTTTGCTATTGAGGAATTACTTGCAAGAATTCGTGCTTTGTTAAGACGTATCGATTTAGATATCGATGTAACTAGAAATAATGATCAAGTTCTTAAGTATAAGAATCTGGTAATTGATAAGACGACTCAAACTTTGAAGCGTAATGGTGAAGTGATTGATTTAACACGTCGCGAATATGATTTGTTGAGTGTTTTGATGGAAAACGTTGGAACCGTTTTGAGCCGTGATGATTTATTAGAGCGCGTTTGGGGAACAGGTTCTTCAACTGAGACTAACGTTGTAGATGTTTATATTAAATATCTACGTAATAAAATTGATCGTTCAGGTGCACCAAGTTATATTTCAACCGTTCGTGGTAAAGGATATGTGATGAGACGATGAGGATTTCCATTAGATTTAAGTGGACAGCATTGATTTCAATAGTTATTTTAATGGCCTACATTTTTGTAGGCGTTTTAGCTATGCGAACTGTCCAGAACGTTGCATCCGTAAACGAGATTCATTCTTTTACAAATAAACTATTGATCGGTGGCATCGTTGTTTTCGTTATTGGAGTCCTTTTGAGCTATTTTGCAGTAACGATGGTTTTGAATGATTTAAAACGGATCAATAAGACTATTGATGATTTAAATAAAAAACCTGATTCCGATTCTCGAATCAAGTTACGTAAGAGAAATGATGAAGTTTACGATTTAACAGTTAATATCAATAAAATGTTAGATCGAATGCAAGCTTACACGAATCAACAAAAGGAATTCGTGGAAGATGTTTCACATGAATTGAGAACGCCAGTAGCTGTTTTGGAAGGACATTTGAGCATGTTACAACGTTGGGGAAAAGATGATCCTCAAGTTTTGAATGACTCGATCAATTCTTCATTACAGGAATTGAAACGTATGCAATCCTTAATTCAAGAGATGCTCGATTTAACTAGAGTTGAACAAATCGATAGTGCTTATTTGGAGCAAACAACAGAAGTTAAACCATTATTTACCCAAGTTTATAATGATTTTAAAATGTTACATCCCGATTTTGTTATTAATTTCGATGATGATATTCGTGAAGGTAGCAAAGTTAAAATTTATCGTAATCACTTGGAACAGGTTTTGGTTATCTTACTGGATAATGCCTTCAAATATTCCGCTGATCGGAAGGAAATAAATTTTGCGGCTTCAACTAACTCAGCTTTGCTAGAAGTTGTGGTTCAAGATTATGGCTTAGGAATCGCAAAAAAAGACCTTAAACGTATTTTTAACAGATTCTATAGAGTTGACAAGGCTCGCTCTAGAAAACGTGGAGGGAACGGATTAGGGCTTTCTATCGCCAAAAGATTGATTGAAATCTATCATGGTAGTTTGGAAGTAGAAAGTGTTGTCGGTTCAGGAACAGTTTTCAAGATTGAATTGCCACTTATTCAAGAAGCTCCTGCTGAAGATGAAACGACTAAAGGTGAATAGCTATAAATAAATGGACATCTACTAGAGAAATGCATCTCTAATAGATGTCCATTTTCATTTTGCAGGTTATTTCCAAAGTTCAACCTAAAAGTATATTATTAAGATACCATCCAAGGGGAGGAAGATATTTTGAGTAAGAAAGCACTGTTAATTGGCGTAATGTGTTTACTACTAATTAGTGCCGGTTGTGCGAATAAAGCTGACGCAGATAAATCAACTTCTGACGTCAAGGCCACGGAAACTACAGAGAAGACAGTAGACTACACAAGCTTATCTCAATCGGAGAGAAATGAATTAACATTTTTATTTACCAGAAGTAGTCAAGATCCAGTGTCAGTAGATTTAAAAATTATTAATCGTACTAATAAAAATATAAGCTTTATCAATTCCGATTTTATCCTGATGCATACGAAAAGCGACAAAGTAAGAGCTGATAAAGATGGTGATAGCACTATTGATTCTAACAGTACTAAAACTGTAAAGAATTTATTTGAAGATGTTGAATTAAGTGAATTTCAGACAGTAGGGTTGTTTGTTTATAAAAGCGCAGATAATGAATTAGCTTATAGTGAGACAGCCAAATTAAGTTCCCGTTCATCTAATTTGACTAATAGTAGTTTGGAAAATTCATATAAGCAGGCTACTAAAGTGGTCGAAAAGACTAAGCAAACTAAACAAGTAACAAAATCGACTAATTCTGAAATAGAAGATTCAAAAAAAGATAATGGTGATACTACTAGTACTGTAAGTACAAATGCTAATGATTCAACAAGTACTAGTACTGATGATAACAAGAATGCCGATAATAAAACGGAAAGTAATGATAATTCATCGTCAGTTGGAACTGTTAATGCTGATCAGGCGATGAATATAATCAAGAGCCATGATGGTAATACTGATAAGAAATATTCCGTGGTTATTGATCAGAATGGCGGTACAGCTAAGACTTATACAGATGGTAATGGTCAAACTGTTTATTGGATTCATTCGACTGATAATGATGGATCGTCTGGCGATGATTGGACAGTTTATTCAAATGGATTGGTAATGCATTCTAAACCAAATTTGTAAAAGAAAAAATCTCTCAATCCTAATCGATTGAGAGATTTTTTGTCTATTTCTTATTACGGTTTTGTTTACCCTTATTTAATTCACGAATATTTTTGTGAAGTTCTTTTTCTTCAGCTTGTTGAGCATTACCTGCAGGGGAACTAGGAGCAGCTCCACCATTTAAGATATTATCAAGCATTTCTTGAGTAACCAAGACTTTAACCGGATGCTTAGCTAAATCAGCATCAGTTTGTTTTCTAATTCTTGGAGTTACGATGTAGTTAGTAATCAGTTGTTGAATAACAATAACAACACCACCAACCAAGAAGTAAAGAGCAAGTGCGGCAGATAAGAAGATTGAGAAGAAGAAAGTCATCAATGGACTGACCATCATCATTGTTTGCATTTGTTTTCTTTGTTCTGGTGGAACAATTTGTAAGGACATCCAACTTTGGATGACGTAGAACAATGTAGCAATAATGGCAATGATGATACTTGGCTTACCAAGTGGAATATTTAAGAAAGTAGCTGAAGCAATTTCTTTAGAATATTGCACAGCTTGATAAATACCCATCAAGATAGGCATTTGAAGCAATAGAGGTAGACAACCCATACCACCAGTCAAACTAAGATTATTCTGTTTATAAACATCCATCATTAAAGCACTAATTTTTTGTTGCGCAGCTGGATCTTTAGCTTTCTTTTGTGCAGCTTGAACCATCTTCAATTGAGGCTGTACAGCACGCATTTTTTCCTGTTGAGTCGTTGACTTGTATTGTTGGTTCAATGATAAAGGAACCAACACCAGACGAACGATAAAGGAAATAATAACGATACCCCATGCGTAGGCATTTTTACCACCAATAGTTTGGGCCGTTTTTAGGATTAACTTTTGGAATGGAGTTCCAATCCATTTGTAAACTATTCCGTAGGGCCCACTAGTAGGAGCGTGCAAGTTTGCAGCTGTTTGCTGAGCACACCCCGTCAAAACTAGTGTCAGTACTAAAACTAATGAAAGTACTGATAGATATTTGACGTATTTTTTATTCAATTAATAAACCACCCTTTTAGTCATATATAATGTAATATACGTTAACTCATTTGACGTTTCAACCAATCACAGTAAATTTCTTGTAATGTTGCAAGTCGTCAGAAAAAGTATAGTCCAATTTTCTAACTTTTCCAAAGGGTGATGGAGAAGATTTAACACGATTTAAAAAAACATAGAGTTCCTTTTGTGGACCTTCAGCCTCAATAGACACTGAACCGTCGATTTCATTTCGAACTGTTCCGGTTATACCTAATTCAACTGCAACTTGTAAAGTTGAGTAGCGAAAACCCACGCCCTGCACTAAACCGTCAACATTAATAGAAAGATGTTTCACAACTAATCACCTCACATCATCTTATGTGTTAATATTTATATTATAGAACAAGAGGGATGAGACACATATGAAATATATTGAATCTAAGAAAAATGATGAAATCAAGCAATTAAAGAAATTAGCATCAACGAAGTACATTAGAAAAACAGGGACTTACATGGTTGA
Organism: Companilactobacillus kimchii DSM 13961 = JCM 10707; assembly: GCF_001435445.1. Taxonomy (GTDB): domain Bacteria; phylum Bacillota; class Bacilli; order Lactobacillales; family Lactobacillaceae; genus Companilactobacillus; species Companilactobacillus kimchii. Next base: position 188,332 of record NZ_AZDH01000027.1, on the reverse strand, counting down.
AGGTTTTCACTTAGTACGTGAAGCCGATGAATATGAACAAGACTTTGTTCAAGTGTTAGTTACCGAGAAGTATGCTGAGGATCGTTTGGTTAAAAAATACCATGATATCGCTGTGACTGTTTCAGAAGAAGTAGCTAAAGAATTATCCGAAACAAAGACTCCACAAGGAATTTTCGCTGTTCTTAAAGTGAATAATACAGAATCATTGTCAGCACTTACTGGAAAATGGGTTATGTTAGATGATGTTCAGGATCCTGGTAATGTGGGAACAATTGTTAGAACTGCTGATGCTGCCGGATATGATGGTATTATTACTAGTTTGGACTCAGCTGATTTTTATCAACCAAAGGTTCAACGTTCGATGCAAGGTAGCCAATTCCATTTACCAATCTATCGTATGGATATCCACAAGGCTATCGACATGGCTAAAGAATCTGAATTGACAATCTATGGTTCTGAAGTTAATGAGCAAGCCAAGCCTTACAATGAATTAGAGAAGCTTGATAACTACGCTTTAATTATGGGTAATGAAGCTCATGGTGTAACACAAGATGTTCTCAATGCTTGTGATGAAAACATTTATATTCCAATTTTAGGAAAAGCTGAATCACTAAATGTGGCCGTAGCAGCTGGAGTATTGATGTATGGATTACAAACACTTTAAAGACTTGCGAAACTTTTTGGTTTTTGTATAATTAGTCATATGAAAATAGTTTAAACTTTGATGAAAAACAGTAGCTTGGGATTTCATGACAGGAAGAGTCGTTGACTGAGAAGACTTGATGAATGAAAGAGTGAATTCACTTTCTGAGTTTATAAGTTGGTTACTATATAACCTTTGAGTGCATGTATTAGACATGAACTAGGGTGGTACCGCGAGTCCTCGTCCCTTATTTGGGATGGGGACTTTTTTTATGCAGAAAGTTCATTAAAGAGATTGCAAACATTTGAAAATAACAATAAAAAGGTAACGCGGGAGGAAAACTATGTCATTAGATGATAAGCTCAAAAGCTTAAGAGAAAATGGTATTGATGAAGCTAAGCGTGCGCAAAGACTTCAAGAATTAAATGATCTAAGAGTTAATCTGTTAGGAAAGAAAGGTCCAATTACTAAAGCTTTACGTGGAATGAAAGACGTTCCAGCCGAACAACGTCCTGAAATTGGTACTTTGGCTAATAACGTTAAGAAGGATATTCAACAAGCCATTGAAGAAAAAATGACCGAGTTGAATGAAAAGTTAGTAGCACATCAACTTGAAGAAGAAAAAATTGATGTTACTTTACCAGCTGCTAAACAAGTTCAAGGAACTAAGCATATCTTGAATCAAACAATTGAAGATATCGAGCAATTCTTCATCGGTTTAGGTTATGAAGTTGCTCCAGGTTATGAAGTTGAAGAAGATCATTATAACTTTGAAAGATTGAACATCCCTAAGGATCACCCTGCTCGTGATATGCAAGATACATTCTATTTGTCAGATGAATTATTAATGAGAACTCAAACTTCAGCCCAAGAAGGCCGTGACATGGAAGCTCATGACTTTACTAAAGGTCCATTGAAGATGATCTCACCAGGTGTTGTCTACCGTCGTGATGACGATGATGCTACTCATTCACATCAATTTCATCAAATTGAAGGTCTAGTAGTTGATAAGAACATTAGCATGGCTGATTTAAAGGGTACTTTGGAAGCCTTATGTCGTCATGTCTTTGGCGCACAACGTGAAATTCGTTTCCGTCCAAGTTACTTCCCATTCACCGAGCCATCAGTTGAAGTTGATGTTTCATGTTTCAACTGTGATGGTAAAGGCTGTCGTATCTGTAAGTATACTGGTTGGATCGAAGTTTTAGGTGCTGGATTAACTCATCCTAATGTTTTGAAGATGTCTGGAATTGATCCTAACGAATATAGTGGTATGGCATTTGGTCTTGGACCTGAACGTTTTGCCATGCTTAAATACGGAATCAACGATATTCGTGATTTCTATCTAAACGATGTTAGATTCCTAGAACAATTCAAAGGAGTAAATTAAGATAATGAAAATTTCTGTTAATTGGTTAAAAGAATATATTCCTGTCACACATACTGTTGAGGAAATGGCTAATAAAATTTCTCTAACTGGTATCGAATCAAGTCCTGTTGAGTTGGGAACAGAACTAACTGGCTTAGTTGTGGGTCATGTTACAAGCGTTAAACCACATCCCGATTCAGATCATTTAAAGGTTTGTATGGTTGATGTTGGTGAAGATGAGGATATTCAAATTGTCTGTGGCGCCCCTAATGTAGCCGTAGATCAATATGTGATTGTAGCTACACATGGTGCTCACTTGCCAGATGGTGTCAGAATCAAGCGTGGTAAGTTACGTGGTCAAGAGTCAAACGGGATGATTTGTGGTTTGGATGAAGTAGGAGTACCTGCCAAATATATGCCTGAAGAATTTGAAAATGGTATTTATGTTTTTGATGAACCACAAAAACCAGGTACTGCTGTATACGATTTATTAGGCTTGAAAGATCAGATGGTTGATATTGATATCACACCTAACCGTGCTGATACCTTAGGTATGCGTGGCGCCGCTTGGGAAATTGGTGCTACTTATGATGAGAAGCCTAGCTTTAAAAAGCCAAAATTGAATACTGATAAAATTAAAGATTTAAATGATGTCGATGTAGAAGTTGAAGAGAAATCTTTAGTACCTGACTATTTATTACGTGAATTGAAAGATGTTAAGGTTGGTAAAAGTCCACTTTGGATGCAAAGAAGACTTTGGAACCAAGGCATTCGTCCAGTCAATAGTGTGATTGATGCTGCTAACTACGTTATGATCGAATATGGTCAACCAATTCAAGCTTATGACTTAGACAAACTGGCTGAGAAGAAATTGGTTATCAAAAAAGCTCATGATGGTGATAAATTAAAATTAGCCGATGAAGATAAGGTTTTGAATCACAACGATTTGATTGTTGCAGCAGGTGAAGATATTCTTGGCGTTGCTGGAATTGTCAATGGTACAGTTGCTCAAGTAGATGATAATTCTAAGAATATCTTATTGGAGGCTGGTGTTTTTGATGGTGCCAGTGTTCGCAAGACAGCTCAAAGACATGATCTACGTGGTGATGCTTCGAACCGTTTTGAAAAAGGTGTCGACAATGGTATCGTTTCTGAAGCTCTGGTCCGTGCTACACAATTAGTTGACGAAACTAGTGCTGCTAAAGAGATCTCTAAAGAAATTGTTGGCAATTATACAGAGGCTAAACCAACTGTTATTGAGGGTAGTGTGTCTCATATTAATCATTTGATGGGCTTGGAGTTATCAACTGATGAAATGGTAGGTATCTTGGATCGATTAGGCTTTACTGTTAAAGTTGATGGTGACAAGATTACTGTTACCATTCCAACACGTCGTTGGGACATGGCGATTGAAGCTGATCTTGTGGAAGAAGTTAACCGTATTTATGGATATGAGAATTTGCCTAATACTTTGCCAGCTGGTATGGAAACACGTGGAGGCTACAGTCAAAAACGTGAATTCAGTAATAAATTGCGTGATGTTTTACTTGGTGAAGGAATGGATGAAGCTATTAATTTCTCATTGCTAAGCAAAAAAGAAGTTGATGATTTTAATGTAACAAGTGCTGAATACACTAAGTTATTGCATCCGATGACCGAAGATCATGAATATTTGAGAAATAGTTTGATCCCAGGATTAGTTCGTAACATTGCTTACAACCAAGCTAGAAATAATAAGGATCTAAGTATTTTTGAACAAGCTCGTATCTTTGCTCGTCCAAAGGGTCAAGCCCGTCCTAATGAAATTGAATATCTTTCAGGTGCTATCAGTGGTAATGTGATGCTCGATTCTTGGAACACTAAGGCCCAAAAGGTTGATTTTTATTATCTCAAAGGAATTGTTGATGAAGTATTATCATTTACTAATACTGACGCCAAATTTGAGTACGAAGCTACAGATGACTATTCAAATATGCATCCAGGTCAAACAGCAAAAATTTTGGCTAATGGTCAAGTAGTAGGTTTGATTGGTAAATTACATCCTAAATATCAAAAAGATCATAATGTTGATGAGACATTTGTTTTCGAATTAAATATTGATGCACTCTTTGAACTAAATAAGAAGAGTATTAAATCTCAAAGTGCTCCAAAATATCCAAGTGTTAGTCGTGATTTAGCCATTCTAGTTAAGAGTGATGTTGAAAATGCTCAAATCATTTCAGACATCTATGAAAATGGCGGCAAGTATTTGAACGACGTAACAATTTTTGATGTTTATGAGGGTAAGAATATTAAGACAAACTATAAGTCATTGGCTTACCATCTAGAGTTTTTGAATCCAAATGATACCTTGACTGATGAAGAAGTTGAAAAGGCATTTTCATTAGTTAAAGATAGTTTGGTTGAAAAATTTAATGTGGAAATTAGATAATTATTCCGGAACTAATGGTATAATTCTAATAAATTAACTCGGGAGGCTGTGTCTTGAGCCAGAAGGACGAAAAAAAAGAAGCATTAAAGCAAGAATCAACTGATAAAATGAAAACACGTGCTGAGGAACGGTCCGTAGCTAATCATATTGCCTATTGGATTGTTGGCGTGATTGCTGTTTTAGCAGTTGTTGTTGCTATTATTGGCTTCAATTATGTAAACAGTTCATTGCAACCATACAATGCGAATAGTAAAGATGATATTGTCGTTAATATTCCTGTTGGTTCATCAAGTAAAGAAATTGCCAAAACACTTGAAAAGGACAAGATTATCAAGAGTGCGACAGTCTTTAATTTCTATATAAAGGCTCAAAACTATAATGATTTTCAAGCGGGATATTATACTTTCAAGCAATCAATGGATATGAATTCTATTGTTAAACAATTGCAAAAGGGTGGAAGTGCTCAACCGACCGGAACAGCTAAAGATACTGTGCTAGTCCGTGAAGGTGTTACAATTGATCAGATTGGTGATCAAATTCAGAAGAGTACTAGTTTTACGAAAAAGGATTTCTTGAAGTTGATGAAGGATGAAAAATTCATGAAACAACTTCAAAAGAAATATCCACAATTGCTAAATTCAACAATGTCCAGAAAGAATGTTAGATATCATCTTGAAGGTTATTTGTTCCCAGCTACATACAGTGTTTATAAGGGATTAAGCCTGAAACAATTAGTTGGACAAATGGTTGAAAAGGATAATGATATGCTACAGCCATACTTCTCGACGATTAAAGAGAAGGGTTATTCTGTTCAAGAAGTTCTAACCTTGGCATCATTGGTTGAACGTGAAGGTGTTACAAAGGCAGATCGTGGAAAGATTGCTGGTGTCTTCTTTAACCGTTTAGACGTCGATATGCCTATACAATCTGATATTTCTGTTATGTATGCTTTGAATACACACAAGACTAAACTTACATACAAAGATGTTAGAGTAAATTCACCATATAACTTGTATAAGAATACTGGCTATGGTCCTGGACCATTCAATACTCCAAGTATTCAGTCAATAGAATCCGTCTTGAATCCAACTGACAGAGATCAAAATTATCTCTACTTTGTTGCAGATTTGAAGAGTGGTAAGGTATATTATTCACGTACACGTGAAGAACATGATAGTAAAGTTGCTGCTCTTAACCAGTAGTATTTATAGTGAATTAAGAAATGTCATCTAATCATGGTTGATTAGATGACATTTTAAAATTAGAATATTAATAAATGATTTTTTAGAAATGAGGAAGTTATAAAATGGCAGATAAAAGTTACCCTATGACAGCTGAAGGTAAGAAAAAGCTTGAAGAAGAATTGGAGAATTTAAAGAAGGTTAAACGTCCGGAAGTAATTAACAGAATTAAGATTGCTAGAAGTTTTGGCGATTTATCTGAAAATTCTGAATATACTTCTGCTAAAGATGAACAAAGTGTTGTTGAATCACGTATTTCACAAATTATCGAAATGCTACAATATGCTAATGTCATTGATACTGATGAAGTTGCTAGTGATGAAATCTCTATTGGTAAAAAAGTTACTGTTCAAGAAGACGGCGAGGAACCTGATGTTTACACAATTGTTGGTGCTGCCGAATCAGATCCTGACAGTGGTAAGATTTCAAATGATTCACCAATTGCTAAGGCCTTATTAGGTAAGCATACAGGTGATGTTGTTACTGTTGATACTCCTGTTGGCAGTTACGATTTGACTGTTAAGTCCGTAGAAGTTGCTTAGTGAAGACGTTTTCTGGTATGTTTACCTTATAAAATATTGAGGTGACAATAATGAAAATTGAAATAACTGATGAAGCTTCTAAATGGTTCCGTGAGGAACTTGATTTGGTTCCTGGGGATGGAATCCATTTCTATGGTAAAGTATATGGTAAGACAATGGTTCATGATGGTTTTTCAATTGCTATGCGAAAAGAGAAACCAGTTGATCCAGAGTCTAGTACTGTAGTTGATGGAATTACATATTTTATTACTGACAGTGATACTTGGTTTTTTGCCAGATATGATCTGTTGGTTGAATATGATCCTAAACTAGATGGACCGAAATATATTTTTAAATCTAATGAATAACTATTCGCTTTTTTGAAGGATAATATGAGAAGAATACTTGATATATTAAAGAAAAGAACAGGTAGTCAAGCGAAGTCTACTATTCCATTTCGTCTAAACCTGCTTTTTTTTATTGTCTTTGTTCTATTTGCCATGTTAGTTGGACAACTTGCATATTTACAAATCGTTTATGGTGGTAAATTTCAAGCCGAAGTTAACCGAACAGACAAGACAGTAATGACAGGCAGTGTACCTCGTGGAATGATCTATGATTCTAAAGGTAGACTATTGGTGGGTAACTCAACACAAAATGCTATTACTTATACAAAGAGTGGCAGTGTTAAGTCGACAGATATCTATCAAATCGTTAACAGACTAACTAAATATTTAACCGTTGAGAAAACTAATTTAACTAGCCGTGATAAAGCTGATTATATTCTTTCAGCACCAGGTAAATCAGCCAAGGTTATTAAGCAAATGCCTAAATCATACCGTGTTAATTCGAGTGGTGATGCATTAACATCTACTAAAATTTATGCAAATGAAGTTAAATATGTTGAACAACAAGGTATTCATTTGAATGATAAAGACCTTCAAAGGGCCACTTTATTTAAGAAAATGAGTTCAGCCTATTCACTTTCTACGGTCTTTTTAAAAGATAAAGATTTAACTGCTAAAGAGATTGCCGAAGTCAGTGAACATTTAACCGAATTACCTGGAATTAGTATTGGTAGTAACTGGGAACGTGACTATCCACAAGGAACATCCATCGAAAGTATTATCGGTGGTGTTTCGACTGAACAACAAGGTATTCCTGATGATGAGTTAAATACTATGTTGGCATCTGGTTATTCTCGTAATGACCGTGTTGGTACAAGTTACTTGGAAAAGAGCTATGAATCAATTCTTTCTGGTACTAAGAGTAAACGTGAAGTACAAGTTGGCTCTAATAACCAGATTAAGAAGAGTAAGGTTGTTTACAAGGGTCAAAAGGGTGGAAACCTTAATTTGACCATTGATTCATCTTTCCAAAAGAAAGTACAAGATGCTTTGAATACACAATATAGTGCTGCTAAGGCAGCTGGTATTACTCAGTATTCTGATGGTGCTTATGTCGTTGCCATGAATCCTAAGACTGGAGCTATCTTAGCTATGGCCGGGGTTCACAATAATACAAAGACTGGTAAAACTAGTGAAGATGCTTTAGGTGTTATCAATCGTACCTTCGTAATGGGTTCTGCTGTTAAAGGTGCAACCGTTTTAGGTGCCATGATGGATGGAGTTATTTCACCATCTAATAATACTTTGGCTGATGAACCGATTTATCTACCAGGTACCCCAGTTAAGAAGTCAGTTTACCCAATCGGTACTTTCAGTAGCTTGAGTGCTGTACAAGCTCTTCAATTCTCATCTAATGAGTACATGATGGCTTTGGCAATGAAGGAAGCTAATGCTGACTATACGCCAAATACTCATATTAGAATGGATTCAGATATCTTCTCTAAATTGAGAGGTTATTTCAATCAGTTTGGATTAGGTGTGAAAACTGGTATAGATATTTCTGGTGAAACAAAGGGTATCGAAGGTGCCACATTGAATAGTGCTGGCGAATTGAAAACAGGTTCTGCACTGGATTTGTCCTATGGAAACTACGACGCCTATACTTTAATTGAAATGGCTCAGTATATTTCAACTATTGCTAATGGTGGTTATAGAATGAAACCATACATTGTACAATCAATTCAAAAGACTAAAGATGACGGTACCAAGGGTGCATTGACTTCAGTTACACAACCTAAAGTTTTGAACAAAGTTGGATTCACTAATGATGAATTAGACGTTGTCAAGCGAGGTATGTACGCTGCTGTTCATGGTAGTGGTTATTGGACTACTGCTACTCGTTTGGCCGATATTAAGCCAGCTGTAGCCGCTAAGACTGGTACTGCTCAGTCATTCTACTATGACCCTGATAATCCAAGTAGTGATCCTCCTGAAACTATTACAACTAGTTTAGTCAGTTTTGGACCTTATAGTGACCCTAATATTGCGATGGCTATTGTGTTCCCTAACTTGACTAGTGAAAGTGGATCATACCCACAATTACTTGCAAAACAGATATATACGGATTACTATAAGATGACAGGACAGAAATAAATCCTGATTTAACCTTTTAAAATACCGTGAAAAATGATATATTTAATTAGTTGAATTTAGTTAAGTATTTATGAAAGGATGTTCCAAAGATGAGAGTAAACATAACAATGGAATGTACTTCATGTCATGAACGTACATATCTAACAAACAAGAGCAAACGTAACAATCCTGATCGCCTTGAACTTAAGAAATATTGTCCACGCGAACGTACTGTTACATTGCATCGTGAAACAAAATAAACAACAGGTTAAAATCCCTGTTGTTTTTTTTTACTAGGATTGGGAGTGATTAGTTGGATAAAGTAAGCTTTAGAAAGAAGCAAATTGATTTAGTTAGTGCTTTTATGAAATCTGCTAAGGCACAAAAAGAGATCAATAATATTTATTTTCAGCTTTTTAATGATTTAGATTTTCAAAATGCACCAAGTGTTGGAATTACTCTGAGTATGAATGATGAGATTCCGACGTTCCCAATCATTAATCAATGTTGGGAAATGGGCAAGGAAGTTTATATTCCAAAGACTTTTGCTGATCATTCAATGACTTTCGTTAAGTATACGAAAGACACTGAAATAGAAGAAAGTCCATTTGGAGTTCGTGAACCAAAGAATTATGAAAATAATTTAATGGATCCTCCTGATCTTCTAATCGTTCCAGGCTTAGCTTTTTCGAAGGATAGGCATAATCGTTTAGGATTCGGCGCAGGGTATTTTGACAGATATCTGGCCAAGTATCCAACTAAAACTATCTCTTTAGCTTCTTCACAACAATATTATGAAGAAGCTCAATGGCCAATTTATGTACTAGATAAACCGGTGGATAAAATTATTTTGGCCAAGACAGATAAGGACCAACAAAATGTTTAATCGACAGAGTAATGCGTATGTGACATGGACCCTTTTGGTATTGACTATTGGAGTTTATCTAGTTGAAGTTCTGGCTGGAGGCTCACAGAACAGTAATACTTTGATGACAATGGGTGCCATGACAAATGTAAGTATTCAGACTGGTGACTGGTGGCGTTTGATTACACCAATATTTTTACACTTAAGTGTCTTCCATATTTTCATGAATGGGTTTACACTGTTATATGTTGGTCAAATATTAGAGCCCATGATAGGTCATTGGCGCTTTTTAACAATTTACCTTTTAAGTGGTATCACTGGTAATTTAGCAAGTTTTGCTTTTGGAAGCGATAATGCAATTTCAGTGGGTGCTAGTACTTCGATATTTGGTCTCTTTGCAGCCTTCTTAGCTTTGGGATTTATATATCGTGAAAATAAGTTTATGACTGAAATTGGTAAGAGTTTTCTAGGCTTGATCGTCGTTAACTTACTTTTGGACTTGTTAATGCCTAGTATTAATATTTGGGGGCACCTTGGTGGCGCGCTTGGGGGATTATTCTTGGGTTATACTTTAGGATTACCCAGTATTCAGCGTCCTAAGATGGTTTATAGGATATTATCTCTGATTGTTTTAGTTATAATTTCTTACTTTATGTATACAAAAGGTATGATAGTTTATGGATGAGATGAGTTTTAGAACTCTCTATGACGTTCAGCAACTTTTGAAAAGATATGGCACTTTTGTTCACGTTGGTAAAAGAATGTGGGATATAGAGCTTATGTTTATTGAGGTTAAGCGTTTATATGAGAGTCAAATGATCGACAAAAAGACCTTCATCAATGCTCAATTGGTCTTAAAACGGGAGCATAGAATAGAAGAAGAGAAAGAAAAGGACAGATCAAAGTGACAGACAAAAAGTTAATCGGTGTTGACCTTGGTGGTACAACAATTAAATTTGCTATTCTTACTGAAAAAGGTGAGATTCAACAAAAATGGAGTATTGAAACAAATATTCTATCTGACGGACAATTGATTATTCCTGATATCATTGATTCAATTAACCATCATCTTGATATGTATGGTATGAGCGCTGACCAATTTGATGGAATTGGTTTGGGTTCACCTGGTACTATTGATCATGAAAAAGGAACAATTAAAGGTGCATACAACCTTAACTGGACTAACGAGGTTTATCCAGTACGTGACATTGAAAAGGGAACAGGCCTTCCTGTAACTATTGAAAATGATGCTAACGTTGCAGCACTTGGTGAAAGATGGCAGGGTGCTGGTAACAACGCCAAAGACGTTGTCTTCGTAACCCTTGGTACAGGTGTTGGTGGTGGTATCATCGCTAATGGCCAATTACTACAAGGTGCTAATGGTGCAGCAGGTGAAATCGGTCACGTTACCGTTGATCCTAATGGCTTCATGTGTACATGTGGTAAGAAAGGTTGTCTAGAAACAATCGCTTCTGCTACAGGTATCGTTCGTGTTGCTAGAGATCGTGCTTCAGAATACGCTGGAGATTCAGAATTGAAAGCTATGCTTGATGACGGTCAAGATATCTCTGCTAAAGATGTTTTCGATTTAGCTAAAAAAGATGATGATCTAGCATTGATCGTTGCCGATTATGTTTGTGATTCACTTGGATTTGTTCTAGGTAATATTGCTAATACCTTGAATCCTAAGTATGTAGTTATCGGTGGTGGTGTTTCTGCTGCTGGGGAATTCCTTCTAAACAAAGTGGATAAAGCTATGCGTAAGAATGAATTTGCTACAATCAAGGACTCAACTGAACTAAGACTTGCTAGTCTTGGTAATGGTGCAGGTGTTATCGGTGCAGCTTCATTGATTAAAGTTGGTTAGGGGTTTGTGTTAATGCAAGTATTAAATGCAGTTTTGTACGTTATTGTAATAGGATTTATCATCTATTGGGTCGGCTCATGGCTTTATTATTGGTATAAAGGCAGACAAATGGGTGGCTCAGTTGATCAAAAAACCTTTGAAAAGACAATGAGAAAAGCTCAAATTGTTGATTTGAGAGAAAAAAATGCATTCGATGCAAAACATATCCTTGGTGCTAGAAGTCTTCCTTATACGCAATTAAAGTATAATGAGGGCGAATTGAGACCAGATCTTCCTGTATATTTATATGCAGATAGTAAGAATATTTGTGTTCGTGCTGCTATCAAGTTAACAAAAAAGTGGGGCTTTACTGATGTTAAGTGGTTAGAGGATCGCTTTTCCGATTGGGAAGGTCAAACTAAAAAGACTACTAAACTATAAAAAAATGCTGTGCAGAAAAAATTCTGACACAGCATTTTTTATTATTTGAAATTGATAATTAACCTTGGTGTGCTTGAAGACTCTTACGGTTAGCACGTCTGCGGTTTTCTTCTACTCGTTCGTTTTCTTCATTTTCAGGTTCGATAACCTTCTTCTTGAATGCATGTAGTGCACCATAAACGGCTGTTGCTGTTGTTAATGAACCAACAAGAAAGCCTTTAACAAAACGAAAGTGTTTTTGATTTTTTGCCATAATATAATTCCTCCTGTCTTTAGTTCTCATTATGGCTTATTTCCTTTAAAATATCTATAAAAGACTATATTAAGTGGGGTAATTTTTTGAAAAAAGTTATAGCGATTGTCGGTCCAACGGCTGTAGGAAAAAGTGCGTTAGGTCTAAAATTAGCTCAAGAGTTCCAAAGTGAAATAATTTCTGGTGATTCGATGCAAATATATCGTCATTTGGATATTGGTACTGCCAAGGATTCACCCGCTGAATTAAGGGTTGTACCACATCATTTGGTTAATATTTGTGATCCGGATCAACGTTATACAGTTAAAAATTTTCAAGAACGTGCCAAAAAGATAATTACAGATTTAAATGAACAAGGAAAAATTCCATTTGTTGTTGGAGGGACTGGCTTTTATTTGAGTTCACTGATAAATAATCTTAATTTGGGCGGTAATTCTGCTGGAAATGACGAAGTACGTCAAGAATTGCTTGAAATCGAAAAGAATGATGGAGTGGATAGGCTGCAAGCTATTTTAAAATCAGAAGATCCAATTGCTTATCAAAAAATTGATATTGAAAATTCTCGAAGACTAATACGAGCAATTGAAGTAATTCGTACTACCGGAAAATCAATAACAGATCAAAACAATGGTAATAAATGGGCTAATTTTTATTTAATAGGTTTAACCGATGATCGTCCTAAGCTGTATGAACGGATTAATCGACGTGTTGATAAAATGGTAGAGATGGGCCTATTAGATGAGGCTGAGTACGTTTTTAAGCATCGTGAGACATTTGTTCAGGCTAAGAACGCCATTGGCTACAAGGAGCTATTTCCCTACTTTGAACAAAAGGCCTCTTTAGAAAGTTGTCTAGATGAAATTAAAAAGAATTCTCGTCATTTTGCCAAGCGACAATTTACATATTTCCGTAATCAAATGGATGTAGATTGGTATAATATTGGTGATGATAATAATTATCAAAAAACAATCGAGAAAAATATCATAAAATTTGTAGGAGGGCACAATGACTAAATGGAATGCAGCATTTCCAGATAAATTAAAAGAGGTTATCAAAGAGACTGATGAGATGATTACTCCAAAGTTGGCTGAAATTGATGAGCAAGTTTTGGATAATCAGAATAAAGTTCTAGAGGCCTTTAGAAAAGAAAGTATTGATGAAAGCAGTTTGCTAGGTACGACTGGTTATGGGGATGACGATCGTGGCCGTGACCAATTAGAAGCAGTTTATTGCGACGTTTTCAAGACTGAAGCAGCTTTAGTACGTCCACAGTTTGTTTCAGGTACACATACTTTGGCAACAGCGCTCTTTGGTATGCTTCGTCCGGGAGATAATTTACTCTACGTTACAGGTGAACCATATGATACCATGCAAGAAGTTATTGGAACTGCTGGTAACAAGAAAGGGTCATTGATTGATTATAAGATCGGTTTCGATTATGTTGAGATGGATGGTGACAAGGTTAACTTTGACTTAATGAAGAAGAAGATCAAAGAACAAAACCCTAAAGTTATTGCTATTCAAAGATCTCGTGGATATTCTGTACGTAAGAGTTTGACAGTTAAAGAAATTGCTGAAATCATCAAACAAGTTAAGACTGTTTCCGATGCAATTATTTTTGTCGACAATTGCTATGGTGAATTTTCCGAAACCGTTGAACCTACTGAAGTAGGTGCTGATATTATGGCTGGATCATTGATCAAGAATGCTGGTGGTGGTTTAGCTAAAGTTGGTGGCTATATCGTTGGTAAGAAAGATCTTGTTGAATTGGCAAGTTATCGCCTCACAGCTCCTGGAATTGGTGCTTCTGAAGGCCCTACAGTTGGTCGTTTGTCAGAAATGTTCCAAGGCTTCTTCTTAGCTCCAAGAGTAACTGGTAATGCCATTAAGGGTGCCATTTTTGAAGCAGGCATCTTTGAAAAATTAGGTTTGAATGTATCACCTAAGTGGAACGATGACCGGACAGATTTGATTCAAACTATTGAATTCAATGATCCGGACAAGATGGTTAAGTTTGCTGAAATGGTTCAAAAATTCTCACCAATCGATTCTAATGTTTTGCCTGTACCTAGTGAAATGTCAGGTTATGAAGATAAGGTCGTTATGGCCGCTGGAACCTTTGTTTCTGGAGCAAGTATTGAATTTTCTTGTGATGGGCCAATGCGTGCACCTTATATTATCTATATTCAAGGTGGATTGACATTTGAACACGTTAAGATTGCCATTGCTAATGCATGTAAAGAATTATTCTTTAAATAGAATAAATATAGATTTTGAATCGCTTTAATTGTATTTATTGTTTAGGAGTGTATAATAAGTATTCAAATAATTGGAGGTAGGCAATATGAGATATAAAGTTACTTTAGATACTAAGCATCAATTGTTTACCGTATTTGATAAGAAAAACACTCGGGTTTCTGCATGCGGTAAGTCAATTGAAGAAGCTATGAACAAATTATTGAAGTTGAGCGCATAATTTTAAATTAATATGAATCATTTATTACAGAATTCGTAATTAATAATACAATCTCTTTACGAGTATTTTAAAATGGAGAATATCTGGTTGATAGATGATATATTAAATGAGCAACGAAAGTTGCAATTTATCCTCAACGATAATAAGGAGAGACCTTTCAATATTGAAGGGCCTCTTTTTTTGTGATTTTAAAGTTAAAGCGCTAGGATTGCTTAGTAAAGGGATTTATTTAGTGAGGCAATATTTATTATGCAAGAAAAACAACAGCATCTTCAAAGAGAAACAAAAGAATGGCGAAAGATTCAACATCGAGAATTGAATAAGTTGCGTAGTGCTCAGCACCACCTACTATTTAATGTAGGAGCTTATTTAGCAATCTCTGTGATTGAATTTTATTTAGCAGAAGTTGGACATTCACAGACCCTACGGGCTGATGCTTTGAATAATTTGGCTGGAATTATTTCTGCTGTCTTATTGTTAGTAGGGATTTTTATTGCTCGAGATATTGACGATGATGACTTGATGGGACAACCATTACCAGAAGATATTCAAAAGAATGGGCAACGATTGCAGTTAACAAGATTTCACTATGAAACAGTCTTTACTTTGATTACCGGTATAGTCATGATAGCTATCTCTTTGAATGTTATTTATGGTGGATTCAAAAGTTTAATGCATCCGGAATTGCAAGAAGTACCTCAACCAATTACCTTATTAGGAGCAGGTGTTGCAATGGTAATAATGATAATTGTTT
Organism: Companilactobacillus kimchii DSM 13961 = JCM 10707; assembly: GCF_001435445.1. Lineage (GTDB taxonomy): Bacteria > Bacillota > Bacilli > Lactobacillales > Lactobacillaceae > Companilactobacillus > Companilactobacillus kimchii. The sequence continues at coordinate 173,012 of NZ_AZDH01000027.1, read as the reverse complement.
GGTGGATGAATCGTTTGGCTGGTTTAAAATTACAGAATGCAGCTTTGACGGCAGCTTCTCAGGATAGTTTAAGTGATGCTTTGACTAGCTTAGGAACCTTAGTAGCTATTGGCGGTGCCTTATTGTTCAAAGTGACATGGCTTGATGGCGTAGCAAGTATCATTGTTGGTATCTTTATTTTGGTAGCTGGCATCAAGATTTTTAAAGAAAGTAGTTTGAATTTAGCTGATTACTTTGATCCAAAAGCTGAAATGCAATTTCGTACAGCTATTGAGAATAATCCTCAGGTTAAGAAGGTAGAGGATATAAATGCCCATTACAGTGGGAATATGGTCACTATGGATGTGATTATTGCTGTAGATGCCCATATGGAAGTGAAAGACAGCTACCGCTTGGGGGAGGAAATTGAAGCTCAGATGCGTCGTCAGTTTGGAATTGTTGATACTGATGTAATGGTCGTTCCAGCATAAAAAAAGCCGTTAGGGTTATCCCTAACGGCTTTTAACGTATAAAAAATGTCACAGGTGAGATTCGAACTCACGACCTACGGTTTAGAAGACCGTTGCTCTATCCAACTGAGCCACTGTGACATCACTTGTACTATTATAGAGAAAAGTGATTTGAGTTGCAATAATTAATTTGAATTTTTTTATTATAAATTATGGCTCAAATTAGTAATTAGATATTAAAAAAACCGTTAGGAGACAATCCCAACGGCTTTAGCGTATAAAAAATGTCACAGGTGAGATTCGAACTCACGACCTACGGTTTAGAAGACCGTTGCTCTATCCAACTGAGCCACTGTGACATCACTCGTACTATTATAGTGAAAGTGATGACTTGATGTCAATAAAATTTTAACTAAATATTCGAAAAAAGGGCAAAATAAAAGGTTCACTTAATAATAAGTGAACCATCCCTAATAATAATTTACTGAATGACATTATTTACCAAACAAGAAGGGTTTGTTTTCAGCTTCAAGTTCGGAGAGTATCTCTCTATCTTGAGTAGAAGCTTCATTTTTTTCGGCTTTTAATAATGATTTGATCCAAGTTATCAATTTCATGGTTTTCATCTCCGAAATAATCACAGCTTTTTATGTCATCAGCATCTGGACAGAACGCTTATAGGACAAGGCTTCCTTTAACCTTATCCTTAGCCAAATTATATCAGAAAAAATAAAATTAAGATAAATTAATGTCTTATTTTAAAAAAATTTTTGTGATTTTCAAATGCAAAGGCATACATTTTTTAAAATTGATTATTTAGGGATTGTGCTAATTCTTTACGACGACCCTCAATGATGTCCTGGAGTTCTTTTAAGTCTTCCAAGGTAGACTTTTTACGAATAAAACTTCTTGCAGATGAACGCATAGCAATATAATTTGCACGTTCACGATGATTCTTATGCCATTTTTCATTGGCACGCTTTTGTGCATCTGTTAATACCATAAATTACTCTCCCTCTAAAACGTATCTCTGAAATTATATACAAGCTTTATTAACTAAACAAGGCAAATTATGAATAAATTTATATAACTTTCTTGTAAAAATGGTTTCATGAAATTCTTGTACATTAATATTATTAGTTTAGAATGTTAACTAAACCGATATTTTGTTTACTGGGGGTTTATTTGATGAAAAAGATTATAAAAACAACAACTGGTACTTTCCACGGAATCGCTGATCATCAGCATGTGGACTTTCTAGGAATTCCTTTTGGTTACGGTCGAAGATTCAAGCGAGCTGAGGAATTTTCAATTGCCAAATTTGGTAAACAAGAAATCAATAAACTCCAATATGCTGTACATAATGGTACACAACCAATGCAAAATGAAGCTTTGGAACAAAGTGAGAGTAAAATTAATTTTGGTGAAAATTGTTTGAATTTAGATATTTGTACACCCGATGTCGATGGAGATTATCCAATTGTCATTGAATTTTATGGTGGGGGATTCACAACAGGTGGAAATTATCAAAAACAGATGTCCTGGTTGGATCACCAAGAAGTAGTACACGTTGTTCCTAATTATCGATTAGGTTTGTTTGGTTGGGGGAAAGTTGACGGTGGTGACACTAATGTCGGCCTATCTGATCAGTTAATGGCAATTCAATGGGTTATAGATAACGCACGTAGTTTTGGTGGCGATGTAGATAATATTAATTTGATAGGGTTGTCTGCTGGAGCAAAATCAATTTCTGCCTTGATGGCGTCTAATTCTAAAATGCTGGATCGCATTAAAAAAGTGATTATGTTTTCTGGTGGTGTACAGACTATACGTGATTTAGAAACAGCCCAAAAAGTGATTGATAATATTTGCCAAGCTAACAAGATTAAAACAAGTAAAGATTTATTTAATTTAACTGATGATGGTTTGCAATTAGCTCAGAAGACAGCCTTAGAAGGACATTTTGCAACTAACTGGTTTGGTCCTGTGATCGATGATGATTTGATTTCTGCTGATTGGCAAGACAAACTAATTCAACGTGTCAAGAGAACTAGTTTTAAAACAATTATTTCAGCTGGCAGCAATGAATTAAAATTTTTTGAAGATATGGATTCCACTCAAATTGAACAGAATGTTTTGCCAGACTTATTTGGCGAAAGTGCTGAACAATTGAAACAAGAATTATTGGGCAAAAATTATTCTAAAGCTGAATTGATCCAAATGTTAGGTAATGCAATGTATGCTTTGCCTGCAAGAAGATTAGCTGATTTATTGATTAAAAATAGTGATGCAGAAGTTTATTGTAATTATGCCAAAGTTGATGAGGGGAAGCATGGTGGTATTGTGCGTTATTTGAATACACCGACTGCTGATCTAAAAATTGATTATCGTAAGAATCAGTTGCACATGCTCCGTTTGCTGAAAGAATTTATTAATAATGGCAAACCTTACGACGAAGAAATTAAGTTTGAATGGCCTGCTTATGATGATGACCAATTAGTTCTTGAATTAGATCCTGATGACCTTAAAAGTATCTCTGTAATAAGCCGCCGAAGCCCTGATGATTTACCTTGGCAGTCATACAAACTATAGTCTATAAATAAATATTGTGATTTTCATTATAAAAAATATATTGCAATTAATATATCCCACTTTTATACTATAGATGTTGTGCTTAAGTTTGAGCATCTTTTTGCGGTGCTTAGGATTTTAGAGGTGGGCGATTTGAAAAGAAAGTTTTCATTTGTTATTACAATTGCTTTCATTTTAATTGATGTTGTTGCAGCATTTTTAACGCAGCAGGCGATTATTAGTAATTTAATGGGGATTTTAATTGGTGTAGGGCTAATTGTTGCTCTTATACTGATAACAAGCTTGATCAGAAGATTGAAATTTAGTAGAGGCAAATTAGTTTTGGCAACACTATTCTTCTTTTTGGTCATCGGACATGTAGTCATGGCAACCTTGCCAATATACTAAAACTGAATATTGTAAAAGGGTTGTGAAGAATAAAGTCTTCGCAGTCCTTTTTTAGTATAATTATTTAGTAAGTCATTTTTTAAGGGGCTAATTATGTCAAGTCGTTCATGGAGAAGAATAATCGTTGGAATTATTTTTCTAATACTAACTATTTTTTATACATTCTTATTTTTAAAACACGCGTCGGTGACTAATGAACTGATATTCAATATCGCACATATCAAAAGTTTATCTAATATTTTTATTTCACCGATCAATTTCGATTACTGGGGCCATACAGGCAGTCTGATCAATTTCTATAGTCCATGGTTAACGATATTGCCTGGGCTACTCTTTTTGAATCAAAACGTCATTATTGGCTTTGTATTTATTTTTGCATTAGTTACTTATTTAACCTTCACAAGTTCTTATTACTATATGAAAAAGTTTTCTAACGATACCTTGGAAGCTTTACTGTTCGCCGTAATTTATACATTATCTTTTAATCGTTTCTTGTTGGTTTTTGATGAACAGAGGATTGAAAATTATTTGGTTTTAATTTTTTTGCCGATGGTCTATTATGGAGCATTTCAAATTTTTAATGGTAAATTTCAAGATTGGTTGACATTAGCTTTAGGGATGACATTGATTATTTGGACCAATCCATACATGGCACTCGCAGTTACTTTAACTTTGTTGCCAATATTACCATTGATGATTTTTTCAAAACTTTCTCACAATTGGACATATTGGTGGAAAACTTTACTGAGTTTAATTAAAGCTGGATCAGTAACAGGACTATTGACTGTTGGCTACTGGGGACCGTTATTGGAGAATCAGTGGTCCAAGAAAATACTGCAACAAAGTCGCCCACAATTTGACTACTGGACTTGGTTCAGTAAGGAAGTGTTAGCAAAGAATAATTGGTATCTTGTTTTAACTTTAGCAATTTTATTAGGTTTAGTTTTGATTATGGTTTTCTTAAAGAGTTCTTTCAGTTATAAAATCATGATTTTGGAAAGCTGTGTTCTAGCAACTTTATTAATAGTTCGTCCACAATTAGCGTTTGATGTAAGCCGATTGATGTTTGCAATGATAACGATTTTGGATCTTTTTTTTATCGTTATTTTAATTCGAGTCGTTTTATTGCTTTTCCAAGAAGGACCGTCTATTTTGCAATTGTTGATTCTATTATTAGCTATTGGAAGTTTTGGGTATTTAACATATAGCCAAGCAAATCAATTGCAGCCGCGTAATAAAATTGAATTTACTCAAAAAGTTGATTATAAGAACTTGGTTGTGAATTATCATGACCGAGCCTCAGACAGTAAAAATCATTTTTTGATTGATGGTCACAGTAGTCAGGTACAGTTCAATACGAAAGGAAATGAATATTGGTTGCAATATTATAATCCTAAATCTGTAGCAATGGATATTCCGATTCAAAAGTATGCCGGATATAAAGTCACTGTTAACAATGAACAACCTAAAATTGCTCATTCTAAGCGTCAAACACTATTATTAAAGACAGATCCAAATAAAAATATTATTGAAATCCATGCTCACTATACTGTTTTGGCTGTAATTTCTTTATTGATCAATTTATTTAGTTTCATTGGTTTAGGCTATATTTATTTCAGTAATAAATGGAAAATGAAGAAAAAAATCGTGGCAGAGAGTTGAAAAAGTATGTGAAATTTGCTATATTTTATTAGTTGCAATCACTATTGCATCTACAACCGCTCAAAACTAGGTTTAAGCTTAGTGCACCTAGTTGGCGAGTCTTAGAAGGGAGTGTACGTTTATGTACGCAATTATTAAAACTGGTGGTAAGCAATATAAAGTTGAAGAAAATGCTTCAATTTATGTTGAAAAGCTTGATGTCAAAGAAGGAGACGCAGTTACATTTGATGATGTAATCTTAGTTTCTGATGGCAAGACTGTTAAAGTTGGTAGCCCAGTAGTTGAAGGCGCTAGTGTTTCAGGTAAGGTTGAAAAGCAAGGTAAGGAAAAGAAAGTTGTTACTTACAAGTACAAACCTAAGAAGCATTCACACAAGAAGACAGGTCACCGTCAACCATATACAAAGGTACTTATCGATAGTATCAAGGCTTAATCATGATAAGAGCGAGTTTTCACCAGAATTCAGATGAACAGATTGATTCCTTTTTAATTAAAGGACATGCTGATTCAGGGCCTTACGGTCAAGATTTGGTTTGTGCTGCTGTTTCAGCAGTGACAATTGGAACAATCAACAATCTGGAAAAACTTACTGGGGCTAGTCCTCAGGTCGTCATGGATGAAGTTAATGGTGGTCATCTTGGCTGCCAATTCGATAAAGCAGTTTCACATGACACTGCCTTATTATTAGATAATTTATTTTGGATATTGAAAGATATTGAAGGTAGTTATTCTAAAAATATTGAAGTTCAAGTGCAAAAAAATAATATAGATCTTGATTAGGAGGTAAATTTCATGCTTAAGATGAATTTACAATTTTTCTCTCACCATAAGGGTGGTGGATCAACAACTAATGGCCGTAACTCAGCTGGTCGTAGACTAGGTGCAAAGCGTGCTGATGGTCAAGCTATCACTGCTGGTGCAATTATTTATAGACAACGTGGAACAAAGATTCACCCAGGTGCTAATGTTGGCCGTGGAAACGATGATACATTGTTCGCACTTAAAGATGGCGTTGTTAAGTTCGAAAGACTTGGCAGAGACAAGAGAAAAGTTTCAGTATACTAATATATTGAGAAAAAAAGAGGACAATGTTCCTCTTTTTTTTATATAATAAGTATGAGTTATTGCCATTAACACCGAAATATTGGTAAGATAATGTATAGTGTTCTATTGGCAAAATTTAGGAACCAAGGGAGAAAGAAATGTCAATTTCAGTAAATGAATTTAAAAATGGATTAACAATCGAAGTAAAAGATGGTATCTGGCGTGTTGTAGAATTTCAGCATGTTAAGCCAGGTAAGGGTAGTGCCTTTGTTCGTTCAAAGTTAAAGAATTTAAGAACTGGTGCCGTTCAAGAAATGACATTCAGATCAACTGCTAAGGTTGAAAAAGCTAACATCGAAAACAAAAAGATGCAATATCTATATGCAGAAGGTGACAACTACGTCTTCATGGATACTACAACTTATGAACAACTTTCATTACCAGGTGATGAAATTAGAGATGAACTTAAGTTTTTGAAGGAAAACATGGAAGTCAGCGTAGTCATGTATAATGGTGAAACACTTGGTGTTGATGTACCTAATACAGTTGATCTTAAAGTTGTTGAAACTGAAGCTTCAATTAAAGGTGATACACAATCTGGTGGTTCAAAACCAGCTACTATGGAAACAGGCTTAGTTGTGCAAGTACCATTCTTCGTTAACGAAGGTGATATGCTAACTATCAATACTCAAGATGGTACTTACATTTCACGTGCTAATTAATAACTGATTATGGAGATAAGTTTATGGCTGAACAAAAATATGTTTCTCTACAACAAGATAGTGGAAAAATAAACGGTAATGTTGAAATATCACATCAAGTTATTGAGATCCTTCTTGGGATTGCTACAAACCAAGTTGAAGGTGTCTACGAAATGCGTGGCACTATTTCTAGTCGAATAGATTCACTTTTTGGCAGAATCAATCATGGTAAGGGCGTTGATGTGTCGTTCAATGACGATCAAATATCTGCGGATGTTTATGTATATTTGGAATATGGCGTATCGATTCCGAAAGTATCCTTGGAGATCCAAAAATCAGCCATTGAACAACTTGAATTCATGACCGATTTAGACTTAAGTGAAATTAACGTACATGTTGTAGGTTTGATCGCTAAAAAAGATAGCGGCGAAATAGAACGTGTAACAACAGATAAAAAGGAATAAAACTAGTGATAAGTAGACATAAGATCAGAGAACTCGCAGTTCAATCACTATTTTCTATCGAAACGACTCAGGATACTCCTCAAGATGCTATTTCTTCTACCATGCAATTATGCGATTTGACATCTGAGGCAGTACCAGATTATTTGACGTTTCTAGTTTCAGGTGTTGTAGAACACCAAGATGATCTTGACAAAGAAATTTCAGAACACTTAAAGAACAAGTGGACTGTTCAGCGTTTATCCAGAATTGACCGCTCGATTTTACGTGTGGGATTATTTGAAATGGAAAATAGTTTAGAAGTACCCAGAAAAGTAGCTATTGATGAAGCAATTGAAATGGCTGGCGATTTTGGCGACAAGGACTCAAAGTCCTTCGTTAATGGTATTTTATCTAATTTTGTAGAAGGGTAAGGCTGGTGATTTTTTGCCAGCCTTTTTATGGTGATTAGTGTGAATTTATTAGAAGGTAAAAAAGTAGCAACAGCATTAGATGAAACAATGACAAAGCGTGTTCAAGTTTTGAAAGAAAAGGGTGTAACTCCTGGTTTGGCTGTTATCTTAGTTGGTGACAACAGTGCCAGTGCTGTTTATGTTCGTAATAAGAAACGTCGCGCTGAAAAATTAGGAATTGATTTCCAACTCATCCATTTCGATGCCACCGTTACGGAACAAGAGTTGCTAAATAAGATTGATGAATTAAATAATGATCCAGCTATTGATGGATTTATTGTTCAATTACCAGTTCCAGATCATATTGATGAGGATAAAGTTATTGAAGCCATTAGTCCGGCTAAGGATGTTGATGGCTTTACACCAATTAGTGTCGGAAACCTATGGATTGGTACACCACTAACCAAACCAGCCACAGCTTCTGGTATTTTAATGATGTTGGACTATTATAATGTTGACCTTGATGGTAAGAATGTTGTCATTGTCGGACGTAGTAATATTGTAGGTAAGCCTACTGCTGCTTTGATGTTGGATCGTAATGCCACTGTAACGATCACGCATTCACATACTAAGAACCTAAAAGAAATAACAAGTAAGGCTGATGTGCTAGTTGTTGCCATTGGACAAGCTAAATTTATTAAAAAAGATTATGTCAAAGATCAAGCAATTGTTATCGATGTCGGAATGGACCGCGATGAGAATGGCAAGCTTTGTGGAGACGTTGATTTTGAAGATGTTAAGGATCACGTTTCAATGATCACACCGGTACCTGGTGGGGTTGGCCCAATGACGATTACTGCATTAGTAGATCAAGTGATTGAATTAGCCGAAGGCAGGGCAAATGGATAATGAGCAATATTTAACTGTAACGGCTTTAACTCAATATCTGAAAAGAAAATTTGACGTGGACCCTTATTTGGGACACGTCTATTTGATGGGGGAAATTTCTAATTTTAGAATGCGTCCCAATGCTCATCAATATTTTTCTTTGAAAGATGATAAAGCCAAAATTTCAGCTATCATGTTTAAATCAAATTTTAGTAAGGTTAAATTTCAACCAGAAGAGGGAATGAAAGTTCTCGTCAAGGGTCGGATTTCACTTTATGGACCTAGCGGTTCTTATCAGATTTATGTTGAATCGATGGAACCGGATGGATTAGGAGCTTTGTACTTAGCTTTTGAGCAATTGAAGAAAAAGCTGGCAGCACAAGGCGTCTTTGATTTACCTAAAAAGCCTATACCACAATTCCCTAAACGAATAGCGGTGGTAACCAGTCAATCAGGTGCGGTTATTCATGATATTATGACAACCGTTGCTAGAAGGTATCCAATTGTACAAATAGTTTTGTATCCGGCTCAAGTTCAAGGTCAAGAAGCCGCCCCAACGATTGTTAAGCAACTGAAACGAATTAATGAAGATGGTAATTATGACACTATCATTATTGGACGTGGTGGTGGATCGATTGAAGATCTGTGGCCATTTAATGAAGAGGTGGTTGCCCAAGCCATTGTTCAAAGTAAAATTCCTGTAATCAGTTCAGTTGGTCATGAAACTGACACGACTATCGCTGATTTAGTTGCTGATTTAAGAGCAGCCACACCAACGGCCGCTGCTGAATTGGCTACACCAGTTTTGAGGGATGTGCTATTACATCTGCAAGATCTCAATACGAGACTGTATAATGCACAAACAAAGATTATAGGTAATTACAAGGATAAAGTTGATTCCTTGGCTCAGAATGTCTTTTTGCAACATCCAGAGCGAATCTACGAAGTGTATTTGCAAAAAGTCGATTATCTGCAAGATAAATTACATCAGAATTTCTCTAATTCATTGAGCAGGTCGAAAACAGAATTGATTCAGTATGCTAATCGATTGGTACAAGCGTCACCTAGAGATCAAATCTATAGTTACGCCAATCAAGTCAATCGGTTATATCAAATTTTGATTAATAATGTAAATAAAATTATCAATAAAAATCGTAATGTATTTAATAGTGAGGTTGCCACATTGGATTCGTTGAGTCCACTAAAAACTTTGAGTCGTGGATATGCCATTCCTACTAGTAAATCAGGCAAGGTGTTGAAGAATGTAACTGATTATCAAGTAGATCAAGAGGTTGACCTAAAAGTTAAAAATGGTAACGTCAAATTAATAACCAAAGAAGTAAGCGAGGACGGAAATGGCTGAAAAGAAGAAATCATTTGAAGAAAATCTTGCTGATTTAGAAGCAATTGTAACTAATCTTGAGGCGGGAAACGTTCCTTTAGAAGAAGCAATGGAAAAGTTTAAAACGGGTGTTACTTTAAGTAAGGAACTTGAAAAAACTTTAAGTGATGCTGAAGAAACTGTAACTAAGGTTATGACAAAAGATGGCGAAGAAATTAATATCAAACAAGACCAAGATAAGGATCAAAAATAATTATGGAAATAAAAAAGTTCTCTGATTTTTGCGATCAAGTCTTGCCTGATTTTAATAAGTTTTTGGATAATAAATTGAAAACAGAAATAAAGCAAGCCACTTTAAGAGATGCCATGCTTTATTCATTAGACGCTGGTGGTAAAAGAGTTCGCCCGATGCTCTTTTTAGCAGTTGCCTATTCTAGCAGTATCAAGTTAGATAAACTTTCGCAGTTTTACGATATCGCCGGTGCAATTGAATTAGTACATACCTATTCGTTGATCCACGATGATTTGCCAGAAATGGATGATAGTGATTATCGTCGTGGTAAATTGTCGAATCATAAGCAATTTGGTGTTGGACCCGCTGTCTTGGCCGGGGATGGTTTGTTAACACAAGCTTTCTATTGGATTGCTAAATCGAATTTGAGCACTGATAAACGTATGGCTGCTGTAAGAATTTTGGCCCATAATGCTGGTCCTATGGGAATGGTAGCTGGTCAAATGACTGATATTACCATGGAAAATAAAGTTTTAACTGAAGATGAATTGACAACTCTACATAGAGAAAAAACAGCTGATCTAATTACTGCAGCTGTGACAACTGGAGCCTTTTGTGCCGGTCATGAACTATCGAAGAATTTAGTTCAATACGCGAATGATATTGGTTTGGCTTTTCAGTTGAAAGATGATTTGAACGATGCTGACGATGGTGAGGATAGTAATAAGAATACTTTCCCTAATTTGATTGGTAAGGAAGCAACGGAAGCTAAGTTGAAAGATTTAGTTAAAGATGCTTTGAATGCAGTTTTAAAAGAAAACGAGTTTGACAAGAACTTATTGGTAAGCTTCTTAGATTATTTCAAAGAATAGGTGACACATATTGGCAAAAAAAAGAATTGATGTTTTATTAGTTGAACAAAATTTATTTGAATCCAGAGAACAAGCTAAGCGTTCAGTTATGGCTGGAGAAGTTTATAATCAAGACAATCTGCGTTTCGATAAACCGGGGGAAAAAGTTGATCCAGACACTGTTTTTCATCTGGCTAAGAATGCTCATAGTAAATATGTCAGTCGTGGTGGTTACAAGCTTGAGAAAGCCTTAAAATCGTTTGATATTGATTTGTCTGATCGTATCTGTCTAGATATTGGTTCTTCAACTGGTGGTTTTACAGATGTGGCTTTACAAAATGGCGCAGAAAAGGTTTATGCGTTGGATGTTGGTTACAATCAATTGGCTTGGAAACTGAGAAAAGATGAGCGTGTAATTGTAATGGAACGGGTTAATTTCCGTTACAGTAAACCAGAAGACTTTCATGAAGGTCTACCTAGTTTTGCTATGACAGACGTTTCCTTTATTTCTTTGGAATTAATTTTGCCACCAATGTTTAACATCATTTTACCGGGTTCAGATGCAGTTTGTTTGATTAAACCACAATTTGAGGCTGGCCCTGAAAACGTTGGTAAACATGGAATTGTCCGTGATCACAAAGTTCATAAGATGGTCTTAGAGAAGATTACTAACTTCGCTAAAGAGGCAGGATTCATTGTTTCTGGTTTAGACTTTTCGCCTATCAAAGGTGGAGAGGGTAATATTGAATTCTTGATGCACATTCAAAAGCCTCAAGAAGAACAACCTGGTGAAATTTTAGATAATGTTTCCGTTGAAAATACAATGGAAGCAGCTTATGCAAATCTTAATAAATAGGTGAGATAATGCTAAAAAAACTAATAATCAATAACTTTGCGATTATTAATAAGCTACAGATTGATTTTAAAAGTGGAATGACTGCTTTAACTGGTGAGACCGGAGCTGGTAAGTCAATTATTATTGATGCTTTGGGCTTATTAGTTGGGAGTAGATCGTCAATTGATTTTATTAGAACAGGACAAGAGCAATTAAATGTGCAAGGACTATTTGAGGTAAAAGCAAGTAGTCCTATTTTTGCTATTCTGGCTGAATATGGGATTGCTCACGATGATAATCAAATTATTATTAAGCGAGAAATCAATCGTAAGGGTCGAAATGTCTGTCGCATCAACAACGAACTAGTTAAAACAAATGTTTTACGACAAGTTGGTAAATTTTTGGTTGAGATTCATGGTCAAAATCAGCAGCAAGAGTTACTAGATGAAGATAATCACATCAACATCTTGGATCGTTTTGCCGATGATGATTTTCAACATGATTTATTGAAATATGTTCAACTTTTTGAAGAATATCAAGCTAAACGTAGTCGCTTAAGAACGATTCAAAAGAACTCTCAGAATTTAGTGCAAAGAATTGATATGCTTAAATTCCAAATTGAAGATATCGACAGTGCTCAATTGCAAGCTGGCGAAGATGATAAATTGGAAGATGAGAAAAATCAGTTGTCTAACTTTGAAAAAATCAGTTCATCTCTTCAAGATAGCTATCGAGGTTTATCTGAGAATAATGTGGGTGTCGTAGATGCTCTAGGGAATGTACGTGACAATTTAGAGGAAATCATGGATTATGATTCTTCTTATAAAGAACTTTATGATTCCGTTAACGGGGCTTATTATCAATTGCAAGATAATGCTGCCACGATTGCTGATCAGCTAGAGAATCTTGATTTTGATGAGAATCGTTTAGATGAAATTCAAAAGCGTTTAATCACTTTGGATAATTTGAAAAAGAAGTATGGTCCTACTTTAGATGAAGTTATTGAGTTTAGTAAGAATGCTCATGAAGAGTTATCTAAGATCAATATCGATGATGATACCGAGGCTCAATTGACAGATGAAATTAGTCAATATCAGACTAAATTGCTTAATTTAGGTAAAGATTTATCCAAGCAACGTCATAAGACCGCTACAGCTTTAGAAAAATCAATCAATCGTCAATTAAAAGATCTATATATGCCTAACGCCAAGTTTGGTGTAGCTTTCAAATCGTTGGATGATGATAATTTATCGCCCAAGGGAATTGATCAAATTCAATTCAACTTGAAAACAAATGTAGGTGAAGATTATAAGCCGTTAGTTAGAGTTGCCTCAGGTGGTGAATTATCTCGTGTCATTTTGGCTTTTGAAGCTATCATTGCTGAAAAAATGAACGTAGAGACTATTGTTTTTGATGAAATTGATACAGGTGTCAGTGGTCGTGTTGCGCAAGCTATTGGTGATAAAATTTATAAGGTTTCACAATTCTTACAAGTCCTCTGTATTACACATTTACCACAAGTAGCAGCTATGAGTGATATTCAATTTGAAATAAAAAAAGAGACCGTTAAGGATAAAACAGAAACAAAAGTTTCTATACTTAACGATCTCCAAAGGATTGAAGCTATTTCTCTAATGTTGGCTGGGACTAAGGTAACTGATTTGACTAGGAAGCATGCTCAAGAGTTGTTGGAATTGGCTCAAGGAGAGCAACAAAGATTAGACTAGGTTGATTGACTTGATTTGGTCGAGCATTGCAATTTTAAAGAAGGCCGAATTCATCTTAAATACATATTTATTTTTATTAACTTGTGAAATAAATTTGCCTTGGAACTGTTCATCGTTTAACATTGTAATAACGACAGAATAATGTCTTTGAAAACTCTGTTCTGCGAAAAGCTCTATTTGCATAAAAGGCATTTGTTTAATTTGAAGATTCTGATTACTTTCAATATTAAAATCAAAGTTATTATTAATAAAATTAGCGGTATGGTTGATTAGATTTGTAGTGAAATGATTGTATGCTTGTTTTGCTTGCATTTTTAAACCCCCGAACACTTGTTTGTGTCTTCATTATACGAACCTTTGTTCGAAAGAGCAACTCTATTTTTTTATTTCTTTGGTAATTTTTGTATTGACAAGTCGGAAAGCCTTGAAAATCAAACGATTTTATTGCATGATAGATACCATATTATATAGATAGTAGGGATAACTTAATTATGTCAACAAGGGGAATGTTAATCGTTTTATCAGGTCCATCTGGAGTAGGTAAAGGAACTGTTAGAAAAGCTATGCTTAAGAATTCATCAATCAAATTTGATTATTCTGTCTCAATGACTACTCGTCAAATGCGTCCTGGAGAAGTCGATGGAGTCGATTACTATTTCCGAACAAATGAAGAATTTGAAGAAGAAATAAACAATGGTGGTATGCTTGAATATGCTAAGTATGTCGATCATTATTATGGAACACCATTAAAGTACGTTAATCAAAAGCTTGATGCTGGGATTGATGTCTTATTGGAAATTGAAGTGAATGGTGCAATGCAGGTTCGTGAAAAGATGCCTGATGGTGTCTTTATCTTCCTTACACCACCTGATTTAACTAGCTTACGAGATCGTATTACTCATCGAGGTACAGATGATGAAAAAACAATCGACAAGCGTATGGTTCAGGCTAAAAAGGAAATTGAAATGATGACAAGCTATGACTATGCCGTCGTAAATGATAAAATACCTAATGCAGTCGAAAAAATTGAAGGTATAATTAGAGCCGAACACTTGAGAGTGCCACGCGTAATTGATAAATACAAAAAGATAATAGGAGATTGATAATATGATTATTTATCCATCAATTGATAAACTTTTAGATCGAGTTGATTCTCGATACTCATTGGCAGTTCTAGCCGCAAAGCGTGCTCACCAATTAGAAAATGGTGATATTGAATTATTGAACAAATATGAATCACCAAGAACTGTTGGTCGTGCATTTGAAGAAATTGCTGACGATAAAATCGAAATTGATCCTAATTCAATTCTTCTTGAAAAAGAAGCTGAAAAGATTGAAGAAGAGAAAAAAGAAGACGACGAATAAACCATTCCTTCACTGATTGTTGAATTAGTGGAGGCTTTTTTATTTAAAAAATCTATTTACTGGGTGGTTTTTATGGCAGTAGCAGAGATAATTGTAGATGTACCTACTATGCAAACTAATCGACCATTTGAATATTTGATACCCGATTCTTTGTCAGACGTTGTTGTACCGGGAATGCGAGTTGAAGTACCATTTGGCCGTGGAAAAAGAAAAATCCAAGGTTTTGTTATGCAGGTCAAGGCAACAAGTGACTTTCAAGGTAAATTAAAGCCTATTTCAAGAGTGATTGATTTGAAGCCGGTTTTATCAGATGAGATGTTGCAATTATCATACTGGTTAGCCGATCGAACATACTCATTTCAAATTTCATGTCTACAAACGATGCTTCCTAGTGTCATGAGGGCAAAGTATAAACAGTATGTTATTCCTTTGGATAATGAGGATACTGAAGTTCAGACACTCTTAGATGGCAAGGAAACATTGGAAATTACTAATCAACTAGATGATGCCACGATTAGATTAATTAATAAATTACGTCAGAATAATAAAATTGATATTCAATATGTTGTTGAGAATCAAGCTTTACAAATTAAACGACAAGCAGTGACGACAAATTTGAACGTTATTCAGTTACATGAAGCTAAAAGTAAATTACGTGCCAATGCCAAGTCACAGATCAAATTGCTAGATTTTTTAGCACATCATTTGGAAGAGTTGCCAGTCGAATTAAATGTCTTGCAAAAAGAGTTTGGAATTTCACGTTCAGCCATTAAAACAGCCGAAAAAAATCAATTGTTGCAAATAACTGAAGTTACTAAACTACGTAAGCCAGTTGGAATTGATCCTGAAAAAACGACTAAACTCAAATTAACAGAAGAACAACGAGTTGCTGTGTCTGAAATTAGTGATGCTATTCAAAGCGAGACGCCACAAACTTTTCTAGTTGAAGGTGTTACTGGTAGTGGTAAGACTGAAGTTTATTTACAGACAATTGAGAAAGCCTTGCAACAGGATAAAACGGCTTTGATGCTCGTACCAGAAATCTCTTTGACTCCGCAAATGGTCAATCGAGTTGTTGGTCGTTTTGGCAATCAAGTCGCCGTGTTACATAGTGGTTTGTCAAGTGGTGAGCGATATGATGAGTGGACTCGAATTGAAAATCACGATGTTAAAGTAGTTGTTGGTGCTAGAAGTGCTGTTTTTGCACCTTTGAATAAAATAGGCCTGATCATAATTGATGAGGAGCATGAGGCCAGTTATAAGCAAGATGACAATCCTCGTTATAATGCACGTGATGTAGCTTTGTGGCGTGCCCAGATGAATCATTGCCCAGTTGTTTTAGGAAGTGCGACCCCATCTTTAGAATCGCGGGCACGAGCCGAAAAGGGTGTTTACAGATTAATTCGGATGAAAAAACGAATCAATAATCAAAATTTACCCCATGTACAAATTGTGGATATGCGGGATGCCGAGAATTCAGCAACTAAGGGTGATTTTTCCCCAGCTTTAAAAGAAGGCTTACAGACAACACTTCAAAGACATGAGCAGGCAATTGTTTTATTAAATCGTCGAGGTTATTCTTCATTTATGATGTGTCGGGAGTGTGGTTTTGTACTGAAGTGTCCTAATTGTGATGTTTCACTGACATACCATAAAGATCTGGGTAAAATGAAGTGCCATTATTGTGGACATGAAGAACCCGTGCCACGGGTTTGTCCTAATTGTAAAAGTAAGAAAATTGGCTTCTATGGTACCGGAACGCAAAACATTGAACAACAATTGAATACACTCTTCCCTGAAGCACGTGTTTTAAGAATGGATGTTGATACAACGCGTCGTAAAGGTTCACACGCCAAAATTTTGCAAAAATTTGGTCAACATCAGGCTGATATATTATTGGGAACACAGATGATTGCCAAAGGATTAGATTTTCCCGATGTCACTTTAGTTGGGGTGATCAATGCTGATACAACATTGAGTTTGGCTGATTTTAGGGCTAGTGAACGAACCTTCCAATTGCTAACTCAAGTGAGTGGTCGTGCAGGTCGAGCCGATAAAACTGGTCATGTCGTGATCCAGACTTTTAATCCAGATCACTATGCGATTAAGGATGCTGCTAAGCAAGATTATGAGACTTTCTTTAAACAAGAAATGTATATCAGACATCAGGCTAATTACACACCATACTATTTCACGACCTTGATCAGCGTAGCCAATAAGGATGAAGGGCAAACTTTAAAACAAAGTTATTGGCTAAAAAAGCAGCTTGAAACGTCGCTGTCAAAGGATGCCATCTTATTAGGACCTAGTCCAACGATGATTTCACGTAAACAAAACAAATATTATTATCAAATTATTGTAAAATATAAACATGAACCTCAATTGCATCAAAAATTACTAGAAATTTTAAATGAGACCCAAGCTGATGCAAAAAAGGGTTTTACGATTGCAATTGATAATGAACCACAACATATAGATTAAAGGTGATTGAATGACAAAAGTTATATTTTTAGGAACACCGGAATTTTCTGCAACAGTTTTAAAAGGACTTCTAAAAGAAGGCTATGATGTAATTGCTGCAGTGACTCAACCAGATAAACCGGTTGGTCGTAAACAAAAATTACAAAAGAGCCCTGTAAAGTTAATTGCTGAAGAGGAGAATATTAAACTCTATCAACCAGCTAAGTTACCAGGGAGTTCTGAAGTTGAAGAGTTGAAGGCACTACAGGCTGATTTGATAATTACAGCAGCTTATGGTCAATTCTTACCAACTTCTTTCTTGAATTCAGCCAAGGTAGCAGCTATTAATGTGCATGGTTCCTTGCTACCTAAGTATCGTGGCGGCGCTCCTATTCAATGGTCATTGCTTAATGGTGATAAAGAAACAGGAATTACTATCATGTATATGGTTAAAGGAATGGATGCTGGTGATATTATCAGCCAAGAAAAGTTACCAATTGAAAACGACGATGATAATGGTAGTTTATTTGAAAAATTGGCTATTGTTGGTCGTGAATTATTGCTTGATACTATTCCTAAGATTTTGAGTGGCGACATTCAACCTATTCAACAAGATCCTGATAAGGTAGTTTTCTCACCAAATATTTCTAAAGAACAAGAACATATTGATTTCACACAACCGGCCGAAGCTGTCTTTAATCAAATCAGAGCTTTAAGCCCTGATCCTGGTGCTTGGATGATGCTTAATGGTCAAAGAACTAAGCTTTATAAGACGGAAGTTGAAGAAATCAATTCTGATTTACCTGTAGGCAGTGTTTATGACTTAGGTAAGAAACGTTTAGTTATCGTTGCCGGTGATGGACAAGGCGTTTCAATTAAAAAGATTCAACCAGCCGGTAAAAAAATTATGGATATTGCCAACTACATGAATGGTTTGGGCAAAGATCTAGAAAAAGGACAACAAGTAATAGATGAAAAATAATCCACGTGAATTAGCAGTGATCGCTTTAACAAAGGTTTTCCAAAATAAGGCCTATTCAAATATTGAAATCAGTAATTTATTGAAAGATTCTGATATGTCAGACGCCGATAGTCGTTTAATGACAAATATTATCTATGGTGTTATTCAAAATAAATATGTTTTGGAATATGAATTGAAGCCATATTTGCAAGATAAAAAAGTTGAATTGTGGTTAGATCTTTTATTGATGAGTGCTGTATATCAATTGCACTTCTTAGATAAAATTCCTGATCATGCTGTCTTAAATGAGTCAACTGAGATTGCTAAACAAAAAGCTGGTCGTGGGGCTGGTAATTTGGTTAATGCAGTTCTAAGAAATTATCAACGACATGGTTATAAGGAATTACCTAAGAGCAATTCTGTTTATGATTTGAGTTTACGTAACAGTATTCCCCGCTGGTTAGTTGACCTCTTTATTGACCAACAAGGACTTGACAAAACTAAAGAGATCCTTAGTTCAATCAATCAACCATCACACGTTTCTATTCGTGTGAATACTAATAAAACAACGGTTAAAGATTTACAAGAAGCTTTGGATAAACAAGGTTTTGATGTTCATCCCAGCAAGATTTCTTCAGTTGGTTTAATCTGTAAGAGTGGTAATTTAGTCAACACACAAGAATTCCGTGATGGTTTGTACACTATTCAAGATGAAAGTTCAATGTTAGTTGCTCCAGCACTTGATGTTCAACCTAACAGTAAAGTACTAGATGCCTGTTCAGCTCCTGGTGGCAAGACAACGCATATTGCTAGTTACTTAAAAGATGGAGAAGTCTTTGCCTTAGATATTCACAAACATAAGACTAAGTTAGTTCGTGAGAATGGTGAAAGAATGGGTTATGGTGACCTTATCAGCACCGGAGCAGTCGATGCTCGTAAAGCTAAGGATGTTTTGAATACTAAATTTGATCGTATTTTGGTCGATGCTCCATGTTCTGGACTTGGTTTAATTCGTAGAAAACCAGAATTAAGATACTTCCGTAAAGAAGAAGATTTAAAGAATTTGCAACGTGTTCAACTAGAAATTCTCGATAGCATGGTAGATTTACTAGAAGTTAACGGGAAATTAGTTTTCAGTACTTGTACTTTTGATGATGAAGAAAATGAACTAGTTGTAAAGAAATTCCTTGATAAACATTTGAACTTTGATTTAATTCCAGTTAAACATGATCCTGCTTTGGATGGATCAATGACTCATGGAATGTTAAAAATCTTCCCAAGTGATTACTTTACAGATGGATTCTTTATAGCAGCGTTTGTTAGAAAAAACTAAAGAGGTAAGGTTGAGACTAATGAAGTATGCGTTATTAACTGATGTTGGAAAACTCAGAGAAAATAATCAAGATTACGTCAATGTTTTCAAGAATAAAAAGAATATTGTTTTTGGCATTGTAGCTGATGGTATGGGCGGACACCGCGGCGGGGATGTTGCTTCAGATATGGCAGTCTCACATTTGGGACATAATTTTGAAGAGTCCGAAGTCGATAATATTGCCGAATTGCGTGAATGGATCATTAGGGAGTTAAGTAAAGAAAATGATCGAATTGTTTCTGTTTCTAATCAATTTGATGATTTAAACGGTATGGGAACAACTATGGTCGGCGTTTTCTTTATTGACAAGAAAATGATGGTCGTCAATGTTGGCGATTCACGATGCTATATTTATACAAATGATGAATTAAAGCAATTGAGTGTAGATCACTCACTAGTTCATGAATTGTTAGAAACGGGCCAGATTAGTCCTGAAGAGGCTGAGAATCATCCACAGAAAAATATTATTACTCAAACTTTGGGTGTTTCACAAACTGTTCAACCACGGGTAAAAGACTTCGATTTAGTACCTGATTCAATTATTTTGTTGTGCACAGATGGATTAACTAATATGGTTCCTGAGAATGAAATTAAAGATATTTTGGCTCAAGAATTAAGCTTAGAAGCTAAGTGTCATCTTTTGATTGATAAAGCTAATACCGCCGGGGGAAGAGATAATATTACCGCCTTGCTCTTTTCTACAAATGAAGACGGAGGTAAGCATTAAATGGAGAAGGGTTACCTAGTAGATGGTCGTTATGAGATTCTAGGTACACTTGGCGAAGGTGGAATGGCCAATGTTTATTTGGCTAATGACACGCTTTTAAATCGAAAGGTTGCCGTAAAGGCTTTGAGATATGATCTTCAGGATGATGAATCTGTCAAAAGAAGATTTGCTCGTGAAGCTAAAGCAACTAGTGGGCTCTCCAATCCTAATATCGTAAATGTCCTAGATGTCGGAAATGATAAGGGCGTTCAATATATTGTTATAGAGTATGTTGATGGTCCGAATCTTAAGAAGTATATAAGAACACATTTCCCAATTCCTTATCATGAAGTGGTCGATATTATGAAACAGATCTGTATGGCTGTTTCAGATGCACATGAGCATGGAATTATTCATCGTGATTTAAAACCAGAAAATATTTTGGTGGATGAATCTAAGGATCCAATACAAGTTAAAGTTTCTGATTTCGGAATAGCTCTAGCTTTGAGCGAACGTTCAATTACCAGAACTAATTCGCTTTTGGGTTCAGTGCATTACATGTCGCCAGAACAGATCAAAGGTCGTTCGGCTACAGTTTTGTCGGATATTTATGCTTTGGGGATCATTTTGTTCGAGTTATTAACTAAACATGTTCCCTTCACAGGAGATACAGCGGTAACGGTCGCTCTGAAGCATTCTAAAGAAGATATGCCGGACTTACGTAAGATTGACCCTGATATTCCGCAACCACTGGAGAACGCCGTTTTGAAAGCTACAGCTAAGGATCCAGATCAACGCTATCAATCAGTTAGAGAAATGTGTGATGATCTGAATACTTGTTTGATGCCTGAACGTGCTGATGAACCAAAATTTATACCGACCCCAATCAATAATTTAGAAGAAACACGTGTGATGGAACCGTTGACTGATACTGATGATGATACGCCGGTTCCTAAACACCAAACAAAGAAATTAAGTAAAAAAAGAAAAATAATTTTGTTAGCGTCACTTGTTCCGTTGATTTTGATTTTATTTGTCATTGCAATGGTCATCAAGAGCAATCAAGAGACAACAGTACCAGATTTGTATAATTTGACTGTTAAACAGGCGACTGTCATGTTAAAGAGCTCTAATCTTCAAGTTGGGGATCTGTCTAGAGAAAATGATGACGATGTTGAAGCAGGTCACGTTATTAAATCAATTCCTGCTAAAGGTCTAAAATTGAAAAATAGCGCACAAGTCAATTTGGTTGTTAGCCTAGGAGCCACATACTACAAGATGCCAAAATTGGTTGGTAAACAGTATGAGGACGTTTCTGATAATCTGAAGAAACGGGGCTTTAAAGTCAAGATTGAATACAAAGCCACAAATGAATACGTAGCTGGGACGATTTTAAAGCAAAGTATCCCTAAAGGTAAAAAAGTCGTTACGAAGAATAAGTCTTTAACTTTGACTTTAGCTAAAATTAAGACGGTTAAACCTAAGATGGTCAAAGTACGTGATCTTGATGGATATAACTTGAAGAGTATTCAGGATTATGCCAGTGAAACCGGACTGAGTTTGAATGTTTCTTATCAATATTCAGATGATGTTGAGAGTGGTCTTTTGATTAGTCAAAATCCGGCCGCTAATAGTACAATTAATCAGGGTGGTACATTGGCAGTTGTTATCTCTAAAGGTAAAGATCCTGATAAGTCGACAAGTACAAATAAGGATGACAGCGATAGTAGTGACAGTAATAACGATAGTAGTTCTTCATCAACAAGTACTGTAACTAAAGATATTACGATTCCTTATGATGCCGGTGGAAATAATAGTGTAACAATTTATATTTCCGATGCTACACATAACATTGGAACAGTCTATAAGACGATGACAATTACGCAAGATACTCCCGTAACATTGAGCTTTAATTTAAAGGATGGACAAACTGGATCATATGTAGTTGAACGAGATAACAAGACCGTTCTTGGTGGTTCAGTTAAATAGGTGATTTATGGAAAAAACAGGAAGAATCATAAAATCAATCAGTGGTTTTTATGATGTTTTTGACGATGAAAGTAAAGAGATAATCAGAACTAGGGCACGAGGTAACTTCCGTAAGCGTAAGATTAAACCTTTAGTTGGTGATAAAGTCACTTTTGATGCGACAGGTGATTTAGGCTATATTCTAGAGATTTTGCCGCGTGAAAATAGTTTAGTTCGACCACCAATAGCAAATATTGATCAAGCTATTGTAGTTACTTCAGCGGCAGAACCAAATTTTTCAAGTAATTTATTAGATAAGATTTTGATCAATATTGAACATAATGGTATTGAACCAGTAATTTATTTGACAAAATCAGATCTTTTAAACGATGAACAGTATCAAACTTTAAAAGAGACCTTAGAAGGTTATCATCGAGCTGGTTATTTAGTCTTTGATGATCGTGATAGTTACAATGACCAACAGGTTGCTAAATTAGAGGCAACCTTTGCGGGAAAAGTTACTGTCTTTACGGGCCAGTCTGGTGCTGGTAAGTCAACTTTGCTAAATCATATTGATACAGAACTGGGTTTGGCCACAGCAGCCATTTCTCAGACTTTGAATCGTGGTAAACATACGACTAGACAAGTATCGTTGTTTGATATTGCAGATGGTTTGGTAGCTGATACTCCAGGATTTTCATCGATTGATTTAATGAATGTTGCTCCAGAAGAATTGCCTACTTTATTTCCAGAGTTTTTGGAATATAGTCCTGAATGCCAATTCAGAGGGTGTCGTCATGTCAATGAACCCAACTGTAAGGTTAAGGAAGAATTGGCTGAAGGTAACATAATGCAGAGTCGTTACGACAATTATCTGTATTTTTTAAATGAAATTAATTCATACAAAAAAAGATATTGAGGAGTTGATTTAAATGACAGTAAAGATTGCACCTTCAATTTTGTCTGCAGATATTATGAATCTAGAACGAGATGTGAAAGTAGCTGAACAAGCTGGAGCAGACGTGTTCCACATTGATATTATGGATGGGCACTTTGTGCCTAACATGTCCTTTAGCCCTAGTGTGGTTGAAGGAATGCGAAGAGTAACTGATAAGCCATTGGATGTTCATTTGATGATCGATAATCCTGATGCCTATATCAAGCCAATCGTTGATGCTGGTGCTGACACCATTTTGGTTCATGCTGAAAGCACACAACACATCTATCGTTCAATTGATCTGATCAAGAGCTTAGGTGTTAAGGCTGGAGTAGTTGTTAACCCTGGAACACCTTTGGAAACAGTTAAAGAACTTTTCCCAGTTATTGATCAAATTTTAGTTATGACAGTTAATCCTGGTTTTGGTGGTCAAAAATTCATTCCAGGTATGACTAAGAAGATTCAACGTTTAGATCAATTACGTCAAACAGCTGCCGATGATGATTTCCAAATCGAAGTTGACGGTGGAATCAATAATGAAACTATTGCTCAATGTGCTCATGCCGGTGCCGATATTTTTGTTGCAGGTTCATATCTTTATGGTCATGATGATATCAAGGATCGTGTTGATAATTTGAAGTCGTTAGCAGTGAACGCCAAGCAATGAAACGAGTGAATATTCTTTTAGGCGGTCCCAAATCTGAGTATCCGGATGAGTTAAGTAAGAGCATCAAAGGAATTCCTGGACCTTGGGTTGGAGCAGATCGTGGTAGTTTGTATTTGTTAGAACAAGGCATTATTCCTGATATTGCTATTGGCGATTTTGATTCTATTAACAAAAAAGAACAACGTTTGTTGAAAGACAATATTGCTGATTTTAAAAAGTTCCCACCTGAAAAAGATGATACCGATTCAGAGTTATGCCTTTTAGCAGCTAGGGAAAAATATAATGCCCAGGAATATTATGTTTATGGTGCAACTGGTGGCCGAATTGATCATTTCCTAGTTAACTTGTTTTTACCATTCGATCCAAGGTTTTTGGATTTTTACGATAAGTTGTACTACAAGTCATCGACGAATACGATTAGATTCTGTAAACCAGGCCGCTACAAGATTTATCATGAGAATGGGATGAAATACATAGCCTTTGTTAATTTAGGCCCTGTAACGCATTTAAACATCTATGATGCTAAATATAAGCTAAAAGATTTTAATGCTGGACATCCAGTCAGTTGGGCAAGCAACGAGTTTCTAGATGAAACCATTGATTTTGGCTTTGAAAGTGGAATTGTTGCTGTTATTCAAAGTAAAGATTAATGAGATAAAAAAGCAGATATCTAATTAGAAGAAAGTATTTCTAAGTAGATATCTGCTTTTTGTTTAGGTAAAGACGATATGTATCTCTAAGATATTTGTTTAATTAAGCGATTCAGCTTATATTACCACTGTAAAAATTTTTTAGATACGAGGAAATTTAATATGACTAGTATGCTAAAGAAAGCATCAGAAGATGATACATTGTTGAATTCAGATAATTCTGTTTTTGTTCTAATTGATTATCAACCAACACAGGTGAATTCAATTAATTCAATGAATCGGGCTGAATTAATCAAGAATATCGTTGTTACTCAAAAATTGATCAATGGCTTTAAAATACCAACTATTTTATCAACAGTGAATGTAGCTACCGGAAAGAATAAGGATACTATTCCGCAATTGAAGGAGTTATTACCTAATGTTGAATCTTACGATCGAACGCAGATTGACGCCTGGGAAGATCAAGAATTTTATGATGCGGTAAAGGCGTCAGGTAAGAAAAATATTATCATTGCGGCTTTATGGACGGAAGCCTGTCTAAGTTTTCCAACCCTTAATGCCTTAAAAGAAGGGTATCACGTCTTTCCAGTTGTTGACGCAGTCGGTGGTACTTCTAAAATTGCCCATGAAACAGCATTACGAAGAATGGAACAAGCAGGTGCACAATTGACAACAGTCACACAGTTAGCTTGTGAATTACAACGTGATTGGGGTCGTAAAGAAACTGTACCGGCGTTTGTTGAAGCAATGACTGCTATGGGGGATTTCTTGGAACTTGGATAAAGAAATTCAATCGAAAAAAATAATTAATTCATATCGTATTAAAAAGAGTATCTATATCAATTTTTGTGGTTGATATAAATACTCTTTTTTGACGATTTAAAAAATATAAATATTTAGATAATAAAAGTACATATAGTTAAAAGATTCTATTAGAAGTGATACGATAGGGCTTGTTTTGCACCGACTAAATCAAATGTTGGAGGGAAATTATGACAGAATTTGATACGAAATTAGTTCATGGGACACCACAAA
The DNA here is from genome assembly GCF_001435445.1 of Companilactobacillus kimchii DSM 13961 = JCM 10707. Classification (GTDB taxonomy): domain Bacteria; phylum Bacillota; class Bacilli; order Lactobacillales; family Lactobacillaceae; genus Companilactobacillus; species Companilactobacillus kimchii. The sequence continues at coordinate 147,328 of NZ_AZDH01000027.1, read as the reverse complement.
AAGATAACAATACAGGGGCCGTTAATGTACCTGTTTACAATTCATCAACTTATATTTATCCATCAGTTGATGCCAAAGTTAAATATGATTATGCTCGTTCTGGAAATCCAACCAGAAATTATTTGGAACAGCAAGTTGCAGAACTGGAGGATGGTTATCGAGGATTTGCCTTTTCTTCAGGGTCAGCTGCCATCCATGCAGTTTTGGCAATTTTTAAACCAGGGGATCATTTGATCATTGGCAAAGAAATTTATGGCGGAACTTTTAGAATTATTAATGAATTTTTTAAACGTTGGAATTTAGAATTCACTGCTGTTGATACTCAAAATTCTGAAGAAATTGAAGCAGCAATTAGACCGAATACTAAAGCAATTTATTTTGAAAGTTTTACTAATCCTTTATTACATGTAACAAGTGTTAAGAAAACAGCTGAGGTCGCTAAGAGACACAATCTTTTAACAATTGTCGATAACACTTTCTTATCACCATATCTTCAAAGACCTTTGGATTTGGGAGCTGATATTGTGATCCATTCGGCTACTAAGTACTTAAGTGGACATTCAGACGTTATTGCCGGTATGGCGGTAGCCAAGGATGCAAAAATTGCTGAAAAGATTTATTTTAATCAAAATGCGATTGGTTCAACACTTTCGCCTGAGGATTCCAATTTAGTTCGTCGAGGAATTCAGACTTTAGCAGTTAGAATGGATCGTCATTTGAGTAATGCTCAAAAAATTGTGGAATTTTTACAAAGCCGTTCAGAGATTGCTAAAATTTATTATCCAGGAATTGCTGGCAGTAAAGATCACGAAATAGCCCAAGCTGAGGCCGATGGCTTTGGCGGAATCGTTTCTTTCGAATTAAAAGATGGTTTGGACTCTACTGAATTTGTTGAAGGAACTGAATTGATTCAATTGGCCGTTAGTTTGGGTGCTGTCGAGAGTTTAATTGAATTGCCATATAAGATGACACATGCTGAATTATCGTCTGAGGAGCAATTAAAAGCGGGTATTACGCATCAATTAGTTAGATTATCCGTTGGTATTGAAGATCCTAAAGACTTAATCACAGATCTTGCTAATAGTTTAGACCGATTACAATAAAAAACATCTATGTCAGAAAATGATACGAATTATGTATCGTTTTTCTAGTCATAGATGTTTATTTATTTTTTTTAATGTTTTGGTGATCTTCATTGAATGGTTTTTTGTCATCAACCGAAACTTTAGAAGAATTATCGAATTTAAAATGTAATTGATCAGGTTCAGGATTAGTATTGTTAACTTCAAAGTCACCTTTAAAAATTCGTAACTTTGGCTTATCGCTGGTAAAAACTAAATCTTGACCTTGAAATTTAGATCCGCTATGGACGGTTAGGTCATTTTTATGAGGAACTACGTATGAAACCATAGTTAAATTACGAAAATAAGTTTCTGAGTGTTGACGTAATTTAAATTCGTGAGTAACGATTGAATTTCTCAAATATGCTTTTGATTTTCTTTGAAATAAAAATTGAATTGAAGTATTGTCCGCAAAAATTTGGCTATTATCGAGCGATAGGCCGATTGCTTTTGTCTTCATGCCGGTCAAAATTTGTGAGTTTTTGAATGAGAAGTTAGCATTTTGACCGTAAACTGTATCCCAATTATCAGAAGTTTCACGATTTATGCAGACATTGTCCGTATAAACTTCGGCACCGTCATAGGCGGATAAAGTGTTTTCACCGTTAGCAGGGAAAGTAATTGTTAAATTTTTAAAAATAATAATATTCTTAGCACCAATGGTAAAACTACAATTTAATTTAATATTATCTTTGTTAGAAGATTTACCGATAAAAGTTAAATTTTGTCTGACTGTACAAATAAAGGGGCTCTCACTTGTAAAGTAGGTGCCAGGCTGCAATTCAATAACATCGCCATCCTTAGCGTTTACAATAGCTTGAGCCAATTGATCATCTTTATTTTCTTGATCGCCAATGATAAATTTACTCATTTTAATAGGCCCCCTTTAGAAAAGAATTTTAGAAATTTATTATAATAGAGTAAAATAAAAAGGACCAACAATATAGATTGCTAGTCCTTTTTAAATAATTAAGTGATAATTATACACGAGTAACTTTTCCTGATTTCAATGCTCTAGCTGAAACCCATACACGTTTTGGCTTACCATCAATCATGATACGAACTTTTTGCAAGTTTGGCTTCCAAGAACGTTTTGATTGGTTAAGAGCGTGTGAACGTTTGTTACCGAACACTGTTTTACGGCCTGTAATAATATCTTTTGCCATGGGACCGACCTCCTTTGGCTACATGTTTTTCTTTAAAATATCACCTGACTAATTTACCATAACCTAGAAATGAAATCAATAGACTAATTGTGTAATAATAGAGTTTATTATAGTTTATTTCTTTAATTCGAAATGTTGCTATGATAAAATTTTAATGTTTATTATAGCTTAGGTCCAAAGAATAGGAGGATCCAGAAATGGCAGTTACAATAAAAACAAAACATGGTGAAATTGAAATTTCAACAAATACTGTTGCAACAATCGTTGGTGGAGCTGCTTCTGATATCTACGGTATCGTAGGTATGGCAAGCAAGAATCAATTGCGTGATGGTATGAATACAATCTTAAACCGTGAAGATTTTTCTAGAGGTATAGTTATTCATCAAGAAGATGGTAAACTGGCCGTTGATGTCTATATAATCGTTGGATATGGAATTAAAATATCTGAAGTAGCAAGAAATTTAAAAGAAAAAGTAAAATATAACCTAGAAACAATGCTAGGAACACCAGCCGGCACTGTTAACATCTATGTTCAAGGAATTAAAGTTCTAGATGATATTGAATAGGTAAAGCTGGTTGGAGGGGAAACTTTTGAGCAAAGAATTAATTACAAAAAAAGAATTTTCAGATATGGTGCGTGTTGCATCGCACAGACTTGAAAAAAATGCTAAGTTTGTAAATTCGTTGAATGTCTTTCCGGTTCCTGATGGCGATACCGGAACTAATATGAGTTTGACAATTCAGAGTGGTTTTAAAGCTGTTAATGAATCAGAGAGTGAAAATGTCGGTGTTCTTGGCAAAGCTCTTGCAAAAGGTCTTTTGATGGGCGCACGTGGTAATTCAGGTGTTATCACTTCACAAATTTTCCGTGGTTTCTCAAAGAGTATTGAAGATAAAGATTCTTTGACAGCTATGGATTTAGCTAAAGCTTTCGATGATGGTGTGAAAACGGCCTATAAAGCTGTTATGAAGCCAGTTGAAGGAACAATTTTAACTGTTGCCAGATATGGTGCTGAAGCTGCTATGAAGAAGGTCGAAAGCACTAATGATACGATCGAGATTCTACAAGCAGTTGTTGCAGGTGCTAAGGTCGGACTAGAGAAGACACCGTCATTACTTCCTGTATTGAAAGAAGTTGGTGTAGTTGATTCTGGTGGTCAAGGACTAGTATTCATCTATGAAGGCTTCTTAGAAGGTCTAAGCGGTCAAACAAGCAATGATGAAGAATATGTCCCTGATGAAAAAGATATGAGTGAGATGGTTAATGCTAGTCATCATCAATCAGCTCAAGGTCAATTTAATACAGATGATATCGAAAATGGTTACTGTACTGAAATGATGGTCAAATTGGGTGATGATCCTACTTCTGACGAAAAATTTGATAATGAAAAGTTACGTAGCTATTTAGATACTATTGGTGATTCACTGATTTGTGTGTCTGATGATGAAGTGATTAAAGTCCATGTTCACACCAACTATCCTTACAAAGTTTGGGAAGCTGGTCGTAAATTTGGTTCTTTATCAAAAATTAAAATTGATAATATGAGACTTCAACATGAAACAATTGTTGAAGAAGATGAACCATTTGAAAATGCTGAAGCACCTAAGGAAGAAACAAAACAATTAGACTATGCTGTTATTGCCGTTTCTTCAGGTGAAGGTTTAGCTAAGTTATTTGAAAGTTTAGGTGTGACAAATATTATCAGTGGCGGACAAACAATGAATCCATCAACAAATGATATTGTTGACGCAATCAATAAATCTAATGCTAAACGTGCACTTGTTTTGCCTAATAATGGAAATATCATTATGGCGGCCAAACAAGCGGTCGATCTAGTGGATATTCCGGTAGCTATTGTTGCTACAAAGACGATTTCACAAGGAATGACAGCGATGCTTTCATTCAATCCTGAATCTGATTTGGAAGATAACAAAGAAAATATGGAAGACTCCTTAGATACCGTTAAGAGTGGTCAAATTACTCAAGCTATTCGTGATACTGAGATTGATGGCTTAAAGATTACCAACGGTCATTATATGGGAATTGTTGACGGTAAGATCTTAGTTGATGATGCCGATATTATTGCCGGTACGGAAAAGATGCTCGACAAAATGATTGATGAAGATAGTGAAGTAATTACTATCTTGGTTGGTAAAGATGGAAATACTGAAGATGCTCAAAAAGTCGCCGATTACTTAGATGATAAGTATGCTGATCTCGAAACAGAGATTCACCAAGGTGACCAACCAGTTTATCCATATTTAATTTCGGTTGAATAAAAATAAAGGAGGCACTGATGAAACGTTTGTTTTGTCATGCCTCTTTTAGTTCTGTTAGAGAAAGGGGAAATTTATGGATCTTAGAAAAGTATCGTTGGCAACATTGCCTGGCGTAGGTCCTAAACGCTTAGAATCTTTACAATCGTTGGGAATCGAAAATGTCTATGATTTGTTATTTTATTTTCCTTTTCGATATGAAGATATGGAAGCTAAGTCATTAGATGAAGCCACCGATCAAGAGAAGATTCTTTTGAAGGGTGTTGTTGCCAGTGATCCGGTCGTTTTCCGTTTTGGTTACAAAAAAAATCGTTTGAACGTACGACTCTTGGTTGAAAATGAATCGATCATGGTGACTTTCTTTAATCAACCATGGTTAAAAGATAAATTTGAGACCGGTAGTGATGTAGCGGTTTATGGCAAATGGAATCAAAATCGACGTGCACTGACTGGTGTTAAAGTGATTGATGTAAATAATGACGACTCGATCGACTCAGTTTATTCAGTAAATAAAAATATTCATCAAAAAACATTGATTAATTTGATAAAATTAGCTTTTGAAAAATATCATGATCAGATTGATACCGTAGTACCAGAATTCTTGCGGGAAAAATATAAATTGTTGAATGATGAACAGATTGTAGCTGGAGTTCATTTTCCTAAAGATGCAGAACAGAGTGATGAAGCCAGACGTAGTGCAAAATTTCGTGAATTTTTCTTATTCCAGTGTGGTTTGCAGAGTATTAAATTAAATGATAATCAAGGAAATGTCGGAATAATTGAAGGTTATGATAAGACATTTATTGAAAAATTTATTCAAGATTTACCGTTTACTTTAACGCCAGCACAAGATCGAGTTGTCAAAGAAATATTGAGTGATATGGATTCAGATCATCACATGAATCGTCTTTTGCAAGGGGATGTTGGATCTGGAAAGACAATCGTTTCAGTTATTGCTATGTTGGCTTCAGTAACAGCGGGATATCAGGCTGCCATCATGGCACCAACGGAAATTTTGGCTCAACAACATTTTGATAAAATTAGTAAATTGTTGGCACCATTGAAGATTCGGACGGCTTTATTGACAGGCTCACAGACAAAGAAAGAGCATGATTTTATTACTAGTGACATTGCTGATGGCAAAACAAATATTATTGTGGGAACCCATGCTTTGATTCAAGAGGGTGTCGACTATAAGAATTTAGGTTTGATTGTAATTGATGAACAACATCGTTTCGGTGTTAATCAACGAAAAGCTATGCGTCAGAAGGGTGAAAATCCAGATGTTTTGGCAATGACGGCCACTCCAATCCCAAGAACTTTGGCAATTACTACTTATGGTGATATGGATGTTTCACGAATCGATCAGTTGCCCGCTGGACGTAAAAAAATTGAAACCTACTGGATCAGAAGTCAGAAGATCGAACAGATGTATCAATTTGTCGATAAAGAGTTATCCACAGGAGCTCAAGTGTACGTAGTCACACCACTGATTTCTGAATCAGAGAAGATGGACTTAAAAAACGCTGAGTTGATTTACGATAAATTTACAGAACTTTTTGGTAAGAAGTACAAAATTGGATTACTACATGGCCAAATGCCTAATGATCAAAAAGAATCAGTTATGAATGATTTTAGTGATAAAAAAATTGACGTTCTGGTTTCTACGACAGTTATTGAAGTCGGAGTTGACGTACCGAATGCTTCAGTAATGGTTATCTATGACGCTAACCGTTTTGGTTTATCGCAGCTACATCAGCTTCGTGGTCGTGTTGGTCGGGGGGAGAAACAATCTTATTGTATTTTGATTGCAGATCCTAAAAACGAAACAGCATTAGAGCGGATGAAGATCCTGACTTCAACTAATGATGGCTTTGTTCTAGCTGAAGAGGATTTGAAGATGCGTGGCGCGGGTGATATGTTAGGTAATCGTCAGTCAGGTTTGCCAGAGTTTAAAGTTGGTAATCCTGTTAATGACATCAACATTCTAGAAGTGGCTCAAGAAGAAGCAAAACGTCTCTTTGAAGATGAGAAACTGATGAATAGTCCAGAAACAGAGACTTTAAAATCATTTATAAGTGATGAATTTGACCAATTAAATAATTTTGATTAGTGAGGAAACAAAATGAAAATAGCTGTAGATGCAATGGGTGGGGACAATGCTCCTCAAGTAATTGTTGAAGGTATTGAACAAGCACGAGACGAATGGGATAATTTGGAATTCGTTTTATACGGTGATCAAGAAAAGATCAAGAAATATTTGAAAGATAGCACAAGAATTTCTATCGTTCACACGGATGAAGAGATTTTGGGAACTGACGAACCAGTTAGAGCTATTCGTTCTAAAAAGAATGCTTCAATGGTTTTGGCCGCAAAGTCAGTTAAAGATGGCGAAAATGATGCCCTCTTTTCATTAGGAAATACTGGTGCATTGTTGGCAGCAGGAATCTTTATTGTTGGAAGAATCAAGCAAGTTGATCGTCCAGCATTGATGCCAACTTTACCAGTAACTAATTCTTCCTTAGGCGTTAATATTCTTGACGTTGGTGCAAATGCCGAAGCTAAGCCTAGCTACTTACAACAATGGGCTGTGATGGGTTCAATTTATGCTCGCGATGTTAAAAAGATTGATAAACCACGTATTGCCTTGTTAAATAATGGTACTGAATACGATAAGGGTGATTCTCTACATAAAGAGGCTTATCAATTATTGAAAGATACTGAAGGTATCAACTTTATTGGCAATGTTGAATCAAATAATATTCTGGCTGGCGTAGCTGATGTTATCGTTACTGATGGTTTTACTGGAAATGCTGCTTTGAAGGCAACTGAGGGAACTGCTACGATTCTTTTAAGTGAATTAAAAGATGCCTTGCTAAACAACGGTATTTTTACTAAAATGGGTGCAGCTATCGTTTCACCGTCATTAAAGGGTTTAAAGAAGATGTTTGATACATCTCAAGCCGGTGGGGCAGTCTTACTTGGATTGAAGTCACCGGTAATCAAAGCACATGGTGCCGCAGATGCCAAAACAGTCTTTTATACAGTTAAGCAAATTAATGATATGCTACAGAATGATACAATTAACAAAGCAAATAAGTATTTTGAAAAAATGAGTACTGAAAAATAAGGAGAAACTCCATGACAGAACAAGAAGTTTTTGACAAAATCGTTTCATTGATTACTGACAAATTTGAAGTTGAACCATCAACAATTACTAAAGAAACATCTTTTACTAAGGATCTCGATGCTGATTCAATCGACCTTGTTGAATTTGTGCTTGAACTAGAAGATGCTTTCGGTTCAGAAATTCCAGATGATGATGCAGAAAAGATTACAACAGTTGGTGAAGCAGTTACTTACATTTCTTCACATCAAAAATAAGGCCGCGTGGTCTTATTTTTTTATCCGGATAATTATTTATGATAAAAGTTTAGTATAATTAATGTTATTGGAAAGGGGACACGTTATGTTAGATCCGAAATTCTTAGAATTTTTAGATGAAAGATACGGAATTAAATTTAACGATAAAAGACTCGTTGAAAGAGCCATGACACATTCGTCATTTGATAATGAACACAAGGAATTAGGTATTGGTGACTATGAACGTTTGGAGTTCTTAGGAGATGCCGTTCTAGAAATTAATATTTCTCGTTATTTGTTCAAAAAGTATCCTGAATTACCTGAAGGTAAATTAACAAGATTAAGATCAGATATTGTTAGAACAGATAGTTTTGCTAGATTTGCTAAAGAAATTAATATTGATAAATACCTTTTGATTGGTAAAGGTGAGGAAAAACAAGGTGCACGTCAAAGACATACATTATTGGAGGATATTTTTGAAGCCTTTAATGGTGCTTTGTATTTGGATCAAGGTAATGAAGTTGTAAATGAATTTTTGAAGAAAGTTGTTTATCCGCATATTGATTCAGGTGAATTCTCTGAGGATACAGACTTTAAGACTCATTTACAGGAGAAGTTACAACAATCCGGTGAAGTAGAAATTGATTATAAAGTGATCGATGAAGAAGGTCCTGATCACGATAAGAAGTTTAAAGTAGAATTAATTGCTAATGGTAAAATCTTGTCCAAGGGTCTTGGATACAGTAAGAAGCACGCCGAACAAATGGCAGCCAAAAGAGCATTAGAGGAATTATAGTAGGAGTTTAGTTTATGCCATTAAAATCGTTAACGATCAATGGGTTTAAATCTTTTGCTGACAAGACAAAGATTGACTTTACAAGTGGAATCACTGGTATTGTTGGGCCCAACGGGAGTGGAAAATCAAATATCACAGAAGCCATTCGTTGGGTAATGGGTGAACAATCAGCAAAAAGTTTACGTGGAGACAAAATGGTCGATGTGATTTTTGCTGGTAGTGCAACACGTCCCCAAATGAATCGGGCGGAAGTTGTTTTAGAGTTTGATAATCGTAATCACGAATTAAAATCGTCACAAGATGAGATTGTTATTTGTCGTCGTCTGTTTAGAAATGGCGATACAGAATTTTTGATCAACAATAAGCAGTGTCGTTTACGTGATATTACAGAATTATTTATGGATTCAGGGATGGGGAAACAATCATTCTCCATTATTTCTCAAGGCCGTGTTGAAGCTATCTTTAATAGTAAACCGGTTGAAAGAAGAACCATTATTGAAGAATCAGCGGGTGTTTCACTATTTAAGCAGAAGAAGCAGCAGGCTGAGAATAAAATGTCTGAAACAACAGATAATTTACATCGTGTTTCGGATATCGTCTCTGAGTTATCTAAGCAAGTTGAACCCTTGAAAGAGCAAGCTAGTATTGCTCGCGATTATCAAGAACAAAAGAGTAAGTATGACAGCATTTATCAAAAAATCTTAACAATTGAAATTAGAAATTTATCAGCTCAAAAGCATCAAATTGATAAGGAATTGCGTGAAGTTAAGTTAAGTGCTCAAAATATTGCTAGAGAAGTTAAAATTGCGAATAAACAAGTTGAAGACAACAACGCTGCTATCAATGATTTGACGCAAAAAATTGATGAGAACCAGACTAAATTGGTTGAGAATACCCGCACGCTTGAAGTATATAACGGTAAAGTGGCTGTAGCGGATGAACGTAGTGGCTTTAATTCAACTAATCAACTTTCTTTAAATAAACAATTAGATGATTTAAAGAAACAAAGGGAAGTTAATGAGAAAAAATTAACTGATTCTAATCAAAAATTAGCTGATTGTGAAGCACAGATTGCTGATTTTCAAAAGCAATTAAAAGATGTTCAACAGTTGAAGCAAAAGACTCCAGCTGATATTGAAAAGAATATTAGTGATCTTCGTGATCAATATGTAGATTTATTGCAGGAGCAGGTTTCTAACAATAATGAACAGAATTTCTCACAGAAGCAGCTGGATCGAATTCAAGCTCAAATTGGCGATCAAAATCAGCAAATTGAATCAATTAACAGTGACTTAACTGAATCAAAAGAGAAACGTCAGGCGGTAGAGGCCAGAGTTAAAACTTTGGTTACCGATAATAAGTCTTTAATTGAACATGATCGGACTTTGGCTAAAGAAATTGATCAAGTAACTGAGACTGGGAAACAAGAGAATCGTAATTATTTAAATGTCTTAGAAGGACTTCAAGAAATCAAGGCACGAAAAAAAGTTCTAGAAAACATGGAGCAAGAACATGCCGGCTTCTTTGAAGGTGCCAAAAATATCTTGAATAATCAATCTAAGCTAACTGGAATTGTTGGGGCCATTGCTGAGTTAATTTCGGTACCTAAAGAGTATCAATTAGCTGTTGAGACGGTTGTAAGTAACCAATTGCAATCAATCGTCACTGAAGATGAAGTCTCAGCTAAAAAGGCTATTGCTTTCTTACGCCAAAGCCGTGGTGGTCGAGCTACTTTCTTGCCTTTAAACATCATCAAACCACGCAGTATTTATGCTAATGACTTGAACAAAGCCCAAGCAATCGCAGGTTTTGTTGGGGTCGCTAGTGACTTGATCAAATATGATGGCAAAGTTGAAAATATTGTAAAGAATATTTTAGGTAATTTATTAGTTTCTGAGAACATTGATGCTGCTACTAGGATTTCAGCTGCAGTAGGCCGTAAGTATCGTGTTGTTACTTTGGACGGTAATGTGGTAAATGCTGGTGGTTCGTTAACCGGTGGTCAACAAAGAAGAGTTAATTCTAATATTTTGACAAGAAAAGATGATTTGACAGCCTTAACGACGGAATTATCTAAAAAAGAAATTTTACTTGATCAAAAGCAAAAGACTGTTCAAGATTTGCGTCAAAAGTTGATTGGCTTGAATGCTGAAAAGAAGACGGCTGATGAAAAATTAGCTAGCTTTAATCAAGAAAAGAATCAATTAGAAAACTCGATGTCAACTTATCGAAATGAAGAAAAACATTTTAAAGAACGTTTGGATGTTGTACAATACAGTCTTTCTAAGAATCAAGCAGAGGAATCAGATCTGAAATCCGACTTGGAAAAACAAGTACAATTGGCTAATGACATCAAGGACAAAATTGCTCGAGTACAAGATGAGATTAAGCAAAAAGAACAAATTCTAGCTGATTTTGATAGTGAGTTAAATTCAATTAACGAAAACGAACAAAACTTGCAGACTAAATTGGCAGTTGTTCAGAGTAAACATGAAAATGAATTGGCTCAGAATAATGATTTAAAAGAAAGTACAGTTAGTCTTAGCCGTCAAGTAACAGAAGTTGAAGAACGATTGAAAGATTTGAATTCTGAAAAAGATAAATTGCAATTAAGTAATTCAGAAGTAAAAGAAAAGATCAATCAGTTGAAACAAACAATTGCAGAACTCCAAAATAATGCTACAGATTTGAAGAGTAAACGTCAGAAACAACAAGAGCTATCTACTCAATTGAATGCAAAAGCTCAACGTAATTTTGATTTGCAAAAGAATGCTTCTGATCAACAAGAGACGTTAGCTATTAAGAATACAAAGCTTTCCAATGAAATTGATAGTCGTTTAGATATTCTATCTCAAGATTATCAATTAACTTATGAGGCTTCATTAGTTGAATTGAATAAGGGCGACTATGATCCAGAACAACTACAAAAAGAAGCTCGTCTACTTAAGATGGGAATTGATGAGTTAGGAACTGTTAATTTATCGGCAATTGCTGAATATGATAAAGTAAAAGATAGATATGAATTTTTAACACAGCAACAAAATGATTTGTTAAAAGCTCGAGCACAATTGTTAGATACAATGTCAGAGATGGATAAAGAAGTAACAACCAGATTCAAAAAGACATTTGATGAAGTTGCAGCTGCTTTTGAAGACATTTTTCCAGAGATGTTTGCTGGTGGTCGTGCCAAATTAGTACTAACCGAACCTGACAATCTTTTGGAAACAGGGATTGAAATTATTGCTCAACCACCAGGGAAGAAGTTCCAGCGTTTGAGTTTGTTATCCGGTGGTGAAAAAGCTTTAACAGCCATTACGTTATTGTTTGCTATTATCAAAGTGAAACCAGTACCATTCTGTATTTTGGATGAAGTTGAGGCTTCACTTGATGATGCCAACGTTTATCGCTTTGCTAATTATTTGAACCAATATGATGACAATACAGAATTTATTGTGATTACTCACCGTAAAGGAACCATGATGAATGTTAACCGTTTGTATGGAGTAACCATGGAAGAATCTGGTGTATCACGTATGTTGTCCGTCGAAGTCAAAAAATAAGGAGTTAATTATGGGATTATTTGATCGTATTAAAAAAGCTTTTACTGGAAAAGACGATTCTAAAGATGAAAAATTAGAAGAAAAAGCTCCAGAAGCTGAAAAAGAACCTGACCAAAGTGTTGAATCCAGCAAAACTTCTGATGATTCCGATAAAACAGAGGAAACACCTAAGGAAACTGAAGAATCAACTCCAGAGGTTAAAGCAGAACCAGAATCTGAATTAAAACCAGATTCAGAACCAGAACCAAAAGAAACGGAACCTGAAAAAGAGCCTGAAGAAGTTCAACCTGAACAAAAGGAGTCTCAAGTAGAAACACCTGAGGTTAAAGAAACTGTAGAACCAAAAGAATCTGAACCTGTAGACGCAACTGAAAATGAAGCAGAAGTAGATTCAGAACCAGAATCTGAACCAGAAGAGACACAAACAGAGGAAACAACTACTTCTGAAGATACTAAAGTAGAAGAGGAGACTGAGTCTGAAGAATCAGAGGACGTTGAATCAGAAACTGAAGATAAGTCTGAAACAGAATCCGAACCTAAAGACGATGTTAAAGAATACGATGAAGGTTTGAAAAAGAGCCGTAACTCCTTCAGTGCCCGTTTTAATCGTTTCTTAGCTAACTTCAGAAGTGTCGATGAAGATTTCTTCGATGATTTGGAAGAATTATTGATTGAATCAGATGTTGGTTATGAAACAGCAATGCGTATTTCTGATGAATTGCGTGAGGAAGTAAAACTTGAGAATGCTAAGAAACGTTCTGATGTTTCTAACGTTATCGTTAAGAAATTAGTTGATATGTACGGTGAAGAAGGTAAGAACGAAGATAATACTTTGAAATTCAGTGCTGATAAAACACCGACTGTTTTCCTATTCGTTGGAGTTAATGGTGCTGGTAAGACAACTACAATCGGTAAATTAGCACATAGATATCAACAAGAAGGCAAAAAAGTTTTACTTGCTGCAGGTGATACTTTTAGAGCTGGTGCGATTGAGCAACTTCAAGAATGGGGTAAACGTGTTAACGTACCTGTTCAAGCAAGCAAAGCACATACTGATCCAGCTTCAGTTGTTTATGATGCTGTCCAAAGAGCTGTAGAAGAGGATTTTGACATCTTATTAGTTGATACAGCTGGACGTTTGCAAAACAAAGAAGGCTTGATGCGTGAGTTGGAAAAGATCAAGCGTGTTATTACGCGTGAATTACCAGATGCACCGCAAGAAGTATTGTTAGTATTGGATGGTTCAACGGGTCAAAATGCTTTGAGTCAGGCTAAACAATTTAATGAGACAACTGCTGTTTCAGGTATTGTTTTGACAAAACTTGATGGTAGTTCTCAGGGTGGAATTGTCTTGGCTATTCGTAATGAGTTACATATTCCTGTGAAATTAGTTGGTTTGGGAGAACAAATGGATGATTTGCGTGACTTTGATCCTGAGAAGTTCATTTACGGACTATTTAAGGAACTAATTGTTGGGGCTTCAAATAAATAAAATGAAGATAGATGAAACCACACGCGTGAATCTGTTGTATAATTTTTATCATTCTTTATTAACTAAGAAACAGAGCCGCTATATTGAACTTTATTATGTTGAAGATTTCTCACTTAGTGAAATTTCTGAACAGTTAGAAGTTTCACGACAAGCGGTTTTGGATAATTTACATCGTACTGTTAATTCATTGGAGTCTTTTGAACAGGAATTAGGATTAATTAAAAAGACAACTGAGATTGATGATATTGCCGATACTTTGCAAACCTTGGTCGAAAAAAAATATTCCAACGATAAAGAGCTTTTAGATTTGGTACAGAGAATTTTAAAAATAAATGAAAATTAATAGGAGAAGAATATGGCTTTTGAAGGATTAAGCGAACGTCTACAAAAAGTTTTTTCGACCTTAAAGGGTAAAGGAAAACTTTCTGATGAAGATATTCGTAAAGTAATGCGTGAAGTACGTATGGCTTTACTTGAAGCTGATGTTAACTTTGATGTTGTTAAGAGCTTCGTCAAAACAGTTAGAGAACGTGCTCTGGGTGCCGAAGTAATGGATAGTTTGACACCATCACAACAAGTTATCAAAATTGTTGATGAAGAGTTAACTAAGTTGATGGGACAGGAAGCTGTTCCGTTAAATAAATCAGCTCATATACCGACAATTATTATGATGGTTGGTTTGCAAGGTGCTGGTAAAACTACAACAGCCGGTAAATTGGCTAATTATCTTAAAAATGATAAAAAAGCTCGTCCACTCTTTATTGCCGGAGATGTTTATCGTCCAGCCGCTGTTGAACAGTTAAAGACTATTGGACAACAATTGGACGTACCTGTGTACGATGAAGGAACAGAACATGATCCTGTTGATATCGTTCGTAATGGTTTAAAGGTTGCTGACGAAAATAAAAATGACTATGTAATTATTGATACTGCTGGACGTTTGGAAATCGATGAGCAATTGATGGAAGAATTGACACGTATCAAAGAATTAGCTCATCCAGATGAAATCTTGTTTGTCGCTGATTCTATGACCGGACAAGTAGCCGCTAAAGTAGCTGCTGGATTTGATGAACAATTGGATATTACTGGTGTTGTTCTAACTAAGTTGGATGGTGATACCCGTGGTGGTGCCGCACTTTCAATTCGTTCCGTTACTGGGAAACCAATTAAGTTCATTGGACAAGGTGAAAAACTAGATCAATTAGATGTCTTCCATCCTGATCGTATGGCTAACCGTATCCTCGGTATGGGTGATATGTTGACCTTGATTGAGAAAGCTCAATCAGATTATGATGAAAAGCAAGCTAAAGAAGTAGCCGAAAAAATTCGAGAGAATAGTTTTGACTTTAATGATTTTATTGACCAAATGGATCAGATTCAAAAAATGGGTCCGTTGGATGAAATTATGAAGATGATTCCAGGGATGGCTAATAATCCGGCTTTAGCTAATATTAATATTGGTGAAAAAGATATTGCGCACTTAAAGGCAATAGTTTATTCTATGACACCAAAAGAACGTGAAGACCCCGATTTGTTGAATCCTTCAAGAAGAAGAAGAATCGCTAAAGGATCAGGTCAAAGTATTCAAAATGTTAACCGAATGATCAAACAATTCAAACAGTCACGAGACATGATGAATAAGATGAGCAAAGGTAACATGGCCGGAATGGATCAACTTATGGGCAATGGTATGCAAGGACGTCTAGGTAAGATGGCGATGCATTCGATGGTTCGTAAGAGTAAGAAACGTAAGAAGAAACGCTTAAAGAAGATTAAACGATTCAAATCATAGAGAGCGCAGTAGGGGCGGTCAGCCCACGAGGATTTGCCTAAGTATTGAAATTGTCCGCGTACCGTGCGGATGATTCCAATACTGTAGCAAACCACAATGGGTTGCCCCTACGCAGCTCATTTCAAATAGAGAGCGCAGTAGGCCCGTTTAGATTCTGAGCATTTGCAGGACTTTGCGAATTGACTGCGTAGCAGGCAGTTTGCGAAGTCGGGCAAAGCACAGGAATCTGGCCTACGCAGCTCGTTTCCACTATTCAACATAGAACATTGGTTATTAAAAAATAAGAAACATAAAAAAAGAGAGTGGTGTAAAGAAAAAAACTTTACACCGCTCTTTTTTTTGTGTATACTAACGAAGTTAAGTATTTAGGAGGAAACAAACATATGTCAGTTAAAATTAGAATGAAACGTATGGGTAGCAAGTTACGCCCATTTTATAGATTAGTTGTTGCAGATTCACGTTCACCACGTGATGGCCGCTTTATCGAACAAGTTGGTTACTACAACCCAATCTCACAACCAGAAGAAATCAAACTTGATGACGACAAGATCGTTGAATGGTTGAACAAAGGTGCACAACCTTCAGATACAGTTCGTCACTTGTTGAAACAACATGGTATTATGCAAAAGTTCCATGAAAGCAAGTTTACAAAATAGTAATTTTGATGGGGCCAGATAAAACAATGTTTTGTCAGGGTCCTATTTATTTATCACGGAGGAAAAATGACCGAAAAATTATATCGAGTTGGTACTATCGTCAATACGCATGGTATTAAAGGTGAATTAAAAGTCGTTCCAATTACAGATTTTCCAGAAGATCGTTTCAAGACAGGTTCTAAGTTAGTCTTTAAAAAAAATAATTCTAGTGAAGAATTCACTGTGGAGTCAGCTCGTAAACATAAGAATTTTATTCTTTTGAAATTAAAGGGATATGACAACATCAACGATGTTGAAAAGTATGTTAAATCAGAGCTTTTTGCCAGTGGTGAATTAACTTCCGAATTAAACGAAGGCGAATTTCTTTATAAGCAAATTATTGGTTTGCAAGTAGTAGATAAAGACCTTGGTGAAATTGGAAAGATTACTGAGATCATGGAATTAGGTCCCAATGATGTTTGGGTCGTAAAAGGAACTAAGTATAAGGAAGTTTTACTACCTTATATTGAAGATGTTATTAAGAATGTTGACCTCGACAAACAAATTGTTGAAGTCGAAATACCGGATGGATTGATAGATTAATGGATATTACAATTTTAAGCATTTTTCCAAGAATGTTTCAGGCTTTAAATGAATCTTTGATTGGTAAAGCTCAAGAAAAAGGACTTGTTAATATTGATGTAGTTGACTTTCGAGATTATACGACGAATAAACAACATCATGTTGACGATACAACATATGGCGGTGGAGCAGGTATGCTTTTGCAAGCTCAACCAATTTATGATGCTATGAATTATGTTGAAACAAAAAAACCAGGTCGTAAGCGAGTAGTTTTACTCGATCCAGCTGGTAAAACTTTCAACACAAAGATGGCACGTGACTTTGCTAAAGAAGATCAATTAGTTTTTATTTGTGGGCACTACGAAGGTTTTGATGAACGTGTCAAAGATTTAGTTACAGATGAAGTTTCAATTGGTGACTATATTTTGACCGGTGGAGAATTACCAACTATGAGTATGATTGACGCAACATTGCGTTTTGTACCTGGAGTTTTAGGTAATTCATTCTCTGCTGAAGAAGAATCATTTTCAAATGGACTATTAGAGTATCCACAGTATACAAAACCAGCTGATTTCCGTGGTAAGAAGGTTCCAGAGGTTTTGACAAGTGGTGATCATGAAAAGATTCGTCTTTGGAGATTGACTCAAGCTTTGAAAAAAACTCTGGAACGTCGACCAGACTTATTGGAAACTGCAAAGCTGACGGATGAAGAAGAGAAGTTACTCAGAAAAATTCGTCAAAATATATAGTTTACAAGTTCGTCTAAATAAAGTATCATTGTAAGAGTGTTTGGACACATATTAACGATATTCCGCTGTATGTCAGAGATATATAAGAGTGTCGAATTAGGGAGAAATTATTCATGAATGAATTAATTCAAGATATTACAAAAGAACAATTACGTTCTGACATTCCTGACTTCCGTAGCGGTGACACTATTCGTGTACATGCTAAGGTTGTTGAAGGTACTCGTGAACGTATTCAATTATTCGAAGGTGTTGTAATCAAGAGACATGGCTCAGGTATCAGTGCTACATACACTGTACGTAAGATGAGTAATGGTGTTGGTGTTGAAAGAACATTCCCATTGAACACACCTCGTGTAGAACAAGTTGAAGTTATCAGACATGGTCGTGTACGTCGTAGCAAGCTTTACTACCTACGTGCTCGTACAGGTAAGGCTGCTCGTATTAAGGAACGTCGTCGCGACATCTAATTTAATACATTTAATGCAACTAAACTTCAAAAAATAAACCATCACGTTGAATTTTATAATTCAATGATGGTTTATTTTTTTGCATTTAATTAAAAATTTGGTTGAAGTATTCTAAGTAAAATTTTTGATCTTCAGGAGTAGCGACGATTTTAGTGACACTAGTATTTCGAGGTTCAGGGATACTCATCATATCTTGAGGTTTCAAAACATCTAATGCGGCGGCTTTAACGGTAAAACCGTGCGTAACGCAGATAAGTTTATCATTGGGGTATTTA
Source organism: Companilactobacillus kimchii DSM 13961 = JCM 10707 (assembly GCF_001435445.1). Classification (GTDB taxonomy): domain Bacteria; phylum Bacillota; class Bacilli; order Lactobacillales; family Lactobacillaceae; genus Companilactobacillus; species Companilactobacillus kimchii. The sequence continues at coordinate 129,053 of NZ_AZDH01000027.1, read as the reverse complement.
CTTAGAGAATCTTTTAAAAAGCTGTGTACTCGTTTAACAACGTCCTCAAAACGCTCCCCATCGGTGGCATACTTAGTGTAAAAAGGTAGAACGTCGTTCCAGTATTCATTGTAAGCATCAGGATGAATCTTTTTTAAGTCGGCATTCTTTTGTCCGTCCCATTGTCCATAAGATATTTCCACCAATCTTTTATCATAAGAGATTGGTAAATTGGCCTGTTTATTTAAAATCGCGGCTGTCTGTTGAGCACGTTTTAAAGGGCTACAGATAATACGATCAGCAAAGCTGATATCAAAATTTTGAGCCAGAACTTGGGCCTGTTCCTGACCATGCTCATTTAGGTAAGTCATTTCAGTGTTGATATTACCTTGTTTCATTTTCATCACGTTAGCTTTAGTTTGTCCATGGCGGATGAGATAAAATTCAGTCATAATTTCTCCCTCGTAGTTAAATTACTTTCTATTATAGAAGAAATTACTGATAATAATAAAAAAATCACCCCAAAAGGAGTGATTGATTTAAAAAATTTGTGAACGATATAATCCAACAACTTTACCAAGTATCTCTACGTTATCTAGGATAATTGGATCCATTGTATCGTTTTCAGGTTGTAGGCGGTAATGTCCATTTTCTTGATAGAATCTTTTACATGTGGCTTCAATGTCTTCAGTCATGGCAATAACGATTTCACCATTGTTAGCAAAGTTTTGTTCGTGTACTATGACATGGTCGCCATCGTAAATACCACAGTTGATCATACTTTCTCCGTGAATTTCAAGCATGAATAACTCGCCGGAATCACGATTTAAGTCAGGTGGAATTGGAAAGTAACCATCAGGATTACGTTCAGCTGTGATTGGTTGCCCAGCAGCAACGGTACCGAGGATAGGAATTTGTTTTGATTTGATACCGATGGAGTTTAAACCTGCACCAGTAAGTTCAATTGCCCTAGGTTTAGTAGGGTCACGTTGAATAAAACCTTTTTTTTCAAGACGAGATAAATGACCATGTACCGTTGATGTAGATGATAAGTCCACAGCTTCGCAGATTTCTCTGACAGTTGGCGGATATCCATGTTCATCTAAATAATCATAAATGCATTGTAAAATTTGTGACTGTTTAGAGCCTTCAGCTTTTGACATTAGAACACCTCATTGTTAATATCTTAATTAGATTGTATCAAAATATGAATGCAAGTTCAAACAAGTGTTCGATATAATGGGGAGAGTTAAAATTATGAACGAACAAGAAGAGTTGCTCAAAAAAATTAATAAATTAGCTCATAAGGCTAAGGATGGAACTATTACCAAAGAAGAAGAAGATCAACAAGCTGAACTTAGAAAAGAATATTTGAAGAATTTTCGTGCCAGTTTTAGATCTCAACTTGAGATGACCCGTGTGTTTGATAAGCAAGGAAATGAAGTCACACCAGAGAAAGTTAGAGAAATTCAACGTAAAAAAGGTTTACGTGACGATTAACACTTTCAATTAGAGTGATTTTTTTGTAATATTAATAGATGTATGGAAAGGGTGAAACATAAATGGGAACAACAATAATCGTTGGTATTATAGCCTTATTAATCGGTTTAGTTGGTGGATTCTTTATTGCCAGATGGTATATGAAGAAGTACTTCCAAGACAATCCACCAATCAGTGCAGATATGATTAAGCAAATGATGGCTCAAATGGGACAAAAACCATCACAAAAGAAACTTAATCAGTTAATGAGTACTATGAAGGCATCACAAAAAAAGAAGTAATTAGTTAAATTAATAGGCGATATGCATATTTTAATATGTGTATCGCTTATTTTTTTGTCTAAAAAATCAATCATTCTTTATTTACGAACTATGATATTAATAATATCTAAAATAATCTAAATGAAAACGGTAAATACGAATATTAAGCAAAAATAATTGGATTAAATACGTGTTTTGTATTGAAAGAATTTTCATAACTTGATAGAATTTGGTTACTAAAGACAGAAAGGTGGAAAACCAATGAGTGATGTAGCAGTAGTTATGGGATCAATTTCAGATTTGCAAGTTATGCAGAACACAATTGATGTTTTAAAAGACTTGCAGGTTAGCTATGAAGTCAAAGTGATCTCAGCACATAGAACTCCTCAAGAGATGCTGGATTTTGCAAAAACAGCACGTTCCAATGACTTTAAAGTGATAGTAGCAGGTGCAGGGGGCGCTGCTCATTTGCCAGGAATGATTGCTTCATCAACTAGCTTGCCAGTTATCGGTGTTCCAGTACCATCTAGGTATTTAAAAGGGATGGACTCTTTATTGTCAATTGTTCAAATGCCAGCCGGTGTCCCAGTAGCTACAGTTTCCATCGGTGAAGCTGGGGCTAAGAATGCTGCTATTATGGCGACAAAAATCTGTGCTTTACAAAATCAAGATTATGAACTTTCTCTGAATGGTTATACCAAGACCATGCACGATAAGTCATTGGAAAGTGGGAAGAATCTTGACTAAAACAATTTTACCCGGTGCAACCATCGGTATTATCGGTGGTGGACAACTTGGACAAATGATGTCTTTTTCAGCAAAAGAAATGGGTTATAAAGTTATTATTCTTGATCCCACACCAGATTGCCCAGCAGCACAAGTTTCTGACAATCAAATTGTTGCTGAATATAATGATTTAGCTCAATTAATCGAATTAGCCAAACGTTGTGATGTTTTAACTTATGAATTTGAAAATGTTGATGCAGAGACGATTAATGAGGTGAAAAAGTATACAGAGGTACCTCAAGGTACTAAGGCTTTAACGATTACCCAAGATCGTGTATTCGAAAAGAATTTTATTGAAAAAAGTGGTTTTTCAGCGGTTCCTCATGTCGTTATTGATAATATTTTTGAATATCATCGAGCTGTTGAAAAATTAGGAGCTCCAGTAATTGTAAAAACGACTCGTGGTGGTTATGACGGTAAAGGTCAGATATTGGTCGAAGATCCTGAAAATGTTTGTTACGCCGATATTGAAGAATTGCTGATGCATGGAACGTGTATTGTTGAAAAAAAGATTGCCTTGAAAAAGGAAGTTTCAATTGTTGTTTCAGCTAATAGTTCTCGACAAACTTCTATTTTTCCAGTAATTGAAAATGTTCATCGTCATAATATTTTGCACCTAAGTAGCTGTCCAGCATTGATTAGTACAGAAACTGAAAATAAAATTTATCAAATTGGTGAAAAATTAGCTCAGAATTTGGAGTTAGTCGGGACTATGTGCATTGAATTTTTTATTTCTACAACAGATGAAGTTTTCGTTAATGAGATTGCCCCACGTCCACATAATTCAGGGCATTTGACAATTGAATCGTGTAATATTTCTCAATTCGATGCTCATATTCGTGGGGTCTGCAATTTGGCTATGCCAAAAATTAAACTTTTGCAGCCAGCGGTTATGGTGAATCTATTAGGACAGCATTTACAACCAGCTAAGGAAGCTTTATCAAAACATGTTGAATGGCATTTCCATGATTATGGTAAAGCTGAAAGTAAGAATAATCGCAAAATGGGTCACATTACAATTTTGAGTGACGATTTGCGAGAGACAAAGAATGCGATTGAAAAAAATTCGATTTGGGATGTGTAGATCATGACTGAAAATAATTTACTTTATGAAGGTAAAGCTAAGAACGTTTATAAAACAGACAAAGAAAATGAACTTTTGATGGTCTATAAAGATCAGGCGACAGCTTTTAATGGTAAGAAAAAAGAAGTGTTACCCGGTAAGGGTGTTTTGAATTGTCGTATCTCTACTTTAGTGTTTGATTATTTAATCAAAAATGGTGTTAAAACTCATTTAATTGAAAATTTGTCAGATCATGAACAATTAGTTCAAAAGAGTGATGTATTTCCATTAGAAGTGGTTTTGAGAAATATTGGCTCAGGTAGTTTTGTACGCAAGTTCCACCTTGAAGATGGTTTGGAATTGAGAGAACCGATCATTGAATTCTATTACAAGAGTGATGCCTTAGATGATCCATTTATCAATGAATCACAAATTCATGCCTTGCGCATTGCGGACAAAGAAGAAATAACTACGATTAAGCAAATGACACTAGAAATTAATCAACTATTAATTCCGTTTTTTGCCCGAAGTGATTTTGATTTAGTTGATTTCAAATTAGAATTTGGAAAAGTTAATAATGAAATTATCTTAGTAGATGAATTTTCACCAGATAACTGTCGTCTCTGGGATAAGACGAGTCATCATTCAATGGATAAAGACGTTTTCCGTAAGCATGAAGGTGACTTAGTTAAGACGTACCACTCAGTTTTAGAAAGATTGACAACACGATAGGAGTAAATAATGAAATTAGTTAAAGTTTATGTGACACTCAAACCCTCTGTTCTAGATGCCCAAGGCGAGGCCATTAAATCAGCTATTCAGACTATGGATTATGACAAGGTATCCGCTGTTCATATGGGAAAATATTTCGAATTGAATTTTGAAGATTATCCTGATTTAGAAAAAGATATTGATGCAATCTGTGACAATTTGTTAACTAATCCCAATATTGAAACATATCGCTATGAGATTTTGGAGGCTGAATAAATGAAGTTTGCCGTTGTTAACTTTCCTGGATCTAATTGTGATATGGATTTGTACTATGCCATTAAAGACGGTATTAAAGAAGAAGCAGAACTAGTTGATTATCGCCAAACTAGTTTAGAAGGTTTTGATGGTGTTTTGATTCCAGGTGGTTTCTCTTATGGGGATTACTTAAGAAGTGGTGCAATTGCTGTCCACGCTCCAATCATCAGTGAAATTGTTCGTTTTGCCAATGAAGGAAGATTCGTTTTAGGTATCTGCAATGGATTCCAAATTTTAACAGAATTGCATTTATTACCAGGTGCTCTGATTCAAAACGAAAAGAGTCGTTTTATTTGCGAGACGGTTACTCTGCAAGTGATGAATGACCAAACAATGTTTACCAATCAGTACACTAAAAATGAAAAGATTCGTATACCAGTTGCACACGGTGAAGGTAGATATTACTGTGATGAGCAGACTTTGACAGAATTAAAAGCTAATGATCAAATTGTTTTCCGTTATAACGAAAATGTTAATGGAAGTGTTGATCAAATTGCTGGTGTAATGAATCGCCAGGGAAATGTTTTAGGGATGATGCCTCATCCAGAGCGTGCTTTGGAAGATATCGTAGGTTCTTCTGACGGGCTTAAACTATTTCAATCAATAATCAATCAAGTAAGGGTGAATAATTAATGACTGAACCTACTGCTAAGCAAATTCAGGATTCAAAGTTATATCAACAATGGGGATTGAGTGATTCAGAATATAAATTGATTTGTGAAAAGATTTTACATCGTCTTCCTAATTACACAGAAACTGGGTTGTATTCGGTTATGTGGAGTGAACATTGTTCCTACAAGAATTCCAAAAAAGTTTTACGAAAGATGCCTAATAAGAGTGATCGAGTATTAGCCGGACCGGGTGAAGATGCTGGAATTTTGGATATTGGTGATGGTCAGGCAGTTGTTTTCAAAGCTGAAAGTCACAATCATCCATCAGCAGTTGAACCTTACCAAGGGGCTGCAACTGGCGTTGGAGGTATTATCAGAGATATTTTTTCAATGGGAGCCCAACCTTTTGCTTTGTTAAATAGTTTGAAATTTGGTCCATTAAAGGATGGTCAAACTAAACATCTAGTTAATGAAGTGGTAGCTGGTATTGGTGGTTACGGGAATTGTATCGGTTTGCCAACTGTTGGTGGTGAGATTTCCTTTGAAAATTGTTATGAAGATAATCCTTTAGTTAATGCCATGTGTGTTGGTTTGTTGAACAAAACTGATTTTAAACATGGTACAGCTAGTGGTAAGGGAAATTTGATTGTCTATGTTGGCGCTAAAACAGGTCGTGATGGGATTCATGGTGCTACCTTTGCTTCAGATGAATTTACGGATACTAAAAACAAACAACGTTCAGCTGTTCAAGTAGGAAATCCTTTTATTGAAAAGTTACTGATGGACGCTTGTGTTGAAATTATTGAAAGACATCCTAATTGGATTTTGGGGATTCAAGACATGGGTGCTGCTGGATTAGTATCGTCCACCGCAGAAATGGCTTCTAAAGCTGACAGTGGTTTGATTTTGAACTTAGACAATGTTCCACAGCGTGAAACAGAAATGTCAGCTTATGAAATGATGTTGTCTGAATCTCAAGAACGAATGGTTCTCTGTGTGAAACCTCAATTTAAAGATAACGTTCTAGAATTCTTTAAAAATTTCGAATTAGATGCCGTTGTAATTGGTGAAGTAACCGAGGACAAACAATATAAAATTTATCATCACAATGAGTTGGTAACTGATATTCCTGTTCGTAGTTTGACTGAAGATGTACCTGAGTATGATCGTCCAGAAGTTGAACCAGCACGTATTGCCAACAATCGTGATTATCATTTTATGCCTGAAATTGATTCACTAACAGATACATGGCAAAAGCTTTTGAAGCAACCTAATATTGCTAGTAAAAAACACTTTTATCAGACTTATGATTCACAAGTTAAAGCAGATACATTGGTTCAACCTGGTAGTGACGCTGGTGTAACTCGTATCAGGGGTACAAAAAAAGCTATCGCGATGACGAACGATAGTAATTCTAAATATGTTTATTTAGATCCATATGTTGGCGGACAAATCACAGTCATGGAAGCCGCACGTAATATTGTTGCTAGTGGTGGAGAACCAATTGGTGTAACTGATTGTTTGAATTACGGTAATCCTGAAAATCCCGAAGTTTTTTGGGAGTTAGATAAGAGTGTAGAAGGAATCGCTAGTGCCTGTGAAAAAATCAATACGCCAGTAATTTCCGGTAATGTGTCACTCTATAACGAATACAATGATGAAGCAATTTATCCTAGTCCGATGATCGGGATGGTTGGCTTGATTGATGATATGAAAAAAGTTACTACGGCCTCCTTTAAAGAAGTCGGAGATCTGATTTATTTGCTTGGTAATACGTTCGATGATTTCAATGGCTCAGAGATTCAATTGCAACAAACTGGTGCGATTAAAGGCGGTTTACGACCATTAGATCTGAATGAAGAGAGACTTCATCAGGATTTAGTACGCCAGGCCATTAATCAAGGATTGGTTGCCAGTTGTCATGATTTGAGCGAAGGTGGTTTAGCAGTAGCCTTATCAGAATCAGCTTTTGATAGAGAATTAGGATTTGAAATTGAAACTGAATTAACTTCTGCTCAAATGTTCTCTGAAACACAGTCACGTTTCTTATTGACTGTTAAGCCAGAAGATAAAACTAATTTCGAAAATCTAGTTTTACGAGATTACCAATATTTAGGTCAAGTTACAGAAGATTCTATTTTCAGGGTCACGACTAAAGATGAAGCAGTTTCAATCAATGGTAAAGAAGCATTGAATAACTGGAAAGAGGCGATTGCGTGCTTGATGAAGTAAAGAGTTTAAACGAAGAATGTGGTGTTTTTGGTGTTTGGGGAGCTAAGAATGCTAACTATTTAACTTATTTAGGACTCCACAGTCTACAACATCGTGGTCAAGAAGGTGCAGGAATTGTCGCCAATGATGGTAAAAAATTGCGTACTTATCGTAATTTGGGATTGTTGACACAAGTTTTTTCTAAACCTGAATATTTGAATAATTTGGTTGGTAATTCTGCCATCGGACATGTGCGATACTCCACTGCTGGGGAGAATAAGATTGAGAATGTTCAACCACTGCTTTTTGATTTTACTGATAGTCAATTAGCATTAGCTCACAATGGTAATTTAACTAATGCAATTACTTTGAAAAAAGAGTTAGAACGTCAAGGTCATATTTTCAAATCTAGTTCTGATTCAGAAGTCTTGGTACATTTGATCAAACAGTCAGCCCAAGAGACTTTCCGTGATCGTATGGTTGAAGCATTAAACAAGATTCAAGGAGGCTTTGCCTATCTACTTTTAACTAAGGATGCTTTGATCTTAGCTTTAGATTCTCATGGTTTTCGTCCGTTATCAATTGGAAAACTAGAGGATGGTGGATACGTAGTCGCTAGTGAAACTTGTGCTTTGGATGCGGTTGGAGCAACTTTTGTTCGTGATGTACAACCGGGTGAATTAATTACGATTTCTGATGAAGGGATGAAAATCGATCATTGGACAACTAAGACACAATTAGCCATCTGTTCAATGGAGTTTGTCTACTTTGCTCGTCCTGATTCCGATATTCTTGGGATTAATGTTCACTCAGCTAGAAAACGTATGGGGGCTAATTTAGCTCAAGAATATCCTGCACCAGGTGATATCGTAGTTGGTGTTCCTAATTCATCTTTATCAGCCGCTAGTGGTTACGCCGAGGCTAGTGGATTACCTTACGAAATGGGCTTGATCAAGAATCAATACATGGGTCGAGAGTTTATTCAACCCACACAAGAATTACGTGAAAAGAGTGTTCGTCAAAAACTGGCCGCCGTTAAGGGTGTTGTTAAAGGCCGCCGTGTTATTTTGGTGGATGACTCGATTGTTCGTGGAACGACTTGTGCCTACATTGTGCAGTTGTTGAGGGATGCCGGTGCAACAGAAGTTCATTTACGAATTGCTTCACCAAGATTTATGCATCCATGTTTCTACGGAATAGATATTCAAGAGAAGAGTGAATTGATTGCAGCTCACAAGAGTATTGAAGAGATGAATCAGATTTTTGGTTCTGACTCATTACGTTTCTTGAGTGAAGATGGGTTGATCGATGCTATTGGATTAAATGCTGATGCACCATATTCTGGTTTAGATATGTCGTATTTCAATGGTGATTACCCAACCTACTTATATGATTACGAATCTAAAAAATAAGGAGAATTTTATGTCAAATCCCTATCAAGATGCTGGTGTGAACGTGGAATCTGGTTATAAGATTTCCCAATTTGTAAAACAGAAGACTAAAAGTAAGAGTATAGGCAATTTTGGTGGTATCTACGAAATTCCGGCTGGATTTAAACAACCAGTATTGGTTTCGAGTGACGATGGCGTCGGGACTAAACTTTTACTGACTAATGAGTTCAAAAAATGGGATACGATTGGGATTGATTGTGTTGCCATGTGTGTCAATGACATTTTAGCTCAAGGGGCCATTCCACAATATTTTTTAGACTATATTTCAACTGGCAAAGTTGATCAAAAGGTTGAAGAGATTCTAAAAGGCGTTATCACTGGTTGTCAAATAGCTGATGCGGCTTTAATTGGTGGTGAGACAGCTGAAATGCCTGGAGTATATGATGCTAGTGATTATGATATTGCTGGGTTTGCAGTTGGTATCTGTGAAAAAGATGAACTTCTACATAAAGAGAACGTTGAAGAAGGTGATGTTTTAATTGGAATCACTTCAAGTGGGATACATTCCAATGGTTATTCTTTAGTTAGAAAGATTTTCTTCCAAGAAAATAATTTTGACTTGAATACTAATTTGCCTGAGCTCACAGGACAGTCACTAGGCGAAGCTTTACTAATACCAACTAAAATTTATTCTCATGAATTAGTGCCATTGTTAGCTCAAAAATTTATCAATGGTGCTGCTCATATTACCGGTGGGGGATTTTTTGAAAATATTCCTCGAATGTTACCAGAAGGATTGGCTGCTGAGATCAACATCGATATTTGGCCGGAATTACCGATTTTTCAAGCTTTGCAAAAATATGGCAAATTAAAGACTATTGATATGTATCATATTTTCAATATGGGTGTAGGGATGGTTTTGGCAGTTGATCCTAAGAATGAGTTGGAAGTTCTAGAACAATTGAATCAACGTGAAACATTAGCCTATACAATTGGTGAAGTTGTTAAAAAGGATTCGGCTAATCTGATTTTGAAAGGAGATAAGCTATGAAAGTAGCCATCTTTGCCTCAGGCAATGGAAGTAATTTTGAAGCCATTGCTGGATCAGATGAATTAAGAAGCTTAGGTTTAGGAATTGAATTATTGGTTTGTGATCAACCCAACGCTCATGTAATTAAACGAGCTGAAAAATATCATATTCCTGTGTTTGTGAATCAATTATCTGATTATGCTAATCGTGGTGAATATGAACAAGCAATTATTGACAAGTTAATGCCGCTAAAGATTGAATACATTCTTTTGGCAGGATATATGCGTGTGGTCACACCGGTCTTACTGGGCGCATACCCTAAGCATATTATTAATATTCATCCATCATTGTTACCAAAGTATTCTGGATTAGAAGCGATTGAACGGGCTTATGCAGCTAATGAACCTGTAACGGGTGTAACGATTCATTATATTGATGAGGGGGTCGACACCGGTCCTATCATTAAGCAAATGAAAGTTGTGCGATTAAAAAATGATACTGAAGCTAGTTTAGAAAGTCGAATTCATCAGACTGAGCATCAAATGTACCGTACAGTAGTGCGAGATTTATTAATAAAAAATAATGGGGTAAGTAAATAATGAAAAGAGCTTTGATTAGTGTTTCTGACAAAACTGGAGTTGTTGAGTTTGCTAAAGGATTAATTGAAAATGATTTTGAAATTATTTCTACTGGTGGTACATACAAGAAGTTACAAGAAAATGGCGTAAAAGTTACTGAAATTGACGAAGTAACTAAGTTTCCCGAAATTCTTGATGGACGTGTAAAGACGCTTCATCCGATGGTTCATGCGGGTTTATTAGCTAAACGTGATAATCCTGAACACATGAAAACTTTAGAAAAATTGAATATTCAAACAATTGATCTAGTTTGTGTCAATCTTTATCCATTTAAGGAAACAATTTCTAAAGATGGTGTTACACCAGCTCAAGCCATCGAACAAATCGATATCGGTGGTCCATCAATGATTCGTTCAGCTTCGAAGAATTTCAAGAGCGTTTACGTTGTTATTGATGCTAATGATTATGGGAAAGTTTTAGCAAGTATTAAAAATGATGAAGACGATTTAGCTCTAAGACAAAGTTTGGCTGCTAAAGCATTTAGACATACTGCTGAATACGATAGTATTATTGCTCACTACTTATCAGATCTTAATGGTGAAGAATTCCCTGATGTAGAAGTATTAGGCTACGATTTCCATCAAGAATTGAGATATGGTGAAAATTCACATCAAAAGGCAGCCTTTTATCAAAGCGCTATGCCTAGTGAATACTCAATTGCTTCAGCTAAACAATTGCATGGTAAGGAACTCTCTTTCAATAATATTAAAGATGCTGACGCTGCCTTGAGAATTGTAGCTGACTTTGACAAACCTTGTGTAGCTGCTTTGAAACACATGAATCCTTGTGGTGTTGGTGTAGACGATGAATCAATTTATCAAGCATGGCGTAAAGCTTATACAGCCGATACAATGTCAATCTTTGGTGGAATCGTTGCGGTTAATCGTGAAGTGACTAAAGAAATCGCTGAAGAAATGCATAAGATTTTCTTGGAAATTGTTATTGCTCCAAGTTTTACACCTGAGGCTTTGGAAATCTTAGAATCTAAGAAAAATATTCGTTTAATGACTCTGGACTTTACTAAATCTCAAGCTGCTGATAAATATGAATATGTTTCCGTTATGGGTGGTCTTCTAGTTCAAGAAAGAGATACAACAGTTGATAATCTAGATGAATTCCAAGTTGTAACTAAAAAAGCCCCAACTCCTGAAGAGATGAAGGCTTTACTATTTGGTCAACAAGTTGTTAAACATGTTAAGAGTAATGCAATTGTTATTTCTACAACTGATAAAACTTTAGGAATCGGTGCAGGACAAATGAATCGTATTGGCTCTGTAAAGATTGCTATTGAACAAGAAGAACAAGCTGAAGAACACAAACCATTGATTATGGCTTCTGATGCCTTTTTCCCAATGGATGACTGTGTAAACTACGCTGCTGAACACGGTATTACAGCTATTATCCAACCAGGTGGTTCAATTAAAGATCAAGATTCAATCGATATGGCTGATAAATATGGTATTGCCATGGTCTTCACTGGTAGAAGACACTTCAAACATTAGAGAGGTTTATTAATGAAAATACTTGTTATCGGTTCTGGAGCAAGGGAAGATGCCATTTGTCAGGCACTCCAAAAGAATTCTCAAAATGTTGTTTTCTGTGCTCCTGGTAACGATGGAATGAAATTATCTGGAATCAAAACCATTTCAATAGAAGAAAATGATTTTGAAAGAATGGCAAATTTTGCCCAAACCAATTCCATTGATTTTACAGTTGTGGGTCCAGAAGAACCATTAGTCAATGGAATCGTGGATTTCTTTAAACGCCAAAATTTGAAAATTTTTGGACCAAATCAACAAGCAGCTCAGGTGGAGGGATCTAAGACTTTTACCAAGAGATTAATGGCAGATGCTGGTATTCCAACCGCTCAATATCAGGAATTTACAAAATTAGAAGGTGCTCTAAAGTACCTGAAGTCAACTTCTGATTTTCCAATTGTTATTAAAGCAGATGGATTAGCTGCCGGAAAAGGTGTTTTTATCGCTAATGATCTGGTTTCAGCTACTGAAACAGTAACGGATTTATTAGCTGAACATAAATTTAATACCAAAAAAGTTGTAATTGAGGAATTTCTTGAAGGCGAAGAGTTTTCATTGATGGCTTTTGTTGATCATAAACGTTTCTATCCTATGCCACTGGCACAAGATTATAAGAAAATTCTTGATGGTGATTTGGGACCTAATACCGGTGGTATGGGAGCTGTTTGTCCAGTTCTTAATATCTCTAAAGATATTGAGAAAGAAGCAATAGAAACCGTTTTGAAACCATTTGTGACAGAACTCTATGATCAAGGCATCAAGTACACTGGAATCCTTTATGCCGGTTTGATTCTGACAAAGAAGGGTATCAAAGTTATTGAATTTAATGCTCGCTTTGGTGATCCCGAAACAGAAGTAGTTTTGCCACGCTTGGAGTCGGATTTATCTGAAATGATTTTTTCCATCTTAAATCATAAAAAGATTGAATCAATAAAATGGCGACAAAAAGGTCTAAACTTGGGTGTTTTTGCTGTCAGCAAGGGTTACCCTACAAAATCTGTATTTGGTTCATTGGGAGATAGAGACAATTTTAAGAATTGTTCATTAACAATCAATTATGCAGCTGTGAAGCGAGAGCAAAAGCAATTGTTTAGTCACGGTGGCCGTTTATACTTGATGCAGGCACAGGCTGAATCAGTTGAAGATGCTCAGAAAAAAGTTTATCAAGAACTAGAAAAAATGGATCAAACAAATATTTTTTACCGACGTGATATTGGTAAGAACTCCATTTAATAAATAAATGAAGAGGTAGAAGTAGAATTTCATTTGAAATTTTACTTCTATCTTTTTTATTTGAACCGATATTTTAGAATTGTAGTTTTTGTGATAAATCAATGAGCAAATGGATTTAGAATGTTTTTATTGGTTATTGAAATATGGAAAAAGAGTTGCTTAGAATAGAAAGGAAAGTTATGCTTTAAGAAATTGAGAACCTTATTTTCAAGTTGATAAAAATAAGTGATTCTCTAATTTTAGAATGTTGATATAGCGGCCTTTTTTTAGTGTGCTCCCTATGTATATAGGGATGATTCTATCATGTCGATGTAAACGACCAGCACGTTGTAGTGATCCCTATAGATATAGGGAATGATTTAATGGAATTTCTATCTGTATCAAAATAAGAGCAGTGTTTCCACGGAAATAAAAATATGGACATGAATTCACTTATATATATTTAGCTGCAGTAGTTTAAATATATAGGTGAATAATTCATGTCCATTTTTATACAATAAAACCCTGGCATGCCAGGGTTATTTTAATATATTCGGTTTTTAGTATATTATATAATTACTTGTTTTTTTTCTTAGGTGGGATATATTCAAAAGATGGATCAATTTCGTCATCAATTCTATCCCAAGCCTTTTCCATATCATCGTTAATCTGCTTAGTCTGTTTTTCATCAAGTTTAGCTTTGAAGTCAAAGTCAATTTCGGGTCCTACACCAATGGTGATCTGCTTATGTTTCATTAAATCACCAAAAGATAAGGGTCCTTGATAAACAAAGGGAACTAATGGAGCCTTGGAAAGTTTGGCAATCAGTGAAGCTCCACCTTTTAGTTGCTCGGAATAACGAGTTCCTGATGGAAACATAATCAAAACCTTGTCTTCCTTTTTCAAAGCCTTGACTGGTGTTTTTATTACTGAGGGACCTGGATGAGCACGGTCAACAGGAAAAGCGTGTGCGTGCACAAGAATGAATCTTAAAATAGGATTCTTAAAAAGTTCTTTTTTAGCCATAAAAGTAGCTTCACGTGGAGAAATCACTAATGCAAAGAAAATTGGTTCCCACCAAGTACGGTGTGGTGCTACTAAGATAAAGGGCTTGTCGGGTAGATTTTCTTTACCCACGACTTTATAACGGCCATTTAAAATGAAAACAATGCCTCTCGCTATTACACGGATAAATTTATAAAACATAGAATTATCATTCTCCCTAAAATAATCTTAACTTATTTAAAATACCATAAAGTAGGTGCAACATGTCGATTTATTCTCAAGATATTATTTCGAATAGCGGAATAATTATTAATCAAGATAAAAAACTTTATTCATTTAATCTCGATACCATTTTACTTTATAATTTTGCTAAACCAGTAAAAAAAGGAAAAATAGTCGATTTGTGTTCGGGAAATGGGGCCATTGGATTGTCATTGGCTTCAAAAACTAAGGCACAAATATATTTGATTGAAATCCAGAAAGAGTTAGCTGATTTATCTCAAAAAAGTATTGAAGATAATAGATTGGAGCAACAAGTACATCTTGTTAACGATGATTTGAAGAATGTTCAAAAACATATTGATCATGATACAGTCGATATGATTGTTTGCAATCCACCATATTTCAAGGTATCTAATCAGACGGCTTTAAAGGAAAATCCAGTATTAGCAATTGCTCGTCATGAACTGAAAGCTAATTTGGAAGATATTTTACATGCAATTAAGATTTTATTGAAGGAAAATTCTCATGCATTTCTAGTTTATCGACCAGAACGTTTGAGTGAATTGCTTTCTTTAATGTTAAAGCAGCGTTTGCAACCAAAGCGCATACGTTTTGTCAGGACTAATTCACAAAAAGATGCTAATTTGGTTTTATTAGATGTCATTAAGACAGTTAAAGAAGCATCACTAAAAGTTGAACCAGATTTAATAATTTATGATGAGAATCATCAGTTAACTAAAGAGGCTAGTCAGATTATCAATGGAAACAAGTAAATATTATGTTTATATGCTGTTGTGTAGTGATAAAACTTTTTACACTGGAACAAGTAACGATGTAGAGAAGAGAGTCGCAACTCACAACGCTGGTAAAGGTGCTAAATATACTAAAACTAGACGACCAGTTAAATTAATGTACACTGAAGAATTGGAAAATAAATCGCAGGCTTTGAAACGTGAGATTGCTATCAAGAAGCTATCGCGATCACAAAAGAGAAATTATTAAAAAGTAATGGAATAAATTGGCATGACTACTTGATTTCGTAATAATATTCCCTTATAATATTTAGCTGTATTGAATACACACACTTAACGATTTAGTTGTTGGTGCACAGACGTGTTTCAACTAGACAT
Source organism: Companilactobacillus kimchii DSM 13961 = JCM 10707 (assembly GCF_001435445.1). Lineage (GTDB taxonomy): Bacteria > Bacillota > Bacilli > Lactobacillales > Lactobacillaceae > Companilactobacillus > Companilactobacillus kimchii. The sequence continues at coordinate 113,451 of NZ_AZDH01000027.1, read as the reverse complement.
GACTTAGGTGGAGGTAAAAACCAGGAGGAACTTTTTATGTCAGTTATTTCTATGAAACAACTTCTTGAAGCCGGTGTACATTTCGGTCACCAAACAAGAAGATGGAACCCTAAGATGAAGCCATTTATCTTTACACAAAGAAATGGTATTTACATCATTGATTTACAAAAAACAGTACGCATGATCGACGATGCTTACAACTATATGAAGGCCGTTGCCGGTGATGATGGTATTTTCTTATTCGTTGGTACAAAGAAACAAGCACAAGATGCTATTGCTGAAGAAGCAACACGTGCTGGCCAATACTATGTTAACCATCGTTGGTTAGGTGGTACTTTGACTAACTGGAACACAATCCAAAAACGTATCAAGAGATTAAAGGACATCAAGGCAATGTCACAAGATGGTACTTTTGATCGTCTACCTAAGAAAGAAGTTGCTTTACTTACAAAGCAACAAGCTAAGTTAGAGAAATTCCTTGGTGGTATCGAAGATATGCCAAGAATCCCTGATGTTATGTTCATTGTTGACCCTCATAAGGAAAACATTGCTGTTAACGAAGCTAAGAAACTTAACATTCCTATCGTAGCTATGGTTGATACAAACACAGATCCAGATCCTATCGATGTTATCATTCCTTCAAATGATGATGCTATCCGTGCCGTTAGATTAATTACATCTAAGATGGCAGATGCTATTGTTGAAGGTAAGCAAGGTGAAGAAGCTGTTACAGATGCAGACTTCGCTAAAGACGACAACAAAGATGAAAATTCGAATGCTGCCGATGCAAAATCTATTGAAGATTTAGCAGAAGCTAAGAACAATAACGAAGATAAATAATAATAAGCGTAAAATAGAGTCATCTGAGTAAGATGGCTTTATTTATACGACTGGAGGATTACTAATGGCTAAAATTACTGCTGCTCAAGTTAAAGAATTACGTGATAAGACAAGCGTTGGTATGATGGATGCTAAGAAGGCATTGGTTGCTGCTGACGGTAATATGCAAGAGGCTATCGACAAACTTCGTGAAAAGGGTGTAGCTAAAGCTGCTAAGAAGAGTGGAAACATTGCTGCTGAAGGTTTAACACACATTGAAGTTTCAGGTAACAAAGCTGCTATCATCGAAGTTAATTCAGAAACTGACTTTGTTTCATCAAACGACAAATTTATCAATCTTGTAAACGAAATTGGTAAAGCTATTGTTGCTAACGAACCAAAGACAATGGACGATGCTTTGGCACTTAAGATTGGTGACCAAACAATTAACGACGCCATCACAGGCTTAACAGCTGTTATTGGTGAAAAGATTTCCTTGAGACGTTTCAAGGTTCTTGATAAGACAGACTCACAAGTATTCGGCTCATACCTACATAATGGTGGTTTGATCGGTGCTATCGTTACTCTTGAAGGTAGCGATGAAGATGCTGCTAAGGATGTTGCTATGCACGTTGCTGCTATCAACCCTGAATTCATGGATCGCGATCAAGTTCCTGCAGATCGTTTGGAACACGAAAAGGCTATCTTTACTGAAGAAACAAAAGCTGAAGGTAAACCTGAAAAGATTATCCCAAGAATCGTTGAAGGCCGTGTAAACAAGTTCTTGTCAGAAATTAGTTTGGCTGACCAAGAATTTGTTAAGGATTCAGACATGACTGTTCAACAATTCGTTGAATCAAAGAATTCTAAACTTGTTTCATTTGTTCGTTACGAAGTTGGTGAAGGAATCGAAAAGAAACAAGAAGACTTTGCTGAAGAAGTAAAGAACCAAATGAAGTAATTTAAAAACATTTTTTGGAAAGGTCGCTTAATTCATTTTGAATTAAACGGCTTTTTCTTTATATTTAGGGTTGTATCCACACAAAATTTATTTAAAAATAGTGTTTGGATAAATTTAGTGTAGCGAATATGTTAAAATATTTAGTAGCAAAATTAAAGGAGAGAACTTATGCCTGATATCAAGTATAAAAGAGTGATTTTAAAAGTTTCTGGAGAAGCCTTAGCCGGTGAGAAAGGCTTTGGTATTAATCCACCAGTTATCAAAACAATAGCTGAACAAATTAAGAGTGTTCATGATCTAGGAGTTCAAGTTGCCATCGTTTGTGGTGGTGGTAACATTTGGCGTGGTGAAACAGGTGCCGAAATGGGAATGGACCGTGCCCAAGCAGATTACATGGGTATGATGGCCACTGTTATGAATGGACTTGCTTTACAAGATGGTTTGGAACATATTGGTGTCCCAACACGTGTACAAACATCAATTGAAATGCGCCAAGTTGCTGAACCTTATATCAGAAGAAAGGCAATCAGACATTTGGAAAAAGGTCGTGTTGTTATCTTTGCTGGTGGTACTGGTAATCCTTATTTCTCAACAGATACTACTTCTGTACTTCGTGCTGCTGAAATTGAAGCTGATGTTATCTTAATGGCTAAGAATAACGTTGACGGCGTTTACTCAGCTGATCCTAAGAAGGACCCTAATGCTAAGAAGTATGCAGAATTAACACAACTTGATATTATTAATAAGAATCTTGGAGTTATGGATACAACTGCTTCATCATTGTCAATGGATAATGATATTCCATTGATTGTATTCAATTTGAACAAAGCCGAAAACATTAAGAAGGTTGTTCAAGGAGAAAATATCGGAACAATAATAAAGGGTGGTAATGATGACTAACAAAGCTGTTACAAAAGCACAAGAAAATATGTCAAAATCAATTGACGTTCTTAGAAAAGAATTAGCCAATATCCGTGCGGGTAAAGCTAATGCTTCTATCTTGAGCAACGTTAAGGTTTCATACTATGGTACTGATGTACCATTGAACCAAGTTGCTTCAATCAATATTCCTGAAGCACGTGTTTTGATGATCACACCTTATGACCAATCATCATTGGATGATATCGAACATGCTATCAATTCATCTGATTTAGGATTGAACCCTGCTAATGACGGTAAGGTTATCCGTTTGGTTATCCCACAGCTTACTGGTGAACGTAGACAAGAGATTGCTAAGCAAGTAGGTAAAGAGGCTGAAGAGAGTCGTATTGCCGTTAGAAACGTCCGTCGTGAAGCTATGGATGATCTTAAGAAGCAATTGAAGGCTAATGACGTAACTGAAGATGAATTCCATGATATTGAAGATCAAGTTCAAAAGGTTACTGACAAGGCTATCGCACAAGTTGACGAATTAGCAGCAGCCAAAGAAAAAGAAATTACTGAAGGATAATAGTCTTTATGACAGATAGTAAGAGACAATTAGATTCAGACATATCAGTTCCTAAGCATATTGCCATCATTATGGACGGTAACGGACGTTGGGCTAAGAGAAAAGGGCAACCTCGTATTGCTGGTCATAAAGAAGGCATGAACAATGTCAAGACGATAGCCACAGCAGCTAGTCATCTTGGAGTTAAAGTTTTAAGCTTGTATGCTTTTTCTACTGAAAATTGGAGTCGACCTAGTAAAGAAGTTAATTTTTTAATGAAATTACCAGTAGACTTCTTTGGGACCTTTATGCCAGACCTAATTAAAGAAAATATTCGAGTGTTCGTAACCGGATTTACTGATCACTTACCTGACAAAACCAGAAAAGTAGTTTTAAAAGCAGTTGAGGATACTAAGGGTAATACTGGAATGATCCTCAATTTTGCTTTCAACTATGGTGGTCGTGCTGAGATTGTTAATGCTGCTAAAAATTTGGCAATCGAAGCGGCTAGTGGTTCAATAGATCCAAGTGATATTGACGACACTATGTTTGCAGACCATTTGTTGACGAATCACTTAAAAGAATTAGCTGATCCGGATTTGCTAATCAGAACTAGTGGAGAAGAAAGAATTTCTAACTTCATGCTCTGGCAATTAGCTTATACAGAAATGATCTTTGATGACAGTTACTGGCCTGATTTCACGGTCGATGATTTAGTTGAGGATATTAAAGAATTTGACAGAAGAGATCGTCGTTACGGGTCTGTTTAGTTTGGGGGAAAATTATGAAACAACGTGTCATTACTGCCGTTATTGCACTAGCAATCTTTATTCCCATATTGCTTGCAGGTGGAGTCTGGTTAGAAGTTGCAGCAGCAGCTTTAGCCGCAGTCGGTGTTTTTGAAGTTTATATTATGCGTAAACGTATCATCGTTTCATTTGACTTTTTAGTAACCATCTTAGGAACATTAGCTTTAGTCGTTCCTAATGGCTTTTACCGTGGATGGTTTCCAAAGAGTTTTTCAAGATTAGATTTATTCTATGTTTTTGCAGTGATTTTGTTGATTATTACAGTACTAACAAAGAACAAATTTAATTTTGAAGATGCAGGTGTTTCAGTGGTTTCAATGTTATACATTGGTACAGGATTCCACTACTTAGCAGCTGTAAGAAATTCAGATCCCGGTTTGGGATTATTGATGTATGCCTTGATCGTCGTTTGGTCGACTGATATTTTTGCTTATACATTCGGTAGAAAAATTGGTAAGCATAAATTATGGCCTGCAATTAGTCCCAATAAGACGTGGGAAGGAACAATTGCTGGTATTATCATGGCTCTAATTCTTTCTGGCGTTTACATGTACTTTGTACCTCAAGAGTACTCAATGACGACAATGCTGATGATTGCCTTTGTCCTATCAATTATGGGACAAATGGGTGATTTGATTGAATCAGCTTATAAGAGATATTACAAAGTTAAAGATTCAGGAAATATTTTGCCAGGACATGGTGGAATTTTAGATAGATTCGATAGTATGTTAATTGTATTACCTTTGTTACACATATTCGGTTTAGTCTAAGCATCTCGTGGAGGTTAAAATGACCGCGATAATTACATTTATAATCGTTTTTGGAATATTAGTTATTGTCCATGAATTTGGACACTATTACGCTGCAAAGAAATCAGGGATTTTGGTTCGTGAATTTTCTGTAGGGATGGGTCCAAAAATTGTCGCTTATCGTAAGAATCATACGACATACACTTTGAGGTTGCTACCTTTGGGTGGATACGTACGTATGGCTGGCGCTCAGGAGGACGATTCTGATATTCAACCAGGAACGATGGCATCTTTAGTATTAAATGATCAAGATAAAGTAATAAAAATAATAACTTCCAGTAAGGTTTATGATGCAAATGCGGTCCCCGTTCAAATATCTAAATCAGATTTAGTTGATGATTTGGTGATTGAAGGATATGAAAACGGCGATGAAACTGTTGTTAAGAAGTATTCAGTTGATCATGATGCAACAATTGTTGAAGAAGACGGTACTGAGGTTCAAATCGCACCACGCGATGTTCAACTTCAGTCCGTTTCTGTTTGGAAGCGAATGATTACTAATTTTGCGGGACCTTTCAATAATTTTGTCTTGGCAGTCTTGGCGGCCATTTTAGCTGCTTTTATGATGAATGGTGTTGCTACTAACCAATTAGGTCATATCGAGAAAAATTCAATTGCTCAAGAGGCAGGCTTGAAGGTTAATGATACGATTGTGAGTGTCAATGGCAAGAAAACCGGTTCATGGACTGCTTTATCAACTAACATTCAAAATAACCCTGGTAAGAAAGTTACTTTAAAAGTTGAATCAAATAAAAAGCTTAAAACAGTTAAATTAACCCCTAAGTCTGTTAAGTCACAGGGTCAAAGCTATGGATTTATTGGTATTATGCCAAAAACCGATTCTAGTGTTTGGGCTAAGGTAAAATATGGCTTTTCATACAGTTGGGGAACGACCGTAATGGTCTTTCATGCATTAGGTAAGATGGTATCTGGTGGTTTTAATATTAATCAATTATCTGGTCCGGTGGGGATCTACTCGATGACTTCAAAAGTGGCATCACAGGGTATTATTAATATTATTCTCTTTACATCAATGCTATCGATGAACCTAGGTATTGTTAATTTAATTCCAATTCCAGCCTTAGATGGTGGGAAGATTTTGTTAAATATCGTTGAAGCAATCAGAAGAAAACCAATTCCTGAACAGTATGAAACTGTTATTACACTGATCGGTGTCGGAATTTTAGTCTTGTTGATGATTGCTGTTACATGGAATGATATTCAGCGCTTCTTTATAAAATAGGGGGATAAGAACTTGAAACAATCAAAATTATATATTCCAACACTGAAGCAAACTCCTTCAGATGCTGAGGCTGTAAGTCATCAGTTGATGTTGCGAGCTGGTTATATCAGACAAGTTTCTGCAGGGGTATATGCATACTTACCATTGGCTTGGTCAGTTATTCAAAGAATTGAAAATATTGTTCGTAAAGAAATGGAAAAAATTGATGTCGTAGAAATGCGTATGCCAGCAATTTTACCAGCTGATCTTTGGAAGGAAAGTGGTCGTTATGAAACTTATGGCGATAACTTATTCAAGTTTAAGGATCGTCATGAACGTGATTTCATCTTGGGACCAACTCATGAAGAAACATTTACTAGTGTTGTAAAGGAAAGTTTGAATAGTTACAAGAAGTTACCTCTTGTTTTATATCAAATGCAAATGAAATATCGTGATGAAGATCGTCCTCGTAATGGTTTACTTCGTGGTCGTGAATTTATTATGAAAGATGCTTATTCTTTCACAGCTAATAAGGAACAACTTGATGTTATCTTTAATCAAATGGAACAAGCTTATCGCAATATCTTTGATATTTGTGGTTTAAATTATCGCGCTATTATTGGTGATGCTGGTGCCATGGGTGGTACTGATTCAAAAGAATTCTCTGCTATTGCTTCAATCGGTGAGGATACAATTGCCTATTCAGATGATAGTGATTACTCAGCCAATCTTGAAATGGCTGCAAGTAAGATGGAAGAGAATTTAGTTGAAGATAAGAAAGAAGCAGAGGTTGTTGATACACCTGATGTACATACAATTGATGCTTTGGCAGAATTATTGAAAGTTGAATCTTCAAGAATTATGAAGGCCGTTGCTTATATGGCTGATGATGAACCAGTCATGGTTATGATTCGTGGAGATTACGATGTAAATGATGTTAAATTGAAGAACTATCTTGGTGCTGATTTTCTACGTGAGGCAACTCCTGATGAAGTTAAGGATGTCTTCGGCAGTGTTCCTGGATTCATTGGACCTAAGGGTATCAATGATAAAGTTAAGGTACTTTATGATAGTTCATTAGTTGGTTTGATGAACTTTGTTGTCGGTTTGAATAAAGCTGATGTACATTTGTTTAATGCTAATTTTGAAGATATTGTTGATGAAACACCAGAATTCAGAGATTTCCGTGTTATCAAAGAGGGAGAAGTTTCACCTGATGGTCGTGGTCATATCAAGTTTACACGTGGTATTGAAATTGGTCATATCTTTAAGTTAGGTACTAAATTCTCTAAGGCACTTGGCGCTAATTTCTTAGATGAAAATGGTAAATCTAATCCATTGATCATGGGAAGTTACGGTATTGGTATTTCTCGTCTATTGACAGCCATTATCGAACAACACAGTGATGAAAATGGTATTGTTTGGCCAGTTAGTTTGGCTCCATACCAAGTTCATGTTGTTCCTATTAAGTACAATAACGACGTTCAAGGCAAATTAAGTGACGAAATCGTTGAATTGTTACAAAATGAAGGATATGATGTCTTACTTGATGATCGTAAAGAACGTCCTGGTGTTAAATTTGCTGACTCAGATCTAATTGGTATTCCTATTAGAATTACCGTTGGTAAAAAGGCTAGTGACGGAATTGTTGAACTAAAGATTAGAAGTACTGGTGAGACAATCGAAGTAAGTAAAGATGAATTAGTAAATTCAGTAAAAATATTGCTTAAGAATCAGTAATGAGGCTTAGGCCTTTTTTTATTTTTTGAAGGAAAGAATATGTCAGATACAAAACAACTTTTTGAAATTTTAGTTAAACAAATTAAACTAGACAGTTTATTGACATCTAGTGATGCGTTTATCGATGGAAAATTAAATAAACTTGAAGTTCATAAGAATAGTAAACGCTGGACATTCTTTTTTGAATTTAAACGCGTTTTACCATTCAATGATTTCATGACATTTGTTAAAGCCTTAAAAGCCAGCTTCGATGGTATTGCACAGGTTAATTTTGAAATCAAAACAACTGATTCGGAATTGTCTGAAAGCGAGATCAAAGATTATTGGAATTATGTTTTGAATGACTGTAACGTTGAATCTCCAATGGTTTTGGACAAAATTAGTCAAACACCGCCACATGTTGAGAATGATCAAGTCTTTTTAGATGTTTCTAATAGCTTTATGGCTGATTTTGTTGATGGGAAAGTTATTGATGGTTTACAGTCTGAATACAGTAGTTTGGGTTTTCCTGACTTTAGAATTAGAACAAATGTCGATAAAGCTAAATATCAAGAGAAAACCGAAGCTATGAAGGCCGCTAATGCTGAGAAGACAAAGCAGTTTCAAGCCAAGGCAAAAGAAGTTAGTGCCAAGAAAGCTGCTAAACCAGCGGGCAATGTTTCTAAAGTTGGTCGTAAAATTCCTGATGATCAGGAAATTACCCAAATGGTTGATATTATTGAAGAGGATCGGAATAAAGTCGTTGAAGGTTACGTCTTTAACATCGATGTTCGTAAGTTGAAATCTGGTCGTTCACTTTTGATTATGAAAGTTACCGACTACACTTCATCTTTCAGTATCAAAAAATTCTCTAATGGTGAAGATGATGAGAACTTCTTTGCCAGTTTAGATGAAGGTTCTTGGATTAGAGTTCGTGGTAATGTTCAAGAGGATAACTTCTCGCGTGAATTGGTAATTATGGCTAACGATATCAATATAATTAAACATGAAATGCGTAAAGATACAGCTGAGGATGAAAACAAACGAATTGAATTACATGCTCACACTAATATGAGTCAAATGGATGCCATCCCTAGTGCAACCGATTTGATCAAACGTGCCAGTGACTGGGGACAAACAGGAATTGCCATTACTGATCATCGTGCTTTACAGGCCTTCCCAGAAGCTTATAATGCTGGAAAGAAATTTGGAGTTAAAATTGCTTACGGTGTGGAAGTTGATTTAGTTGATGAAGGTAATCCAATTGCCTACAACTTGCGAGACCAAGCATTAAATGGTTCGGAATATGTTATCTTCGATACTGAAACAACTGGTTTATCTGCCGTCTATGATTCAATTATTGAAATTGGTGCTACTAAGATGAAAGACGGAGAAGTAATTGCCCGTTTTGATAAATTTATTAATCCGGGTCATCCTTTATCAGAAGTAACAACTAACTTGACTAGTATCACAAATGATATGGTTAAGGATGCACCAGATGAGACGGTGATTGTTGGAGAATTCATGGATTTCATTGGTGACGATATTCTAGTAGGTCATAATGTTACCTTTGATATGGGTTTCATGAATGCGGCTTTGACAAGAATGGGACGTCCACGTCTAGCAATGCCTGTCATTGATACTTTGGAAATGTCGAGAACTTTGCATTCAGAGTATCGTAATCATAAATTGGATTCTTTAGCTAAACGTTATCATATTGTCTTGGAACATCACCATAGAGCTGATTCTGATGCTGAAACAACTGGTTACTTAATGTATAAGTTGTTCGATGAATTGGAAGATAAATTTGGAACTAGAAACGTTAATCAGTTGAATGACCACGTTGGTGGTGAAGAGGCTTATAAACAAGCTCGTCCAAGTCACGCAATTCTTTTGGCTAAAACACAGGCCGGTTTGAAAAATATGTTTAAGATTGTTTCTTATTCAATGACGCGTTACTTTTATCGAACTGCACGTGTACCTAGAAGACTGTTGAATAAGTACCGTGAAGGTATCATTGTTGGATCAGCCTGTGAAAACGGTGAAGTCTTTACTAGCATGATGCAAAAGGGTTATGACGATACTCGTGAATTAGCACAGTATTACGATTACTTAGAAGTTATGCCACAGACTTTGTATCAACATCTAATTGATATTAAAATCATTAAGGATGAAGATGCTTTGCAGGAAATTATCAAAAATATTGTTAAGTTGGGTAAAGAATTAGATAAACCAGTTGTTGCAACAGGGGATGTACATTATCTTGATCCACATGATAAAGTTTATCGAGATATTGTTATCAAGGCTGTGAAGAGTAACGCTTTGGCTCGTAGACCGGAATTACCTGATGTGCAATTTAGAACTACTAATGAAATGTTTGATGAATTCGATTATATGGATCAACAAACTGAACAAGAAATTATTGTTGACAATCCAAAGAAGATTATGGATTCAATTGATGAAATTTCCCCAGTTAAGGATAAGCTTTATACTCCTAAAATGGAGGGGGCCGAAGATGAAATTCGTAGTTTAACGATGAACAAGGCTCATGAACTCTATGGTGATCCTTTACCAGAGCTAGTTCAAAAGCGAATGGATCGTGAATTAAAGAGTATCATCGGAAATGGTTTCTCAGTTATTTACTTAATTGCTCAACGTTTAGTTTATAAGTCTAATAAGGATGGGTATTTGGTTGGTTCCCGTGGTTCCGTTGGATCTAGTTTCGTTGCCACTATGACTGGTATTACTGAAGTTAATCCTTTGCCACCACATTACCGTTGTCCTAACTGTAAGTACTCTGAATTCTTTACTAAAGGTGAAGTTGGTTCAGGATACGATTTACCAGATAAGGATTGTCCTAAATGTGGTACAGATATGAAAAAAGATGGTCAGGATATTCCGTTTGAAACATTCCTTGGTTTTAAGGGTGATAAGGTTCCTGATATTGATTTGAACTTCTCTGGTGACTACCAACCGGTAGCTCATAACTATACCAAAGTATTGTTTGGGGAAGATCACGTATTTAGAGCTGGTACTATTGGTACAATTGCCGATCGTACGGCTTTCGGATATGTTAAAAATTATGAAGAGCTAACCGGCCAGAATTTCCGTAATGCTGAAGAAGAACGATTAGCCATGGGTTCAACCGGTGTCAAACGTACTACTGGTCAACATCCGGCTGGTATCATTGTTGTTCCAGATTATATGGACATTTTTGACTTCACACCGATTCAATATCCAGCCGATGATCAAACAGCACTATGGAAAACAACCCATTTTGATTTCCATTCTATTCATGATAATATTTTGAAACTTGATATTTTGGGACATGATGATCCCACAATGATTCGTATGCTTCAAGATTTATCAGGCATTGATCCTAAGACTTTACCAGTTAAAGATCCTGGGGTTATGGAATTGTTCAGAGGAACTGATTCACTAGATGTTACGCCTGAACAAATTTTCTCAAAAACCGGAACTTTGGGTGTGCCTGAATTCGGTACGCGTTTTGTTCGTGGAATGTTGGAAAAAACTCATCCAACTACTTTTGCTGAATTATTACAAATTTCTGGACTATCGCATGGTACTGATGTGTGGTTAGGTAATGCGGAAGAGTTGATTGACAAGGGTGTTGTAACTTTGAAGGAAGTTATTGGTTGTCGTGATAATATCATGATGGATTTGATTCACTATGGTATGGATTCACAAATGGCTTTCCAAATTATGGAGCATGTTCGTAAGGGACGTGGTATTCCTGATGACTGGAAACAAGCTATGAAAGACGCTGATGTGCCTGACTGGTATATTGATTCTTGTTTGAAAATTAAGTATATGTTCCCTAGAGCCCATGCGACAGCTTATATCATCATGGCGTTAAGAATTGCATACTTTAAGGTTCATCATCCACTTTATTATTACTGTGCCTATTTCTCAGTCCGTGCCGACGATTTTGATTTGGTCGCAATGACAACAGGTAAAGATGCGGTTAAGGCTTCAATGAAAGCTATCAATGACAAAGGGATGGATGCTTCTACAAAAGAGAAGAATCTTTTGACGGTTTTGGAATTGGCTAATGAATGTTTGGAACGTGGTTTTACAATCAAGATGGTTGATTTAGATAAGTCAGATGCCTTTGATTTTAAAATTATTGATGATAAAACTTTGTTGGCCCCATTCAATGCTATTCCTGGATTGGGTGATAACGTTGCTAAACAAATCGTGGCTGCACGTGAAGAGCAACCATTCCTATCTAAACAAGATTTAGGAACTCGTGGTAAAGTTTCGAAGACAGTTATCGAATATATGACAGAAAATCATGTTTTAGATGGCATGCCAGACGAAAATCAGTTATCATTGTTCTAGGTATGGTTGTTATAATTTGCTTTAATATTAAATATATGTTAAATTAACTACTAGTTAATTACTGATTAATGAGTGAGCAGAGATGCTCACTCTTTTTATTGCCGATTACTTTGGAGGAATGTCCTTGGATACAAAAGTTGAAGAATTAAAAGCCATTTTAAAACCAATCTTAGATCAACATGATTTCTTTCTCGTTGATTTGGAATTCGTTCACGAACGTGGAGATTGGTATTTGAGAGTTTATGCAGATAAGAAGGGTGGAATCAGCATCGATGATTGCGCGCTTATTAGTGAAGAGTATGGTGAGAAGTTGGACGAATTGAATCCAATTGAACCTGCTTATTACTTAGAGGTTTCATCTCCAGGTGCAGAACGTCCCTTGAAAAACGATGAAAGTCTTACTGATTATGTTGACGATTATGTGCATGCTTCTCTTTATCAAAAACAAGATGGTCAAAAAGCTTTTGAGGGAACTTTACTAGAGGTAACGGATACCAAGATAACTTTGAACGTTAAAGTTAAGAATTTACGGAAGCAAGTAGAAATTAGTCGAGACAACATCGCTAAACTCAGACTTGCAATCGAATTCTAAGGAGAAAATCATGAGTAAAGAAATGGTTGAAGCACTTGATGCGCTTGAAAGCGAAAAAGGCATCAAAAAAGAATATGTTATTGAATCACTAGAAGCTGCTTTGGTAGCTGCTTATAAAAGAAATTATAATCAAGCCCAAAACGTTAATGTTGAATTTGATGCTAAAAAGGGTAATATACATGTTTATGCGGTTAAAGAAGTTGTTGAAGATGTTGTAGATGATCGTTTGGAAGTTAGTCTTGAAGATGCTCAAAAGAAAAGCAGAGGTTACGAAGTTGGTGATCACGTTCAAGAAGAAGTAACGCCAAAAGATTTTGGACGTATTGCGGCTCAAACTGCTAAACAAGTCATTATGCAACGTGTTCGTGAAGCAGAACGTGATATCATTTATAATGAATACAGTCAATATGAGCATGAAATCATCCAAGGAACGGTTGAACGTAGTGATAATAGATATGTTTATATCAACTTTGGTAAGATTGAAGCTGTTATGTCTAAGAATGATCAAATGCCTGGTGAAACTTACAATTCACGTGATAGAATTCGTGTTTATGTAACTAAGGTTGAAAATGCTACAAAGGGACCTCAAGTCTTTGTATCTAGAACTGATCCAGGTTTAGTTAAGCGATTATTTGAACAACAAGTTCCAGAAATATATGATGGAACTGTAGAAATTGTTTCAATTGCTCGTGAAGCTGGAGACAGAACTAAGATTGCTGTAAAGTCTGACAATCCTGATGTTGATCCTGTTGGTACATGTGTCGGTCCTAAGGGTACTCGTGTACAAGCAGTTGTTGATGAATTAAATGGTGAAAACATTGATGTTGTGCCATATGTCGATGATCCTGTTGATTTCATTGCTAATGCATTGAACCCAGCTGAAGTTATTGCTGTTCAATTTGATGAAAATGATAAGAAACAATGTATTGTAATTGTACCTGATTATCATTTATCATTAGCTATTGGGAAGAAAGGTCAAAATGCACGTTTAGCTGCTAAATTGACTGGTTACAAGATTGACATCAAACCTGAATCACAAGTTGAATTCGTTGATGATAACGATCAAGACGTCGATATCAATGATGTTGAAAGTGGCAAGATCGATATTGAAAAGACTCGTGAAAATGCTGCTAATGCTGATGATGCACAGAATCCTGCTGCAAATGATTCAGAAGATGTAGATGACGAAGACGATTCGACAGACTCAGAAGAATAAGAGAGGTGATAGATTTGCCAACTCGTAAGATACCTATGCGTAAGGATATTTTAACGAATAAGATGTATCCAAAAAGAGAAATGGTAAGGATTGTTAAGGATAAGGATGGTAACATCTCTATCGATCCAACTGGAAAGAAAGCCGGCCGTGGCGCTTATGTTGGATTGGATCCCGAAGCCATTAAAAATGCAAAATCTAAGAAATCACTAGAAAAAGTATTCTCACATGCAGTACCAGAGAATTTTTATGATGAATTATTTGATTTTGTCGATCATCAAAAGGCTAGAATGGACCTCTTTGGTGATTTAGGGAAGAAACATTAATGAACTCATTTTATAATTTTTTAGGGTTAGCTGTTAGAGCTGGTAAATTTATCAGTGGAACAGAACTGACTATAAACGGCATTCGTGATGGCAAGGTAAAGTTAGTTATTATGGCTAGCGACTGTAGTCCACGAACAATGAAAGATTTACATAATAAAGCGACTTACTATAAAGTACCAGTAATTGATACGGTGGATAGTGCTTCGTTAAAAACTGCTATTGGAAAAGACAGAAAAGTTATGGGAATAACAGATTTTGGATTTGCTAAAAGGTTAAAAGATATTATGGACAATTAACAATTAAGGAGAGTGATAGGATGGTCAAAAAGAGAATTTATACTATTGCAAAAGAAAATGGTGTTGAGAATCAAGTAATTCTTGATGCTGCCACAAAATTGGGTATGGATGTGAAGAACCATATGTCATCAGTAGATGAAAATGACGAAAAGAAAATTGTAAGTAACTTAAAGAGTGGTAAAAAGCCAAGCAACACAAGTAATAATGGTAGTAGACCTGCCCCTGTTCAACACAATAATCATGCACAAAATCATGTGCAAAAATCTACAGGTGAGAAACATGAAAGTGGTAACCAAAATTCAGGTGATCACAAGACTAAGATTAAGATTACTGCTGTAAGAAGAGATGCTAATAAGGGTAAGGGTCATTTTGACCATCGCAATAACAATCACAACTCCAATGGTAATCGTCCAAACAGCAATAACCATCGCCCAAATAGCAATAATGCTAACAACAATAGTAATAACAATAATAGTAATAACAGCAACAACCGCAATAATCACAACAATAATGAGAATAGAAGAAATGATAACCGTAATTCTCAATCACGTGATAATCGCAACCGTAACAACAATAACAGACGTGATCGTTCTACTACACAAGGACAAGCTCCACGTCCAAGACAAAGTGCTGGTAACAAGTATCTAGAACAATTTAAGACAAATATTCAAGATGCTAGTCGTATTCCTAGTCATCCAACTAGAAATAACAGTCACAATAACAATAATCACAGTAGTAGTGATAATAATCATAAGAACAATCACCGTCCTAATAACGACAACCGTTATAGAAATAACAATAACAACCATAATAACAGTACTAATAGCAATAACAATAATCGTAACAATAACAATTCCCAAAATAGAAGACCTAACAACAATAACAATGTAGCTGCTAAAGCCAAAGAAGCTCCAAAGGCAAATGTAGCAAATACTAATGTTCCAAAGCCAGAATACAAGAAGGCAAAGCCAACTAATAGTAATCGTGACTTTGGACATAAGCAAAATCTTGCTAATCCATTTGGTAGTCGTAGAAAGAAAAAGGAACGTAAACGTCAACAACGTCAACGTACCGAACCTAAGAAGCCAATGCCACAAAGAAAGGAACGTCCATTACCAGAAACACTTGTTTACTCTGTTGGTATGAACGCTCAAGATATTGGTAAATTGATCCATAGAGAACCAGCTGAAATTGTTAAGAAGTTATTCATGCTTGGTATTATGATTAACCAAAACAAGTCCTTAGATAAGGATACAATTGAATTGTTGGCCGCTGATTACGGTATTAAGGCTGAAGAAAAGGTACAAGAAGATGTTGCTGATATCGACAAGTACTTTGATGCAGAAGTTAATACAAGTGAAAATCTTGTAACACGTCCACCAGTTGTAACTATCATGGGTCACGTTGATCATGGTAAGACAACCTTGCTTGATCACTTGAGACATACACACGTTACAGCTTCTGAAGCTGGTGGTATTACACAACATATTGGTGCTTATCAAGTACGTCTTCAAGACAGATTGATCACATTCTTGGATACTCCAGGACATGCTGCCTTTACTAATATGCGTGCTCGTGGTGCTGATATTACTGATATCGTTATTTTAGTTGTTGCAGCTGATGACGGTGTTATGCCACAGACAATTGAAGCTATCAACCATGCTAAGGCCGCAAATGACCCTATCATCGTAGCTATCAATAAGATCGATAAGCCGGGTGCTAACCCACAACATGTTACTGAAGAATTGATGAAGTATGATCTTGTTCCTGAAGATTATGGTGGGAATACTATCTTTGTTGATATTTCAGCTAAAATGGGTACAAACATTGATGAATTGCTAGAAATGATTCTACTTGAAGCCGATGTTTTGGAACTTAAGGCAAATCCTGAACAAAAAGCTATTGGTACAGTTATTGAAGCTAAATTGGACAAGGGCCGTGGACCAGTTGCATCACTATTGGTACAACAAGGTACATTGCACGTTGGTGATCCAATTGTTGTTGGTAATACCTTTGGTCGTGTCAGAACAATGACAAACTACAATGGTAAAGAAATTGATGCTGCTAAGCCTTCAGAGCCAGTAGAGGTTACTGGTTTGAATGATGTCCCTGAATCAGCTGATAAGTTTGTTGTCTTCGATGATGAAAAGACAGCTCGTGCAGCTGGTGAGGAACGTGCTAGTCGTGCTCTTCAAAAGGAACGTCAAAATACTAACCCTGTTACACTTGATAACTTGTTCGAGACAATGAAAGAAGGAGAACTTAAACAAGTCGACGTTATTATTAAAGCCGATGTTCAAGGTTCTGCTGAAGCTATTGCCGGAAGTTTGAAGAAGATTGAAGTTAAGGGTGTTCGTGTCAACATTATCCATTCAGCCGTAGGTGCTATTACTGAAAGTGATGTTAACCTTGCTGCTGCAAGTAATGCCATCATTATTGGATTTAATGTTCGTCCAACAGCTCAAGCTAAAGTTCAAGCTAAGGATGAAAAGGTTGATATTCGTCTACATAGAGTTATCTATAAAGCTATCGATGAAATTGAAGCTGCCATGAAGGGTATGCTAGAACCAGTTTATGAAGAAAAAGTTATTGGTAACTTAACAGTCCGTGAAACATACAATGTTTCTAAGATTGGTACAATTGCTGGTTGTTACGTAAACAGTGGTAAGATTCAACGTGATAGTGGTGTAAGACTTATCAGAGATGGTATTGTTGTCATGGAAGGTAAACTTGCTTCACTTAAGAGATTCAAGGATGATGTTAAGGAAGTTGGTTCTGGATTCGAATGTGGTATCACAATCGAGAACTATAACGACATCAAGATTGGTGACGAAGTTGAAGCCTATGTAATGGAAGAAGTTCCAGTTAAATAGGAGATGAGAATATGGTAAAACATCGAATTGGTCGAGTTGAACAAGAGATTCAAAAAGAAGTTAACGATATTCTTTTAAAACGTGTTCGTGATCCTAGAGTTCAAGGAGTTACAGTAACTGGTGTTGAAATGACTGGTGATTTGCAACAAGCAACCGTTTATTTTAGCATCTTATCTGAAAAAGCTAGTGATGTTGAAAAAACTCAAGCTGGCTTAGATAAAGCTACTGGACTAATTAGAAGAGAATTGGGTCAGAACTTAACGTTGTATAAAGTACCTGAATTGGAATTTAAGCAAGATCAATCAGTTCGCTATGGTGAAAAGATTGATAAATTAATTGCTAAGTTACATCAGGACGAAGCAAATCGTTAATACAATTTGATATTAAAGAAGATAGGTAAATCCGAAAGTGGGTTTCCTATCTTTTTTATTTACGACTTCTTTTCATTCTATAAAAATACTAGTAAAATCATTGTTAATGACATTTAGATACGGAGATTATTATGGACGGAGTAATTCCATTAAATAAAAAAATTGGACAAACAAGTTCTGATTATGTTTATAAGTTAAGAAAAGTATTACATACTAGAAAAATCGGTCACACAGGAACCTTAGATCCTTTAGTAGACGGAGTTTTACCTATCTGTGTGGGACAAGCTACTAAACTAGTAAATACTCTGACAGGCTCTCCTAAAGAGTATGAGGGTGAAATAACTTTAGGTAAGTCAACTACAACTGAAGATCGCGAAGGTGATACGGTTGAAGAGAAGAAATTAGCTGAACCAATTGCCAGTGAAGATCTACAAAAAGTTTTCCAACAAATGACAGGGGAATTAACACAAATCCCACCAATGTTTTCGGCGGTCAAAGTTAATGGTAAAAAACTTTATGAATATGCTCGTGCTGGGCTTGAGGTTGAACGTCCTAAAAGACAGATTCATATTTATGATTTTTATATTATGGGGAATCCAGTTTATGATGAAATAACAGGGTATCAAACACTCAAATTTCATGTTAAGTGTTCTAAAGGAACTTATGTAAGAACATTAGCAGTTGAATTTGGTCGCATTTTGGGATATCCCGCCTTTATGTCCCAACTCACACGAGTAAAAAGTGCTGGCTTTTCAATTGATGAGACCTTTACTTTAGGACAAATAGAAGAGATGCTTGAGAAAAATGACATGAGCTTTTTGAAGTCGATTGATGAAGTCCTAAGCGATGTCCCTAAGCATGAATTAACAGATGAAGAATGGGAAGTCCGTGTGTCACATGGTGGCTTTTTGGAACCGGAAATCGATTCTGATATAGAGGATCGTTTGCGAGTTCAAAGAGCAGGAGTAACCAAAGCACTTTACAAGTATGATAAAGTAAGAAATATGTGGATTCCAGATTTAATGTTATTAAATAATAAATAGAAGAGATTGAAAATGCAGATTATTAAAGTTAAACATCCGCTTCTAGAGCAACAGCGCCCAACTGAAGATACAGTTTTAATCATGGGCTTTTTTGATGGGGTACATCTTGGTCATCAAAAAGTTATTAAAACGGGAGTAGATCTTGCCCGTAAACACGGACTAAAATCAGTATTATTGACCTTTGATCGTTCACCTAGAACGGTATATCAACATGAAACGGATTATAAATACTTATCAACAATGGACCGAAAAGCCGAGTTAGTAGAAAAACTTGGAGTTGATCGGCTCTATTTTGTTGAATTTGGACAGGCATTTGCGCAATTAAAGCCTCAAGAGTTTGTTGATCAATATATGATTGATTTAAAAGCCAAGTTTGTCGTAGCTGGTTTTGATTATACATATGGGAAAAAAGATATTGCCAATATGCAGACTTTACCACAGTATTCACACGATAAATTTGAAATTGTGACTGTGCCAGAACAGGTTTTGGATGATCGAAAAATTGGTTCAAGCGCAATCAAAAAGTTTATTTCTGAAAATAAGGTAGAAGAGGCTAATAAATTTTTAGGCTATACTTATCAGAATCAGGGGACAGTAGTTCATGGTCTGCAACGAGGTCGAACTTTAGGTTACCCAACAGCCAATTTAGCAACTGAGGGCAATCAGTTGATTCCTTCGATAGGTGTTTATGCCACAAGAATTAAAGTCGGCGATGTCTGGTACAATTCAATGACATCCGTAGGTTATAATGTGACCTTTAAAGAGAATACTGGAGTTACAATTGAAACTAATATTTTCGATTTTGACGCTGATATCTATGGTGAACGTGTAGCATTGGAATGGGTTAAATATTTACGTGGCGAAGTTAAGTTTGATGGAGCAGAAGGTTTAGTCAAACAATTGGAATTGGATAAGATTAATTCAATCAAAATTTTACCAAAAAAATAAGAGAACTTGAGTAAATGACAATAGAGATGTCATCAAGAGTTCTCTTTTTTAATTTCTGAAATTTTTTAGCAAATAATTTCAAAAATTGAGCGTCCATACTTGACACTATAGGGATAGATTGTTATATTTTACATTGTTAGCACTCAGGTATGAATAGTGCTAAAAAGGAGGACGGTATAATGCTATCACAACGTCAAGATGCAATCTTGAGAGAAGTCGTGCGCATATTCACAGATACCGGCCAGCCGGTTGGTTCGAAGACATTGATGAATGAATTACCTTTTCATGTAAGTTCTGCGACAATCAGAAATGAAATGGCAGTGCTTGAAGAAGTGGGTTACCTTGAGAAGACTCATCTTTCGTCAGGTAGAATTCCTTCAGCGATGGGATATCGTTATTATCTGGACCATCTGGTACAACCAACTAGTGTACCGCAAGATATAGCACAGAGAATTGACGATGACTTTGGTAAAACATATCATCAAATTGATGATATTATTGAACAATCTGCCAAGATTTTATCTCATCTAACTAGTTATACAGCAATCACATTAGGACCAGAGAGCAATTCAGTTCTTTTAACAGGTTTTAGAATCGTTCCCTTGAATCCACATCAACTCATGGCAATCATTGTCACAAGTGATAATAATGTTGAGAATAACATTTATACAATCGATGATGATTTTGATACTTCATTAATTGAAAAAATTGTAAACATTGTAAATGATAAGTTAGTTGGACAACCTTTACCTAAGGTTATTCAAATGCTTCATACTGATGTTCCAGCAATTCTTTCCGAATATATGTATTCAACTGATGGTTTGTTGGATATGATGGATCAGCTCTTTAAGAAGGCTGGTGCTGAGAAGTATTATGTTGATGGACAATTGAATTTGTTAAATTATGCTAATAATGATGATTTATCGCAGGTTCAATCATTGTTCTCAATCATTAATCAAAGTACTGATTTAAGAAAATTGATTGATCCAAGTATTTCTGATGACGCCATCAAGGTTCGTCTAGGAAGTGAACTTGGGAGTGATGCATTAAAGAACTACAGTATTATCACTGCTAATTATGATGTTGGTCATCATGGTAAAGGTGTTATTGCTTTATTAGGACCAACAACAATGCATTATTCACAGTTGATAGGTTTACTTGGTGAGTTCAGAGTTGAATTAGCCAAAAGATTAATTGATTATTATTCAAGGTATGATGATTCTTGAAATTTAGGAGGAAGTAATGGCAGATAAAGAAAAAGATCAAGATTTGAAGACTGTTAAAGAAGCAGCTCCCAAGACTGATAAGAAAGCTGATAAAAAATCAGCTAAAAAGGATGCTAAGGTTGATCCCAAAGATCAAGAAATCAAAGACCTTAAAGCTAAGAATGATGAGTTGTCAGACAATCTTTTAAGAACACAAGCTGAACTTCAAAATATGAACAAGCGTCATAGTAAAGAAGTTGCTGGAATTCTTAAATATGATGGTCAAAAGTTGGCAACTGAAATTCTTCCCGTTATCGATAATCTTGAACGTGCCTTAGCAGTTGATGCTGACGACGATGCCAGCAAGCAACTTAAAAAGGGTATTGAAATGGTGCAACAACATATGGCTAAGGCGTTGGAAGATAACCATGTGACTGTTATTGACAATGCTGGTGAGAAATTCGATCCAGCAAATAGTCAAGCTGTTCAAACTGTTCCTGCTGATGATAAACATAAGAAGGATACAGTCGTTCAAGTTTTACAAAAGGGTTATAAATTAGAAGATCGTGTACTTCGTCCAGCAATGGTCGTTGTTGCTCAATAGTAAATAATTAAATAAAGAAATTAAAAAGAGGTTAAGGTTTATGTCAAAAGTTATTGGTATTGATTTAGGTACTACAAACTCTGCTGTAGCCGTTCTTGAAGGCGGTTCTCCAAAGATTATTACAAACCCAGAAGGTGCAAGAACTACTCCTTCAGTTGTTGCTTTTAAAGATGGTGAAATCCAAGTTGGTGAAGTTGCAAAGCGTCAAGCAATTACTAACCCAGATACAGTTTCATCAATCAAGCGTCACATGGGTGAAGCAGGTTACAAAGTTACTGTAGCCGGCAAATCATACACACCACAAGAAATTTCAGCATTTATTCTACAACACATCAAGAAGTTTTCAGAAGACTACTTAGGTGAAAAAGTTACAGATGCTGTTATCACAGTTCCTGCATACTTCAATGATTCACAAAGACAAGCTACTAAAGATGCTGGTAAGATTGCTGGCTTGAACGTTCAACGTATCGTTAACGAACCAACAGCTTCAGCACTTGCTTATGGCCTAGATAATGACAAGGGTGACGAAAAAGTTCTTGTTTATGATCTTGGTGGTGGTACATTTGATGTTTCCGTTCTTCAATTAGGTGACGGTGTCTTCGAAGTACTTTCAACAAATGGTGATACACATCTTGGTGGTGATGACTTTGACCAAAAGATCATCGATTGGTTAGTTGAACAATTCAAGGCTAAGAATGGCGTTGATTTGGGACAAGACAAGATGGCTCTTCAAAGATTAAAGGATGCTGCTGAAAAAGCTAAGAAGGACTTGTCAGGTGTTGCTCAAACATCAATCAGTCTTCCATTTATTTCATCAGGTGCTAATGGCCCACTTCACTTGGAAGAAACATTGACACGTGCTAAGTTTGATGAATTGACATCAGATCTTGTTGAAAGAACAAAGATCCCTGTTGACAATGCTTTGAAAGATGCAAATCTTACAAATTCAGACATTGACAAGGTTATCTTAAATGGTGGTTCAACACGTATTCCTGCTGTTCAAGATGCTGTTGCTAAATGGACTGGTAAAGCTCCAGACCACTCAATCAACCCTGATGAAGCCGTTGCTCTTGGTGCTGCTATCCAAGGTGGTGTTATCTCTGGTGATGTTAAGGATGTTGTTTTACTTGATGTTACACCTCTATCACTTGGTATCGAAACAATGGGTGGTGTCTTCACTAAGTTGATCGATAGAAATACAACTATCCCAACAAGCAAGTCACAAGTATTCTCAACTGCTGCCGATAACCAAAGTGCTGTTGATATTCACGTCCTACAAGGTGAACGTCCAATGGCTGCTGACAATAAGACCTTAGGTCGTTTCCAACTAACAGATATTCCTGCTGCACCTCGTGGTGTACCTCAAATCCAAGTTACATTCGATATTGATAAGAATGGTATCGTAAATGTTTCTGCTAAGGATATGGGAACAAATAAGGAACAAAAGATCACTATCAAGAGTTCATCAGGTTTGAGCGATGAAGAAATTGATAAGATGATGAAAGAAGCTAAGGAACACGAAGAGGAAGATAACAAACGTAAGGAAGAAGTCGATGTTAAGAATGACGTTGAACAAACATTATTTGCAACAGACAAGACTCTAAAAGACGTTAAGGGTAAAGTTTCTGACGATGAAATCAAGAAAGCCCAAGATGCTCGTGATGCTTTGAAGAAAGCTCAAGACTCAGGTGATCTTGAAGACATGAAGAAGAAACGTGACGATTTGAACAAGATTGTTCAAGATCTTTCTGTAAAACTTTATCAACAAGCTCAACAAGCACAACAACAAGCTGGTGGCGATAAAGGTGCTGCTGGAACAGGTTCAGCTGATGGTAAGAAGTCAGGCGATGACAATACAGTTGATGGCGACTTCTCAGAAGTAGATCCTGATAAAGATAAGAAATAATAATTGTGATAAAGAGCAGTCGTTTAATTACTAAAACCAATTATGGTATAGTAAGAACATAACTGCTCTTTTGAGCGTTAAAAAGGAATAGGACTCAAATGTCCTGTCATGCAAAGGTGATTTAATGGCAGATAAAAATCCATATGACGTACTAGGCGTTGATAAGAACGCTTCTGATGACGATATAAGAAAAGCGTTTCGTAAACTTTCAAAAAAGTATCATCCTGATTTGAATAAAGCGCCTGATGCTGAAGCAAAGTTTAAGGAAGTTAATGCCGCTTATGAAATTCTAAAGGATCCACAAAAGCGTGCTCAATATGATCAATATGGTTCTGCCGGTATGAATGGTGGCCAAGGTGGATTTGGCGGCTTCGGTGGTGCCGGTGCTGGTGATCAGTTCGGTGGCTTTGAAGATATCTTTAGCCAATTCTTTGGTGGCGGCGGTGCTGCTCGTCAAAATCCTAATGCCCCAAGACAAGGTTCCGACTTACAATATCGCATGGATTTGACTTTTGAAGAGGGAGTCTTCGGTAAGAAAACTAATATTTCCTATAACCGTGAAGAAGAATGTTCAACTTGTGGTGGTTCAGGTGCTAAACCTGGTACACATCCAGAAACATGTTCTAAATGTCATGGCTCAGGTTATGTTGAAGTAGATCGTCAAACTCCACTTGGCCGTATGCGTACAAGAGTTGTTTGTGATGTCTGCAATGGTACTGGTAAAGAAATCAAAGAAAAGTGCAATATTTGCCATGGCTCAGGTAAGGTAAATGAAAAGCATGAACTTAAGGTTACTGTTCCAGCCGGTGTTGAAGATGGACAACAAATGCGCTTAGATGGTCAAGGTGAAGCCGGAACAAACGGTGGACCTTATGGTGATTTGTATATTGTCTTTCATGTTGCTCCAAGTAAGGAGTTCAGACGTGATGGTTCGACAATTTATGCATCAGTAAATATCAGTTTCCCACAAGCTACATTAGGCGATAAAATCAAAGTTAATACAGTTCATGGTCCTGTAGAATTGAATATCCCAAGTGGTACTCAAACAGGAACAACATTCAGATTACGTGGTAAGGGTGCTCCTGTTCTAAACAGTAAGAGTATCGGTGATGAAAAGGTAACAGTTAATATTGTC
This sequence comes from Companilactobacillus kimchii DSM 13961 = JCM 10707, assembly GCF_001435445.1. Lineage (GTDB taxonomy): Bacteria > Bacillota > Bacilli > Lactobacillales > Lactobacillaceae > Companilactobacillus > Companilactobacillus kimchii. The sequence goes on along the minus strand of NZ_AZDH01000027.1, from coordinate 88,809 downwards.
ACACCTCGTAAGTTGTCTAGTGAACAACGTAGCGCTTTGAAACAATTTGCTGAAGCTGGTGGCGATAAAGTTAAGGAAAAAGATAGTAACTTTTTCAATAAAGTAAGAGATGCTTTTAAAGGCGAATAAAAATAAAAAAGAAGAGGCCGTTGGTCTCTTCTTTTTTACATATAGAACATAGTAGTACAATAGTGTAAAATAAAAAGAATGATAAATTTCTGATAGAAGGGAATAATTTATGGATTTAGATCTCGATAAATTAAAAGAACGACAAAAAAGAATTCGTAATTTTTCTATCGTAGCGCATATCGATCATGGTAAATCAACGATTGCTGATCGAATTTTGGAAAGAACTAAGACTGTTTCAAAACGTGAGATGAAAGCTCAGATCCTAGATGATATGGATTTGGAACGTGAACGTGGAATTACTATTAAGTTGAATGCGGTAGAACTTGAATACGAAGCTAAGGATGGCAAGACTTATATCTTCCATCTAATTGATACTCCAGGACATGTGGACTTTTCCTATGAAGTTTCACGTTCTCTAGCTGCTTGTGAGGGAGCTTTGCTGGTAGTTGATGCTGCTCAAGGTGTTGAAGCTCAAACTTTGGCTAATGCCTATTTAGCAATTGATAACGACTTGGAAATTGTACCAGTTATCAATAAGATTGACTTGCCTTCAGCTGAACCTGATAAAGTTAAGGAAGAAATTGAAGAGATGATCGGTATTGATGCCGAATCGTCAATTTTGATGAGTGCTAAGACTGGTATTGGTGTCGACGAATTGCTTGAAAGAATTGTTTCTGATGTACCAGCTCCTGAAGGTGATTTGGATAAACCACTCAAAGCGTTGATTTTTGATTCTGTTTATGACAGTTATCGTGGTGTTGTGTTGGATGTACGTGTTCGAGAAGGCGTTGTAAAGGTCGGAGACACGATTCAATTGATGAGTAATAAGAAGACCTTCGAAGTTACAGAAGTTGGTGTGATGTCTCCTAAAGCTGTTAAACGTGATTACTTGATGGCTGGGGATGTAGGTTATATTACTGCAAGTATTAAGACAGTTAAAGATACTCAAGTTGGTGATACAGTTACACTTGCCAATAATCCAACCGATTCACCTTTGACTGGATATCGTAAGAGTACACCAATGGTGTATGCTGGACTTTATCCTGTAGATAATGCTAAATATGAAGATTTGAAAGAAGCTTTAGATAAATTACAATTAAATGATGCTGCTTTGGAATATGAACCAGAAACGTCCCAAGCCTTAGGATTTGGTTTCCGTGTTGGATTCCTAGGACTATTGCATATGGATGTTGTTCAAGAACGTTTGGAACGTGACTTTGATCTTGATTTGATTACCACATCGCCATCAGTTGATTATCATGTAACAACGACTGACGGTGAGGAAATCGTGGTCGATAATCCAGCTGAGTTGCCCGATGTTTCCGAGATCAAAGAAGTTCGTGAACCATTTGTTCGAGCTGAAATTATGGTTCCCGAAGACTTTGTTGGTCCCGTCATGGAACTCTGTCAACATAAGCGTGGCGAGTTTGTCACAATGGATTATTTGGACAAGTATCGGGTAAACGTAGTTTATAAATTGCCATTGCTAGAAATTATTTTTGATTTCTTCGATGATTTGAAGTCGAATACTAAAGGTTATGCTTCACTAGATTATGATGTCGATGATTACGAACCAAGTGAATTGGTTAAAATGGATATCTTGCTTAATGGCGAACCAGTCGATGCTTTGAGCTTTATTGTTCATAAGGACTTTGCTCAAAAGCGTGGTCGTGACATCGTTGCTAAATTGAAGGAAGTTATTCCTCGTCAAATGTTTGAAATTCCTATTCAAGCCGCTATTGGTAACAAAGTAGTCGCTCGTTCAAATGTTAAAGCTTATCGTAAGGATGTTACAGCCAAACTTTATGGTGGTGACAGAACTCGTCGTGATAAGTTGTTGAACAAACAAAAGGCCGGTAAAAAACGTATGAAGGAAGTCGGAAAAGTTTCCATTCCTCAAGAGGCCTTCATGGCTGTTTTGAACCTTAACCGAGGCAAAGAAGACGGTAAAAACTAGATAAGTGCTTATAATGTAATTAGTGTTTACATTATAAGTGCTTTTTTATTTGGAGGGATTCATATGGAAAAATTTGATACGATTATCATTGGTGCTGGCCCAGGAGGTTTAGCAGCAGCTTATGACTTGAGTGAAGCCGGTCAAAATGTAGCTTTGATTGAAAATAATTTATGGGGTGGAACTTGTCCTAACCGTGGCTGTGATCCCAAAAAGGTTTTGTTAAGTGCCGTTGAAGCTAGAGATAGAATGACCCAATTGAAAGGCAAAGGGTTTGGTGATGTTCCTTACGTTAATTGGGAAGAATTAGAGAAATTTAAAGCAACTTTTACTGATCCAGTGTCTGCTGGAAGTAAAAAAGGAGCCATCAATGCTGGTATTACAGCTATCGATGGCTCACCTAAATTTGTCTCAGAAAAAGAATTAAGTGTTAATGAGTCTACCTATCAGGCCGATCACTTTATTATCGCGACAGGACAACGTCCTAGTTATTTAGATATTCCTGGTAAAGAGTATCTTTTATCTAGTACCGACTTCTTGTCACTCAAACAGATGCCTAAGACAATTACAATTATTGGTGCCGGCTATATTGCTTTCGAATTGGCTACAATTGCTAATGCGACCGGAGCAGAGGTTCATGTAGTTCACCATAATGATCATCCCTTGAAAGCATTCAATGAAAAATATGCTCAAGAGTTAGTTCATCAATTGGAAGCTAAGGGCGTTAAATTCCACTTCAATGTTGATACGAAAGAAATTGTAAAATCAGCTGGACAATTAACGTTAAAGGCGAATGATTTCAGTTTGACTAGTGATTTGATTATTGGTGCTACGGGAAGAATTCCCAATATAGATATTCTCGATTTGGAAAAAGCTAATGTCAAAACGGATCGCCATGGTGTAGTTGTGAACGAAAAATTACAATCAAGCAATGATAAAATTTTTGCCATTGGGGATGTTGTTTCAACAAAGATACCCAAATTAACACCAGTAGCCGGTTTTGAAGCTGACTATGTTAGTGATGTTATTTTAGGGAAGACTACAGATGATATCAAGATACCATTAGTACCAACGGTCGTTTATGGAACTCCTAAGCTAGCTCAAGTTGGTGAACAGAATGGTGCTGAAGTGGTTGACCAAGATGTAACTAGCTGGTTCACATACAGCCATACCAATGAACCTAAGGCTATGATCAGAATTGTGCTGAATGATAAATCTCAAATTATTGGTGCAACGGTTTTAAGTAATGAAGCCGACAGTATGATCAATCTCTTAACAAAAGCAATCGAACAGAAGATGACTCATAGTGATGTTAAGAAAGAGATTTTAGCTTACCCAACTGCTGGTAGTGATTTGGAATATTTATTCTAAATAAATGTATAGTAAGATAATCGTGATGATTCACGATTATTTTTTTTGGAGGAAGAAGCATGTATCGACATGAAATAGTTGAACCCAGTCAACAATTATTAAAATTGATTGTGCACACTAATAATTTTGCTAACGAAAATGTTTTACGTCATTGGCATCAGGCTATTGAAATTGATTATCCGATTGAAGGAACGGCTGATTTCACTATTAGTGGTGAAAAGATTAGTTCCAAATCAGGGGATGTTTTGATTATCAATTCCAACGAAATTCACTCAGTCGATAATATGAATGCGAATAAGAACACTTTAGCTTTAACATTTTTAATTCCATATGAAATTCTGATCAAAGAAATTCCTAATTATGAAAGTTACTGGTTTGTTCTTCCCAAGAAAAAAGAGGAAGTGGCAATAATCAAGCACGACTTATATTTGTACTATCAGCATAACCAAATAAAGGATGAATACCGTAATTTACAATTAAAGAGCGATATGTTCTTGATTCTACATGACCTACTAAAGTATTGCAGTCACGAAAAAAGTACAGTTCATGGACTTCCCAGAATTCCTACATTACATAAATTGGCAGAAGTAATCGACTATATCAATCAACATAGCAGTGAAAAAATAATGTTAGACGAAATAGCTCAAGCAGGTCATTTGAGTACGGGTTATCTATCTAGAACCTTCAGCAAACAAATGGGGATGAGTGTAATGGAATATGTAAATTATATTCGTTTAAAAAAGGCCTATGAGATGATAACAAATACGGATAAGAATATTGCAACTATCTCTGATTTGACAGGCTTTTCTAATCCAAAATCATTTAGTAAACTATTTCTTCGGACCTATAAACAAACACCAGGAAAATATCGATACAGGTTAAAACGTCATAAAACGACCTAAAATTGGTTATTATTAACCGCTTACAGTAAACGGTTACATCGTACAATGAACTTGTTCTTAAGAAATACAAGGAGTGATACGATGACAAAAATCAATACTAAATCGTTTCTGTTTAAATTTGCTTTACTGTCGATCTCGATGTTGTTAATGGCAGCTCCTAATATTGCTGCAGCAATACCATTGATGAGTAAGACTTTTACTGGTCAATCAACTTCGGCTATTGAAACTATTTCGACGATTCCTAATTTAGGTATTATTGCTGGTATTTTTATCAGTAGCGTTTTGGTTAATTTCTTAGGTCAAAAAAAGACCGTAATGTTTGGGCTTATTGTTGCGTTAATATTTGGAATAACTCCAGTATTCTCGAACAATTATTATGTTGTTATTATTTCTAGGTTGCTGCTGGGAGTCGGAATTGGTTTATTCAATTCTTTAGCAATCAGCATGATTTCTGATTTTTACGGTGGCGATGAACTCTCCACGATGATGGGCTTTCAAAGTTCGGTCAGTTCATTAGGGAGCTCAATTTTATCATTTTTGGTAGGCTATCTAATCGCCTTTGGTTGGCATGCAACTTTCATTATTTACGCAATCGCATTGCCTATCATGATTATCTTTGGATTAGTGATTCCTAACGTTGAAAATAAATCGGTTAAGCATGAAAAGTCAGTTCACCAAAAAGTTAATTTGCCGGTTATTCTAATTTCAGTGATGACATTCTTTATTTATGCTTTCTTCATGGTAGTTACAGTAAAACTGGCCGATTTGTTGACGTATAAGAATATGGGTACGGGTAGTCAAGCGGCTACAATTCTAGGTGTCTTCACGTTAGTATCCATGGCAATCGGTTTTGCTTATGGATTCGTTCATAAATTATTGAAGCAATATACTTTGGTAGTTGGATTCTCGTTAATGGCTATTGGCTTTGCGATTTTATCCAGAGCGGCAAGTATTGCTAATGTAACTATTGGTGTAGTAATCGTTGGTTTAGGTTTTGCCCTGGTAATTCCATTTATCTATACGATCATTAACACGATTGCTCCAAAAGGTTCGGAGAATTTAGCTTCTTCAGTCATGTTGATATTCACTAATGTTGGAGTTTTCATCTCACCAACTTTGATCAATTACTTGTCTGGTTTAATGGGTAGTCAACAACCAGATATGAACATGAGAGTTGCTGCATATGGATTTGGTTTCTTATTGTTGGTTGCCATTTTTACACTTATTTATCAAAAGGTCGTTCAAGGAGGAAAGTATTTTGTTAGAAAAGGTTAATGTTAAAAATACAGATTATCAAATGAAGTTGGTTCCTGGAAAAGATACAGAAGGGTATCTTGATCCTAAAGCCAAAGAAGAGTTGGAGGATTCTATCAAACAAATTAATACTGGTGACTTTGGTAGTGCAGTGGATAGTGAGGTTACGGTCGAAGATATTCGTTCGTCAATGGGCTGGAAAAAAGCTAATCATACGAATCAACATGAATTGAGCATTACTGACATAAATTATGGTGGGGTTAATGTTCGAGTCTATTTACAAAAATCGCTAGTTAATGAAACTTTACCAACAATTTTATTCATGCACGGTGGCGGCTTCTTTGGTGGTAGTTTGGATAACGTTGAATATCCATGTGAAGCATTAGCAGATTTTGGTAAAGTTCGCGTAGTCTCAGTGGATTATGGATTGGCACCAGAACATCCCTATCCCCAGGATTTGATTGATTGCTACCAAGTGTTGAATTATATAGCACAAAATAAAGCTGCTTTAAAAATAGGCGATATCACAGCAATGGGTGATTCTGCTGGTGGTAATTTGACCTATACCTTATCATTATTAGATCGACAATTAGGGACTAACTATTTAAATAAGGCAGTAGCACTATATCCAGTTACTTATCAAGGCCAGGATGCTAAGAGAAGAGCAGCATTTGATACACCAGAGCCGTTGATTGGTCATGAAAAAGCTGAAGATGTCAGAGCTTATATTAATAACTTTAATGGTAGTCAAGGGATGATCAATGATTGGTATATTCGTGACAATGATTCGGAGAGCATGTATATTTCACCATTGAATGCGCCAGAAGAGTTGTTAAAGAAGATGCCGCAGACGTTATTTATGATTGGTGAATTTGATCCTTTAAGACTCCAAGGAGAAGCCTTCTATAGCAAGATGAAATTAGCTGGTGGTGATATTACTTACCTCAGATATAACGGGATGACACATGCTTTTATGGATAAAGTTGGTGATTTTGTTCAGGCTGATGACTGCCTACGTGAAGCAATTGAGTTTATTTTGAAATAAGAATGAGAATCTAATTATTTTGTTTTTTCCATATAAAAAATCTAGCTTAGTGATCGTTTTTAAATCACAAAACTAGATTTTTATTTATTATTAGGGGCAGGTTTACCAAAGAAGTATCCTTGAACGCGTGAGACGCCTAGTTTTTTTGCCATTAATAGATCTGTTTCAGTTTCTACACCTTCAAGAATAAAATCTAAATTTTGTTCTTGAGCGATTTGATTCCAGAAAGCCACTCTTTCTGCTAATTCTTTTTCAGAATTGGTTTTACGAAGATTTTGCATGGCAAATTTCATACCATTAACATACGGTAAGGCACCACGTACGAGTTCAAATGAATTGTCACTACCAACATCATCAATCATGATTTTAATATCAGCTGAACGGTATAAGGCACTAATTCTTCTAGTGGTCTGTGAATCCTTTAAATCTGTGATTTCAATTGTTAACTTATTAGGCCCTTCAGAACTCTTAGCAAATTGGGTCAAGGCCTCAGCTACATCAATATCTTCAAACTGTTTGGCTGTTAAATTTAAATTGAAGTTTTGAATTTCAGTATTAGACATGAACTCTTTTAATAAGGTAATCTGCATCCATACGGGGATTTCGAAGTAGTCAGGAAGAATCCAACGTTTTTGGTTAGAATCGTATGTTCGAAGAAGAAGTTCGTGATAATACAGACTTGGTTTAGTTTTAGATACATCATAGATATCTTGGGCAAAGTAACAATAGTCAGATAATTTTTTAGTCTGTTTTTGAATACCTGATACAATTTTTTATCTAAAGTAATCGTATCCCGACCGTACTGTTTACTCCTTAAAAGTGCATCATCAGCACGTTTATAAATATTGTTAACTGTAGTATCTTCAGAATGGATGGTCGTTAAGCCAACAGAAGTAGTGACACTAATGTTACGGTCGTTATAGGCAAACTCACTTTTGCGAATACCTTGCCAGCAAGCTTTCACTATAGGAAGGACTGTTTCAACTTCATTATTTGGAAAGACGATATTATATTCTTCACCACTGGTTAAAAAGAGTTGATATTCCAGATTAGAATTGTTTAAAATTTGTTTCATCATTCTAGACACTCCAGACAGGACTTCGTTTCCTGCTAGTCTACCAAAACGATTATTGATTAATTTCATATTATCTAGATCAAATGTGGCAAAACTTAGATTTGTTTTAGACTGTTTCGCATCTGAAAACATTTTTTGAAGTTCTGTCTGATGATCTGCATAACTGTTGTGTTCAATACCTCGTTCGTAATCAGCTAGACGTTCCAGTTGACGTTTACGTTGATCTTCCTGATATTGACGAATCCAGTAACCGAGAACAAAAGTAATCATTAAAGTGTAAAGAATAACAGCTTGAATTTTCCATTCTAAAGTAAAAGTCATACCCATGGATTGCTTTGGAACAGTGAACCAAAAGATGGACGATATAAAAATTGCGCTTAGGGTTCCAATACCCCAATTTTTCATTATTTTTTTATGATAAATTTTTAATACAATGGTTGCTGCAAGAAAAATAACAAAAGCAACTAGAGGAACTACTTGAAAGAAATTAGTGGCATGATGCATATACCAAATTTCTATTAATGCCAGTATTTGAATACCAGTTTCTATTTTAGAAAATCCACCAAATAATAATGGCAAGATCAGGATAAATAGAGCCCAATTGTGATATATGATGGCTGAATTATTATGAATAAAGAACATAGCATCAAGATGAATTAATGTTCCTAAGCCGGCAGTAATGAGGGTTAGTAAAATCCTAGCTGTCCATCGTTTGTTTTGAGAAATATCCTTTTTATCAAAAGCTTTGTTCCAGAGCCTTTGGAAAAATTGTATAAATCCAATACTAAAAAAGCTGACGATTACAACACGAATTAAAAATAACGGTAGGTCTATAGATAAGTGTGCCCAAGTCATAAACTTTCCTCCGCAATATAATAATATTCTTATTGATTATATTACAATTAAATGTGATTTAATATAATTTATTTTTTTAAAATTAAATAATGGGAAATAAAAATCCAGAGACTCACGATTGAGTTTCTGGATTTTAAATGATTTATAAATTTAAAATTATTTTTCTTCATAACCATTTAGATGTTTTGATTTGAAGTTCCAAGCATCACTGATAACTTTTTCAACGTCATCATACTTAGGTTGCCACTTCAAGACTGTTCTGGCCTTTGTTGAATCAGCAATCAAAGTACTTGGATCACCGGGACGTCTTGGGCCAATTTTAGCGGGGATTTCTTTACCAGTAGCTTTACGAGCTGCTTCAAGAATTTCCTTGTTTGAGAATCCAGTAGATGAGCCGAGGTTAAAGACATTGCTGTCATTACCGCTACGAAGGTATTCCATGGCCAGACGGTGAGCTTCGGCTAAATCTTCAACGTGGACATAATCACGGACGTTAGTACCATCCTTAGTATCATAGTCGTCACCGAAGATTGTCAATTCATCACGTTGTCCAGCAGCAACTTGCAAGACAACTGGAATCAAGTGAGTCTCAGGATTGTGATCTTCACCGATTGTGCCGTCAGGCTTTGCTCCACCAACATTGAAGTATCTTAAGGCAACAAATTTAATACCATAAGCTACGTCACACCAGTGCATGATTTTTTCCATGGCTAGTTTACTTTCACCATATGGATTAGTAGGTACGGTAGGATCAGTTTCCTTAATAGGAATTTGTTTAGGTTCACCATAAGTTGCAGCGGTTGACGAGAAGACAATGTGCTTAACGCCAAAATTATGCATTACTTGAAGTAATGAAATCATACCACTTGTATTGTTGTCAAAATACTTAAGAGGGTCTTTCATTGATTCAGGAACAACTGAAAAGGCCGCAAAGTGAATGACATCAGTAATGTCTTCATTTTGGAATAATTTGATTAAAAATTCCTTATCGCGGACATCACCTTGATAGAATTTAGCTTTTGAATTGATAGCTTGTTGATGACCAGTTGATAGGTTATCTGCTACAATGACGTCGTAACCAAGCTCGCACAAATGGTCTACTGTATGTGAGCCAATGTATCCGGCACCACCTAAAACAAGAATGCTCATAAAATTACCTCCAGATTCATTTATAATTACATTATAGCTTATTTATAAGCTTTTAAATGTTGATATTATTGAAGTTTTTAGAAAAAGATTAAAGACTTAACTTTTTTGGACAGATGCTTTAATATTAAAATTGTATTGCATATTGTAAATTTATTGGAACGGAATGAAAAAGATGAAGAAATTCTTTTCAATTTTTGGAACTATCCTGGTTCTTTTGATAGCGCTAGCTTTAATTTTTAATCAGCCAATTAAGGAATATGCCGTTAAGCAGATTTCTAATCATAACTTAAGCAGTTTGACAGCTGATAAGGTTAAAGCTAATCAAAAGAAAAAAGGACAATTTGATTTTAACAAGGTGAAGCCTATTTCTGCTAGTCAGGTAGCTAAGGCTGCCGTTAATAATGATGCCGCAGTAATCGGGAAAATGTCAGTTCCGTCAGTTAATCTTCGTTTGCCAATCGTTGTTGGTTTGAGCGATAATGCTCTCTCAACCGGTGGCGGTACGATGAAAGAAGACGAGAAAATGGGCAAGAACAATTATGCCTTGGCAGGTCATTATATGACTAATAAGGGCGCGCTTTTCTCACCATTGGAGAATGCTCAAATAGGTGATTTAGCATATATTACTAATATGAAACGTGTTTATACTTATAAAATTTACTATAAGAAAATTGTTCCACCAACGGCGGTTTATTTATTAGATGACGTGAAAGGTCAAAATATTTTAACTTTAATTACATGTGCTGATGGAGGAACTAATCGTTGGGCTCTACAAGGATCACTTGTTAGAAATGAACCAGCGAATAAAGCTACTTTAGCCGTTTTTTCTTAACAGTAACTTAAAAGCTTGTGAAGGCAGAATTTACAAAACTAAATTGTAATGATACTTTCAAGGCTTTTTTTTTATGTTCAAAAATTGCTATAATTAATTGACAGTAGGTGATGGATTGACATTAATAAATTGGGAAAAGCGTAAAAATCCCTCAAAACAAGAAATAGAAAAATTTGCGACAGATAAAAAGGTTGACAATATCGTGGCTCAGTTATTGATAGAAAGAGGTATAACTGACAATTTAGAGATTGAATCCTTTTTAAATAGCAATGCAGATGAACTCCAAGATCCATTTGGTTTGCATGATATGGATAAGGCCTTAGAAATAATTGATGATGCCGTGCAATCACAGAAAAAAATTGCTATTTATGGTGATTATGATGCTGATGGGGTTACAAGTACTTCAATTATGAAATTGACTTTGCAAAAACTAGGAGCAAAACCTATCTTTTACATTCCAGATCGTTTTAAAGACGGTTATGGTCCCAACTTGGATCGTTATAAAGAATTAGCAGATAAGGGAATTGATTTATTGATTACAGTTGATAATGGTGTCAGCGGTAAGGATCAGATCAAGTATTTGAAGGATCAAGGTATTCAAGTAGTTGTGACTGATCACCATGATTTGCCTAAAGAATTACCTGAAGCTGACGCAATTGTACATCCAACTATTCCTGGTGCAGAATACGTCTGCCCATACTTATCTGGTGCAGGAGTGGCTTTTAAGATAGCTGATGCCCTTCTAGGCGACGAAGCTTTGGAATTAATAGACTTAGCAGCAATTGGAACTGTGGCTGACTCGGTAGCTCTTAAAGGCGAGAATCGTGTTATTGTTTCTGAAGGTCTTAAACAGATGCGTCAAAATCATCATGTGGGATTGAGTGCCTTAATAAAAAAATGCAAGATTAAAGTTAACGATATTTCCGAAGAGGATATCGGTTTTAAAATTGCACCCCGCATCAATGCTTTAGGACGCTTGGATAATGCTTCATCTGGTGTTGAATTGTTGACAACGGGTGATGAAACTTTTGCTAAAGAGATTGTTGATGAAACTGAAGATATCAACTCTCACCGCCAAGAGTTAGTTAATTCAGCTTTTAATGATGCACAGGATCAAATTGAGGCTCAAAAAGATAATGGTGTATTAGTCTTAAAGGGTAATGGCTGGCATCAAGGTGTTCTAGGAATTGTAGCTAGTCGTGCCATGGATCAAGAAAACAAGCCAGTTTTGGCAACTCAATTTGATGAGAATAGTGGTGTGATGAAGGGCTCTGGTCGTAGTCCTGAAGGGTTCAATTTGTTTACAGCATTGGATCAATACCGAGATTTGTTTACGGCTTTTGGTGGACATGCACAAGCTTGTGGTTTCTCAATTGAAGAAAACCAACTAGATAAATTGACTGAATTGATACAAGCTGAACCTGCTAAACAGGACTTTGATCCACATGCACCTGTAGTTAAAAAGTATGATCTTGATTTGAAGATTGCTGATTTGAACTTTGACTTGATTAAAAAGATCAATCGTTTAGCGCCATTTGGAATGGGTAATCCTAAGCCAGTAATTAAATTGGCCAATGTTGAATTGGCTCAGATCCGTTCAATTGGTAAAGATGGTACACATTTGAAGACACAGGTGGCTGATCAGAGTCATCAAGTTGATGCAATTGGCTTTGGAATGTATCAGAAATCTCAAGAAGAAGAGACTGATGTCTGTGATGTTTATGGTGAATTAGGTATTAATGAGTGGGCTGGACGCAAGAATCTTCAATTAATGTTGGATGATTTTCAAGTTTCACCGGCTGCTCAAAAAGTACAAGAATTGAAAAAAGTTTATCTCGATTATCGAAACAAACGTATATCAACTGAGATAATTAACCACTTCGACGATGTAGTTTTCTTCAATGAGGCGTATTATGAGGCTGCCAAACGTTCTAAGCTACAAGTGAATATGGTTCGTTACGATGAGGATGTCTCTGGGAATAATGTTTTGATTTATGATCGTCCACATAATATGGATCTGTTTAAGGAATTCATTAAGAAGAATAAGTCACAACATACAGCTTTGTTCTTCCATACGAATTTGGCTAATGGTTATTTGAAACCTGATATGTTGAAAATGAAAGAATTATTGAAATATATTTATTCTCACCAAAATATTCAGGCAAATCAGATGGATTTGGTCGCGAAATACTTAAAATTTGAAAAAAATGACGTTGATTTTTATTTAAAAGTGTTTTTTGAGTTAAATTTTGTTAAAATGGTAAATGGCTTTGTTGAAAAAGCTGATGCTTCACAACAACGCGAATTGATTGAATCTCCGACATATTTGAAGAGATTACAACGCAATGAAGTTGAAAAAATATTAATTGAATCCAACTTTGACGATCTCTTATCTTGGATGAGTGATTATGATTGCCATTGTTAGGTTGAATGGGGAATTTTAAAAATGGATATTGATTTTAAGAAATATGTTGCTAATGTTCAAGATTTTCCAGAACCTGGTGTACTATTTCGAGATATTTCACCATTAATGGCTGATGGCAAGGCATATGCTGCAGCAACCGATAAGATTGTTGAGTATGCTAAAAGTCGTGGTGCAGAAATGATTGCAGGACCGGAGGCACGTGGCTTTATTGTGGGATGTCCGGTAGCATATAACATGGGTATTGGCTTTGCTCCCGCTCGTAAGAAGGGAAAATTGCCTCGTGAGACTGTTTCAGTCACATATGATCTTGAATACGGTCAAGGCTCATTGTACATGCAAAAAGATGCTATTAAACCAGGACAAAAAGTTTTAGTTGTTGACGATTTAATGGCGACTGGTGGCACATTAGCTGCTACAATTAAGTTAATTGAAAAATTAGGCGGTATCGTAGTTGGAACAGCCTTCTTAATTGAGTTAACTGATTTGCACGGACGTGATAAAATAAAAGGGTATGATATGTTTACCCTTATGCAATACTAGTAAAAGGGGCCTAAAGGCCTTTATTATGGAGAGTTGGCAGAGTGGTAATGCATCGGACTCGAAATCCGACGAACCTGTTTTATAGCAGGCGCGCAGGTTCAAATCCTGTACTCTCCTTAGTGGAAGTAAATAATTGCTTGAAGTACGTGTTGTATAGATAAGCATGTAAAAGAAGGGATACTCCTTAAAAGGTGTCTCTTCTTTTTTACTGATTGAATTTAGTTCTTGAATTTTTTAATAGACCATTATAAAATGTAACCACTTACATAGGAGGGCCGAAATATGAAAATAAAAAAAGAAATCGTCCTTTTTCTCTCTTTAAGTCTCTTTATGCTATTTGGTATCAAGTCGCAATCTGTACAAGCGGCTGAAACTGGTACATATCAAACTAGTGAGAGTGACTATAAAACAGTGATCAACACTAGAGATAGCATGGTTAAGCTTTATGCCAAAGGTAGCGATGGAGTCTTTAGAGTAATTAGCAATAGAGTTTTAGGGCCGTCATCTTCATGGGCAACGGATAAACAAATTTACAATGGTGTAAAAGCTGATGGAACTCACGCAACTTTTTATAGAGTTGCCACAAACGAATGGATGGCAAATAATTCCGATGGAACAGCCTTCGGATTTGAAGTAAGACTTCAAAAGTTGCCAGGACAAGTAGATAATTATCCACCATCAGATGCTAAAGTAATCACTGTGAAGAATGGCGTTAATGCACCTATTTATGATTCCTATGGACATAAAACAGATAAGACTTTACCTGCTAATAGTTCATGGTTAACAGATAGATACTATTCTTATGGTTCAGGTATACCATTGAATTTTGTGGCCTATAGAATTGGCAATAATCAATGGTTAAGTCTTGAAGATATTAATGTAACTGCAAGTTACTAGACGTACTCAAAAAGGTCGTATTTCATAAAGAGATACGGCCTTTTTGAGTGCTATTTATAATTACCGTTATAAAAGTAATCATTAAGTTTGTAGTTCAAGCGATTATGCCAATAAAGAGGGGATTGCATCATTAATTCATCATTTTGTGAAACAAAACCAGGATACGGAACCTTGTATCCCAAAGTCTTAGCCGCATAAAGAAAATCAGGATCTTTAACTCTATTCATATTGGTTTGATAGTTAGCAATCACTATAAACATTACTAATGCGTAGGAAAGAACAATTCCACTCATAATGATTTTAAAAATTTTATAAACCAAAGTATCTATATTGACAATTGCAACAGCCTTGTTGACATAAATAATTCCTAGGATATACAGAAAGACAAACGAACTAAAGTATTCGCAAATAAATATTGGTGACAGGATGAATAAGAAAGGGATGAATAAAGCAATTGTGCTGAGTAAATAAAAATAAGTGTCAAACCTTTTTAGAACTAACGCTGTGGAAGCAATTAGGAAAAGATAAAATAGTATTCCTAGTAAGCCATCAATCAAAGCAAAGTGAGGATTAATTTGAACAAACTGATAGTTAATGTAGTTAATTTTACAATTCAGTTTGAGATATAAATTGATTGATAAGTAGTAAATTGCAAAGAAGGTATCAAAGATAATAATAAAATATTGAATCCGCTTACTTTTGATTTCTTTTAAAGCAATAACAATCAATGATAAACAGATTAGAGTGATAATAAAATAATTAAAAGTGATTATCCAAAAGTGCGTCGTATTAACATAACTCTCAAAGTATTTGTCTAAGGAAAAGGAGACTTTACGATATTCATTTCTACTAAAGTAGTAGGCAGGATTAACGAACATGAAAATGGCAGAAGACACGGCACCAAGTGTGTATGCATAAGTAATATTTCTTGATAGATTAGTATTTTTATATTTGTTCCAAAGGTTGACAAAACCAATAGAAATAAAGCCGACAAAAATTTGATAAAGTGTCATATGTTCGACAAATAGTCCACCCACAAAAGACATAATAAAGAAAATCACCGCAGGTAAACTGTAATTGGTTTTAATATATTTTTTGAACATGATGCAGTAGAGCAATAGTAAGCTGATGGGTGGTAGATAGTTGACGAATCCAGCAAACCACATGAAAATACTTTGAACATAACCAGACTGTAAAGTGATAAAGAAGGCTAATGCCATAATCAGTGAAATTTTAGTGCGACCAGTTAAATACCATAAGCACCAGATAAAAATTGTAACAATACTAGCATAAAAAATAGCCGCAAAAATGGGACTGTGCATGATCAAAATTTCCAAAAGATTACCTAGATAGCGACCGTTGGAACTACCGCCAAAGGAAGAATCCAATCCATAGAAGTGGTGTGTTAATAAATAGTGCCCTGGCTTGCCCCACCAAAAGAAATCGTCACCAGCCGGAATAATTAAAAATGACGTAATGAAGAAATATAAGTATAAAATTGAAAAGATAACTTTGTTATTTAGATGAAATCTGAAAGGTTTATTCATGAATAAACACTCACCCCAACTAGAACTTATAGTCTATACATATATACTATGATGTAGATAGTGAATTTTCAATAAATTATAAATAATTTTGCTTAAATAAATATATAAAAAGACATCAATATTTGCTTATTGATGTCTTTTTATACACTGAGCTTATTATTTTCTTAAAGGCTTGAAATTAATTATTCGACATTATTTAATTATTAATTTAGTATAGTTACACCAATCGTTAAATATGTAGCAAATATTATCCAAATCATATAAGGAATTAGTAAGTTGCTGGCGAGCCGATTAATTCGCCTGAAAAATACAATACACAGGAGTACAACGATATCTAATACTAAGATTATTACTAATCCCCAAATATAATGTTCATGGAAAAAGACAATTGACCAAATAAAATTAAGAAGTAATTGTAGCCAAAAGAGAATTGATGATACCATTTTCACGCGTTTAGGTGCTCGATCTGAGAAAATAATCAAATAACCCGCTATTGCAATTAAAAGGTAAAGTATAGGCCAAACGATACCAAAAATATAGTCTGGCGGTGACAATGGTGGAAGGTTCAATACATTATATTTAAGTTTTATGTTACCGGCAAAGGCAGAAGATAAGCTTCCTAGTAATTCAACTATGATTATAAAGATTATTAAAGAAAATATCCCTTTTTTGATCCCTAATTTTTGCATAATTAGTCTCCTCTAAACTTTTACTAATTGTATTAAATTGAGGAGGTAGTTCACAAGAAAAAAATAGTTTGAGATTTGCAAGTAAAAAGGTATTAGAAAATTAATTTCAATGTATCAATTTTCTTTAAATATTTCAGACGATCTGCTTTTTTAGAAGTACTTATTTTACCAAAATTATTCCATTTAGTTTTTTTGACGCCAATTTGTTTAAGGGTACTATCGATGAAGACTCTCTTAATAGCATTACCACAGAACAGTTTTAGATAAAAGGTAGGTGATGTCGAACTAGTGAACACGTAGGCTGAATTAAGATTGGTCAGTAAACCTTTAATTCCAGTTGGAGTGACGACGTGAGTTAGGTCGGGACCCTCCTTCATGACTTTATCAATAAATCCTTTTAGTATGGCGGGAAGGTCATTCCACCAAACAGGTGAGATAATGATGAGATTTGTTGCTTGCTTTAAATCAGTTAAATATTCTTTGACTAAAAGGTCATGTGTCTGTCCGCTATGGAATAATCTCAATTCTTCTTGATCGTATGCAGGGTTGAAACCATCAGTATATAGATCGATTACTTTGTAATTGTTATGGTTACTTTCGAGATTATATTTAACATGTTCCAATACGGTATGATTAAAACTTTGGTTCCAGGGATGGCAATAGATGATTAAAGTTTTTTGCAAGATAGATTCACTCCTTTATTAATTGATGTAAAGTTTGAGCAACTAACTCCTCATCAAAAGTAGTAGCATGATTTCTAATTAATAAGCCGTAACCTTGAATGAAAGACCACAACTGAATAAATAAAGTCTGTTTATCTATTATTAGTTTATTTTCGGTAATTAGGTTGGATACTAAATCATTCATGATTTTTAAAAAATTGAATTCAGTAGAATGTAGATTCAAGTCACTCTTGGAAGTTGGATTAAAGAATAGAAAATCCATTAAATTGGGATTGGTTTGAAATTTCAATAGCATGACTTTAGCAATTTCAAGAATTTTAGTTTTGGAATCGTATTTCTTCTGTAATATGGGGGCTAATTCTAAGCTCATATTTTTAGAAAGTTGCTTAGTTACTACTAACCATAGATCATTTTTATTGGCAAAATGTTTATAGAAAGCACCGGTGGTCAATCCCAATTGTTTGGCCAAATTGCGTAAGGATATTTGTTCAACGCCACCTTCGTTGATTAGATCAATTGTTAGTAAAATGATTTTTTGCTCAGTATCATTAGTTTTTCCAGTCATTTGATTCACCTCTTTTTCATAGGGTAACACCGTTATCTTTTGGAAACAATAAATTACTAAAAATGACGAAGTAGTAAAAGATTGACTCTAAATACGGTAAGCGCTATCATAAATACGAATTGGATAGTAAATGAGTGATTGGGATCACTTTGGAAACATGTAGGAACTACGAAAACCTACTTAGTCCGTTTATTTTAACGAGGGCTGAGTAGGTTTTTTTGCGTAAAAATTCAAAATATTGATTGAATTGTATTGTGCGTATTACTTGAAGGAATAATGTTTAAAAGCTTATTGTTACCGTGAAAATATCACTATGTTATGTATAGTTTTGGGAGTGAAGATCATGGAATATGAACAAATGGATAAGCAAATTATTCAGGGTGTTGGTGGCAAGAAAAACATTAAATCTGTTATTCATTGCGCTACACGATTAAGATTCGTTTTATATGACGAGTCAAAAGCAGATGATAAAAAAATTGAAAATATTCCAGGAATACTGCAACTGGTTAAACGTGCTGGACAGTATCAGATTGTTATTGGAGGTCGTGTTGAAGATATTTATAACAAATTAATTGATCTGTTAGATTTTGACGATGTGTCTAATAATTCGTATAATTCTCAGAAATCCTTAAAGAAGCAAAGTCCAGTAGATAAGGTAATTGAAACGGTTACAGGGATACTTTCGCCAGCTATTCCTTTATTGGCGGGAGCCGGAATGGGAAAGGTTCTGCTTTTAGTTCTGAATATGATGGGTGTATTATCATCCAAAGGCCAAACCTATATTATGCTGAATCTAATATTTGACACTGGGTATTATTTTATGCCGGCTTTTATTGGATTTTCCGCTGCTAAGGTTTTTAAAACCAATCAAATCTTGGGGGCTTTTATCGGATTAGTAACAGTTAATCCTAATTGGGTAGCGATGGTGGCTGCCGGTAAGCCAATACGTTTTTTAGGTTTATCAGTCGATTTAGTATCATATTCTTCGACTTTTATTCCTGCTATTTTGTCAGTGTGGGCTATGTCCTATATTGAGAGAATTGTTAAGAAGGTTACACCTAATGTCATTAAGGTGTTTGCAGAACCAATGTTGGTTATTCTCTTTACAGCACCGTTGACTTTTTTAATCATTGGTCCTGTTGCTAATTTAATTTCTAAGGGTATTGCTAATGGCAGTATGTTTCTATATAACAATGTGGGAATGGTCGCTATTCCAGTGTTGGCTGGTCTTTACCCCTGGCTAGTTTCAATGGGGGTTCACAAAGCCTTAAGTCCAATTAGTATTCAATTGTTGATTTCTAAGGGATACGACCCAATTGTTCGAGTGGCAGCTTTATGTTCGAATATGTCTCAAGCAGCTGCTAATTTGGCAGTGGGATTAAGAACTAAAAATAAAAAATTAAGAAGTTTGGCCTTGTCATCCAGTGCTACCGCTTATTTAGGTGGTATCACTGAGCCGGCAATGTTTGGTGTTAATTTAAAATTAAAGAAACCAATGTATGGTGCCATGATTGGTGGTGCTGTTGCCGGAATATTTGCTGGATTTATGAAAATGAAAGCATTTGTTTATGTCACGCCTGGTCTGTTGAGTTTGCCTATGTGGGTTTCAAAGACTGAAAATTTCATATTACCTGCAATTATGACAATTGCAGTTTCCAGTTTAGTAACCTTTGTGGCTACTTGGCTGATCGGGTTTGAGGATCCGGTAGATGACCCGGATCTTAAATTTGAAAAAAATAACGCTAATAAACAAACTAATGCAAAACAAACACTCAAGAGTCCAGTTGAAGGTAAAGTGATTGCCTTGAGCAAAGTTAATGATAAGACTTTTTCCAGTGGCATTATGGGCAAAGGAATTGCAGTTGTTCCTAATTCTGGAAAAGTAGTTGCGCCAACTGATGGCAAGGTAACTGCTTCATTTGCAACTGGACATGCTATTGGGATTCATTTAGATAATAATGCTGATTTGTTGATTCATGTTGGAATTGACACAGTACAGTTAAAAGGAAAGTATTTTCAAACATTAGTTCAAAAAAGTGAACGATTTTCTGCTGGTCAAGAATTGTTAAGATTTGATGTTGCAAGTATTAAGAAAGCAGGCTATGATTCTACGGTTATGGTTATTGTACTCAACAGTAAAGATTTCTTAGAAGTATTGCCAATTCCTGAGGTGGAGAAAGAAGTCACCATAAATAATAATTTATTGATGTTAGCGTAGTAGGAGGCTCTTATGAAAAGTTATCAGATTGATCCTGATTTTCTATGGGGAGTTGCTACGTCTGCCAACCAAGTGGAAGGTGGCTGGAATGAAGACGGTAAGGGAATGTCAATTGCCGACTGTTTAAGATATCGTCCTCAATTGGATGTCACTAATTATAAGGCTGCTAACTCAATTAGCAGCAAGCAAGTTAAAGAAGCCATGTCTGATCTTTCGACAAAAAATTGGGCTAAACGCCATGGTGTAGATTTCTATCACAATTACCATGAAGATATTAAGCAATTGGCCGCTATGGGTATTTCGGCTTTTAGGTTTTCAATCAGTTGGGCCAGAATTTTTCCTAATGGTGATGACCAAGAACCTAATCAGGCCGGGCTAGATTATTATCTAGATCTAGTTAAAGAAATGAATAAATATAATATTGAACCAATTATGACGTTGTCTCATTATGAAATTCCTTTGAATTTAGTTTTGAATTACGACGCCTGGTATGATCGTCGTGTAATTGATTTCTTTGACAAGTTTGCCAAGACAGTCATTGATTATTTGCACGATTATGTAAAATATTGGATTCCTATTAATGAGATCGACAGCATTATTCGTCATCCTTTCTCATCAGCAGGGTTAATCGAAGATCGATTTCCTAATAAAAATTTCAAAAATGTTATTTATCAAGCAATGCACAATCAATTTGTGGCCTCGGCCAGAATCATCAAGTATTGTCATGAAACGTATCCTGATTTAAAGATTGGTTGTATGATCACAAGTACAATGGTTTATCCATATAATAGTGATCCAAAAAATGTTTTAAGAGCTACTGAAATCATGAGAAATGTCTATGCCTTCAGCGATATTCAAATTAGAGGCCAATATCCCAAATACCTTCTGAAAAAGTTAAAAGAAGAAGATATTAAAATCGAGGAAGAGGCGGGAGATAAAGATTTAATTAAAAGAAATACGGCCGATTTTATTGCTTTTAGTTATTACTCATCAGTTTGTACAGCTTATGATACAAGAGGCTTACAAGTAACTAAAGCTAATCGAATCAATGGAGTTTATAATAAGTATCTCCCTGAGAGTGAATGGGGGTGGCAGATTGATCCGATTGGTTTGAGACTTTCATTGATCAAACTTTATGATAGGTATCAAAAACCACTGTTTATTGTAGAGAATGGTCTAGGCGCTTCAGATGTCTTAACAAGTGATAAGAAGATTCACGACGACTATCGTATCTGTTATTTGCGAGACCATATTCAACAGATGTTGGTTTCTTTAGTTGAAGATGGAATTGATTTAATTGGTTACTGTGTTTGGGGTACCACCGATATGATCTCAGCGTCATCAAATCAAATTTCCAAACGTTACGGTTTGATTTATGTGGATCTAGATGATGAAGGTAACGGAACTTATAAGCGTTATAGAAAAGATAGTTATTATTGGTATAAGAAATTGTTGTCCTTTGGAAATAAAATTCCTATGTCATTTTTTGATGAACCGTTAACGCATGCGAGTGAAACAGCTGTTAGTTAGAATAAATCAATAAAAAGGGTAGTGGCAATCATGAAGACAGTAGAAGAGACTTGGCTTGAAGAAGGTAATCAGGCAATGCAAGGTTGGAACTTTGAGCATTTGGATGGTCGGTGGCAAAATGAATCACTGCCTTGGAATTATTCCAAAATTGTCCAGAAGTACTTGCAGCCGACAGATGTTTGGCTAGATATGGATACTGGCGGTGGTGAACTGATGACCAGTTTCCGACACGATGCGCAAAGGACATATGTAACTGAAGGTTGGGATTCGAATGTTGAATTTCTCAAGCAAAAGGTTGTTCCCAGTGGTGTGACACTTTATGAAGATCCAGCTGAGAATCTTAATTTGGTTCCAGATAGTAGGTTTGACGTTGTGACTAATTGTCATGGGGCCATGCCAGTGCCAGAGATTAGTCGTGTTTTGAAAAAATTAGGTATGTTTGTAACCGAGCAGGTTGGAGCCACTAACAATTTTTCTTTATCCCGTTTCTTTAGAGATGATTATCAACCAGCTTATCCTGACAATACCTTGGTTAATAATACGATTGCTTGCCAAAAAGCAGGTTTAAAGGTGTTGAAATCTGCTGTCAGTTTTTCTAAAATGTCGTTCTTTGATGTTGGAGCCGTTGTATACTATGCGACAGTTGTTCCATGGGAGTTTCCCAACTTTAATGTAGAGGATAACTTGTCGAAACTCTATGAACTACAAAATATTATCGAGCAAACTGGACAGATTGACACTTACGAAGATCGATTTTTGATTGTTGCAAGAAAGCAATAATATAAAGAAGAGGTATGAATTTTATTATCAAAATTCATACCTCTATTTTTTTCGTTTCTTCAGCTCATCAATTTCACGATGTAGTTCATGATTCTCTTTTTCTATCTTGTCCAATTTAATTAAGATTTGATCCAATTTATCATCACTTTTTTCGGAAGTTTCTTGAGTGAAGTAATTGGTAATTGTACTAGTGAGAGTTCCAATGAAGCCAATGCCAATGATCATCAAGGAGACAGCTGAAATTCTACCAACAAGTGTAGTCGGTGCAACGTCACCATAACCAACTGTAGAAGCGGTCACAATGGCCCACCAAAATGAATTACTTAAAGAAACATTTTCAGCTAAAGAATAAGAAATTGCTGCTGTAACTAAGACGATTCCACAGATAATGATCAAGTAAATAAAACCATTGATCCGTAAGAACTTTTTAGCGTTCTTTTGCATTTTCCCAGCAGTTCCAATAAAGCGGATCAATGTAAATACTTTAGCGAAACGAAGTACGTTAACTACACGAAATACCCGAAAGACGTTAAATATAGTATTGAAAGGCAAAATCGCTAATAGGTCGAGAATATTGTGTCGAAAGAAATCCCCCTTGTCCTTAGCTAAATAGAGACGTCCGAAGTAATCGAAGCAGAAGATTAGAAGCGTTGCGATATCGATTTCAATATAGGGTGAGCGTGAGATATCAAAGTGAGGGATGTAGCTCAATACTAAAATAACAAGTGAAAATAATCCTGCTAGAACAATGACAAAATAATATCCATTTGAATGCAAAAATTTATGAAACTTTTTCATGGTTTCAGTTCATCTCCATTTAGTCTTACTAATTTGTAATATAGCACTAACAGTTGTGTTAGGTGTATTTACAGGAAAAATAAATTTCTGGATAATGAAATTTATCAATTCGAGGAGATTAATATATGCGACAATTCACACCCAATATTGCGCACAAGGCGCTGAATCGAGACACATTTAAATTTTTGTTAATGGGGTTAATGGTTTTAGACCATATTAGCTATTTTATTTCACCGTATTTAGCAGATGTTTTCCACCTTATCACTAGAGTAGTGGCGGTTGGTTTTGCTTATTTGGTAGTTGAGGGACTGCATTATACGCATAGCCGTAAAGATTATCTGTTTCGTTTAGGTACTTGGGGTTTTTTGATGGCCTTGGGAAACTACCTCATGAATCTATTTGTTTTACGAAAAGATTACGCAATGTCTATTACAGGAGACAATATTTTTCTAACACTCTTTGTTGGTGCAATTATTGTTTGTCTTTGGGATAACTGTCAGGAACAAAAAAAGAAACGACTATTGAGAATCGTTTCTGCTATTTTAGTTGTGATAGGAATCATACCCATTTTGGAAGGTAGCTTTATTATTTTTCCATTTATGTTGATAACACAGATAACACATCAAAATATTAAACGGAGAAATTTGAGTTATTTAGCTTTGATGTTAGTCATAGCAGCTATTGAATTACCAATAGCATTGTCGATAGGAACGACTGATCTATTAATGTTGTTTGATAGTGTTGCTATGAATGCCTGTGATATTTTCTTTATTCTGATTGTGCCACTATTAACTTTTTACAGTGGAAAATTGGGTAGGTACGATAAACAATTAAAATATGTGTTCTATTTATTTTATCCATTGCATCTGTGGCTTATACACTTATTAGCTAGCCTGCTGTGTCGTTAATCGTTCCATTTGAAATCCTTATTATCTAAAAAGAGTGAACGTCCAAGGTAATTTCCGTCACAAAAAACAGTAGTTGCGAGGCCTTCAGAATATCTAGAAGGAGTTACGGCTTTAAAATCATCCAAATATGAGAGTGCCAATTGTTGAACTGATTCAATGATTTGTACTCTTTTTCTGTGTGGAAGGGTTTTGAATTCGTCAGTAACATAGACCTCAATTTGGTCATTTTTTAAGTAATTAATACGTTTAATAAAAGTTGTCCAATAAATTTTTAGATTTCCCGATTTTCTGGCAGTAGATTTAGAATCAGCTTTAAACTTGTGAATTGCTAACTCCGTTTTATTATTTAGACACTTATTAAGCTTTTCGTTAAACTTTTTGATTTTATTGAAAAATCTTTGTGCTCGGAATTCGTCATAGTGATCAGTAGTATCCGTGGCTGCTATTACTGGTGTAGCGATATTTGTGAACATTGAGATTGATAGAGCTGTTAAAATAAGTGATAATCGATTTTTCATATATTCCCCCGAAATATTTTGCTAAATTATAACCGATTCGTATACATCATGCTATTCAAAGATGATATACTTGAATATTAAATTTGTTCTAATTATTCTTAAATGAAGAGAATGTAATTTATAAGATTAATCTCGATTTGATGTTAATTTTGCTAGTGATACAATTATTAAAAATATTTTTATTAAAAGGGGAAATTCTAATGAAAAAATATATTAATCGTTCGTATTTTTGTTTGGCCATTATATTTAGTTTATTAGCGGGGTTAGAGATACCTTTCAATACAATCACTTATTCTTATATTTTTTACTTGATCAGCAAAAAATCGGTGAATTTAATCATACCATCAGTGGCTTTAATTATTTTAGGTTATGCTGTTTTTGCAGTATTGGGGTATACAAAAAGTGTAGTTGTAAATAAAAATATTTATTTAATTAATCGTAAATTGAAGGAAAATTTTCTAACAAGTAAGATGGCTAATGTTACAGAGGAACAGGAAGATTTTGAATCAGGAAACTTATCTTTTTTTCTGAATGATTTAAAATTGTTAGAGGATAATTATTGGCGACAGATTTTTGCGTTGTTGGGCTCAATTGTGATGACTATAGGGACTCTAACATATGCACTCTACAGTAACGTCTATATCACCATTATCTTTTTGCTTTTTATGATTATCCCAACCTTGGCTCCAAAATTATTTACTAAATCGATTCAAGCAAAAACTGATACTTGGTCTCAAAATAATCAAATTTTGTCGGCGACAGTTAAAGATTTACTACATGGAGCTTTATTATTACGCCGTTATAATGTAACTGGTGGTTTTTCAAAACGTATGAATCGTTCTATTTCTGAAATGGAATCCTCTAATGCCAGTTTGAAAAATCAGATTGCTTTATCTAACAATTTTATTGGGATGCTTTTCTCCACCTTTTCATATTTGCCGATTGGTTTGGGGATTTACTTTACCATTACTGGAAAGATAACCTTGGCCCAATTCGTGGCAATTCAATATTCATCATCTTGGATTTTAAACGGTTTTAATCAGATTATCACTAGTTGGAATACTATCAGCAGTACGAAGAGTATTCGTACAAAAATTCATCAGTTGAAACCGATTAAGGCTATTGCTTCAACTGAGAATACAGTAGTAATGAATAAATTATCGGCCAATGATATCAGTTTTAATTACGATCAAAAACAAGTTTTCCATGATGTATCCTTTTCAGTAACTCAAGGTGAAAAGATTTTGATCGGCGGTAAGTCAGGTATTGGTAAGTCAACCTTAATTCGAATGATTCTTCAAGAGCTGCAACCAACCTCTGGAAAATTTTTATTCAATAATCATTCCTACTCGCAAGTTGATTCTTATAATAATTTTGGGATTGTAGGGCAGACGCCGATTATATTTGAAGACAGTCTTAAGGACAATATTACTTTGGGAGATAGTACTGCTAATGATCAAAAGGTTATTATTGCTTTAAAGCAATCAGGATTGGAAGAGTTTGCCAATGAGACATCGTTACAAATGCGGATCAATGAAAATGGACATAATTTTTCTGGAGGACAACTAAAGAGAATTGAAATTGCTCGTGCACTGTACTTTAATCGCCAATTGCTGCTAATTGATGAAGGTACGGCATCATTAGATCCTGAAACGGCAACGTCGATTCATGAGTCAATTCTGAATAATAAATCTTTAACCGTAATTGAAGTAGATCATCATATTCCGGACGATGTTAAAAAGCTCTATGATAAGGTTTACGAATTAAGTAGCACTGGGTTGGCACTACAAAATTAAAAGAACAGCTTCTATTAAGTATTCAAGATGTGTCGTCGTTTACTTGAATTACTTAATAGAAGCTGTTTTCGCTTTACTAGAACAAATTATTTTACAAGATTATGTATTACTGAATTCTTGTTCTTCATCTGAATGAACATTACTGTGTTTATGTTTGATTTTCATCTGATTGGATGCGGACACTTGATGGACAGCAAAACTACTATCATTCGTATGCGGATGAACAATAAAAAAATCACAAATAATCATTGTCGAAGTGAAAAAGATGTTTAACCTAATTATTTTTTTTAGATGCTTTTTCAATTATTACTCCTAACCTTTTTAAATATTATATCCAGAAAAAGGAAAACTAGCTATTTTAGAGCTCAAAAAAAGGCACTGCCGAGGAGCAGTGCCGTTAAGTTAGAAGAATTATTCTATAGAAGGATTGTACTATTGAGAATATAATATTATTGCATATTTTGGGTTTCTTCCAACAAATTTATTATATTACAATTTGTAGGTAAAAGTACGATTATATAAAAAATAAATAAAATAATAACCATTATACTTATAATCAGTAAAATCTTTGTGATGAATACTTTCACCAATTTTATTCTGATTGTAGAAAATATCCAATATGTAAATAGCTTAAAAATGTCAATTATTCCTGAACTTGGTAAAATCTACTAAAGATATCAAGATGTCTTGCTAGGAGGTGCTAAAATCATGTTTAATCGAATTCTTGTAGCTATTGACGGAAGTAAAAATTCATATGATGCCTTGGGTGCTGCAATTACCTTAACTAAACAATTTAATTCAAAATTATTTTTAGTTTCGGTCGTTAATACGGCTAATTTACCAGTGAATGTAGGTGTTTCATACGCTCCTGGACTAACTCATGATCTAGAGGAAGGTGCTAAGTTCGATCTACAAAAGGCTGAAGACCTTGTAAAAAAGGCAGGCTTGGCTTGTCAGGTAGAACTTTTAAATGGTGAACCTCGCTCAGAATTAGCTCATTTTCCTAAAGATAAAACAATCGATCTGATCGTTATGGGTAAAACAGGCCTAAACGCCTTAGAACGTGCTTTTGTCGGATCAGTAACACGCTATGTTTCAGAACATTCTAAAACTAATGTTTTAATGGTTGATTAGGAAATTAAAATAGAATATGTAATCATTTTAGAAAACAGCACTTATTGGGAAATATTTGTTGTACAGAGACTCAAGGTCGTGTGCATTATATTCCCGAATGAGTGCTGTGTTTTTATATTAAATGCGAATTATTTGTTTTTTAGCATCTCTTGAACGGTGGATTCATTATGTGCTAGCCAACCACAAGCACCAGCAGCGATAGCACCGACTAGATCGTCTAAAAAGACATTGATCTTTCCAGTAGATTTATCGTTCAATTTGGCTAAAATACCATGCTTTAATTTGTCGACATAACCATAATTCGTAACGGAAACAGAGCCGTACAAACTAGCTAAAGTGATAGCCATATTTTCATCAATACCGTAGGTTGATTCATCAGTACGCATGATACGTTGCATGGGCCCAGATAGGAGACCTTTTTCGGCTAAAACATCTAATTCAATACCGGTCATGATGGCATTTTGTGCTTCACGTTTGTGCAAAACTTTTTTGATAGCATGAATAGCTATTTCAGTATTTAAACCAGGAATATAATCCTTTTCCAAAAACATAACAATTTCGGCGATGTCATCTAACTGTACGCCACGATCACTTAGGTTTCTAATAATATGTTCAAAATACTCTTTATCTTGTTCTTCAAATGATACCAAAATTAAAATCTCCTTATTATTTATTTGCATCCCATTCAGCTTTAAATTCATCTAGAAAATCCAGCATATATTGATGACGTCCTTGGGCAATCCTTTTGGCGGTAGGGGTATTCATCATGGAAGTTAATTTTAATAATTTTTCGTAAAAATGATTGATGATAGTTTCATCGTCTAAGTTACGATATTCAGCCTTTGTCATTTTCTCACGTGGTTTGATAGCCGGATCGTAGATAGTTTCGGAATTGTTTCCTCCATAATAGACAGCTCTTACGATACCAATGGCGCCGATAGCGTCTAGTCTATCTGAATCCTGCACAATTTGTCCTGCTAAAGATAATTTTGGAGGATTGTCTAGTGACTTGCTGAATGACAAATTGTGAGTAATATAGAGGATTTCGCTAATTTGTTCATCAGTCATGCCCAACCCCTTTAGGAAATCATGAATTTCTTTCTCTAATTTAATCGGATCAGAGACTAGTTTATCGTCAGCTACATCATGTAGGTAGGCCGCGGCCAGTGTAATCAGATGATCGGCAGGTTCTTCTTTTAGAATTCGTTTAGCAGTTTTAATAACCCTTTGGATATGATCAAAATTATGACCAGTTGTGTCTTGTTTCATCTTATTAAATGAGTACTCACGAATGGCACTTAGTTTTTCTTCGTCTGTCATCAAATCAATCCCTCTTTAAATGAATAACTATATTGTCACACAAAAGGGTTTGTATTTAAAATAATACTCAATATTTGTTATTATACATATGTTTAAACATATTCTTTAGTTAGGAGGATTTATTATGAATTATATTAATAAGGAATTACCCGAATTCAATGTTAATGCATATCAGGCTGGTGAATTGAAAACTGTTACTAAAAATGATTTATTAGGAAAATGGTCGATTATATTTTTCTATCCTGCTGATTTTTCATTTGTTTGTCCCACAGAGTTAAGTGAATTGCAGGACTTGTATGAAGAGTTTAAGGCTGCCGGGGCAGAGATTTATTCAGTTTCGGTTGATAGCCAGTACTCACATATGTCTTGGGCTGAGACGACAAAAACTATTGGTAAGATTCAATATCCGATGTTGTCAGATCAAAAGCATGAACTAACAGATTTTTTCAATATGATCGATGAGGCTAGTGGACAAGATTATCGTGGAGTCTTTATTGCCGATCCAAAAGGAATCATTAAATCCTATACTGTTAATGCTATGGGTGTAGGTAGAAATCCGAAAGAAGTTTTAAGAACTTTGCAAGCAGCACAATTTGTTGAAGAACATGGTGATGATGTTTGTCCGGCAAATTGGCATCCTGGGGAAGATACGATTAGACCTAGCGGAGATTTAGTTGGTAAAATTTAATCCTATTTTAGGAAGACATTCAATTAACTTTGGATGTCTTTTTTAGTTTGTTACTCCGTTATAACTATATATAGTGATACGAAATAGAAAAAATCTATATCTTGTATCAAATGATAAATTCCTAATTTAGCAAGTGAGTTAAGCGCTTTACACCGATATGTCGCCAATATGCTCAAGAAACCATTTGCCAAATTTAGTCCAATTGGTGGTATGATTTTAGCTGTCGGTTAAATTGATATTTTTTAGAAATACGGTTTAAGGGATAAATAAAAATTGATCATTTCAAAATATAAATGCCACAATCATATATTTTGGCAATGGTCCAGAGGAGAAGGATAAATGAGTATATTTAATCCAAAATGGTATGTTGAACAAATGAAACACTGGAGTTTCAAGAGTTACATGCTATTAATGTTCGGCTTGGGGGCCATCACTGCATCAACACTTTCACATTCTATTAATGCAATTGCTGTTTGGACATGGTTTGCGGCCGTTTTAGGTTTCACATGTACAGTTGCCATTACTAATGCAAAACCTTTAAATGGTGTTTTAGGATTAGTTTCAGCACTTATTTATATTTTTGTAGCTATCAATGCTAAGAACTTCTCTGATGTTGTTCTTCAATTAAGTTACATTGTTTTGCTAGATATTCCTGTTTTAGTTAGTCCACAATGGGCTAAGGACGCTGAAAAGCATATCCACGGTTTAACTGCTATCAAATGGCTTTGGACAGCACTATTCTTCTTTGCTTCATGGGGACTACTTTATTTGATGGATACACATCTATTCATTAGTCCACGTCCTGTAATTGATTCTGTGGCTGCCGCTATTGGATTTACAGGTGCACTTCTATGTACATTACGTTTCCGTGAACAATATTATTTCTGGACAGTTCAAGGTATTATGTCAATTGTTCTTTGGGGTGTTACTGCTACACAAGGTGATGCTAGTCCCGTTCTATTCTTGACATACATCATGTACTTCATGAATGATATGATTGCTTTCTTCGACTCACATATTCACTGGTTCCACAAAGATGCTACTGAAAACAGAGCTAAGAGCGAAGAAGTAGCTAATAATTAATCTGTTTTTTGTTGCATTTAAATTACCAATTAGATTATTATTGTTGAACAATAGTAATCTAGAAGGGTAAATGAGACCGTGAAAAAATTTGTTAAAATCACTTTATCAGTCGTTGTAGGCGTTACGTTACTCGCAGATGTAGCTGCTGGTGGATATATGTTTAATTATGCATTTAGTAAGAGTGGTTACAGTAGTCAGATAAAAGGCCATTTGAGTAAGAATAGCCAATGGTTTTTGAAACGGAAACCGCAGATTTGGGAAGAGACGACGAAGGACCATCTGAAGTTAAAGGCTCGATATTTGCCTGCTGAGAAGGAAACCGCCAAAACAGTGGTTGTTGTCCACGGATTTGGTAGTGCTAGTAAATATATGGGGTCATATGTCAGAATGTTTCACAACGCAGGATATAACGTTCTGGCACCAGATAATCGTTCCTTTGGTATGAGTCAGGGTAAATATGCTGGGTATGGTTGGAAAGATCGGACCGATATGATGAATTGGATCAAGCGACTTAATCAGAAGTTTGGTTCTGATTCACAGATTGGATTGTATGGTATCAGTATGGGTGCTGCTACAGTCATGTATACTTTGGGAGAACATCCCAAGAATGTTCGATTCGCCATAGCCGATTGCGGTTATTCGACCATTTCTGGCGAATTATCTTATCAATTAAAAGATATGTTTCATTTACCAAGCTTCCCAATCGTACCTACAGCTAGTCTCTTTGCTGATTTCTTAGCAGGGTATAACTTCTATCAGGCCAGTACTAAAAATAGCTTGAAGAAGAATAAGGTGCCATTGTTTGTTATCCATGGTTCGAAAGATGATTTTGTACCAACTAAGAATGCCTATTTGAATTATGATTATACTAAAGGTCCTAAGAAGCTTTGGATTGTTAAGGGCGCTAGTCATGCTAATTCATATAGCAAGGCCGGGCAACTTTATATTGATAAAGCAACGGATTTTGCTAATAAATATTTCAATTAAAATAATAGCCAGTAACTCGAAATGGGTTACTGGCTATTTGTGTTTTTATTCACATTTTTGGTATATGATGACATTATTAAATGAGGGTAGGTGATTGAATGCAAGAACAAGGTGATTTACGTTATTTTTTGAATCAAAAACAAAAATTTGATGTTCGAGCGGTATTAATCTTATTACATAAAGGTAAAGTCTTTGTTAGACGAGAAAATACGAAGCAGGACTTGTATATCCTACCTGGTGGAGCCGTTAAATTCAATGAAGAAAGTCAATCTGCTGCCGAGCGTGAAGCGTATGAAGAGCTGGGGTTAACTGATTTGAAACTGGAATTTGCAGGAATTTTGGAAAACTTCTGGAAATTGAAGAAAATCGATTATCAACAATTGAATTTGATCTATCGTCAAGAAGTCAACGATGAAATATATCATCAGTTACAACATTTGGATTACCGGAATTTTGATTTGCCACCTAATTCTGATTTGAAATGGGTTAAAGTTGATCAAATGGAAGGTGTTTTGCGGCCGGAGGGAATTGTTAAGACTTGTTATCCCGGGGCTGGAATACAGCATTTAATCAATCATCAAAAATTTGATTTCTAAAAAATGATTCGTTATCGATTTTGTTATCGGTAACGAATTTTTTTTGGAAAATCTAATTGACTATGAAAGGTAGGATGACTAATATTGAAAGTACGCTACTACAGTAAGCGCTTACTATGTATAAAAGGAGGGATTTAGATGTCGATGATTGAAGTATCTAATTTAACAAAGGATTTTCGAAAAACTATTAAGTCACCAGGACTAGTAGGAGCCTTTAAATCATTGATTAAGCCAAAATACGAAACTTTTGAAGCCGTCAAAAATTTGAGCTTCGAGGTACCTAAGGGAGAAATTTTGGGCTTTATTGGTGCTAACGGTGCAGGTAAATCAACAACCATTAAGATGCTAACAGGAATCTTAACGCCGACTAGTGGATATTGCCGGATCAACGACAAAATCCCTCAAGAGGATCGTCAAAATTATGTTAAAGATATCGGGGTTGTTTTTGGTCAAAGAACCCAATTGTGGTGGGATCTACCATTACGTGAAACTTATTCAGTTTTAAAAGAAATCTACAATGTACCTGATAAAGATTTTTATAAACGAATGGATTTTCTGAATGAGGTCTTAGATTTAAATGATTTCATCACTAGTCCCGTAAGGACTTTATCATTAGGACAACGTATGCGAGCTGATATTGCCGCTTCACTATTACATAACCCCAAAGTTTTGTTCTTGGATGAACCAACAATTGGATTGGATGTATCGGTTAAAGATAAAATCAGACATGCTATTGAACAAATCAATCAAGAAGAACAAACCACAATCATTTTGACGACACATGATTTAGGCGACATCGAATTATTGTGCAATCGTGTCTTCATGATTGATCATGGACAAGAAGTTTTTGATGGAACAATCAAACAATTGAAGAATCGTTTTGGACACATTAGAGAAATTGAGTTTGAATTGGTCAATGCGGAGGATGCGAATCGTCTAAACTTTTCTCAATTTGGTTCAGCTATTGAGTATTCGCAGAATGAAAAGAATGTTCGAGTTAAATTTGATAGTAGCAAAGTATCAGTTCCTGATGTTATCAGATTGACCTTGTCACAAGTCGACGTTCAAGATATCAGTGTTAAAGATGCGGATATAGAAGATATCGTTAGGAGGATTTTCCGAAAGGAGGCGGCCGAACATGACTAACTTCTTGAGAAAATATCGTCCCTTTGTATCAGCGGGAATCGAAGAGGCAATTGTTTATCGTGCTAATTTTCTGCTATTTGCGTTGGGTAATACTTTGGGAGCCTTTGTAACTTACTTTTTATGGAAAGCTGTCTTCCAATCGAGTACGAATTCAAGTTTAAATGGTTTCACTTTTCCAGAGATGGTTTTGTATATCTTTTTGAGTTTCTTTACTGGAATTTTGACTTCTAGCGACGGTTCTAGCAGTGTTGGGGATGAAGTCAAAGATGGCTCAATTGCAATGCGTATCCTCAAACCAATCAGTTTTACGGCCAATTACTTTTATGAAGAGATCGGTAGCAAGCTTATCGACGTTGGAGTTTTAGCGGTACCACTATTTGGTGGCATTCTAATCTATCAAATTGTTGGTAAAGGTACACCGGTTCTTAATTTAGTCAATTTGTTGTTGTACTTCTTTAGTGCAACAGTTGCATATCTAATTAATTTTTACTTTAATATTTGTTTTAGCTTTACCGCATTCTTTTTTCGGAATCTGTGGGGATCAAACGTTTTAAAAAATGCTCTAGTGATCTTTATGTCAGGATCATTAGTACCTTTGGCATTTTTCCCACCAGTCTTACAGAATGTTCTGAAAGTATTGCCATTTTCGTCGTTGCTATACACGCCGGTAATGTTATATCTCGGAAAGTATAGTGCAGAGCAAACTATTTCTGTATTACTCCTACAAATCTTTTGGTTGATATTCTTTATTTTCTTAGCAAAAATTATTTGGCATTTTGCTATCAAACATTTGAGTATCCAGGGAGGTTAATATGAGAAGAGTCTTACACTTAGAAAAAATTTTTATTTCACAATATTTAAAGCAGACGATGGAATACAAAGCTGATTTTATCGTTGGAGTTTTAGGAGTTTTACTCAATCAAGTTTTGAATTTGATCTTTTTACAAGTTATCTTCAGTCAAGTGCCGAAGTTGGCAGGTTGGAGTTTACAACAAATCGTCTTTATTTACGGTTTTGCATTGATTCCTAAGGGCTTAGATCATCTTTTCTTTGATAATCTCTGGATTGTCGGTCAAAAATTAGTTAGAAAAGGTGAATTCGATAAGTATTTAACACGCCCTATCAATCCACTATTTCACGTTTTAGTTGAGACCTTTCAAGTCGATGCTTTTGGAGAATTGTTAGTTGGCGTTATCTTACTAGTTATGTCATCAGCTACAGTTCATTGGACTCTGTTAAAAGTGATCTTATTTATTGTTTCAATCCCATTTGCCACAGCCATCTATACAGCTTTAAAAATCGGTACTTCGGCTGCAGCCTTTTGGATGAAGAAAAGTAATACCATCACTTACTTATTTTACATGTTTAATGATTTTGCTAAGTATCCCGTTAGCATCTTCAATCATCTAATTCGCTGGATCATTTCTTTCATCATTCCATTTGCTTTCACAGCCTTTTATCCAGCTAGTTACTTCTTAACTGGAAAGAACGTGCTATTTAACTTAGGTGGGTTAGTGGTTATCTCAATTGTCTTCTTGTTTATCGCAATTAAAATTTGGAATAAGGGAATTTCATCCTATGAAAGTGCTGGATCATAGTTTTAATTTAGTCTGTTTAAAAATAATAATAGAAAGTTAGAGGTAAAATGATGTCAATTTTGTACGGTGGTGACTACAATCCTGAGCAATGGCCTGAAGATACTTGGCAAGATGACTGGGATAAATTGAAACAAGCACATGTTAATTCAGCGACAATTAATGTTTTTTCATGGTCTTTGTTAGAACCAGCGGAAGGTGTCTTTAACTTTGATAAGTTAGATAAAATTGTTGCGCTATTGGAAAAGAACAATATAAAAATTGTTATGGCTACTTCTACCGCAGCGTTGCCATTTTGGATGACTAAAAAGTATCCGGAAATCAATCGTGTAGATGATTATGGCAGACGTCAAGTTGGCGGTAAACGTGAGAATGCTTGTCCTAATAGTCCTGAATTCCAACGTCTGGCTAGTCAACTAGTTGAAAAAGTAGCACAACGTTATGCTTCAGTTAAGAATATTACGCATTGGCATATTTCAAATGAATACAATGGCTACTGTTACTGTGAGAATTGTACGAAGGCTTTTAGAGAGTGGCTGAAATATGAGTATGACAATGACTTGGATAAAATCAATCAGGTTTGGGGAACTAATGTCTGGAGTCATACTTATCATAAATGGGATGAAATTGTACCACCAATGAGGATTGGTGATACATATGATAATGGAAAACCAGTAATGTCAGGATTAGATATGGCTTATCGTAGATTCCAATCGGATAGTCTTTTGAAAAATTTTAAGATGGAGAGAGACATTATCAGAAAGTATGATCAACGTCCGGTAACAACCAACTTAATGGGGTCACAAAAAGATTTGGACTACTTCAAATGGGCTAAAGAAATGGATGTTGCTTCTTGGGACAACTATCCTAGTTTTGATACACCGGCTGGTTATACTGCTATGCAACATGATTTAATGCGTGGTGTCAAAGATCAACCCTTTATGTTAATGGAACAAACGCCTAGTCAACAAAATTGGCAACCATTTAATTCTCTGAAAGCACCCAATCAGATGCGGATGCTCAGTTATCAAGCAATGGCTCATGGAGCCAAAACCATTCAATTTTTTCAATTGAAACAGGCTCGTAATGGTTCGGAAAAATTGCATAGTGCTATGATTTCACACGCTGAATCGACTCAGACACGTGTCTTTGGTGAGTTAAAGAAGTTGGGTACTGAATTGAATCAATTGCCTGAAGATTTGGAAAATTCACGCAATCAATCGAAGGTTGGAATAATTTTTGATTGGAATAGTTACTGGGGCCTAGAGGATTGTATGGGGCCAACGACTAATCTAGATTATGTTCAAGAAGTTTACGATTACTACAGAGCTTTTTATGATCGCAAGATTGGCGTTGATATGATTTCTAAAGAGACTGATTTAGAAAAGTATCAGGTCGTCATCGCACCAAGTATGTATATCAATTCACCGGAAATGACAACTAAGATTGAAAAGTTTGTTCAAGATGGAGGGATTTTTGTCACTAATTACATGTCTGGTTTAGCTGATAAAGACGATAATATTTATCTGGGTGGTTACCCTGGTCTTTTAAGGAATGTTCTAGGGTTAAAGTACGAAGAAACTGATGCTTTACCATTTGATCAAACACATAAGTTGGTATCTGACGGTAAAATTATTGGAAAAGGTAGTTTGGTTTGTGATTTGATTCAACCGCAAACAGCGGAATCACTGGCTCATTACAGTGGTGAAGTCTTCTATCAGAATAATTCTGTTTTGACAAAGAATCACTTTGGAGAAGGTTTTGCTTACTATGCAGGTAGTAGGTTAGATAAGCAGGCTATGGACTTCTTTATGAAAGACATTTTGCAACAGGCTCAGATCGTACCAGATGAGACAAAGACTGGTGTTGAGATTATTACCAGAACAGGTAAAACAGCCCGCTATACTTTTGTTATTAATACTGACGGAAAAACTAAACAAATTAGTAATCCTTATCCCAACAGTAGAGATTTGTTGACACAAACGACGACAACTAAAGAAATTGATTTAAAGCCTTATGATGTATTGATTTTGGAAAATAAATTATAGGCACTAAAAAGGTAGGATTTTTTCTATTTTTTTATATGTTTCAATATTAAAAAGTGCATCTCGAAACGTAAACCGAATTGGTTCTACGCTTTGAGATGCACTTTTTAAATTCACTTTAATATTTGTTCAACTGTCTTACGAGGGACCTGTTTCTTTTGTACTTTTTCCCAAGAAAGAACTTTGTCGTATTTGCGGTTATAAACGACTTTTAAATAATTATCGGCTTTGATAGGACGACCGATGGTGCTATTGAACTTTAATAATTTTTCATTGCCATCCTTATCGTAAGCTTTTTGTTTATAATAGTATTCCTTATAGTCGGCACCAGAATCATCTTTTTCAATGATTTCCTTATATGAGTCGCCAACGTAAGTATAATAATCATCCCCAGTAAAGTTAGGAACATACCATAATTGATAAGCCATCAATGGTATTAAAACGATTAATGCAATCACTAAACTAATGCCAACTTTTTTATTCATCATTTATCCCTCCGAGTTCATTAGGAATAATATCATAGATACCAAAACAATAGTCCTAACGGTTTTGTAAGGTCTGTAAGATGAATAACAAGAAGGTTCTTATAACAATAAATTGCCCGTAGTGAAAATGTTAGATTCAGATGGTGAATTTTTCCTCAAAATTACTAATTTGGTCGTGATACTTCACAAGAATATTCACATCTTGATTTTCGGCGATTGGAAAATTGAAAAACTGACCGGAAAAGAGGTTCTTTTGATTAAGATATGAAAAATCTACTGTATCACCCTGAATTTCATCGATTCTAGCAGGACTATTGCCGACATTACGAATCTCAATAGTTTGTTTATTAATACGACGACAGATCACGTAAGGACGACTCTTTTGGATTAACAATTTATTTTTAGTCTTCATCAACCCTTTGATTTGGAAGAGACTAGTAGAGATTAAAATTAAGCCAACTAAAACTGACAAAGCCAGAATGAAACTGGCGATAACTAATAAAATTTGTGTTGCTGAATTCATGATTTCACCTCAAATTCATTATTTCATAACTATGTTCACCTTACAATTCCGTCACATCAAACTAACAGTTTAGTTATAGAGATACTTGTTAGTTTACATTCGGGTAAATAGGTTAGATAATTACTTTCGATAGGTAAGTACATTGCGTATCTATCAATCAAAAATAATTCAAAAAGGTACATACACCAGTACGTTTACTCCGTAACCAGAGAAGTCGTCTTTAGGACGACTTTTTTGCTATATAAAAATGATGATGAGATAATTATAGCTAATAAGAGGCGAGGATTATGAAATTTAATATATTTGTAAATCAAATCCCTAAAGATTTATATTTTCCTAATTTTTTAATAAATCCTTTTATTGGAGCAATCGTTATAAGTTCAATTATTTTTATAATAATAGAAGTTACAAATAAAATAAGAAAATAAAGAATATTAAAATAATAGATCCAATAACTCAATGTTAAGTTATTGGATCTATTATTTTGTCTTATATTCTAATTACGTTGTGTTTTATCCCAACTAGTGTGTCCAATCAATAAGTGATAACCAGAGATAATTAAACTGAAGAATAAAATAACATAGATATAAGAAATTAGACCGATGGAAAGGATAGTTTTTCTGAGATGCATATTTTCATTGATCATATCATCCTTTTGAATAACCAAGTTGCATTTATCATGCAGTTTAAGCTCTTTATGATAAATAAGTGTAAAGACTGTTCCAAAGAAGAAACTGATGGTGGTCATGATGACTGTTACGATGAAGATAAATTCAGGATTACGAGAGTAATGTGAAATGAAATCGAATGTAAGAAAAATAATACTGAAATCGGCCAGAATATTTAAAATGGGTTGGATAAAAAAGAAGTAAGTATCAAGTTTTTGACCCGTTGTAACAACATTGGAAGTAGTGATCTGTTTAAGATACTTCCAGCAATTCCAACCTCCTTGTGACCAGCGTGCTCGTTGTCGAATTAGTTTTTTGACTTTTTTGAGAGCTTCTTGTTCAACGTATGCCTCGTCAACATATTTTATTTTCAAACCTTTTAATTCCATTCGTAAAGTCAATTCGTAATCTTCCAGTAGAGCGTTACCCCAAGGTTTATTGCCTAATTTTGAGAGAACTGATGAAACACGAAAAAATTGTCCGTTACCACACAAGGAAACTGCTTTAATGTAAGTTCGAATTAATTGAATCATATGATTAACGACAAAGAATTCAACATCTTGAAAAGTTTGTAAAATTTTCTCAGGCTTTTTCATCTTAATACGTAACTGCACAGCATCAGTATCAGGATTCTGGAATGATTGATTTAACTTGTAAATAGTA
The DNA here is from genome assembly GCF_001435445.1 of Companilactobacillus kimchii DSM 13961 = JCM 10707. Taxonomy (GTDB): domain Bacteria; phylum Bacillota; class Bacilli; order Lactobacillales; family Lactobacillaceae; genus Companilactobacillus; species Companilactobacillus kimchii. The sequence goes on along the minus strand of NZ_AZDH01000027.1, from coordinate 49,416 downwards.
TTGCCACTGAGAACACCATCAGCATCAAGGACTCCAATGATGCATTTTTGAGGATCAAGCTTTTTCTCACTAACAATACGATTTATTTCAGGAATGGCACTGTTCAAGGCATCACCTTTGCCAGTTTGAGCATTAGGAAACTTTCTTTGGATAATACTGATGGGACCAGTAACGCTTTGAGCTTTGGATATAGTGTCATCTGTTGAATTGTCATCGATAACGATAATATGCATGCGACCTTTTAAATCAATTAAGTGGTTTAAGGAATTTTTAATGACTTTTCCTTCATTTAGGCATGGTAGTAACATAAAATAAAAGAATTGATTCAAATCTTGCTGTGGTTCATAAGGATTTTGCATATCCTTTTTAAAACGCTTTTGTTGTGAAAGATAAATATAGAATAAAATGAAACATTGAGCCATGAAAACAGTGATGGCTATTAAATAAATAATCATTTTTATCATCTTCTCAATTAATATTCGACTAGATTTTTGCTCAATTGTAAAAGATGTTCAAACATGTTGCTCATTTAAGTGATTTTAAATACAATTAGTCAAATTTTAAGAGCTAAAAATACTATTTATTTAATTTTATAAAAAAGCACCTGAAAGGGCTTTTAAAGTGTTATATAATTAACTTGTGATGTATGGAGGGGAATTCATGACCACTTTATTAGATGTAGCAAAGAAAGCTAATGTTTCAAAAATGACGGTTTCACGAGTAATCAATCATCCTGATAAGGTTACAGATGAATTAAAACAGTTGGTATATGAAGCGATGCGAGAATTAGATTATCATCCTAATGTAATTGCTAAAGCTTTGGCCAACAATAGTACAAGAATTATTAAGCTATGTATTTTGGAAGATATTGATACAACGGAACCTTATTATATGAATTTGATGATTGGTATTGCTAAGACTTTAGATCTACATCAGTATTCCTTGCAATTGGTTACACGTCGAAACTTTGATATTGGTAACTGTGATGGATATATCATTACGGGAATGCGTATCAGTGATGTTGATTGGATCAAGGATCTTAAAAAACCAGTGGTTCTATTTGGTGAGAATCGTTATGGATTTGACTTTATTGATACAAATAATAAAGCAGGTACTTACTTGTTATCACAATTGGCCTTGAAAAAAGGATATGAGAAATTAATTTATGTCGGCATCGACAGTAAGGAATCTTTCGAATATTCACGTGAAGCGGGTTATTTGCAACAAGTTCAAGAGAAGAGAATGGTTCCTGAATTACATCGATTTGGTAATCATAGTCATCTGTCTGAAGATTTTATCAGACAAAATTGGGATAAGATTCCTAAGAATACAGCGTTTATCTGTGCTTCTGATCGTCTAGCACTTGGAGTAGAACGTGCCATTGTTCGTTGTGGTGGAAAAGTTCCCGATGATTTTGGTGTAACCGGTTTTGATGGCGTCTTTTTGAATCAAGTTGCTTCACCAAAGATAACTACGATCAAGCAATCAATTATTCAGATGGGTAGTGCTTGTGGCGAAACGCTCTTGGATAAAATTCAAAGTGGTGAATCACAGGGCTCTCTAGTCTTTGAGCCTAAGCTCAGTTTAGGCGGTACGTTGAGAGATTAAACTGTTACCGATAACATCAAACAAAGCCTTGCGGTTGTGGGGCTTACTTTTTTATACTGGTATGTAAGGGTTTACAAGAGGGGGTTATGTATTGTGAACTGGTATGATAAAGCAATCGTATATCAAATTTACCCCAAAAGTTTTCAGGACACCAATGACGATGGTATCGGAGATCTTCAAGGAGTAATCGCTCATTTAGATTATATTAAAAATTTAGGCTTTAATACTATTTGGCTGAATCCAATTTTTGTGTCACCACAAGTTGATAATGGCTATGATGTCTCAAATTATTTTGCAATTGATCCAATCCTCGGAGATATGGATGATTTTACAGAAATGATGGAAAAAGCACATCATCTAGGATTACACATAATTTTGGACTTGCCGATCAATCATACTTCGGATCAACATCCGTGGTTTAAAGATGCCATCAGCAATCCTAATAGTATTTTCAAAGATTATTATATTTGGCATAAACAAGTTGATGGACATGAACCTAACAACTGGGGTTCATTCTTTGGTGGTAGTGTTTGGGAGAAGAACCCTAATGATTCAGGAGAATATTATTTCCATTTATTTGATAAGAAAATGCCTGACCTAAATTGGAAGAATCCAGAAGTGCGCAAATCAATTGCGGATATTGCCAAGTTCTGGATTGAAAAGGGTGTCGATGGTTTCAGGTTGGATGCCTTTATTCATATTGCTAAAGCTAACTTGGAACAAAATTCTCTAATTCAGGGTGAACAATTTCCAGCTGATGATACTTTCTATGCTAAATTGCCAAAAGTTAAGGATTACTTAGCTACGTTCGTCAGGGAAATCAAAGACTTCAAATCCGATACTTTCTTGTTTGGCGAAGCGTCTTCAGCTAATGCTTTAAATGCAGCTGAATATACTAGACCGGATGAAGATGGTTGTGATGTAGTAGTCAACTCAGGTAATTATGGTGAAGTTTATGACGATAGTAATCCTGATGTACCAGGATTTTTCCAAACAAGACGATTGTCGCTTGATCGTTTGAAGAAAACCTATGTGACATGGGAAAGCGTATTAGTAGATATTAGTTTGCCAACATTGACTTGGGGTAATCATGATATTAGCCGTTTACGCGATCGCCTGAATTTACCAGTTGATAATGAAGATGTCAGCAAACTACTTGCAACCTTGATGTACTTACAACGTGGTATGCCAATCATTTACTATGGTGAGGAAATTGGGATGCACGGATTAAAGTATCAACAAGTGTCTGATTTTGACGATCAGAGAGCTGTAGACCTAATCAATACGCTGCATGAGAAATCATTTGCAGATGAAGAAATTCTAAAGTTGTTAAACAATCAGGATGAAATGACTGCACGTGGTCCTATGCAATGGGATGATTCTCAATATCGTGGTTTCTCAACTAAAGAGCCATGGAATTGGGGCCAAACGGATAAAACTAGTGTGGTAGCTGAGTTAAAAGATTCCAAGAGTTTAGCAACATTTTACAAGAGTTTATTAAGTGTTAAGAAACATAACTGTTTTACTAACGGTGATTACCAATTATTGATCACTGATCCAGAGATTTATGCATACTTGCGTCAAACAAGAGATAACAAGGGCATTGTTGTAACCAACTTTTCTAATAAGGTAAAGAAGTTTACTTTGCCAGAGACAAAATGGAAAAAAGTATTAGCCAATAAAGTTAAGTTAACTAATAACGAACTAACACTTGATCCATGGGGAAGCTGTGCTTTGGAGTCAAAAATATAGTAGGGGTGTAAATTATGGCAGATAATACTGATATTAAACTAAGAAGAGCTCAAATTTATAGTGTTTTCGTAAGAAATCATACAAAGAAAGGAACCCTCAAGGCATTAGAGGATGACTTACAACGTATTAAGGAATTAGGAACTGATTATATTTGGCTTTTACCAATCTATCCAATTGGTAAAAAAGATCGTAAGGGTAAATTAGGTTCACCTTATTCAATCAAAGATTATCGTTCAATTGATCCAAAGACCGGTTCATGGGACGACTTCGTTCATTTCTCTAAGAAAGTTCATGATATGGGTATGAAGTTGATGATTGATATTGTTTACAATCATACTTCACGTGATTCTGTACTTTTGAAGGAACATCCAGGTTGGTTTTTACGTGACAGCATGGGTAATTTGATGAATAAGAACCCTGACTGGACCGATGTTGCTGAATTAGATTATTCTCACAAAGATCTATGGAAGTATCAAATTGAAACTTTGAAGAAGTATGCTGATTTAGTTGATGGCTTCAGATGTGATGTAGCACCACAAGTTCCACTTGATTTCTGGAAAGAAGCTCGTAAGGAAGTTGCGAAAGTTAACCCAGATATGGTTTGGTTAGCTGAAACTTCTGGTGGTGGTTATATTAAATACTTGAGAGACAGAGGTTTCTGTGCTGAATCAGATAGTGAAATGTATCAGGCCTTTGATATGACTTATGACTATGATGTTGATGAAATTTGGCGTAAGTATGTCAATGATAAAGTTCCATTGGACCGTTATATTGAGGCCTTGGATCAACAAGAATATATTTATCCAAAGAATTACATTAAGATGCGCTGCTTGGAAAATCATGATCAAGTTAGAGCTCATAAGATGTTTATTAATGAAAATGATATGTTCAATTGGACGGCTTTCTCTGAGTTCCAAAAAGGTTCAACTTTGATTTATGCTGGTCAAGAGGCTGGTATGAAACATACGCCAAGTCTATTTGATAAGGATAAAGTTGACTGGAAAGATCAAAAGATGGATCTTAGTGCTTTAATGGTTAGAATGCATGAATTGAGTCAAGATGAGATTCAATATGCTGGTAACTACGAAATCGAGGCTTTGGACAATGATGTTGTTAAAGTAACCTATACTAAAGACGACAAGATCAGAGTCGGTTTGTTCACATTAAAGGGACAACCAGGACGTGCCAAGGTCAATGTAAGAAGTGATCAATATACTAATTTGATCGATAATTCACTAGTTAATGTTCAAAATGGTATTTTAACGATTGATTATGATCCAATTATCATTGAAGGCAAAGCTAGATAGTTAGCAAATTTTAGCAAAAGAGCCACTCATAAACGTTGAGTAGCTCTTTTTTTGACCATTTTTTAAGATGGTTGTCTTTATTTTAGTAAACATTATAAATGAAACTGTTTCTGTTAGCGGTAACATCCTGAAAGCGATTGCAACCTGTGAAAAAATGGGTAATATAGAAGTTGTTAAGTGATTAGATATTTTTTAGGAGGAGAAAAGCATGAAGAAGAATTGGAAAAAGATTCTTTTAGGTGGAGTTGTTCTAAGTATGTCAATGCTAGTTTTGGCTGGTTGTGGCAGCAAGAGCAGTAGTTCATCTAGCGATAGTAGTAGTACTCAAAATATTAAGGTTTGGATCGATACCGAACATGTTGCCGCCATCAAGGGACAAGTTAAGAAGTTCGAAAAGGCCAACCCTAAGATTCATGTTACCGTTAAGGCTGGATCATCAGCTGATGCTCTAAAGGATGTTTCAAAGGATCCTGAAAAGGCTGCTGATGTCTTCATGATGCCTCATGATCAAATTGGTCAAATGGCAGATGCCGGATTGCTTTACCCAGTATCAAAGAAGTATACAAAGACTGTTAAAGCTAACAACGTTCAATCAGCTATTGACGGTGTTACATGGAAGAACAAAGTATATGGATTCCCATATGGTGTTGAATCACAAGTTCTTTACTACAACAAGGCAAAACTTTCAGCAGATGATGTTAAGAGTTGGGATACATTAACATCTAAAGGTAAATTAGGTACAAACTTCGCTGAAGCCGGTGCTAATTATATCTTCACACCACTATTCATGAGTAATGGCGATAACCTTTACGGTAAGAATGGTGAAACAGTTAAGGGAACAAACTTCAATAATGAGAAGGGTATTCAAGTTCTAGATTGGATTGCAAAACAAAAGAGTAACTCAGGTGTTGTTCAAACAAATGCTGCTGCTCTATCAAACCTACAATCAGGTAAGACAGATGCATTCCTTTCAGGCCCATGGTCAAAGAACGATGTTAAGAAGGCTCTAGGTAAGAACATGGCCGTTGCTCCATATCCAACAGTAAACTTCGGTAGTGGTGATGTTCAAATGAAGGCATTCTTGGGTGTTAAAGTTTATGGTGTTAACCAACAAACTAAATCACCAGTTGCCGCTATGAAACTTGCTAATTACTTAAGTAATGAAGCTACACAAAAAGTTGAATTCAACAAGAACGGTGTTGTACCTTCAAATATTAAGGCTCAAGGATTGCAAGCAGTTAAAGATGATGAAACAGCTAAGTCAGTTATGACAATGTCAGCTTCAGACCACTCAGTTGTTATGCCTAAGGTTCCAGAAATCACAAACTTCTGGCCACAAATGGACTCAATCATCAACGATACATACAAGGGTAAGATCAAGTCATCAGATTATCAAAAGAAATTAGATAAAGTTGTTTCAGTTTCCGCAAAGAAGTCAAATTAAAAGAACAATTTTCTCTAAAAAAAAAGTAAGGGTGCGATTATATGTTTAAGAAATATTCCACGGAACAACATATAACATTTAGAGAATTGTTTATGAAGGGCGGATTGCCAGAAAAGCTTTCATTTATCATTATGGGCTTTTCAAACTTTGCAAATAAACAAATTCTTAAAGGGTTAATATTTTTAGTTGCTGAAGTTGGATTTTTATTCTGGCTAATTCGCAATGGTATTCATGCTTTAGCAATGTTACAAACATTAGGTACGAAAAAACAAGGCTTGGTATATAACTCCAAGTTGGGTATGGATGTGTTACAAAAAGGTGATAACTCCATGCTTATCCTCTTGTTTGGTATTGCAGCAATTTTAATTTGTATAGTTCTAGTAGTTCTTTATATTGTTAATTTGAAGAGCGCAAGACATATTTTTGAATTAAAAGCAGCAGGCAAACCACTTCCAACTGCTAAGGATGATTTGAAGAGTTTATTGAATGAAAGATTCCATCAAACTCTTATGACCGTTCCTCTAATGGGTGTGTTATTCTTCACAATTTTGCCACTGTTATATATGATTTCAATTGCTTTTACAAATTACGATCATAATAACTTACCACCAAAGAATTTATTTACTTGGGTAGGCTTTCATAACTTTTCTAATGTTATTACTGGTGATATAGCCTCAACATTCTTCCCAGTGTTGGGATGGACTCTAGTTTGGGCTGTAGTAGCCACAGTATCATGTTTCTTCTTTGGAGTTATTCTAGCTCTATTGATCAATACAAAAGGAATTAAATTAAAGAAAATGTGGCGTACAATCTTTATTTTGACAATGGCTGTTCCACAGTTCATTTCACTATTGATTATGCGTAACCTTCTAAACGATGCTGGTCCTGTTAATGCTATTTTGAAGAGTTGGGGATGGATTAGTAAATCTATTCCATTCTTAACAGATCCAACAATGGCTAAGTTCTCCATCATTGTAGTTAACCTTTGGATTGGTATTCCAGCCACAATGTTAATTACAACTGGTATTATTCAAAACCTTGATCAAGAACAGATTGAGGCTGCCGTTATGGATGGTGCTAATAAGTTCCAAATCTTTAGATCTATTACATTCCCACAGATTCTTTTCGTTATGATGCCATCTTTGATTCAACAATTAATTGGTAATATCAATAACTTCAATGTTATTTACCTATTAACTGGTGGTGGACCTACAAACTCAAATTACTATGGTGCCGGATCGACTGATTTACTTGTAACTTGGCTATATAATTTGACCGTAAATACAATGGATTATAATTTAGCTTCTGTTATTGGTATTCTGATCTTCATTCTATCTGCCGTATTTAGCTTATGGGCATACACACATACTAATTCATATAAGGAGGGATAATAGAAATGGCAAAAAAAGAAATTAATTATAAAGCTCAAAAGAAACGTACCAAATTACTAGTCTATGCTATCCTGACGATTATGTCTGTTGTGTGGTTATTCCCAATTGTGTGGATTGTATTGAATAGTTTCAGAGAAGAAGGTGGAGCTTTCGTTCCATATATTATTCCAAAGCATTTCACATTATCAAATTACGCAAAGTTGATTACCGATGCTTCAGGCAATTATCCATTTGTCCGTTGGTTTGTTAATACATTAATCGTTTCCGTATGTACATGTGTTCTATCAACCTTTATTACAATCTCAATGTCATACGCCTTGTCTCGTTTAAGATTCAAATTACGTAGACCATTCTTAAAGGTTGCTTTAGTTCTAAACATGTTCCCAGCTTTCATGAGTATGATTGCTATTTACTACATTCTTAAGGCTTTGAACTTAGCTGGTAGTTTGTTAGCTTTGATTCTGGTTTATTCAGCCGGAGCTGCTTTAACGTTCTATGTTGCCAAAGGGTTCTTTGACACAATTCCAATGGCTTTGGATGAATCAGCTATGATCGATGGTGCCAACAAATGGCAAATCTTTACTAAAATTACATTACCATTATCTAAGCCCATCATTGTTTATACAGCATTGACAGCATTCATGGGTCCATGGATGGACTTCATCTTTGCTAAGATTATCATGGGTGATGATGTTAAGAATTACACTGTTGCCATCGGGTTATATTCAATGATGACTCAGACAACTGCTAATTCACTATTTATGACATTCACCGCAGGATGTGTTCTGATTGCGATTCCTATTACATTACTCTTCATCTATATGCAGAAGTACTATGTCGAAGGTGTCACATCAGGTGCTGTTAAGTAATTTAGCTTTAGAACTTTGATTCTGGAAACTTGAATTACTAAATTCGTATAGTTTATCTGGCTCTGCATTTAATTAACTCAATACGTGAATGTCTTGAATTTATTTAATGCAGAGCTTTTTTTATTCAAATTTTTTAAAAATGAGAGGTTATTTCAATGAATACACCAGCAATTTATCATCGCCCAGACAGCGAATTTGCATATCTATACAAAGATAATTTAATGCATATTAGATTAAGGACCGCTCGCGGAGACGTCAAAGAGGTAGGTTTACTTCATGGTGATCCGTATACGCTAGATACAGATCATTGGCAAGATCAACCAACACCAATGAAACGCTATTTGACGACAGATTTGTATGACTTTTGGACTATTGAAGTTACAGAGCCATTCAAACGTATTTCTTATGCATTTAAAGTTACTGGTAATGATGGTATAACCATATTCTATGGCGATCATGGTGTGTTCTCATTTGAAAAGAATGTCTACGATAGTCCTGATAATTACTTTAGATTGCCATATTTCCACGAAGTGGATCGTTTCAATGCACCAGAATGGGTCAAAAAGACTGTCTGGTATCAGATTTTCCCAGAAAGATTCGCTAATGGCGATAAGTCTAATGATCCCAAGAATACTTTACCATGGGGTTCTAAAACTCCAAGTGCTACAGATTTCTTTGGTGGAGATCTACAAGGTGTTATCGACCACCTAGATCATTTAACCGATTTAGGCGTCAATGGAATCTATTTCTGTCCTATCTTCAAAGCTAAGTCTAATCACAAATATGACACAATTGATTATATGGAAATAGATCCAGCCTTTGGCGACAAAGCTACTTTTAAAAAATTAGTTCAAGAATGTCACAAACGCGGCATCAAAGTTATGCTGGATGCAGTCTTTAATCATATGGGTGATAATTCATCACAATGGTTGGATGTTGTTAAGAATGGCAAGGATTCAAAGTACGCTGATTGGTTCCATATCAACAAATTCCCAGTATCATATAAGGATGTTGGTTTTGAACAAGCTAAGAATATTTCTTACGATACTTTTGCTTTCACACCACATATGCCAAAATTGAATACTGCTAATCCAGAAGTTAAAGAGCATTTGTTGAAGATTGCTAAGTATTGGATTGAAGAATTTGATATCGATGCTTGGAGACTAGATGTAGCTAATGAAGTTGACCACGAATTTTGGCGTGACTTTAGAAGAACTTGTGACAGTGTTAAAAAAGATTTCTATATCTTGGGTGAAGTTTGGCACTCCTCACAGGGCTGGCTTCAAGGAGATCAATTCAGCGCTGTAATGAATTATGCTTACACTGATTCAATTTCCAAATACTTAATTAAGAAACAAATTCCAATTGAAAAAATGGTTTCAGATATCAATGATCAATTGATGCTCTATCGTGATCAAACAGATCAAATTCAATTCAACGTTTTGGATTCACATGATACAGCACGATTATTGACTGAAACAAATGATGATAAAGATTTAATGAAACAAGTATTAGCCTTTACTTATCTTCAACCAGGTGTGCCATGTATCTATTATGGTGATGAAATTGGTATGGATGGTGGCAATGATCCTGAATGTCGTAAGTGTATGGTTTGGGATAAATCTCAACAAGACTTAAATCTATATGATTTCTTCAAACACTTGATTGCTTTTAGAAAAGATAATCAAAAAGTTCTTTCTGAAGGAGAGATGGTTTGGGAGAAGATTTGTGATGATGGATTATTGATCTTGAGTCGTAAATTAAATGATACTGAAGTTAAAATTATTTTGAATGCAGGCGATACTCCTAAACAAGTAACAACTAGTCAGAGTGTGGTTTTGAGTAACTTAGTTACAGAAAATAATCATGAATTAACGGTTGATCCTAAAGGATTTGCATTAGTTAAATAGAGAGGTGCTTAATTTGCAAAAACATTGGTGGCAAGAGACAACAGTATATCAAGTTTATCCCCGTAGTTTTAAGGATTCAAATGGTGATGGAGTTGGTGATCTTAAGGGAATCATCAGTAAATTAGATTATTTACAAAATTTGGGTATCGGTGCAATTTGGCTTTCACCAGTTTACCGTTCACCTAATGATGATAACGGTTACGATATTTCTGATTATCAAAATATTATGCAAGAATTCGGTACAATGGCTGACATGGATGAGTTAATCAATGAAGCTAAAAAGAGGAACATTCGTATCGTTATGGATTTAGTTGTTAATCATACTTCTGATGAACATAAATGGTTCATTGAATCAAAGAAAAGTAAAGATAATTCTTACCGTGATTACTACATTTGGCGTGATCCTAAAGATGGAGGCGTACCAAATGGTCTTCAATCAACCTTCAGTGGCCCAGCTTGGCAATTTGATGAGAAAACTGGTCAATATTATCTTCACCTCTTCAGTAAGAAACAACCTGATTTGAACTGGGAGAATGAAAAGGTTCGTCAAGCTGTATATAAAATGATGAATTTCTGGATCGATAAAGGTATTGGTGGTTTCAGAATGGATGTTATCGATTTAATAGGTAAGCAACCAGACAAGATGATCACTGGTAATGGTCCTAAGCTTCATGACTATTTACAAGAAATGAATAAAGCAACTTTCGGCGATAAGGATATGCTGACAGTTGGTGAAACTTGGGGTGCTACTCCAGAGATTGCTAAACTTTATTCTGATCCTAAACGTCATGAATTATCGATGGTTTTCCAATTTGAACAAGTTGGATTAGATCAACAACCCGGCAAAGATAAATGGGATCTTCGTCCTTTGCAAGTGGGTGAATTAAAGAAGGTCTTAGCTAGATGGCAAACAGAATTGGATGATCAAGGTTGGAACTCTTTGTTCTGGAATAACCATGATTTACCAAGAATTATCTCTCGCTGGGGTAATGATAAGGAATACCGTGTTCAGAGCGGTAAGATGTTCGCTATTCTCTTACACATGTTAAAAGGAACTCCTTACATTTATCAGGGTGAAGAGATTGGTATGACGAATAAGCCAATCAAAGATTTTTCTGAGATTTCTGATATTGAAAGTCGCAATATGTATCTTCAAAGAATTGATGAAGGTTATAAAAAAGAAGACATTATCAAGTCCATCAATACTAAAGGACGCGATAATGCCAGAACGCCTATTCAGTGGGATGAAACAGAACATGCCGGTTTTACAACAGGAACTCCATGGTTGGGAGTAAATCCTAATTACAAATCAATTAACGTTAAAGATGCGTTAGCCGATAAGAATTCACTCTTCTATACTTACAAAAAATTGATTCAGTTGAGAAAAGACAATCCAATCATGATCTGGGGTGATTTCAAATTACTTGATACATCAGATGAAATCTTTGCCTTTGAAAGAGAATATCAAGGTGAAAAGTGGTTGATCGTCAATAATTTCTCCAATAACAAACATAAACTGCAATTAGCAGATGTTAACATTGGTGAAATGATTATTCAAAACTATGATCATAAGATAACCGATGTTTCTGATTTGGAATTGAACCCTTGGGAATCATTTGCAGTGAAAGTGGTGGACTAAAATGGCAGATCAAACATGGTGGAAAAATGCCGTAGGCTACCAAGTCTATCCTCGTAGTTTTAAGGATTCCAACAATGATGGTATCGGTGATATCCGCGGAATCATTGAAAAGCTTCCTTATTTAAAAGACTTAGGTGTTGATTTTATTTGGGTCAATCCAATTTATAAGTCACCTAATGTCGATAATGGTTATGATATTTCTGATTACGAAAGTATCGAACCTGAATTTGGAACAATGGATGATTTTAAAGAATTATTAACTAAGGCTCATGAAATAGGCATTAAAGTTATTCTCGATCTAGTTGTTAATCATACTTCGGATCAACACCCATGGTTTATTGAATCACAAAAGAGCAAAGATAATCCATATCGTGACTATTACCTGTGGGCTGATGCAACACCGGATAAAATGCCAAATGATTGGAAGAGTTTCTCTGGTCACTCAGCATGGACCTATGATCCTAAAACTGAGCAAGCTTATTTCCACGTTTTTGCAGCTCAGCAGCCAGATTTGAATTGGAAAAATCCTAAAGTACGTGAAGAAATTTATAAGATGATTCGTTGGTGGCTCGACTTAGGCATTGATGGCTTTAGAATGGATGCTATCAGTCATATTCAAAAGGAACCATGGGATTTCAAGATTAAAGATAATCCTTGGGCGCCATTTATGAATGTCAAGGGTATTGATAAATACATGACTGAGTTAAGGAATATCTTCAATGAATACAACGTTATGACGGTCGGTGAAGCTAGTGGCGTTACAAGTCGTAAGGCTATCAACTGGACTGATCCTAATCGTGCCGGCTACATCAATATGATTTTTGAACTTGAGCAGAACGTTCAAGAGAGAAAACCTGGAGAACAACGTATCAATCCTTTAGGCTTCAAGAAAGTCTTAGCCAGATGGCAACGTGATTTAGCTGATGGCGGTTGGAATGCTTTATATGTTGAAAACCATGATAATCCAAGATTCAATACCGTTTTGGGAAATGAAACTAAACATTCAGCAAAAGCCATTGCTGCAACGTATATGTTATTACGAGGAACGCCATTTATTTATCAAGGTCAAGAATTGGGGATGACAAACTTCCCATTTACCAAGCCTGAACAAATGGATGATGATGATACTAAAGATCGTGTTGATCAAAAGATTACTGAAGGGTATACGCCAGAAGAATCAATGAAGATTATTTCTCACTGGTCACGTGACAATGCTCGGACACCAATGCAATGGGCTAATAAAGCTAATGCTGGTTTCTCAGATAGCAAACCTTGGTTAGCGATTAATGAGAACTATCATACGATCAATCAGGCCGATGAAGCTAACGATGCAGATTCAGTTTTGAACTTCTACAAGCAATTGATTTCTTTAAGAAAGAGTCAACCGGTGTTTGTCGATGGGACCTTTGAACTGATTCTTGATAATGATCCAGACATCTTTACCTACATAAGACAGGATGACAAACAAGAATACCTTGTCATCAGTAATCTCAGTCAAAGCGAACATGAAGTTACGATGCCAAATAAGATTGTCAAAAATGAATGGCAAGTTAAATTGACTAATAATGAAGAAATTGAATTGAACAAGAATATGACCTTACAGCCATACGATGTTGTAGTAATGGAAAAAGTTAATTAAAAGATAAATTTATATATATGGTGGGTTTGATTATGAAAAGAATATTTGAAGTGGCTCCTTGGAATGTAGTCACACACAAATTGGATAAGGAAAATAAACGATTACAAGAAAGCTTAACTAGTTTAGGTAATGGTTACATGGGAATGCGTGGTAATTTTGAAGAAGATTACTCAGGCGATAGTCTTCCTGGTAGCTATTTAGCAGGTGTTTGGTATCCTGATAAGACACGTGTCGGCTGGTGGAAGAATGGTTATCCAGAATACTTTGGTAAAGTTATCAATGCCGTTAATTTCATTAAGATGAACTTTTTAATCAACGGTTCTAAATTAGATTTATACACTGATAAAATCAGTGACTTTACACTTGATCTTGATATGAAGAATGCTCTCTTAAAGCGTTCATTCATTGTTGAAAAAGATGGAGTTAAAGTAAAATTTAATTTTGAAAGATTTTTAAGTGTTGCTCAAAAAGAACTATCTGTTCAAAAGGTCAGCTTTGAAAACTTGTCAGATGATTCTGTTGAAGTTAAAGTTATTTCTTCATTGGATGCTAATGTGAAGAATGAAGATGCTAACTATGATGAACACTTCTGGGAAGTTTTGGAAATTACTGATAACAGTATTATTGCTAAGACAAAGCCAAATGATTTTGGTACACCAAGATTTACATCAGGCATGCAAGTTGGTTATGTAACTGGACTTAAAGAAGTCGATCAAACAGTCGATAAATTAGAAACTAGCAAGACTTTCGTAGCGGATTTGAAGGCTCATGAAGTTGGTACGATTGAAAAACGTGTTGCCGTAGTTACATCACGTGATTACGAGACAATTGATGACTTAAGAGATGCTATGGAGGGTATTGCCGCCAAAGTTAGCGGTGTTTCTTATGAAGATTTGTTAAATGCACATGAAAATGTTTGGGATAATCGTTGGAGTCAATCTGATATTAAGATTGATGGTGATACTGACGCTCAACAAGGTATGCGCTTCAATCTCTTTGGATTGTTCACAACATATTCTGGTGAAGATTCACGCTTGAACATTGGGCCAAAGGGCTTTACCGGTGAAAAATATGGCGGGGCTACATATTGGGATACTGAAGCCTTCTGTATTCCGGTTTATCTAGGTGTTTCCCAACCAGAAGTATCACGTAATCTACTGATGTATCGTTATAACCAATTGAAAGGCGCCTATATCAATGCCGAAAGACAAGGATTAAAGGGTGCGTTATATCCAATGGTTACTTTCAACGGTATTGAATGCCATAATGAATGGGAAATCACTTTTGAAGAAATTCATCGTAACGGCGATATAGCTTTTGCCATTTATAACTACACTCGTTATACAGGTGATAAGTCATTTGTTCTTCATGAGGGTAGTAAGATGTTGACTGAGATGTCACGCTTCTGGGCTGACCGTGTTCATTACAGCAAACGTAACGAACAATATATGATTCACGGTGTTACTGGACCAGATGAATATGAAAATAATGTCGACAATAACTGGTACACAAACTTCTTGGCTCGTTGGACTTTGAAGTATACTCTTCAAATTCTTGGTGAAGTAAGTAAAGATCAATTTGAAAAGTTGAACGTTTCTAAAGAAGAAATGGATCACTGGCAAGACATCGTAGACAAAATGTATTTGCCATATGACGAAGATCTTGGCATTTTCGTTCAACATGATGGCTTTTTGGATAAGGACATCCAACCAGTTAGCTCCATTCCAAAGGATCAATTACCAATTAATCAACATTGGTCATGGGATAAGATTCTACGTTCACCATATATTAAGCAAGGTGATGTTCTTCAAGGTATTTGGGATTTCATCGATGATTTCTCAGAACGTGAAAAGAAACGCAATTTTGATTTCTACGAACCATTAACAGTTCACGAATCAAGTCTTTCACCGGCAATTCACTCGGTTTTGGCCGCAGATCTACATTATGATCAGAAAGCGGTTGCATTATATGAGAGAACAGCTAGACTAGACTTAGACAATTATAATAATGATACTGCAGATGGTTTGCACATTACTTCAATGACAGGTGGCTGGTTAGCCATGGTTCAAGGATTTGCGGGTATGCGTGTTCATGATGATGGTACTTTGAGTTATAAACCATTCTTACCTAAGAAATGGAACAGTTACTCATTCAGACAAGTATTCAGAGGTCGTGTTATCGAAGTAGCCGTCAAGGAAAATGGATCAGAATTTAAGTTGGTATCTGGTGATCCACTTCAAATTCAAGTCAACGATAAACCACTAATGCTAAAATAATTGTAAACTTAAGATGTCTGGAAGTTATTTCAGACATCTTTTTATCAAAGGAGTTAATAACGCGATATGGTAAAATTTGAACAAATTAAAGGTTTCATCTTCGATTTAGATGGAGTAATTGCTAATACTTCAGTTTTCCATGCAAAGGCATGGCATCAATTGGCAGATAAATTAGGTGTTACATGGACTGAAGATTTGGCTAACCAACTAAAAGGTGTTGGTAGAATGGATTCACTTAACCTGATTTTAAAATCTGGTGGTAAAGAAAACGATTACACAGAGGATGAAAAGGTTAAGTATGCTACTGAAAAGAATGACAACTACTTAGGCCTTTTAAAAGGACTCACTGATAAAGATATTCTTCCTGGTATGAAAGAATTTATTGAAGATTTAAGTGCAAATAATTATTTGATTTCATTAGCTTCATCTTCTAAAAATTCTCCAAAAGTATTGGAAGCGCTAGATTTGGAAAAATACTTTGATGCTAGAGTCGATCCAAGTACTTTGAAGAATGGAAAACCAGATCCAGAGATTTATGTTCGTGGTGCTGAAGTATTGAACTTGAAACCTGAAGAATGTATTGGACTTGAAGATGCTGTTTCAGGTATCAAATCAGTTAATGGTGCTCATGAAACATCTGTTGGTATTGGTGACCCAGAAATCTTAAATGAAGCCGATATTAACTTCACTGATACATCGCAAGTAACATTAGCAAACATTAAGAAGGCAATGAACTAAAAAAAGAGGGGTAATAGAATGGGAATTTCAAAAACAATTTTTGGGGAAATTGATTCTGAACCGGTTTACCTCTATAAAATTACTAATAAGAATCAAACAAGTATTAGCGTTATGAGTTACGCTGCAACTTGGCAAAATTTTGAGGTCGTTGAGGATGGTAAAAAACATTCATTGATCGAGCATTTTGATAATTTGGAAGACTATATCAAAACACCTTATCAAGTTGGTAAAACAATTGGTCGTGTGGCTGGAAGAATTAAAGATGCTACCTTTAAAATCAATGATGAAAGTTATCAAATGGAACAAAACGAAGGTGAAAACTTTTTACATGGTGGTAGTCATGGACTCCAATATCAAAACTTTTCCAGCCGACAAATTTCTAATAAGGCCGTGATGTTCAGTCATACCGTAAGAGGCGAGGATGGTTTTCCTGGAAAACTCGAGGTCAATGTTATTTATATGTTGACTGATGACGATGAAGTTTATATTACTTATGGAGCAAATACTGATCACGATACTTTGTTCAATCCAACTTGTCACGTTTATTTTGATGTTGATGATGAAAATATTACTCAACAACAATTACAAATAAATTCTGAGAAATTCTTGGAAGTCGATGATGGGAAGATTCCTACAGGACAGTATTTACCAACTGAGGGACCTTATGATTTCAAGCAGTTCAAGACAATTGGTAAGGGATTGAATCAATTATCATTATTAGATAAGCATGAATATGACGATACCTTTGTCGTTGACGGACATGCTGCTACAATAAAATCTGATAAGCGTGCCGTTGACTTGTATACGGATCGTAATGGTATGGTTATTTTTACCGCCAATCCTGAAGATGCCCAAAAAGCCGCAAAATATAATTACAGTTGTCTAGCAATGGAATTACAAACGTTGCCAGATGCTATTCATCATCCGGGCTTTGGAGATATTGTTTTAAGTAAGGATAAGAAGGTAGCTTATACTAATAAGTATAAATATCGTAAGTTGGATTAGAGACTGGTTATCGATTAATATTGCCATGCTATTTAGTTCAAATGAACGTGTTGACGAATTTAACAGTTTAAATTTTAAAGAAAAATAATCGGTATAAAAATTCTGGAATTAGAATTTTTGTACCGATTTTTTTAATATTTATGAATACGTGTTATACGAACTATATACATAAAATGTATTGACCTTGTTCGATGTTAGACGTTATATTTAAAAAGTTAAATAAATAGGGAGGGAAATAATAGCAATACCACGATTTAAAAATAAAAGGATAACAGAGTAGAGAATAAAGCGTTAAGTGTCAAAAAGACGGAATGTGCTTTTGAACGAAGAAGTAAATTCGCGGTTTTATTCTCGCATTCGCTGCATAATGATATGTAGCAGCTCTAAGAGGAGATGCTCAAAATGAACAAAAAAAACAGTATTTATGCAATTTCAACAATGGGTCTTTTAGTGGCAATGATGATTGTCTTAACTAATTTTTTAAGTATTCAGACACAATTTTTACGTATTTCATTTGATTTTATACCACGAGCCATTTTAGGAATGCTTTTTGGTCCACTTTGGTCTGGAATTTCATCAGTAGTAGCTGATGTTGTCGGGACAACACTATTTGGTAAAGCTGGATTCTTTATTGGTTTTACATTAAATGCGCTGATTTCAGGTGTGTTATACGGACTTTTCTTCTACAAGAAAGAAATTACTTTAAAAAATACTTTCATCTGCGTTTTACTAAATACCCTTATTATTAGTTTGTTCTTAACACCACTATGGTTATCAATTATGTATCACGTACCATTCTTTAATATGGGACTTTGGATTCCTAGAATTATCAAAGCAGTCGCTATGCTCTTTATTCAAACCGGTTCAATCATGTTCTTTGGCAAGGCACTACCACTAAAAATGCTTGCCAGTCGTTATATGGCAAAGGGATAAAAATGTTTACAACAGGCTCGAAAGTTATTGAATGGATTATTTCACGAGGTTATTTTGGTAGTTGTCCAGGATTAGAGCGTATCACTGAATTATTACGTCTACTTGGTAATCCTGAACTAACTTATCCAACAATTCATGTTGCGGGGACTAATGGTAAAGGGTCAACAACACGTTATTTGGCTAATCTATTACGTGCTGACGGATTAAAAGTAGGTACGTTTAATTCACCATTCATTAAGGATTTTACTGAACAAGTGGAGATCAACGGACAAGAGATTGGTAATTCTGATTTAGTTAAACTTGGTAATCAGATTAAACCGTTAGTTGAACAAATGGATAATCAAAAGGAATTCTATGGTATCACTGAATTTGAAATTCTTACTGGGTTAGCATTTTACTATTTTAAAAATCGAGTGGATGTGGCGATTATTGAAGTAGGTATGGGTGGCCTACTAGATAGTACCAATGTTATTGAACCGGAATTGACTGCTATTACGACAATTGGATTAGATCACACTGCCTTTTTAGGGGATACAATTGAAAAAATTGCTTATCAAAAGGCGGGTATTATCAAGAAAAATACGCCATTAGTTGTTGGAAATATCTCTGAAAATGCTTTGAAAGTCATTGAAAATCAAGCGTTTAAGAAGAATTCATCAGTGTATGTTTGGAAACGAGATTATCAAACTGATTATCAGGGATTTGTTGAACAACAGTTTGAAAAATTTGATTTCCATAATCATGCGGTAAAACTAAAGAATTTGGAAACGCCACTGATTGGTCATCAACAAGTTGAGAATGCAGCTGTGGCATTGGAAATGTACTATCTTTATACACAAAAGCATAATTTATCTTTTGATGAAGAAAAAATAGCTAATAGTTTACTAGAAACTAAATGGCCAGCTCGAATGGAAATTATTAATTCGAAACCTTTAGTTATTATGGATGGAGCACATAATCCCCATGCTATTAAAAGATTAAAAGAGAATCTTTTAACTGACTATCAAGATTATCATGTAAAAATACTATTTTCGGCTATTGTTACCAAAGATATTGGAAAAATGCTGGAAGAGTTATTACAGATACCTAACGTTGAAATCACTATGACTACTTTTAATGATGAAAGGGCTTTGAAGCTAGAAGATTTTAAAGCTTGGCAACCACGGATAAAATTGACTGCAAATTGGCATGAAGCTTATCGTAATTTAAAAGACAATTTGAGGTCTGATGAGTTACTTTTGATTGCGGGGTCACTGTATTTTTCATCAGAAGTACGTTCACAAATCAAATAAGAGATTGAGATGTAATTATTCAAATTATGTCTCAATCTTTTTTGTTATTCAAAAAATGAATTTGTCTAAATACAGGATAAGTATTAGACGAATGTACGTCCTACCTTTATTCTAAGGGTAAAGAGGTAAGAAAATGAATGCATTAGATAAGGCTTTAAAGGGTGGAGTCCTAAATTATAGCGAGGCTGATTTCAAATTGGTTGACCAAACGGTAGAAAAGAATACGCAAATAATTAATAAGATTAATTATCAAAATAATACAATTGATGAACGGCGTGAACTGTTTAGTCGCTTGTTTGGTTATCAGGTTCCTAGTACTAGTGACATTAAGGCGCCATTCAATGCTGATCTAGGATGTCATACTTTTGTTAAAGAGAATGTCTTTATCAATAAAGATTGTTTCTTCATGGATTTGGGTGGTATCTGGATTGATGAAGGTGCTAAGTTGGGTCCGAGAGTGAGTCTAATTACAGTGAATCATGGTGAAGCACCTACAGAAAGAAGAACATTGATTACTAAGTCAATTCATATTGAAAAGAATGTCTGGTTGGGAACTGGCGTCACAGTACTTCCTGGGGTGACGATTGGAGAGAATTCAATTGTTGGAGCGGCTTCAGTGGTAACTAAGGACGTGGCTCCAAATAGTGTTGTGGTTGGTTCACCAGCTAGAAAAATTAGGAATGTTAGGGGATAAATTATGATGACAGAACATGAAAAATTATTAGCCGGACAAGAGTACGATTATCGAGATCCTGAATTACAACAAATGATTGTACGTGGTAAAAAAATGATTCAAGAAATCAATACTCAAATTGATGTCAAAGAACGAAATGAGACAATGAAATCATTGTTCAAGCATGTTGGAACTAATTTAACAATTAATGGGCAATTTGGTGCTGTCTATGGCTCACATATCAGTTTTGGTGATGATGATTTTATCAATGGCAACTGTTATTTCCAAGATTCCAATTTAATCACTTTGGGTGATCGTGTTATTGTGGCTCCGGATACTAAATTCTACTGTGGTGAGCATTCGATAGATGCCAGTCATCGTTTTGGCGTTCGTGAAGATGGCAGTCATTATTTGATTACACATACAGAACCCATTTCAGTTGGTGATGATGTTTGGATTGGTGGCAATGTGACAATTATTGGTGGTGTCCATATTGGTAATAATGTAATTGTTGGTGCTGGAGCTGTAGTTGTAAACGACGTACCTGACAATTGCGTTGTCGGAGGCGTTCCTGCTAAAGTAATCAAAAAGTTACCTAGTTTAAAAAATTAATGAGGCGGATAATTGTGAAATTACTAAAAAAACCGATTTTCAGCTTGTACAAATTAAACATCGATCCTAAGAATAGGCAGGCTTTTCTAACAGAAGGGATGAATAATTTAATAACTTCTCATCGAAATGAAATGGGTACTTTGATGATGTGTGCTACACATGAAGATGAAGCCGGTAGTGTTAACTATATTTTTGAAATGTATCGAGATGAAGCAAGTTACCAAATTCACGCTGGCTCGCCACAATTTCAACGTTATGCTGAATTTGCTCAGAAAGTGGTTCAATCTAAGGAGATTCACAAATTAAACTTAGAGATGATTCAGACAAATGATCAAGCATTAGAGATTAAAGGTGAAAATCCGTATTTTGCCCGTTTGCTTGAAGTAACTACAGATTATAGCAAGTTAGAGACTTTAAAAAATATCTCTCGAGATACTATAGCTAGTTTTGTAAGTAATACTGACCCTGGGCATTGGGTAATAATTGATATCTTTCAGAACAAATCAACTATGAAAAAAGAAAATATTAGTCAACAGTTATCAAAGATTTCAACTGAATATTCGATTCATGAGTTGGATATTGATACAATGGTTAATCAAGCTAGTTTAAAATTAGAATAATTAGCAAATTTAAGTAAACGTTTTCAATAGTCTGCTACAATAGAGTATGTAATTATTTATAAAGCAGACGAGGACTTTAAAATGTCAAAATATTTAGTATTTATGGATTTGGATGGTACGCTTTTGTCAAGTGACCATAAACATATTTCAGTTCGTACAAAGGCTACAATTGAACGTTTACAAAAGCACGATGTTAAATTTTATATTGCTACAGGAAGAATGTATGAGTTGGCTAAGATTACTCAGAATTTGTTGAATCCTGAAGTTGGCCTAATTACCTCTAATGGAGCCGTTTTCGATGGTATCAATGGTCGTGAAGTGACTTTGTTAGGCAGTAAAACGGTTGAATTGGCTTATCAAATAACGCAAGTTAATAAGCTGCCAATGATGTTGTTTACACCTGAAACAGCTTACTTTACTGAAAAGATTCCACATTTTATTGCTCAGAACGCTGGTAACTTTGATGAGGCCTTTGGATATAAAGAAATCGAGAATTTAGAGGAGTTACGTCAAGTAGCTGATAAGATTACTAACGGAGTCGTCTTGAGTCGTGGGGATATGGATGAATTAAATCAAGCCAAAGAAAAATTAGCTGATAGTAAGAAGTTACGCTTGTCATCATCAGGACCCGATAATATCGAAATGATTCCTTTGAAGACTGATAAGGCCACGGCTGTTCAACAAGTTCAGTGGGAACAACGTATTGATGCTGATCATACCTTTGTCTTTGGTGATGGCATGAATGATTTAGGGATGATGCAACAGGCTAAATATTCGGTTGCTATGGGTAATGGAGTAAGTACGATTAAAGAGCAAGCCAACTATGTGACGGAGACGAATGCTAAAGATGGTATTGCCGTATTCTTAGAGAAATTCTTTAAAGAAGAATTCTGAAAAAGTTAAATATCAAAAACTCACAAAATACAATATTTGTGAGTTTTTTTAGTTAAGGTGATTGAATTAGTTAGTTGTAAATGTGTATAATGTAAGCGTTATCGTTAGTTTTTTGTTTAAAAAAACTAACTAAATTTTTCTTGATAGGAGGCTGTAAATAGTGAAATTTACAAATGGTTACTGGATGAATCGTGAAGAATATCAAATTGATTCACCGATGGAAGCTTATGATGCACAAAAAGATGGGAATAGTCTAAAAGTCTTTGCACCGTTTAAAAGGGTTTTAAGCAGAGGTGATCAACTCAATTTAGGAGCAACAACTATAACACTGACTTCTCCTATAGAAAATGTTATTGGTGTTAAACTGGAACATTTTGATTCTGAAGATCATGGTCCTAGTTTTAAAATTAATAATTTGAACCCTAAGGTGGACATCCAGGTGAAGGATAAATTAGCTTCCTTAGAAAGTGGTGATTTAAAAGTATCATTACCATTGAATGATGATTTTTTAATGAAGTTTACTGCTAATAATCGTTTGGTCACTGAATCAGTCCAAAAGGCTCAAGGAGTTATATATAATCGTGATAAAAAACTGAGTTACATGCGTGAACAATTATCAATGGATATTGATGAAAAGATTTATGGGTTAGGAGAAAGATTTGGTAATTTTGTCAAGAATGGTCAGTCTATAGATACTTGGAATCAGGATGGTGGAACGGGAAGTGAGCAAGCTTACAAGAATATCCCGTTTTATTTAAGCAGTAATGGTTACGGTGTATTTGTAGATGAACCTCAAAAAGTTTCATTTGAAGTAGCGTCAGAAAATGTTGATCGGGTACAATTCAGTACTGAAGGTCAGTCATTACAATATTATGTAATTTATGGTCCAACATCTAAAGAAGTATTGCATCGCTATACTCAATTAACTGGGAAAATTAATTTACCGCCAGCATGGTCATTTGGACTTTGGCTAAGTACTTCATTTACAACCGATTATAGCGAGAAAACTGTTCTTAAATTTATTGATGGTATGAAGGAACATAATATTCCTTTGGATGTTTTCCATTTTGACTGTTTCTGGCAAAAGGGTTTTGAATGGTGTACTTTAGCGTGGGATAAAGATCAATTTCCTGATCCTGTAGGATTATTAAAAAAGATTCATGAACGTGGTGTGAAAGTTTGTGTTTGGTTAAATCCGTATATTGCTCAAAAGTCACCACTATTTAAAGAGGCCAAAGAAAAAGGTTATTTAATTAAGCGTCAAAATGGTGATGTATGGCAATGGGATTTGTGGCAAGCAGGCAACGGCTTTATTGATTTTACTAATCCAGCTGCTAAAAAATGGTATCAAGATAAATTAAAAGAGTTATTAGATATGGGTGTAGACTGCTTTAAAACTGATTTTGGTGAACGTATACCTGTCGATGATGTTCAGTTCTATGATGGTTCAAATCCACAACAAGAACATAATTACTACACATTACAATACAATCAGGCAGTTTACGATATTATCGCAGAAGTTAAGGGTAAAAAAGAAGCCGTTGTTTTTGCTCGTTCAGCGACGGTGGGTTCTCAATCATATCCTGTTCACTGGGGTGGTGACTGTCTATCTAACTATAATTCTATGCGTGATACCTTACGTGGTGGTTTGTCATTCTTAGTATCTGGTTTTGGATTCTGGAGTCATGATATTGGAGGATTTGAGGATGGCGATGATCGACCAACGCCTGATTTATATAAGCGTTGGACCCAATTTGGATTGTTATCATCCCATAGTAGATACCATGGAAGTAACGTTTATCGTGTACCATGGAATTTTGATCAAGAAGCTGTTGAGAATACTAGACGTTATGTAAACTTGAAATTATCATTGATGCCATATCTTTATACGCAGGCCGCTTATGATGCCAAATTTGGTAATCCCTTGATGAGACCAATGTTCTTAGAATTTGGGGACGATCCTAATGTTTCGGATTTAGCTACGCAATATATGTTTGGTTCTCAAATTTTAGTTGCACCGATCTTTAATAATCAAGGAAAGGCACACTTCTATTTGCCAGGGGGTAAATGGACTAGCTTGTTAGACAATAAAGTTTACCAATCACCTAAGTCAGGAGAATGGCTAAATGAAAAATTTGATGAATTAAGTTTGCCAATTTTAGTACGTGAGAATACTATTCTAGTGCGTAATGAAAAGACTGTTCATGCTGAATATGATTATACCAAGGATGTTGATATTCACTTGTATCAAATAAAAGAAGGAACCGTCTCAACTAATATTGTCAGTTCTAAAGGACTAGAGGCAGCTTCTATTAGGGTTCAAAAGGATGATCAGCAAATTAAAGTGTCAACTGTTGGCATTAAAGGTAAAGTAAAGGTATATTTGCATGAGGATGAAAAGACTATACAAAAAGAATTAATTGATAATCAGGCTTTGTTTAATTTAGAATAAAATTATATTGGCAGATTCGTTTAAAGAATGGATCTGTCTTTTTATTGCTAATAGTTGCTGACTGGTCTATACATATGTAGTATATAATTAGGATTATTAAATTGTTTATATTAAAGCCGTTGAGAGGGAATGTTTAATGAATAGATTAACTATTAGAAGGATAAATGAGCTGAATGTATTGCGCGAAGTGTTTAACCAGACACCAACCTCTCGAGCTGCTGTAGCAAAGAAATTGGGATTGACTAAGTCGACTGTCTACAATATTTTTACTAAATTGGCTAATGATAATTTGGTATATGACATTGGTCAGGGAAATAGTACCCGCAGCGGTGGACGTAAGCCAGTTTTGACTAACTTTAATTCTCAAGCTGGATATACTATAAATACAAAAATTAATCAGACCACGATTAGTTGTATGACAAATTGGTTAGATGGAAGTATTGTGAATTACCAGGAGTTTCCCATTGATGGCAAAGATGCATCTAAACAATTGCTAGCGTTGTATCAAGCTATTAAATTGTCTACAATTGATAATGTTGATTTAATGGGGATTTCTGTGGCAATTTATGGAGTCGTTAAGGACAATCATATTGTTAAAGCTATGAATCATGATTTAGTTCAGTATGATTTGGTTCAAATTTTGCAAAGTAGATTTAATGTGCCAGTATTGTTAGAAAATGAGGCTAATCTAGCGGCTTTGGCGATAAAGGATTTTTCAGGTGGTTCAATTCAGGATGCTGTGGCACTTAGTTTAACTGATCAAATTGGAGTAGGCTCAATCATTAATGGTCAACTTTATTCAGGAAAAAATAGTCAAGCTGGAGAAATCGGTTCTGCCAAGTATTACGGCTTGGGTAATAAAAGCTCATTGCCTTTAGAAGATGTCGGTTCTGATCAAGCTATTTTTAAGCAAATTCAGGATTTAAAACAGTCTTCAGTAGTGATTGCGGATATTCGTCGTTGGTATGACTTGGGGGATGAAGTTGTGCAAGAAGTTTTGAAAAATTTTGAAACTAGTATAATTATTATTTTACAAAATATCTTCTTATTATTTGATCCTGAAAAGGTGGTCATAAGTTCTCGAGTCTTGCGGGCGATTCCTGAAGTAATGGAACGTATTGAAAAAGAGTTGTCGCAAGTAGTAGATCATGAATTTAATATTGAAGTTTCTGATAGTGTAAGTAGTAATAGTTTATTGGGCGGTTGTGCGATGATAACTAGAGAAATATTAGAACTTCCAGACGCCGACCTACAATTTAAAAATAGAACTATGCCCACAGTTAGTGAGTGATGAAAAGGACTGATACAGAGATATTAGTCTTTTTTATTTACAATTATTTCGAATAAATTTTCGAATAAGGACTTGACGTTCTTTTAGAAAACGGTTACATTTTAGTTAGTTCTTTTAATGAAAAAACTAACTAGGAGGGTTATTTATGAAAAGTATTATTTCTGGATTCCAAAATAAATTTTTGCCGGCTTTAGCAAAATTTGGAAATCTGAAGTATATGGTTGTACTTCGTGATGGAATGATTATTACAATTCCATTTACTATTTTCGGCAGTATTTTTATGATTGTCGCCAATTTGCCATTTACTTGGTGGGCCGATTTTATTAAGCCTATCTCAGGCTACTTGAATGCTGCTGTAACAGTTACTTTTGGTATTTTAGCTTTGATTGTAGCTATGGGAATTAGTTATCAATCAGCTAAGGCTAATAAGCTTGATACAATGACAGGAACAGTTATTCCTACTGTTGCATTCTTATTGGCCATGTTGAACAATAAGCTGACTATCGATCCGGCCGATCTTGGATCAGGTGGTATTTTTACAGCTATTGTCATTTGTATTATTACTAGTGAAATTATTCGTTTCTGTGTTGCCCGTAATTGGACGATTGAATTACCTGATTCCGTTCCACCTGCAGTTGCCAAATCATTTTCATCTTTGATTCCTGGTTCAATTGCATTGTTCCTTGTTTGGTTAGTTAGAGTTGTGTTACATGTAAATATTAATTCAGTTATTCAATTGATTTTCTCACCACTTGTTGTCGGACTAGATAGCATTTGGGGTATTGAATTGGCTATTTTCTTGGTTGTTGCTTTATGGGTTGTTGGTGTTCATGGTACTAACGTAATTGGAAGTATTTATACACCAGTATTCTTAAGTTTCTTAACAGCTAATATTAATGCCGTATCTAAAGGACATGCTCCAGTACATATTGCTGCCGATGGTTTCTTGAATTTTGGATTGACTATTGGTGGTACAGGTGCCATTTTAGGACTAGTTCTTTGTATGTTTACTGCTAAGAGCAAACGTTACAAGGCTATGCGTAATCTAGGATTCATGCCTTCAGTCTTTAATATCAGTGAACCTATTATGTTTGGTTTACCTGTCGTTTTAAATCCTACTTTGATGGTTCCATTTATTGTTACACCAATGGTTCTTGAATTTATTACATATTATCTTATGAAATTTGGTGTTATTGGAATGATCGTAGCTCAAGTTCCTTGGACAACACCTACAATTATTAGTGGATTCCTTATGACTGGTGGCGATTGGCGTGCATCTCTTTGGCAATTGATTGAATTGATCATTGCTGTTGCAGCATATTATCCATTCTTTAAAGTTTTAGATCGTCAAGAGTTAAAGGTTGAACAAGCTGAGGAAGCTGAAAAAGAAAATACAGTTACAGATGATTCAATAGATGCTGACACTTCTGTAAAGGGAGCTTAATTAATGTATTATCAAAAATTAAAAAAATTTCCTAAGAATTTTCTTTGGGGAGCTGCTTCGGCCGCTTATCAAATTGAAGGTGCTTTTGATGAGGATGGTAAAGGCCCTTCAATCTGGGATACTTTTTCTAAAATTCCTGGTAAAACTTTTAATGGTACAAATGGTGATGTTGCTGTTGATCATTACCATCGATATAAAGAGGATGTCCGTTTGATGTCAGAGATGGGATTGAAAGCTTACCGTTTTTCAATTGCGTGGTCGCGGATAATTTCAGATGGTGATGGTGATGTTAATCCAGAAGGTTTGAAGTTTTATGATAATTTGATTAATGAATTAATAAAATATCAAATTGAACCGATTGTCACCTTGTATCATTGGGATATTCCCCAGGCCTTGCAAGATAAATATAATGGTTGGGAATCTAGAAAAACCATTCAAGCCTTTAAAAAATACTGTCAAACTGTTTTCAAAGCATTCGGAGATCGAGTTAAATATTGGGTAACGTTTAATGAGCAGAATGTTTTTACAGCAATGGGCTACCGATGGGCATCACACCCACCTAATGTTAATGATGTTAAACGGATGTACGCGGCTAACCATATTGTTAATCTTGCCAATGCTGAAGCAATTAACTTATTCCATCAAATGATTCCACAAGGAAAGATTGGACCTAGTTTTGGTTATGGTCCAACCTATCCAATTACAGCAGATCCTAATGATGTTTTAGCAGCCGATAATGCTGATGATTTTAATAATAATTGGTGGTTAGATGTTTATTGTCGAGGAACTTATCCAGCTTTAGTCATGAATCATTTAAGGGATCTTGGCATTGCTCCAGAGGTGACTTTGGATGATGAAAAACTATTGAAATCGGCCAAGCCTGATTTTCTAGGTATCAATTATTACCATGGGGGGACATTTCAACAAAATCAAATTGAACATCCTGATAAAACTACACAACATGAAAAGGATTTTTCTAAAACTGATCCATATTTGATGCAACCTAAAGGTACTCAGGCACAAACACCGGAGATGGCAATGTTTAACAATGTAGAGAATCCTTATTTGCATAAGACGCAGTGGGGATGGGAGATTGATTCAGTGGGTTTCAGAATCTCGTTACGTCGAGTGTACGAAAAATATCAGTTACCAATAATGGTTACTGAAAATGGTTTGGGAGCTCACGATAAATTAGAAGACAATAATGTGATTAATGATCAATATCGAATTGATTATTTACAAACCCACATAACCGAAATGCAACGTGCTTTGACCGATGGCGTAAATCTATTAGGATATTGTGCATGGTCCTTTACAGATTTACTAAGTTGGTTGAATGGATATAAAAAGCGTTATGGCTTTGTCTATGTCGATCGTGATGATAACGGTCCTAAAAATTTGACGCGAATACCGAAGAAGAGTTTTTATTGGTATCGTGATTTTATACAAAGAAATTCTTAAATGAAAATCTCCTAGACTAAAAAGTCTAAGAGATTTTTTTGGTTATTTGATCATTCATACCATTTAAAACTTATGATTAACATAACTGGTATTTAATACAAAAATAAATTATCAATAATTCAATAGTTATTTTTTCTTTTTTTGTTACAGTTTAGTTACTATCAGTGAACAAAACTGTAACTTTCATTCATTGTCAAGATTTCTGCTTTATAATTTGTTTTGTTGCGATAGCGACGAAAGGGAGAAGGGAATTATGGCTTTGAAAAGAAGAATTATTGTAGCTCTTACTACAGTAATGTCGATAGTTTTGTTTTTCGTGGGTGCAACAGATGTCCAAGCTGCACGTGCTGATATGGTTGATGTGTCCAATAACAATGGGGCGATGACCGTTTCTAATTTTACTGATATGCATAATAATTATGGTATCAAGGCAATTGTTACTAAAATTAGTGAAGGTACATCATTTAAGGATGCAACAGCTGCTGGTAATATTGCAGCCGCTAAGTCTGCTGGTTTGTATGTTAACGGATATCATTATGCTAGATACAGTACTGTCAGTGGTGCTAAGGCCGAAGCTGACTATGCTGCTAAGATTGCTCAAGCTGATGGTTTACCAAGTGGAGCTGTTTTAGCAACTGATGTTGAAAGTTCAGAACAACAACATTTATCAACAGCTCAAAATGATGCTAATAACGCAGCCTTTATGAGTGAAGTTGCTAAGTACGGATATCGTTCAGCTATTTACACTATGGGTTCATGGGTTGGTACAACTATGACAGTAGATCAAGGTTGGATTGCTGCATATCCATACAATGCTACAGGTGTAGAAGAATACACTACTCACCATGCATGGCAATGGTCAAGTTCATACACATTCAATGGTAGTTATGGAAACTTTGATGTTTCAGAATTGTATGACAACTACTTTGCAAGCTATACAGCACCAGCAGGTTCTAGCTCAACAACTACGACAACTACAACGGACAATAGTGGTTCAAATAGTACAGCCTCAACTGACAGTGGTTCAAACAGTGCCAGTGCAAGTAAAGATATAATTACTGTAAAGAATTCTTCTAGTAATTACGTTCCTGTCATGGCACTTCAAAGTGATGGCTCAATGAAGAGAGTCACTACCGAAGTTCTAGGTAATAACACACCATGGCAAACTGATCAAACTAAATCAGTTAACGGCGTAACATATTACCGCGTTGCTACAAATGAATGGGTTGCTGCAAGTTATGTAACTGGAAACAGTTCAGTATCTGCATCCACTAATAGTGGCTCAAACAGCTCATCTAGCAGTAGTAAAGTAATTAAGGTGAAGAATCCTTCAGGATTATACGTTAAGCTTCAGGCTTTACAAAGTGATGGTTCAATGAAAGATGTTACTACTGAAGTTTTAGGTAATAACACACCATGGAAAGTAGATCAAACTAAGGTTGTTAATGGCGTAACATATTATCGAGTTGCTACTAACGAATGGGTTAACGCAGCTTATGTTATTGCTTAATAAAATTTGAAATTATTTTGGATGTTGTGAATATTCACAACATCTTTTTTTATGGAAAAATAAGTAGCTTGTCCTTTGCTTTAATTTTTAGATTCCTTTATAATAAAATCACAACAAGGGAGTAACTTGCAGGTTGCTGTGACAAAATCGTCAACAAGACGTAGCTCTGGTTTTGTCTTAATTAGTGAGACTTGTGCGCATATTTAGCGTGCAAGTCTCTTTTTTTATAGAAGGAAGGGATACTAATGAAACAAGTCGAAGATAGAGGATTTTCTCGATACTATGCTTTAAGTAAGGAATCCTTGCTAAGTAAATTTAAAACTAGTGAGGATGGATTAAGTGACCAACAGGCCGCAAAGCTCTTGAAAGAAAATGGGCCTAATGCTCTAGCTCAAGGGAAACGGAAGAATATTGTCCAGCGTTTCTTAGATCAGTTTAAGGACTTCATGATTATTGTTTTGCTGGCAGCCGCACTAATATCTGGATTAGTGGCCAAAGAATGGGCCGATGCAGCACTGATTTTAGCAGTTGTAATCATCAATGCCGTTTTTGGCGTTTTTCAGGAATCAAAAGCTGAGGAAGCTATTGATGCTTTGAAGGAAATGTCGACTCCAGAAGCTCACGTAAGACGAAATGGAAAATTAGAAACCATTAGTAGTGAGAATCTGGTTGTGGGGGATGTAGTTTTACTAGAAGCTGGTGATATCGTACCTGCCGATATTCGTTTGCTTGATTCAGCTTCCATGAAAATTGAGGAATCAGCTTTAACTGGTGAATCTGTTCCTGTAGAAAAGTCTGATGAAGTGTTGGCAGATGAAGATATTCCTTTAGGTGATCGTAAGAATATGGCCTATATGAATAGTAATGTGACATATGGTCGAGGAGTCGGAATTGTTGTCGGCGTTGGTATGGACACACAGGTTGGACAAATTGCCGGAATGATTAACCAAGCTGAAGATACCGGAACACCATTACAGGATAACTTGAATTCTTTGGGAAAAACTTTGACATGGCTAATTTTGATTATTGCCGCAGTTATTTTTGCTGTAGGTATCTTCAATAATCACGATGGTCTACCAATGAATGAATTGGTTATTAATATGTTGCTGGTAGCAATTTCATTAGCGGTTGCTGCTATTCCTGAAGGTTTACCTGCTATTGTTACAATTATTTTGGCTTTAGGAACAACAAGGATGGCCAAAAGAAAAGCTTTGGTACGTAAATTGCCAGCTGTAGAAACATTAGGAAGTACAGAAATTGTTGCTTCGGATAAAACTGGTACGTTAACACAAAATAAGATGACCGTGGAGAAAGTTTATCAATACGGTAAATTACAAGATGCCTCAGAACCAATTTCGGGTGCCGATAAAGTTCTACAGGTTATGACCTTTAGTAACGATACAAAGATTCAAAGTGATGGAACTCTAGTAGGTGATCCAACTGAAACAGCTCTAGTACAATTTGGCTTTGATCATGATTATCACGTAGAGGATGAATTAGTTAAAGAGCCGCGTGTGGCGGAAGTACCATTCGATTCGGAACGTAAATTAATGTCAACGATTCATCAACTGCCAAACAATAAGTATCTGGTAGCCGTAAAAGGTGCACCTGATATGTTATTGCAGCGCGTTACTAAGATTCAGGCTACCCCAGATGAAGTACGTGATTTTACAGAAGCCGATAAAACTGAAATTCTGAAACAGAATAAAGGCATGGCTGTTCAGGCTTTACGAGTCTTGGCAATGGGATATAAAATCGTTGACCAGATACCATCAACAGTAGATTCTGACACTGTCGAAAATGATTTGATTTTTGCCGGATTGATTGGAATGATCGATCCAGAACGCCCAGAGGCTGCCCAAGCTGTAGCAGATGCTAAGAAGGCTGGCATTCGCCCAATTATGATTACTGGTGATCATCAAGATACCGCTGAAGCGATTGCCGGACGATTAGGTATTATTAAACCAGGTGATGATGCAGCGGTTATTACGGGAGCTCAATTGGATCAACTAAGTGATGAGGAATTTGATAAAAAAGTTCAACAGTATTCAGTTTATGCTCGTGTCTCACCGGAACACAAAGTTAGAATTGTTAGTGCTTGGCAAGATAAGGGTAAAGTTGTAGCGATGACAGGGGATGGAGTTAATGATGCCCCCGCTTTGAAGTCAGCCGATATCGGTATTGGAATGGGTATCACTGGTACCGAAGTATCTAAAGGTGCTTCTGACATGGTTTTAGCTGATGATAATTTTGCTACTATTATCGTAGCTGTTGAAGAAGGACGAAAAGTCTTCTCAAATATTCAAAAGTCGATTCAGTATTTACTTTCAGCTAATTTAGGAGAAGTTTTGACTTTATTCATGATGACACTGTTGGGGTGGGACATTTTACTTCCAGTTCAACTATTGTGGATCAATTTAGCAACGGATACTTTCCCAGCAATTGCATTGGGTGTTGAACCTACAGAACCAGGTATTATGGATCGAAAACCCCGTGGTCGTAAGTCTAGCTTCTTAGGTGGTGGAATTGGTTCCTCGATTGTCTACCAAGGCATTCTAGAAGGTCTGATTACATTAGGAGTTTATGGATTGGCAATTACATTCCCAGTTCACACTGCAAATGCTGCTATGCACGCTGATGCCTTGACAATGGCTTATGCTACTTTGGCCTTGATTCAGTTATTCCATGCATTTAATGTTAAATCAACTTACCAATCAATTTTCAAAGTACGTCCATTCAAGAATAAGATGTTTAATATTGGAGTCGCCACTTCATTTATTATGGTTGCAGCTACAATATTAGTACCAGGCTTCAATGGATTATTCCATGTAACAGAGTTGAATTTGTTACAATGGTCAATTGTTTTAGGTGCTGGTGTCTTGATGGTACTTATTGTTGAAGTTGTTAAGTTCTTTCAA
This sequence comes from Companilactobacillus kimchii DSM 13961 = JCM 10707, assembly GCF_001435445.1. Lineage (GTDB taxonomy): Bacteria > Bacillota > Bacilli > Lactobacillales > Lactobacillaceae > Companilactobacillus > Companilactobacillus kimchii. The sequence goes on along the minus strand of NZ_AZDH01000027.1, from coordinate 15,738 downwards.
CGCCGTGCTGACAAATAGAATAAGATAATTAGAATATTTATCAATCAAAAAAAGGGTGTTCATGTTGACCAATATGAACACCCTTTTTGTAGAAATAATTATTTTGATAGGTTAAGCAATTGTTCCAAATCATTGATTTCATAAGTTGCTTTGAAAGTAGTTTTATTAGTAATCTCTTTAGGATTGAACCAAACAGAGTCCAAGTGTGTAGCATTGGCACCGGAAATATCCGCTGTTAATGAGTCACCAATAACTAACATTTTTTGTTGAGCGACGCCAATTTTGTCGATAACGATTTTGAAGAAGTTAGGATCAGGTTTCTGATAGCCAAGATCTTCGGATAAGAATAAATCATCGAAATCAGTCAGCAAATTTGAGTGAGTTAATTGTGAATATTGTTTTTCTTTAGTACCGTTTGAGACTGCAAAGATATGATGAGTTTGATGTAGAGTGTCTAAAACTGACTTAGCGTGTGGTATAAGAATATTTTCCAGTTTAAAGAGTTTGAGATAGGTTGTATTGATTTTAGTACCATCAACTTTTTTACCAAAGTGATCAAAATATAATGTAAAACGACTATTCAGAAGATCATCACGTGTGATTTCTTTGCGTTCTAGTTTTTCCCAGAGCCCATCGTTTAATTCATGCCAGTAGGCAATCTGATTGTCGGTAAAGGGAAAATCAATCTGCTTTGATAATTTGTGTAGGGCTTTTTCAGCATTGGCTTTAGTGTCAAGAATGGTGTTGTCGAGGTCGAATAGTAAAATAGGATATTTCATATGATTCCTCCGTAAAGATTATGTTATATACATTATACCGATAAATTTGTTTGCAAAAAAAGACTTAGGAGAATTGTCCTAAGTCTTTCGTTTAAATGTAATCTGATTAACAGATTTGGTCTCCAAGTTTAACCATCTTTTCACGACGTTGTTCAGCAGTTTCAGGCTTTACGTTTCTCCAATCAACAACTGAAAGAGCACCATCGAGGATACCACTATTGTCTTTAAGAGCTAAGGCATTGTGCCATAGAGAGATATTCAAACCATCTGTTAGTAGATCAGCATCAGAAGGGGATGTCTTCAAATCGTAACCAGCGTTATTTTCAAGATCTACGGTATATTTAGGATCTTCATCCTTTAAAATAACGATTTGGAATTTATCACCGATGGCACAACTACCGCCAAGACTAGAATATTTATTTGAACCATCATCTGTTGTAAGAATCATTGGGAATCCACTAGGAATTCTTTCTGCTAAATATGCTTGTGCTTCATCTTCAATATTAATTTTCATAGTTGTTTTCCTCACTTATTTATATTTATTTAAAAGTTCTTTTGATTGAATCTTTATTACAATTATTACTATACATCATATTTAGATTGAATGCAAATTAATTGTACACAATCTTTCGCTTTGAAGAAAAAAGATGCAGTTATTCACATCTTTATTAAGTTTATTAGCAAATTTGATCGCCGAGTTTAACCATCTTGTTATGGCGTTGTTCAGCAGTTTCGGGTTTAACATTTCTCCAGTCAACGACTGAAAGGGCACCATCAAGAATACCACTGTTGTCTTTAAGAGCTAAGGCGTTATGCCAAAGTGAGATATTTAGACCATCAGTAAAGAAATCAGTGTATTGATCTTCAGTGGTCATGTTGTAACCAGCATTGTTTTCGATTGGAACAGTATATTTAGGATCAGCATCTTTAAGAATAACTAATTGAAATTTATCACCGATAGCACAACTACCACCCAAACTGGAATACTTATTAGAACCATCATCTGTTGTCAAAATAACAGTACTGCCAGTAGGGATTTTATCTTCCAAATATTTTAGTGCTTCATCTTTAAAGTTGATTTTCATAGTTAAGATCCTTTCTATTAACAAATAAATTGTGCAATTGTTATTTGCACACAACCTTTATTACACTTATTAATTTACAGCATAGAAGAGTTAGGTGCAAATAGTTTGCTCATGATTTTTTAGGAAAAATGGTAGTAATGGAAATAATAAAGAGAGTCACTGTGATCCAGAGTAATACGTTACTAGTCAAATTTTGAGGTCCGAAGTTTCCCAAATAATTCCAAACCAGTGGAGCAAAGAAGGCACTAATAATCGTAGAAATAGTCAGGTAACTGCTTAGTAAGTTAATTTGTTCTGATTCTAGCCCTTGATTACTAGCAAAAACTAAATAGGGTCCTGTAAATGAATAGACAAAATTAAATAAAATAGCTGCTGTGATTGCAATATAACTGGTATCGGTAGCCCATAAAATCAGAACAGTAAGGGCAGCCCCTAAATAACCTATCGTTAAAATAAAACGGTGAATTTTCTTATGTAGAGTTCCAAACAGCAAACCAGCGACTAATCCACCTAAATTCATAGCTGATAGGGTCAAATTAATAATTTGTGGATTACCTAATTGCTTGATTTCAAAGTAACTGGGTAATTTTAACTGCACACCCCAAATTAATAGATAAGTGATAAAGGTTAGGATGATTAGTTGCCATTTTTGCCAAGGAAGTTTAACTTTTGAATTCTTGGTCTCTATGGAAGGTTTCTCTGGTTCGGGTACGAAGAGACCAATTAGAATGGCAATAAAAATAAGAATCAAATAAAGTCCAAAAACTGCATGCCAGATTCCCACTAGTAATCCAGCTAAACCTAGTAAAATTGCATTGCCCAGAGCTGTCAAGCCGGTTTGATACCCTAATAATTTAGCCCGAAGCTCATCACTGTAGTTGTGAGCAATCAGGCTGATAGCGTGTGGTGTGAAGAGACCAACACCTAATCCTAGGATAAAACGACTGCACATTATCAGTAGAAAATTATTACTGAAAGCAGGTATTATTCCAGTAATAGCGCTAATAAGCAGTCCAATAATAACAACTTTTTTAATACCTAATTTTCGGCTGAGAAAAGGATTAGGTAATATCGTTAGCAAAGCACTGAAATTGGCAATAGTGACCAGCCATTCAATCATAGTTGTTGGTACGTTGGGAAATTCCTGTCTTAATTGGGGAATGACTCCTGTAATGACAGTAGTTATGTTACTAACCGTGGAAAGACTAAGGATACTGATAGTTGTTTTAGTGGACTTCATAATAACCCTCGTTAATTACTTGATAGGCGTAGTCTATCATCGAAAGTTATTCATTAGCGGACAGTTTTGAAAGTGGATGGTGACAATTCTAAAACTGTTTGTACAGTAGAAAACAGGTCAGGGAATCGTCGTTCAAAGCAATCTTCTTTTGAGCGAATATCTGAAAACCCTTTGCCAAATAAAATTGATAGTTACAATTAGAATCGGTATATAGATAAATGGATTTTTGCGATAAATAGTCTTTGACCGCTGCAAGTAGTTGGCTACCGATTCCTTGTCCAGTGATAGTAGGATCGACAGCAAAAAAATTAATTTCTGCGGGAACGGAGGTTCGATCAAATAACTTTTCTAACATTTGCTTGTTTGCTTGATCATATTTTTGAGCCGTATTTTCAGTATCAAATTTATTTACAAGCTTATGACCAACATTAATAAATAGATTTTCAAAATTGGAAATGTGATTAGTGACTTGAAAATTGATTTTAGCAAAAATAAATCCAACTAATCTGTTATTTAAATAGGCTCCCAAAGCCAAAGTGGATTTGGAAAACTCTGAGAGGATAACGTATTTACTATAAAGATATAATTCCAGGCCATTGGAAGTGTACTCTGAAAAATGCATACCTATTAGGGCAAATTTGCGTGCATGATTAAGATCAGATTTATTAAAAGGCCTTATTTCAATTTTTCCATAAAAAAGCTCCTTTATGAAGATGATTGTATATATCATAACGGAGTTTTGGTTAATTTTATAGTTAAATACTTGAAAACTAAAATTTGCTAATAGATTTCTGTCATGGGAACAAAATGTTTAGTACTTACTTTGTAATAAGTTTTCTCAGCGAATTTCTTTTGACCGCCTAATGAGCAAACAGTTCCTTGAGATAAAGTATGTGATAATTTGGTTCCTTTAAAATTGTATGTGGCAGTTTTAGGAACCAATACTTTAATAATATAATCACTGGAAGAAGTTGCTTCATCCATTCCAGTTACATCAGGTGAATCGTTAGTAGTTACTTCAACACCTTTAGCTTTAACTAGTTCATCTTTACCAACAAGAAAGTAGAGATCTTTTTCATTGAGTTTTTTAACGTCATACTCCTTAGTAGTGGACGCTGCTTGAACAGGTATGGTTGAAATTGTTGGGACTAAACCAATTGTAAGAAGAGGGATTAATAGTAAACATTTGTTAAATAGTTTCATAATATTATCTCCTAAAGATACATTTATTAAGTGATGAACTAATAACGAGTTGTTTAATATCCTGTTATTGGAGATATAATAACGCATCGTATTAAATAGGGGATAGTATGAGAGGTTGTCAATCGGTACAGTTATGAATTAACAGATTTGATCACCAATTTTAAGCATCTTTTCGCGCAAATGTTTTTCAGTCTCAGGTTTAACATTACGCCAATCTACGACTGAAAGAGCACTATCCAGAATGCCACCATTATCTTTTAAGACTAGGGTTCCATGATCAAAATCAACTGTTAAACCATTTCCATACAGATAATTTTCAAAAGGTAATATATTTAGATGATAATTAGTATTAGTATCTAAAGTTTCATTAAAATTAGGATCTGATTCTTTGAGAATGATCAATTGGAATTTGTCAGCTAGTTCACAGGTGGCACCGACGCTAGAGTAATTATTGGAGCCATCATCAGTAGTAAGAATCAAATTACTATCTTCAGGGATGATGGTGTTTAAATATTTTTCAGCATGATTAGTAAAAGTTAATTCCATAATTTAGTGCCTTCTTTAAAAAGATTTTGAGAAATTAATTTGTATAAAATTCGTTTACACCTTTATTAAATTCTTAATATTCATTTCAAGCAAATAATTTGATTAAAGGTTGACAATCCGTCAACCGGGTATTGACAGTAAAAAGTTACTAATGGTAACCTTTTCATAGTACGAAGGGAGATTTTAGATTATGGCAAATATAGAGCCTGCTGAAGCCTTGATGGAAGCAATTCATGTTGCAAGTCAAGATAAAGAAGTTCAAAAGAATTCAGAATTGATGGACATTTTGATTAAGAGTGCCAAACAATTGAAGTCCACAAACAACTACCATCAAGTAGCTGCTAATCTAAATAAATCATTACAATTTTGGGGAATGGGTCATGTTGGTGGTCCAGCTGCTATTGATACTTTGTATCAAGCAACAATCAATGACACTCATGGTCGTGCTTATCAAAAATTGCCTACAGGAATGGAATAAAAAGTGTAAAAAAATAAAGATACATAATCGTATCTTTATTTTTTTTAACTAATTTAATCCATACCCCAATAGTCTAGTTCCTTATCAATTGCTTTTTGAGCAACTAGATTAAGATAGTTGAAAGGTTCATCGAAGTTAGGTGAGAAAAGCATATCAACGTAAGCCAGATCGTCAATTGTATTATTGTTTTGGATGATTACAGAAACAGTGTTGGCTGATTGTGCAACTTCGTGAGAGCTCATGAATTGAGCACCTAGAATACGACGACTTTTACGATCGTAGACCAGTTCAATATTTATTTTAGTATTGGTTGGCATGAAATCGGGACGGTAATTGCTTTCAAAATAAACGTGATGGGCATCATAATTAGCATCTTTAGCGGCATTTAAAGTTAGACCAGTACAGGCAATTGTCTGACCGAATAGCAACATACCACTAGTTGCTTGACTACCCATTGATTTGCGACGACGTTTGAAAAGATTCATACCAGCTAAAGTACCTTGACGAACGGCGTGAGATGCCAAAGGAATATATTTGGAAGTCAAAGTTGGATTATATTGAATTTCGGTAACATCACCAGCAGCAAAGATATCAGGATCAGATGTCTGCATGTAAGCATTAGTAATAATAGCACCGTTCTTTGCAATATTAACTTGTCCCTTAAGTAAATCGGATTGAGGAAGAACTCCAGGACAGATAGCTACCATGTCGGCGATGTATTCAGTATCATCTTCAGTGGAAATTTTAAGATGTCCATCTTTAGTATCGCTAAAACGAGTCACATTAGTGCTAGTTAAAACAGTGACATGATTGTCCTCCAAGAGTTTCTTGACACGTTCTGAGATAGTAGCATCAACGTATTCATCCAATAGTTGATCATTTTTTTGGAATAAGACAACTTCATGTCCAGATTTAACGAAGCCTTCAGCTAATTCAACGCCGGCATAACCGCCGCCTAAAACAGCAATTTTATGATTGTTTTTAGATGCTGCGGAGAGTTGGTGCGCTTGGTTACAAGTTTTGCACAACATGATTTTAGGATTTTCGATTCCTGCAATGACAGGGATACTTGTTCTTGACCCCGTCGCTACGATAAGTTTATCGTATTTGTCATGAAGAAATTCACGTGTTTTCAAGTTCTGAGCCAGAATAGTGTGAGCTTGAGCATCAATTTTAATGACGTCATGTTGCATACGCATATGAACACCTTTTTTAGTGAATTCTTCTGGATTAGCGTAAAAAACGTCCCCTAAATCTTTTACATCGCCGCCAATGTGTAAATACGTTGCACAGGATAGATAGGATATGTCGGCGTGTCGCTCATAAACGGTTATTTCTGCATCTGGATAATATTTAAGACATTCATTCATAGCAGAAATTCCCGCGTGAGTACAACCTATAATGGCTACTTTCATTCAATTACCACGACTTTTCTATTATATTTACATTTATCATTTTTCATAAATTATTTTATTTATTCTAACTTATAGTATACTTAAATTATAGACGTTTGATATATAAATAGTAGGTAATTAACACTTTATTTTAAATTTAGAAGGCGATTTAATATTGAAACCGATTTATCGTTATTTTGTACAACCACAGATAGATGTGAGAACACACTCTATTTTTGGCTATGAACTTTTAATCAAGCAATGGACTCCAGACGGCTGGCGACTTCCCGAATCTTTTGTCGATATTGACTTGAATGTAAACGCAAAATTGTTAGTTGAAACGACTAAAATTTTAGGAAAAAAGGTTCAATATTGTTCTGTAAATGTTAGTCGTGAGCAATTGATGGATACGCAAATGGCTAAAGCTATCATTAAAAGTCAGACGCAATTGTATCCTACTAAATTGGTTGTGGAGTTAACTGAAGAACAGGGACCACGTCAGTATTGCGACTCTGGGTTAGTGCCATATTTACGTAAATTTATGGAACACGGCATGCAAATTTCACTGGACGATGTAGGTACCGGTGATAATAGTTTTGACAGCGTACGTAGTTTCTTACCACTGGCTTCAGAAATAAAGTTTGCTTTACAAAATTTCCGTTCAAATATTGAAGATCCTAACTTGCGTGAGAAACTTCGTGCTTGGAAGGGAATCAGCAACGAATATGGACAACGTTTGATTCTTGAGGGAATTGAAGACCCTGAAGACGATGAGATCAGTGATAAATTAGGAATTGATTTTCGACAAGGTTATTACTATGGAAAGCCTGAATTATTGCCATTGATTGGTGATTCTAATGAAATGAAAAACATATGAAAATGGATCATAAGAGAAAAATCTCCTATGACCCATTTTTTAGTTTATAAATTATTTTTTCGTGCAATTGGTAAGTAAGCTAGCAACATGATTAAGCTTGTGATTAGAATAAATAGCGGCAGTGAAAGAATAGTTCCGTTATGGATAAAACTCACTAGATAGGTTAGTCCACTGACAATTAAGTAATAGCCGAAACTGAATAAACCACTGGCACTACCGATGACATCTTCATAACCTTTTAGAGCTAGGTTTAAAGTAATTGGCAAAGTTGTGTTCAATCCCAGAAAAATCAGGAAGAATCCAATAATCATTAAAAGTGAATTATTAAATTGGAGGCTGATTACTAAGAATAAAGCTGAAATACTACTAAAGACGAGCCCAATTAAACCAATATATTCGGCTTTGATATATTTAGCTAAAAAGTTGACTAAGATGGCGCCTAATAAACTGGCTAGTGCCAAGGATAAACCTAAACTTCCATATTGAATTGAAGAGTAGTGGAAGTGCTTGATAAAAATGAATGGTGCTTCGGAGTAATAGCCGAATAAAATACCATTTATTCCACCGATTAGGATACTGTAGATCCACACGATTGGATCTTTTAATAGTCTCCAAGTCACTCTAAACAACGATACCCTTTGGATATTCTCACGATCAATAGTTTCAGGCAGACGATAGTAAGCATAGAGTAAAGTAGCTATCGCCATGGCAATTAAAAAGCTGAAAACATTTTTATAGCCTAGATAAGTTTGAATCAATCCACCAATTAATGGACCAAAAGCAGGTGACAGAGCCATTGCAGCCCCAACCTTAGAGAAAACTTTGGTACTGGTAATACCAGAAAAACTTTCACGCATGATAGTTTGAGTGATGACTGAACCAACACTAGCTCCAAAAGCTTGAACAAAGCGAGCTGCTAATAAGTAATTAAAGTTAGGACTCAATAATAAACCGAAGTTTCCTAATAAATAAAAGATAATACCCATCAACATGGCTAAACGGCGGCCAATTTTATCAGATAATTGACCCCAAAAAAGAACTCCGATGGCAAAGGCAACAAAATAAATGCTCATTGTTAGTTGAGAAGTTCCGGCGGTGACATTCATTTGGGAACTGATTTGAGGTAGAACGGGTGTAAATATTGATTCACTGATTTGTGGGAAGCCCACAAGTACAATGATCAATAAAAGTGATGGTACGGTGTTACGGACGTTTTTCATTTTAGACTCCTAAATTTTATTTTGCTGAAAAACGTCCTAAATCATTTGCGGGCATACAAGCCATGATGTTAGTTAAATCCATGGTTCTCACCTAATTTCTATAAAGTATGTTTATTATGTTATAGGAATTATTGAAAATTTACAAATAATTTTATAATACTAATGTTTTCCATCTAATATTTGAAAGCGGTTTCTAAAATTTGGTGATATATTAAACTTATTAAATAATGAGGGGGAAGATAGAATGGATGAAGAGACACCACGTGTTAAATCAGTTCTTTTGTTACCAAATTTTTACCTACGAGTAAATTATGATAACGGTCAAGTGAGATTTTCTAAGAGTAAAATGTACTATATGGAAACTCACGTCTTCCAACGTCCACACTTGGGATTAACATCATTGACTCCAGGCTGGTATTGGATCGGTAGTGATATTAAGTTATTGGACGACAACAAATTTTCTGTTAACGATGCAATTTATGATGGTAATGAGATTTATGGTAGTAGAGTAAAACCATATTAAAGAAAATAGAGGCAGGTAATCGTGTTTTGATTACTTACCTCTATTTATTTTTTCAGATAATTTGGGTGTTTTTTATGGATAAAAATGTATAAGAAGTCAATAATATGAAATTGAATAACGAACATACTTTGTTGAATAGTTAAGAGGGGTAAACATGGTCACTCGTTTATTGAATTCTTTTGCTCAGATTCGCAACACCAAAGTTGCGAGTGCTGTTCGTAATACGTTAACTTTATTATTTCCGATTATGTTATTGGGCAGTTTTGCCGATGTCATTAAGTTTGCGTTTTTAACTAAGACTGGATATATGGCTCAAATGTTTGGCATTACTAGTTGGCTGCCATACTCACGTGAATTGGGCTGGGTTATGGAAGTTATTTTCCACTGCACAATCGATATGATTGCCCTTTATGCGGCTTATGGAATAGCCTATTTTACTGCTAAAGAATATAAGAAGGATGGTGGCAGTGCTGGAGCCATCGGGCTACTATCATTTTTGATTATTTCATATCAGCCTACTGAAGATGGATTACCAAATTTTAGTCGCTTTTTTATGTCACAGGGAATGCTGATAGCTTTGATTATCGGTTATCTCTGTGGACGACTTTGGGTTAGTTTCGATAATTCAAAGATTCAACAGCGTTACAAAATTATTATTCCAGTTCTCATTGTTTTATTAGTTTCAGCAATTTTAAATTTAGCTGGATTATTTGTAGTGAAATTGGAAATACCAACTTATGTAGCCAGTTTTGTAACTGAACATTCTCCGTTCAATTCACTGGTTTATGTTTTAGGTATGGGCTTCTTAACTGACTTACTATCTTGGATGGCAGTTGGTGGTCCATTTAGCAATAATCCTACCTTTAATGATGCGCCTTCGATGGCTAATATGAATGCGGCTTTGAAAGCTGGTTCATCTTGGAATGTACCGTATAAGTTTACCGATACAACTTTATTTCACAGTTTCGCTAATTTTGGTGGAAGTGGGGTAATGATTGCTTTAATTATTGCTATTTTAATTTTTTCTAAGAAGAATCGAAATCGTAATGTTGCTAAATGGTCGATTTTTCCAGCAGTATTTAATAGTCATTATTCTATGATGCTGGGTATACCTGTGCTCTTTAATCCGGTTTTTCTAGTACCGTTTCTCATTACACCACTATTTAATATGATAGTAGCTGCGATATTTATTCTTTTACATTGGATGCCAGTGGCTGCTTATCCAGTGCCTTCGGGAGCTCCAGGTCCATTGATTGCCTTTATTGGTACGAATGGTAACTGGATAACTTTGGCTTTGGGGGCTATTTTATTAGTGCTTGATGTCTTGATCTATATGCCATTCGTTAAATTGTCAGATCGAATTAGTCAGAAGGCGGGTGACATTAATGAAAATTAATCATTGGTTTTGGACCATATTAGGAATTGCTTTGTCAGTGACACTGATTTTTGTTTCATTGAACTGGTCGCATCAAAATACGACTGAATTGGCTAAGATTCATAATTCCAAACTATCACCGGTTATAATGATTCCGGGTAGTTCTGCTTCAGTCAATCGGTTTGATACGTTAGTCGACAAATTGAATAAAAATAATAAGCATCCCCACAGTCTGATCAAAATTCGGGTTACCACTGATGATAAATTACACATCTCTGGTCGGTTACGTCGTGGTGATAATGAGCCGGTGATTGTTGTTGGTTTTGAAAATAACCATGATGGTTATGACAACATCAAGAAGCAGGCTAAGTGGTTTAATACAGCCTTTAAATTTTTAACAAGGCAATATAATTTCAATAATTTTAAGGCCATCGGACATTCGAATGGTGGATTGATCTACACGGCTTTTTTGGAGAATTACTATTCTGAATATTCGGAACAGGTAAAGATTAAACAGTTAATGACAATTGGCTCACCATATAATTTTAATGAAAAGTCGGTTCGTCATAAGACTCAAATGTTATCTGATTTTATTGACGACCGTGATAAGATTCCGTCAAGTCTAAGCGTGTATTCAGTCGCGGGGACAGAAACATACAACTCTGATGGATTAGTACCTCTGGGAAGTGTTATGGCCGGAAAATATATCTATCAAGGACAAGTTAAACACTTTACTTCCATCTCTGTTTCAGGGTCGGATGCTCAACATTCTGATTTACCTCAAAATGATCAGATCATTGATTTAATTAATCGATATATTCTCGATCCTAAGCAAAGGCCACAGCAACGACAGGGTGCAATCTCTTTAGATGGACAATAACTATAAAGAAAAATCGAAAAATACAAACCTTATCGTCTTCAAATTGTGAGTTATAATTGATGTAAAGGCTTACATGAAGATAAAGGATGTGTTTAAAATGGGTTTAAGTTTTGGTCGTAAGATTAATTATATGCCACTGATAATTTCTTTATTTGGTGGAATTCTCATTGGATTCTTCTTTTATTTATTATCGCAGAAAGTATTGATAGCCGTTTTGTTTGGTGTCATTTGTCTGATAGCTATTGTAATGTTATATACTCTTGAAATGAGAGATAATTTAGATCAGTGGAGTGTTGATGACCGAGGTATTCATTATCAGGATTACAGCACTACTGGTAAAAGAATTAGGACCATATTATTGCCAAACTCTTCTAAAGAAGAGACTGTAAAGTTCAATGAGATTAAGGCTTTCTCAATTGTCGTTGGTAAGGAAATGGATGTGCCAGAAGGAATTGGGCCGGATGGACCAATTGATGCTGCGTTTTATGTTGTAGATTCGGCATATCAAACTTTTAATAGTCCTTATTACCTGTCATTGAAATTGGCTAAGGGTAGGGATGTTGATTTAGATTTATCTTCCAATTCTCAAGATGTGACAGCTGTAAATGATGTTATTAGAAAGATTGAAGAAAAAACTAAACTGCAGGTTAAATTAGAAAAGCAGCGCGTATAGTGGCATAATAAGTCGACCGATGAATTGCAATGGGTCGATTTTTTATTATAAAAAAGGAAGAGAGGTGTATAGCAATGCGTTGGATACCGACATTATTTATTTTGCTATTAGCGATGGTCAGTGGCCTATACATTCTTGGTAATTTAAAGAGGCTTTCTCAACCATATTTTGTTCTCTTCTATTGGCTGTATTTCGTGGGTCTGATGGCTATTTTATTCATGCCAATTTCTATTGATGGAATAACAGTCAAAATTCTGCCACCAGGTTTGGGTCGCGTGAATCTGTATGAATTACAATTATCTGGAATTGAATTTTATGAAAATATTATTATGACTGTACCATTTGGTTTCTTTATTAAAAAAGTATTCCCAAAATTTCCTTTGATATTACTGATTGTTTTAGGATTTTTGATTGGATCTAGTTTTGAATCTATGCAGTATGTTTTATCACATCATTTCTTGATTGATCGTACAAGCGATATTAATGACGTGATTTCTAATGCTACCGGTGTTGTTATTGGTGGTGTGATGGCAATGATTTACAATTTTCTTTCAAAAGATAACTGATAAACTACCTATTAATACGTTAATATATTAATATGGAGGGACGGTTTATGAGTTGGGTATTTGTAATGATTTTGGCGGCAACATTGGCAGGATTTGTTCAAGGAGTGACTGGTTTTGGTTCAGGAATTGTCTTGATGGTCTTTTTGCCACAACTTTTGCCGATTAATCAAAGTGCCGGAGTTTCTACATTGACGATGTCGATTGCTATTATCATGGTTGCTTGGAAATATCGTAAAGCCTTAAAGTGGCGAAATTTAGTTGGACCGTTTCTGATTTATATTGTGATGGCCATTTTTTCGTTACATTTGAGTAAATATTTGGCAGCTGGCTATTTAAAAGTTTTATTAGGATTATTATTGATTATTTTGGCATTGTATTACACCGTAATGAATTTGAAATCAATTTCAGTTAAGTCAATTCCGTTTTATGTCATGGTGGCCTTTGCGCTGATTTCAGGATTTTTCAATGGAATGTTTGGTATTGGGGGACCATTAATGGCATTGTATTTTTTGACTATTTCTGATTCCAAAGAGAATTATTTAGCTAGTATTCAAACTTTCTTTTTAATTGATACGATTGTCATGACAAGCTTACGTTTTTCAACGGGAATCCTAACGGTTGATAATCTAAAATTTGTTTTGGTAGGGTTTATAGGTGCTATTTTGGGAACAATTTTAGCTAATCATTTGGTTAGTCATTTGAATATTCGGATTATGGAATTTTTCATTTATGTTTTTATTGGAATTAGTGGCGGTTATTACTTGATAACGGCTTTATAATGAGAACATTTACTTGCATACATGGAAAATAGTCCGTATAATGCAATTTAATTATGTTTAAGAAATGAGGATTATATATTTGATTACTGTAAGTAACGTTAGTTTGCACTATGCTGATCGTAAGTTATTTGAGGATGTAAATATTAAATTTGCCCCAGGCAACTGTTACGGCTTAATCGGCGCAAATGGTGCCGGTAAATCAACTTTTCTAAAAGTGTTATCAGGTGAGATAACTCCTTCAACTGGTTCTGTTAAATTAGGACCTAATGAACGTTTGGCTACTTTGAAACAGAACCACTTCGACTATGATGACTACACAGTTATGGAAACTGTTCTTATGGGCCATGCCGACTTGTATAAGATTATGCAAGAAAAAGATGCCATCTACATGAAGCCTGATTTTAATGAAGAAGATGGTCTAAAAGCTGCTGACTTGGAAGCAAAATTTGGTGAAATGGGTGGCTGGGAAGCTGAAGGCGAAGCCTCACAAATGCTTCAAGGCCTAAATATCCCTGAAAGTCTTCATCAAGAAAAAATGGCTAATTTAACAGCCGGTCAAAAAATTAAAGTGTTGTTAGCTCAAGCTTTGTTTGGTCAACCAGATGTTTTGCTATTGGATGAGCCTACTAATGGACTTGACGTTGATTCAATTGATTGGTTAGAAGAATTTTTAATCAACTTTGAAAATACTGTTATCGTTGTATCCCATGACCGTTACTTCTTGAATAAAGTATGTACATACATGGCTGATTTGGATTACAGCAAGATTCAACTTTATGCTGGTAACTATGATTTCTGGCAACAATCTTCAGAATTAGCTCAACAAATGAAACAAGATCAAAATTCTAAAAAAGAAGAAAAAATCAAAGAGTTGCAAGACTTTATTGCTCGTTTCTCGGCGAATGCTTCCAAATCTAAACAAGCTACTTCTCGTAAGAAGATGCTTGATAAGATTACGTTAGATGATATTCAACCAAGTTCACGTCGTTATCCATTTATCAAGTTTGTTCCTAATCGTGAAATTGGAAATGATTTACTACAAGTGAAAGATTTGACGATTTCTATCGATGGGAAAACCGTTTTGAAGAATGCTAACTTTATTTTGAATAAAGATGATAAAGTGGCCTTTTTAGCCAAAAATGATATGGTAACAACTGCCTTATTCAAAGTATTGACAGGCGAATTAGAGCCAGATTCAGGTACAGTGACTTGGGGTGTTACAACTAGCCAAGCATACTTACCAAAAGACTTTAATTCAATGTTTAATGAAGATACATCAATTATTGATTGGTTACGTCAATTTGCCGAAAAAGGTGAAGATGATGATACATTCTTACGTGGTTTCTTAGGTAGAATGTTGTTCTCTGGGGATGACGTTACTAAGAAAGTTAACGTTCTATCTGGTGGAGAAAAAGTTCGTGTCATGTTATCAAAAATGATGTTGTTGAAAGCTAATGTTTTACTACTTGATGATCCAACTAACCATTTGGATTTGGAATCAATTACAGCTTTGAATGATAGTTTGATCGACTACAAAGGGTCAATTATCTTTGCTTCACACGATCACCAATTCATTCAAACAATTGCTAACCGTTTGATTTACCTAACAGCAAATGGTGTGATTGATCGTGCAGATACCACTTATGATGAATTTAGAAATAATGATCAAATTGAAGCACAAATTAACGAATTAGATAAATAAGCAAAATCCCGATTCCAAAATGGAGTCGGGATTTTTTTGTAATGATTACACTAGAATATAATGATATTATGTATTCAAATTTATTTGAGTGGAGTGAATGTAATGTCCGAGATAAAGCCAATTTCATCATTAAGAGAATATACAAAAGTATTTAGTGAATTAAGAGAAGGTAACCCAATAACTTTTATAAAAGATGGCAATGAAGTGGGAACCTTAGTTAATTCAAAAGAATGGAATAAGATACAAGCTGAAATAAAATTGTTGAATGAATTGAATTATGAAGATAATTTGTTTGATGGTATGTCGTTGAGTAAGTTTAGAAAGTTACATGATAGGAAGTAATTAATAAAAAAGAACCTGTGATTGAAGTGCCCTAAAATTGTTAGACATAATCTAACAATTTTAGGAGCACTTTTTT
>NZ_AZDH01000005.1 GCF_001435445.1 Companilactobacillus kimchii DSM 13961 = JCM 10707 | reverse complement strand
TAAAAAAAGTGCTCCTAAAGTTGTTAGATTATGTCTAACAATTTTAGGGCACTTCATTTTCGAGTCTTTTTTGTTTTAAACGGATTCTGAAAGAACCCAATTCATTTTTCCAGTATATTGTCCAGCTGAATTAAATCCCGTCGTCTTCAATAAAATACCATCTGAATCATTCCAAGATTTTCCAACATTAGTAACTTGATTACCATCAGCACTCTTATAACCATTAGCTATGTTAACACTTGTGTCACTTGTTAATGATTGTTCCGAGCCACTAGAACTTTTGAAAACTAAATTGCCATTAAAGGCCGTGTCACCATTGTATAAGCCCGAAGTAGTGGCCGATAGATGCCAAGGATTCGTCGTTCCATTTTCTCGACCATCATTCACAACAATATTCCAATCGCCTTTTCTAGGAACTAGCATTGCTGCCGTTGCTTGATTAATAGTTCCAAAAGAGTAATCATCAACTTTCAATGACAAACTGCCCTTTTTCGTAATAACCACCGTTGATGTAGTTGAAACATTACCGTCAGCATCCTCAACGTAAACTTTTAAAGTGTTAGTTGTTTGGGTTAAATCAGCAGATGGAATATTCAAATCCAATTTACCACTGGCAGCACTACTGTCTAATTTAGAAGTGGCTAAGTCTTTACCGTTCAAATTTTCATGAACTGTGACATCAGAATTGTTAACAGTACTGCCATCAACATATGAAACCGTTCCAGTAATATTAGCGTCATGACTATTATCAACTGTTAGATTGCTTTGATCCAAGGCTAAACCGATAGTCTTAGCCTTTTTGATAGTAAAATCAGGTGTATCAGTATCCGTAATCAAATTATCACTATCAAAATGGGCACTAACAGAATCAACTTTAGTAGTACTAGTAACGTCATCAGCCACTCCATTAATCGTAATTGTGGCTTCAGAAGGACGGTAAGTTCCATCAGAACTGACATATAGGTCCTTAGCTATACTGTGCTTAAGTTTACCGGTATCTTGATCAATTTCACTAGCATAAATTGGTTCAGCTTTAGCATCACTACCGTCATTATAAGTTACATAACCCAGTACTTGATTAGCGTCGCTATTCTTAAAAGTAACATTGCTTGGGAAAGTAATTTGTGCCACATCATTCAACCACTTATTCTCTCCACTATCAAAACGTAGATGGTAATTAAAACTCAAACTATCACCTGAATTAACATTTCGATTAGTATCAGTTTCAGAGAAAGTTCTATTTTGGGTATTATCAGTGATATCTGAAGTAACCGTTCCTTCAACAGATGAAGGAATAGATTCCAACGCAATTAAATTAGGCTCATAAGCTGAACCACTAGTAGCTGTGAAACCCCATTGCAGTTTATTAGACATGGCGCTCTTTCCACCAAACTCTGTCGCATGAACTGGATCACTAGTTGATACTAGTGGTGTATCACTCTTAGATCCATCCAAATTTTTATCATTATACTTATAAGTAATTCTGAACGTAGTAGGATCCCAAGAAACCGTTAAATGATGCCAATTACCATCGTGCAATGTTGTAATATTTTGAACACCAGAATGGTTCATAGAATAGTAGTTACTTAAGCCAATTAAATCTGCCTCATGTCTAACATAAGTACTGGCATCGCCAGGATAACCATAAGCAATATGTTGCCCTGTTATGTCATTTTCCTCATCAAAATCATCATTAGAAGCCTTCGATTTATTATCATTCGTATCAAATTCCAAAGCCCAACTATCTTGAATAGCCGTATCAGCGATCTTTTGAGTTGATGTGATAGATTTATCAGTATCCATACCCCAAACTCCTAAAGTTTCACCTGTTCCAATAGTTGTACCATTGTGAGAAAATGATGAAACACCATTAGCCGGATTCTGTAGTACGAAGGCCATCCCATCACCAAACGAATCACCACTATGAATGTGTTGTTTTGGTCCAAAATATAACCAACATGATAAGGTCTGCTTATTATTGATATTAACGTAATTTCCATTATCAACATTAGACCAAATGGCACCTTCTTGATTGATGTAATTAGTCATTCTAATTGCCATTAATGGATCATAAGATGTACCTGTGGAATGCATTGACGAATTTTGCAAAATGGCACTATTTCTAGCACTACTACCGAATCCTGAAAAATCACCATATGAAAACTGTGCTGCATTCAACCCAAGATTATCTGGAGCCTTAGCTAAACCATCTTGTGCCTCTTGCATAGCATCCTGTTGTGACGTACCAGCTTGAACCACTGTTTGTTCACTCTTGATAGCCAACCCCAATGAAGCCACCAAAAATAGAACTTTTAAAAATTTTTTCCTCATACTTACCTTTGTTTCCATTACATAGGAAATGAATCCCATAGCTATTATTATTTTTATAAAAAATTGTCTAATAGCTCCATAATATATCTAATGAAAATATATTTAAACTATAAACTTTTCATTTATACGTTTTCATACATAAAAAAATCATGGCTTGAGAAATTTCTCAATAACCATGATTTTTTATTTAAATACTATCCTGTAAATTCCAAGTTACAGTGGAAGTATACGTACCGGCATTTTCATAAGATCCACGTTTCAATAAAATCCCATCATCAGACGACCACTCACTATCGATATCATAATCTTGCGCCGATGTCTGGCTTTTAACTGCGCTACTAATCTCAACCTTACTATTAACCAGATTGTCTGTGTTGCCAGAACCGTCAACAAAAATCAAACTTTGACCATCCTTAGAATTAGTCCAGGTTTCCTTATCTCCATTGACTAAAGGAGTTGCCGAAGCAAATAACTTCCAACCTGCTCCCTTTTGACGACTGTCAGTTACATTAATAGACCATCCATTTTCTCTTGGAATAATTGAATTATCACCAAAGGATTGCGTAGTTTTAAAGTTGCTCGTCGGTGAAGTCTCTAAGGAAACAGTTCCTGAAATAGTTACTGTATAAGTAATTGTATCGGAAACATTGTAATCTTCATCATTGTAAACATAAATAGTTACAGTATTTGCACCTTCATGTAAATTGGAAAACAGTTGTGAAGATACTGGTAAAGCAAAAGTATCCGTTGAATTGCTGGCTAAAATTGAATTCATTGAGGTTTTAGCAACTTGACCATTTACACTGGCAACAACTGTCAATTTAGTTGGATCAACAGTCTTAGTTTTATCACTATAAGAAACTTTACCATTTAATAAAACTTCTTTATTAAAACTAGTTGTGACATCAAATCCAGTCTTAGTTAACGTAATTTTATTTGGTTGCTTAATTACGAAGGCCTTTGTCATAACATCTTTTTGCAAATCACTACCATAGAAACTAGCATGTGCTGCTGGTACATCGGTTTCTGTAGCAGTTGTACCAGCATTAACAGTTCCTTCAAATTTAATATTAGCTGAAGTGATTCCCGTCTTGTACAAGGATTGACCTAGTTTATGCTCAATTTGATTATTAGTCATGCCGCTAAATTCACCAATCGTTTCGGTGGATGTCTTGCCTGAATCATCGGTATAAGTAATCAAAGCACTACTGTAATCGATTTTATCAGGTAGATTGATTGTGGCATCAATATTTTCCCAAGGCTTTGAACCACTCAAATAATTTAGATTATAGTTTACACTAACTTTGTCTCCTTGATGGACCACGTTAGCATTAGGATTATCAGTTGTAGCATCGGTGATTTCACGATTACCTGAAGTTTCATCAATAATTGAAGTTGTAGCATCTGCTTCAACTAAAGATGGAATAGATTCAAAGATAATTAAATTATTTTCAGAACTTGAACCAGTTGAACCGGTGAAGCCCCAATAGAGTTTATTGCTACCATTGAGATCAAAAGCTGTTGTATCAATTTTCATAACTTTAGTATTGACCTTGCCGGCACTGGCCAACTTAGGAGTTCCGTCCATATTCTTGTCATCATAATTCAAGGTCATTGTAGCATCAGTAGAACCACTAGGTGCCGGTGTCCATGTCAATGTCACATGATGCCAATGATCATCGGTTAAGAAATTACCAGTTCTTGTTGCAGTAGGGATACTAGTAATCAAATTATCATGATTCATATAAGCACCTTCTGCCCCAAGCCCATAGGTTGACTCTCTAGCCGGATAATTGCTAGCAATATGGTTGACACCACTGACGTTCTTATCAAAATTACTATCATAAGTACCAGAATTAGGATAGGTATCAAATTCCATGGCCCAACTCTTTTGAATGGCTGTTTTAGCCAGAGCAGATGTAACAACATCAACTGGTGAAACTACAGTTCCCCAGACACCTAAGGCTTCACCAGGCGTATTAGCAACATCACCACTATTGGTAAAGGCACTATCCGAAACATTTTGTAAAACCAATGCCATACCATCACCGGTATTAGTACCACCAAAAGTATCAGCACCACCAAAGTACATCCACATAGACATAGTTTGACGTTTATCTACATTTATATAGTTTTGCTTACTGGTATCAGATTGCGTTCTCTTGGACCAAATGGCACCAACTTTATTAGATTGCCCTAATTCTGTTAATACGGTAACATCGGCACTTCCTTTATTGTCACCTTCATTAGGAGCCAACACTTTAGTATCATTATCGGTAATTGCTGGAACATTGAATAACTCATTAATATTAGTTAGCCCTTTAGGCAAGGTACGATCTACACCCTTATTATCTACTGTATTACTCAACACCTTGTACAGTGGTACTTGAGTGGCAACAGCTGCATGGGTAGTATTCATTGAAAAATTCAATATCAAAAAAAGGCCAAATAAAATGAACCCTACATATAAAACTAGTAATTTTTTGATATCAATCACTCCTTTCACAAATGGCATCGCTAACATTAATAACTATATTTATATAATAGTACTAAAGCGGTAATACTTTTTGTCATGTTTAGACAAGCTTTATATTCTATTTTGAATAAATTATTTTTATCAATCTAACCTTTAAACAGCAAAAAAGCCTGAAGTAACGGCATTTTGTCATTTCTCCAAACTTTTTATTTAAATATTTTAATTTTTTATAATTAAAAATTAAGTATTTTTGATAGCTGCATTAACAGCATCTTTTTCATCTTCAACCAAGTTAACTTTAGTCTCAATGATACTGATATCCATTGTGATTTCACGAGTCAATCCTGGTGTATTGATCTTAGGTTCAAAGAACTTCTTGAATTCTTCAAAACGTTCTGGTGTATGGAAGGCATATGATGTGACAGTGATAAATGTAGCAAATTCCATGTCACCACCAACAGTATCTTCCAACCATTGCCAGTCGTTTCTAATCCAATCCCAAGCAGCTTGTTGACCTTCATCATTATTCAAAATACCACGATACCATGCACGTAGATCTTGAGGCTTGATAATATCAGCATCTTCAAACTTATCAACAATTTCACCAATCAACTTGCTGTCAGTTGTACTTGGAATAGCAACAGATAAATCGCTCTTGTAACTTGGATCTGAAGTTGTCTTGTATTCATTCAATAAACTATTGATTAGTTCTTCACTACCATAGCTCTTAACTTCATTTCTGATTACTAAGAGACGAATATCAGCTGGCAATTCTGCCAAGTCATCTTTGTTAGCAACAAATAACTTATGAGCTTCGGAAATGGCTTTTTCATCTTTAGCATACAAAGCAGCACTCAAAGCGTATGGACGTGTCAATTGATCATCAATTGATTCTCCAGCCTTAGGTTCCCAACCAAGACGAGCAACTTGTTTAGCACTCAATTTGCCATAGAAGGCTTGCAAAGCTTTTTCTTCATCAGTATCAGGCTTAACAAACTTCTTCAAATTGTTAGCAATGCGATACATTGCAGCTGTGACTGTTGATGATTCACTTTCTGAGAAGCCTTCAAGCATTGGTACAACATCTGCATATGAAATTTGACGAGCATCAGCCAAAAGACGAAGATCTTGAAGCAATCCTAGTTGAGAAATAGTATCAACTGTCTCGATATTATCGAAGATATCTTTTTGAAGTGTTTCGTCGTACTTAACAACAAAGTGTGAGTTGTTTCCAACATTAAGGCGGAATGGCTTGCCATTTGCTTTACGTAATTCTTCATAATCACCCAAAGTAATTGTTTGATCAGCCATAATCTTAGGAGCAGCATCGTAATTGCTGTTCAAAGGAACTTGCCATTGACGACCTACTTCTTTACCTTCACCGATAAAGAATTGTTTTTGTGACAATGTAAGCTTGCCATCAACTACACTAGCTGAAATCACTGGATAACCAGGTTGTTCTAGCCATGAGTTCATAATCTTACCAACATCCATACCTGAGGCTTCACCTAAAGCACTCCACAAATCAGCACCCTTGGCATTGCCATACTTATGAGCTTCGAAGTATAACTTCAAACCTTTACGTAGATTGTCATCGCCAAGTAAAGCACGTACCATAACAAGCATTCTGGCACCCTTAGCATAAACAATGGCTGAATCGAACAAGGCATCGATTTCAGCTGGGTCTTGAACCTCAACATGGACTGATTGAACACCATCAGTTGCATCACGTTGTAAAGCAGCAGGAACATCTGATGTTTGGAACATTTCCCAAACGTGCCAGTCAGGTTCAATGGCATCAACTGCAACATATTCCATCATGTTGGCAAAACTTTCGTTTAACCAGAGGTCATCCCACCACTTCATAGTTACAAGATCACCGAACCATTGATGAGCTAATTCATGAGTAACAACAGTAGCGACTAACATCTTTGTATCAATTGATGTATTGTCAGGATCAAGCAACAAGTAGGCTTCACGATAAGTTACAAGTCCCCAATTCTCCATCGCACCAGCTGAGAAGTCAGGAAGTGCCAATTGCCATGAATGTGGAAGTGGATATGGTGTTTGATAGAAATCTTCATAGAATTCAATTGCACGTTTAGCAATATCAAGTGTGAAGTCTAATTCCTTAGCTTTATGAGCTTTAGTAGCAAAGACACCAACTTCTACACCACTCTTAGTCTTAGTCTTCTTAGCTTGAAGATCACCAAAGGCGAAGGCGATGAGGTATGTTGACATACGTACAGTTGTATCGAAGTAGTGAACACCATCTTCGTTACGGATTTCTGGCATATTAGCCAAAATTGTTTCGCCAGGTTGTTCGTCGAATTTGATAGCAATATCGAATTTAGCCTTAGCTTCAGGTTCATCAACACATGGGAATGCTTGACGAGCAAAAGTTGTTTCAAATTGTGTACCGATAATTTGTTTCTTTTCGCCATTCAATTCGTAATATGAAGGATAAATACCCATCATTGAATCAGTCAATTTAGCATCATAGCTAATTGTTAAAGTAGTTTCACCGGTCTTTTCAAGATCAATGTGAATTCCTTCATTCTCATCGTCAACTTTAAAAGGTACAGTTTCACCATCAGCTTCAACTGATTTGATGTTCAAGTATTTTTGATTAATTGAAACTGTCTTTTCTTTAGCGTCACCATTAATCTTAGTTGTTCCAGAAATGGTCTTAGCGCCACGATCGATATCTATATAAATATCGTAGTGTGCTGGATGAAATGTTTCATAAAAGTGTTTGATTTCAGACATGAGCTACCTCTAATTTATTTTTAATATTTTTCTAATTTACTATAATATTAACTTTATACGACTTTCAATTAAAATGAAACAATTATAACCGAATTTTGTCAAAAAAATTGATTGCAACATATTGATCCATATAATTTTATTTATACTATTATAGAGGGAGAAACATAATAAGGGAGTGTTGATATATGGAAACTGAAAAAATGATCCGTTCACGCAAGGCCGTTCGTCACTATATCGGTCAAATTACTGATGAACAATTAAATAAGATTTTACTTGCTGCTAATGCTGGTCCCGTCGGCATGGGTGAATACGACAACTATCGTCTTACAGTTATTCAAAATCCAGATATTCTAAATAAAATGAGTGGTATCTACGATGCTCCAACTGTTATTGTGGTTTCTGCTGAAGACCCTGATGCCATGGAGGATGTTTCAGCTGGGGCCATCGTTCACAACATGGAATTGGCCGCTGAGGATCAAGGATTAGGTGCTAATTACAATATGTCTAGCGTTGGTTCAATTCCTAACAACGTTTTACCTACCGGATTCAGAGGCATCTTCGCTCTAACTTTAGGACAAACAGATGAAAAATTTGTCCCACGTGAAATTCCTTTAGATCGTATTAAAATAAATATCGTTAAATAATATCAAAAAGATAGCTAATTTCAATCAGCTATCTTTTTTAGTATGTGCTGGCAATTTGATTAATAATAATCCATTCGCCATTCTTTTTCTCATAATACATTTTCATTTGTAAGGACCAAGTGTTTACACCTCCACCCCAAATCTTAGCTTGAACCTGATTTTGACCCACTAAACTAGCCTTGCTACCATTAATCTCAATACTCTTGATATCATCTTCTTTAGAAGATAAATACTGCATTTCGTCGTTTTGAATTTGATCAATCCATTCTAATTTTGGTTGAACGTAACCCGTCATATGAGTCAAAGTCATTGATGAGGCTAAAATTTCGTTTAAACGATTAATATCTTTTTTTACCATTGCTGTATTTTCATCACGGTATAATTGCATAATTGTTTCTTTATCTGTCATTTCTATCACGCTTTCTTAACTTACAAAAAGCATGATACCAACATTTTCACACTTAAACTATTCTAAAATTAAGGACTATCCATAAGTAAAAGTTATGCAAAACTTTGTTTCAATAAATCTGCAAACGTTTCGATATAATAACCAGAATTATCAGCTTGCCAATAGGCGTAATAATTTTGAATCAACTTGCGATCACCCTTTACTAAAGAAATCATTTTCACGATGTCTTGATCCAATTGCTTACGCATCCGACGATTAATTATCAAATAACCTTGATTAGAAGCAATCAACATCTGAGCCTCGTCATAATTTTTTGCCAAGATGAGTTCACTCTTCACACCTAAAACATTCCGATAATATTCTTCTTCAGCTTCCTGCTGATTACCATCTAAAATCAGAATACACGAGATATCAGCCAAATCAGCGATATCAATTTTTCTATCATCAACCGGTAAAGAATGATTTACTGCAACCATAAATTCACTAGATGTCAAAAACTCATTTTGATATTCATTCGATAAAGCACGACGTTGATCCGAGAAATTTAGATCCAATTTATTTGTACGTAACAACTCATAAAGCTCTTCGTGAGTACCACTGCTAATCTTGATTTTGACCTTAGGAAACTCCTGCGTAAATTTGGATACTGCTTGTAAGAATTCGGTCGTTCCAAAACTTTTCAAATAACCAACACGAAGTTCCACTTCATCATTTTTTTCAATCTTGATAGTATTCTTAACTAATTGATCAACATCAGCTAAAACATCCTGACTATGCGTATAAAAATATTGACCAGCCTCAGTTACTTCGAAACTACGTCCTTTTCGATTCAACAATTTCACGCCCAAACGACTCTCCAACTCTTTCATCTGTTGTGAAATAGCTGACTGAGAAATATTGCAATCAACTGCTGCTTGCGTAAAACTGTGATTTTTCACAATTGCTATAAAGTACTGCATCTGTTGAAACATTCGTACACCTCAATTTTTACTATTAATTTGCATATTCCTAAACTATTATTAATATTATAAACAATTTCACTAAAAGGAAATGATAATATGCGTAAGTATACTTCTATATTAACTACAGTGTTATGGGCCTTAATCATTGCATACGCTATAAAAAATGTTGCTATCAATCATGGAGTTTACAATTTTGATATCAGTCTTAATTTCAAAGATCCATTCGGGTGGCTTCTTTCAGTCACATTATTAGTCACCGCGTTTGATTATATTTGCTACCATCTAATTTATCCTAAAAAAAAGTAGTCTCTATCAAAGAGGCTACTTTTTCTTATTTTGTATTTAAACCAACACTATCATGTGAATAGTAACTATCATCAGCAATAGCATTCTTTACAAAATCAGCGATTGAACTGATTGAAACGTCATGTCCTCCAAAGGGTTCACCTTTCCTTGTAATTTCATAATCAACGGGACCATTAGTAAACCAGCCTGGGCGAATAACTGTGTAATTCAAATCAGAACCTTCAACCACATCCGCTGCTTCACGATATGAACGTAGCATTGAATTACTACTCAAATTACCACTGGCACCAATCGAAGCGGGTATTTCATCATAAATACCCATTGACGTAATGAACAACAAACGTGAAACGTTATTACGATCCATTGCTGCAACAATCTTTTTAGCAAATTTACCAAGGTTACCACTTAAGGCGACAAAAACTGCATCTTGCCCAGCGATAGCTTTATCTAAATCATCATCTTTAGTTACATCTCCAGCTATGACTTTTTCACGATCACTGGCATTCAACCGATTAGCGCTTCTAGCAAATAAAGTTAATTGATCATCAGTTTCATTTAAAAGTGTTTGACGAACTGCATTTCCAATCGTACCAGTTGCTCCAATAATCAAAACTTTTTTCATAATTATTCTCCTATTAATCACTTACAACAATCAAGGATTTGATAGCTGTACGTTTATCCATTGCTTCATATGCATCCTGAATTTCATCCAGTGTAAATCTCTTAGTAAAGACTTTTCCGGGATTAATTTTGCCACTTAAAACAGCGTCCAATAAGATATTCTTATCATCAGTTGTTACTGAGGCAATTCCACCACGTAATCCTATATTTTTCCAAAAAAGATTATTTGTATTCATTTCGGCTTTTTGAGGTACACCAACGCGGCCAACGACAGCACCAGGGCGGCCCACTTTAATCGCTGTATCAACTGATTGTTCTGTTCCGACACATTCAAGAACTGCATCAGCACCGGTACCAGTTAATTCCATGACTTTGGCAACTGCTTCATCTCCACGTTCAGGAATAATATCCGTTGCACCAAACTCTTTAGCTAACTTTTGTCTATCTTCATGACGACTCATTGCGATAATTCTCTTAGCGCCTAATAGATGAGCGGAAAGAACGCCACTCAAACCAACAGCACCATCACCCATAACAACGACAGTGTCGCCTTTTTTAACTTCGGCACTAGTTGCAGCATGAAAACCTGTTGCCATAACATCAGCTAAAGCCAAAAAGTTATTAAGCATATCATCAGAGTAATCTTCTGGTTGACCAGGAATCTTAACTAAAGCCCAGTTAGCATTAGTAAATCTCAAGTATTCACCTTGATAACCACCGTTACCACCGGCTTCTTGGTTCAAACAATCACCATCAAAGCCAGCTAGACAAGCAGCACAGTGACCACAACCATGTGTAAACGGAGCAATTACAAAGTCGCCTACTTTGACATCCTTAACTTCTGAACCAACAGCTTCAATGATACCAATTGCTTCATGTCCTACAGTTGAACCTGGTTCACGTTTTGAAATACCACGGTACCACCAAAGGTCAGACCCACAAACACAGGCACGAACAATTTTAATAATTGCATCGGTTGGTTTTTGAATTTCTGGTTTAGCATATTCTCTAATTTCCATTTTTCCTGGTTCTACAAAGGTTGCTGCTTTCATAATTAAAATCTCCTCAAAAATTTATTTTTGTGATCCACTGTTACGTACTTCTGAAACATTGCCATACCAATACTGAGCGGTAATGCCGCCATCAGCTAGAAAATCACTTCCGGTAATAAATGCGCCACGACGATCCATCAATAATTCGGCCAAATTAGCAATTTCATCTGGTGTTCCCGGACGTTTCGTAACCATTGAATCAAACATTTGCTTGTAGCCTGCGCCACGTGGTCCGTTCAATTCATCAACAGCTAACGGTGTCATGATAATACCAGGACTAATTGCATTGATTCTAGCACCACGTTTTTGCCACTTAACTGATTCGGCGGCTACTCGTAAAACATTAGTCCGTTTAGCATATTGATACGCTGCCAGCGAATCTTTGATAACATCTGACTGTAAAATTGATAGATTTAATAATTCTTCAGTCGGTGTCATTGCCAAAGCATGATTATCCTCTAGTGACAAAGCTGGCAAACGATGACCCGATTGTGATGAGATCACGATTCCTGCTCCGCCGGGAGCCATTACTTTACCAAATTCCTCCAATAAAACCGAAGTTCCATAAAGATCTACTCTCAAAACTTGTTCAGGACTAGCTTGTGAAGGTGAAACTCCAGCTGCATTGACCAATCCCATAATATCGCCAAGAAATTGGGCCTTTGCAACTACTTCTTTAATAGACTCTCTGGAAGAAAGATCTGCCTTGATTGTTTCTACTACAAAGCCTGCTTCCGTTAAATGTTCCTTCATTTCAGTCAATTTATTTTCATTATAATCAGCTAGTAATAACTTACGACCAGCTGAAACTCTTCTAACAATTGCTTCACCGATTGAACCGGCACCAAACAATACGACAACTTCATTATTCATTATATATTTACCTCTTACTTGTTTTATCAACTTAACTTACAAGTGATATCTTACAAGCAAATCCTGTTTCAACCAATTTCAAATTCAAAGGTGATTGATAAGTTTAACTTATGAATAAAGACAAAAAAAGAACGCCCACTAGCGTTCTTCCAATTTTCCAACTTCATTTAATTTTGCTAAAACTGAATGTTTATGTGGTGACTTCATAATAGCCTCAGACAAATCATTACCAGCAACGTTGCCATGATGTTTCCCACCTTGCCAAGGTTCCACATCAGTTACATCGTAGACAACTCCGTCGATAGCTACATAAGCTGGTTGGCCATTTTCACCATTATATTTTTTTAATTCTTCAAGTGTAAATTGCTTCATCTAATCAACCTCACTTTATAATTTGTCGAATCTAGCTTTATTATGCCATGTTTCAGACGCAAAAGAACATTTTTATCACTCGTAAAATTTGTTGAATTCAACATCTAAATCATTTTTGGCTTGTGCCATAGCTTCGTTAACATCGATACTATTAGTTTGCAATCCCTGAGCACGCACAATTGAGAATTTGTCAAAGCCCATGAGTTCTTCAAAGATACCTTGCAAGTACA
Organism: Companilactobacillus kimchii DSM 13961 = JCM 10707; assembly: GCF_001435445.1. Lineage (GTDB taxonomy): Bacteria > Bacillota > Bacilli > Lactobacillales > Lactobacillaceae > Companilactobacillus > Companilactobacillus kimchii. The sequence continues at coordinate 184,520 of NZ_AZDH01000005.1, read as the reverse complement.
TTCTAGAGAATTCTAATGGTGTATAGCGGTCATTGTTTGTATAAATCGAGCCACTAGCTTGAAGTAACATTGCTTTATAATTATCTGTCATCAAACCTACCGAACCTGCGGCTGTATATTTGAAAGTTTCATGTGCCACTAAGATATTGTCGATATAATCTTTCATCTTAGAAGTTACATTGAAATTATGAAGTGGTGAAGCGATAACAATTCGGTGATGGGATTTAAATTGTTGAATCAAATCCTGATTTATTTGGAAAATTTGCTTTTCTTCATCATTTAAAGTAATGTGCTTAGCCTGTTTTTCCCAAATACCTAAAAGTTGATCTGTGGTTAACTGAGGAATCTCCATATCATAAAGATTGATTAGATCAACCGTTTCATTAGGAAAGGCTATTTGAAATTTTTTAAGAAATAGTTGTTGCAGCTTAATTGAATAATGATCTCCATTACGAAAATCTGGTTGAGCGTTAATAATTAATGTTTTCATTTTTAATTCATCCTTGTCTTAATTGATAAGTTAATACTACAATTCAATAGTGACAATCTATGACACCATTAAGGAAATAAAAATGAATAAAGCTGAACGACTCAATCAAGAACTAATTTTTCTCAGTAACAAATCAATCTTCCACATCAACGACTTAGTGACTGAATTTCAAATCTCCAAACGGACAGCCTTACGTGACATTACTGACCTCGAAGATATGGGATTAAGTTTTTACACCGAAAATGGCCGTTATGGTGGTTTTCACATTATTAATCGCCAACTATTGATTCCCTTAACCTTCAATCTTGAAGAAATCAACGCCATTTTCTTTGCTCTCAACGCTCTAAGCTCTCTTTCTGCCACTCCATTTGAAAAACCTTACAAACATATTTCTGACAAACTAATGGCTACCCTACCCAAAATTCAACAGCAGGCCGTCGTTAAACTTCAACAATCCGTTCAATATTATAAGATTCCCTCCATTTCGGCCCCAACTGATTTAAATATTATTTTGCAATCAATTTTGGAAGAAACTGCCTTGAACTTAACCTTTCATAATAAGAAACAAACGATTCAAATATTCGATCTGTTATATCGTCACGGAATTTGGTTCTGTAATATTTATAATTTTGAAAATAAGAAATGGGCCACCTATCGTTGTGATCAAATGGAAGATTGCTCACTCAACCGTACCCAACCAACTCTAACTCACATACAACTGCAAAAAATTCAGAATGATTATGAAAAAAACTACCATAACATCCCTTTTGAATGCAGTCTGACTCCACTTGGTGTCGAATTATTCCAAAAGAATAATTATCCTAATATGAAACTGAAACGAATTGACAGTCAATACTATCTCTACGGCGGTTACAATCAAGAAGAATTCGACTACATGGTTCAATATCTTCTTTCCTTAGGTAATAACGTCAAAATCAACTATCCTCAAGCTTTAAAGAATTCCTATTTGAATGAACTACAAAAAATTATCGACCAATACTAAAAAAGAACTCCATCAACAAATTACGTTAACGAAGTTCCCTCTATATTTAATTTATATTCAATTATTTACGATTAATTCTAACTGGAGACACTGCAGGAGTACTCTCCAATTTCTTGAAAATTAATGTCAATAATACGATTGATGATAACCCCATGATTTGTAACATAATGTCATCCTTTCCATTAGCTCTTTAATTTATCTTGATTTGATAAATCATACTCTTTTGGAAATACAATTTACAATTATATTGTCTCACGAAGTGCGATCTTCTTTCACATATCTTGCTCACCAGATGTTGTTTTTCTTAATCTTTCTTTAATAAAGTTAAAAAATAAGTTGTGCTTGTTTAACATTTGGGTAATAATGAAAATTACGTTTTTCTTTTTTATTAGGGGGATTTTCATGAAAAATATTTTTAAAAAAGAAAGTGTTGAAAACTATGTCAAAGCTGATTCTCACTTGGTGAGAACTTTGCACGCTAAAGACCTAGTTGCACTTGGAATTGGTGCTGTTATTGGTACAGGGATTTTCATTTTACCAGGACATGAAGCAGCCCTGCATGCAGGACCAGCCGTTGTTATTGCTTTTTTGGTAGCAGCGTTAGTCTCTGGAATGGTGGGTATGGCTTACGCTGAATTCTCGTCCGCTATGCCAGTTGCCGGTTCAGCCTATTCCTTTGGTTCTGTTATATATGGTGAATTCGTCGGTTGGCTACTCGGTTGGGCTTTAATCCTTGAATATTTCTTGGCTGTTTCAGCCGAAGCTACCGGTTTTGCCTCGTACTTCAATGACAACATCTTAGCGGCCTTTGGCATTACTTTACCAAAAGCCTTACAGGCCGGGCCTTTAGAAGGTGGCGCTATTAATTTAACTGCTGGTCTTATCGTTTTGATTGTTTCTTTCATTATTTTTCACGGTGTTGACTTATCTAAGCGAATTGAAAATATTGCCGTAGTCGTTAAAGTGGCGATTATCATTCTCTTCATCGTAGTCGGAGTTTTCTATATTAAGACATCCAATTATGTACCATTCTATCCAGCTAAATTCCATTCATCACCATTCGGTCTGGGTGGTATTTCTACCGCTGCCGCTACTGTCTTCTTTGCTTTCATCGGCTTCGATGCTTTAGCAGCTAATTCAGCTGAAACGGTTGATCCAGGTAAGAACGTCGTCAAAGGTATTATTGGAACTGTTATTGTAGCAGTCATACTATATGTGGCCTTTTCTTTCGTTCTAACAGGAATCGTTCACTATACTAAATTGAACGTTGACGATCCAGCGGCCTATGCATTGAAAGTTATTCATCTGGGTGCCTGGAATAAAATTATTACGTTAGGTGCTCTGATCGGTATCTTTACAGCTATGATCACAATGTTCTTCGGTGGTTCCAGATTAGTTTACGCGCTTGGACGTGACGGTCTACTACCCAAGTTCTTAGGTCACGTTAGTTCTAAACGTGCTGTACCAACTAACGCCATTATCATCGCAACCATTATCCAAACGTTCTTCGCAGCTTTAGTACCATTAACACAATTAGCTTCCTTGATTAATGCCGGAACGTTATTAGCATTTGCCTTTATCTCATTCGGAGTTATTCCCTTGAGACATCGTAAAGACATTCCTAACGACGGTTTCAAAATGCCATTATATCCAGTATTACCAATACTTTCGGGACTATTCAGTGTTTACTTTATCGTAATGTTGCCTAACTTAACTAAGGTATCCGTTTCCTGCTGGTTAATTCTAGGCGTGATTTTCTACTTTGCCTACGGAATCAGACATTCTAAACTACAACAGGATAAGTAAGATTACAAAAAGAGTAACGTTTCTTTAAACATAGAAACGTTACTCTTTTTGCTTTTATTCTATTATGTCATTAACTATTCTAATAACATCAAAAAAGGTACTATCATCTAACTCTCCAATTTTATCAATCTTTCGAGCTTTATAATCAAAGGTATGTATCTGTAGAGGATTTATAAACCCATCTATTCCCAAAACTTCCGTAGTGGGGATAAGTAAGCCTGTCATTCTTAAATGATTCTTCTTGGCATGAGTTATTGGACAAACCAAGACTAAATTTGTAACTTTACTATATTCTTTATTACTCAAAACTAAGGCCGGACGTCTTTTCCCAATCTCTTTACCCGATGATGGATTGAAATTTAGCCACACTACGTCCTGTTTTTCAGGAATATATTCAGTCAATTTCTTCCTCTCCTATTGATTCATCGTTGAATTCTTCTTTTTGTTTAAGATCATGTTCTTTAAGGAACTTTTTATCTTTAAAAATATTGGTTTTCTTGGGAGAGAACACGATTGAACCATGACGGCCTTGAAACACTTCATATTCTCCATCGGTCGGTTTTATATTTTGAGGTATAGTAAAAACTTTAGAATTACCTACTTTCCTTGCTTTAACACTCATATCATCGCCTCCGTATATACGAAGTATATATTGATACCAATTTGTAATCAACTCCCTATACTTATAAGTACGAAAAAAATTTGAAACATAGTCTTTCCTGTTAAAAAGTTGAACATGTTATGTTCCGTTTTTTATTTAGCCCATCTGTTCAAAATCAATTGACCGATTTCTTGCCAATGTGTTTCTAAAACAAAATGACCACCATCTAACAAATGTACTTCTGCATTCTTATCATCTTTGGCAAAGGCTTGAGCACCTTGATATATGAAACTAGGATCGTTCTTACCCCAAGCCGCAATAATCTCTGGTTGATAATCTTTCACATATTTTTGGTATTTAGGATAATTAGCTACATTACTTTGATAATCAAAAATCAGATCTGATTGTCTTTCGGCATAATCGGGAAATTCTGTGTAGTGAATGTCCAAAGTATATCCATCTGGGGACACGCTTCCCTCTTTTTCCCCACCAGTGTATTGACCCTTAATTGTTGCTGGTTGAAACGCTGACTTATAGCTTTCACGTAATTCTGGTGTAGGATTTTGCCAATAATCTTTGCGGCCTTCCCACTTTTTGCCTAATCCTTCTTGGTAGATATTACCGTTTTGACTGACAATTCCCAAAATTCTTTCTGGATATTTAGGAGCAATATTAAATCCAATTGGTGCACCATAATCGAAAACATAAAGATAAAATTTATCAATTCCCATGACATCTAAGAATCCATCGACATAATTGGTTAAGTTGGCAAAGGTATAATCAAATTTTGTATGTTCAGGCGCAGCTGATTGACCAAATCCGATAAAATCTGGAGCAATTACATGAAAATCATTCTCCAACATTGGCATCAAATTTCTAAACATATGACTGGCAGTTGGAAATCCGTGTAGTAACAAGAATGTTGGTTTACTATTATCACCACTTTCACGGTAAAAAACATCTAATCCATTTACTTTGATTGTTGAAAATTTCATATTTAGCGACCTCGTTTTTTGTCTGAATTAATTTACAAGAACAGTATATGGTCGTTTGGATATATAATAAACTACAGTAATGAGAAACTAGCCATACCAAAATTCATATACCAGAGGCTAAATATGAACACTAATACTCTACAAATGTTTATTACTATCGCTCAAAAAGGCAGTATCTCCGGCGCTGCCGCAGAAATGGGATACGCACAATCAAATATTTCTGCCAAATTGCGACAACTGGAAATTGATTTACACACTAAATTATTCTTTCGAACTAACCGTGGCATTACTTTGACTGATAACGGTAAAGACTTCTACGCTAAAGCTATTAAAATTGTCAGTCTGACTGACGATGCCATCAATCAATTGCAACATCCTGAAGAGATCCATGGTAATTTGAAAATTGGCACTTTACAGACAGCAGCTTCGACTTTTCTGCCTCAAATACTGTCCAAATTTCACCAACAGAATCCTCAAGTCGAACTCTCAATCGAGACTGGCACAACTTTATTAAGTGCGCAAAGGGTTATCAACTATGAACTGGATGGCGCAATTATCGGTGGTAAAGTTAGTGATCAAAAACTTGTTAGTCTACCATTGATGTCTGAGAAACTGTGTTTAGTAACAGCCAATACATCCGATATTGACGTTGAAAATTCTTCTTTATTGGTTTTTCCAGTTGGTTGCGCTTATCGTAAGACCTTGGAAAATTGGCTAGATTCAAAACAGATCATGATCCATCATCCCATCGAGTTTAATTATCTAAATGCTATTATTGCCAGTGTTAGTGCCGGTTTAGGTATCAGTCTCCTACCACAAAAGGTCATCCAACCTTACTTAGATCAAGGAACTCTCAAGAAAGTCGAACTACCAGAACAATTTTCAACCTTGCCAATTTCTTTTATTTACCGAAAAGATTACATTATTACTCACTCATTTAAGCAATTTTTGGAGAATTTAAAATAGCAGCCATCGGATTCTGTCCAATGACTGCTATTTTTATCATTATGGTAAAACAACAACCTTACCAGGTTCCGTTTGATTCTCTAAGAACCGATGTGCTTCTGGTAATTGATTCAATTTGAAAATCTTAACTGGATGAACATCTACATGCTTCTCTTCTATTAAGTGTAATAAATCATTCAACTGCCCTTCGTCAATTGTGTAACTAGCAAAAGAGGTCATGTATCTATCATTAGGTATTGCGGTAACTGGATCAAAGTTTTTAATATCCCAAACTCCTCCCATATTACCTGTAATACTTGCAATACCGAATGGTTTCAAATTATTCATCGAATCAATTGCTGTGGCTGCCCCGACCAAGTCTAAAATTCGATCTACTTGATAATCCATTTTCAATTTCTGATTATCATCCAAAACAAATCGATCATACTTTAATTTATTGATTACTTCATCTGGAACTTCATGTCTAGATGTACCAGTAACTTTAATTTGTGGATTAATTGCTCGAGCTAATTTCATAGCTGCAATACCTACACCACTGGTACCACCACGGATTAATAAAGAATCAGCCTTATCAATTTGAAGTTGTAATAAAGCTCGATATGCCGTGTGATAGGTTTCCGGTACGGCCGCTAAATCTTCCCAAGACAAATTAGTTGTGACTGGATGGATTTGATCATTTGGCAATAATGCATATTCAGCATAACTACCATCAAAGTCACGTCCCATTTCACCGTTCATTGAAATAACCTTTGTACCTTCAGGCAAACGTGTCTCATCTGTTGTTTGGTCAACTACTCCCACACATTCAATTCCTAAAATTCTAGGAAATTTAACCGATGGAGATTTTCCTTGTCTAGTAAATATTTCTGAGTGGATAATACCGAAGCCCTTAATTTTTACTAATGACCATCCCGGTTTAACCTTCGGGGTAGGAACATCAGTATATTTTAAAACATCTGGACTTCCTGGCTCATAAACAACTACTGCTTTCATAAAATCCTCCCATTGATAAAAATTATTATCGTATAATATAGTTAAACGCTAAAATAGAAAGAATGAAAAAAATGGATAGTACTGACCTCAAAATTCTAAAACACCTTAACCGGGATAGTCGTATCAAAAAGAACAAACTTGCTGAGCTCGTTAATTTAACTCCTCCGGCCGTTGCCTCCCGTCTTGAGCAACTGGAAGATGAAAAGATTATTAGGAAATATACCATCGAAGTTAACTTAGAAAAGTTGGGATATACACATCAGGTTTTCATTCAAACCAAGATGGGTTATCGCAGTAACAAGAAGTATCTAAATTTTATTCATTCTAAACAAAACTCCATTCGTCACCATTATAAGATATCTGGACAAATGAATTACATGATTCATGGTGCCTTTCGTTCTAATTCAGAGCTTGATGATTTTCTCATTGAACTAGGTCAATACGCTAATTACCAAGTTCTTAACGTAATTTCAGAATTAATCTAATTACCTGCAGAAAATAGTCCAAATTGATGACCACCATTATCCTCTAAACGAGCAAAAGTTAGTCCCGTTTTATCAGTTACGGGACCCCAGATAACTTTACCACCATTTTCCTTAGCTTGATCAATGGCTACAGGTACATCATTAACTAAAGTATAAAATGTTGAATATTCGGGTATCTTATGCGCAGTATTTAAAATCCCACCTGTAGGAAATTCATTACCTGGCTCAATAATATTGAAGTATTCATTTTCCATATCTGTATATTCTTGAAATCTCCAGCCAAACATCTTTGTGTAAAAGTCCATTGTTTCTTTAGGGTCATCAGTTCCAATTTCAAACCAACTAATATTATTATTCTTCATTATAAAGTCCTCCTCAACTAATTGACTAGATCATTCTAACGAAAGTAATGCTCATTTCGAATACATTAAATTAAGACTTTTTTATCAATCACTTAAAAAAATAAGGCTTCATCACACTCAACAATTGAATGTGATGAAGCCTTTTGGATTAACGGATTTAAACTAAATTTCTTCTTTAGTTGCTTTGGATTCTGCTTCTGTTTCTTCAACTTTAGCAACTGCCTTTTGCATTTTACCCAATACTCCACGAGCAATTGGTCCAACAATCAATAGTTGTAGAGGTAAAGCAACAATCAAGTTAAAGATCCAAGTATGACCATAAGTAGCTAGTACATGTCCTTGAGACAACTTACCTTCAACGGCGATTCCGAAGAATGACATCAAAGTTACCATTCCAAGAACCATCAAAACTGAGATTGTAATACCGATCAAAGCAGTATTTTTCTTCATATAATCATTAATAATATATTTGAAAGCTAATCCTTTAGCGATTGGTCCAACAATTAGTAGATCCAATACGATAGCGACACCTAAACCTAGTGGATAGGCACTTAAAATTGCCATTGGCAACTCACTGCTGAGCCCCTGAGCCATGGCAACATTATATCCCGTCATTACTAGAACCATCAATCCGGCCATAATGGCTGTGAATACAATTTCTTCTTTTAAATTACGTGGCATTTGCACACTCCTATATTTAATTACATATTTAACAACAGGTACTTAATATATCACGTTAAAAATTTCTTCATAAGTTACAATTGTGTTACAAATTAAGTAAACCGCTTGCATTTCGGATTATAGAATGACATTTGACAAAAGGTCTTATCAAACTCAAAATAACTTATACATAGATATCGTAAATAAAATAGAAAATGCAGGTATAACAATGGATAAACAAACTAAGTTTGTTAAATTATCAAATATTGGATTGGATAACTTGGAACTTTATAAAAAAGAAGCGACTGGTTATTTAGATAACGTTTGTTACTTATATACTAGTAAGAACAGCAGCAGTGCTTTTGTTGCTATGAACTCTACTGGAAAAGTATTAGACTTCTACAAATTTCATACTTCAATGGATAAAGATGACATTATGAAAAAAATTATGGAGCTTTTTAGCGATGACGAAGCCACTGATTTTAAAAAGGTTTTTGAAAGCGTAAAGGAATTTACCTTAACTGATAATGTTGTTGTCGAATTACCATTTGATAATGGTGTTTTCACAATATAATATGTAAAAAAGCTGGGAATATTATTCTCAGCTTTTTTATATCTATTAGTTATCCAACTATCTTTTAAGAATGTTAATGAATTCTTCAAATGGTTTATTGATCAAGTAATCCTTGCGATAGATAAAACGTAATTGAATCTCTGAAAATTCTGCGGGTAATTCTGTCTTATACAATAAATGATTTTTAACAAATGAATCTGCAATCTTTTCGGGTACAATCGCAATTCCTAGACCTGCGCAAGCACTTGCCATAACAGCATCTAAATAATTGAACTCAATTGCCTCATGAATCACTAAACCTTGCGATTTCAACCAATCGTCAACGACATCCCGATAAACGCATCCAGTTTGAAAAACTAAAAATGGTGCTGTCTTTAAATCTGGCAATTTAGGAGTAACGGAAACAATACAAAGTTTTTCCTTTGTTAAAGGTATGAAATTCAAAGCAGGATTCTCAATATTTTCCCCAATCACTGCCCCATTCAATTCATAATCCAAAACATGATCGATATTGTCAGTCGGATTTCCTGTTTCAATTGTTAAACGAACTTTTGGAAAAGCTTGATGATATTGTGTCAATATCGGTGGTAAATAAGTGGCGGATGCTGCTTGCAAGGTACCAATCTTGAGATCACCCTCGATCACTTTAGGATGTTGCAATTGGTTAATTGTATCTTCAGTTAAATTAACTATCTCAACGGCTTTTTTGTAAAATTTAGTGCCATCATCAGTTAAAATGACCCCACGGTTCGTTCTATAAAACAGCGAAGTTTCTAAATCGGCTTCTAATTGATGAACCCTAGCGGAAATATTAGATTGAGCATAACCCAACTGATCTGCGGCTCCAGAAATACTACCACTCTGGGCGATTGCAATAATCATCTTAAAAGTATCTATATTCATATAATCGACCTCTTGGATATCACTTTTTCATATATTAGATTTCTCATTCTCGTAGTTTATTATATACCCAATACTTCATATACTGTACTTGTAAGTTAAGAGAAAGACAACGAGGAGGAATTAATTATGACAACAAAAATTGGTATTAATGGATTCGGCCGTATTGGTCGTCTAGCTTTTAGAAGAATCGCCGAACTTCAAGATCAAGGTAAAACAGATTTGGAAGTTGTTGCAATTAACGATTTGACATCACCACATATGTTGGCTCACTTATTAAAATACGATACAGCTCATGGTAACTTTAAAATTGATTCAATCAGTAATGAAGACAACGCTATTATTTACGACAATAAACGTATTCCCGTTTACGCACAAAGAGATGCCCGTGATTTGAAGTGGGTTGCAAATGATGGTGTTGATATTGTTCTTGAATGTACAGGCTTCTACACTTCAACTGAGAAAGCTCAAGCTCATCTTGATGCTGGTGCCAAACGTGTTATGATTTCTGCCCCATCAGGCCAAATGCCTACTATTGTTTACGGAGTTAACGACGATACTCTAACAAACGACGTCAGAATTGCTTCCGTTGGTTCATGTACAACTAACTGTATTGCACTATTAGCCAATGCTGTGAACAAGGAATTTGGCATCAAAGCAGGTTCTATGACAACTGTTCACGCTTATACAGCTACACAAATGTTGCAAGATGGTCCAGAACGTAACGGAAATGTTCGTGCTGCTCGTGCCGCTGCTGAAAACATCATCCCTCATTCAACTGGTGCAGCTAAAGCTCTCGGCTTAGTTATTCCAGATTTGAAAGGCAAAATGGATGGACATGCTCAACGTGTACCAACAATCACAGGTTCAGTTACTGAATTAGTAACAACTTTGGATAAAGAAGTTACCGTTGATCAAGTTAATGAAGCAGTTAAAAAGTACACTGATGGCAGTCAATCATTCGGCTACAATGATGACGAAATCGTTTCATCAGATGTTATCGGTACTAGCTTTGGTTCAATCTTTGACCCTACTCAAACACAAGTTGTTGGATCAGGCTCAAGTCAATTAGTTAAAACAGTTGCTTGGTATGACAACGAATCAGGTTTCACTGCTCAAATGATCCGTTCACTTGAAAAATATGCTAGTTTGAAATAAGGAAATTCAACTTACTACAAAGCTTGTATATCAAGAAGAATTAATTGATATCATTTAGTATTTCATGATATTATTTACCTGTAAACGAAGATATTAAAAAAGACTAAAGACAGCCATCTTCAGTCCCAAAAATCTTAATGTCTTCGCCAAAATATTTGATGAAACTAAATGCTATTCAGGTCAGACATCTCTAGTGTCTGGCCCTTTTTTGTATCTAACGCTTTGTTTCCTTGATCAATAGCAATATAATCACTAAGATCAAGAATACAATGGAAAGATATTCCAAAGTTAACTCCTATAATTAGACTAGGATTCGATGCAAAAAATTCATTTGCAACACCTCCAGTTTTAAGAACAGGCGAAGGGAACACACTAAGTTTTTGTAATTTTATTGTACTATTTTGATAAAATTACAGATAGAGTTGTATGGTCTTTGTAATAAATTTTAAACAATTATCAAAAAAGAAGCTAAGACCCCCTCAAAATAGGAGATCTTAGCTTCTTTCTCTACCATAATTCTAATAAACCGGTCGATTTTCACCTTGTGTATCAACATCAGCGATACCAACAGAATCGTTTTTCAAATATTCTGGATCAGCAATAATTTTAACAATTACATCTGCCATACTTTGGCGAGAACCTGAAACACCAACATATTGGTCATTTCTGTGAGTAATCGTATATTTAACTTCATCACGATCATTCAACCATGGAAAACGTAAGGTAGTGTAAGTTAGACCAGATTCAGATAAGAGTTTGTCAGCATTAATAGCTGCGGCCAAACCACTTTGAACCATCTCATCATTCCAACGACCGAATTCACCAGGAACTTCATGATAAAGTCCTAACAAACTTGATTCGATAATACGGTCAACATTATTTTCTTTCATTGATTTGATTACGTTGTTAGTAATGACATTATCTTTAGTGTGGTCAACCATCGCAATATAAACTACGTCTTGACCTTTCATAGCAGCATTAACTGCATCGTAGTCAGCAATATCGCCGTCAACAAGTGTTACATTTTTATTATCGTCCAAATCTGCTAATCGTTGGCTATTACGTAAAAATAAAGTCAATTCTACATCTGATTGTTCTTTTAATAACCGTTCTTCAACGATACGAGCAATTTGTCCATTAGCACCTAAAATTAATACTTTTGTCATTTAAATTTCTCCTAATTACTTTAATTTAGCTAAACTTGAACCAAAGATTTGTTCAATTGTAACAGGATCACGGTGGTCAAAGAATTGACTCTCACCTTTATCCAAGTTAGCCATTGTTTGCATTTCGTCGGCAGTTAATTCGAAATCAAAGACATCAATATTTTCCTTAATTCTATTAACATGAACTGACTTAGGAATTACGACAATACCGCGTTGCAATAACCATCTTAAAATTACTTGCCCATTAGACTTGCCATACTTTTTAGCAATCTGGGCAATTGTTTCATTAGTAAAGATGTCATGTTTACCTTCAGCGAATGGTGCCCAGGCTTCAACTGTAATATCTTCTCTTTGGGCAAAGTCGACTTCTGAGTTCTGTTGATACCATGGGTTAACTTCAATTTGGTTCACAACTGGTTTGATCTCGGTCGTCAATTCCAAATTCTTCAATTGGTCAGCGTAAAAGTTTGAAACACCGATAGCACGAATCTTCCCAGCCTTATAAGCCTCTTCTAAAGCTCTCCAAGCGCCAATTGTGTCGCCATATGGTTGGTGTAAAAGATACATATCGATATAATCTACGCCTAAATTCTTCAAAGAAGTTTCAATACCCTTTTTTGCTCTGTCATAAGTGAAGTCGGAAACCCATAATTTTGAAGTGATGAACAAATCTTTGCGGTCGACACCACTTTCTTTGATAGCTTCACCTACGGCTGTTTCATTTTGATAAGCTGCGGCTGTATCGATCAAACGATAACCAGCATTAATTGCATCTAACACGGCTTGTTTACATTGCTCTAAATCTGTTACTTGGAAAACTCCAAATCCTAATTGCGGCATTTCAATTCCATTATTTAATTTAACTGTTTGCATTATTTTCTACCTCGTCGTTATTTACTTTATGAATCTTATTCTATGGCCCCAATAGCTTTTTGAAAATTACTAAATTGATATGCTAGTATACGCACTGCGTATTCTCTACCTATCAATCCTATTAAACCAACGATCAATCACCTTGTTTGAACGATCAACCATATTACCATCTACAACTAATGCTCGTTCAAAACTATTTTTTGTACTACCCTCTTGAGCAAGGATTTGCCTGATTAGATCTTCACTATCACCACTACCAAAACCACCTTGAGTCTCAAAAGGTACGATTCTCTTACCAGATAATTTAGAACCATAATTTAATAGGAAAGATTTCATCGGTTGGCTTAATGTCATGGCCCAAGTTTGATAGCCTAAAAAGACGGTTTCATACTGACTCAAATCGGGTAATTCCATATTCAATTCTGGAGGAAGATCATTTTCACGTTCAAAATTAGCGCGTGATCTGGTTTCTAGATAATCGGTAGGATATGGTTCTTTCAAAGTGATTTCTAAAATATCGCTGTTAGCTATATTGGCTATTTTACTGGCTAACAATTCAGTTGATCCTGAACGTGACCAATAAATAACAATACTTTTAGCTTTATCGGTTAATTTACGGACAGCTCCACTATTTTGATTAGTATCATCTCCATCAGAAGGAGTATAACGTCCACCTTCCCAAACTGAAAGGTCTCTACGTAATAGTTGATTTGCTCGAATATCCTGATTATTTATTTGACCTACTACCGGACCCAATTTTGACTTCATATCCATAAATGTTCCTCCTAAATGCTTATTAACTTTATGAATACATTCTATGACCAGACTTATGGTTTGAAAATTACTAGATAGATATGCTAGTATGTATGCAGCGTATACTACGAGGCATATATGATGATTGATAATTATTTACTTGAGGAATTAGTGACATTTAAAAAATATGGAACTCTGGCCGCTACGGCTGAACACTTGATGGTGACTCAACCTACTGTTACCCGAGGGATGCAAAAATTAGAAGAAGAATTAGATGTTGAAATCTTTGATCGCCAGCCTAACCGAATTACATTAACTAAAACTGGAGAGCTGGCCGCTAAAGAAGCTCAAAAAGTCATCGACCAAAACAACAGCTTTATTGATACCGTGCAAAAATACGACTATAACCACAAGAATGTCCGCATTGGTGCCGTTGCTCCTGGTCCTTTAATCCTATTACGTCACTTAAAAAGTTCTAAATTGGCTCAAGCAAAAATCGATATTGACGATAACTTAATGAATCCTAAAGACGTAACTAAAGAACTTTTGAATCACAATTACTCTTTTGTACTAACCAATCAGGAGATAATGACCGATGATATCGAGTCACGCTTTATCGGAACGGAAGAGCTTTCTGTTAATTTAAATCAATTTACTCTTTTGGCTAATAAAAAATCAGTTTCTTTTGTTGATCTTAAGGGCTTGAGCTTTATTGTCATCGCTGATATTGGTATTTGGAAAGATATTACCGAGAAACAGATCCCTGATGCTAAATTCTTGTATCAGGATCAACAAGAAGCTTTCCGGGAAATTACCAAGTATTCTGATTTCCCCTATTTCACAACTAACATTTCTAAAATTGACCGCAAATTAGAAATAGAAGGTCACGACCAAATCAACGTCCCTATTAGCGATGATGCCGCTAAAGTTGATTTTTATGCAGCCTACTTAAAAAATCAAAAGAAAAACATTAATTCTATTTTAAAAACAATGAATGAAGCTTGGGACAAACATTTAAATTAATACATTCAAAAAGACCCTTGGATCGAATCCAAGGGCCTTTTACGTATTTTTTTGTTATTCGTTGCGAATTTTTTCAAGTTTGAATTTTTCCGAATCATTATCTAACTTAATTGCTTTCAACGTTGTAACAAAGATATTCATTTCATATCCCACTAATTCCCAAAAATAATGACCTTTTTACCAGTATTTCCACCTGCTTCGAAATCTAAATGAGCTTGCTTGATATCTGGTAAATCAAATTGATAAGTCTTATCTACATGTACATCGAGTTTTCCCTGAGTATAAAGATCAATAACTTCTTCCAATTCTTTAATAGTCATAAATCCCATAGAATAAGTACCAGTAATCCCACGACGTTTTGCTTCCTCTTCATCAATCACAGCATTAACTGAAGTTATGCGACCACCTTTTTTGACAACCTGATAACTATCTGCCAATGTCTTAGGTCCTGTCAGATTAACAACCAAATCTACATCAGAGACTAACTTGGTAAAGTCTTGTGTTTGATAATCAATCGTTTCATCAGCACCTAATTGCTTCATATAGGCAATTTGTTGGGCCGATCCAGTGGCAATAACATATGCTCCAGCACTCTTGGCAAGTTGAACCGCCTTAGAACCAACTCCACCCGCTGCACCATGGATCAAAACCTTTTGTCCTGCTTTTGTCTGACCATCACGAATTGTAGCCGCATAAGCTGTAGCTACTCCTAAGTAAAAACCACCTAGTGGAACTAAATCTAAATTCTTTGGAACAGTTGCGACAACCCCCGAATCATCTAGCAAAATATATTCGGAATAAGTATTCATATAAGACATCCCAACTACATGGTCACCAACTGCAAAACGGGTTACCTTATCGCCAATCTCCGTCACTACTCCTGAGAAATCTTGTCCTAAAGAATGAGGTAGTACAGGTTTTATATCCTTAGGCATAGTTGGGAATGGACCATTGGCACGAAGAACAACATCTGGATCATTAACTCCAATTGAAGCTGTCTCAACAACTATTTGATTAGCCGCAGGTTTAGGAAGATCAACCTCAACCATATTCATAACATCTACATTTCCATAATTATTTAGCATTACTTTTTTCATAAAATCACTCGCTTTCTTTAACGTGAGTTCATTATGACTTGGTACCTTAAAATTTAAAAGTACCGATTTTTTTGATAGATACTATCTTTTTAGATTGATTTGAATCATATCAATATATTTTGAGCAAAAAAAAATTCCCGAAATATTTCGAGAATTTGATTTCTATACTTTTTCTGTTTCATACGTATCCGCAAATTTTTCTAAAGCTTTCAAAACGGGCATAAATTGTTCTCCCATTTCAGTCACTGAATATTCTACTTTTGGTGGTACTTGCGGATAAACTTTTCGATTAATTAATCCGTAACTTTCAAGCATTCGTAATTCTTTTGTTAGCTGTGCTTGTGTAACTGTTGGTAGCTTTCGACTAAGCTCACCAAAACGAAGTGTCTGTTGATGCAAGAAATACATAATAACCATATTCCATTTACCACGAACAATCTTCTGAACTCCAGCCACCGGGCAATCTATAAATACTTCTTCATCTGTCTTTTTCATAAATGTCTCTCCAATACTATCTATTTTGATAGTACCTTTATTTTCTTTGGTAACATCGAAAATATTATATACACTTATCATGGAAAACAACAAGTATCCTAACCTTAACAAAAGGCCCTTGGAATTTTACCTCCAAGGACCCTTTGTTAGATTAATGTTCCATTAAATTAGTTTTTGGAACTATTTGCATACGAATTTCTAATCCTAGACCCTGTGCATACCGATTTAATGTCGCCAAAGACGGTGTTGATTCCATTCGTTCAATTTTTGCTAATTGGGGTTGTTTCATACCAATACGTTTCGCCAGATCACGTTGGGTTAATCCCTGATTAATTCTTTCAGCTTGTAAGTAACTTAAGGTATCAATTATTGTTAATTCACTTTTAGGAATAGATGTGATGTTCTCTTTAAAATTTCTCCATGTGGTCATATTCTATCTCCCTTTCCGTTCGTACCAATCATCTAATTTATCCAAAGCCTTCTGGACTTCCTTGATATCTGTCTTATTTTGTTTCTTAGTATAATGATGTAATAGTATAAATTTATTACCTTGCCAACTAGCATAAAAAAATCGCTCTGGAATTGGTCGTAATTCCATTAGTGGGTACTTATATCCCTTTAAAAATTTTGCCTGTGGTTCATTTAATTTATTTCCTAAGAGTTCTAGCATATTTACTTGATGAATAATTTTCTTTAATAAAGCTTTATCACTTTTTTGATTGCTGTTGTCCAAATGTTGAAGAAATTCATTTACTTCACTGACACCATTCTCATCCTCATAAAAGATCACTTCATATGCCACAACTCTGCTCTCTTTCTTTTTTTGATAACTATTTTGCTATCAAAAATTATAACATATTTTCTTACTCAATAGAAAAACTACGATTCAGCTTTTTTTATAAAAATGGTACCTAAATGTAATAACAAAAAAATAATTATTCATAGCATGACTGAAATCATGAATTGAGTAATCATTTTTATATAAAATATTTTATTTATCATTTAATTAATCGTTAGCATGAACATCAAAAGCGTTCAAAAGCATTTCTTCAACGCCGTCATCATCAGGATTGTGCATTCCTTTACCATTACGATCCAAAGCACGGATGGCATCCATTTCATCTGATGTTAGAGCAAAATCAAAGATTTCCTTGTTTGATTTAATACGTGCTTCATGAACTGATTTAGGAAAGACGATCACACCTTCCTGATGTTCAAAACGAAGGATAATTTGACCGACGTCCTTGCCATATTTCTTAGCTAAATCATTCAACAATGGTTCGGCAAACAAATCTTTACTTCCTTGACCTAGTGGAGCCCAAGCTTCAAGTGTTACATGAGCATCAGCCATAATCTTACGCAATTCTTTTTGTTGAAAATAAGGATTGTATTCAATTTGATTAACACTTGGCATTGTAGCAAAGTTTGGTACCCACTTGTTCCAGATCTTAGGTGTCATATTTGAAACACCAATTGAACGAATCTTACCGGCAGCCTTAGCTTCTTCCATCGCCTTCCAAGCTTCATCAACTTTGCCGTATGGTTGGTGAATCAAGTAAAGATCCATATAGTCCAAACCTAATTTTTGAAGTGATGTATCAATAGCTTTTTTAGCATCTTCATAAGCAAAATCTTGAAGCCATAATTTTGAAGTAACCCAGATTTGATCACGAGAAATACCACTATCTTTGATAGCTTTGCCAACTTCTTGTTCGTTAAAGTAAGCTACCGCTGTATCAATGTGACGATAACCTAATTTCAAAGCATCACTAACTGCTTTATAAGTTGAACCGTCAGCGGGAATTTGGAAAGTACCGAATCCGAATGATGGAATTTCTGTACCATCGTTTAATTTAAAGTTTGTAATGTCTGTCATATGATTGAACCTCTCTTTAATTGTTCATTTCTTAATCAATGACATTAGTATAAAACCAGATCCAGAATAAAAAAATTACTAAAATGGCATAGTAGTATGCGTTATACACATACTATAATTTTTACCTTTGTATGCAATCATACTTTAGATTTAGTAACATATTTGATTTCCAATTTAGTGCCAGTGGCTATAGCAATTTCATTTAATACATCCAAACTTACATTAACTTTTCTCGTTTCAATTCGTCCTATTGTTGATTGTGGTTTACCAATATACTTTGCAAACTCTCGCTGAGACATTCCCAAAGTAGTTCTCAGATTCTTAACTGCCAGGGCCACATCAAGTCTCCTTAATTCTTCTTTATACAATTTAGAAAATTGTGGATTCTTTTCACTTCTATCTTTTATATAATCTTCCAATTTACCCATAACTTACACCGTCTTTCAAAAGGAGTGAATACTAAATATCATGATTTTTTAAGTATTCACTCCTACGTTTCTTAGCTTTCTTTATTTCAACCAAAGGAGTTTTTTGACTTTTCTTTGTAAATCCGTGTGTTATTAAATAAACATATTTTGTTTCAATTTTAAAATAAATAATTCTTTGAATATTATTATGCCAAGATGATCTTATTTCATAAAGACCATCTGTAGATTTTAATTTCTTTGTCCAGTTCATTTTCATGGATACTTCAATGCCGTGTTCTTATATCTTTTCCAACAGGTTCAAAATCTTTACAGCTTCTTGATCCGGCATCTGATCAAGATATTTTTTAAACTCCTTCCAATTAATGAAATCAAATTCAAAACCTCCACTTTTTTCATAATATTTTCCTACATATTTGAATGGCATATTTATGATATGCATGACTGCTATCATAAATCTACTTTGATGTATTACTAATTCAGCACTACTTCTAAATTACGAAAAAAAAGAAGGCCTCTCGGCCTTCCTTTTTATATTTAAAATCATTCATTCTATTTCTACTTAATACCAAGCATTAGTGTCTAAATAAACACCTTCAACTTTTTTTACCCATTCATTTGTTGCTACTCGATAATAAACATTTCCGGCTGGATCAATAGCCTCTTTATCGGCTAGCCATGAAGTGTCCTTTTGAAGCGCACGATTCTTTATAACTTCACGATCGATATTGTAAAGCTTGTAATAAGAACTAGCTTCATTGACATTGACGATACCTTTAATATTTTTAATAAAGGTTACGTCGCGTGAGTCGATCCACTCATTTGTCGCAACACGATATTGTTTAACCCCTGCACGATTTGTACGGTATTGATCTGTTAACCATGAAGATTGTTCAATTAAAGCACGCTTATTCACTGTTTCATTAGCACGATTTTTCAATGAATAATAGGCTTGTCCAATAACCGTTCTAACAACACCAGGATCTTTGTAATATGTCCAGTCATCTTCATTATCAATTAAGTATACATCGCGAGAATCAATCCATTCGTTTGTCGCAACACAATATTGTTTAACCCCTGCACGATTTGTACGATATTGATCAGTTTTCCATGAAGTATTCTTATCTAATTCACGGTTCTTAATCATTTCGTTAGCACGATTATTCAATTGATATGAATCTTGACCAGTCTTAGTTGTGACTACGCCATAATTGTCATAGTAATAGGTCCAGTCATCTTCATTTCCGACAAAGTATACATCGTTAGAATCAATCCATTCGTTTGTTGCAACGCGATATTGTTTAACTCCCTCACGATTTGTACGATATTGATCAGTTTTCCATGAAGTGTCCTTACCTAATTCACGATTCTCAATCGCTTCGTTAGCATGGTTATTCAATTGATATGAATCTTGATCAGTCTTAGTTGTGACCACACCATAATTGTCATAGTAGTAGGTCCAGTCATCTTCATCACCTGTACCAGTACTATTATTGTTATTTCCGGTATTGCTGCCAGTGTTGTTACCTGTGTTACCACCGGTATTTGATCCACCACCAGTACTTGTACTTGGTTTAACAGTAATTTCACGGATATAAGTTACTGACTTACCATCTTGAGAAACTATTCCGTCACCAAAGTCATAAGCATTATTATCATTTTCAGCTAATGGGAAAGTAACTCTTTGATAGTAAGATCCTTCTTTCAAATCACCAGTAACATTACCATCATCAGATGTAGCATTCTGAGCATTTTGCTTGGTACTGAAAATACCACTAAAGACTGGATTGCCAGAATTAATAGCATTTCCTTTGCCATCTTGCAAAGTTACTCCAGTTGGATCTTTCAAACTAGCTGCATCAGATGAAGTATTGTAACTAACACTTGGACTGTCGATAGTTGCCGTAGCAGGATTAGTTGAAGCATCAATTTTTTGAAGGAAACTAACCGTACTATCAGTCTTATTAATTTCTCCCTTAATGGCGCTAAAGTCATAGTTAGCAATTGTATTAGCTGAAACCTTGAAGATAACCCTACGGTAATAAGTACCCTTTTTGGCGATTGTATAGCCATGGGCATCGCTAGAATCAGCCGGTTTTAAGGTATTATCTTTCATAATATAGTATTCAGGACTAAAGCTAATGCCTGCAACCGCAGTTGGAGCATCAATCAAACTATTTCCGTCAGCATCAGTTAATGAATAACCAGCCTTAGAACTCAAGCTTGAATCCTCACCGTCAACATCAACCTTAACATTCTTAGTATCAGTAACAGCTTGACTTACCTTAACTCCACTTTCTTGTCCGACTGAAATTGGTTGAATATAAGTGATTACTCCATCTTTATTGGAGATAACATTTCGGTCAGTAAACGAATATTTATCAGCGTCAGCAGCCTTGAATGTAATAACACGATAGTATGTTCCAGCTGTGTCAAAACTTGTTATAGGATCACTAAGCTTTCCGGCATCGTAATTCTTATATACAGTTATTCCCGCACTTACCTCAGCTTTGATAGTCTTTCCATCAGCAGTCTTTAGAGTATATTTCTCATTAGTTGCTGGTAATGTTGATACCAAGTTACCAACTGTGGAAGTTACTTTATCAACCTTAACTGTTGCCGCTGTTACTTCTGGAGCTGTTACATTAATTGCCTGAATATAAGTAATTATTCCATCTTTATTAGAAATAACATTTGGATCAGTGAACGTATATTGATCACTATCGTTGACAACTTTGAATGTAATAACACGGTAATATGTTCCAGCTGTATCAAAGCTTGTTACAGGATCACTAAGTTGTCCAGCACTGTAACTCTTATATACAGTTGTACCTGCACTTGCTTCAGCTGCGATGTTCTTACCATCAGCAGTCAAGGTGTAGTTCTTGTTAGTTGCTGGTAATGTTGATACTGCACTACCAACTGTTGAAGTTACTGTATCGACTTTAACTGTTGCCGCAGTCACCCCCGGAGCTGTTACATTAATTGCTTGGACATATGTAATCGTTCCGTCAGAGTTTACAGTAGCATCCTTAACATTATAATAATCAGCTGGATTAGCTGTTGGAGTGAAGGTAATGGCACGATAGTAAGTTCCAGCTTCATCAAACTTATCACCAGTAACCAGTTTGGTTAAATCTTGATCTTTATAAACCTTTGTATCTGCCTTCGCATTTGCAGGAATAACTGCACTATTTGCGTCATCAGTATTTAAAGTATAACCGTCAGCACTAGGGAGATTATTAATTGAATCACCGATTTTGGCGTTAGCAACATTGACTGTTACCTTGGCATTAATCTTATTAATTGTAATTGTTTGAACGAAGGTTGCTGTATTAGCTGCTTCGTCAACTTTAAATACATTTTTATCAAAACTATTATTCTTTAATGCATTGTCTTTTAAATTAAACGTTACTGTACGATAGTATGTACCTGTTTTGGCATAAGTATCACCGCTAGTTACACCAGTAGCAATATTCTTAGCCGAGCCATTTAAAACATCAGACTCATTGTTGTCATCGGTTGAGTAGTAATTGCCAAAGGTTACACTGTTTACTATTGAGTTATCATTACTATCTTGAACATAATTTTGTTCACCATTTTGTTCATCTTTAACACTTGAACCGACTGTAACAGTGACACTTTTATCTGTTACTGGTTCAACTTGACCTGCACCAACTGTAATTGCTTGGACATATGTAATCGTTCCGTCAGAGTTTACAGTAGCGTCCTTAACATTATAGTAATCAGCTGGATTAGCTGTTGGAGTGAAGGTAATGGCACGATAGTAAGTTCCAGCTTCATCAAACTTATCACCAGTAACCAGTTTGGTTAAATCTTGATCTTTATAAACCTTTGTATCTGCCTTCGCATTTGCAGGAATAACTGCACTATTTGCGTCATCAGTATTTAAAGTATAACCGTCAGCACTAGGGAGATTATTAATTGAATCACCGATTTTGGCGTTAGCAACATTGACTGTTACCTTGGCATTAATCTTATTAATTGTAATTGTTTGAACGAAGGTTGCTGTATTAGCTGCTTCGTCAACTTTAAATATATTTTTATCAAAACTACTACTATCTAATACGTTATCTTTCAAATTAAAAGTTACTGTACGATAGTATGCACCTGTTTTGGCATAAGTATCACCACTAGTTACGCCAGTAGCAATATTCTTAGCTGAACCATTTAAAACATCAGCCTCATTATTATTAGTAGTTGAGTAGTAATTACCAAAAGTTACACTGTTTACTATTGAATTACCATTATTACCTTGAACTTTATTCTGTTCACCATTTTGCTCAGCTTTAACGCTTGAACCGACTGTAACAGTGGCACTTTTATCTGTTACTGGTTCAACTTGATTTGCACCGACTGTAATGGTTTGAACATAGGTAACTGTCCCGTCAGCAATATTTACATGTACATTACTGTCATTAAACTTGTATCCACCCAATGTACCAGCGGTTGGTTTAAAGGTTACTAAACGATAATATGTACCTGCCTTAATAAATTTGCCGCCACTAATTGCATCAGTAGCTTCATTACCACTAATACTATTTAAAGCACCATTCGATGATTTATAAAGGGAACCTAAACTGACATCGGCATTTATCTGTGTCTGTTTATCGTTAGCAAGATTCAATGTATCGTTATTTGTTGTGGTATCAAGGACATCACCAACTTTAGCATTTACCGGAGATACAGTGACCTTAGCATTTATTGAATTAATAATTACCTTTTGCACATAAGTTACAGTCTTACCGTCTTTTGAAAGCTGATGTTCAGGTGTTTCTGCCAAAGTATTGGCATCCAAAGCATCACCGTTCAAAGTAAAGGTCAATGTTCGGTAATATGTTCCAGCCTTTACATAATCACCATTTTGAACAACTTCCGGATCAACCGTAGCAGTTCCATTTAATACTTTAGTAGGATCTGAACCGTCAACGTAGTAGGTATTTCCATAATCAACATGACTTACTAATGTCTTACCATCTGAATCTTTAATATTATTCTTTTCACTATCTTGTTCAGTTTTCACACTAGATTCAGCGTCTGCCATTGCATCAACGACTGTCGGAGTTACGGTTGAACTATCAACATGAACTAGCTGAGCGTAGGAAACAGATCCATCTGAATTTTGTTTAAACTTAGGTACTGTACTTAAATCATTAGCCAATAGAGCGTTAGGTGTCAATTTGAAAGTGATTGTACGATAGTAATCACGACTCTTAAGAAACTTATTATCCTTTACACTTTGAGAAGGAGTGTCACTATACCAATCATCCTCAGAATCATAATACGATGTACCATAACTAATTCCACCATCAGCAACAATTGAACCAAAGTTTTGTGAATTATATTTACTTACAATGTCACTACCATTGGCCGTCTTCAAACTATCATCATTTGAAGGGGTTGCTGTAGTTGTTGTAATGCCCTTAATATTAGCCGTAGCAATATTATTTACAACAATAACTGGTTGTAAATATGTAACCGTATTGGTAGTAGTATTAGTTCCCGCTAGATCATTACCTAAGAATTCATCAGCTTTAGCGGCACTGGGTGTTAAAGCAAAAGTGATTGCACGATAATACGTCTTAGCTACACTAAATTTACCATCGACAATGTCAGAACTTACTTTGCCATTCTTATAGTCTTCCAAACCATCATAGAATTTACCACTGTTATCAAATTGAATTCCATTAGCAGCAATAACTGTATGTCCAGTTTTATCAGTTAACGTATTACCATTTGATTCTGGTACATCATTGACTGACGTACTGGCATTAACTGTTGAACTAATAATTTTGGCAGTTGCAGCATTTTGTTCGACATCAATCTTTTGAACATAGGTAACACTAGTAGAACCGTTTACTCTAGGTGTTACTCCATTGATTTCTTCTCCAAAGGCATCCCTGTCAATAGCTCCAGACTTTAAGTTAATAGTAACTGTCCGATAAACAGGACCGTTTTTAATGAAACTGCCATCTGAAAAGACCGTATCAGTAATTGGAGAATTACCATCCATAACATCCTGTACTTTAGCAAAATAATCTGTTCCAAATTGAATACTATTATCACCATCAGCAACAATCGAACCCGTACTATCAGTGACAGTATATCCGGTCGTATCATTTAACTTAGTATCACCAATTGGTATACCTGTTAAGGTATGCAAATCAGCAATATTAGCTTGTGTTGGTTCAGTTTGAACTTTAACCTCTTGTAAATACGTAACTGTATTGTTTGCCTTATCAACACTAACGAAGTTATCACCACTAAACTCATAAGCACTAGCTGAATTAGTTGTTAAATGAATAGTTACTTCTCTGTAATAAGGATGAACTGCAGTAAATGTATTATCGCTTCCTATATCATTAGAAGGCTTATTATTTTTAAAATCATCAATACTATCATAGTAAGTTGTTCCATACGCAACTCGACCGTCTCCATCAACAATCGAAGTTCCGTTAGCTGTAATATCACTATTTTCAAAGTTTTGAGAATCACTAGTCTTAGTGCCAGCTTGAATTCCATTAACCGGATTAATAGTTGCTGTTGCAGCTACTGGTGAAACATTAATAGTTTGAACATAAGTAATTTTGTCACCATTGATCACATAATCAGTATTCAAAGTACCTGGAGTAAAGATATTTTCAGATCCTGCTCCTGCCTTCAAATTAAAAGTGATCGTACGGTACAAATTACCACTACCGGTTATTTCACCATCACTTGTAACTCTTGCTGTTTTCTTTGAGGTATCCCCAGACAAAGCCTCTGTTGACTTATCATAATAAGTTGAACCAAAACTTATACCATTATCTGTAACAATTGAACCAGTACTATTTTCAACAGAATCACCCGTGAAATCATTATCTAAGGTTGATGTCATTGATCCTGATGTAGTATTAATAGTTCCGACATTTACAGTTGCAGAGTCTTTGTTAACCTTGATAGCTTGAATAAAGATAACTATATCGTTATCTTTATCAACTGAGTCAGCCCCTGGATATGTATAAGCATAGCCATCACCGGAATTAACTTTAATTGCAATCAGACGATAATATGTCTTATTTGGTTCAAAGAAAGTAATCTCTAAAGGATTTGTTCTATCCTTTGCATCAGTTTCAGATCCATAGTAATCACCAATGATTACACTATTTTTAGTAATAATTGATGCTTTAGTATCATCATCGTCCAGAGTATAGCTTGACGTATCAGTTAACTTTGTTCCATCTATATCTGTACCACTTGGTGTAGTTCCGGCCGCAACAGTTAAAACTTTGTTAGCAAAGGTTGCTGTTCCTGCTTGATTGACTGTAACAGATTGAACATAAGTTACTGATTTTTCAGTTGCATTGGGTTCACCATATGAACCTGGGAATGAATACTTATTATAAGCATCATCAGTCAAATAGAATTTAATTGTTCGATAGTACGTCGTTGAATTCTCTAATCGACCAGTCCTTTGAATATCAGCATCTTCTGTATTCAATTGTGGGTCATCATAATAAATTGTTCCCAACCCTATACCATTAACACCTTTATTTGTATCAAGAAGTGATGTATCACCATCCACTAAAGTATCCTTAGTATTATCGGCTACGGCTAATTTTATATCGGAGGTTTGAGTCCCCATTGGAACATTTAGATTTTCAATTTTAGGCTTAATTCCGACTGCATTTATTTTAATATGTTGAACATAAGTTACAGTACTCTCTTCTTTATTAACTCTGACATTAGGATCAACCGCATCGAAACTATTATTAGCTATTGCCCCTTTAGTCAAATAGAAGGTAATCGTACGTAAATAAGCACCAGTTTTAGCAAAATTGTTGCTAGCATCAACGACATCGGTTTCAGCAGTAGCTTTATTGTCTAGAATCAAACTGTCGTAAGCGCTATCTCCGTTATCTTTATAATATTTAGTTCCAAAACTGACTCCATTATTACCTCGAGAAGAATCAATTAAGGCAGCATTACTTAATGTATCGTCTGAAACGTCATCTGATACCGGACTTCCAACTGTTGAGTTCACACTATTTATATTAGCCGAAACACTATTTTGAACTATAACTGGCTGACTAAATGTAACAGTATTTTTGGTACTAGCAACCTTGTCACTTGAGAAACTGAGATTGCTTGTATCCCCACTTAGAGTAAAAGTTATTTTACGATAGTAGGTTTCCGCTTTGACAAATTTCCCATCGACAACTGCATCATTGGCCACATTTGTTGCAGCAGCATCAGTATAATAAGTTTCACCAGGTTCTATCTTACTTGTCGCAACTTCATTTCCATATTCATCTATCAATTTATCTCCAGAGGTATCTGATAACTTTGAATTATCAGCTAAAGAGGCGGAGGAATTTACAGTTACTTTTGGACTAGTAAAATTAAAAATAGCCTTACCAGCAACAACAATTGGTCGAACAACTGTTATCATTCCAATATATTGATCTGTTGTCCCAGATTTAAGAGACCTATTGAACGCATAATCTGTCCCATCTACTCCCTGAGTACTGCTGCCGTTAATATACGTTTCATATGGTCTAAGTACAGACTGTGTTAAGGGATCAATGGCACTGCTTATCACATTTTCAATAGCCTTATCTTTACCATTATCCAATTTATAAGAGACAGTTTGATAATAAGTCGTACCACCCTTTATAATTTTTCCTGTTGAATTTACAGTATCACCTGCATTACTCTGTGTAGAATCGGTTGGATCAAAAGTATCGCTTTTAGCATACTTTAAGGCCGCATCAGATGATGTAAAGAGACTTTTCCCGTAAATAGGTGTTCTAGCCATATCTTCGGAATCACTATATTTATTAGAATAATTGTCAGTTACAAGAAGTGAATTATTACCACTTTGTAATGGAGAGTCTGAAGTAGATGTCCCAGTAGATACTGATGTTGGCTTAGTATCTTTAGTTATATCCAGTCTACTTGTATCTATTTTGAAGTAGAAATCTTTTAAGTTATCAGGTACACCTTGCAAAGAAGGTGTTGCATAATTACCCTCACTACCTTGACGTAAGTGAACTCCGACGATTATAGGTAATTTAACTGTTCCTTTTGTAATCCTGTCCGCCAAATCTAAGATATCCTGAAGGGTACTGAGCTGTTCGTCTTCGTCTTTACCAGCACCTCTAATTGAAAAATAGCCCATAATATCGCGATAATAATAATCCGTATCTTGCCATCTAGGAGATGTTCCAAAATAATAAGGCACTTGTATTTTACTTGGATCTTGATCCTTTAATCCATTTATACCGGCATTATTTTGAATATCATAAATATGTTGAAGTTTATTAGGACTGAAGTAAAAAAAGTCTGTACTCATTTGATCCGTTTTTACTATATTTTGTAAAGCTGCTGTCAAACTATCTGTACTGGCAACATATCTATCATCGAATTGGTTCCTAAATGCCGTCAACATTTGTGTTGGCGTTAAATCTGGATTAGTAATAGCTTGTCCTGCTGCTTCAACAACAGTTGATGGAGCTATTTGATTAATAATGATTGGAGAACCGGCGGCAAGCAGTGCGACTGCAACGGCGCTACCTATATATTTAATATTTCTTTTTTTCATCACAAAATCCCCTCCGATTTTCGACGAGCAATTAATTAGCTTAATAACTTAAATTTTATCACTATCAAAAAAAAAATAACCAATATTTCGATAAACTTATATATCCCAAATAATTTGATTTTATAAGACAAACGAGATTTTGACTTAATAGGAGTTTGAATACACCATTTTTTTGAAATCATTTTATTTTTTAATGATTTTTCTTTATTATCGATTGAAATATAAACAAAGATTATTATGTTTAAATCCCTAGAATTTGAGAGTCTAATATAGAAAAAGAATGATTTTGATTATTTTTAAAGTATGTGAAAAAACATTTAAAAAAAGTGCTCCGTAATTGTTAGATTTCTCGTCTAATAATTACGGAGCACTTTCTATCTATTCTTAATATTTTAGAGTTTTCCACCAAAAACAGGAAATACACTAGCATCGCCATATTCCATTTGGTCAAGCTTTGCCAAAGTCTTCATGTCTTCATCAGAAATTTCAAAGTCAATATCAGCGTTTGATTTCATATGATCTGGATTAGCTGTCTTAGGTAGAACGACAACGTTTAATTGCCAGTCATAACGAATGCACAATTGTGGCACACTGACGTTATATTTAGCGGCCATCTTCTTGATCAAATCATTGTTCATAGCAGCACCGTGAGCAATTGGTGAAAATGCTTCAACAACGATTCCGTTATCTTGAGAATACTTGATAATATCAGTTGGCGTATCGCCAATATGAATTTGAACTTGATTAACGGCAGGTTTAGTATCACTATTCTTAATCAAATTATCCAAGTCTTCCTTTTGGAAACTTGAAACACCAATAGTCTTTAGCTTACCAGCTTTAACAGCGTCTTCCATTGCGCGCCATGTTTCCAAATTACCCTCAAAATGGCGATCGTTTCCTTGGTTAACTTCTTTCCAAGGTTGCGGATTATGAATAATCATCATATCCAAGTAGTCCAAGCCCATCTTACTTAAAGTTTCATCGATTGATTGTTTAGCTTCATCGTAATTCTTGATTTCAGCCGCAACTTTTGAATTAACGAAAAGTTGGTCACGAGGTACTCCAGCATTGCGAACACCTTCACCAACACCACGTTCATTGCCGTATGCTTGAGCAGTATCAATATGTCTGTAACCAATCTTAACTGCGCTCTTTACAGCATCAGCTGTTTGATCGTCAGGAATTTCCCAAACACCTAAAGCCAATTTAGGAATCTTTACACCATTGTTCATCGTAAATGTTTCATCAAAAATTGTCATAAAAGTCCTCCTTATTTGTAACCGTTTCTATTATAAGTTTGTTTATACTTCTTGTCCTGTAGGACGAATTACCATTTCATTTACAGCCATATTAGCTGGTGTATCAATTACAAAAGCAACTGCTTGAGCAATCTCTTCTGGTTGAAGGGCCATCATTCCTGAGCCAGGTTGCTTCATAGCTTCTTTCAAACCATTACGTACTTCATCATTATTGATGGAATCGAAAAGTTCAGTCTTAACAGAACCTGGCGCAATAATTGTCGTCTTAATATTATTCTGATGTTCTTCTTGACGAAGTCCTTCCATAATTGCACGAACGGCGTACTTAGTACCTGAATAAGCTGCATAGCCAGGCAAAACTTCATAACCTAAAACTGATGAAGTGGTGATCACATGTCCACTCTTTTGTTTCTTCATAATTGGTAAAGCCGCCGCAATGCCGTTTAGCACACCTTTAACATTGATGTCCATCATATTTTGCCATTCGTCACGGGCAATTTGATCCAAGTTATTAACTGGCATGATCCCTGCATTGTTGAATAAAGCATCAACACGACCATACTCAGCTACGGTTTTATCAATAACATTTTGGACATCATCAGCTTTAGTAACATCAGCTTCTACTACTAAAATATCACCAGCAGGATTATCTTTTTTAATTTCTTCCAAACGATTCATTCTTCTAGCAGCGATAGTTACTTTAGCACCTTCGCCAGCCAAAAGTTTTGCTGTAGCGGCACCAATACCACTAGAAGCTCCCATAATTACAACTACTTTATCTTTTAAACTCATTAATTTTCTACCTCAATTTTTCTAATAATTTTAGCTGGTACTCCAGCCACAATCGTGTTAGCAGGAACATCTTTTGTTACCACAGCTCCAGCACCTACGATTGCATTTTCACCAATAACTGTTCCCGGCGTGATAGTAACATTTGCACCTAACCAAGCATTATCATGAATGTAAACTGACTTTAAATTTAAATGCCGCCTCTGACTAGGTTCAATCCGATGATTAACCGAAACAATCGTCACATTAGGTCCAATCAAAACATTATTTCCAATATAAATTCCACCCAAATCAGTAAAAGTCACACCGGCATTAATGAAGACGTTCTTACCCAAATGTAAATTTCGTCCATAATCAGTATAAAAAGGTAAACGAATTTCAGTCGATGGATCAACCTTCTCATTAGTAATCTGACTTACCATTTTACGAACTTCGTCAGTATCATGAGCACCGGTATTCAATTCTTGAACTAATTTCTGGTTCACATCGATATTTTTTTGAATCCCATCATAGGCCGGTGTTCCCAAATCTAATTTTGATTCCAAACGACTACCTCATTTCCTAACTCATTGATTGATTTCATTATACGGATTGACTATTATAATGTTAAATACTTATTAATAATGGATTACTATAGCTTTTAGTAATACTTAAAAGAAATGGAGAAAAATACGGATTTTACAGATGTCGTCAAACAGCGTCACTCAGTTCGCGATTTCAAGGATGAACCAGTCTCTCAAGAGGTTCTAACAGAGATTATTGAATTGGCACAACAGGCTCCTTCTTGGGTCAACTCTCAACCTTGGAAAGTTTACGTTGCCACAGGCAAAACACTTCAAAGTATCAAGGATACTTATATTCAAAAGGATGCAGAAAAAGGTAATCCCGAATTTCCAGTCATGCACCGTGATGACTGGAGTCCTGAAACTCAAATTAACATGAAGCAGTGGCGCCATGAAATCGTCCACCATTTTGAAAACTTTGATGAAGCTCACGAAAAAATGAGTGGTGCCAGCACTAATCTTTATCATTCACCCACAATAATTTTTCTCACAATTCCTAAAGGTTCTTCACTTTGGTCCGTCTTCGATGCTGGTTCGTTTGCCCAGACTTTGATGTTAGCGGCTAAAGATAAGGGACTTGATACGATTCCAACTTATACCAGCGTACGTTTTCCAGACGTTATCCGCCAAGCAATGGAAATTCCTGACGATGAAACTTTAGCTATTGGTATTTCTATTGGTTATCCTAAAGATGCCACAATCAACACTTATCAATCAAAACGTGAACCTGTTGAGAAAATCCTAAAATTTAAAGACTAGAAAAGCCCAGTGTATTAGCCATATTGATGGTCTACACTGAGCTTTTTTGTACTGATTTTTTATTTATAAATAACCAAAGTTCTATGTTTTATAGTGAAAACGAGCTACACAAGGGCAACTCTCTACTGAATCGGGCTTGTTCCGCTCTCTAGAAAGAACCTCGTCGTTATATTCAATGCTTCCTGACGGGAATTTCCAATGGAAAACCCATGATCAGCATCATCTAACAAATATAACTGATCATTTTGATAAACGTCATCGTATCTAGTTGAAGCAATCTTATCGACCACGGTATCTTTCAAACCATGCAACAAACAAACTGGACCTTGATATTCTTTAGCAACGTCATAAATAGGTAGAGTTTGCGCTGTTCGAAGATAGAAACCTCCTAGTGTTAAACCCTTTTTGATTGGTAAAGTATCTGGAATGTTTTGTGGATCATATGTGTAACCTTGCGTATTACCTTTCAAAGCATCATCTTTTAAAGTTGCGGCTGGAGCTAGAAGGGCCAACTTATCGATTTTGTCATGATAATAACCAGCAATCATACTAGCGACTACTCCACCTTGAGAATGTCCCAAAAGATACAACTTCTTAACGCCTTTAATACTACGAGCATAATCTAAAATGGCCTTACCGTCACTGATTTCATTTAAGACAGTCATATCTTGAAAACGACCATCACTTTGTCCATGACCATTAAAGTCAAAACGCAAAGTAGCCATCCCCTTAGCTTCAAAACGTTGTGCTAATTGGTAAAGTAGTTGATCTGGGTCAATTCCACGATTGGAAGTAAAACCATGCATCAAAACTACTAAATTAAATTCCTCAGTTTGTGGTTTAACCAACGTCCCTCGTAAAGTTAAACCATCACGTTTTATTTCAACATCCATATTCTGACTCTCCTTTTTGATTATTTTAATCCTCCCCACTACTTCTGCCAAAGAAATTTCATAAGCGGCTACCATATTAATTGTCATGGTATACGAAATGTTTTACATTGGAAGTATAAAATAATTTTTTGGAGGATACTTTAATGTCAAAAAAATTCGATTATGATGTACTCTACATTGGTGCTGGTCATGCAACTTTTGATGGTGGTGCCCCTTTAGCAGAAACTGGTGTCTCCGTTGGCGTCATTGAGAGCGGACTCGTTGGTGGAACCTGTCCCAACCGTGGTTGTAATGCTAAAATCACAATTGACGAACCCGTCAAGATGACCCGCGAAGCTCAACGGATGAATGGTATCCTCAAAGGCGACTTAAAGATTGATTGGACTAAAAACATTGAACATAAACAGGAAATTATCGACGTCTTACCCCAAGGATTAACTGACCGTTTGGAAAATGCTGGAGCAACAATTATTCACGGGCATGCTCAATTTAAAGATAATCATACCGTGATCGTTGATGGCAAAACTGAAGTCACAGCTGAAAAGATCGTCATTGCGACTGGCCTCAGACCTCATCGTTTAGATATCCCTGGAACTGAATTGGCTCATGATAGTGAAGACTTTTTAAATCTTAAAATTTTACCTGAAAAAATCACAATTGTTGGGTCTGGCTACATCGGGATGGAATTCGCTACCATCGCCAACGAAGCTGGTGCTGACATTACCGTTATGCTCCATTCAGATAAAGTATTAAGAAAATTCTATCAACCTTATGTTGAAAAAGTAGTTAACGACTTAAAAGAACGTGGCGTTAAGTTCATTGAAAATTCCAACGTTCAAGCCTTCGCCAAAACCGATAACGGTTATCAAGTAACTTATGGCGACAATCAGACACTTGATACCGATTGGATTTTAGACGCAACCGGTCGTATCCCTAACTTAGATGAATTAGGACTTGATAAAGTTGGCGTTAAATTCGATAAAACCGGAGTCTTCGTCAATGATCATCTTCAAACAAATGTAGATAACATTTATGCTGCTGGAGATGTTGTTTCCAATGACTTACCAAAAGTCACACCAGCCGCCTATTTCGAATCCAAATATCTAATGAAACTATTCTCTGGACAAACAACCGATGCCATCAAGTATCCTGTTATCCCATCAGTTGTCTTTACCTCACCACGTATTGCCCAAGCCGGAGTTTCAGTTGATGAAGCCGAAAAGAAAGGCTATGAAGTCAGCACAAATGACCTAGCCAACTACTGGTACTACCAAGTAGACAAAGAACCAATCGCTGAAAGTAAGCAAATTCATGATAAAGACGGTCATTTAATCGGAGTGACAGAAGTCAGTGACCAAGCTCAAGATGCAGTCAACGCATTATTACCAGCCATCGAGTTCAAATTCGACCGCGAACAAATTAGCCGACTAATAGGAATCTTCCCAACAATCGGCTATGCCGCTTGGCACCGAGCATAAACAAACAGAGAGCGGAGCAGGCCCGGGAGTTTCCGAGGATTTGCCTAAGTCCTGGAATCGCCCGCGAACCGTGCGGGCAATTTCAGGACTGTAGCAAACCGGAAGAAATTGGCCTGCGTAGCTCGTTTCCACCATTAAACATAGAACAATGGTTATTGAAAAAAAACCAGTGCAGCAACCATCAAAAAAAGATGGAAACTACACTGGTTTTTATTATGAACTACCGAAAATAAATAAAAAAAATATTATCTAGTCGGTAGCGATCGTTTTGTGGATTCTCAGTAGGGAAATTCTTCTTAGCTTGCAACGCAAGATTAGAAGAAGGCCAAAATTTGAGACAATTTGGTTCATAATTGGCTCAAATTTGTGCCCCCTACGTTCCAGAATCCACAAAACCGAGCGGACGACGGAAACATACACTAATTAAAATATAGAAAGTATTTTTACTCTATCATTTCAGTCATAAGATGATCTTCCAAATAATTGTAGCCACCATAACCACTGTAAATGAAGACATACTTCAAACCTTGATACATAAAACTCATCTGATTCCAGCTCTGATACTTACCTGACGAAATATCACTAATCTCAGGTACAGAAATCTTAATATCATGCTCACGCAAATTTCCCTTCAAAGCTGAAACAGACAACACGTTCTTTGAAAAAGAAAGATCAACATAACCATACGAAACATTATTCTTACCGCTAAAAATTTGTACATATGCAAACATTTTTGTCACTTTCCTTTCTGAATTCATCCATAATGTAGACCCTCGAACGCGTTTTATAGCAAGTACTTTGTTACATATATTGATAATTTTTTTAAGACGACTAATGTTAGTCATATAAAAGAAATTATTAAACGAGGCAAAATTATGGAGAGAATTTTAGTCATCGGTGGGAATGGCAATATTGGATTTCCACTTATTAAGTATTTGAGTGCTACTAATAAAGTCGAAATTACTGCTGGAGTACACAATTTAACTAAAGATCGTCCTAAGTTCGATAACATCCCTAATTTGGAATTAAAACATTTCGATTTCTTGGATTCATCAACCTTTCCTCAAGCTTTCGAAGGTGTATCAAAAGTTTTCTTCGTCAGACCACCACAATTGGCTAATCCTAAAGTTGATATGTTGCCCTTCTTAAAATATGCTCAAAAACAGCATATTGAACAGATTGTTTTTATTTCACTCTTTGGAGTCGATAAGAATAAGCGAACACCGCATCATCAAATCGAAAACATGATTGAAGAATTAAATTTACCTTACACCTTTATTCGACCTAGCTTTTTCATGCAAAATTTGAACACAACGCACAGAGAAGATATCGTTAAGAATCATGATCTTTTCATCCCTGCTGGTAAGTCTCGTACTAGTTTCATTGATACTAGAGATATCGCCGAAGTTGCTGGAATTGCACTTTTAAACGATAGGTATCTTCACCAAAAGTTGAATATTACCGGTCCAAGCGCCCTTACATACTACGAAATAGCTGAAATTATGACTAAAGTCCTCGGCGTCAAAATAACTTACAGCAAACCTAGTTTATTGAAATTTCGCAAAACGATGTTGCAACGTGGCTTGAAAAAGGATTTCGTTAACGTAATGGTTATGCTCTACTTAACCACTCAATTAGGCAATGCCAAAACGGTTACTGATGAAACTGCCAAAATTCTTGGTCATGCACCTCGTACAATTACAAATTACGTGAAAGATTACAAAGGATACTTCATTTAAACATAATTTTTTCTACCAAAAACAAATAGCACTAGGTAATCAAACGATTACCTAGTGCTATTTTCTTAATACTCAAAAACTTTTTGCTTTTTAATACCAAGCATAATTATTGAAATGAACACCCTTTTCAGCCTTGATCCACTCATTGTCGCCAACGTGATAATAAGTATCACCATTGACATCTTGAGCTTTGTAATCAGTCTTCCAAGATGTTTCTTCACCTAGAGAATAATCTTCGATAATTTCATTCTCTCTAGAATAGAGGTCATAGAAGATATTTGTTCTATCTAGATTAATGACACCACTAACTTTACGTCCATCCCTGAAAATACCAGTATCAACGGCATCTTCATAGACAACATCATTAGCATCAACCCATTCACCTGTTGCAACTCGATATTGTTTGATTCCTTCTCGGTTAGTCCGACATTGATCGGTCTTCCATGATGAATCTTTAACCAATTCACGACCAGCAATGGCAGAATTATTTTGGTTATTCAATTGGTAATTTGCTTGATTAGGTTTAGTTGTGACGATTCCACTAATTGAAGTGTAAATCCAACCTTCATCATTCTTATTATTATTTATAAAGTCAACATCATTAGCATCAATCCATTCACCCGTTGCGACACGATATTGTTTGACTCCTGCCTCATTTGTACGGTATAGATCAGTCTTCCATGAAGTTTCTTCTTTCAAATCACGATGAGCAATAGCTTTGTTTTCTTGATCATTCAATTGATATTCAATTTGACCAGCTTTTGTCTTAACAACACCACTTACAGATTCGTATGTCCAAAAGTCTTCTTCATCTTGATTGAAGTTAACATCATCCGCATCAATCCATTCGCCGGTTGCGACACGATATTGTCTTACACCCTCTTTGTTAGTCCGATAAAGATCAGTCTTCCATGAAGTTTCTTCCTTCAAATCACGATTTGCGATAGCCGTATTTTCATGATTATTCAATTGATATTTCTTTTGATCAGTCTTAGTCGTTACAACACCTTGAACTGGAGTATAGGTCCAATCGCCATCTTCAGAACTATTTTGATTGAGCACTACATCGTCGGCGTAAATCCATTCACCTGTTGCAACACGGTATTGTGTAACTCCAGCTTTATTGACACGGATTTGATCCGTCTTCCAAGATGAATCCTGACCCAATACACGGCTAGGAATCTTATCATTATCCTGATTGTTCAATGTGTAAAATTGATGATCAGTCTTAGTTGTTACGACACCTTGAATCGGTGAGTAATTCCAATCATCATCTTCATCAGTTTCAGCACCGGTTGAACCACCAGTTTCAGTTGAAGAACCACTGTTACCGCCAGTACTGCCACCTGTATTACCGCTATTTCCACCAGTGTTACCACCTGTAGAACTTGCAGCTTTAACAGTAACTGTACGGACATAAGATACCGTGTTATTGGCTGGATCAACTTTATAACCTTTGCCAAAAGTATAAGCACTGACATCATTTGCCAACTTAACTGTAACTACTTGATTATAAGTACCAGCCGTCTTCAAGTTAGTTACTGGTCTACCTACACTATCGTAAAGAGTCGTATCAAATTTAACACCGCCATTAGCGACAATTGAGTCGCCATTCTTATCAACAATGTAGACATCATCATCATTTTGCAAAACCTCATCAGTCATCGAAGTACCATTATCTACTGTCACATTATTAATTTTGGCAATAGCTGGATTAGATGGATTAACTGGAGTAGCCGAAGCATTAATCATTTGAACAAATGTCACACTGTTGTCAGTTGCGTCATAAGTTCCACCAATACTCTCGAATTGGTTAGCGTCAGCAGCACCATTAGTTAGATAGAACTTCACAGTACGGTAATAAGTTCCGGCCTTAGAAATTCTAGCACTATTAGCATCAGTGGTCTTTTGAGTCAAGCCACTATCTGTGTAGAATGTTTGACCAAGTTCGACACCGTATGTGCCTTTAGTCTTATCAACCAAGGAGTTACCAGCAACATCTTTCAAAGAGTATTCCTTAGTGTTGATCAAAGCAGGATTATCTTTTTCAGCATTCGCTCTTAGATCTAATTCACCAACTGAAGAATTGATATTAGTAGCATTCTTTGTAACCGTAACGGCTTGAACATAACTGATAGTTCCATCAGCATTCACACGCGCATTTGGATTAGAAATACTATTAGCATCAATAGCTTTGGAAGGCTTGAAAGTGATAACACGATAATATGTGCCAGCCTTTGTGAATTGGCCGTTAACGTCAGCCAAACCAGTGTCACCTTGCTTCAAAGCACTTTGAACATCTGTATAGTACTTGTCTCCCGCGGAAACCGTAGCAAGGACAGTGCCTAAATTATTGCTCAAAGTATATCCAGTTGTCTTAGTCAATTTAGCATCATTAGTAGCAGTGTCAGCACTAACCGTGATTGTTGGAGTGACATTGATATTAACGGCTACATTAACTTTATTATCAACTGAAACAGCTTGAACAAAGGATACAGTATTGCCAGAAATATGGGCTTCACTACCAAAATCATTTTGTGCAATAGCTTCAGGACTAACCTTGAAGCTGATTACACGGTAGTATGTACCAGCCTTAGTAAAGGCACCATTAGCAATATTCTTAGTCCTAGCAGCATTTGGAGTAAAGACATCATCATAATTATCGTAATAGTCCGTTCCATATGAAACAGTTGCATCAAGTTTATTACCAGTGGCATCCATCAAAGCATTGCCAGTCGAAGTTACAGCAGTGACTGAATCACCCACGTTAGCCTTAGCATCTTCAATGGTATGTTTTGAAACGACACTATCTTTGACATTGATTTGTTGAGCATAGATTACTGTTCCATCTTTATATATCGCATTTGTAGTATCAGTCCAATTATATTTATCAGCAAAATCATTACCAACTTTGAACACTACTTGACGATAATAAGTTCCTTTATTGAAAGCACCATCAGTTACGGCGGTTACCGCATTAGGATCAACTTCATCACCATTGGATTTACCCAAAGCTCCGTTAACACTCTTGTAGTAAGTCATCCCCAATGTTGGATCAGTAAAGCTATCATCTCCAGCTCTTAGAACGTATCCATCAGTACTTGTAACCGATTGATCATTAGTTCTTGTACCAGTCTCAATATTCAATGGTCCAACGGTTATACTTGCTGCATTTTCACCAACAACTACTGATTGAACAAAGGATACAATGTTGCCAGAAACATGGGCATCAGAACCGAAATCATAATTCTTAACATCTACTGAACCATCTAGTTTGAAACTAATCTCACGATAGTAAGTTCCAGCTCTAGTGAATTGCTTACCAGCATTAATACCCTCGGTTACTTTTCCAGTACTCGAGAAGACATCATCTGCATTATCATAGTAAATTGATTCAGCGGAAACCGACGCTTTGATCTCGTTACCAGATGCATCAGTTAATGTACCAGTTGCATCAGCTATTTTATCTGTTGATTCACCAATATTGGCACTAATATCTCCGAAGTTATGTTTTACAACACCGTTAGCCTTTACATCAATCTTTTGAGCGTAAGTAACTGAACCGTCAGCATTCATCTTTGCATTTAGACCATTCAAAGTGTAATTCTTGGCAAAGTCAGAAACTGTCTTGAATGTTACCAAACGATAGTAAGTTCCCTTGTTGAAGAGACCATTAGTTGTTGCATTAATATCTACATTACTACCATCCAGAGCATCCGTAGCCTTATCATAGAAATTACTATTATCTACAATGGCCGTTCCTAATGATTTATTAGTTACATCAGTTAATGTATCTGTATTCTTAACTGAATCAACTGATGTTCCAACATTTACTGATATTGGATTTACATTGATTCTGGCCACATTTGATTGTGATACAACCACAGCTTGAACATAAGATACAGTGTTGTTATTTGTATCAACTTTGGCATTACCAAATGAGTTATTAACTATATCTGCATGACTTAAATGGAAGACAATTTCACGGTAATACGTATCTACTTTGACAAAATTGCCATCTACAACTACTCCATCTACCGGCTTAACATTTTTATCAAAAACGTCTCCCGAATTAGCATAGTAGTCTTTTCCAAAAGTAACACTGGCAGATATCTCTTTACCAGAATGATCAAATATTTGATTACCACTTGAAGTCTCGGAATCTTTTTCTGAAGAACCAACAGTTACTTTAGGTGTAGAAATATTGTACTTCGAAACTGCATTTGCACTAGCGTTAATTTCTTGAGCAAATAGTATCTTTGTACCATCTGCAGACCAAGCCAAATTAGGGTTATTCAAACTATAGTTGTCCTTATTTACCCCAGCATTTGGTGTAAAGACTAGTAGACGGTAATACTTACCCGCATTGAAACTACCACCACTAATAGCGTCACTATCAGTTTTTGTATTTTGAGCTAATGCATCGGTTAATTCTCCGTAATAAGCAATTTTATCTGATGTTGATAAAGTTCCAACGATATTACTATCGTCATCAGTTAATTTATAATCATTGGTCAATGTACTTTCAGCAGAACCAGCTGTTACGTCAACAGTTGAATCAGCATCTATATTGATATTAGTTTTAGCAGCAACGTTCACTGTTTGAACATAAGATACAGTATTACCAGAGACATGTGCATTTGCATCAAAGTTATTAGCTGCTATGGCATCATCAGTCAATGTAAAGGTGATTTTTCTATAATAGGTTCCAGCCTTCTTGAATACTCCATCAACTACATCTGTTGACTTTGTGGCATCAGTGGCAAAAACATCGTCATAATTATCATAATAATCTGACCCAAAGCTTGGATTTTCTGAAATTACCACGTTCTTGCTATCTAATAATTTATTTACTCCAGACTGAACAGTATTAATACCATTATCGACAATTACCTTTCCATTAGTAATTTCAGGCTTTGTTACTGCAGTGGAATGACTAACATTTACTGGTTGAGCATAAACCACCGTATGATTATCAAGTTGCTGCAGATTATCATCCTTTAGCTCATAATTGTTGAAGAAATCATCGCCAACTGTGAAGTACAGCAAACGATAGTAATTTCCTTCATTAAAGAATCCATCTGTTGCAGCAGTAGTTACTATATCTGTCGATTCTAGCTTCTTTGCACCATCTCGTGAACCATAGTAAATCTTTCCGACATGATCAAATGTAGCTCCTGTCAATACATATTTATTATTTTCAGTTACAAAAGGATCTTCAGTCGATGTTTTTGCTACTATATCCAAATCTTTAACAGAAGGAATTGCAGAAGCTTTTCCAACATTGATTGGTTGAGCAAATGTAACATTCTTACCGTCTTCACTAACTAGATAATCTTCCCCTGATTTTCCATCAAATTTATATGAACTAGCAGGATTCTTTAATGCGAAGGTTATTGTACGATAATATGTTCCAGCAGCAGAAACTTTATCTTGTCCTGCTCCGGTAGTACTATTCACTGCATCAGCTTTTTTACTGTAATATTTGTCGCCAAATGTAACGCCAGTCATTATCGAGTCCCCTCCGTTATCAAGAGTCAAGTCATTTTCAGTGCCTAAACTATCATTAGCAGGCAAACTTTCCCCAACCTCTCTTGTTCCTGTTCCAATAATATCATTAATATTACCGGCTGTAACGGTTACAGACTGAACAAAGGTTATTTCATTGCCATTCTCAACATGACCGACACCATTTACTAAATCAGTAAACGTATAATTACTTGCGTCAGCATTCAATTTGAATGTAATTCGACGATAGTACGTTCCTTCAGCTGTGAAAGTTGAACCTACATTCGCAATCTTATCTGTAGATTCATTTAGTGCTGCTTTAGCATCAGTGTAATAGACGTTACCAAATGTAATATCGTTTTTAGGATTATCGATTAAAGAAGTATTAGAACTATCGACAATACTGTCATCCGTTGTATCCGTGATGGTTGTTGAAGATCCGGTACTTACATGCAAGTTCGTTATATTAACAGTTGCTTTAGGGATGATGTCAACTTCTTGAACATATTCGACATATTTATTACCATCAGTGTCACTGGATACCTTACCATCAGTAAAAGTATAGTAATCGGTGTTAATATCAGAATTCAACTTAAATTTGATTACGCGATAGTAATCACCTGTCTTAGTGAATCTAGTTCCATCAGTAACGTCTTCAGTAGTTTTTCCTTCTCCATTTAAAATGTCAGTTGACTTATTATCAGCAACAGCATAATAATCACTACCAGCCTCTGGTGTTCCATCTACAATAGACTTCCCATCTATAGTCAAAGAAGTAGCGTTACCTATGCCGGCATCACTAACATTGCTTCCGACACTTGAAGAAACTTTATCTGACGTTTCCTTGGGTTGTCCAGTTACATTAATTCTTTGTAAAAACACAATAATATTTCCAGAACCATTGATACCTTTTATAGCAGGTTGACCAGTTACAGCATCATTGAAAGTATGATCTCCAGCGTCCAAAAACGCTATTAAACGATAATAAGACCCTAGATCAGAAAATACACGACTGGCACCCAGATTGGAATCGGTAAATTCTGATTCGCCCTTTAAAAATCCTTTTCCAGCTGCGATTGCATCCTCTTTATTTAGATAATATTGAGGTAACTTCCCACTAC
This sequence comes from Companilactobacillus kimchii DSM 13961 = JCM 10707, assembly GCF_001435445.1. GTDB lineage: Bacteria > Bacillota > Bacilli > Lactobacillales > Lactobacillaceae > Companilactobacillus > Companilactobacillus kimchii. Next base: position 142,106 of record NZ_AZDH01000005.1, on the reverse strand, counting down.
TATCTGGATAGAGTTCCAAATTGTCCTGATCAACTACAGACTTATTTGTACCCGTTAACATAAAGGTAATATTATCTTCATCGTTATCTATTGCTGATGCTTTGGTACCCGAAGGAATATTTATATCTGGAACTGTTGCCTGAACTGTATTATCAGTAACCTCAAATTTTTGAACATAAGTAGCTACATTAGTGGAAGCGCCTGATATCTTAACAGTTCTAAATTTATAATCTTCGCCTTCAACTCCAGGCCATACATAATTTACGTCATTCCCACCAATAAGTGGGGCATTAATTGGTAAATAATAAGTTTTGCCCATTTCGAAAGTTTTTTCAGATACGGGATTTTCACCGTCTAATGCATCTTTCTGACTAGCATAAAAAGTGAGGTTTTTTCCATCATCAGGTACAGGTACAGCAACAGTAACAGAGACATCACCGTCAGTTACAGATACCATCTTATAACCTTCTCCACCAATAGTAATGTTGTTATTACCATCTATCGCCATCTTCATATCCTCACCCTTGTCGGCTATGGCTGAATCTATATTCAATGTGAGATGTTGTACAGGTAATGGATTTATATACACTTCTTGAATATAACTAATGGTATCAGTATTACCATCAATTATTGGAGCATAACCATTTACTGGGTTATCGCTATTATTGTTATAAAGATCATATTTCCTATTACCATCTAAAGTAACAACACGATAGTAGGCTTCTCCTCCTTCTACATTTGTTACAGGGTCCGACTTGGTCTCAGCATTATCTGCTGTAGCATACAGTTGATTTGATGCATTACCATCACTAATTTTCTTGTTCTCGTCATCTCCTAAATACAAATATGCATCAGAAGGCATATCATTGTTTTTATAGTCTGCATAATTATAAGATACTTTATCTTCCATATAGGCCGTAGCCTCATCACCTGTTACATGAATCACTTGAGCAAAAGTAACTATTTTTCCATCAGCACTAATTATATAATCTTTACCTTCAGTACCATCGAACACATAAGAACTCGCTGGCCCATCTAATTTGAACGATACTTTACGGTAATAATCTTGAACTTTAGTAAATTCGAATCTGCCTGAATTCGGAACATCTCTATATATAGTTCCCTCACCATCAGGAACTACAAAATCATCTTCTTGCTCTTCAGCAAAGGTCCACCCATCTGCAGCTTCACCATCAGCAAGTGCATCCGCAGCAGAATCATAGTAAATATGCCCCAGTAAGGTTTTGTTCCTATCTGGAGTACTACTTGTCTCTGGATTTACAAGAGGGGTATCAGCATCGAAATTAGGATATACACCTAAGTATGCCGCATATTTGGTATCTCCACTATCAGACAATTCATTGTCCCAAAGAAATGGATTTGGCCCCGCATTGGTATAAATTGGTAAGGAAATACTATCAGAAAGCACTGCCTTAACAAGCGTGCTCTCCACATTAACCCTTTGTAGATATGTGACACTTTTGCCATCAGAGCTAATAATGGCAGGTACACCATTTACATCTGGAAATTTATAATCACTTGCTTGTAACCCATCCTTTAAAGTGAATGTTACATATCTGTAATAATAAGGAATATTTGTGGTATTTGCAGTATAACTGTATTTATCATTTGGATCATCGATGGCTCCTGATTTGTTTTCAGCATCTTCTAAACTGGTGTAATATACACTATCCTTCGTATAACTTTTACTTATTGATTCACCAGAAATTGTCAACTTCAAGTCTTCACTTGTTGCGGGTTTTACTCCAACCTGTAGATCAAGATCTGGAATAATAGGCTTAACATTGACTTCTTGAACGTTAATAGTCTGAATAAAAGTGACACTATTGTCACTAGAATCTGTAGTTCCTGTTGTTCCATTGAAATTGATTGAACCAACATCTTTATTTACATAAAACTTGATTGTACGATAATAAGTTCCAGTTTCACTAAAGTCAGTCACTGGGTCACTTAATTTACCATTACTTAATGTTTTGAAATATTGTTGACCAAAATCAATTCCGTTTTTATTACTGCCTTTAGTAGTATCAATCAAATTAGTCTTATCTGTGCCAAATGTTAAGGTATCGCCGTCAGTACTTACTAATGTTGGATCATCTGTAGCTGCACCCGTCATCAATTTTACAGAACCATAGTTAACATTCACTGAACTAAGTGGACCAACATGTACCTTTTGAACATAAGTTACAGTATTATTAGTAACATCTGTCTTATAAGTCGTACTATCAGTTCCAAAATTATTGGTATCTATAGCACTATCAACAAGATAGAAAGTAATCGTACGCAAATAGTCTCCTTCTTTAGCAAAAGAACCATCATCAACTACACCACTTACAGGAGTAGCGTTTTTATTATTATTTAAAATATCCTCTGTAGAAGTACCGATATTGTAATAATCTGAGCCAAAACTGACACCTTTATAAATTCCCTTTGTAGAATCATCTTTTGTTATATCAATTAAAGAACCTGCATTATTAGACAATGTGTTACCTGTCGTTACAGATGCGGAAACTTTATCCCCTACATTAACACTTGGTGTATCAGCACTTTCAGTTACACCATCTTTAATTGTCACTGGTTGAACATAAGTAAGTGTGTTAGTTCCAGTATCAACTGCACCGTTATTATTAGTAATATATTGTGCTTCTCCGCCGGACAATGTAAACGTTACCTTACGATAAAATGTTCCGGTCTTAGTGAATTTGCCATCCGTTACTAAATCAGTTGCTGTTGTTGTAGCACTCTTATCCGTGTAATAGGTATCGTCAAATTTCACATCATCAATTGGAATTTTTTGACCAGTATCATCCGTTAAGTAATCGTTAGTAGTGTTCGTTAAAATTGCTGAATTAGTCAAATCACCTACAGACATCGTTGGAGACTCCAAAATTGGCTTAACCGTATCGGTAACCTCAATAGGACGAATAAATGTGATCATTCCAGCACTTTGGTTGTATACAAAGTCTGTTCCATCTTTTAATTCAGTGTTATTTCCGTTAGCAAAAACTTTATAGAGACTAACTTTCTGCGAAGTTTCTGGATCTTCTGTACCCTTTAACATTGCTTCAATCGCTGCATCATTACCATTATCCAGCTTGTAAGAAACAGTCTGATAATATTTGCCAGCTTTCAAAATTTGGCCGCTAGAATTAAGAACATCAGAAGAAACATCACCACTACTTGTAGAATCTGGTTTAAATTGTACAGACTTAGCATAAGAAATGGCCGCCGTTTTACCGTCACTTGTACCAGCAAATAGACTTTTACCATAAACGGGAGTTCTAGCACCGTCACCTGCGGTATCAGCGTACTTATCAGTTACTTTGAATGCATTTTTATTATTTGTTAAAGCCGGATCTGTTAAAGAAGTTCCGGCTGTCACCATTGGAGTGGTATCATCTTCAGTTACATCAAACCTACTCATAGAAACGGAAATTTTCTTATAAGTCATATCAGATGTAACCCCTGGTGTTTCCAATGATGGTGGGTTATAGTTTCCGTATCCATCAGCAGCATTAGTCGATGAAACAAATTTGATCTCTACACTAATGGGAAATTTAATTTCATTATCAGTGAATTCTTGAATAGCTTTTTCGTAGTCATCACCACTACGAAGCATGATTTGATTTCCATTGCCATCAGTTAATGTTAATGACCCCAAGACATCACGGTAGTAATATTTTTTACTAATCGGATCCTCAAGAGGAAAACTAATTGGTTTACTTTTTAACATCTCAATAGCGGGGTCATTCTGTAAATCCAATATATGAGCTGGATTAGTTGAATCAAAATAAGAATACTGATTATTCTTTATATAAGGAAGCTTTTGCTTCAATGCAGCTACAAACACCTGTGTATTAGAAACATACTGACTACTAAATTGGTCCATAAAATCATTGAGAAATGTCGTTATCGGCAAATCTTTAGGATTTTTAGTAATTTCGCTAGTATCAGTTGTTAAATCAGCCTCAGCAACCAACGTGGGGATTGCAATAGGAGCCCCCGCAGCTAATAGAGCAGCCGCAACTGCTCCCCCTACATATTTAACATTTCTTTTCATTTAAAACCCCTCCACCTTAGATGAGCTTTCTACCTAATAATTTAAAGTTTAACACCACAAAAAATTTGTTTTTATAAAAATTAAATAAATTTATATGTAACAATTGACTTTATTATAGGCCAAAAAAAGAGTATCTTCACCACTTATAAATGAAGATACTCTTTTTTTATATTTAATATATTAAATTCCTTACCAAAAATTTATGAATTATTATTCTTAAAGGGAATATAACTAGAAAGCAGTCCTTAGACTAAGCGTTTTTCAGATTGGTCTTTAAAACACTTTATATAAATATTCTTAGAGTAAAATGTTCAAAATTAATTTTCATAATATTAAATAAGCCTTGTACTGATTATATTTTATAACATCCTTTTAATTTCTAACGAGAATATTCAACATACACAATCTCATTCACTTTTTTTACAGATTCCAAACTCAATTCTTTAGGAACAACCCGGTCAGAAAATAGTGGAATTCCCTTACCTAATATAATAGGTACAATGCCAATATGATAGATATCAATTAGATCAGCATTCACTAGTGGTGCTATCACGTTGCTACCACCGATGATCCAAATATCACCTTTGGATGATTTAGCCTTTAAGTCACTGACTAATTTTGCCACTTCGCCATTAACGAAGTGAATATTATCTTCATCTGGCAATGGATGTGTTGTCATCACATAATTTTCATAGCCGGCATATGGATAATCATTGGGCGACATGCCATTGACGATTTGGTTATATGTATGTCGACCCATGATAACAGTATTAACCCGTTTGGATAATTTTTCATACTCACGGTCTACAACACTACCTGTTGAAAATTTATCATTCCATAAGAAGTCAATCTTGCCATCAGAATTGGCAATATAGCCATCTAATGTTTGTGTAATAAATAGAATAACCTTGCGTGCCATATTTCTGACCCCCGACTTATTTTCTACAATTATATATCTATCAGAATAAATTAGTTAATAAATATGTAATAGAATACAAAAAGTATTAATAGGTTTTGAATGAAAATAAGTATCCTTTTTACATATAATCTGCTATACTTAAGTTGATACAGCATTTATAGATAACTATTCTCGGTTATCTTGTATCCAAAGAAGCGTTGGGTGTGGTCACCTAGCGCTTTTTTTGTCCTCTTTTTTATTATAAATATTATCGATAAATAAAATAATTCAAATATACATTCGAGAAACTTCTACACTGTCAAAAAAGTATAGAAGTTTTTTCATATAAAATTCCGATTACCAAAGGTATACCAATTTCATTTTGAAAGAGATTCGAATGAGTCTTGACATCCTGATACAATTGGAGTATGAGGGATTTTTTATTGATTTTATTCTCAAAACCGGTTTACATTTGAAACCGTTTGCATTAGTATAATGAATGTAACTTTTTGAAGGAGGGATTTTTATGTCAAGTGAGAGTACAGGTTCTTTTAAGGACCGAATGATTAACCTTGCCGGTAAATTTGCGGCTACTAGATTTGTTAGAGCCATCATGGATGCCGGTTATAGTGTTATTCCATTCACCATTATTGGTTCTATTTTTCTTATTTTAAATGTTCTACCCCAAGCCTTTCCAATTCCTGGATTTGCAGCTGTCTATGCAAACAGTTTGGGCCGCTTTTCAAACTTATTTCAAGCTGGCTATAACGCCACAATGGGTATTTTGGCTTTGATCTTCGCGGGTCAATTTACATTCTCTTATACTAAAATTTATGAAAAAGAAGAGAATTTGAATCTAGTTCCACTAAATGCTCTATTCATGTTTTTAATGGCATTCTTCATTACCGTTCCACAATTAATTTGGAAGAACGGTGTCGTTCAATTTCAACAATCTCTAAAACCAGATAACATTATCGGTGGTGGCTACGCCGTATCTACTGGTGGTATTACAAGAATCGCTGCTGTAGGTATTTTTACAGGTTTAGTTGTTGGTTGGATCACAGTTCAAGTTTATCGCTTCACTGTTAAACACAACTGGCAAATCAAAATGCCAGAATCAGTTCCAGCTGGTGTTTCTAACTCATTCAGTTCATTGATTCCTGGTGCTTGTGTTGCTATTGTTGTCAGTGTTCTTAACTTAGCTCTAGTTCTTGCCGGAACAGATATATTCAAGGTATTATACATTCCATTTTCATTTATCAGTGACATTACAAACACATGGTGGGGATTCTTGATTATCATCTTCCTTATCCACTTCCTATGGTGGTTCGGTATTCACGGTGCTACAATCATGAGTTCATTCTACACACCAATTATTTTGGCTAATATGGCTGCCAATGCTAAAGGTGCCGACAATTTCTTTGCTGGTGATCCATTGAACGCCTTTGTTATCATCGGTGGTTCTGGTGCTACTTTAGGTGTTGCCATTTGGTTAGCATTCTTCTCAAGATCAGCTCAACTAAAGGAAATTGGTAAAGTTGAACTTGTTCCAGCTATCTTCAATATCAATGAACCTTTACTATTCGGTTTACCTATCGTTTATAACGTTGATCTATTTATTCCATTCTTGGGTGCTCCACTAGTTTCAGGACTTGTCAGTTACTTTGCTTTCACGTCAAAACTAGTTCCTAAGATCATTACACAACAACCATGGCCTACACCAGTTGGTTTGAGTGGATTCATCGGTACTGCCAGTTGGAGAGGTGCTGTCCTTTCAATCGTCTGTGCCCTTGTATCATTCGTAGTTTGGTTCCCATTTATCAAACGTTACGACAACAGATTATTAAAACAAGAACAAGAAGCAGAAGCAGCTGCATAGAGAGCGTAGTAGGGGCGGTTAGCCTCTGAGGATTTGCCTAAGTATTGAAATTGCACGTGTACTTTACGGGCGATTCCAATATTGTAGCAAACCACAGGAATCTGTCCTGTGGAACTCATTTCCACTATTCAGCAAAGTACAATGTCTATCTTGTCTTGCAATAAAAAATGCTTTCGATGAAAAATCATCGAAAGCATTTTTTAGTACCTAAATTCTAATCTAAAGTAAAGTGAACCGTCGCTTCAATCCCCAACTTATCGGCTAAATTCTCTGCATACTTCTTAACTTCATCCTGTTTTGGTTCACTATCTTTATTCAACTTAATCAAGATAATTGATTCCTTACTCTTTGTTTTACTTGCCAATTGACCAACATAAACTTTCGAAATATCATCTGAATACTTCTTAGTTAATTGTTGCTTCAGCTTCAACAAGTTCTTATCGCTATTATCAGTTGCCGTACTCTGTGTACTGTCATTCTTTTCCTGATCAACATACTTCTTAAAGGCATTCACACTTAAGTAATTTCCTTTAGATAATTGTTGAAATTGTAATTTATAACTCCCTAATTGATAGTCGCTTAACTTATCGTCTAAGTTATTTATCTCAGCGTGACTCAAATGACTGCCGATAACAACCAATTTGATTTTCCCATTAGCGATTTGCTTATTGACGACATACAATCCTGGCAATTCATTATCGACAAAACTGGTCAATTGGGTCTCATTGTAGGTCTGTTTGACCAAAGTAGAGGCCGAAATCAAACTGGGAATAGTGATGATAATTGCTGCTGCAATAATCAATATCTGATTTTTAAGAGGTATACCAGTTGCTCTTTTGGTCCTCAAATTAAAAATCAAAGTACAAATCATCGTTGCCAAAGCAATGAAAAAAGTGTTGATCAAAAATAGATATCCAGCACTGAAAACAATGGACCATTTGAATTGACTCAATCCATATCCCACTGTTGATAGAGGCGGAATCAATGCTGTTGCAATCGCTACTCCTGGTAAAATATTTCCCGGATCTTTCTTGGCGGAACCGATAATCCCGGCAACACCACCGAAGAAGGCCACTAAAACGTCCCAAATAGCTGGTTGCGTCCGAGCAATAATTTGATCACTGGCATCTTTAATTGGCGATAGTGAAAAATAAATCGTGGCCGCCAACAGTGCAACCACCAACTCAATTAGATAGAGCGTCGCTGCTTTTCGGATCAGTTTCGTATCACGAATACCGAAACCATAACCCATTCCAATGATTGGGTCCATAATTGGTGAAATCAACATAGCTCCGATGACTACAGCTGTCGAATTCATATTCAAACCCACACAGGCTATGATTGTGGCACAAAATAAAACTGCAAAGTTAAGCCAACTGAGTCCTAAACCTTGCCGCACATGTCGATCAATAATATCTGATTTTAAAAGTTCCTCATTATCCATCATTTTTCCCCACTTCACAATTTTCAGGTCTATTTTACCAAAGATTCAACTACTATGCTTTACATATTAGATATTATTGAGTAGTATGTATTACATAATAGTGAGGTCATAAGCATGAACAATTCTCAATTACTCAAAGGTATTCTAGAAGGCTGTGTTTTATTCGTTATTTCTGATGGTGAAGTTTACGGATACGAGTTAGTCCAAAAATTAAATAAGTTGGGCTTCACTGATTTGATTGGCGGTACCGTTTATCCTCTACTTCAAAAATTGGAAAAACGCGGCGACTTAAGTAGCCAACGTAAACCCTCTTTGGAAGGACCTTCACGAAAGTATTATTCTTTGACTGATCAAGGTAAAAAGCGGATGAATGAATTTGCCAACCAATGGCAGTCACTAGAGTTAGTAGTTAACCAAATCATTTCAAGAAAAGGTGGACAAAATGACTAAATCTGACGAAGTACAGGAACTAATTTCCAGCAACAATGATTTACGTAAGAAACTCAATCCTGCTAATGAAAAATATTACAGTAAGCTATTAATTTACGTCCGCACTGCTGGGTTATTCTATGACGACTACGAAGTTGAAAGTAAGTTGTTAGAGATTCTTCAAGATATCCTCGATGCCCAAAATGATGGATCTAACGCTGAAGACTACTTTGGACAGGCTCCCACCGATACTGCCAATCAGTTGACCGCCAGCTTTACCAAAACTAGTCTTCATGACCGTTTGAAGTTTTTCGGTGGACTATTTGGTATTACGGCGATTTGGACATTAGTTATTCAACTAAATGGTCAGGAAAAGCAATTGAATCTCGTGCCTTTTATCCTAAACGGAGTTTTCATGATATGTCTTATCTTTGCGGCTTTTTGGCTCATTCATCAAACTATTTACGCCAAAATTTTTGAACACAAAGCTGTCAGTTTTGCGAGTGCCTGGATCGTCAGTCTTTTAACCGTCTTAATCTTTACCGTCATTCAATTTACTAAACCAACTATGTTAAACATCCCCATTACGAATAACTTAATTATTATTATCAACAGTCTTATTATTATCGGTTCGCTTGCTGCACTATTTTTGATTAAAGCTAAGTGGCGTCCAGTCATGATTGCGGCTGAACCGATGATTTGGGTTATTGCACTATCGAATATTTTCAAAGTTTACGCACCTGCAAGTATGAACAAAACTATTCTGGTTACAACTGCTATTTTGAGCATACTCAGTATTATTTGGTTCTTTGGTTATTTCCAGTGGAATAATCGCAAACATCAATAATTACACAAAAAACTAGACGTTTTTAGGCGTCTAGTTTTTTATTAAAGCAATGCAGTTAACTGTTTTATAAACTCATCATACGTCTTAGACTTAACCAACCGAGCAATGTTTTTAGGGTCGACGGCAATTTGTGATAAGTCATCAAAGATATTTCGATATGCTTGCTTGTTACTTTCATTTATGGCTAATAAAAACATCAAATTAACGTGATTGTTATCTTTATCCCAATTTATTCCTTTAGGATCAATTACCACATAACCTTGAGTTTTCAGAGCAATCATCTGTAGAGAATGAGGTATCGCAACTCTCCCAAAAGCAGTGCTAGACATTTTCTCTCTGGCTTCCAGCCTGTCTTTAAAATCAGTTGTCACAATCCCCTTTTGTTCCAACTCATTACAGATTGCTTTAAACAAATTTTCCCGATCAGTTTCATTATTAATAATTTTGAAATTTTCTTTTGGAAAAAATTTTTCTAAATTATTGGTAAAGTTTATTTTCTCTTGCTTATGTTTTAAAGCGACTATCAATTGACTAACTTCCTTATAGTCAATCTGTGTTAAAAATTGTGAAATATTAGCATGTCTTATTCCGGATAATGAATATTCAGAATTAACTTGTATCACAAAGTCTACTTTTCTTGGGTAATCGACTTCATTTATCATATCTGGATTATGAATTACCCTGCCTATTACAATATCCTGACTAAAAAGTCGCTCAAGTCTACTCATAAACTCATCATTATCACTTTGATAATCAGGCATTAACACTACCACATATAATTTATGCAGGTCATTAATATATTCAGATACGGCATTTCCAATATGCATTGCTATATAAGCAATTTCATCATCCTCTAAAGTAATATCTTCAATTTCTTCCATCCGATTAGAAATAAGCACTGCACATTCATAAATTATTGGCGACGACTTTCTTATTTTAGCTGTCATCGGATTCCGTTCTACATACCCACGTGATGAGCGCTCCAAAAGTCTCTGAATATGAATTGCAAATTGTTCCCTAAAATTCAGTACCCTCAAATCAATATTAAGCATAGAGTTAACGTATTTTATAAGATTATCTACTAAAACTATCGTACTGTGTTTAACATTGTCTTCTAGATCCCTATGTTTTCTAGTTATAGAGAACTGAACAATCAAAATTAAACTCTGTCTTTCGGAGTTAGAAAAATGGATATTTTCAGCTTGTTCTACAAAATCAATTAATTTATTACCAAAACTTCGTTCTTGGGTTCTTTCTCCATCATTATTCCCAATAACTGTTTTTTCATCATTATCTTTCTCCAGGTTTTGAGATTGGTAACCGTTCTTGATTCGGTGAGTGGCTATCGCAATGTGTAGCAAAATATTATTAAAATCAAAGGTATTCAAATAAATGTTCTCTATCATTGTTAATTTTTTTATAGCTTCTGAAATTTGGGTTACATTTATATCAGGAAAACTATCTTGGATCGTATCATTGCCGATAAACGTCTGTTTAGACTCTCTGTATAAAATGTCACTGATCAGCTTTCGTTTATCCATCTCACTACCTAATAGTGACCAACTATCACCATTTTGCTTTAAATCCAGATCAAACGGTTTTACGTAAAGTTGTATTTCTCTTAGCAATTTCAAAACAGTCGACTCACTCAAATAAAATTGATCAGCAAGATCATAGAGATTCAATTCTTTCTGTTGAGTAAATTCATTAATTAAAACTCTCTTTATACTTTCATAATCTGAATTTCGTTTAGTAGCACTATTTACCTTTTTTTGGTTAGCCTTATAACCTTCACTACTTACAAAAATAGCTGCAGTATCGATTAAATCTTTTGCGTAGCGCTTAATACTACGTTGAGATACACCAATTACCACAGCTAATTCATTAGAAGTATGCCATCCAGGGTTATTTTGTAAATAGTCCCATAGTTCTTTCTTATGGTCTTTACGCAAATAACTCATCTCCGTATACGTCTTCTTTTTTATATTTCTTTACCATTGGATGAAATAACATCTTTGTACCAATAGTAGCTATCTTTTAATAATCGTTTACCACTACCGTTACCTTCATCATCTTTATCTACATAGATGAATCCGTATCTCTTAGACATTTGTTGCGACGAACAACTTACAATATCAATTGGTCCCCAAGCACAATATGCAATTACTTTGGCTCCATCATGAATTGCTCTACCAACTTGCTCAATATGTGCACTTATATATTCTGAACGATAAGGATCATGAATTTCTCCATCCTCGACTTTGTCATACATACCAATCCCATTTTCAGCGATGATAATAGGTTTTTGATATCTGTCCCAATATTGACTTAACGTATTATACAAACCTTGAGGATCAACTGCCCATCCCCATGGGCTTTCCTTTAAATAAGGATTCTTACTAGTATCAGATGGACGATATCCATTTTTAGTCGAATCTACAACTTTAGAATAATAGTATGAAATTGCTAAGAAATCCATATGATTGTTAGCCAACAATTCCATATCATCATCTTCGATATCTAACTTATCTCCACGTTCAGCAAAATAATTTTTAGCATATTCAGGATAATAACCACGGAATTGAACATCTGTGAAGAAATATTGCAAACGATTTTGACGCATAGTTAAAATTACATCATCTGGTTTACAACTAGCGGGATAAGCTGTTCCGTCAGCAACCATCGTCCCAATATGAATATCTGGATTATTTAACGACTTAGCATACCCTTTGATCCATGCAGCTGCGACCATTTGATTATGAACAGCCTGATAAAGTGCCTCTTCTTCATTTTCATACTGATCTGAACAAACACCGACTGACAAGAATGGTTCGATTTGAACCATATTAATTTGATTGACAACAATCCAATAAGGTCTTACCAAATTTTTCGAACATAGGAATTACTTTTCTATTAGGCCAACCACCATATTCAATAGTTATGTTAATTGGAGTTTCATAATGGTTCATTGTAATGATTGGTTCTATTCCATAACTCAACATACAATCAATCATTTTGTCGTAGTGCTCTAGCGCTGATTTATTAGGTTCTGCGTCATCACCATTTGGAAAAACTCTTGACCAATCCAATGATGTCCTAAATGTTTTGAATCCCATATCGGCTAACAATTTAATATCTTCTGGATAAGTATGATAAAAATCAATTCCAAAACGCTTTGGGAAATAATCAGTTGTATCTTTAACGTTTTCCTTCACTTGTGCCAGAGTCATACCTTCTGTTTCAAGTTCCTGGATTTTATCATTAGATAATCCCTTCAAGTATGGTTGAACATCTGATGAGTTTAATCCTTTGCCATCTTCTTTATAGGCACCATCAGCCTGACTAGCAGCTTGAGCACCACCCCATAAAAAGTTATCTGGAAAATATGGATATTTATTGTCTTTCATAATTTATCTCCTCATTTAGACTTTTGATCACGTTTTTCAAAAACAGCAATTAGATGCTTTGCCAAATTATATTCACTCATAATAGTCATTAAAGTATCTTGAGCATGTGTGAATAGAACTGAATATTGAACTTTATCTCCTTCTGCTTCTTCTTGAAGTTTTTTAGTTTGTAAACGGTGTGCCACAACTAATTTAGCATCCGCTTTTTTTATATTTTCTTTTGCTTCTTCATAATTAAAATCACCAACATCATCCAGCGCTTCAGCAATAAATGCACGAGCATCACCAGCGTTGATAATGATGTCCATTGTGTCTTTGACTGACTTATTATCAAATTCTTCTTCTGACATGTGTCTCTTCTCCTAAACCCTTTAATTTAATTTTTTGCTTCTTCCTTAACTACTTGGCCATCATAAACTTTAAAGAATGGGAACCAGATGACCCAAGCTACAACAAAGATAACTGCCATTAAAATAATTGCTCCAACAGAAGAACTAACAATCCATGTTGAAATTGGGAATGGAATGTACCACATTTGCATTAAAGCCTTTGGAATAGCAGCCAATCCCATTTTTAAACCTAGCCATGTAATAATTGGAATTACAATACCGTTGATCCATAGAGGAATCATCAAGTATGGATTCCAAACGACAGTACCGAAAACAAGCGGTTCATTGATATTGAAAAGTGATGGAACAATACATGCTTTTCCTAAAGCCTTTAAACGTTGAGACTTTGCCATTAACAACATCATTAAGGCCAATGGCATCGTACATCCAACACCACCAATCCATGCCCATCCACTGTATATAACTTCACTAGTAAATACATGTGTTGCGGGATTTCCAGCGGCTACCGCAGCAACGTTTGCAGCAATACCACCCAACATTAAAGGTTGCGTAATTGGTGATAAAACCCAACCTGAAATACCCATTGAGTAAATAAAACAATCTAAGAACAGAATAAATGTAAATCCATAAATCGTGTCAGCACCCGTTGCTAATGGTGCAAATATTGATTGAATTGCGTTATACATATTGAAATGAGCTACATCAACTAATACCCAGCCCACGATAATGATGATTCCTATTGGTAGCATTGAATCGAACCACGACGTAACAAAATCGGGAATCACTGTATCTTCGCTAAAGAAGGAAAATCTTCCAAATCCTTCCATAATTAGGCTGACGAAAATAGCAACAATAATGGCAACAAACATACCACCAGCACCAAATTCGCTAAAACTAAATGAAGCAGTAGCTCCCGAGTTAGTAAACTTAGGGTTAATCAACATTAAGAACAAAGCTACTGATGTTAATCCAGCAATAATTCTTTGTTTCTTTAGTTTTTTGAACTCCATATAATTAAACGGAACTAGAAATGCCACAAAAATAGACAATAATCCAAAGGTAAAATTACTTACTGGTGAAAAATCAGGCCACCATTTCCAAAAGTTACCCGGAATATTTAATAGACTGACTACTGAACCAACTAGAATGAAAGGCAATACTTCAAGTACGGAATTTTTTAACGTTACGATCCATTGATTATTCCCAACAACTTGAGCTTTTGGCGCAAATTTATTATTGAGAAAATCCATAAATTTATTCATTTTGGCACACTCCCCAATTTACTTTTCCTTTTACTAATCTCCTAATTCTTCTTTCAGATGTGCAATAGCACCTTTACCATCAAGAATTGAGTAATAATCAGAATGCATTAAAACTACTGTTACATTTTCGGGGACACGTGCTTTGATAGCATCAAATTCAGCCTTTAAATGTGGACCAACCATTAAAGCGTCAATATCATCCATATAATCGCCTAATTCTGATTCACTACGAGCCTTAATTTTGTAATCAAGACCTTCTTTCTTAGCTGCCTTTCTCATATTAGCTGCCATAAAACCTGATGATGCTCCTGAACCACAAATCAATAGAATACTTTTACTCATAATACTTACCTCCGTAATATTTTTTAATTTATATGCTTTGTTATCTGTTTCTCTTTACGGTTATATAGTAAGTTATTTCTGAATACGGTTACATTTAGTTTTGTCACCCTCCTAGTGACAAACTTTCTAGACAAAAAAAGCCGAGGATAACCTCGACTCTTTTACTAACTATTTATTTTCCCAATACAGTTCTAACATCTGCTAGAGCTTGAGAAATATCTCCTTTAATAGCTTGACCTTTATCTTTAATTTCCTCTGGTAAAAATTGATGATCACGGTTGATCATGACATCATATGAACCTTCAAGACTTCCTGTTAGGGCCCAGAATGGTTCTTGAATAAACATTGGTGTCATACGACCAACTCCTAATTCGATCATGAGAAGATGATTGTCATGTAGATGTGTCAAAACATCATCTGAAACCTTTTGATATTCCTGATGATATCTAGTACCTTCCAAGAAGTTTCCATAACCTCTGACCCAAGGAAAAGCTTCCGCTCCGCAATTAGGACAACGAGGTATTAGTTCTGTTGGCACTTTAGTGTCATCCCCCATAGCTTGGACCATTTCCTCAACTGGTTTGACCGCATCCCACACTTCATCACTACATTGTGCAGAACACTGAAAGAAACGATGATCCCCTTGAATCTGAGCAACTTTGTCCTCTGGAAAAGCTTTTATTGCTTGAGTATCTTGATTCGTGGTCAAAATAAAGTAGTCTTTATCTTGCAAAATAGCTTGCAAATCTTTATATGGTTTTCTTATTTCCGCATGTTGCGTCGTATGAAGAAAAGTTGCCAAATAGCCCCAATACTCTTCACGGCTTGGCCAACGATATTGCATTCCAGAGAAGGCCCCTTTTATACCATATTTCTCGGCAAATTTTCCGAAATATTTTCTAAAAGATTCGTTATCTTCATAATAGAAGTCACCACCACCTGCAGCGGATAATCCTGAAGCTCCACCTACCAAAATATGATCCGCTTCATTAATTTTTTTGGCTAAAATATTGATTTGTTCCTCATATGGCAAAGGTGCTCTACTAGTCAATTTAACCGGTGTTTTGCCACTGGCGTATACATTAAAAAATTGTGAATAGTTGGTTTGTGTCTTCATTACTAATTGTTCATAAAAAGATAAGCTCATTTAATTTTCCTCCAATAATTCTTTAAAAGTAGTATCAATATTTCCTGGCAAGGCTACAGATTGATGCTCAATTTTAGGATCAATATAAATTTCTTGCGGCATATTCAAAGTTAGATAATTCCAAGCTGGATGATCTGCCACCATATCCATTAATGGAGCCTTAATCATTTTATTTTTAGAACCTATACCTAACTCCAGTTGTAAGATTTTCTTATTTTTATTCTTTTGAGCAAATTCAACGAACCTATTTCGTTGTTCATTCCAAGCTTCAGAATTCATATTCAATCCATCAAAGTTACCTTCAATTTCCCAAATGTTTTCATCGGAAAAACCGTTTAATTGAAAATGTTTATCGGCGTTTGATGTCAGAATGAAATAATCTTTTGGTTTAAGTATTTTATTGAGACTTTGAAATGTTTCTGTCGGCTTATAATCCTCAATTAAATATTGATGAACTTTTCTCATGAATTCTTGATGATTTGGCGCCGGCAATTGTGCAAAAACACCTTGAATCAAACTGCTAATGCCGTAAACAATCTTGAAATGATTAAAGTAATTTTCAAAATTTTCGTCATCAGCAAATATGTTGTATCCTTCTGAAATAGACAGGCCATTGCTTGCACTAACAAGAATTGCATCACTTTCATCAATCAATTTGCGAGCTTGCTCTATCCGTTTTTCCATTTTATCTCCTTTAACAAATTAATTAACATAATGTATAATTATGTACACACTGTATTGAATATATTTAAAATACATGAGAACGAATTCAAACTTAAGTACACATTTTGAATTTAATTCATGTTATAAACAGTTTTTAAATTGTGTTAAGGAGTTTATATGCAAAAAAATCGTAAGCCAGACCGTCGAACTATTTATACTATTAATATTATTAAGGATTCTTTTTTAGAATTGATTAAACACGAGCCATACAATCAACTCAATGTGGCCAAATTATGTCGTGAAGCGGAAATCACCCGTTCTACTTTCTACTTACACTTCGATAATCTGACTGACGTTTTAAATTCTGTTTTGGACGACGCCTTATTATTCAAGGATGAAACGAATCGTAGTGATAACATTGACCCTTCTAATCTCAGCATTGACTTATTACGAGAAAATGAATCAATGTTACCGGCTTGTCAAAGAATCGCTGATTCTTCCAAATATCGCAAACTCTTAATGGATTCTACCCTGAGCGATTATATTATTGGTCGTATCGTTGCCCACGAAAAATCACGGATGATTCCGTCTATTCAGCGAAGAACTGGTCTTAATGAAGCGGATGCCGAATTACTCTTCATCTACTCAATTCACGGATCATTTGCCATTAATAAACGACACCATTTTGTAAAAAATGACTCTTGGTATCATGAACTCCAACTGTTAAATAAATTTACTGGTGCTGGTTATAATTCTTTAAAAAATTAATAGTGCAAAAAAAGCCGAGGATAACCTCGACTTCTTTAATTAAGAATAATTTTCAATTTTACTTCCGGCATCTGAGCCATAAACAATCTTCTGTACATTCTTTGTGATTTCAGCAATCCTTGAAAAGCCACTCAAACCACTTTGATTATGGCCATTTGTCATAACTACTAAAATATATTTTTGTCCATTTGGCAACGTCACAATACCGGCATCATTGTTCGTATCATTTAGAAAACCAACTTTATCTTGGACAGTTGTTCCACTATCGGCGGCGGATGCTCCAGCAGGGATTCCGGTTCGATAAATTTGCTGGCCCATTAAATTCAAAATCTTCGCTTGATCAGATTCATTTTCATAGGCACCTTTTCCGGTAGCTAAATCTTCTAGCAACAGTTGCAGACTGTAACTAGTTGTTTTGGCAGCCTGTCCATCTTGGAAAACTGATGGATACCAACCTTGTTTTTTAATGAAGGTACTGATCGTACTAGCACCATACTTGTCAATTTGTGTTTCCGCAAAATCATTCTCACTATTAACGATCATCTTGTCAAAACTATCAGTATTCTCAGTCGTCCAACTAAAATTACCATTCGCCTTTTGATTCATCAAGTAAGCTGTTAAATACAATTTATATGTACTAGCAGCTGTTTTAACTGCATGGGCATTTGATTCAGTTTCCAAACTACCCGTTTGATAAAGTTTGGCATATTTACTATTAGCCGCGGCACTGCCACTTTCTGCACCTAAATTGTAAAAACTAACACTAGCAGTACCATCCTTGGTAACTGTATTCAGGTAGTTAGTCAGATTGGTTTGAATAATTTTTTGTTTCTTTTTAATTGCTTGCTCAGTTTTAAAATTGTCAATAATAGTTGATGCATATGAATTATTGAAGAAATAACTCAGACTACCAACGATTATTATTGTTGCAATCAAAAGAACCCTCAAATATTTTTTGAACTTTCTTCTTTTGACTCGTATAAGATTACCTCATCCCATTAATTGTAAAAATTTAATAAAGTCAATTATACGAGCTATTTATGAATTTTCTTTATACGATTTCATTACAACTCTTTTAACAATTTGTAAATTTTGTTACATCACTGAAATAAAAATCAAAAACCAATTTGCTTAAATTCCCAATTCTTACTACAGACTAGATAGTATTTTACTTATTCTTCTGAGATAAGTATATTTAATTCATAATTTTATAAAATGTTTAGCCTAATAAAACAAGAACGACCTCTATTAAGAGATTCAAGTAAAGAATATATCTTGAATACTTAATAGAGGTCGTTCTTTTGATTTAAATTTCTTCAAAAGTTTTAAAACATCAATAATATTAGAATCAGGAAATCGGTCAGTAGTATGTTTATCCCCCAAAGATTCCCAGCGAAATTCGAGCATACCGACTCATTCTGGAAATATCCCAAGTTGGATACCAGACTAACTCAACTTCACATTCACTGATTCCCTCAACTGTTTCGGCAGCCTCTACAATCGAATCATGTAACATATCGCTCAAAGGACATCCCATTGTGGTCAAGGTCATTGTCACTACGGCTTTATTTTCATGTTCAATGCTTACTCCATAGATCAAACCTAAGTTCACAATGTCGATTCCTAATTCCGGATCGATCACATCCTCTAAGGCCTCCATAACTAGATCCTTTTTTTCTGTCATAATCTTATCCTTTAACCAATTGAACCTTCCATCTCAAAACTGATCAAACGGTTTAATTCGACGGCATATTCCATTGGGAGTTTTTTTGTAAATGGCTCCACGAATCCCATGACAATCATTTCAGTAGCTTTTTCCTCAGAAATCCCTCGACTCATCAAATAATAAAGCTGTTCTTCTGAAATTTTAGAAACTCGAGCCTCATGTTCCATTGAAACGTTAGCATTATCAATTTCATTATAAGGTATTGTATCAGATGAAGACTGATCATCCATAATAATCGTGTCGCATTCAACGTGGGCTTTTGATCCATCAGAGTGTTTGCCAAAGCGAACTGTACCACGATAGTCAACTGAACCACCAGTTTTAGCGATTGATTTAGAAACGATTGAACTAGAAGTATTCTTAGCATTATGAATCATTCTGGCACCAGAATCCTGATGAATCCCGTTACTTGCCACCGCAATTGACAGCATTGTGCCACGGGCATTCTCCCCATTCAAGTAAACACTTGGATACTTCATCGTGACCTTAGAACCTAAGTTACCATCGACCCATTCCATTGTGGCGTTCTCTTCAGCAGCAGCACGTTTAGTTTCCAGGCTGTAAACATTATCGGACCAATTCTGAATCGTAGTATAACGGCAATAAGCATCCTTTTGCACGTTAACTTCAACTACTGCCGCATGCAAACTATCAGATGAGTAATTTGGTGCCGTGCAACCTTCAACATAGTCAACTTTGGCTCCTTCATCAACAATGATCAATGTTCTTTCAAACTGACCAGAGTTTTCCGAATTCAAACGAAAATACGATTGAATTGGAATATCAGTTCTGACACCCTTTGGTACGTAAATGAATGAACCACCTGACCAAACAGCTCCATTCAAAGCTGCAAATTTGTTATCAGTTGGTTTCACTAATTTTCCAAACCATTTCTTGAATAGCTCTGGATATTCCTTCAAAGCTGTATCTGAATCAGTAAAGATAATCCCCAACTTAGCAAATTCTTCACGCATATTGTGATAAACCACTTCAGATTCATACTGCGCTGAAGACCCACCCAAGTATTTTCTTTCGGCTTCTGGTACACCCAAGCGGTCAAAAGTTTCTTTCATTTTATCGGGAACATCTTCCCAATCACGATATTTTCTATCAGTCATTTTTTGATAATAAAGCATATTCTTCAGATCAAGTTTGGAAAGATCTGGACCATATGTTGGCATTGGCAGCTTTTTGTAAGCTTCATAGGATTTCAGACGATAATCTAACATCCACTGTGGTTCATTTTTTTCGGCTGAAATTTGTCTGACCGTTTCTTCAGTTAAACCGCGGCCTGTCGAATACTTTGGTTTGATGTCATCATGAAAACCATACTCGTAATCTGAATCATTTAAATCAATCATCGTCTTCATCTCCTAACGACTTTCTCAATGCCCACCAACATAAGGTGGCACATTTAATTCTAGCGGGAAACTGCATAATACTGGACAAAATTGCAGCATCACCTAATTTATCTAAATCACTTTGAGAGTGTTTTTTACCCATGATCATATCTGAAAAGATATGTGCCATCTCCAAACTCTCAGTTGTTGTTTTATTGAGAACCGCATCGGTCATCATACTAGCGGAAGACTGACTGATCGTACAACCTTCACCAGTAAAGCCAATATCAGTTATCTTATCGCCATCTAATTTAATTTCTAAATTGATCACATCACCACAAGTTGGATTCTTCAAAGTAATCTTGTTCGTTGCTTCAGACAAACTTTGCTTATGATGTGGATGTTCAGAATGATCCAAGATAACTTCACGGTACAAACTGTTTAATCCATTTAAACTCATACTTTGAAAAACTCCTTTGTGTCACAGATTGCCTGAATCAATTCATCAGCATCCTGCTTATTGTTGTAAATGTAAAAACTAGCTCGAGCTGTGGCTACTAAATCCAAATATTTCATCAGTGGTTGAGCACAATGATGGCCAGCTCGAATCGCTACTCCATCCATATCCAAAGCAGTGGCTACATCATGTGGATGTAACCCTTTAAGATTAAATGAAATGACTCCACTGTGATGATCAGCATCTTGTGGTCCATAAACTGTTAATCCATCGATCTCAAGCAATTTGGGTAAGACATACGATACTAATTCTTTCTCATAGTTTTCAACATTTTCCATGCCGATACCACTTAAATAATCAATCGCTTTACTTAATCCGACAGCACCAGATACATTTTGTGTTCCGGCTTCAAATTTCCAAGGAATATCGGTCCAGGTACTTTGATATTTCTCAACGAAATCAATCATTTCACCACCATATTGATAAGGCGACATGGCTTTCAACAAATCAGCTTTACCATACAAAACACCGATCCCCATTGGAGCCAACATTTTGTGTCCTGAAAAGGCGTAGAAATCAACATCTAAGTCCTGAACATCAACTGACATATGGGGAACTGCCTGTGCACCATCAGCTACCATAATAGCGTTATGAGCATGAGCAATTTTAGCCAGCTGTTTAATATCATTAGTAACGCCAAGAACGTTGCTGGCATGGACAATAGAAACAATTTTTGTTTTATCAGTAATTTGCTTTCTTGCATCAGCCATATCTAATTGACCGTCAGCTGTTAAACCGATATATTTCAAGACAGCCTTTTTACGATTTGCCAATTGTTGCCAAGGAATCAAATTGCTGTGATGTTCCATAACGGAAATGACGATTTCGTCACCAGCTTCGATATTGTCCTCACCATAAGTACTTGCGACTAAATTCAAACTGTCAGTTGCACCCTTAGTGAAAATAATTTCTCGACTCTCTTTAGCATTGATAAACTGTTGCACCTTTTGACGGGCAGCTTCAAATTCTTCAGTAGCTCTCTCACCTAAGGTATGCACACCTCGACGAGTATTAGCGTTATCATTTTGATAATAACGAACGATTTCATCGATAACCTGATTAGGTTTCTGACTAGTAGCAGCATTATCCAAATATACTAGTGGTTCATCGTTTACTTTTTGATTAAGGATTGGAAAATCCTTACGAATTTGTTGCAACTGTTTGTCCATCGGCCAATTTCCTCTCAATCGTTTGGATTAATTCCTTACGGATAGCTTTAGAAGGAATTGAAACTAGTACATCACCTAAGAATCCTCGAATAACCATCCGTTGAGCTGTTTTACGATCAATCCCACGACTCATCAAATAGTAGAGTTGTCTCTGATCGACCTGACCAACACTTGCTGCATGTCCAGCCAAAACATCATTTTCATCAATCAAAAGAATTGGATTAGCATCACCATGGGCTTCACTTGACATCATCATAACTCGGTTCTGCTGTTCCGCATTGGCCCCTGAAGCACCTTTGATAATATGACCAATACCATTAAAAATCAGACGTGAACGATCCATGATAACTCCACGTTGATTAATATTACCAATGGAATGTTTGCCATAATTAGTAACTCGAGTATTCACACCTTCTTGCTGTTGTCCTGAAGTGATATCAACAACTTTAATTTCTGAATGAGCACCTTCACCAAACAAATCGGTGTCAAAATCAGCTACCGTATTGCCAGAATTCATCAGCCCAATTGACCAATCAACGTAAGCATTTTGATCGACGTAGGCACGACGGCTTAAATAGGAAGTAACATTCTCACCCATTTCATCGACTGCCGCATATCTCACTTCACTATTAGGCATCGCCATTACTTCAACTACACAGTTAGCAACACTTTTCGCGTCACCTTCAGTTCTAGTTCTTTGAATAAAGGAGAACTTTGAATTTTCACCTGCCACAATTAAAACGTGTGAAATAAAAGGTTGGTGGGAATCTTGTTTTAGCTCAATTTCGATTGGTTTTTGAACTACAGTATTTTCAGGCACATACAGAAAAATACCTTGATTCATGAATGCTGTATGGTACGCTGTCATTTTATTTTCGTCAGATTTTATAACTTTATTCATGAAGTACTTTTGAACCATTTCTGGGTACGCTGTCATAGCATCAAAAATATCCATCAAAATATAATCATCACAAGCTGTTGGCACATTGGTCTTAATAATCGTCTCGGTTGATGGTGTTAATTGCCAACTACTGAAATTAAAACGTTGCATCTTAGGCAAAGACAACTTATCCATCAGCTCAAAAGATGCCTGTCTTTTTTGAGTAAACCAAGTTGGTTCATCTGTTGTCGTCGCAAATTTTTCTAGTGTCATAATATCCCCTTAGTCGTCAATCAGATTCACATCAAGTCCTAATTCATCACGCAAGCCAGCATAACCCTCATCTTCAAGTTTTTGAGCTAACTGCGCATCACCAGTCTTTACAATTCTTCCGTCCATCATAATATGAACCACATCTGGTTTGATATAATTCAATAGTCTTTGATAGTGAGTGATAATCAAAGCTCCAAAATTATCGCCACGCATGGAGTTGACACCTTTTGAAACAACTTTAAGTGCATCGATATCAAGTCCAGAATCAATTTCATCCAATAAGGCAAAACTTGGTTTAATCATCAATAATTGCAAAATTTCATTACGTTTCTTTTCACCACCGGAAAAACCCTCATTCAAGTAACGCTCTGTCATTGCCTCACTCATATCTAATAATTCCAAATTCTTATCTAATTCCTTAATAAAGTCCATAACTGAAATCTTGTCGTTTTCTGGTCGTCTAGCATTGATTGCAGCGCGTAAGAATTCAGCATTAGTAACACCTTGAATTTCGGCCGGATATTGCATTGCCAAGAATAATCCTTTACGTGCACGTTCGTCGACTGGCATGTCCAAAATACTTTGACCATCTAGCAGAATATCACCGTGAGTCATATGATAATTCTTTTGACCCATAATGGTTTGTGACAAAGTCGATTTACCCGTTCCGTTAGGTCCCATGATGGCATGGATTTCACCGGTCTTCATTTCTAAATTAACGCCTTTGAGAATTTCCTTGCTAGTTTTTTTCTCTTCATCTGTAACTTCTACATGAAGTTCTTTTATTAACAATTCTGCCATTTTTATTCTCCCAAATATTAATTAATATTCCTTTATATCACTCGTTGATTAGTATTCTACAGCATTATTAAACATAGAAAAACAGTTATCAATACTAAAAGAGCATCCCTGACTTCAATCAGAGATGCTCTTATTTTTTTACTTACTATATTCAAGATAGGCGATACCGTTAACTTTTTTAGCTGATATCAAATTTAGTTCTTTAAACTTTGTTTTATCTGAGAATAAAGGAATACCTTTTCCCAAAATAATTGGAACAATTCCTATTTGATAAACATCGATTAGGTCACTGTTAACTAATGGAGCAATGATACTGCTGCCACCAATGATCCAAATATCTTTATTCGATGACCTATTCTTCAACCCCTTAACCAAATCAACAATATCACCATCTACAAAATGCAAATTACCGACATCATCAATTGGCTGGCGAGTCATTATGTAATTATCAAAATCATCATAAGGATAACTATCCGGCGATAATTTATTAGCCACCTGATCATAAGTTTTGCGCCCCATGACTACTGAATCCACATGCTTAACTAATTTCTCATATTCACGATCATTGTCTTCACCAGATGTAAAATCATTATCAATCAAATAGTCAATGTTGCCATTTTCTTCTGCAATATATCCATCTAAAGTTTCCGCGATGAATAGAATAACTTTACGTGTCATATGTCTATCCTCCGGTTCTTCTGGTTAAACATATTGTATATTCTTGCAGTTGAAGTTACTAATAAAAGGCTATTCCAAAAATCATCTCCAGTTAATTTAGACCTATGAATTTCTAATATTAGATCGTCTATCAATCATTTTTTTAATTGAATTCATAGCTTGATCATAAACAGATCTATCTATGCCATACTCATCAAGAACAACTTTATTGAAACTAATCCAGTCTTTATCTTCTAATTGATCTTTTATATTCATAACAATTTTTTTACTTACTATTTTCCATGATTTCAAGATTCTATTCTCTTGATTTATATCCAACAAATCTGGATTCAAAATACTAAATTGTTGCAATGAATCTGCTGTCAAATCAACAACACCTTTACCACGTGCAAAGCCACTACCACACAATATGAATAACGGTATTATCGAATTTAATAATGCATGTATTAGACTTTTTCTTTGATAAAATCTATTATTCAAAGAAAGCGCCACAACTCTTTGATTAATGGCACTGGGTTCATCAAATGCTGACCAAAAAAAACGTTTATCTGGATTCAACGATGTAATAAAATCACCATATTTGGGTTTATCCTCAGCCATATACCATTTGTCACTATGTTTTTCTTTTTGAATAATTGCCCTACGAGTATTTTCTATCGATTTTATATATTTTTAAGTAACTAAATGTTTCTTATTCTTTAAAGATTCTATAGAATCCTTTGTATAAAAAAAGTACAAACCTGACGGTTTAGCGTATAAACTGGTAATTTCTTTAATCGACTTAACATAAGGAGACGAATCAGTTTTATCTGTTTTGATACCATCAGTTATAAAAATCGAATCTCCACCTGTTCTAGTACCACGTTGAATCTTTCCAATATTATTTATTGAGCATAAAATATTAGAGTCCAATATTTTACCATACCAATCAAGATTATCGAATAAGGCCTCCATACAAATTCCACTATGTATCATTTTTTTAATATTATCTGTTGAATACTCATACATTCTAAATAATTTAGAATTCGTTCCAGCCATTATTTGATCAGACAACTTTTCAATATCATCATACGATGATACACGAATATCAGTTTCCAATGATATAAATTTTGATTTTTCACTACAATCAGATTTAGGAGACAATATTAAAATACATGCCACCACAGAAGCATTATTAAACCACCTTGATACATCAGAATATATTATTTCCTTTACATCAAATTCTTTGATCAGGATCTCAAAAAATGAAGATGATTTCAAATTTTTAAACCATGAATTAGATACTATAACCCCTATTCTAGAACTACTACAATTTTTTATAAGACCTTTAAAATATAAGATTAAGCCCTGATATAAATCAGTTTTAGCATTCATATGATATTCTTTTAATATTTTAGATAGTAATTCTTTATCTTCTTTTGATTTATTATTGCTGCTCACAAATGGGAGATTAGAAATTATAGCATCCATTTGTGGCAATCGCAGAGATTCATTTTTACCTGTTTGTGGATTAACGATTTTTACTGTTTCATTCACCTTTAAATTCAATGCATTATGTTGAAAAACAATATTCTTAAGATTAAATGAATCGCTCGATGTCATATTAAAATTGGCAATTTGCAAAGGGTATGAATATTTATCTGATGCCCAAATCTGATTATGAATTTTTTCTATACTATTAAACTCTCTTAATTTATCTATCATTGCTTTGACAATTGTTCCAGAACCAACCGTAAAATCTGCATAATTCCCATTAGTATTTATCATTGTTAAATTCACCAGTAACTGAGCTAACCGTGGGGGTGTTGTATACAATCCCATTAACTGACGCTTAGTTTCTTTAACTATGGATTCTAATACTTTAGATACAAAATTTTCATCTGTTTGAGACAAATTTATATTCCATAAGTATCTACTAAATTCTGCCAAACTACTCGTAACACTATTAGGAATATTAATTTCATCTTTATCCACATACAATATGGTATAAAAATCTGTGATTTTTACCGTCATATTAAGGGATACTTGAAAGGCCTCAATATTTTCAGTCATATTAAAATCATTTAAGATATCAGAAAATACATTTTTATTTTTCCTAGCAAGATTACAAAAAATAATTCTATTTACCCATCTAATTATTAAGTTTTTAGAAAATAATAGAGAAGCCTCTTTATTATTTACCATATTATTTTTTATATCCGAAAACTCAGCATTTTCGTTTCGCACCCACTCCCTAATTCTAGCCATTAGTTGAAAGTCGCCTAGACCCAACAGGTATTCAGATGTAATAGGAGTTAACAAATCAGAAATAGTTGAAACATAGTTTGAAATATTAAATTGTATTGGTGCGACGTTATAAAGATCATTAATCATATCTGAATTTAAATCAGACATTACTTTTTCCAATTGCTTATGCCATACATTAAAGTTATCGTGGACTGATTTTCGATTGATTAAAATTGATGAATATTCATCGTATTCTCTAGCTGGTATTTTAGACCACGTTTTATCAGGTAATCTATAATAAACTTTACAATATTGAAAATTCCATAGAACAAAAACATTCGTTCCTAATCTATCCGCCTTATCACGAGCATTAGCATAATACTCATCATTATCAATCGATACGTCTGGCATTTTAAATTCCCATCCCATAATTGGAAGAAGTTTTGCTTCATCAGAAAATACAATGGCATCCGGATAAAGCGTAGTATTACGATCATCCATACTCCCTCTAGTACTTACAGATAATTCACCAATTGCTGATTTAAAACGCCAATCGTTCTCTTGAAAAAGTAAATTCATTTGGGTTATAAGTTCCCCACCTTCGCTACGTTCGTTAGCTTTAATACTAGTCTTCATTATTTTAATAACCATGTCCTCAATTAAAATGCCCTCTTACTCATATATTAATAGTATGAATAAGAGAGTAATTAAAATCAAAGATTATTTCTTAGAAAAACATTAGCCTAATAAACGGTTGATGCAAAAAATACATCCAATCTCATTAATTAAATCCATGAATACCAGCTGTCAAATTAACATCAATAACCTTATTTAAAACATCCTTATCGAGTAATCCCATATCTTCAATAACAGCATTGACGCGTTCCTTTGTAACCTCTATATAATCAACAGGTGCATGCTTAAACAGAGCAACATCTTTATTTTTTTCTATACCAACAAAATTTCTTCCTTCTAGTAATGCTGAAATAAGAAAAGAACCAGATCCGGATGTATTATCCAATACTACATCCCCTGGATTAGTAAAAGTTCTAATTAAATATCTACCTAATGCCACAGGTTTTTGAGTTGGATGTACTACAGGCCCCTCTGATTCGGCGGTTTTAAAATAAATTACATCCACGGGATATCTTGCTCCTTTACTTTCAACTAATGTAGGATCAAAATCTCCATAAGAGCCCGTTACTTGATTTTTTCTAATTCCTTTTGAATATGCATTTCCTTTTGTCATCTGCGGATTGTACGTTGGTTGTTTTCTATAAAATACAAGTATGTCTTCATGTTTTCTAAGTGGTTGTTTTTTTGCATTTAAAAAATTGGTTGCTTTAGATTTCTCCCAAACATATTTATATTTGTATTCACTTGTATTCGACATCATTAATTGTGCTGTAAACAATCCTGATGCAGTAAAAACCATTGCACCATTTCTTTTAACAATTCTATGATATTGATCCCATAATTTATCTAATGGAATCACACTATCCCATTTATTTTGAGTAGAACCATACGGTAAATCTGCTAAAACCATATCAATCGAATTATCAGGTATCAATTCCATTTGTTCTAAAGAATCGCCCTGAATAACGTTATTGATAAACTTACTTTTATACAATTCTTTTTTTCCACAAAGATCATCATCATGCATCAATACTCACCCTTTTCACAATTAATTATTTTACATTACTAAATGAATAATTTCTAAAGGAACCAAATATCTTGTTTTATTAATATAATCTTACATACAAAATTACGTTATGAAATTGTATATTTTATATAAGATAATAAAAACCGTGTAAACCAATGTTGATTTACGCGGCTTTTCATTTAGTATATTTTCTACAGAATATTATTCCCACTCAATAGTTGCGGGCGGCTTAGAAGTAATATCATAAACTACACGATTGACATGATCTACTTCGTTTACGATTCTAACTGAGATCTTTTGCAATACATCCCAAGGAATCTTAGCAAAGTCAGCTGTCATACCATCAATAGATGTAACGGCACGAATTCCGATTGTGTAATCGTATGTTCTACCATCACCCATGACACCAACTGAACGAATACCTGGCAAGACTGTGAAGTATTGCCAAATCTTTTCGTCTAAACCATTCTTAGCAATTTCGTCACGTAAGACCCAATCACTATCACGAACGATTTGAAGTTTGTCTTCGGTAACTTCACCAATAACACGAATTCCAAGACCTGGGCCTGGGAATGGTTGACGCCATACTAATTCATGTGGCATACCTAGTTTTTCACCTAATTCACGGGTTTCATCCTTGAACAATGTACGTAGAGGTTCAATCAACTTGAAGTGCATGTCTTCTGGAAGTCCACCAACGTTATGGTGAGATTTAATTGTTTGAGCAGTACTTGTACCACTTTCGATAACATCAGTATAAAGTGTACCTTGTGCTAAGAAGTCAATACCATCAAGCTTTTGAGCTTCATCATTAAACACTTGGATAAACTCGTTACCAATAATCTTACGTTTCTTTTCTGGATCAGTTACACCAGCTAGTTTGTCTAGGAAACGTTTTTGAGCATCAACTTTGATGATGTTCAAACCAAACTTGCCTTTCAAACTGTCCATAACTTGATCGGCTTCGTTCTTACGAAGAAGACCATGATCAACGAAGATACTTGTCAATTGTGTACCGATAGCTTTGTGTAGTAAAACACCAACAACAGAAGAATCAACACCACCGGATAAACCAAGAAGAACCTTCTTGTCACCAACAGTTTCACGAATCTTTTGAATTTGTTGATCAATGAAATCATCCATTGACCAGTTAGCTTTTGCTTCACAAACGTCGAATGCGAAATGCTTCAAGATTTCTGAACCGAATTCAGTATTTCTAACCTCGGTATGGAATTGTACACCGTACATCTTACGTTCATCATCAGCAATTGATGAAATAGGTGCATTCTTACTTGTAGCAACTACTTTAAAGCCTTTTGGAGCTTCTTTAACAAGATCACCATGACTCATCCAAACGTATTGTTTTTCAGGTAAGTCTTTGAATAATACAGCATCTTTATCAGTAACTGTAATATCAGCGTGACCATATTCACGGTTGCTTGCTGATTCGACTTTACCGCCAAGGTTATAAGACATCAATTGCATACCATAACAAATACCAAGGATAGGAATACCTAACTTGTAAATGTCTTGGTCGATTGTAAAGGCGCCTTCGTCGTAGACACTATCAGGTCCACCAGAAAGGATAATACCTTTAGGATTGATTTCTTTAACTTCTGCAGCAGTAATAGTATTTGGTAGTAATTCAGAGTATATGCCAATATCTCTGATTCTACGAGTAATCAATTGATTGTATTGACTACCGTAGTCTAGAACAATGATGCTATCAGCATCTGGCCATTGCTTGCTCAAATCAATTTCCCCCACTTTTTTTATTTATTCTATTGTATACGAAAATTAGTTCCATGTCATATATTGTTAACGCTTAATATTTCCTGAGATAAATTTTATCGATCTGGTGATCCTCAGATTTGTGCAAAATAAGGTCAGCTCGGTTCATAGTTGGCTTGATATAATCACGCAAATTAGGGTAATTAATCGTATTCCACACATTTTTCGCCATTTCCATCGCTTCAGTTTCAGGAATCTGAGTGAATTGATAGTAATAACTGTTAGGATCATTTCTCGCTAAATCTAAAAGCGTCTCAAATCGATTTAAGAACCATTCCTCAATATCATTGACCTCTGCATCAATATAAATTGAAAAATCAAAGAAATCACTGACATAGATCTGTTCGTTCTGAGGCAATTGTAATACATTTATCCCTTCAACGATCAAAATATCTGGATTATCTAACTCTTCGTATTTTCCAGGAATAATATCATAAATGTTATGTGAATATAAAGGATATCGTATTTTGCCACCGCGAGTTTTGACTTCACCTAAGAAATCTAACAGTTTGGACATATCATATGTTTCTGGAAATCCCTTTTTATCCATTAAATGACGTTCTTTTAAAATTTTACTGGGATACAAAAAACCATCCGTTGTCATCTGTGCCACTTTATATTGTGGATAAGAACGCTCTAACATAATCTTCAACAATCGAGCGGTCGTACTCTTACCCACAGCAACTGAACCGGAAACACCTATTACAAATGGAACCTTGCGTGTTTTATTATTTAAAAATTCATTCTTTAACTTGGTTAATTTGCGATAGTTCTTTAAGTAAATATGTAGTAAATGGCGAATCGGAGCATACACTGAACGGACGTCATCAATTGAAATTTCATCGTCTAAAGACTTGATCTTCCGCAATTCTCCATCAGTAATGGCTTGTTTCTTGTATTCACCATGAAAGTTTTCCCACTCTTTTCTTGAGAACTCATCATAGTTAGCTAAACTTTGCATATTGTTAAACCTACCTAATATAGTAATTAACTTTTATTTATTTTCTGGTATTCTAGTATAGTATAGAACTTTTTTAAAAAAGGAAATAATATATGAAGAGAATAGTATTATTT
This sequence comes from Companilactobacillus kimchii DSM 13961 = JCM 10707, assembly GCF_001435445.1. GTDB lineage: Bacteria > Bacillota > Bacilli > Lactobacillales > Lactobacillaceae > Companilactobacillus > Companilactobacillus kimchii. The sequence goes on along the minus strand of NZ_AZDH01000005.1, from coordinate 110,451 downwards.
GGGGACTCAACCCTGATGGGTCTACGCGATGGCAAGGCTACCGATACGTTGGCTAAGCGCATTCGCAAAGACTTTCCAGGTTACGAGGTTATTAATATGTCGATTGCCGACTACAAAACCAATAATGCTATGACACGAGTTGATCGCGTGAGAAAATTAGATCCTAGAATCGTTATTTTAGGATTTGGTATCAACGATATTTCGGTAGACGATGAAATTAAGCCTGGCAAATTTGCTGCCAACTTAATGAGTATGATTGATACATTAGGCAGTCAAAAAGTTATTCTACTTTCTCCACCATTTGCGGATTGGCGCAAGAATCCTAAACGACCTTGGACTCGCCAACTCCAATTTGAATTGGTGACGGAACATTTGAGTAAACAACTAGACGTATCGTATATCGATTTGCTTCACGATATGGCAAATAGCGCTAATCTGAACGATTTGCTGCAGAATGACGGTTTGCACTTTACCAAACAAGGTTATAATCTTTTAGAAGACGAATTAATACCAGAAATTAAAGCCACACTGGCCAAACAAAATGAGTTAGTGTCGAATTGAAGGAGCACTTTATGGAGTTAAATATTCCTCAAAAATATTTTATTTTATCGTGTAATGAAAAAGGTAGTATCCGAATCTTTAAGAATACCAGACGTCGTGCCTATCTAGCTGAAAGCTCATTTTTCGATTTAGCTTTAAACGATATCATCGATCTAACTGATAACAGTGTCATCATTAACAAAGTTTTGCCTGACGACAAGAAGTACCTCAACGAGTTCTTCCAGATCATCAACAAGAATCAAGGTAAAAGTGTCACTCATGTTTTGAGAGCCATGGCTACGAATGAAAAAATCACACGAATCATTTACAACGAAATTGGTGACTCACTCGTCAACAAAGTCGATGTAACTAAAGCAGTTACCGGATTAGTTTTTAAAACAAATAACTACTTACCTAACCGCAGTGTAAAACGTGAATTGGTAGCTGATCTTCGAAAGGAAATCCTGACGGCAGATAAAATTTCTCCTGAAGCCTTTGCTTTATTAGCTACCCTCTATGGTAACCACGACTTGAAATTCTACTTCTCACAATTCGAACAGAAACAATTGAAAGATAAGATTGCTCTTTATCAAAAAGACCCAACTTATGACAAATTGTTTGAACTGTCGAAACGTTTGAATCGTGTCACATTAACCTTATTAAGTTAAACAAAAAGCGAAGTCACGTGACTTCGCTTTTTTAGTATTCACTATTTTCATAATCTATGAATGTTTTATTTCTCCTTGTTTTTGTAAGGAAAAGTTAAAAATACTAATACAAGTACAATTAATTGAATTAGTATTTTTACTACAATTGGGAATGATTGGACAATAATCATGAATTTATACCCAAATAATTCGGGAAGAAATGTATTAATGAAACTGCCAATTAAGCTAAAAGATACAGTTAACCAAAATATATATTTTTTCATGGAATTCATATATCGAGTTTTCCCTCTCATCAATTTATCGTCAGAATAACATTGCAGTAAGTTTTGTAGCAACGAATTTTATCAAAAAGATTCAACTTATGATAAATTGTTTAAATTGTCGAAACGTTTGAATCGTGTCACTCTAACCTTATTAAGTTAAACAAAACTGCTTTATTGATCAATATATGCAGCATAAACGTGGAACATAACATAACTTTTTCCGCTTAAAACAAATAGGACCAGGTAATCAAAATACGATTACCTGGTCCTATTTCCTTTAATGCTCGAAAGCTGAACATGTTATGTCCCGCTCTCTTTTTTAGTATCCATTATTCTCAATTTTATCAATAACTTTACGGGCATCATCAGTTGTCTTAGTTTGCATCAAATCATTTCTAATTTCAGCAGCATGTTTCATTCCACGAACATAAATCTTGAAGAAACGTTGCAATGGTGCAAAATGACCAGGAATTCCTTTAGCCACAAATTCATCGTACAAATCAAGTTGGTAACGCAACAAATTCAAGAGTTCAGTACTTGAATGTTGTTGTGGTTCTTTTTCAAAGGCAAATGGATCAGAGAAAATTCCTCGTCCAATCATAATTCCATCCACACCAGGATGTTCTTGAGCTAATTTGATTCCTTCTTGATAATTCATAATGTCACCATTAATTTGCAACAACGTATCTGGTGCAATTTCATCACGCATCTTAACTAAATCGTCGATCAACTCATAGTGAGCCGGAACTTTACTCATTTCTTCCTTAGTTCTGACATGAACTGTTAAAACGGGAACTTGTTGTTCCAATAAGAAAGGAATCCATTCCTTATATTCAGAAATTTCACTGAAGCCTAAACGAGTTTTGACACTGACTGGTAATCCAGCTTCACGAGCGCCCTCGATAACTTCTTTGGCGGTATCAAAATGACGAATTAAGTCACTTCCACTATGATTTTTGATTACGGCAATATCAGGACAACCAGTGTTGATGTCAATTGCCTCATAACCTTGCTTTTTGACTTCTACAGCTGCTTTGGCGAAATCTTCACCAGAGTTACCCCATAGTTGAACAATTGGTTTAGGGTCCTCTTTAGGGTCAATATACAATCTTCCCTTAGTTGCTTCTTTAGCCAAAGGATGATTAATAGCTAAAGCATTAGTAAATTCAGTATAAAATACATCCGGAGCAGCAGCTTTTTGAACTACTCTTCTAAAGACTGATCCGGTTACAGCCTCCATTGGTGCCAAACTGAAGAAAGGACGATTTTCCTTCTTAGCTTTTTCGGCAATGCGATTCCAGTAAGTTGACTGGGTCACTCTCTCACTTCCAATCAAAATTTTCAATTACAATACTCTCAACTATACCTATTTCGAAAGGTTGAGTGCAAGTTTTTAATCCTTTAAATATTTTAGAAAATATACATGCAAAGCCCTAAAATGTTATAATGTAAGCGTTAACAATTAAACTATTTATTTATATTTGAGGGGGAAAAAGCCATGGAAAATAAAGAAACAAATTCAGAAAGAATCACAAGACTAGCGATTACTTACATTTTTGTTTTCGTGGCAGTATTCCTAGGATTATTTGCACTTTACTTCCACTTCACAACTAATATGTCAGTCACATGGTTAGTTCAGTTATTGTTTGTGGATTTATTGTTATTAATCTTAGCTATTTTAAAGCCATTATTCGATATTACTGTTGACTTCTTTAAGGATATTATTAAGAACAACTAGTGATTTTAGACGGTGTAGTTATTGTTATTGTTAGTTAAGTATGCCGTCCTCCGCAACAAGAAAATTTGGCTGGAACGCCATGGGCCGACTGGAAGCTAATAAATTTGCACTTTGTGCAAATTCATGGATCTTCAAGTTCGGCCTTTATCTAAGCAATAAATTGCTAAGATAAACTTCATGGCTGAGCCAATTTTCTTGTTGCTCCGGTCTAAATGTTAGTTCTATTGAAATTTAATATTCTAAATTTTTAATCCAAAATAATAGCATCTATTCTGAATTCCAATCCCTGCTAAAAAGCAGAGGTCAGTATTCCAGAATAGATGCTATTTTGATTTCTGAATTGATTAAGATATAAGGATAAAATTCGTTATTCAGTCCTAAAAGAAATTTTGGAATACGTTCAGCACTAAATTTGAATTCTATATAAGTTTGATCTTCCAAATTTTATTCCAAAATAATAGCACCTATTCTGAATTTCAATCCCTGTTAAAAAATAGAGATTTACATTTCAAAATAGATGCCACTTTAATTTTCGAATTAATTGAGATAAAGGATAAAACTCGTTATTCAGTCTGGAGCGGAAATTGGGAATGCGTTCAGCTATGAAATTATTGTTACCGGCTTTGCCGGTTACAATAAGGCCGACTTTGGAAATCCATTATTTTGCACGAAGTGTAAAATAATTAGTTTCAAATCGTGCCCATGGCGTTCCAATGCATTCCCAAATTCCGCGGAGGACGGCATCTTCCATCCCAACAAACTATAGAACCTCGGTTATTTCATCAACTGATAATACTTTTCTGGTACTCGTTGAAGTAATTGTGAAAATTCACCGATCGATGTAATAGTCAACTTGTGCATTGCACGTGAAGCAATTGTGTAAACTAACTGTTGCTCATCTTCAGAAAACTTGTCCTTTGAAGCATCCCACATAATAACTGCGTCAAACTCCAAACCTTTAGCCAAGAATGATGGCAAGACAATAGTTCCAGCGGCTAAACGTTGATTTTCTGAACGAATCAAAGTAGATTTAACGCCATTTTCTTTGAGTTGATCGTGTAAATGCTCAGCATCTTCCAAAGTTTTGGCAATAATAGCCGTTGTGAAATTGTGTTCGTCATTTTCAGCCAATTGTGCTTTAACTTGTTGCAACGATTCCTGTTCATCTTTCGCACAATACATGTTAGGCAAGTCCCCATCACGATTGAATGGTTCGATTTTTTGACCATTTGTCAAAATTGCCTTCGTAAAGTCCGTAATTTGTTTTGTCGAACGATATGAGTGAACCAACTGAACAACTCGAGTTTCGTCAGCGTCAAATAATTTTTGAGCTTCAGAAAGCAGAGTTTGACTGTTCTTCTTAGTAAAGATCGACTGATTCAAATCCCCTAACATGGTATAGCGAGCACGTGGGAATTTGAATTTCATATAAGCCAACTGGAATGGTGTGTAATCTTGAATTTCATCCATAAAGACAAACTTCATTTCCAATTCACCATGACGACCAGTTACTAAGTCATACAAGTACAAATATGGGCTTAAATTATTCATTGAAATTTGTTTGTTAGTAAATGATTTAACAAAGTTATCAACGTAATTCTTCCATTGTTCTGCGGTAATATCCCACTTATTTAAATCTGTAATTTGCGGAACGGCTTTTAAGAAATTCAAGTAGTTAGCTGCCACATTCAAGAATCTCAAACGTTTAATATTCTTGTAGACACCCTGCAACATAGCTGTGACAATCTTACGAGCCAAAAATCTATTTTCTTCATCACCATTTTTAAATTCTTGGTCAGCTGTACTGTAGAGTGCCTGTAGTTGTTCCTTACTCAAGTTTTCAATTCTTTCAGCAACCCATTTAGAACGCATTTCTGCACCAATCTTACGGTGAAGTAATTTGATCAAACGGTCAACGGTCGCATCTAGTCGATTACCCAAATTGTATTGGGGACCGTAACTATAATAGATTTCTTGAATCTTTTCTTTAGAAATGAAGACTTTCCCTTGAAATTTGATGTCCTTGAATGCCATTCCACTTTGGTCTAACAACTTACTGTAATTCGTCATAATATTAAAGAATTCAACATCTGAAACAAATTTACCGATATTTTTATTGTCAGCATCAACAACCGTTTCAAATTGTTGAGCCAAACTTTCAACGGTCAAATTAGGCAAACGACGTGCTAAGAATTGTTTGTAAGTCATTTGCACCATGTTCTGTTCACCCATTTCAGGCAAAACATCTTTGATATAATCGTTGAAAAGTGAATTTGGTGAGAACATAACAACTTGGCTAGAAGTTAACGTTCCACGATACCTATATAATAGGAACGCGATTCTTTGCAAAATAGCCGAAGTCTTACCAGAGCCGGCGGCACCTTGAACAAACAAAAGTTTCGACTTAGTATCACGAATAATCTTGTTTTGTTCCTTTTGAATTGTCTTAACGATACCCTTCATATGAGTAGAAGATTTACCGTCCAAAACTTCCAGCAACATTTGGTCACCGATAGTTTCTTGGGTATCGAAGTAAGCTCTGATCTTGCCGTTTTCAACTAGAAATTGACGCTTCAAAAAGAGATCAACTTCTTGTTCCCCATCGGGTGTCATATATGTGACTTTTCCCAATTTACCATCGTAGTAAATCGAAGAAATCGGAGCACGCCAATCGTAAACTAAGAAATGATCGTTTTTATCAGTAAAAGAACTTAAACCGATATAAACAGTTTCCTTCTTAGGTTCTCCTTTTTCTTGGAAATCTAAGCGGGCGAAGAATGGATTCTTTTCCAACTTCTTCAAAATACCCAAACGTTGTTTGGATTGTTGCCAACTATTGTTTCTTTCGTCCAACATCTGTTGTTGCTGATGAATAGAAAGTGCGGCATCCATAGAGATTGAGTCTCCATCCATGCCTAAGTGAATGTCATCAAAAGCATTATTGATAACTTTTAAATCTTCTTCAGCAACTTCCATGTGTTCACGGAGTTGGCCCTCAGACTTTTTAATCTTTCCAACCACATCTTCTAAATGTGCTTGTTCAAGCTTTTTTTCGTCTAGTTCATTAACCATAGATTTATCTGTCATAATAACCTCTTAAATTAAAGTTATATAATGTTACCACTATTTTTTTAGTAATTCAAAAATATTAAATTATCATATATGGCTTGCTCAAGTTTATATTTTTTGGAGCAAATGTTTGTATAAAATGAGTAAATTGATTAACGTAACAGTGTAAATTATTTAGCAATAGGAGGATTTTTAATGGATAAGATTAATGCTACTAACGCAGGTACTTTCAAATTTGATGATGACTTTATCGTCAATCGTTTAGGTTACGGTACCATGCAATTAACTGGTAATGGCGTTTGGGGACCATACAAAGATCCTGCTCAAGCTGTTGAATTGATCAAAAGTGCTTTTGATTTGGGTGTTAATTTCGTAGATACTGCAGATTCTTACGGACCTTGGAATGCCGATTCATATTTGGCAAAAGCATTGAAAGAATATTCTGATTCAGATAAGATTTTTATCTCAGATAAAGTTGGTCAAGTTAGAACTGGTGAAAACGAATGGGTTCCTGTTGGAACTCCAGCCTTCCTTCGCCAAGAAGTAGAACTTTCATTACGTATGTTCAACCGTGATCACGAAGATTTATTATTCTTGCACAGAATTGACTCACACATTCCAATCGAGGATCAAATTGGTGAATTAAAGAAGATGCAAGATGAGGGTAAAATTAAGCACATCGGTATCAGCCAAGTATCACTTGACGAATTAAAGGCTGCTCAAAAGATAGCTAAGATTGATGCTGTAGAAAATATGTACAACGTTGGTCATCATAAAGATGATGATGCCATTGTCGATTATGCTGAAAAGAACCATATGGCTTTCCTACCTTGGTTCCCTCTCGATACTGGTAATCTTGTTCAAGCCAATAGTCCATTAAACGATATTGCTAAGAAATATAACGCCAGCCCTGCACAAATTGCTTTAGCTTGGTTATTGAAACGTTCTGATAATATTATCCCTATTCCCGGAACTAGTTCATTAGACCACTTGAAGGACAATTTAAGTGCCGCTAACGTAAAATTAAGCGATGAAGATTTCGAAAAATTATCTGACTTGCAAAAATAGTAGACTTGCAAAAATAGTAATAGAAGCAAAAACCTCGTGTCCTAAAAATGGACCGAGGTTTTTTCGTTATTCATCTAAAGCTGAACCATTTGTTTCTATAATATGTTTCATCCAGTTGTAAGACTTTTTAGGTGTACGTTTCAAGGTACCATGGCCCTTGTCATCCATATCGACATAGACAAAACCGTAACGCTTCTTCATTTCTCCGGTTGAGAGTGAAACTAAATCAATTGGAGCCCACATTGTATAGCCTAAACATGGTACGTGATCAATGTTGATAGCATCAGCCATGGCTGACAAGTGATCTTTGAGATAATCAATTCGATAATCATCCTCAACATAATCATTTTCATCAGCCTTATCGACTGCACCCATTCCGTTTTCAACAATAAAGATTGGCTTTTGAATACGATCATAAACCTCATTCATTGTATATCTCAATCCCAGTGGATCAACAGGCCAACCCCATGGAGTTTCTTTCAAATATGGATTGGAGTCGCCACCAACATTAAACCAATCATCACCGGCTTTTGTCGTATTAGAACGGTAATAACTGAAGGCGATGTAATCCAATTGTCCCTCTTTCAAAATCTGAGCATCTTCTGGTTCCATATGTAATTCTTTAACATTATGGCGTTGCAAAAGTTCAGCTGCATATTCTGGATAATAGCCGCGTCCCATGATATCAATGAAGTACCAGTTCTCACGTTTTTCTTGGAGGTAATGGAACATGTCTTCTGGTTTACATGTAGCTGGATAAGCGCCACTCATTGCAAACATTGTTCCAAATTGACTACCAGGAATCAATTTGTGACCCAATTTAACAGCCTTAGCAGAGGCTACGAACATATTATGATCAGCTTGATAACGATCTTGTCCTTCAGAATTTCTAACTCCAGTAGGTCCAAAACCACGTACAGCATTGATTTCATTGAAGGTTAACCAATACTTACAACGATTACCAAAGTGTTCAAATAATGTTTTAGCATATTTAACATAGGCATCGATAACTTTTCGAGAAGTCCAACCATTATATTTCAAAGCTAAATTCATGGGCATTTCATCATGGCAAATGGTAATTAATGGTTCCATATTATATTTAGCCATTTCATTAATAACATCATCGTAAAATTTCAATCCCGCTGCATTAGGTTCTGCCTCTTCACCAGTTGGAAAAATTCGACTCCAACAGACGGAGAATCTGAAGATATTGAAACCCATACCGGCCATCAATTTAATATCCTCTTTGTAATGATGGTAGAAATCAACCGCATTGTGACTAGGATAATATTCGTCATCCAAAAAGACAGGCTCTGCTTCTGTAGGTACTGAATCGGCTAAAATAAATGAACTTTTGGGCTCAATAATTGATCCATCTGGCATCTTCATCGTGTGATGACGTGGATGTTCCTTTGAACCATCAGTTTCATAATCGTGAGAAAGTAGACCTCGTCCGCTTTCATTGAAACCACCCTCATATTGAAAATCAGCTGTAGCACCGCCCCAAAGAAAGCCTTTTGGTAATTTTTTTGACATATTTTTATCCTCCAATATTATTTTTAAATAAGTAATGTTCCAACGTTGACGTTTCCTGATTCTTTCAAATCAATTTCTTGATTATTTGCATTCGTAATTACCAACATCGTAGTTAAATCGTATCCTGCTTTTTCCAATTTAGCTCTATCTACTCTAACAATTGGTTGACCAGCACGTACTTTTTCACCCTGCTTAACTAAAACATCGAATCCATCCCCTTTGGCTTTTACAGTATCTAAGCCAATGTGAACTAGTAGTTCTACTCCTTCATTAGTCAAGACCCCAAAGGCATGACCAGTTGGAAACATCGTCTCCAAAGTACCATTAGCAGGTGAACAAACAAAATCATTCTTCAATTTAATAGCAATTCCATCGCCTAAAAGCTTCTGTGAGAAGGCTTCATCATTAACATTCTCAATGTTCATCAAAGTTCCATCACTAACTGAAACAATGGCATCATCAGGATACGTTTCTTGAACAGGATCAGTAACTTTTTTAGCGGATTTTTCATCAATGCCTAAAACAAACGTTACAACGGCTGATGTTGCAATAGCTGCAATAATACCAACGACCATTGCCATAATTGTATTTTGGAAAATTGGTAGAGCTAAAACATTCGAATAACCCATAACATAAGCTTTGGCACCTAATAAACTGGCCAAGAATCCTCCAACGAAACCACCGGCCATAACACCATACATCGGGCGACGATACTTCAAATTAACACCATAAATAGCGGGTTCAGTAACCCCAGCAACAATACAGCCAATTGCTAGAGATAAGCATTCACTTCTAAATTTAGCATCCTTCGTTCTTGCCGCAACACCTAAGTTGGCACCACCTTCGGCCATATTATGAATTAAGAATGCCGGACGCAAAATGGCATCATAGCCTGGATTGCTTAACAATTGTGGCATGAATGGCGTCAAAACCGTGTGCATTCCTGCCATTACCATCCAAGGTAGACATGCAGCTAATAACCCTACTGCCAATGGTCCAACAGTACTATTTAAGAACATAAATCCTGAAGCAATTCCTTGACCTAATAAATTACCCAAAGGTCCTAAGATTAAGAATCCTAAAGATCCAGCAATAAAAATAGTTCCTAAGCCTACAAAGACGGATCGAAAAATTCCCGGTACAATCTTGTTAAAAAATTTTTCAGCATAATATGCCGTGATAGCGATTAATAAGGCCGGTAATAATGTGCTTCCATAATTAAGCATTGGTACGTTGATTCCAAACAAAGTAGCGTGTTTTGCAGCAGTTACTAAGGAAGTGAAATTCCCATGTAACAAAGAAGCCGTAGCAACCATTGCATAAACTGGTGTACCTCCTAACTTTGTAGCTGCACCATAAGCAACAATAATTGGCATGAAATAAAATGGTGCGTCTGCAATTGCCGAGAGTAAAGCGTAAGAACTAGAGTTAGCATATTGTGGATTGAAGAAAGTCACAACAAGTAAAAGAGCAACTTTCATCATACCTCCAGCAATAAGTCCAGGCAGTAATGGTGTAACTGAGGCTGAAATGAATCCTATCACCTTACTACCAACATTTTTCCAAGTTAATGGATCTTTTTTCTTATCCATGTCATCAAGGTTCTCATCTACATTACTGCCCGCTGTAAGATTAAAATCCTTAACTACAGCATTATAAGTAGGAATTAAATTCTGGCCTAAAATAACCATGTATTGTTCACCAGCATAAACGACACCTAAAACACCATCAAGGTCTTCCAAGTTTTCTTTATTAGCCTTGGATACATCCTTCAAATTGAATCTTAGACGCGTCATACAATGATTAACAATTTCAATATTACTTTCGCCACCGACATTCTCTACAATATCTGCGGCCAATTTTTTGTAATCCATAGTTAGCCTCTTTCTTGACAATTTTGTCAAAATGAATTGATAAAATTATTGTATGCCGTTATATTAGCACCGTTTTGTAAACGCTGTCAATGGTTTTTAAAATAATTGCCATAGATAATTGACAATTTTATCATTAATATTTAAAGTTAAATTAGCATGAATTAAACGAGGACACCCATGGATATAATTGAAAGCATAAAAAAGCAACATTTAGAACTTTCCAAATCTGAGCAAAAAGTCAGTTCATACATTATTAAACATCCTGATAATATTGAAACCTTTACCATTACCAAATTGGCCAGTGAAGCTAAAACCTCGACATCAGCTGTTTTAAGATTCTGCCAATCGTTGGGATTCCAGGGTTATAAAGAATTTCGTTTCGAAATTCTCAATTACTTACACAATCGCCGTCAGAAAGCTAACCCTAATGATCTTATTAACAATTATTTGACGGATTACGCAAAAGTCATCAATCAAATGCAACAAATTGACCACAAACAGATTGATTACCTAATTGATTGTTTAATGAATGACGAGCTTAATTACTTGTTAGGTATTTACTATTCATCTTTTCCGGCCAAAGAACTTTATTATGGTTTAAGTGACCTAGGAAAACCGTCTTTATATTCCAATGACTATATCAATTCGGCTCATATCACTAGAACCATGAAAAATTCTTCAACCTTGGTACTCTTCTCTGTCAGTGGTAACAAACAAGACTTCTCAAATTTTTTACCTGATCTAACAAACGACATGCCTCCACATTCATTTTTGATAACTCTGAATCCGAAAGCCGAACTATCCAAAATTTTTCCTGAAACAATTGTTCTACCAGGATCTGTCTTTTCAAACCGATCCGTGACTGATGGTCAATCAATTCCAATTTTATTTGTAGAAATGTTATTAAATTTAATTCATGAAAAAGTTTAAAAAAGACACTGACAAAATTTGTCAGTGTCTTATTTATCTTTCTTATAACTGAGGTAGTAGAATCCAGCGACAAAAACTAATCCGCCGATGATGTTACCCAAGTAAACTGGAATAAAATTTTGCAAGAACAAACTCCATGTACTTCCACCTTCAAAAATTGCTGCAGGAATAATGAAACAATTAGCAATACTATGTTGAAAACCAACCGCTACAAAAATCATGATTGGAAACCAGATACCAAGAATCTTACCAGCTCCATCTTTAGCCCCAAATGAGAGCCAAACAGCTAAACCAACTAGCCAGTTACAACCGATACCCGAAACAAATGCTGACCAAAATCCGGCGCTAGTTTTACCAGCAGCTACCGCAATTACAGCTTGTCTAAATGGTTCAGCATGAGTCAATCCGACCACATGACCAAAGAAATAAGCGACAAAAATTGCCCCGATAAAATTGAATAACGTAATTATTAGTAAATTCTTCACGTAATCTAGTATTGAAGCTTTCTTTGATAAAAACGATGCTCCAACTGCCATCATATTCCCCGTAGCCAATTCTCCACCAGCTAATAAGATAACGATCAAACCGATAGGAAAAACTGTTCCACCGACTAATGATTTAACACTAGCCAAGTCTTTCGGAATTGAAGCAGTAACTCTAACATAAGCCAAAAATCCAATGGAGATCATGGCTCCACCGATAAAACCAAGTATCATTTTGGCAATCAATGTTTTTCTTAACTTTCCTACACCAGCATTAATACTCTTCTCTAAGATCTCCTCAGGGGTAAACATAGATAAATTCCCTACCTTTTTTGATTTGTTGAATTAAAGATAGCATCTATTTACGAACTATGTCAATTGAATTTCTGTTATTGTTCGTGTTATTAAATAATATAAAAATATGTATAATCAACCACCCTTTTAACTGATTGGCTTATCAGTACTAAAAAAGACTTTCATACTGGCCAATAAATGGCTGATATGAAAGTCTTTTGATTTAAGAATATTTTATATTATTTCGTGAAGGTATGAAATTACAACAATTACTTCAAATTTAAATTCTCATAAGTTAACCCAAACATCTTACTCAAATCTGTTATTTGTTCAGAGTCTACTGCGAATGAAAGAACTGTATGGTGTCCACCACCAGCTGTTAGCCATTCTTCAGCACCTCTTCTCCAACCTTGTTTAGGTGTCCAAAGTTGTTTAGCAATTGGTAGATGTGGAGTTTCCTTTTCTGGCTTATTTCCTTCGACATCATAAGAAATCAATTTGAATTCCTTACCGAAGTCAGCCATAGTTACATCAATTGCATCCCCCTGTGAACCAGTAAATACTAGTCTTGCAGGATCAGCTTTGTTACCAATATCTAGTGGATGTACTTCAACTCTAGGTTTAGTAGAAGCAATTGTAGGGTCAACTTCCAACATGTGTGAGCCTAAAATAGCTTCATGACCCTTACGTAAGTCTAGTGTGTAATCTTCCATGAATCCTGTTTGCTTATTGTGAGCGGCAATCTTAAGCAATCTGTCCAATGCGGCAGTCTTCCAATCACCTTCACCAGCAAATCCATAACCTTCTTTATTCAAGAGTTGAACGGCTAGTCCAGGTAATTGTTCCAAGCCCTCTAGGTCTTCAAAGTTAGTAGTGAAGGCTGTATAACCTCTGTCATCCATAAACTTCTTAATACCAAAGTATTCTCTGATTTGATACTTAGTATTGTGTTCGAATTTTTCAGAATCATTGTCTCCTTCATTGAAGTCATATTCTTCTTGAAGTTTTTTATATTTATTATCGATATCGCTCTCTGAAACAGCATTGACTTCTTTTACTAAGTCGGCAACACCCCAATAATCAACAGTCCAGCCAAATTTAATTTGAGCTTCGATTCTATCACCATCAGTTACTGCAACATTTCTCATCTTGCCACCGAATGTAACGACTTTGATATTGAATGATTCATTGTAAGCAACGGCTACGTCCATCCATTTGGCAATAGATTTTTGAATATCTTCGTCACCCCAGTAACCAGAGATAATCTTATTATTCTTGTGCAAACGTGCGTTGATAAAGGCATATTCACGATCACCATGAGCTGACTGATTCAAATTCATATAATCGAAATCAATTGTATCGTATGGAATATAATTTAATTTTTGTGTAGCTAGATGCAATAAAGGCTTTTGCAACAATTTAGTTCCACGAATCCAATTCTTGGCAGGTGAGAATGTATGCATCCAAGTAATGACACCTGCAACTTTATCGTTGTAGTTAACTTCCTTCATAATCTTAATGATATTCTCAGCAGTTGTAGCAACTAATTTGAATTTAATAGGATAAGGTAATTGCTTTGATTCATTCAACTTATCGACAATTTCTTTAGCATCACTTTCAACTGACTTCAAAGTTTCAGGTCCATATAAAAATTGACTTCCAGTAATAAACCAAAATTCGTAATCTTTAATATCTTTCATAGTGTATTCTCTCCCTGTTTTAATTGTTTAAAACTTTTTTAGCATGTGATTTTGATTTTGCATTATTTTGTCCGTAATAAGCATTCTTACCATGCTTGCGATAATAGTGTTTATCTAACAAATATTGAGGAACTCGAATGTTGTCTCTAGTTAATTGCAAAGCATGATAACTAATTTCCGCGGCAACTTCCAAAACCTTAGCGTTATAAACTGCTTTGTCCGGTGTCTTGCCCCAAGCGAATGGGCCATGTTGACTTACTAATACAGCTGGAACTGCCTCTGGATCAATTCCTCGTTCTTTAAAGGTACGAACGATAACCTTTCCAGTATTCTTCTCATATCCTTCTTCTATTTCTTGTTCTGTTAAAGGATCAGATACCGGAACGTCTCCATAAAACGTATCAGCATGAGTAGTGCTAGCAGCTGGAACATCCATGTTGGCAGAAGCAAACGATACCGCCCAAGGTGAATGCGTATGAACAATACCACCAATATCAGGAAACTCATTATATAAAACCGTATGAGTTGGAGTATCACTAGAAGGATTCAAGTTACCTTCCACTACTTCACCTTTCAAATTAACAACGACCATATCTTGAGGTGTTAATGATCCATATTCAACACCAGATGGTTTGATAACAAACAAACCTTTATCTCGATCAATTCCTGAAACATTTCCCCAAGTAAATGTAACTAAGTCTAAGGCTGGTAGGCGCATGTTAGCGTCGTAAACTTCTTGTTTTAACTTTTCAAGCATCGTTTTCTCCCTTCAAATTTCCAGCAACTTTTTCAATAGATAATCCTGATACATATTGCTGTATAAATTGTTCATATCCTTTAGATCCTTCTGGTTCAGGACTTAGAGTCATACTTTCTGAATCTGTAAAGACGTTTTTATCTAAGTAATCGCTTAGTTTCAATCCATGATTATCTTTGGCATATAGTGCCAGAATTGCCATTCCCCAAGGACCACCTTCACTTGCATTATCCATAACTGTAATTGGTAGATTTAAAGCATTTGATAGAACCTGCTGTGCCATTATTTGTGTTTTGAATAATCCACCTTGAGCAATCATTACATCTGTTTTGATGTGTTCTTCATTACTTAAAGAGTCCATGCCTATTTTCAGAGGAGCAAAGGCTGAATAAAGTTGTGTCAAAATGAAATTAGGTAAATTAAATTTACTATTCGGTGTTCTGACAAATAATGGACGACCATTTTTAATATCAGTAATATTTTCTCCTGATTGATATCCGTAATTTACTAACCCACCAGCATCAGGATCAGACTTGGCGGCTTCTAAGAAAAGAGCCTCATATAGTTTATCTGCAGGTAAATGAACTCCTAATCTAGTAGCAAACTCTTTAAATAACTTGGCCCAAGCATTAATGTCTGATGAACAATTATTTACGTGAACCATTGCCACATCTGAACCATCAGGTGTCATAACGACATCAATATTGCGATGAACTTTCTTTAATGGCTTCTCAAGTACAACCATGGAAAAAGCTGATGTCCCAACAGAAATATTACCTGTGCGTTCACGAACACTATTTGTTCCTACCATTCCAGTCCCAGCATCTCCCTCAGGAGGTGCAACAATACTACCTGCTTCTAACTTATTAGTAGGATCAAGTAAACTAGCTCCTTGTGCGGACAAACTTCCAGCTACTTCACCGGCTTTTTTTACTTCTGGTAATAAATCCTCAATTTGCCAAGAATATTTTTTGACTAGTTCCAAATTATTAAATTTATCTATCATTTCTTGTGAGTAAGAACCGGTCTTCTCATCAATTGGAAACATTCCCGAGGCATCACCGATTCCTAAAACTTTGCTTCCAGAAATTTTCCAAGTAACATATCCCGCCAAAGTCGTTATGAAATCAACTTTAGAAACATGTGACTCATTATTTAAAATTGCTTGATACAAATGAGCAACGCTCCATCTTTGCGGAATATTAAAGTTAAATTCTTTGGTTAATTTTTCTGCTGCATCTTCGGTAATGTTATTACGCCAAGTTCTAAATGGTACTAACAACTTATCTGATTTATCAAAGGCCAAATATCCATGCATCATGGCACTAATTCCGATTGAACCTATTTTTGTAACCGACTTGTGATATTTGCTTTGTATCTCAGCCGACATTTCAGAATAACTACTTTGGATTCCCTTCCAGACATTTTCAAGTGAATAAGTCCAAACACCATTTTGATATTGGTTTTCCCAGTTATAACTACCTGATGCGATTGTTTTAAAATTTTCTGTAATCAAAACTGTCTTAATTCTCGTCGATCCTAATTCAATTCCTAACGAAATATGACCTGTTTCAATTGCATTAGATATATCGATTAAATTCATTCAAATCGCCCCTTAATAACTGTTAATAGTAGTATCTTTCATAGATTTATTTTTGATATCGTTTTCTTTAAAAACACCTTGCTTCTCAATTTCTTCCAAAGTATGTCCCTTAGTTTCTGGAACTCTAGTTCTAATAAATAGGACACCTAACAAACAAATTATTCCAAAAATAGCGAACACGATTTCTTGAGACATATTTTCTGTCATTATCGGGAATAATAGACCAATCAAGAATGATCCTATCCAATTTGCTGAAGAAGCAATCCCTGATGCTTTACCTCTAACAGCCAAGGGGAACATCTCTCCTACGATCACCCAGGTTAACGGAGCCCAAGTGAATGAGTAAAATGCTACGTAGATACATAAGAAGAGAACGATCATCATTGGACTCATACTTGGAAATAGGAACTTCAAGATTGCTGGGAGAATAAAGGATAATCCCATAACTGTTCCACCAAGTGTTAACAAAGTTCTACGATTGAATTTGTCTGCGATAACCAAGAATAACAATGATCCCAATACCAACAAAATTCCTTGTACGATCGGCCACATTAGAACAGAACTTGCAGCTTTACCAGTGGCCTTTTCAATTATTAATGGAATGTAATAAAAAATTGCGTTAGCACCTTGAAATTGTTGAAATGCTGCTACACCAATACCAGCAATTACTAAATAACGATATTTGCCACTGAATAATGTTTTAACAGAAGTATTTTTTGAAACTTCTTTATCATCGATCGCTGTTTCTTGAATATTTTTCAACTCTGATTCAACTTGATCTGCTGGTCTAATGTATGAAAGAACTAATTTAGCTTCAGCCAATCGATTATTTTTAACTAAAAATCTTGGGGATTCTGGAAGTTTTAAAACGCCTAAGAATAAAATCACTGCGGGAACAGCTGCCAATCCAAGCATTAATCGCCAAGCCAATTGTTCCGGAAGACCTTTAAGCAAGAAGTCCATTACATATGAAATCAACATTCCTAAACAAATCATGGTTTGATTGATTCCCGATAATCGACCTCTTAAATTAGCAGGTGCCATTTCTGACATATAAGCCGGCACCAAGGCTGAAGAAGCACCAACTGCTAGGCCTAAAAAGATACGGACAACTATTAAATAATATTGACCATTATTAGGGGAAATTCCTGACAAAACGGAACCTAGTGCAAAAACCAATGAAGAAATCAAAATCATTTTTCTTCTTCCTAATTTATCAGACCAATTACCTGCTAAGACTCCGCCAAAGATAGCACCAAACATTACGGCCGATGTAATCCAACCAACAACCCCAGCACTATTCTGAAGATTCCAATCGTGCTGTAAGAATGGCAAAGCACCAGTCATCACTCCGATATCATAACCAAACAGAATGCCTCCAAAGGAGCCGAAAAAATAAATAAATCCTTGTGGAATCTTTTTTCTAGTATCCATATGATCTTATCCTCCCTATTTAATTAACTTTTAGAAAGCGTTTTCTTTATCAACAGTGCTTATTCTAATTTATTTGTCCGTACAATTCAAGAGCTAAATTATTGTATGACCATTATTTGTACTGATAAATGTTACTATTTCAGCATTCATCAGCATTAATTTTTTTAAGTAAAAAAGAGTATCCATTAAAGATATGATTAATCTTCAATGGATACCCGTATTTATTTAAAATATTCACACTACTTGTCGGATTTGATTTCTTTTGCGGATTCTCTCAACATAAGTTCAGGTTTGTACTTTATAAATGGTGGTACTTTCTTACCACTCATCAAATCAAACAACATTTTGGCTGCTTCTCGTCCCATCTTCTCTTTTGGATGTTCAACTGTACTTAACTTTGGAGCAATATACTTTGATAATTGATAGTTATCAAAGGCCATTATTGAAACATCTTCGGGAACTTTCAATTTTAATGATCGTATTAAATCAATCAATTGTATAGCAAGCTGATCGTTATAACACACAACCGCCGTAGGACGATCTTCACGTTTAAAAATTTCACCTATCCGTTTGAAAAGTGAGTGTAGATTATCTGTGGACTGATACATAACTATTTCACTTAAATAAGAATACTGACTATGTGTTTGATAGGATTTCACGTAACCATTCATTCTGTGAACGCCTTGACTGTCATCTATTTTGAATATCCCTAAAATTCGTTTATGTCCCATCTCAAAAAGTGCATCAGTAACAGCTTTTCCTGAGGCCACATCATCCATTTCAATGTAATTGAACTTTAGGTTAGGATAGTGAGAATTAATAAAAACTGTTGGCAAACCTGATTCCAATAATTTATCAAATAAATCTTTATTAGGATTATTTAAGGCACTCTGAGTAGGCTCAATAATCAAGCCCGAAATATTACTATTAAGCATTCCCTTTAAACTCGTTCGCTCTTTTTCGGGATCATTTTGAGTATTACTAAGTAATATTGTATAACCTTCATTTGATATATAGCGGTCGATTCCTGTAATTATATTAGGGAAAATATAGTCGGCAATATGTGTCGTTATAACGCCAATTTGCTTATTCTCTAAAGGTTCTCGTTTTATTTTCTTTTGCCAGTCATCAACGAACATTCCACCACCTTGAACCGTATAGATAAACTGTTCATGTTCAAGATCACTAATTGCTCTTCTAATCGTATATCGACTAACGTTATAATCCTTCATCATGATTGACTCTGTGGGCAACTTATCATTAATGGCATACGAACCCGCTAGAATCTTTTCTTTAATGTCATTTTTAACCACTTCATATTTTGTAGCCATTAATAATGCCCTCCTGCCAATCTGATTAACTATTTTTATTTTATCATTATTTCTTATTGGTACGGATAACTGTTGATATAAATATTATAAAAAAGGACACAGATTTTTTTGTCTGTGTCCTTTTTGAGCTACTTTTTATTTAGAAATAACCATTGTGCTTTGCAATATAGTGGAAACGAGCTACGCAGGGGCAACTCCTTCCGGTCAAGTCAACTATCTCTGCCGACGCTTCGCCGTCGACTGAGATAGTAGTCTTGATCCTCGGGAGCTGGACGCCCCTGCTTCGCTCTCTAATCGATCATCATTAATCGATCTGCATCCAAAATTTTAAATTTATTATTACTAATCTTTTCAATCATACCTTGTTTAGTCAAAGCACTTAGCTTCCGGCTAATTGTTTCGGGGGTGGTTCCAAGGTAAGTGGCGATATCTTTTTTCTTAAGTGGCAGGGTAAAGACGTCTTCGTCTAATCCGGCACTGGTTTCTAACAAGTAATTAGCTAAGCGGCTCTCAACACTTGCTGTAGTAACTTCGGCGGTCTGTTGCTCTAATTGAACGATTCTGCGACCTAGTGCATTGACCATATTAACAGCTAAGGTTGGAGCTTTTTGCATTAACTTTTGAAAGTCTGGACGAGAAATCTGGCACACGTCTGTATCCATCAAGGCTTGAGAAAAATTACTGTGCTCGGCATCGGAGAATAGTGTTGCTTCGCCATCAAAATCACCTGTCTGCAAAACTCGTAACATCTGCTCTTTACCACTCGTGGACATTTGAAAAACCTTGGCCTGTCCGTGGGCCACAATAATCAATGAATCAGCGACATCCCCAGCGGAAAAGATATACTCACCACTTTTGTAGTGATGATGAGTAACTAAAGTAGCCACTGTTTCGATATCTTTTTGTGACAAAGTTTTAAATATTGGAACTAACTCAACACAATCTTCTGCTGTATGATCATGCGCTAATTTTGCCATTAATTATCTCTCCTTAATCGAAATCTTCATCGTCTTCTTCTTCAAAGCCTTCTTTAGCTGAATTACCAAGAAGTGCTTGATAGATTCTGATTTGGTGATTGTTAAAGCCAAGTAATTGAACTAGAACTTGAGCCATGAATGGACGATCTTCGTTTTCAGCTAATTTGATAGCACGTGTAACGAACATATTATCTGTAGCAAAGTCATTAACGACTGTTTGAATCATATCTTCAGCCTTCATGTACTTATTCTTACCGTCTTCTTCAAGCATTGAATATTCAGTATATTCCTTCATTGTTGATGGTGGCAATTCACCCTCATCTAGCAATTCATCGGCTATCTTATCATACCAAGCGTTATTTTCATCAATAGTTTGTTTTAAAACAGCCTTGTAGTTTTCAGCATTGGCACCCTTAATGAACCATTTGATTTGGTGCAACTTGATATTTAGCAAGAAATGATTAGAAACGATATGTCCTGTCATTGCCCCTGCGGTTGGTTTGTGGTGATCTACATCAGCTTGCTTTTGTTCTGCTGCAAACTTTTCGTCAATTGTTAGTTCTGCCATTATTTACTCTCCTTAACTTTAACCTTTTTAACTTCATATCCTAAATCTGTAATTACATTGGAAATTTGATCTGCGGAAGTCTTATCTTCATCAAAATCTGCTCTAACTTTACCAGCGTTGAAGAGAACCTTGACATTTGAGACACCATCTTGGTTTTCAACACCCTTTTGAATCTTTGTTAAACATGATGGGCATGTTAATTCACCTAATTGTAAAATTGCTTTTGCCATAATTGATTCCTCCATATTTCTTAAATCTTTCGCCAGTATTGTCGTCGAATACTTACGAGCTATAAATGCTCCAAGTTGAAACACTTATAGCTCGCAAGTAATCTCTAACAATTACTTGCTCAACTAACTTACAAGTACCATCTTACTTAGTTTGCTGTTTTAAGAACTTGATTTGAATCAAGTTTTGAAGATTTATTTTGAATTAATCTCATTGCGTTGAAAATAACTACCAAGATACTTAATTCATGGACAAACATTCCACTACCCATATGAATTACTCCGACAATTAAACCGAGTAATAGTAAGGCAACTGTTCCAACCGCAATAATGATATTTTCTTTTGTGTTAGCGACAGTCTTCTTAGATAACTTGTAGGCATGTGCTAAAGCATCAAAGCTAGACTTAACCAAAATAATATCTGATGTTTCAATGGCAACGTCCGTTCCAGTACCCATACCAATTCCGATATTGGCTGTTGCAAGTGAAGGACTATCGTTAATACCATCACCAACAAAGGCTACGGTACTACCTTGTTCTTTAAACTTCTTAACAAATTCGACTTTATCTTCGGGTAATAATTCGGCATGCACTTCATCGATTGGCAATCTTTCAGCAACACGTTGAGCAGCGACCTTATTATCACCAGTTAGCATTACGATTCGTTTCAATCCAGCATCTTTTAATGCTTGAAGTCCTTCTCTAGCGTCTGGTCTCAATTGATCATTTACACCAACTACTAAACGTAATTCTTGATCAAGAGCCATCAATACGACAGAATCCCCATCATTCATCCGAGCGTTAATAGCTTTTCTTTGTTCTTTAGTGATTTGGACGTTATTAGCTTTCATCAAACGTTCGTTACCAACTAAAATCTTGAATTCATCACTTTGACCGACTAAACCTTGACCCTTAACAGTATCTAATTCAGGTAACTTAACATCATCTGTGACACCTAAATCATGAGTGTATTTCACGATAGCTTGGCCCAAAGGATGGTCTGAAGTATTTTCAACGGCTGAAAGTAGAGCCATCATTTCATTTTTGTTCTTACCAAAATTAGTTACATCAGTAACTGACATTTTTCCAGTTGTTAAAGTACCCGTCTTATCTAAGACCAAAGTATCAACATGTGAGAAGGTGTTTACGGCATTGCCACCCTTCATCAAAATACCATTTTTGGCACCATTACCAATTCCGGCAACGTTTGAAACGGGGGCACCGATAACCAAGGCACCAGGGCATCCTAAAACTAGAACGGTGATAGCTAATGGAAAGTTTTGTGTGATTGCCCAAACTAAGATACCAATAATCAACACAGCTGGTGTGTAATACGTCGCAAATTTATCAATAAAACGAGCAGCAGGTGACTGACTATCTTGTGCTTCCTCAACTAATTCGATGATCTTACCAAAGGTAGTATCTTCACCCACGGATGTCGTCTCGATAGTTATTGTTCCGTTATCAGTGATCGAACCAGCAAAAACATTATCACCAATACTCTTTTCAACTGGAGTTGATTCACCAGTAATTGAAGCTTCATTCATATAACCTGTACCATCGATGATTTTTCCATCAACAGGAATTTGACCACCGGGCTTAACAACAACGTGATCACCCTCATCCAAATCATCAACGTCGACTTCTTCAGTTGTTCCGTCTTCATTAACCAATTCGGCTGTAGTTGGTGCCATCTTCGTTAAACTTTTAACTGAAGAACGAGTCTTCTCTAAAGTCTTTTGTTCCAAGAAATTACCAAAGAGGAATAGGAATGTAACCACCGCTGACTCCTCATATTCTCCGATGATAAAGGCTCCAACAACCGCAATTGTTACTAGTAATTCAATACTGATAACTTTATTCTGCAATGCGGATATTGCATGTAAAGCCACTGGAATAGCTCCGATAATACTGGCCACAATCATCGCAACTGTACTAAGTGTTGGTAGTTTCAATAAAAATTTAGCAATCAAACTTACCGCAATTAAAATAGCGATTGAAGCAGTCATTTTATTTTGATGTTTCTGTATCCATATATTTAACTTATTCATTTTAATTTTCCCTTCTCGTATTTATCTAATCTTCCTAGAGAATCCTCAAGAGCTGAGCATCTTTGCTTCGCTCTCTCATCAAACGAGCTACGCAAAAATAACTCTCTGCGGTTTACCTAATATTCGGTCTCGCCCACTTCGTGTGCAATTCCAAATATCATGTAAATCCTCAAGAGCTGAGCATCTTTGCTTCGCTCTCTCAACTTACAAGACATATTCTACTGGCTATGGTGATTAAAAAACTTGATGTTCATCAAGTTTGCCTAAATTTATCTAAAATCTTTAATTAAAATTTATTTATGATTTCCATTAGTTATTTGTGGACAAGTTCACAAGTAATTCTTTAAGATGAATTTATAAACAAAAGGAAATGGTAATTTCCTTGAAAGAAAGGGATGGTTAAAGTGCTACATACTATATGGGTCATTATAGTTGGCGCCGTTATTGGGGCTATTGCTAGTGTGATTATCAACCGAGATATGCCTTGGGGCTGGGTTGGTAACATTATTGGAGGTTTAGTTGGGGCTTGGCTCGGTGAAACACTTCTCGGAGCTTGGGGTCCAAATATTGCAGGTATGGCAATCGTACCAGCTATTGTTGGAGCTATAGTCGTTGTATTATTAACCACTTGGCTTTTCAGTAGTATGAGAAGAAGTTAGTAAGGGGAAACTTATGAAAAAAATATCGAAAGGTATTCTAATAGTTGCTTCGATACTAGGATTACTACAAGTACTTTGGTTCGTTGCCTTGGCTTATCCGCTTAAACCAGTGGTAGAAGTAATCAAAGGTTTTCAACTTCCAAGAGACTTTCTACTCTACACTTCACTGGTTCTAGCCGGTATCTCCACTCTGATCTTCTTGGTTCTACTGATGTATGGAATTTTCGTACCTGTTAAACATCAGGAAGTTCGTTTCGACTCTGCTAATGGTAAATTACGAATTTCTAAGGCTTCCATTGAAAAAATGGTCAAAAACAAAGTCAAAGAAATCCCTAACCTTACTGACGTAGATGTTGATCTCAAGATCTTAGGCAAGAATCGTCAGGCAAAGATGTTCATTTCAGCGCTTAGTACTGAAGAACAAAACCTACATCGACAAGGTGAAAATATTAAGCGTATCGCTAATGAACAATTGGCCAAACATTTAAGTATTCCTATTAAGAAAACAACTGTTGATTTAAAACCTAATTTAAATCATGGCAAAGTAAAAGTTGTGTGAGGATAAGAATATGAAAAGAGGCATAATTGGTTCCATTATCGGAAGCGTACTAGTCGCCATTTGGATAATTCTCGGCTTTGGAAATTTACTATTAATAGTCTTGGCTGGGATGGTCGGCTACTTAATCGCTACCATAACTGGATCTGCAGAAGACAAATCTTCATTAAGATCTAAAATTACCAAAATTTTACAAATAAAGGAGTAATAACATGGCAGTACAACCGCTAAACGCCGATTTAATAAAGAATAGTAAATTAAAATTCAATGAAGACGTAATTGCTAAAATTGCTGGTATGGCAATCCGCGATATCGACGGTATTCTCTCCATGAATGGTAATGTCTTCGACAATATTGCTGACAAGATTCGCAGTAAAGAAGATATCACTAAAGGTATCGATGTTGATGTCGGCGAGAAACAAACTGCTTTAGACTTAGAAATCATTCTTGAATATGGTAAAGACGCACATCAGGTCTTTGAAAATATTCTCCATGAAGTTAGTTCTGCCATCGAAAGTATGACTGGACTTAAAGTAATCGAAACTAATGTTTACATCAGTGATGTCATGACTAAAAAAGAATGGCAACAACAGAATAAAAATAACGAAAATAACCGTGTAAATTAGAAAAGAGGAATAAAATATGACTAACGCTCAAGCAAACAATCATCAAGAAAATTCAATTCAAAAAGAATTAAACTTCTCAGATAAAGTTTTAGAAAAAATCGCTAGCCAAACAGCTCATTCAATTGATGGGGTACTCTCTCTAAATGGCGGTGCTATCAGTAATCTAACTGACCGTTTTATTGATAATCCTACCAAAGGTGTGAACGTTGATAATGACGATGATAAATTATCATTCGAATTGAAAGCCATTTTAGAATATGGCAAACCAGCACCTCAAATTTTTGATAGAATCGTGAATAGTATTTCTCGATCAGTCAAAGAAATGACTGGTAAAGAAGTCGACAAAATCACTTTAAACGTTGATGATTTGATGACTAATGCTGAATGGAAGAAACAACAATCTAACAATAATAAGAGTGACGATTCTAAGGAATCCGAATAACAAATTTCCCCCTTCAGGAAAATAAAAACCGCTGACATAATATCAGCGGTTTTTTTGTTCTAAATATTTTTTTAAAGGTGGGTAAATTTTATTCGAAATAGCCTCGGCAATAATGAATCCAATTGCTAAAGACAATCCAACTGTTAATGCTTTAATCAATCCATGCGCGGCTAAATTATCATATCCTAAAGTAAAATTTTTCATACTGTCATAAATAATTGCTCCTGGCACCAGTGAAACTAAACAAGGTACGTAGAAAATATTAACCGGTGCCCTGACTAAAATAGCAGCCAAGTTACCTAATAAACCAATCACAATTGCCGACAAAAGATTAGGCATAATTACTCCATGATCGTACCAACCAGCGACAATATAAATGACCCAAGCAATTGCTCCAATCCACCCCGCTGGCATCAAAGTTCTTCTGGGATTATTGGTCACAATGCCAAAACCAACACTAGATAAAAAGCCAAAAACAAATCCTAGTAATATTTGCATTCTATCCTCCCAAAACAACTTTAATCAAAATTTGACCAATGACCACACCACTACCAATTGAAATTCCAGCCATGATAGCATCAGTTGCTCTGACTAAACCAGAAATAGTGTTTTTTTCAATAATTTCTCTCAGTGAATTAGTCATTGGAACCCCTGGTACCAAAGGCATTAAAGCACTAATAATAATATTGTTAGCACTTGATGCAATTCCTATATCCAATAAAACATGTGCCAAAATACTAATACTCAAACCACCCATAGCCACAGCAATATAAGGAATCTTGGAGTGTTGTCCAACAACTCTTGCTACCAGATATCCTAAGATACCGACAAAAAATGACAGAAACAGATCAAACCAAGTTGCCTTGAATAACAACATTGGTGCCACTGAAACTAAACCTGCTCCCAAACACTTCTCAAACAAGTTAAAATCTGACGTATCGTACTCAACTTCAGTCACAGCCTCTTTTAATTCTTTAAAAGTCAATTTTTGTTGTGAAAATTCTCGAGACAAAGTATTGATACGATCAACCTTTTGAAGATTGAAATCACCCACACGAACCTTAAAGATTCTAGTAGTAGCGCTCTTTTCCGAGTTCACAAAAACAGCCGTCATCGTTGCATGGCAAACTATCGGTAAATTCACTGCTCGACCGATATATTCAACAGTATTCTCCACTCGCGAAGTCTCAGCTCCATTTTCTAGAAGCACTGCTCCTACTTGACCACATAGGGCCACAACATCTTTTTCATCTAAAACATCCATCGCAGTACCTTCAAATTGATTTTTTCTTAATCATACAATTTTATGTAAAAAAATTGGACCATGACTACTTTATTGACTCAAAAATTTAAAATAGCATCCATTTAGGCGCACAGTATGTCCTAAACAGATGCCATCATTTTATTTCAAAAACTTAGAAAGAAGATAATAAATAGAACTGCTCACTAATCTGAAACAAAAATTTTAATCAAAGATTATTTTTTTAAATACGTTGCTTTCAATAAAACAATCCAGAGTATCAAAAGCAGACCACCGATAACACCCAAAGCTGCATTCGTTTGTTCCCCGGTTTGAGGTAACGTACTAAGTACTTTATTGTCGTTAGTGGTTTTGTCAGTTTTGATATTCTTAGAATTACTTAAGCTGCTTAAATCTGACAACAATCCAGAAACATCGGAACTACTTACGATTCCTGAAATATCTGAAGAATTAAACCCATCAAAATTTAAATCAAAATTCAAGTCCTTATCAAGATTAAAATCCGGTAAATTCAAAGTTGCATTACCAGAGATTACTTTGCCTAAATCACCTAAATTATTAATTGGAAAATCAAATTTGAGATAATTACTGTCCCCTGAACTAGTAAAACTCAAATTAATTGGTTTCTCATTATTAATATAATTTAGTTGAATTGCGTTGTTTCCAAACTTCTTCGGATACTTGATTGTCATCTCTACATAATAGGTACCGTCAGGGTTTTGCATCACTCTAGCCGTATTCGTAAAGTATGGTGAAATCATCGACCCGTCACCATCGTTTTTGGCAACTTTATAAGTTAATTCTTTAATAACCGTTTTATTATTGGTTGTTTGATTGCTGTTAGTAGTAGTAGTGTTCGTTGTTTGTGAACTAGTAGTATCAGGCGTAGTAATAATATCATTAGCACCGTTCAAATCGTCTTTGATATTATTAGCTGTGTTTTGCGCATCATTTAAAACTGATTTAGTCTCATCTTCTGCATCGGTGATCGATTTCAAACTATTCAAAAATGTATTAGATTTTTGACCATCTAAGCTGCTGGAATCAAATTTAAAATTGACCGTTGCCTTATCAACATTAAGATTTAACAATTTTGTCTGTACAGTTCCTGAAATCGGCTTGTCCAATTCATTCAAACTCTTGATATTAAAACTAATATCAACATATTTTTTAGCATTTTTAGTATAAGTACTTGAAACACTTGGTTGTTGATTATCAATTGCGGTTACTTTTAGGCTAGTTAAATTGGAAACTTCCGCCGTTAATGTAACCTTGTAGCTACCATCATCATTGGATGTTATATCTGCACTTTTAGTAAAAAAAGCATCCATTGGTGAGAGCAAACTAGAATTTCCCCGATAAACCACATAATTAATTGTTCGTTCAGTATTACTATTAGTATCTGCTTGAACTGTTTCTTCAACCGTATTTGGTGAATCCGAATCACTAATTCCTGACACGCCAAATATTCCCAAAAGCATCCCCACAGACAATAGACTAATAACCCACTTTTTCATCATATCGCCCCTTTATAAACGTATACCAATTTTATCATATATGTTATATCCATTTAAAATATTTACACTATAATTTCTCATAATAAAAATAAGATTTTCGTTAGAATCATTAAAATTATATTATAGAATATTTGAAATAACCTTAGATATAGATATATACTTATAACTATCATTTGCAGGAAGGTGACTTATCTTATGAAACAAGGAACAACAATTTTAACATTAGACAATGGCTACCATCTTTGGACTAACACTCAAGGTCATGGCGACATTAAATTGCTATGCCTCCACGGTGGACCCGGTGGAAACCACGAATATTGGGAAAACTTCAGTGAAAAATTAGCCGACTTAGGCGTTCAAGTAACCATGTACGACCAACTAGGATCATGGTATTCAGATCAACCCGACTATAGCGACCCCGAAATCGCTAAAAAATATCTGACATACGATTACTTCCTAGAAGAAGTTGAAGAAGTTAGACAAAAACTAGGTTTAGATAACTTTTATCTAATCGGACAATCATGGGGTGGCGCATTAGTTCAAATGTATGCTGCTAAATATGGACAACACCTTAAGGGTGCCATTATTTCAAGTATGGTCGACGAAATTGACGAATACGTTAAGAGCGTTAACCAATGTCGTTTAGACACATTAGGTCCTGACAAAGTTAAATATATGCAAGATATCGAAGCTAAAAATGACTTATCAGATCCTACATATCAAAGCTACGTTGATATTTTAAATGCTGAATACGTTGATCGTAAACAACCAACAGCCATCAGACATTTAATTGATACGACAGCCACAGCCGTTTACAACACATTCCAAGGTGACAACGAATTCGTTATCACAGGTAAGTTAAAAGATTGGCACTTCAGAAAACACCTTAAAGAAATCACAGTACCAACATTGTTGACATTCGGTGAACACGAAACAATGCCAATCGCAACAGCTAAGATTATGCAAAAAGAAATTCCACATGCACGTCTAGTAACAACACCAAATGGTGGACATCACCATATGATCGATAATGCTCCAGTTTACTTCGACCATTTGGAACAATTCATTAAAGACGTCGAAAGCGGCAATTTCAAAGACTAGAGCGTTAGAGCGTAGAACAAGGGCGCTCAGCCTTCGAGGATTTGCCTAGATATCGGAATTACACGTGCACTTGGCGTGTGATTTCGGTATCGTAGCAAACCACAGGAGGTTGCCCTTGTGGAACGCGTTTCCACTATCTTGCATAGAAGTTTGGTTATTAACTAAAGTACATCCGTTATTAAACAAAAAAATCCAAACTTAGCAATAACTAAGAAAACATGTTAAACTTAGTCTTTCAAATCTAACAAAAATAGCCACCCAGAAATGGGTGGTTATTTTTATACAATCAATTAAAAAGAGCAAAAAAAATAGAACTCATGACGAATTCTATAAAAATCCCCAAATTTTAATTTGTTTTAATGTACTTTCTCCACTTCAAGCGACTTAACCAAGTCTGTTGTGCAGAAATTCCATTATCTTTCTCTTCTTTGACATAATCACCATCGGAATCTAACCAATAAGAATTCTCTGTATCCTTCAGGAAGGTATTGATAATCTTATTTAATTTCAATTTTGATTTTTCCTCAACGATTGGAACAGCCAATTCAACACGACGATCCAAGTTTCTGGTCATCATATCTGCTGATGAAATCCAAACATCAGTATGATCATTACCATATTGAAATTTAAAAATCCGACTGTGCTCCAATAATTGCCCCACAATGCTCTTTACACGGATATCTTCTTTTGGTCCACAGATACCGATTTTCAATGAACATGGTCCTCTGACAATCATTCTAAAAGGTAATCCTTGTCGAGCAGCCTTGTAGATTGCATTAATAATTTCAACATCAGTTAAACCGTTAACTTTCATGAAGACTCCACCTTGACCATCACGTAAGTATGCTTCAGTAGCCAAGCAAATATTCTCAATTATCATGTTTTTAATACCATCTGGTGATGTCACTAATAGATTGTATTCAACTTTGGTCTCATTAATAAGGTGGTCAAAAAATCTTGTTGCATCGTCGATATACATTTGATTGCTTGTAAAATAACTCAAATCGGAAAAACCATTAGCAGTGATTGCATTATAGTTTCCCGTTCCAACTTGAACATACCCTCTATTGTCGCCATGTAGTACCAAACAAATCTTCGAATGGACTTTATTAACTTTGTCACCGAATAATACTTGAACGCCAGCTTCGCGTAAGAATTTGGTTACTTCAATATTATGAACCTCATCAAATCTAGCCTTCAGTTCAACAATAGCGGTAACCTTAATACCTTTTTCCGCAGCTTCTTTCAAAAGTCTCAATAAGTCAGAATCTTTTTCGGTACGATAAATCGTGATAAGAATCTTAGTTGTTTTCGGATCGTGGACAGCTGCTTCCAAGTAATCAATGAAAACACTGTAAGAATCATAGGGATATTGAACTAGCAATGAGGAATGTCTCAAATAATCCAATATGTTCTTAGATGGATTCCACTTCAATGCCTTAAAAGGTGGAAAAACTAAATCCTCATGATCACGATAACGTTTGAAAAGTGTATTCAAAAACTTAATATCAACGGGACCAGGTATCTTATAAACACTCTTCTTGCTGACATCAAATAATTTGGCGAAATACTCACGACTGTGACTTTCACCGTTGCAAGCAAATTCTACTCGCATGATATTACGCAATTCTCTAGTATCAACGTAATTAATCATCTTGTTCAGATATTCATCATCGGTCATATCTTTACTTAAAAAGTCATATGGCTTGTTTTGATCGTAAGTAACTCGGAAAACGTAAGTTTTTTTGATCTTATATTTTCTGATCAAATCAGTTGCAACATTACGAATAACGTCTTCAATCAAAATATAGTGATTATCGACACCCGTTTCCACTAGACGGTCCAAATCCTCTGGAATCGGACTAGTATAAATATGATGTGGTGTTTCCATCAATAAATTCAAGTTACGACGATATTTGTAAGTCTTGGAAAATCTTTGCATATCAAGTCGTGGCAAAATCTTTTTATTAAAGTATTTTTTGACAGTTTTCTTTTCAGAATCCTTTAATTCATCGTACTTTAATATATAGAATAATTTTCTATCACGCGCATCCTGCATTGATGCTTCATATTTTTTGTACTGCTTAGCAATATTTCTAGAATTAAATTCATAAACCAGATTAAGAACTTCGTCACCAGTTAAATCTGTTCTCTTTTCCGTTTTATTATTAATAACCATACTATCAATATTGTGCATTCTTACTCGGAAAAATTCATCTAAGTTATTTGAAGCAATGGACAAAAAACGTAGTCTTTCTAAAAGTGGCACATCACTATCATAGGCCTGATCAATTACTCGATTATCAAATAGTATCCAGCTTAAATCGCGATTATAAAATTTCCTTTTCATTAAAATGACTACCCTTCATCTTTTAAATCCTTCTGGAATGATTCAAAGTCGTACTCCACTTGTTGAGCATAACTGTTGGTGAAATTCATCAATGAATTAGCTATATCAGCATATTCTTCACCAAATCCTATAATCAAAGGATAATTTGGTGAATGTGAATGCGCTCTGGCAAGGAGAATAACACAGACTTTTGTATAATCCTTAAAAGATTCAAAATCTAGTTTATCTAAGTTAATAGATGATTTCATATCCTTGAATTGACGCATATAAAAACTATATTGTTCAGTATCAAAAGCTCCCAGAAATGGATCTGAAGCACTTTGTAAGATCAATTGACTGTTAACAATATTCTGACCCTGACTAACTTTGCTATCAAAATACAACTCGTCATTATTATAGATAGGTAAAGCCTGTTTAGCCTGCAAAACTAAGTAGTTACTATCTAGGTCCCTCAATAAAATCAAATAGCAAAGTGTACCAACACTGCCGACTCCGACACTATGGCGAACAATATCAATAATTTTAAAGTCTTCTAGGAACAGTCTAACATCACTACGTTGGTTTTTCTTATACTTTTCGTATCCATGCGCAACACTCTTATAATCCTTCTTACTTATGTGTTGTGTGACCGGTTTATTCTCAACGAAACGACGTTGACCATCATTTACTTCAGTATATTTTTCAATAACTAATTTAGAATTACTTTTTTGAGCTTTCTTGATACTTTTAGCAATCATATTGTTAAAAGATTCTTGGAAATACTCTTCATTATCTTTAAGTTTACCGAATATTTCCGTAATATTTTGAAGTGTGTTAGGCAAAATAAAACGTTTCATCTCTGAAATTTTTGTCATGTGCTTCAACGTATCAAAATAAGTATCAACAACTGTTAAGAGATACTCTTGAACGTCATTTTCATCAAAGCCGTGTGAGCGAGCAACTAAAAGCGCACTTACCAATAGGCGTTTTAAATCATATTCCCAATGGCCCAAATGAGCCTCATCAAAATCATTCATATCAAATAATAATTGACCCTCAGAGGAACCGTAGAAACCAAAATTCCCTAAATGAGCATCCCCACCGACCAGAACACGAATGCCACTATTCTCATTTCGTGAAAGATCATAATGCATCACATCGACAGTTCCACGGAAGAATGCAAAAACAGACTTGGACATTCTTTGGCGTTTGACTTCCAGTAGTTCGGGAACTAACAACTTATTTTTGATATTTAATATTTTATGAATATTTCTTTTTTTAGGTTTAAATGTATTAAACGAATCCGAAACTGCAGTCGCAAAAAAGCGACCCTTAATAATTAAACGCTCAGTACTCTTAAACGCATCAGTATCCTGAAAAGTATATGGTGTATTAATCATGCCTTTATCACCTCAGTTTGTATTATACAATAGCTAACACTGATAACTATTGTCTTTAAACACTTTTTTCTAAAAATATTATATTAGCCAAATATATTTTTTAAGTATAGTTTAACTTTTATATAAAAAACTACTTAATAATATTTCTCTCCATCATGAGTGTTAAAGGTGGACAAACGGTGAATTGTTTGTAAAATTTTGATATTTTTAAATTTATCTTCTCCATTATGTACATTATTAAACTTTTGAACTTAAAACGTGTCATCATAATGTCGCATCAAGAAGGGTGTGATCATATGTTCAAAATTTCTGAAGCTAGTAAAAAAGTTGATTTACCAATTGCTACGATTCGTTACTATGCAGAATTGAATATGATTCCCTCTTTAAAGAGAAACATCGAAAATCAGCGTATGTTCGATGATGAATCGATAACTTGGCTCAAAGGTATCAAATTTTTCCGTGAACTAGGCATGCCTATTGCTGAAATCAAAGAATACATTGAACTAAGTCAAAAACATGGCAAGGCAGCTTTAATTAAACGGCATAAATTACTTATTAAACAGGAACAAAAAGCTCAAGACAATGTCGTTCAAGCCCAAAATAACTTGGATGAATTAAAACGTCGAATCACCTTAGAAAATGAAATCATTAAAGGACACAAGCAAGATAGCTTGAACCCCGCTCGAAGATTCAATCAATAAAAAAATCGGTCACAATTAGGCCGATTTTTTTATTTTTAGCCAACTTGGCTTGTTCCATCTGCGTAATTTATAGTAACGCCTGATTGAACATTAAATATATAAACGTTGAAATGAACTGCATTGTCACCAACGGATTGAGCCTCCATTTGGACACCACGAGCCAACAATTCATCTCCTCTAAAGATTGGCGTGACACGATATCTAATATAATGTGAACTACTTTGTTTCAAATAATAAGCAATATCCATTTCATGAGCCAACATTTCTGGACTATTCAATGAACGTGTACCTGTCATCAAATTCTTAGGATTATTATTTTGACCTGTTAATTGGTAACCAATCAAATGACTGCGATTGTATAACCAACCACCTTTAATCCGCTTATTATGCCAACCAGTCGGATTCCAATGTAATGCTTCTCTCTTGGTTGATGGCATTTTTGATACGTTCAGCAAAGCATTAGCAGCTGTTACCCGATTCAAATTATCCAAGTCACCATACTGATCCCAAGCACCTTTAGATGTGCTCAAATCTTCTTGCGAAAAATTAGGTTTATTATCATTGACGATAATTTCTTGAGTTCCGTTGTAATTTAGATTAGCTAAATCAGACGTATTGGATGTACTTTGAGTTGTCTTATTATTGTGTTCATCGATAAATTTTTGATCATCAGAAATTTTATTTTGTAACGATTCAATCGATTTTTTGAGTTTCTTATTCTTAGTTACTAATTTCTTAGTTTTCTTTTGATAAGAATAATTCTTTACTATTTCTACTTTACTATGACTGTTTTCTGCAGCCTGACTTTCATTGACACAAGCTGTTACAGAAGGAACTAATGCCAATAAAATCAACAATTTAGCTAATTTTTTCATTAGACTTTAGACCTCCTATAACCGGCATTGATAGCATCCTGTTCTGTATTGAAACGGACAGCATTAGACGAATTCATA
The DNA here is from genome assembly GCF_001435445.1 of Companilactobacillus kimchii DSM 13961 = JCM 10707. Lineage (GTDB taxonomy): Bacteria > Bacillota > Bacilli > Lactobacillales > Lactobacillaceae > Companilactobacillus > Companilactobacillus kimchii. Next base: position 75,796 of record NZ_AZDH01000005.1, on the reverse strand, counting down.
TTGTATCCTCGCTGACCAGGCACGTGATAAATGTGACTTCTTGAATTACCAATAATTGTTCCCGTCTCAGCAGTATTCATATCCCCTTGTTGTGAAGTAGACTGTTGTTGTTGAGTCTGCTGTGACTGCTGAGCTTGTTGCTGTTTCTGTGCTTCTTGAGCCTGTTTTTGTTGTTGCTTTTGAGCAGCCTCTTGTTGTTTTTGAGCTTCTTTGGCCTGCTTTTTCTCTTGCTTCTTAGCAGCGGCTTGCTCCTCTTCAGCTTTTTGTTTAGCTTCGGCCTCTTTAGTCTCTATATCATCCCGTTGATTCTGTAGCTTATCCTCTTGCTTAGACAATTTCTTCTCTTTAGCAATCAAAGCCACATTCTCTTTCTTGGCAATATTGTATTTGTCTTTGCCAACATATTCGGTTTTCTTAGACACCTTCTCCGTCTTAGTGGAACTATCAGAACTAGAACTCTTTTCTGTACTATCCCCTGTAACTCCAACTGCGATAAAAGAAATAACCATAATAGCAACACTGATCAATAATTTCTTTTGATCACGTTTTCTGACTCTAGTATTTTGTCTATGCTTGAACCATTTAAAAGCATAAACAAAAATAGCAACTAAAGATGCCATCAAAATTAATACCATGACGGTTTCCATCCCCTTAACCCCCTTTTACTTGTATATCTACAATGATATAGGAGTAAAAAGCGCTAAACAAGGCAAAAAAATAGGGCATTTTGATATGTTTAATTACAAAATATTTTATTATTAATAACAAGAAAAAACGATCACCACTATAAACGTGATAATCGTTTTTTAAATATATTTATTAATGCACTTAAAACCATCTTCCATCATTTCTAATGAAGTTCCCAAACTTTGTGATTCTGGTTCAACTACTAACCATTTTGTTTTTGAAATTCTAGACGCTTCGATAATTGAAGACCAATCATTTTCATCTAATGATGAATCAAATTTTATCTCATATCTTTTTGCTTTAGAATATGGCTTGCAGTGAACAAATGGACTACGTCCAGACAATTTTAAAATTTCTTTCTGTGGATATAATCCACCCTCCAAACAATTACCGCTATCTATTTCAAAATTAACCATGGGTAAAACATTTTGTTTCAAAATTTCAAAAGAAGTTTCTTTCCGTTCCACCTTTTCACCAAAGTCATATGAATGTGTATGATATGTTAAATCCATTCCCTGCATAGATAACTCTTTACACATTTCATTAATTCTCAGTGCATGTTTTTTCCAAGTGCTAATAGTATTTTCGCTTACTTTATGCCCTGATTCCCAAGGTCCTCCCAAAGCTGCGATAATAATATGTTTATTATGTAAAGATTTTTGATACTTTATAACATCTTTCAATCCACCATTTTGCATTAATCTCCATGGTACTTGATAACCCGTTATTTGTAATCCACTTTGTTCTACCATAAATCTTAATTTATCAGCATCTATAGTTGGATTGCCATATAATTCAATACCAGTAAATCCAATTTTTCCTAAACTCTGTAGTGTAGTTTGAGGATTAGAGTTAAATAGTTCAAGAACTGGAAATAGTTCCGCTGAAATTTTCATTAAAACATCTCCTAATCCAAATCATCTTTAATTCTATTTGCTGCATAAACAAATGGTAGGTAAACAAATACTCCGACAGTAATAATAACGATTTGTAGTACTGACGCACGCCAATCACCGCCAGTTGCTAAGAATCCAGAAAGAACAGCTGGCGTAACCCAAGGTACTACCACGTAAGTTTTGGCTACTAAACCAAATGCTGTTGCAAAATAAGCCAATGTCGATGAAAAAATTGGAACTACTACATAAGGAATTGCCAAAATAGGGTTAAATACAATAGGTAAACCAAATAGTAATGGCTCTCCAATATTGAATATAGCTGGCACTGCACCTAATTTTGCAATAGAACGATAATTCTTCTTATGTGATGCAATAAGAATTGCAATTACTAATGAAAACATTGTGATATAAATATAACAATCAACATATGGTTGTGTAACGATATTTGGAGCTGGTTTATTTGCTTGAACAGCTGACATATTTTGTTGGAAAGCTGTAAGTAAAATAGGACTTGAAACAGCTCCTAAAACGGAGGATCCGTGAATACCAAAAGCAAATAATAAACATGTTAAGAAGCCGTATAAAGTAATACCAAAATAATTTTGGAAACCTCCAACTAATGGAGCTTGCAATACTTTAATAATTAAATCTGGAACATTTGATCCACTTAGAGCAACAACAGTTTCTTCAAAAATACCAAATAACGCAACAACAATTAAGGCTGGAATTAATCCATTAAACGAATTGGCAATTGCTGGTGGGACACTGTCAGGCATTGAGATCTTTAACTTTTTATTTTTACTAATTTTTTCCAATAATTCAGTAGCTACGATTGAAGCGAAAATACCTAGAAACATCCCTTCAGCTGATGTTTGTGATTGTGTCAATACGGCCGAAGCCTTGAATGCTTTTCCACTATTACTTGTTACAGTAATAATATTAGGAATTAAAGTAACTAAAGCTGCAACTGAAATTACACCGTCTAGAACTCCGTCTGAACCAAGTTGCTTACCTAAAAAATAACCAATCAGGAATGTAACAAGAAGACCCATCATGCCCAATGTACCGTTATATGCTTGAATTCCGACATTGGTAATGAATTGATGCCCTGGAATATTTTTCAAAACTCCAATTTTGGGATCTAGTAACAAATTATTAATTAAAACAAAAAATGATGCAATTATAGATAAGGGTAATGCTGCTCCAAAAGCATCACGAATAGAAACAATAAATTTATTACCCATTAATTTACCAGAAATAGCTGATAATTTTGTAATAAATGCTGATTCTGAACCATCTTTAGCCATGATCGTACCTCTTCCCTTTAATAACCTATTTTATTAATTCTGAAACTGTCGATAACCATTTAGTAGCTGCCACTATCCATACTTCTTTATATGTTGCATTATTGAATTGTGGCCAATATGGAACATCTTCATCATCTTTCGTTTCAATACCGACAGGTAATTCTCCAACCATATCCCCTGATGAATTGGAATATTCTTGCTGATAATTATTTCCTTCACCAAACATCAAAGATTGGTCAAAAGGATTGTTTCCAATAATCCAACGTAATTGAGCATTCGCTAGATTCATTAATTCTTCATTTTTTAATAATCTCCCCATAATAGCGGCCGAATTGGCTGTTGAAAGAATTACGGAATCATTACCCCTAAATGAGAACCAAACTGGAAATCTTCTTACATAAGCATGTTTAGATATTTGTACACCTGCTTTAAGTTGAGTTTCATATTCTGAATATGCAGAATCATCTATTAACAGATGCTGTACATCAAAGCTTTCTTTATCTGTGTTTTCGCTATCTAAGTACACACCGCTTGAAATCATTGGGTAAGGATAAGTAAACTTTCTTAAATAAAGTAGATATGCACCATAATCTCTGGCACGATATTTCCAAATATCACGTAATACATCAGAAATTGGCAATTTAAGCGCCGTCGAGAATGCCTGAGCAAACAACATCTCTCTAGCTTGATGATTGAAATGCTGCAAAACTTTGTGGCTTGCATCTCTATAAAACATTCCTTTTAGGATTGTTCCATCAAATAATTCCAATCCTTTACTTTCTTGACAATTAATCATTCGATTCATGAACTCTATAACTGTGCTTAAATATTTTTCATTCTTTGTTACGGAATAACAATTACCAGCTGCAATAACAATCGTTGCATTATAAATTGCCTTAGATGTGTTGTAAGTGTGTTCCCACATTATTGGTTCTTTTTCATAAGGCGCCTGTTTGAACCTCTTTAGAGCAATTTCAAAATAACTAACTGAAAGTTGCTCTAATCTTTTTTTCATATCTTGGCCAATTATTTTTTGTTGTGAAATATCAGCCAAAATACTGCTTAAAAGAAAATTCTCATATGGATTATCATGAACTCTAGCCAAAGCATCATCCATAGTTCCAATCATGTTATCGGTCCATCTTGAAACACCTGCACTTGTAGCGTGGAATCCATTACCAAAGTCTGTCTTGAATATAAAATCAAGACCCCAGTTTCCTTCTTCTAATAATCTTTCAGATAATTTCTGATTGTCTGTAGCATTTGCAATTCTGAATAATGCCTGTGTTGCTTCAGCGGAATGAATAAGTTGTTGTGATAAATCACCTGCATCATGCCACCCGCCGTTATAACTTATAGTTTTTCCATCTTTTTTGGCAATGACATCTTCATGACATGTTCCATGAATTCCGAGTACTGGATAACCACATCTTTCGCCATAGATAAAGTTCAAAACTTTAGGAATACTTTTAACCCAAATATCCTCGTAGGTACCGATTTTAAACGGAGCTGTAATTTTATCTCCTAACTTAATTTGATAGATTCCTGACTGATCAAAATCTGAAAAATCTAATATTTTAAAATTTCCCAACCCATTGCTCAGATTTTTAATTTTTTTATTGAGAACTGTGTTTTTCGTTTCGGCATCAATTATTGAAAATTCAACATTACTATCATCGGCGGAAACAATCGCTACTTTTCTTTCATCATTCTGATATCCATCGTGAGAATAACTGATTTTGTTAGGTTCCCATCCATGTGTAGGTGTTACATCTAGAACCTTTTGAAGAGAAATATTTTTCAATTCAACTTTGTACTCGCCTGGAATATCCATATAAGATCCGTTTATTTCGTAGCTGAATCCAATTTCTGTTATCTTTTCTCTAGGTAAATCCGAAATATTAAGAAAATACGTTTTTTCACAGTTGTTAATCAGATTTATTACATGGTAACCTTCCCGATTATATTGATCAGGTATTTTTTGTTTACCATCGTTATGTATTTCAAAAATTATATTAGGATTTATAACTTCAGAACATTTCGTATTAATTTTAAAAGCCAAGCGATCATATTCTTGCCAATTTTCGTTATCAATCTTTAACGATGCTTTAGTATTTCCATATCCTACATAGTCCCCATCCGTTGGATCTCCGGGAGCCCAAGAATCATATCTAGATGGTGCTTCCAAAGTAAATCCATCTTTAGAAACGTTAGTTAAACTTCCTCTTTTAGAGTGTTTCCATTGATTCTTTTCAGATGCTCTTACACTCTTTTTAGCAATAACTTTCTTATTATTTTCATTACTATCAAAATCTTTCGGAATACTAATTAACTTATGTAATAAGTTAGTTTGATCTAGCAAGTCATCCACTACTGTCATTTTCTTCTCCTCAACTAAGCAATTTTGCTAAAGGCAAACAAAGCACAACCTTGTAATGCTATTAAATTCGGATCTAATTCTGTATTTTTAACTCCATATTTAACGAAACGCATTGTTTGTAAATCCAGCAACTCTTGTAAATGGTCCACATACCATCCGCCTGTTGTTACACCGCCACCAAATCTCACGGCTTTTGGATTAATAATTCGAACCAAGTTCATCACCATATTACTTGTTGCTTTAAGTGATTGATTTACTACCGCCACAGCCAACGGATCATTTTGATCGTAAGCTTCAAAAAGTTCTTTGGCTCCAACGCGATGATTAGGTAGCACTTTTAAATTGGTAGCATTAAATTTCTTCAATTGATGGGCCTGGTTAGACATGCCCAATCCTGAAGCCAAAGGTTCGACGCATCCATATCTTCCACAAATGCATTTAACTCTACTCTCAGAATCGACAACCATATGTCCAAATTCACCAGAATCATAATCTTCTCCCAGTACCATTTTTCCATTTACAACCATGCGTCCTGCAATACCAGTACCTACGCTAAGATAAATGAAATTTTTGGTAACGTTACCAATCCCGAGCAAATTTTCAGCCTCAGTTGCAGCAGCCAAATCATTAATTACAAAACAAGGTAAATTAAATCTTTTTCCCAATTCTTTTGAAACATTTATCTCATTTTTCTCTGCCGGATCAATTTCATACCAGACGCCCTTGTCACTGTTGACTCTACCAACGATATCAACTGCAATAGCTTTAATATCACCGATAATATTTTTAGAAAAGTAATCAATAATTGCATCAATAATTTGATTTAATGCCGCTTCTTGAGATGAAATATCAGATTTAAATTTATTTTGACTTAAAACATTGCCTTCCTTGTCAACTTCACCAATCAAAACCTTGGTTCCACCAACATCTACAGCTAATACTGTATCTTTCTTCATAACATTTTCCTTTTTGATAACGTTTCTATTTTGTTAAGCGCTTTCTTTTTACACTCAAATACTAATTCCTAGCCTTTAATATGTCAACACCAATTTTGGAAACCTTACCAAAAAATCTTGTTAATTTTTTATCTTTGTTTTACACTTTAGTTAATTTAACGGGGTGACAATATGAAAAACAAAATCACAATCAAAGACATCGCTAAGCTAGCTGGTACTTCAGTATCAACAGTTTCCAGAGTAATAAATGACAGTCCTTCTGTATCAGACAAAAAAAGAAATCATATTAAACAGATCATCGCTGATAATAATTTTCAACCTAATATGTTGGCACGTGGTATGGTTTCCAATAAAACCCAAACTTTGGCTGTCGTGGTTTCCGATATCAATAATCCATATTTCACAGATCTCATATCTCAAATTGAAGTAATCAGTAGAAATGCGGGTTATACCCTTTTATTGATAAATACGATGACTGCCGGAAAAATGAATAAAGATAACAGTACCCAATTAGAAATCAACGCTTTCAAAAATATCCTTGAACGACATGTCGACGGCGTTCTTATTCTTGGTGGAGAAATTGACCGTGAGTCAGTTGCAGATAATTATTTAACAGCTCTCAATGAATTAAACGATCAAATACCTGTAGTAATTATTGGTCAAAAGATTGATGGTTGTAATGCTCTTTTCGTTGAACGTGACCAGTTCCGTAGTGCAGAAATCATTACTCAGCATTTACTAGCTCTTGGTAACAGAAGGATTGCCTTCATCGGTGGTGAGCCTGGAATAAGAATAACATCTCAACGTCTTGCCGCCTTTAAAGAAACAATGAATATTTATTCTAAAGTCGATGAGCATTTAGTAATATTAAATGATTATTATCCTCAGTCTGGTTACGATGGAATGAATTCTTTACTCAATTCCGAAGAGAAATTGCCCGATGCTGTTGTAGCTATTAATGATCGTGTCGCTTGGGGGGTTTTTAGAGCTCTTCATGATCATGGCCTAAACTCACCTGACGACATTGCAGTTGGTAGTTGTGATGCATTTCCAAATGGTGAATTTATGACACCTAGAATTACTACTGTTAATCAACATAATGAATCTTTAGGAAAAATTGCATTACACTTTCTCTTTCAACTTATTGACAATAAAGAACTAAATCGAACTGAAGAAACTCACTTACCTGAATTAATTATCCGTGAATCTTGTGGTGCAAAGAAGCGAGATGAAAAAAATGACTAAAAATTTAGTATTCATGGACATAGATGATACTTTGGTAAACAATCATCAAGAAATATCAAAGTTTACTAAAGATACCATCAAACAAAATCAACCTAATACTATCTTTTACGTTGCCACAGGAAGAATGTTTACTTCCGCTAAGGTAATTGCTGATGAGATAAACGCTAAAGTCGTGGCATCAAATGGTGGAATTTTCCAAAATGGATCTCAAATAATTCAATCCTATTTAGGGAAAGATAACTTAACGAATATCTATCATATTTTAGAAGAAAAAGATCTTTCAGCATTTTTCTTTAGTAATCATCAAGTCTTCTATAATTGTTCTCTTCCTAAATATTTCAAACATAGTACAAATAATCGTATAGCCAGTCCCAATCCAGATGACTATCTAAAAGTAGATTTACATTTACTATTGCAACACAGTGACGAAATAATTAACGGAATAATTATTGAAGATACCAATATAGATATTCTTGAATCGGCAAAAAAGGAATTGAGGGATACTACCGATCTAAACGTATCTTCATCATTTAAAAATAATATCGAATTGATTCCTGACAATGTTAGTAAGGCAACTGCCATTCATCAAATTCAAAATGAATACAATATTACTCCAGAGAATACATTCACTTTTGGAGATGGAGAAAACGATATTGAAATGTTCAACACGTCAAAATACTCCGTCGCTATGGGCAATGCCAGTGATTTCGTCAAATCACATGCAAATTTTATAACCGATTCCTACTTAAATGATGGAATAGCCAAATTTTTACAAGAACACCTAAGTTAAAAGGAGAAAAACAATGAATAACCCAACAATGTTAACCTACATAAATCAAGAAGCCTCAGTAATGACTAAAATCTTGGATACCTATCCTCAACAAATTGATGCTGTAATTGACAGCAAATTATTAACTAGCCAATCTTGGTTGTTATTAGGAATTGGTTCTAGCTATAACGCCGCTTTAAGCGCTAAATATTACATCGAGAAAAAGGCCAATGTGCTTGTTGATTTGCAACAACCCTATAACTACAGCAATTACGACATGGTTGACCCTAACTTAGAGGTTGCTGTTGGAATCTCACAAAGTGGGCAAAGCACTTCTACTATTGATGCTATCAAGAAATTATCCGAGGAAAATATCTACACTATCGGTGTAACTAGCCAACCAGGAAAAGAGTTGTCAGATGCTTGTCAAAGAACACTTGATATACTTACTGGACGCGAACAAGTTGGTTATGTCTCACTAGGATTTACTGCTACTGTTTTAAGTCTGATGCTTTTGGGATTGAGAGTTGGTGTCAAAAAGGGTCTAATCTCTACAGATCAAGAAACTGCAGAACTAGAAGAATTCAGGAATATCGTCGCTCATTTTGATGAAACAATTACTAAAACAACTGATTTCTTCAAAGAAAATGAATCTGATTTTCAAAAGGCTTATCAATTTTCTGGCATCGCCTATGGACCTAGTGTGGGATCAATTAAAGAGTTGGAGACTAAGTTTACAGAAACAGTCCGCATTCCGGCGGATGGTAATGAACTTGAAGCCTTCATGCATGGGCCTTATCTCTCAATCAATCCCGAACACCGATTATTTTTCATCACGACTAATGCTAAAGAAAATATCAAAAGTAAAGCCGATTCATTAATTAGATACGAGAGTCAATATACTAAACATATTTTTGAAATCAATTATACTGACCAACCAAATAGTTCAGAAAAAGTTTTGAATCTTATGAACATTGCTGATGAAACGAAAGTTCCATTCTTGGGCGGGCTTCCTATTCAAGTTTTATCTTGGTACATCACAAAGAGCCGTGGAATTGATTTATCAAAACAAATCTTTACTGATTTCTCTGAAAAAGTTCATAACAAAACTGAATTTCAAAACTACGTATAAAATAAATAGGGCGTGATAATCAAAATTGATTATCACGCCCTATTTATTATTTTAAACTCTTTAAAACATAATCTGCTAATTGATCAACTCGTTTGAAATCATCTTCATCAGGATCTTGATCGATCTTCACTGAATCAGCGACTTGCTCACCATTGCTGGAATTGAGTTGCATTGTAAAGTAATCGACAGCTCGTCCAAAATGAAGGTGCTGTTTAGAACTAGAACCTAAAACCGCAAATTTTGTATGATTCAAATCGACATCTTTCAAATCGTCATAGAAATCTTGCGCCTCATCTGGAATTTCACCATCGTTATAGGTATAGGTTTCAACTATAACGGCGTCATAACTATCCAATGCAAAAGCATCTGTTTCAATCATTTGTTCCAAGGTTACATCAGCATTGTGTTCTTCCAAATAATCAACAAGGTATTTAGCAATTTTTTCATTGCGTCCTGTCATACTAATATAAGTCACAAGAATATTCATTTTTTACCTACCATCTAACGCTAATGCGTTCTTTTTGATGTTTTGCATTAATAATTTCATCGACCATAGCGATTGCAAAATCTGCATAACTGATTTCACATTTGCCATTTTTATCAAAGGTCAATTCTTCACCTGCCAAAACATACTTACCTCTGCATTCACCTTTGGCATCAAAAGTGGCTGCCGGACTAATGAAAGTCCAATTAATTGAACTTTGACGTAATTCATCTAATGATTTGCCCATTTCCTCACTCAAAGGCTTAACGGCTTCAGGAAAATCATCTTGTTCGTAAAGTTGTTTTGTATGATCTGAATCAAGATAGAGTGACCCTGCCCCACCAACAACTAATAATCTTGTTTTACTACCATTTAGAATTTCAATTAAATGCTTCGTGGCTGGTACATATTCTTTAACATTAGGACCAAAGAAACCTAAAGCATCGACTAATACATCAAAGTCTTTAACATCAGCAGTCTTCAAACTATAGACATCCCTAACTAAATACTTATCAGTCGGTGATTTCTTGCTATCACGAACGATGGAAGTGACATCCAATCCACGTTCCTGGGCTTCTTTAACAATTAAGGAACCTTCCTTACCATTTGCTCCAATCACAGCTATTTTCATATGATTACCTCCAAATCCACTCATAAGATTACTTTACACAATCACGAGCAAAATTACTAAAAATGAGCTTCATTTATAGTAGAATTGTCGTACTAGGAGGCATGTATAATGGCATATCAAATTTATTTAGTTAGACATGGAAGAACTTGGTATAACGAATATCAGAAAATGCAAGGTTGGTCCGATACACCCTTGACTAACGATGGCGTTGAAGTTGCGCAAAAGGCTGCTGAATCACTGAAAAATGTGAACTTTGCAGCAGCACTGACTTCAGATATGAAACGTGCTGTCGACACTTGTCGTATTATTACCAGAAGAAATCGGAATGATTTAGTACCTCAAGAACTATCAGAGTTCAGAGAACAATTTTATGGTTTCTACGAAGGCCGTGGAATTGATGAATCATGGTTTGTCATTGGTAAGCCACACCATGCCAAAAGTTTTGCTCAAATCGTTCATAATTATGGTTTTGACGCCACAATGGATTTCGTCAAAGAAGCTGATCCCTTGCATGATGCCGAAGATGCTACTGAATATTGGAATCGAATCGAACGCGGATTTAAAAAAATTGATCAAATTGCCAAAGATGGTGACAAAATCTTATTAGTTACGCACAGTATCACTATTTTAGGATTAGCTTATCGCTATAAAGCTGGTGATTTTGAATTAAATGACGTCCCTGCAAATGCTAGTTTGACAATGTTAGAACGTGATAATGGTGTTAATCGAGTTACAAAATACAATCAATCTCTTCTCTAGTGTAGTAAAATTAACTTACAAACTTTGAGGAGGGCACTAATGGCTAAATACCAAATTTACATGATTCGCCATGGTAAAACTTGGTTTAATAAATACAATAAAATGCAAGGTTGGTCTGATACTCCCCTTGCACCTGAAGGATTAGAGGTTGCTAAAAAAGCTGCTAAAGCTTTGAAAGATGTTGACTTCAACGCTGCTTTTTCATCAGATGCACGTCGAGCAATTGACACTTGTAAGTTGATTGTTGACGATAACAAGAATCGTGAACAGCTTAATCCCACTAAATTGATGGAATTCAGAGAACAATTCTACGGCTACTTCGAAGGCATGAACTCTTCTGAAGCTTGGTTCATCGTTGGTCAACCACATGGTGAAAGAACTTTTGGTGATATCCTTTCCAAATATGGACTTGATGCTACAAGAGATTTCATGAAAGACGCTGATCCATTCCATGACGCTGAAAACGCTGAAGAATATTGGACTAGAGTTGATCGTGGTTTTGAAAAAATTGATCAAGTTGCCAAAGATGGCGACAAAATTCTATTAGTTACACATGGAACAACTATTCGTTCTATTACAGAGCGTTATGGTCATGGCAAATTCGACTTAACACAAAGCCCTAAAAATTCCAGTTTAACAATGCTCGAACGTGATAATGGTGTTAATACCGTTACAAGTTACAGCCAAGTTTTGGGTGAATAATCAATTCAAATTACTATTTAACTCAAATAATTCAGAAATTTAAAACAACATCCATTTAGAATCGTAATACAATGTGCTTATTCTAAATGGATGTTGTTTTTTTATTGTAAAAAATCTCTATTTTAAGTTTTTGAAAGCATTACATGTTTTCTAATAAAATAATCTTTTTCTTCGAATAAAATATTTTTCCATGTTGTATTCCCTACACAACGGTTATAAGATGATATTTTCATTAAATTGATTTTAATTTTATACTACCAGTTTACAGACTATTAATATAAACTGTTACTTAAGTTCATGAATTGAAAGGAGAACCTAGTATGTCAGAATTATCATCCAAGGCTGTTGAATCTAACGCCTTTTACATAAATCCAGACCGTTCAGTCGCCGTGATTAATTACAATGAGGAATACATTCAAGACGTTTTTCAATTAATTAATAGTCGGGGATTTTATAATCTCGTTCATTTATATTTAGACGAAAGTCAATTAGCTGTTACCAATAGGGTCGAAGGCTTAGATGCCAACAACTACATCAATATTTTGAAAGCCATTTTGATCGACGATAAAGATAACTATGAAAAATATGGTAATGAGCAAATTCTGAAAAGTATCGAAGATTTTTATTCATACTATCGTTCCTATTTCAGAGTCTCTTTAATCAATAAACACGATAGTGCTATTGCTAAAGGTGACTTTATGAATATCGATAATCATTTTAACGAAATCGTTATTCACCTTTACCGTGCAATTGAAGAAAAGCTTCAAGGCTTTACTAACCGCACTTATCGTCAAGTAAATGCCGGAACCAACGCTTGTGTTCTTACACAAACGATCAAATGGGATACTCCTCAAAAGTATCAGTCACTAGAAAGTATTAGATTCCTAGATACTTTAATGCTTCGTCCTCCAATGATGATGCATACTAAAAGTAACAAACGTGAAGGTACTTTCAGTGAAGTATTTGATAATCCTATTGAAAAATTCGATGGCACTCAGAAAGATTGGTACTGCTTCCCTGCCAAAATTGGTGAGAGTCTAACCTTCATTTATTTCCATCGCGATTATTTCGTTAGTGGCATTGCTTTAGCTAACTTATTCGAAGTCGCTGATAGAGAAAGCATTGCTGGTAAAAAACCAGATGAAATTCTTTTATTCGGTTTAAACAAAACTGAGGGTAATGTCAGTCATTATTATCATGATAAGGCTAACAATATTTGGGTCGGTGAAGTTCCTTATAACGATAAAACGACTTATTTCGGTTACATGAAGAAAATGTGTTTAACTCTCCATAATCTCCATATGATTTACGAGAATCGTCTACCAATTCACGGTTCAATGGTCAAAATCAGTTTCTCAAATGGTAAAACTAAATCAGTCGTCTTCTTTGGAGATTCCGGTGCTGGCAAATCTGAATCAATCGAAGCTCTACAAGAAGTAGCCGACGATAAAATTATCAATATCGAAACAATTTTTGACGATATGGGAAGTTTTGCCTTTGATGAAAAAGGTAATGTTTACGCTCAAGGTACCGAAACAGGTGCCTTCGTCCGCCTTGATGATTTAAGCAGTTCCGTGGCCTTCAACAATATGGATCGAGGTATCTACTTGAATCCAGAGTTAAAGAATGCCCGTGTTATCTTACCCGCTAATACCTACAAACATATAGTTGAACATCATTCCATCGACATGTGGGTTTACGCTAATAATTACGATGCTGAAATTGGCTTACATCAATTCCCTGATGAAGAAAAAGCTAAAGCCACCTTCATTTCTGGAAAACGTAAAGCTTTAGGAACAACTGACGAAATCGGCATGAGTACTACTTTCTTCGCTAATCCATTTGGACCAGTACAAGAAGAAGAACGTACGCGTCCAATTATCGATAAAGTCTTTAACAAACTCTATCAAAATAAAGTTTATGTTGGAGAAATTTACACTCATTTGGGCTATGACAAATCCAAAGACAGCCTTCACGAATCAGCTAAAGAATTACTAAACGAACTAATGAACAACTAAATAAAGAGCATCAGTAATCATAGATTACTGGTGCTCTTTTGGTTTTTCATCGTTAAATTTTCTGTTAATTTCTTTAGTCAATTGTTGTAAGGATTCCGTTAAATAATCACCATTAACGGTCTTCTTTCGTAATGTTGGATTATTTAAACGATACTCTTTAGCATTGGGCCCCTTTACCCAAAAATTATACTGTGGTGTATTGATGGCAAAAGAATTCTTACTAGTAAAACCACTTCGTTTTAGATCGTTATTCAATTCAATCGGTTCATCTAAATTGTTGGGAATCAGACCAGTAATAATTTTAGATCCAATTACCGGCAACGGAAATTCATCATTTTTAACAAGCATATTGTGACCATACGCTTTATGTTTACTCTCACTATGCCAATCGTCGAAGGAGACCAACCCACCATCTAAGGCTAAATAAATCGTCTTATTTTTCAAAGATTCATCACCACTAATAACTTCATCGATATGAACTGACGCCTTAGTGTAAGCCATACTTTCTGGGCTTCGCATCTTCTCTAAATTATAAATAGTCCCTTTGATGACAGCCTTATTGTAATTTTTTAGATTATCCAAAGAAATTCCAACAGGAACTTTCTCCCTACTATTACCCTCGCTGTGAACAATATCGGCTTTAGCAGTTTGCCTTTTCCATTTACGCTGGTTTTCTCTTATCATAATGTAACTATCTTTAGACTCATGATATAAAGAATTTTTAATTGTATTAACACTGTACGCAGAAAGCGGTAATACGAATACTAACAAGGTCAAAATCATTAGTGTTTTTCTCATCGCAATTTCTCCTCGCACCAATTATCGCACGGAAGAAAGCGTTATTGTACCGCTTTTTGTTTATATAAAATACAGAATTATTTGTTAGAAATTCATAAGGAAAAAGTTTTATTTGTTATATTTTTCATTGAGTTGATCGGTCAATTTTTGGAATTGAGCCGCACAATATTCTTCCGAAATTTCTTGCTGATTTTCATATAAACTATTAGCCAAGACAAATTCTTTTAAACTCGGATTTTTGATCCAATAATTGAACTATTACACGCAGACAATGGAAAACTAATGTTACGAAAGCCAAAAACAAAAGTACTTTTTTCATTATCTCATGGACTGCAGCAAAAAAGCCAAGGCAATCTGCCCTGACTTTTATAATTCAATTATTTGATAGGAAAAACCAATACTCTTCAGAAATTTAAACAAATCTTCTGGTTTTAACAACATTGTTTTCGTATTGTCATTCGGATGAAATGTCAGTGGCAATCTACCCACGACTGATTTTTCAAAATAAATTTGTACATCTTTAGTTTCATTATTCAACAGACTAAAAATAGAAACGGAACCCGATTCAATTCCTAGTTTCTCTAACAAAGACTGATCTGATGCAAACTTGAGATGCTTTTTGCCTACTGTCTGTGCAAATTTTTTCATATCCAAACGTTGATCATCCTTCACAAAAACTAGGTAATAAGTCGTCTTTTTCTTATCAGTTAAAAATAATGACTTAGTTTTCATGCAAGGAATATCAGCAACATACCTATCAGCCTCTTCAGCCGTAAATACTGCTGGATGTTCAATCAATTGGAAGTGAATATGCAAACAGTCCAATTGTGCTTTAATTTGCGAATAATCATTCATTTACTTTACCCTTTAAAACAGTGATAGAACAAACACAATTGCTGCCAAAACTGTTATCTTAATTTTATCAGACTGTGGTACTTCCAGAGTTTTCCAGTTGAGAAGTGCTAAACCACCCAAACTGATAAATCCAACAATACCGTTGACCCAGATATTACTTTTACCAGCAATAAGATAAACTATCGCTGACAACAATCCACCTAGAGCCAAGCATAGCGACATATTAACTAATAAAGCGGGCTTATAATTGCTATTATTCTTTAGCAATAGGACAAACAATCCATAGATAATTGCAAAGATTACCAATGCTCCTACAGCAAAGAGAACCAATTTCAAATATTTACCCATTGTTGGCATTTGGCTCAAGTTAGAGTCAGTCACCAACATACTAGCAACGGTCATAAAAAAGTATATCAGGAATATCCCGAAACGCGATACCTTATCTAATTCATATAATCTTTTCATATTTTCCCCTATTCTTCTTTCAAGAGTCCTACTAATTCTGATTTGGCAGCTTTATTTGATGGAATAAATCCGAAAATCAATCCAACTGCAGTCGAAACTGACAAGGAAAGAATCAATGCATACGCCGTTATAACGGCCTTGAATGGTAAGAAGGCATTAATAATCGCTACTAATAAGTATCCGAAAATAATCCCGATAACTCCCCCAATTACACATAAAACAACACTTTCAATCAAAAATTGATTTCTTATATCATTCGAAGTAGCACCGAAAGCTCGACGAATTCCGATTTCTTTACGGCGTTCTGATACCGTTATGTACATCACATTCATAACCCCAATACCAGCGATTAACAATGATATCCCAGCAATAAAGGCGATGAAATAAGTAATATCATTTAAGATTTTCGTAAATTGTTTACTTACTTGATCTGGATTAGAAACTTCATAAGTACCGATATTCTTTTGTTCACCCATCTTCTTCATCTGTTTAACTGCTCTTTTACCAATCCACTTTTTATTAGCTTTAGGTCCAACTGATAAACGAGCTTCATCTTTAGAAATTTGATTAGCAAAAAGTTGTTTAAAGACCGTCTTAGAAACATAAGCATCTGGGCGATAATTTATATCACTGATATGATAAATCCCTTGAACAACAAAAACCGTACCATCAATTGAAATCAAACGATTTAGCACATTCTTTTTAAACAGTTTATGAGCTAAATCTTCTGAAATATAAACTCCATTTGAGGCTCCACTCATTTGAAAATAATTACCCTTAACTAATTTCAAATGCTTTGGTTGCTTGTTCAAACTCATTGTTACGTTCTTAGTTTTATATTGAGCTTTGGCACCAGCTTCAACTACACTACTAGTCAGCTTAACGTGCTCAACCCCAGGAATCTTTTCCAAAACGGCTTCATCATTATTAGTGAATCCCCCGTCAGTATTATCTTCGGTAGTTGGTTGATACATAATAACGACTTTGTTACGAGTATTGTGATTACCCATCCCTTTAGTCACAGTATGCGCAAAACCATCTCCAATTGCCAAAATACAAATAACACTAGCAATTCCAATGATGATTCCTAACATGGTTAGAAAATTACGATTCTTATTCTTCCCAATAGACTTAAAAGCGATCAAAATTTTATCTGTCATGATTTTTTCACGCTCTTTTCATCGTTATATAGACGACCATCACGGATATATACAGTTCTCATAGCATATTCAGCCACTTCACTATCGTGAGTTACCATGATAATCGTTGTGCCATCTTGATTAAGTTTAGTAAAGATATCCATGATTTCCTTACTAGTCTTTGAATCCAAGGCACCAGTTGGCTCATCCGCAATTACTAAATTAGGATGATTGACAATCGCTCTAGCAATCGCAACTCTTTGTTGTTGACCACCAGATAATTCAGAGGGACGATTCTTCTCTTTTCCCTTCAAACCAACTTTTTCAATCACATCTTCAACTAATTCACGCTTATTATTTTGTTCCTTCTTACTATAAATAAGCGGTATTTCAATATTTTCGTAAACATTATAAGTCGTCAACAATTTAAAATTCTGAAAAACGAATCCTAATTGGTCACCTCGAATACGTGACAGAAAGTTATCACTGACCGTTTTATAATTTTTATTTTTCAGCAAATATTCACCAGTATAACTTTGATCCAATAATCCTAAGATATTGATCAAAGTTGACTTACCTGATCCAGAAGGGCCCATGATAGCTAAGAATTCTCCATCGGCTACTTCCAGATTGATATTTTTTAGAGCAGTGAATTTGCCATAAGTTTTACCTATATTAGTAACTTTTAGCATTACTCCACCGTCCTATTTCAAAACTAATTTGTCGCCAGTTTTAATTCCATCCATTACATAGTAATAGTGGCCTTTTTTCGTCATAGTAAGAATACGTTTATGTTTCTTATCATTCTTCAAAAGATAAACCGTATCACCTGACCAAACAGCACTCTCTGGAATCTTGTAGCCATCTGATTCAGTCTTTAATTGAACGTGCATCCCATATGGTAATTTCTCTTCTGTTGAAACGCGGAAATGATAGTAGGAAACGTTATGTGTACTGTAAGGAATACTATCCTTCTGTTCATAATTTCCTGAAATCTTAGTTCCATCATTCTCAACTACTGTTACATTGTCGCCGACTTTAATTTTATCTAGACTATATTCGTTAACATTACCTTGAATAACTGGAGCACCGTAAATGAACTCACGTCCAGTATCATCCTTATAGTAAGTACCATCAATCGGTGCAGTCACTTGGCGATTTTGTGCTTGATTAAGCTTAGTCAATTTAGCCTGGGCCTCTGATAACATCTCTTGATTCTTACTCAATTCAATCTGATCATCCGTTTTTTTATCTGACGAATTGTACTCTTGAATGGCTAATTGTGCTTGATGGATCTCAGCATTAACACTACTGATATCACTACTCATATCTTTGTAAAAGCTAAATAGTACCTGACCTTTAGTTACGTGCTGACCGTTCGTAACACGCGTTGCAACTAAAGTTTCGTCTTCTGACTTAGGTTCGTCGCTAACTACCTTTTTGTCCGTTTCTTGGACAATACCATTGAAATAATTAGTATTATCACGCTGAACAGTATAAGTACTGTAATCATTTTTATTGTCATTATTCTTGAAGCCGTTTCCCAAAACTAGAAAAAGAATAATTGCAATTAAAACAACGTTGATTCCCCAAATAGCTATTTTAATTTTCTTCATAATAATCTCCCTAAATTTGCTTGTCTTTCTAAGCTTAACAGTCTTAAGCTTACGATTAATTGGCATTCTGTCAAATCAAAGAACAAAAAAATAGAGCATTTCTGCTCTATTTTTTTATATTAATTAAGCTGTAACTACTTTGTCACTGCTCGCCTTATCAGTCTCTGGAAGTTTTCTTAATCCAATTCCTGTGAATCCACTAATAATAGAAAGAACCGGTGAAAGTAGACTGAAGAAACAGAATGGTAAGAATGATAATGTTGGTACGCCTAAAGTATTGGCAGCAAAGGCTCCGGCAACACCCCATGGTATCAAGTAGTTAATTACAGTACCACCATCTTCTAGTACACGGCTTAAAGCTAAATTATCTAAGCCTCGTTTATTAAAGGTTGTTTTGAAAGCTTTACCAGGCAAAATAACTGATAAGTATTGTTCACCAACGAAAATATTAACGCCAATTCCGGAAAGGATTGTTGCTGTTACGACTGATCCTGGTGTCTTAAGACGTTGGGCTAATGGTTCCATGGCTGTTTGAATAACGTCAAACTTCATTAATAGTCCACCTAAGGACAATGTTAAGAAAATCAATGAGACTGTACCCATCATGGAAGTAATTCCTCCACGAGTTAATAGAGCATCAACGCTGGTGTTTCCTGTCTTAGATACGAAACCATTTTCGATAAAACCGGCAATGTCTTTAACTGGTGTATTTGGTTTTTCAATGAAAATCATTCCTACCGTTACGGTAACATTCAAAATTAAAGTAGCAATAGCTGGAATTTTCATAATCGCACAGATGAATAACAATGCAATTGGTAGAATAGCCCACCATGAAATCACGAAATTACTATTTAAAACATTTAGAGTTGTATTGATTTTACCCATACCGGCTTTAGTACCGCTGTTACCAATCACAGCGTACAGTATCAAAGAAATAATGAATGCAGGAATCGTGGTCCACATTAAATTCTTAATGTGAGCGAATAAATCATCTTCGGCAATGGCGGCGGCCAAATTAGTTGAATCTGAAAGTGGTGAAGTCTTATCACCAAAGATTGCTCCAGAAATGATGGCTCCGGCTACCAAAGCTGGATTCATACCTAAAGTTTGTCCCATACCGAAAAGTGCGATTCCAATTGTTGAAATAATTGTAAAGGCACTACCAATCGAAGTACCAATTAATGCACAAACTAGAAATACCGATGGAATAAACCAACGAACAGAAATCATATGGAAACCAGCTACCATCATTGATGGAATAATTCCAGCTGCAATCCATGTACCAATCAATGCACCAATCAGAATAAAGATAAAGATTGGTATGATACCATTTTTAACTCCGCTGACAATCCCATCAGAAATATCATCCCAACTACTGCCACGAAGCTTGGCCCATAAAACTAACAATCCAATTACTACTAGGACAGGTGTCTGTGGTGAAAGGCCAAATTTGATAACCCCTACCCCTAAAATAATTAACATTACTGCCAACATGATGATGGCTTCTTTAAAATTTATACTCTTTTTACTCATAATTAATTCCTCCAAATTTTTGTTCTGATTTTCTTGAAGAATTAATATCGAGGATTGCCCCCGCATGTATTTATCATCATTTTACTTACCCCTTGGTATAAAAAAAGTCCCTGCTGCAACAATGCAACAGGGACGATTTACCGTGGTACCACCCAGCTTGAGAAGTATTCAAAAAACACCTCTCCACTCTTGAGAATAACGGATCTCTTTTTCCGCTTGGAAAACCAAGTCATGTCTGGTATTTCATAAATGCATCCTGACCGGTTCGCATCAACCACCGGCTTTCTTACGCCCAGATACATCACTACTTGATTCAGACACTTATATTTGTTTATTTGATTGACACTCACTATAAACGGCTTTTTTTATTCTGTCAACTGATAAATTATTTTAAGCCATTTTATGATCAATATATTTTGATAATAGGGACAGGGCATAACAGACTACGAAGTACATCAGAGCCATCATGACAAAGACAGGGATAATGTAATTTGGATTTTGTCCGTAAACTACTTGCCCATGTTGCATCAATTCTGGCACCACAATGATAGTTGCCAAAGAAGTATCCTTGATCAAAGAGATAAACTGACTAACCATTGCTGGAATCATTTTCTTATAAGCCTGTGGTAAAACAACATGCCACATTGCTTGAATATAAGTCATTCCCATTGATCGAGATGCTTCCATCTGACCGATATCAACTGCCATAATTCCCGATCTGATAATTTCAGCGATCATCATCGATTCAAAGACTGTCATTGCTAAAATAGCAGCTGGAATCGTATCTGGTTTGAATCCGAAAGCTGGTAAACCAAAGTAAACGAAGAAGATGATCAATAGCAATGGCAAATTACGAATTACATCTATAATCACTCCAACAATTTTGGAAACATAACGAATTTTGGAATAACGGATAATTCCTAAGACTGAACCGATAATAAAACTGAGTAACACCGATATAACGGAGATCAAAATCGTGATTTCCAAACCTTGGAGAAGAAATCTGATGTTGACCCATGAATAAGCATTCATCCAATTTTGCATAATATTCTCCTCCTAAGCTAGTTTTCTTTCGAGATATTGCATGTAGTAACTAATTGGTAAAGTGATAATCAAGTAGAATAAACCAACAATCAAATAAGTATTAACTGTATCGAATGTCTGCGATGCAATCGCATTTCCTTGATACATCAAATCAAATCCGGCCACGAAAGCTAAAACTGAAGAGTTCTTAACCAAGTTAACAAATTGATTACCCAACGGTGGAATAACTAATTTAAAAGCCTGTGGTAAAACGATATAACGCATAGCTTGCCAGAAAGTCATTCCTTGTGAACGGGCGGCTTCCATCTGACCGATATCAACTGAATTGATACCAGCTCTAACTGTTTCGGCAATGAAGGCGGATGTATAAATTGTCAGTCCAATTGTCCCTGCTGTAAAACCATTAATTTTGACTACGTAAAGCGGGATAACTAGGTAGAAAAACATTGTGATAACTAACAATGGAATATTACGGAAGATCTCCACATAAATTTTTCCTATAATTCTGAAAAATTTATTGGGAAGCACCTCAAGGATGGCTACTAAGGAACCAATAATTAAACTGAAGAACAATGCCAAAACACTGGATAAAACAGTCCAACCAAATCCAGTAATAAAGGAGTTCCAATTATGAGTTAAAAGATTAATCATGACGTAGCACCTCCTTGTAATTGAATCCAGGTACATTACCAAACCATTTCATGATCAGTTTGTTGTAAGTACCATCTTTTTCTACTTCACTCAAGGCTTTATTGATTGCCTCTCTAAAATCCTTTTGACCTTTATTGACACCAATACCGTATGGTTCTGTAGTAAAAGCCTTACCTCTTAGAACATAACCAGGATTATTCACAGCCATACCAGCTAAGATAACGTTATCGGTTGTCAAAGCATCCCCCTGACCTGATTTCAAGGCGGTCAAAGCCTGAGCATAATCGGGTAACTGTAATACTCGAGCTTTAGGAGCGAATTTCTTAACATTTTCAACTGAATTAGAACCAACCACACCAATAATGGTCTTATCATTTAAATCTTCTACTTTTTTAATTGGTGAATTTTCTTTAACTAGAATTGACTGTCCCGCATCAAAATATGAATCAGAAAAATCAATTGTTTTTTGTCTTTCTGGCGTTATAGTCATTGTAGCGATGATGGCATCGATATTACCATTCTTCAACAGTGGAATTCTCGATTGAGAAGTAACTGTAACAAACTTTGCCTTAGCATCTTTACCTAACATTTTCTTAGTAATGGCTTTAGCTAAATCTATCTCAAATCCCTTTTCCTTGCCATCTTTTACATCAATTAAACCAATCAATCTTGTATCGGCTTTAACACCCCAAGTAATGGTTTTACTTTCTTTAGCATTAGTCAAAACGTTTTGATCTGACAATGGCTTAGAACCACAACCACTTAAAACCAACGCTAGGAGCAATGAGGTGAAAATTAGAGTTAAATATTTTAGACGTTTCATCATCAATTCCTCCTTAATGTTGAATGATTTTACTCAAGAACTGCTTAGCACGGTCATTAGTTGGTTGTTTGAAGAAAATATCTGTTGGATCATCTTCAAGAATCTGTCCATTATCCATAAAGATAACGCGGTTCGCAACTTCTTGGGCGAAGCCCATTTCGTGAGTAACGATTAATGATGTCATATCACTTTGGCTAGTAACATATTTGATAACACCTAATACATCATCAATCATTTCTGGATCTAGGGCACTTGTTGGTTCATCAAACAACATGCAACGAGGCTTCATAGCTAGTGATCTGGCAATTGCTACACGCTGTTTCTGACCACCAGAGATCTGTGATGGCATGTTGTGAGCTTTATCAGCTAATCCAACTTGATCTAATAAAGCCATAGCTGTTTTCTTATTCTCTTCTTCACTAAGCTTCAAAACCGTTCTTGGAGCGAGCATGACATTTTCTAGTACGTCTTTGTTAGCGTAAAGATTGAAATGTTGGAAAACCATCCCTACATCTTTTCTAATTCGATTAATATCAGTCTTCTTGTCGGAAATATCACGGCCATTGACGATCAATTGTCCTTCTTGAATTGTTTCTAGACCATTGACTGTACGAGCCAGTGTACTTTTACCTGATCCAGAGGGACCAACTAATACAACGGTTTCCCCCTTATCAATTTTTAAATTGATATCTTTCAATGCATGGAAATTTCCATAATATTTTTGCACATCGCGGAATTCAATCATTGACATAATTTAGTTCCCCTTTCCTTATTGTTAAATTTTCTTTTTGTTTATTAAGAAAATTTTAATGTGTATTTATGATTTTGGCAACTAATATTTCTTTTGTGAAATTATTATTGGACAATATGTCTCTTGAAATATAGCCTCAAAATGCTATTAGATTAATGTTATCATAACTATAATTTTAATAAAATGTTTTGAATATTTTTTTTTCGAACAAACCATTTTTGAGCTAAATTCGCAAAAAAATAGCAAAATCATCATCGTGATTTTGCTATTTTGAATTGTAGATTTGAGGATTTGTTGAGTGATCCCTACTCTACTTTATTAAGGTCGTTAGACGAATCTAACAATTGAAATTATTTATTGGGGGAAGTGCTTTCCGTTTCCGGAAAGCTGCGATCGATAGGTGAATACCCGTCGATCGCAGTTCCCCGGAAGGAACCGAAACTGTTATTTAAGAACGATCTTCTTATAAAGATATCTCGTTAAGAAATAGTAGCCTAAATATAAAACTAAGAAAATTGCGAATGGTATCTCAATATTTGTATAAGGTTTATACAAAAGCTTAACAAATAGCTGTAAGCCAATTAATACATGGATAATACCCAAGATAGCAGGAACTGAGAATAGCACACCAATTTCTTTATTGATTGTACTGCGTAAGACTTTTTGTCTCGTACCAATCTTGTAAAGCATGCTGTAACGTTTAACGTCTCCATTAGCTCCTGAAAGAATCTTGAACATCAAGCAACTAGCCAACATAGCCAAGAAAGCAATTCCTAGGAAGAAGCCCATGAATTCTAGTCCAGAGAAGAAACCATTAACTAGTGTATAAGCAGAGTACTTATCGCCACCAGCATTTTTAAGTTCTGGGAAACGTTTAATTTCATCTTTTGAAATTTGTTTGATCATTGGTAAATTATTCTTAAACGAAGTAGTTCTAATCAATACGGTTGTTGATTCTTGCCCTTTAACAGCAGCGTATTCAGTATCACTAACAAATTTAGCTTCCATAGTCCTATATTTAGGAAGACGTGTATTCATTAACTCATAAGCTGCGTTTGAATTCTTAGCTGGATCTGAAGACTTCTTTAATTTAAATACCATCGTATCAACATTCATATTGGCATAACCAATTGGTTGACTCTTAAATTGACTGTTGCGATAATAAACAGCTTTACCATCAGATTTAAAATTATAAGTATCTTTTTTCTGAATGCTCAATTGTTTGATATTCTTCTCTTGGGTAGCATTAGGGTTCGTCACTTGAACATCATAATAGTTTTGACCATTTACGACGTTATCAATTTGGTTGTTGAAACCTAAACCAACAGTAATAGCACCTAAAGCTAAAGCAAACATGATTGAAACCATTGAAAGAATCTTAGTGTAATCATTAATACGAAAACTTAACTGTGAAAGAGTAAAATTATTTAAACCCTTTTGTGAATACTTGGTGTTCCTCTTCAACATGACAATAATAGCTGTTACGAAAGCATTGATTGTGAAGTAAGTACCGGCAACAATTGTTACCAAGGCAATTGGAATGCCCAGATAGATAAAGCCAGGATTATGACCAGAAAAGTACATTGTGAAGTAACCAACCGCAAGCAAGATCAAACCAAGTAAAGCTTGGACTGCTTTCATAACGCCGTTACGTTTGATTTTAACTGGTTGACTGTCACGATTTAATAAAGTTAGAACTTTGGTACGACGTAGAGATACTGAATTTCTAATAGCGGAGAACATGAAAATTACGATAAAGAACAATAATGTCCAAAGTAAAGCTGGTAAATAGAAACTGCTAAAATGTTTAACTTTCATGTCTAGTAAGTTAATTAACCAACGACCCACAAAACCTGTAGCTAAAACGCCAATCGCTGAACCAATCAATGTTGAAATAGCACCGATAGCAAATGTTTCAACAAAAATCATACGCGAAATCTTACTACTCTTGGCACCAAGCATCATAAACATCCCGTACTCTTTTTGACGCATACTCAACAAGAAAGTATTGGCGTAATTAACATAAACGATCGTAATAATTGCTAGTAAAACAATCCCAAAGCCGAAGATAAAACTAGTAGCAGCGGCTGGAGAATTGGAACTTAGAAAGGCCTGATTAGTTGCTAGAGACATAAACATATAGAAGATAGCTGATGCAATCATCAAGCCCGAAAATAAAACGGTATAGTCGCGGAGACGATGCTTAATTCCGCTCAAAGCTAATTTGTTTAACATATTTTCCTCCCCTATTCTGCAAATGTTCCTAATGAATCTAGGATCTCTTGATAAAATTCAGCACGTGAATTTTCTTCCTTCTTTAATTCTTGACCAATTTCACCATCTTTGATGAATAAAATACGATCACAGAAACTAGCTGAAAATGGATCATGTGTTACTAAAAGAATCGATACATTATCTTCACGATTGATCTTAGTCAAAGTGTCTAACAAGGCACGCGCACTCTTAGAATCCAAAGCACCTGTAGGTTCGTCACCAAAGACAATTGATGGTTCATGAACCAAAGCACGAGCAGCCGCAACTCTTTGTTTTTGACCACCTGATAATTCAGTCGGATAATGATTTAAAATATCAGTTAAACCTAATTTTTCAGCAATACTTTGAACAGCTGGTTTAATTTTTTTAGCAGCTGTATTTTGTAATGCTAATGGTAAAGCAATATTTTCATAAGCTGTTAAATTTTCTAGCAAGTTAAAATCTTGGAAAATGAAACCAATCTTATTGGCACGGAAATCGGCCATTTGATTATTATTCAACTTAGTAATATCTTCACCAGCAATCTCAACTTGACCACTTGTTGGTGTATCCAATGTAGATAGGATATTTAAAAGTGTTGTTTTACCTGAACCTGAAGCGCCCATAATTCCTACGAATTCGCCAGGCTTAACTTCAAAATTAACATCGGACAAAGCTTTGAATTGTTTTTCTCCAGCTTTTCCATAAATCTTTTCAACGTTTTGTACATCGACAATTTTTTGCATTTGTTCTTCCCTCCATTTGATATATCTATCATAACTGCTCAAGCAATTTGGGTCGTGCGATTCTTCTTACATTTCCTTACATTTTTGTAAGTCGTTGTTAGACTAAGTGCTATAGTATCTTTTAGGATATTCTTTTATTTAGAGCTTTTTATTGACTTACCTAATGATTAAAGGTTAATTTTAGGTAAGTTTGATTCATAATTAATTTAATAATCGTTGGGGTGTAGTCTTATGATTGATGACATTTTAAAAAAGGTTGAACAGTATAATACAATTATTATTCTCAGACATCGCAATCCAGATCCAGATGCGATCGGCTCACAAACTGGCCTAGCTGCCATTCTTCATGAAGTCTTCCCTCAAAAAAAGATTTACGTCACAGGAATCGATTTACCAGTCCTGAATTGGATTGGTAAAATGAAAGATATTCCTGATTCTACTTTCAAAAATGCTTTAGTCATTACAGTCGATACTGCCAATGCGCGAAGGATTGACAATGATGGCGCCTATAAACAGGCCGCTGAAATCATTAAAATTGACCATCATCCCAATGTTGATCCCTTTGGTGATATGAATTGGGTCGATGATACCTTCTCTAGCTGTGCCGAAATGATTTTCTCTTTTACTGAAGAAATTTCTAATTTTGAACTCACCAAAGAAATTGCTGCCAAACTATATTCAGGAATTATCGGCGATACTGTTCGCTTCTTAAATGGTGAGACAAGCTATCGTACACTGATCACTTCTGCTAAATTGGCTAAAACAGGTATCAATATTTCCAAAATAAGTTTGCAAGAAGATCAGATGTCTCTTCAAGTGGCTAGGTTGGAAGCCTACATTCTAGATAACTTACAAATAACCGATTCTGGCTTTGGCTATATTGTGATTCGTAAGGATACTTTGGATCAATTTCATTTAGCTGATGGCGAACTTGATCATGCGGTTCCCCTAATTGGTCGAATTGATAAAGTTAAAACTTGGATTGTTGTCAGTGAAAAAGATTTGAATCGTTTCCGCGTCAATTTACGTTCTAAGTCAATTTCAATTAATGGTATGGCTGAAAAATATGGCGGTGGCGGGCACCCACTAGCTAGTGGTGTTTACGTTGGCAGTATCGAAAAGGTTAATAAGCTAATCAACGATATGGATAATTTTAATAAGAAAGAACTAAAAGTATAAATTAAAAGAACGACCTCCATTAGATATTCATTATTCCTGGAATATCTAATCGAAGTCGTTCTTATTTTTTATTCATTTATCCAAGCGGCTATATTCATAGTAGAAACTCCACTCTTGTACTATCAATATTGCAGTCCCTAAGATGCCAAAGGCATTAATATTGAAGACACTTTCTTCAATCAATTTATAACTCGTTAGAATCAATGAGATTCCAATTACTAAAACAATGAAACCGGCCGTGAATCGCTGACTAAAGAAACTAGCCGTTAAAGCATTCTTAGCTTCACGTTCATCATCATGTTTTAACCCTTGGGGAAAACCATCTCGAGCTATTTTAAAAATATTAGTGCTGCCACCTTTATCCAGTCGTTTTTGCTGGTAAATAAAAAGAACGATTATCAATATAAAGAAAACTGGTGATAGATCCTGCTTCAAAGTCACTTTGGATAATAGCCATAATAAAAAGAATATCGCTAAAAGTGTTACTAAAATGGCTCTCTTGAAAAAATATTTTCTAGTATTGGTCATCACGCTCATCTCCAAATCTGAATAATTCATCGACTCGAATACGTAAAATAGCAGCTAATTGAAAAGCTAAGCTCAAAGAGGGATCGTATTTGTCATTTTCAATAGCATTAATAGTTTGCCTAGTCACACCTGCTAGTTTACTTAACTCATCTTGTGATAATTTCAATTCTTTTCGTTTTTGTTTAATTATATTTTTCATTGTATTCTCCGTAAAAATGTCAAACTCTTTTTACATTTTTAGTATAATATGTTTTACATTTTAAACAATATACAAAACGAATTCATTTTTTAGACGATATAGTTTGCTTAAAAAAATTTCTGGATGCTTAATAGCGGTGAAAATGAAGAATTGTCTCAAGAGGGCGATCCTCATGCGTAATATTATCGAAGTTAGTCCAACTTTTATTCTGTTTATCATATTAATCTTTAGCTTTATTCAAAGATCCGATGGGAATTCTTGGATTGATCCTTTTGCCTTTAGTTTATTAGGACTATGCATCTATCCAACCGTGGCTTTAATAGTAGAAACCATTCGAGTGAAAAAGTATAAATTATTTTCGCGTTCCGAATTACGTCTCATTTGGTATTTAGCCCTAATCTCTATCTTATTTCTGTCCTTAACCACCTATTTGATGGTTATGTGAATCGATGTATAGAACAAATTGATTTTTCGTTCAAAATCGGTTGCTAAAAATATCTATTGAGAGCCTAATAAAGATAAACGATATTATAGGGGGAAAACGATTATGCGTAAAACAATTGAAGTAGCTCCAACAATTATTTTAATGGGTACACTTTTGTTCAGCCTTGTTCAAAAGAATGCCGGCCACGCTTGGGTCAATATGTTTGCTTTTAGTTTAACTGCTCTTTGTGTCTATTCGCCTGTCGCCTTAATGATTGAGGGAGTTCGTACTGGCATGAGAACTCATCATAAATTCCCTAAATCTGAAGTAATCCTTATTTGGTATTTAGGGATTATCTCTACTTTCTTCGTCGTTTTAGCAATTTATTTGATGGGCCATAACTAATTTGGACCAACCATGCAAAGGTAATTAATGGTGGTAACCAAAAAGAACGCTAAAATTAGCGTTCTTTTTAATTTCCGTCTCGTTGTTCATAAAGTTCTTGAGTCAAACTGCCATCACCATCTCGTAAAAGGTCAGCAATTCCTTGTTTATCAATGAATTCAAAATGTTTTCGCTTGAGAAAAGTAACAATCGTACCCAACATTTTTCTTTCCTTACTGTCTTTCCAATAATACTGATTGAGATTCAAATTAACTTTTTTACCATCCAGTAAAGTTATCCTCAATTCGAATTGCTCCACCATGGAACTTGCCGAAATTCCAGCACCACCCATTAACGTCAATTCTTTACTAGGATTATATCCGTACAATTTTAAATAAATTTCCATACTCTTAATCCGTTTATAAGGTATGAATTTAGTTGAACGTATATTCAAAAGTCCCATCAATGGCATAAGAAAGTCTTTTCCAAAAGAAATATCGTCTTCACTGTCTACCGCATAAGTAATTCCATTTTTTTGCAAAGTCCAATAATTACAATATCTCTTATAATCATAGAAACTCATTCTTGTCACAAAAGTATAAGAAATTAGGATTCCAAAAATAATATCAAATACTTTTATTAACGGAGTTCTACCAAAAAGTGTAGTTAAACTTGCCGTAAAAATAACCATAACTAGCACTAAAATAATCTGTGGCCAATGATTCTTGGGTTTACCGTAGTTGAATGGAAAATGGAGATACGGTTCCCCAGTTATCAACTCATCCAACGAAATATCCAACAATCCACTTAAAGAAATCAGATTATCAATACTAGGCAAATTTTCACCTGTCTCCCACTTGGAAATTGACTGTCTAGAAATATTTAAGGCCTCAGCTAACTGTTCTTGCGACATGTTATTTCTTTTACGGTATTTGACAATATTTTTAGCTAAATCCACTTCTCCCACACCCTTTTCATTAATTAAATTATAACCATTAAGGACACGAGAATGACCTTCGATTTATTAAATCAATTTAACTTTATGATTGGTTTGATCAAATGTCTCCTCTAACTTTTCGATAGCTTTATCTTTCCCATAAACCATATCACGTGCAGCACTAACAGTAACTGCAGTCCCATCGGTCAATGTAAAAGTTATATCGATTGGATTATGGATAATTGAAAGAACTGCCGTAATAACAGCCAGATAACCGCTATATGGAATCGCCATCGGCATTTCTTCTGATTCAGATAAATTTCCTTGAATAGTTACCGATTTAATAGAATTAAAATCAATCGTCTTCGCGTGAATTGAAAATGGTAGTAACAAAGCTTTAAAACGCTCTGAATTACTATTTAGGTCAATATATTGAACATATCCATTTCCAACTTCCCAATAATTAAAAAGAACTGGCAGAATCCTGAAGTAATAGCCAATAAATGATATAAGGAAGATAGCAATACCCAATATCAAGCCACCAACTCTACTTAATATCATTGAAACTATAAATCCCGGCAACAAACTTAAAACTAAACTAATCATTAAAGGTCTATAATTTACTCTTTTACCAAATTTGATCATAGAAATTACCTTCTTTCAAAATTTAATTCCAATTCCTTCCTGATCACACCCAGATTATATTGTCGAATTAGGCTTTTTTGCACGCACTTATCGGTTGTCAAAGCACAAAAAAAACGTGACGAATCATTTTAGATTCATCACGCTAATGATTAAATATCTCTACCTGCCTTATCGCAGTAGTGATCCACCAACCATTAAAAATATAACGCCGATAATTAGGCAAACCGTCACTCCAAAAAAGATAGTCAGTTTAGGTTGTTTAACTGTTCTTCTGATATCTTGATACATTTTTTGAGCGATGGCTATTTGCCAAATTCCAATTAAAATTGCTAAAATACCAATAATTTTTCCATTCATGGAATCAGCTTCTTTCATCAATCCCATTTTACTGCATTTATTATCGTTATACAGTCGTTATGAAAAATATCTAGAGAAATTAAAAATCGATCCGATCATTGATGTAGCCCCTATAACAATAATTATTAAGTAAAAGATCCCCTGAACTGAACAGACATTACCCCATGGAAAACCTGCGGTGAAAGAAATTCCAACTAGACCTAGCCAAAAATATTTACTTTTATAAAAATCATTATTGAACTTCACATATATTTCTTCCTTTCTCTTAGATTGAGTCCATATTACCTTATTATCTACCGGAAAATAAAATAATTGCCTCAATGTAGGGTTTTCTAATCATGAACGGATATTATTTTATAGAGCTATACTTTTTCAATATCATTATATTAAGAACAGTAAGGGTAACTATTCCAAACAAATCAAATTCCACTGTCCTACCAAAAATACGATTTTTCACTTCAATATACCAATCAACTCGCATAGTATCTAAATTCCATATATTAATGTAACCAATATAAAAGATCAGTACCGCGACTAACAAATAAAAAATGATCGTAGTTAATTTCTGATTTTGTAATGGTAACAATTGCGACACTAAATGAACAAAAGTACTCAAGGTCCAAATTAATATGATTGCTAGTAAGGACATAGTAATAGCTTTAATTATTAAACCAATTTGTCCCATCTTTACAATACTTTGCAAATGAAAAATCAAACTATTATTATCAATAATCCAAAAAGCTGTTAAAAAAATACTCGTTTCTAAAATCCAAAAATATAAATAAGTTAAAAAGGTTGTAATCAAATTGCTAAAATAGATTTTTATCTCTGTGACAGGAATCAAACTGTACTTGCTATTAAGAAAGACTTGTTCATTCTCCCTTATTAAGAATAATGCCCCTAACAAATAAACTATTAGTGAACTAAAAATCACTTTACCTAAGGGATAATTTTGTGAAAACATTGATCCCCAATCCAAGGGCACTAGTAGAACCAACTCAATGATATTAACTAACAAAATAAAACTCATTAACTTAAATTTATTCCATATTAAATATTTGCTCACACCTAAAACACTATTCATCACTGACCTCCTAGTAATCTGTCTCAATATGTTTCTTTAATAAATAGACATTTATTAAAGTCAAAACTACGATCCAACCGATAAATATAAAGATACTAGTCAGCAACATACTGTTTATTTTTTCTAAAACATTGAAACCATCACCATACATTAAAACGAAGACACCTGACACTGTGGAATTGAAAATCATAAGACAGATATAGGTAATCAAAAAATATAAAACATATTTAATAACCCTCTTCTTTTTCAAAGCAAACTTGTCAGAAATTAGACTGATTAAAAAATGCACTAATGTAACAATGCTCCAAACCAAAGTAATCGAAAGAAAGCCTATAATAAAGGATCTGACAGTCATATCTACATTAGGTAGCTTATAATATGCTTTCGTGTATAAAATGCTAGTTAAAGCATTACCAACTAAAAAATGATTTGCTTGAATGGAACCAAAAATAGTATTAACTATGCCTTCTAAAAACCAGAGGTAAATCAATGCTAAAAGGGAACTTAACATATTACTGAAATATAATTTCCATTCCGTGATTGGAATCATCCGATATTTATTACTAAAAAGTACTCGCTCGTTATCCTTCGTCAATAATACCCAAGTGACAAGGTAAGCAACGAAAGTAAGCAACATATAATACATATACCATTTATCAAACATAACTAATTTGAAAGTCATCTTGTTAGATACCACATCTATTAACATAACGATACCAAAAGCCATCAAATTAATTAGGAATACTAAATTAATCATCTTCCAACGATTAAAGAATAATTGGTTATTCAAGGTTCGCATTCTTGTCATTGTATTTCCCCTAGATAAACTTTTTCATAATATGCTTCAATTCCCAAATGATAGTCAGATTGAATTTTCTCAACTGGAATTAAATCTCTAATTTTTTGATCTTTAATAATCACTACTTCATCCAACAAACTGGCGATAGCTGTAACATAGTGATCACTAATAATAATGGTCGAATCATCGTCTTTCCAACGAATAATACTGCTAATAATTTTCTTACGGGAAATACTATCAATACCGCTTAAAGGTTCATCCAACAAATACAATTTAGCTGATCTGGCCAATGTCAAAGCAATAACCAGCTTTCCTCTGGTACCTGTAGACAATGCGGCCAACTTCTTAGTCATGTCTAATCCTAAGAAATTAGCAATATCTTCATACTTTGTAATTGAGAAATCTTGATAAACTGCACTATAAAAATGTACGATTTCACTGATTTTGTTAGTAGCTTTAAACCCATCAAGATGATCACTCAAACTAACATTTTCTTTAATGGAAACTTTTTTAGTATTACCATTAACCGTTATAACGCCTTCTGGAACAGAATTAACTCCAGCAATTATTCGCATCAAAGTGGTTTTACCAGCGCCATTCTCACCCAAGAGACCAATAATTTTGCCACTATCTAATTTTAAATTGACATCCTCAAGAATCTTTTTGCCACCTTTTTTATAATTGAGCTCTTCAATTTTCAATACATTACTCAAATTTTTTCTCCTTTTGCTTCACATAATTTGAAAAACTATTGGTTATTTCCTGATTGTTCATTTTTAACAAATGTAGCTTGTCGTACGTTGAATCAAAGGTCTCATTAACAATTTGATTCTTCAATTCTTCAACTACTGCCGCATTCTCAGTTACAAAATTACCTTTACCACGTAATGTAATAATGACCCCCTCCTCGATCATTACTTTGAGAGCCTTCTGAACTGTATTAGAGTTCACTGCCAATTCCAAAGCCAATTGCCTAACTGAGGGCATTTGTTCCCCTAGTGAATAACTCTCTGTAATAATCTTTTCTTCTAAGTAATCTTTAATTTGTAAATAGATTGGTATGTTTTCGATATATTCCATCAGATACACGTCCTTGCTGTACTAGTACACTGATACAGTATCGAAGAATATCCCACTATGCAACTATTTAAAGCAAAATTATCTAACGAATTTCTTATACAGAATGTCCTTTATATTTATGAAACCTAAATCAAATAATTATGGTAAATTTGGGGCAAATTGGGTATGGATATGTTTTAGAAAGAACTGATCTCTTATGCTGAAATTTGGAAAAAAACTAAATTATCGGCCCTTATTGATGAGTCTGTTTTGGGCCTTATTATGTGGCAGTCTGTTTGGATTCAACATTTCTAAAAGTCTAGGTATCAGAATTGCTATTATCATTTTTGGAATAATTTTTATCGGTCATTACCTGACCATTTTGCCAACTATCTTTAATTACTGGGATTCTAGCGATAAATTCATCCGTTATAACGATAAAAGCAATCCGTTCAAACGTCTTCTAATCATGCTAATTCCTAAGTTGGATACTTATAAGGTAATTGATAAAAAACTAATTAGGTCGATTCAAATTACTGGATTACCCATGACTAATGATTTACTTTCATCAGCACTGTTTGTCGCTACTGAAGGTGGATTTCTTTATAATCTCATGGTCATGATACGTTATCCGGTAAAAGTGAAGTTGCTCCTAAAAAATGGTCAAATTATTAATTTGAATCTATCACGCGATTACGTTGATCATCCCGCTGAAACCATTGGTAAATTGAAAATTTTTTTAAATGATTTTCCTTCTGAAGAACTGGACTTATCACCTGAAACAAAACACCTTATTTACTGATATTGTCTCGATTAAACTTTTTTGTTAATTGAAAAATAGCTAAATCACGCTTAACTCTTTTAAAAGCCGGATTATTCAGTTCATACTGCCCATTCTTCTTCACCCAAAAAGTATGTTCGACATCCGAAAGATAAAGTTGATCCAGCTGCGAATTAGTATGATGTTCATCACTTAATAATCCACAAATAATCTTGGAACCAATTTCCGGTATCGGTGCATTAGGAATCTGATAGAAGATTTCATTATCTGGATTAGTCGTTTGGGCATAAACATCACGTTCACGACCAAAGCCTCCAGGAAAATTCAAATAAACTTGCTTCCCTTTCAATCCTTTATTACCACTAATTACCTGATCGACCTTTAAAGTTAATTTAGTTTCTGGCTGTGGCGATAACCATTTGATTTTTTGTAAATTCAAAACCGTTCCTTTCACTACATAACGATTCTGATGTTTGAATTGATCTAAAGTAATACCTTTATAATTATCGGTAATTTCAAAATATTGCCGTTTAACTATCTGAACCTGACCAACTTGATGCCGCCAGTCATATCGTTTTTGCTCAAGACGAGTTTTAAAATTAGTTTCTAAGTTGATTTTCTCAGGCAAGTCATTGCCTGTTGTTCCTTCACTACAGCCAGTTACCAAGACTATCAAACCCAGCGTCAACAATCGAAAGCCTCTTTGCATAAAGTTTATCCTTTTTCTTTTTATGCTAACAAAAGACTATTTTTCGAGATACAAAAATACGCAACAAAACAACTTGAAATTGTTTTGTTGCGTACTATTTTTAACCATAATTATCTCATAGATAATATCGACATCCCCATACCTATTATCAATATTCCAACAACAAAACTAGACCAAACCGCATAACCAACAAAATGAGAAGTGGTCTTATTGCCGTCTTTTTGAATCTCATGAACATACTTACGTGAATTAAAAAGTTGATAAATACCAAGTAATATTACCACAATACCCACTACATACTTGCCTATCGTAAAGCCCATGATATTACTTCCTCTCAATTAATTGACCAGAATATAGCACTACTTTAATGACAAGTGTGAACAATATCCTGAATCAGGGAGTTTTGATTCATGAATGAATTTCATGCGTTTCGCGACAAAAAAATTGTTCCTTTAAATATTATGCAATAATTAATATATCGATATAAAGGGGGCGTGTTACAGGTGGGGACAATAATCTACACTATAGGAAAATTATTGGCATGGCTTATTTTCTATGGCGTTTTCTATTCACTATTTCATTTTAAAAAATATTATTTACCAGGATTCATTCTAGTATCCTTTTTATCAGAAATATTTTTGAAAGATTATTCATATCTAATCACGTTTTCCTTTGTCTATCTAGTTCTCTGGCATCATAAAAAATGGAATTTAACTCTAATAAATACCCTTCTATTATCATCCCTAATACGTTTGATTTATGAAACTTTAGCCGACACGATAATCGCAGATAAGATCTCCACTCATGTAATTTCAGGCATACTTCTCTTTGTAGTCGCCAGTTTTTTAATTAAAGTTATTACCGCAATAGTATTCATCTTTCTTTATAAACGTTTTGATATCGAGGAAAAATGGCAAATTGATCAATCGTCTCTTCTCAGCATTTTATTAATTTATCTATTTACCGCAATTTACGTATTTATGCACTTTATTCAAGAAAACAAAGCCTATTCCGATTTAACTATCGGAGTTTTTGCATTCATTATTATCCAATGTGTTTTTATCGCGGTTCTCTTTGGTAAAGCTAGTCAAACTCAACAACTAGCGTATAAACGTGAACTGACTAAGGAACAACTAAAGAATTTAAAAATGTATACCGACCAGCTTGAAAAAGATCATCTTCATCTTCGTGAATTCGAACATAGTTACAAAGATGGTATCGCGACACTTCGATCTGTTGCTGGTGATGGTGATTATACTGCAATGAAACAAGCTTTAGAAAAACTGGAAGTTTACTCCAATGGTTACTTTGACAATATTTCGATGCAACTATTCAAAGATTTAAACAACGTACAAAATTCTTATTTGAAAAGTCTTTTTATCAGTAAATTGACCTTGATTCATCAGGATAATATCAAATGTCACTTTGAATGTCGCAATGTCATCGAGGATATCGACATTAATATTTTTGACCTGGTTCGACTCTTAGGTATCTCTATCGACAACGCCATCGAAGCTACTAAAGGACAAAATGGTGCTCAGATTCAAATCGCCATCGTCAAAGAAAAACAACAATTATCCTTTTTAATCAACAACACAATTCATTCCGAAACTAAAATTCAAACTATGATGCAAGAAGGTTTCACCACCAAAAAGAACCACTCCGGTCTAGGAATGGTCAACGTCCAAGATATTAAAAAGAAATATCCCAATCTATTCGTTCAATATCGGAAAAATAATGATTGGTTCAATCTCAACATCACACTGCTTGATTTAGGGGGTGCTGAATATGTCAATCATTAGTCCTCAACTTTTTACCATCTTTTCCAACTGGTTCCTTTTCTTTTTTCTTTTTAGCAATCTTTATCAAAATCGTCTTTCTAATAAGAAAAAAATAATCCTCTATCCTAGTTTCATTATTGGGTTCACAATCATAGAAAGTTTGATTCCCTTTACTAAGTTGCCACTAGATATATTCACCTATTTCTATCTTCGCAAATCTAAAGATATCGATTATTATTTACTTAATGTCTTCATTATTACCGCAGCTGTTAAAATTATAGCCATTTTTATATCCACGGTTATCTTCGCTATTATCGTTACTATTGATAATTTAGATGCCAATTCTTTTCCTCAGTTAATTATTATTTATTCATCAATTATCGTTGTTTCAATTATTTTTATTCTAATTTACAATTTCTTCAATATAAATAAGCGTTTAGATAAGAAAACACCACTTACAACCATCATTTTGGGATACGTTTATCTAATCTTTTTTACTATTCTAATTCTTGTTCAAAGTTTTAAAAACTACCCTTATTTCATTTTAGGAACTCTATTATTCATCGTTATCCAATCTTTTTTCGTCATCATAATTTTCCTTTATCGAAGACTACGAAATCACAAGGCCTACCAAGACAAATTTGCTGAAGAACAAGTTAAAAATCTCAAAATTTATACTGATCAACTAGAAAGTGATCAATTAAAATTACGGCATTTTAAGCACGATTATAAGAATTTGCTATTCAGTTTAAAAACTGTCGTTGATGAACAAGACAACATAGCAATGAATCAGGCCTTAGATAAATTGGAAAATTACTCTGATGGTTATTTGAATAATCTGTCGATGGATTTATTTCAAGACATTAAGAATGTTCACAATTCTTATTTGAAGAGCCTTTTGATCAGCAAAATTAACACTATCAATCAAAAAGATATTGCTTCCCATTTCACTTGTAATCAAGAACTAGATGACTTACCTATTAATATCTTTGATTTTATCAATCTACTCGACACCGCTATCGATAACGCTATCTACTTCACACAAAAACAAAATAATGGCGAGATTTACCTCAGTATCAACCAAGAAGGTCAACAACTAGCTTTTCTAATTTATAATTCCATTGCCAATCAACCCAATACTGCAATAGAAGAGAAGAAGCACCTTGATAGATTATTACACATCAGAACACTTCGGAAAAAATATTCTAATTTGTTCATTCAGTCCAATCAAAGTCAAAAATGGTTCCGTTTCAATATTATTTTAATTACCAAGGAGGATTAACTTATGTATCCAATAATTGTTTGTGAAGATGATGATGCTCAACTTGAACAGCTCCATACTTTGATCAAAAACTATATCCTTTTTCACAGTGACTTATTCAAAATCGAATTAATAGCTAACAATCCTGATGACGTTCTCACTTATCTTGAAAAAGAGGACCCTGAAAATGGTATCTATTTCTTAGATATCGACTTACAGAATAAAATTGACGGTATTCAATTGGCTGAAGAGATTCGCAAGGTTGACGTTCAAGCTAAAATCATCTTCGTCACTACCCACGATGAACTGGCACCTTTAACTTTGAAACGAAAAGTTGCTGCAATAGACTTCATTGAAAAAGATCAACCACTGGAAAACTTTCGTCAGGAAATCTATGATACCTTAACTTATGCTCAACAATTAATCGATGAAACTAGAGCCGTTCAAAAACGTGGCTTCTCTTTTGAAGTCGGTACGCAAGTCTACAATTTAGATAAATCAGAAGTTATTTTTGTAGAGGCCTCTGACATTCCTCATCGGCTCAATATCTTTTCAACTAACGGAAAATTCGAATTCTATGGGAAATTAGCTGACTTGGAAAATAAGTATGATTTTCTCTTTAAAATCAGTCGTTCTTGTCTCATTAATCTTGAAAATATTCATCACATCAATTTTGCCAATAGGGAAATCGGCTTTTCTAACGGTGAAACTAGAAAATTCTCAATCGGAAAATCCCGCAAACTCAAGAGTCTCATCAAGGAAACTCTCTAAATTTTTAATTCAAGAATAAATTAACAGTCATTCATGATATTTTTTTATTTGTATTATAATAAAGATGTATATTTAAACTATCAAAAGTA
This sequence comes from Companilactobacillus kimchii DSM 13961 = JCM 10707, assembly GCF_001435445.1. Taxonomy (GTDB): domain Bacteria; phylum Bacillota; class Bacilli; order Lactobacillales; family Lactobacillaceae; genus Companilactobacillus; species Companilactobacillus kimchii. The sequence continues at coordinate 36,169 of NZ_AZDH01000005.1, read as the reverse complement.
CCAAAGTTTTAGTCATAGATTCAGGCCATTTAATGTATTTTGAAGGGAATGTTTATTATGTTGAAATTCGGGAAAAAAGTTAGTTTCAGGCCTCTTATTGTAAGTCTTACAATCGGTTTATTAATAGGATTTATGTTTAGTGATATTTTTTCATCGGGTAGTATCGGTTTCATTTTTGGAACATCATTCTTTTTATTAATATTCCTGGGACATTATTGGAGAGCCTCATCAGTATTATTCAATTATTGGAAATTTAACAATGGAATTATTAAATACAATGACGTTAATAATCCTACTAATGTTCTCTTAATGATGCTATTGCCTTTATCAAGCCCTTTAAAATCATTTTCTGTTAATGATATTCAATCAATTATCGTTAACGGTGATTTGAAGGCAACTACTACACCAATGGCGGTTCCTTTTTCTGGATATTTAGGACTATTCTCTGGCTCTATCGCCATTGCTAAAAGTCAAAATAACTTAGATGTAACTTTGAAAAATGGACAACAAATTACTTTAGATTACTCAAGAGACTTTTCTTACAATCAAAAAAAGACCATCGAAAAATTAGATAAATTCCTCGATAGTCTCGATTCAGTAAAAGTTATTAATAAAGCTAATCACAACGTTAATTTAGGTTATTAGAATTAGTCAAAAAAGATGTCCTCTTTAAATTAAAAGAAGGCATCTTTATTTTTTCCTAGAATATCAATAATTGAATAAGCATTAGAGAAACTAGTCGTCTTCTGTGACAATTGAGTTATCTCTTTCCAGAGTTTTTCAGTATAGTAATTGAATACCAAATGCTCATTAGCTCTAGCATCATTAACCTTTTCAATCATTTGTTTGAATTCCTTATCAAAAATAGTTCCACGATATTGTTTTTCAACAAATTCCTGAACGGTATCTTTGATATAATGTTCCATTTTTTGATTAATTGCAGACTCATTGATTTGTTTAGAAAACGAATTATTAAACTCAACCAATAATGAAAGCAATAATCTTTGTTTTGAATGATCCATTTATTTACTCACCCACCACTTAATATAACCGATTTTTACTTCAATAGATACCAAAAATTACTATTACCCGATGGTGTATAATTTAAAGTATACCTTAATTATGGTTCAGGAGAATATTTAATGAATAAACAATTTTATAAAACGATGAATTTTTGGTACGGCGTTATCCTATTAGTTGTCGGAATTATCTTTATTGATCACTCCACTAAACAAATTTGGGGTCTTATTGATGCAATTTTTATTATTTCAGCTATTATATGTTTCCTAATGGGATTTTTCCGTAAACCCAAGCCTAAGAAAAAGAGCGATTTACGATTATAGAACTTCACTATTTGTAATAAAAGAAGTACTTGATTAAAATTGCCGCCTTCCGCAAAAATTGAAAATGCTGGTGGAACGCTGTGGGCATGACTTGAAGCTAAAAATCTCGCACTTTGTGCGGCATTTTGGATCTTCAAGATCAGCCTCATTGTAACCGGCAAAGCCGCTAACAATGACTTCACAGCTGACCGCATTTTCAATTTTTACTCCAGACTGATAAACTGCTCTATTTATTATCTCTTTTTCTAAATTTTTAAAACAAAATAATAGCATCTATTTAGAATTAACGTACATAATTACGTCTCTAAATAGATGCTATTTTAAATTTTCGAATCATTCTGGATAAGTAATATATTCCACCATCTAGTCGGTAATAGAAAATTTGTGGGCCCTAAGTGGTGAAATTCTACTTAGCTTGCGAAGCAAGGTTAGTAAAAGACCGAGCTTGGAGATCCATTATTTTGCACGAAGTGTGAAATAATTAGCTTCAAGCCGTGCCCACGGCGTTCCACCAGCATTTTCAACTTTTGTGGAAGACGGAATTTTAAGCACATCCCATTTCGAAACCACTAACCCAAATTCATCGGATTAACATGACCCCAACGATCAGCGATAGGCTTTTGTAACTTTTGTCCCAATTCAACAACTGACTTAGGTGCTTTGTATTGATGCGTTAATAAATAACGATTAATTTGACTATTCAACTTGCCACTGACACTTACAATATTCTTGTCTTCACTCAAATCTTTATAAGCCTTAACTATTGTGGCATAAAGATCTTTATCTGCTTTTACAACCTCTTCTTGAGCAGCTGCATCAACTAACTTCATTAATTCTTCAGTTTTATCGTTCATACTTAATCTCCCCCAATACAAATATATTTATAATTATACTCTAAGTAGTCAATTTCTAATTCATATTTTAATTAAGTAATCGTTTTCTACCTATTATATAGCGTGAAATGAACTTACATGTTATTATTTAAACAGTTTATTGAAAGGATGGTATTGAAATCATGCGCTTAAGAACAAATATCATTGCACACAAATAATAAAAAGGCATTATTATCCCTGGGGTAAATAGTGCCACCAGGAGGATTTATGACTGAATCTAAATTAACATACGAAAAAACACGCGTTATTGTGGCGGGAGTTAGTCACCTACAACCTGACTTCGAGTACACAATGCAAGAACTTGCTTCATTAGTTGAAGCCAATAATATGGAAGTTGCCGATACAATTACTCAAAAATCTGACTCTGTCAGCGGTGCAACTTACTTCGGTTCTGGTAAAGTTACTGAAATTAAGGAAATTGCCAATGCAGATGATGTTCAAATTATCGTTTTGAACGACGAATTAACACCATCACAAATTAGAAACTTGGAAAAAGAAACTAAATTGAGTTTCATGGATCGTACTGAATTGATCCTGCAAGTCTTCTCTAATCGTGCCCAAACTAAACAGGCTAAACTTCAAGTTGAAATTGCCAAATTACAATATCAACTTCCTAGAATTCATCCATCAGGTAATCCATTGGATCAGCAATCTGCCTCCGGTGGTTTAGCTAACCGTGGTGCTGGTGAATCAAAACTAGAACTTGATCGTCGAGTTATTCGTAAACGTATCACAGCTTTGCGTAACGAATTGAAGACAGTTGATAAAACTGTTAATGTTCAAAGTAGACGTCGCACTAATACGTCATTACCTTTAGTTTCTCTAGTTGGTTACACCAATGCTGGTAAGTCGACTACTATGAATGGTCTATTGAACTTTAACAAGGAAGATTCTGACGACCGTAAAGTTTTTGAAAAGAATATGCTCTTCGCAACACTTGATACTAGTGTTCGCCGAATCGATTTAGCTGATAACACTAGTTTCTTGTTATCCGACACTGTTGGCTTTGTCAGCAAGCTACCACATAACTTGGTTGAATCATTCAAGACAACCCTAAAAGAAGCTCAGGATGCTGATATCTTGATCCAGGTCATTGATATTAGTGATGAACATTGGAAGAATATGCTTGAAGTTACTGAAAAAACTTTGAAGGAAGTTGGTGTGGTCGACAAGCCAATGATTTATGCTTTCAACAAAGCTGATCTTAAACCTGACCAACAATTCCCTTCTATCGAAGGCGACAATATTTATTATTCCGCTCTCGATAGCAAATCAATTGAAACTCTAATCCAATTGATCAAACAAAAGATTTTCGCTAATTATAAAGAGACGACACTTCTAATTCCTTATGACAAACAAAAAGTTACTGAAGAAATTTTAAGAAATTCTCAAGTAACAAAAAAAGAATTTACCAACGACGGATCTTTAATTACCGCCAATTTAAGCCCCGAAGAATTAGAAAGATTTAATAATTACATCGAAATGGAGTCATCTAGCAAATAGATGGCTCTATTTTTTTTTGCATTTTTAGACATAATGTATTATTATTTTATAAAACATTAGAATTTTTCTAATTAAGGGCGATTTGTTTTTAATGTTCATTAGTACATTCTAAGAATAATAATTTTAGGGAGGTTAAACAATGAAATCTAAGAAGTATTTACTTGCATTGTTACCGATATTTCTATTCGTACTAGTTCTAAGTGGTTGTGGTTCCGCTACTGAAAAAGACAGTAAAGATACACTTGCAATTAACTCTGGAGATGTTATTGCAACCATGGATTCATCTATGAACACTGATGCTATTGGTGCTCAGCACTTAACCAACACAATGGAAGGTCTCTATCGATACGATGGTAAAGATTTGAAACCGGCCATTGCTAAGAAAGTCGTTAAACCAACTAATGGTGGTAAAACTTATACTTTTGATTTAAGACATACTAAATGGTCAAATGGTAAGCCGGTTACAGCTAACGACTTTGTCTATGCTTGGAGAAGAACCGTCGATCCAAAGACTGCCTCACAATATGCTTATATCTATACTGGTATTAAAAATGCTGACAAGATCAATGCCGGTAAGAAACCTGTAAATACTTTAGGTATTAAAGCTTTGGGTAAATATAAACTTGAAGTAACTTTGGAAAATGCTATTCCATACTTTAATACTTTGATGGCTAGTTCAACCTTCTACCCTCAATACAAACCATCAGTTGAAAAAGCTGGTAAACAATATGGTTTGAGCAGTACTGGTATGGTCTTCAATGGACCTTTCAAACTAGTTAACTGGAACGTTTCTAAAAACAGTTGGACTGAAGTTAAGAACAACAAGTACTGGAACGCTAAGTCCGTTAAATTAAAGACTTTGAAATATTACGTTGTTAAGGATCCCAATACCGGCTTAAACCTTTATGACGCTAACAGAATTAACCGTTATGAAAAACTTGGTGGAGATACAGCTCGTCAAGTATCCAGTTACAAGACTTTCTCAATGGATAAGCAAACAGCTAACTTCTATCTTGAATTGAACCAAAAGAAATACAAATTCTTCAGAAACGCCAAGATCAGACAAGCTATCTCAATGTCAATCAACCGTGAACAATTAACAAATAACGTTCTTGGTAAGACAGGTGGTATCGAACATACTATTGTTCCTGTCGGCATGTCATACAACCCAACAACTAAAGTTGATTTCACTAAAGAAAAGATGCTTCAATCATCAAATCAATACACCGAATACAATCCTAAAGAAGCTACAAAGCTTTGGAAGGAAGGAATCAAAGAAACTGGTCAAAAGAATCTTAGTTTCACCCTTCTAGGTGACGATACAGATAATTCCAAGAAACAAAACGAATACCTTCAAGGACAAATGGAAAAGAATTTGCCAGGTATCAAGATCACTTTATCAAACGTACCATTTAAGTCTCGTCTAGATAAATCAACATCTGGTAACTTCGATATCGTTGTTACTGGTTGGAACGCCGATTACCCAGATCCTGTTACATTCCTAGACATCTTTACAACTGGTAACGTTCAAAACAATGGTAAGTACTCAAATGCTCAATATGACGCTTTGATTAATAAATCAAAGACTACCGATGCTACAAATGAAGATGCTAGATGGCAAGATCTCTTACAAGCAACTAAGATCTTAACTGACGATCAAGGTGCTATTCCTTTGTATCAATCATATCAAGCTAACTTAACTAGAAGTAACGTTAAGGGTTACCGTATCACACCAAATGGTAGTTATAATCTAGTTACAGCCTACAAAAAATAATTATGTTGAGGGAGATTAAATAATGGCTAAATATATTCTCAAAAGAATTCTTTATTTATTCTTGACCCTTTTCATTATTGCGACGATAACTTTCTTCATGATGAAGATGCTTCCTGGTACTCCGTTTTCCAACCAAAACCGTATGTCCGCGGAGCAACTGAAGATCGTTAAAGCCCAATATGGACTGGATCAATCAGTATTTGTTCAATATATTCGTTACATTGGGGGATTATTACAAGGTAACCTTGGTACTTCTTTCCAATTCAACAACGAACCTGTTACAGCATTAATCGGTCAAAGACTTGCTCCATCAATGCAAATTGGTGCTCAAGCCATGGTCGTTGGTACTATTGGTGGTATCCTTCTAGGTGCCCTCGCTGCTATTCGTAAAAATACATGGGTTGATACACTTGCAACATTCATTTCAATCCTTGGTCTATCAATTCCATCTTTCGTTTTAGCCGTTTTACTTCAGTTCTATCTAGCCTACAAATGGAAGATTTACCCAGTTGCTCTATGGGATAACTTCCAATCAAGTATCCTACCAACACTTGCTCTATCGGCCTTACCATTAGGTACTGTTGCTCGATTTATGAGAACCGAAATGGTGGATGTTATGAGTAGTGACTACATTGAATTGGCTAAGTCAAAAGGTAATTCAAGTTGGGGCGTTGTTGCTAAGCATGCGCTTCGTAACTCATTGATCCCAGTTGTTACTATTATTGGACCTATGGCCGTTTCAGTTATGACTGGTTCCATGGTTGTTGAGAATATCTTCTCAATTCCTGGTATCGGTGAACAATTCGTTAAATCAATTACTACAAATGACTACCCTACAATCATGGGGCTTACAATCTTCTATTCATTCTTGTTGATCATAGTTTACTTAATCGTTGATATCCTTTACGGTCTCATCGATCCAAGAATCAGACTAGGAAACGGAGGTAAAGAATAATGGAACAGATTCCTCAAATTCCTAAGGAAAAATTCAGATTAATTCACGACGAAAATAATAAAGACCAAGAAAAAATTGGTACTCCTTCACTTACATACATGCAGGATGTTCGTCGTCGTTTGTTCAAAGATAAAGTAGCCGTTGTTTGTTTAGCGCTAATCTCAATCATTGTCGTTATTTCAATCTTGGCTCCAATCATTGCCCCACATAATCCAAATGCACAACAAGTTACAATGTCTAACTTGCCTCCTAAGTTGGGTAACCTAAATATCCCTGGTATGAATGGTTATCAAAATATGGGTGGACACATGGTTGATGCTTATAAACAAGCTGATGCTCCTAAGGGTACTTTCTACATTCTAGGTACTGATTACCTTGGACGTGACCTTCTATCAAGAATTATCTATGGTACAAGACTTTCATTAGTCGTTGCTGTACTTGCTACTCTAGTTGACCTTCTAATCGGTGTACCTTATGGTATCGTTTCTGGTTGGAAAGGTGGCAAAACTGATACATTCATGCAACGTATCGTTGAAATTGTTTCATCTATTCCTAACTTGATCGTTGTTATCTTGATGATGATCATCCTAAAACCAGGTTTGACATCAATCGTTATTGCGATTGCCATTACCGGATGGGTCACAATGGCTCGTCTGGTCCGGGCACAAACCTTCCAATTAAAAGAACAAGAATATATTTTAGCTGCTAGAACATTAGGCGAACCTTCAATGAAGATTGCTACAAAGCACCTAATTCCTAACCTTTCATCAACAATTATTATTCAAACAATGTTTACTATTCCAAATGCTATCTTCTTCGAAGCTTTCCTAAGTTTCATTGGTATTGGTATTCCTGCTCCAAATGCTTCATTAGGTACCCTTCTATCAGATGGTCAAAAAGCCTTTAGATTCTTACCATATCAAATGTGGGCTCCAGCTATTATCTTGAGTGTTATCATGATTGCCACAAACCTTCTAGGTGATGGTCTACGTGATGCCTTTGACCCACAATCATCAGAAAACTAACTAAGGAGAAATCACAATGGATAAAATTTTAGAAGTAAAAGATTTGCATGTTGATTTCGATACCTACAATGGTGTCGTTCATGCTATCCGTGGTGTTAGCTTCCACTTAAACGCCGGTGAAACCTTAGCAATCGTTGGTGAATCTGGTTCTGGTAAGTCCATCACAGTTCGTTCGATCCTACAATTACTAGCTAAGAACGGAACAATCTCAAAGGGAGAAGTGCTCTATCATGGAGACGATCTCTTACAAAAATCTGATAAGGAAATGGATAAGCTTCGTGGAAATAAAATTTCTATGATCTTCCAAGACCCTATGACATCGCTTGACCCCACTATGACAATTGGTAAGCAAGTTGCGGAACCTTTGTTGATCCACAACAACGTTTCTAAAAAAGACGCTCTCAAGCGTGCTGAAGAAGTTCTACGTTTAGTAGGTATTCCTAATCCTCAAGCTAGAATGAATGACTACCCTCACCAATTTTCAGGTGGTCAAAGACAACGTATCGTTATCGCTATTGCCATCGTTGATTACCCTGAAATTCTAATTGCCGATGAACCAACAACTGCTCTTGACGTTACTGTTCAAGCTCAAATCATTGATTTATTAAAAGAATTACAACAAAAAATTGGTACTTCAATCATCTTTATCACCCATGACTTAGGTGTTGTGGCTGGTATCGCGGATCGTGTAGCAGTTATGTATGCCGGACGTTTGGTTGAATTTGGTTCAGTCAATGACATCTTCTATAACCCTCAACATCCTTATACTTGGGGTCTACTAGACTCAATGCCAACACTAGATACCAACGAATCAGATCGTTTGAATTCTATTCCCGGTACACCACCAAACCTTTTGAACCCACCAAAGGGTGATGCCTTTGCACCTCGTAATGCTTACGCTATGGAGATTGACGAAGAGCAACAACCACCATTCTTCAAAGTTTCTAAGCATCATTACGCCGCAACATGGCTACTTCATCCAAATGCTCCAAAGGTAACACCACCAGCAAGTATCCTTAATCGTTTCGAAAAATTTAAGAAGTTAGGAGGCAATGTGAAATAATGGCTGACGAAAGACAAGTAATTGTATCCGTAAAAAATTTAAAACAGTATTTTAACATTGGTAAACCTAACATGGTTAAGGCCGTTGATGATGTTTCCTTTGATATTTATAAAGGTGAAACCTTCGGTTTAGTTGGTGAATCTGGTTCTGGTAAAAGTACTACTGGTCGTAGTATCATCAGACTTTATAATCCAACCGATGGTCATATTTATTTCAATGGCCAAGACATTAGTAAAATTAAGAGTCACGGTTCTAAGATGAAGGAATTCCGTCGTGAAATGCAGATGATTTTCCAAGATCCTTATGCTTCATTGAATCCTAGAATGAAAGTTAAAGATATCATCGCTGAAGGACTTGATGTTCATCACTTAGTTAAGAATGACGACGAACGTGACAAACGTGTCCGTGAATTACTCGACATGGTTAACCTGAACCCTGAACATATGACTCGTTACCCTTATGAATTCTCTGGTGGTCAAAGACAACGTATCGGTATTGCCAGAGCTTTAGCTGTTGATCCTCAATTCATCATCGCTGATGAACCTATTTCAGCCCTTGATGTGTCTATCCAAGCTCAGGTTGTTAACTTGATGCAAGATATTCAAAAGAAACAAGGTTTAACTTATCTCTTCATCGCCCATGATCTTTCAATGGTTAAATACATTTCAGACCGTATTGCCGTTATGTATCGTGGTAAGATCGTTGAATTAGCTAACTCAGATGAAATTTACAACAATCCACTTCATCCCTATACACAGAGTTTGCTATCAGCTATTCCCGTTCCTGATCCTGCAATCGAAACTAAGAGAACTAGAATCGATTTCGATCATAAACGTCCATTTGAAGATGATCAAAGACTACAAGAAGTACTTCCCGGACACTTCTTATACTGCAACGACGAAAAAGCTGCTAGTCTTAAAAAAAATTAGTAAGTAACATCTAACAAATCAGATCCTACAAATCCAATTCATGTTATTTACACAAAGAAAAGAGCTTGCCATAAGGCGAGCTCTTTTTGTATTTGTCTTTTTCATAACAATTTCTTCTTTCTGTTTAAGTTTATAAAATTCTATATCTTTGGGGAGGAGATATATCTATTTTTAGGGAGATTAGAGTTTAAAAAGATTATTTATTATATAGTTTAATTTTCATTTTAAGTAATTTAGTATTTCGTGGAGAAGTTTTTGTAATCATCGATCACCTCTTTGTTTTTGACTATGCTTAAATAATAACGGGAATTTATGAATATATGATTAGTAAATTACGAAATAAATAATAAGTAATTGTGAAGAAAATTTGACGAACCGTCTTTTTTAGACAAAAGTGATAGTAAAATATATAATAAGTTCTTTTTGAGAGGAGATTCATTCATATGAAACATATCGTAACCGGAATCGTGGCACACGTTGATGCTGGTAAAACTACCCTTTCCGAAGCTTTGCTCTATAAAACCGGTCAACTACGTAAATTAGGTCGTGTTGACAATGGCGATGCTTTTTTAGATTCCGACGACTTAGAAAAGAAACGCGGTATCACTATCTTCTCCCATCAAGCCAATTTACAGTATGAGAATTTAAATTTGACCCTCTTGGATACTCCAGGACACGTCGACTTTGCATCTCAAACTGAACAGGTTCTAAGCGTCTTAGATTATGCCATTTTAGTAGTTTCCGCTACAGATGGTGTTCAAGGATATACCAAAACACTTTGGAACTTATTGCAAAATTATCGCATTCCAACATTTATTTTTGTTAATAAAATCGATGTCGCTGGCGTTGATCAGACCCAGGTACTTGAAGACTTACAGAACAAACTTTCTCCTGGCTGCATCACCTTTTCTAACGTATTATCAGATGACACGTATGAAGAGATTGCCCTTCAAGATGACGATATCCTCAATCAATTCTTGGAATCAGGAACCTTAACCGCTGACACCATTCGCCAAATGGTCCAGAAACGTCAAATTTTTCCTTGTTACTTTGGATCTGCTTTGAAAATTTCTGGAATCGACGAATTTCTTCAAGGATTCGAAACTTGGACTAACGAAAATCAATATGATAATACTTTTGGTGCTAAAGTCTTTAAAATCTCACATGATGAAAACGATGAACGTTTAACTTGGATCAAAGTGACCGGCGGAGTTTTACATAACAAAGATATTTTGCTTGAGGATCAAAAGGCCAATCAAGTCCGCATCTACAGCGGAGCTAAGTTTGAATTGCAACAAGAAATCCCCGCCGGTGGAATCTGTGCAGTGACCGGTTTAACCAATACCTATCCCGGTCAAGGTTTGGGCAAAGAAAGAAATGCTAGTGATCCCACGATTCAGCCTGTCCTAACCTATACCGTCGATCCTAAGGATAATGATCTACATACTTGTTTAACTGCTTTAAGACAATTAGAAGATGAAGATCCACAACTTCACGTTACTTGGTCAAATCAGCTAGAGGAAATCCGTGTACAAATAATGGGTGAAGTCCAATTAGAAGTACTTCAACAATTACTTTTACAAAGATTTAATTTAGACGTCACATTTAGTGAAGGTAGTATTCTTTACAGAGAAACCATTACTAAAAAAGTCGAAGGTATCGGTCACTTTGAACCTCTACGCCACTATGCCGAAGTCCATCTACTAATGGAGCCAGCTAAACCAGGCAGTGGTTTAACATTCGATTCACAATGTAATCTTGATACCTTAGGTCGCAACTGGCAACACCAAGTATTATCCAACCTAAGTGCCAAAGAACATCTCGGCGTTTTAATCGGTGCTCCAATTACCGATATGAAAATCACCTTGATCAGTGGTCGGGCAAGTAATGTCCACTCCGTCGGTGGTGATTTTCGTGAAGCAACTTGGAGAGCCGTTAGACAAGGATTGATGATGCTTGAACAATATGACGGTTGTCAATTATTGGAACCATGGTACCAATTTCGTTTAGAAGTCGAACAAGATCAAGTCGGTCGTGCCATGAATGACATTCAAAAAATGAACGGAACCTTTGATACTCCCGAAGTAACTAACAATCAAACCAACGTTCTAACCGGAATCGCTCCAGTATCTCAAATGCAAGGTTATAGTAAACAAGTTCGAGCTTACACACATGGACAAGGGCAATTAGAATGCATCATACTCGGTTACCGCCCTTGTCACAATGCAGATGAGATTATTGAAAAAGCACAGTATCAACCAGTTTCCGATTTGGAAAACACACCTGATTCAGTCTTTTGTGCCCACGGAGCAGGCTATCCAGTTGCTTGGGATCAAGTACCCCAAACCGCTCACCTACCCTATACCTATCCTTTAGCAAACTTAGAAAAGAACGAATAAACCTAATAGTTATTTCGAAAGTTTGATTAAAAATTCCGTCTTCCGCAAAAGTTGAAAATACTGGTGGAACGCTGTGGGCATGACCTAGAGCTAAAAACATCGCATTCTGTGCAGCATTTTGGATCTTCAAGATCAGCCTCATTGTAACCGGCAAAGCCGCTAACAATAATTTCACAGCTAACCACATTTTTAACTTTTACTCCAGACTAATAAACGGATCTATTGGTTACCTTTTTTCTAAATTTTTAAAATAATAGTTCTATCTTATAGTTCTTATCTAATTCAAGAAAGAACCATTTTCCATCCATCTTTTTAATTATTTGATAACTCATCAAAAAATAGAACCAGGAACTAGTCTGGAGTAAAAAATCTGTGGGTCCTAAGTAGCGAAATTCTACTTAGCTTGCGAAGCAAGGTTAGTAGAAGACCGATCTTGGAGATCCATTATTTTGCACGAAGTGTGAAATAATTAGCTTCAAGTCGTGTCCGCTACGTTCCAGAGGCCCACAGATTTTTTACGGAAGATGGCAATTCAAACACATCCCCATCCAAAACAAATTTTAAGAACATCAAAAAAAGTCTGCCAATATAGCAGACTTTTTATTTACGATATTTATATGTAGGATAAATATCTTATTTTAACTTTTTATCTTAAGGGGGGAGATAAATAAAGTTTTTTAATTGTGTTTATAAGGGGATTAAACTTTTAAAAAAATAGGGTTTTAATTAATATTAAGGGGATTATTCCATTTGTTAAGTGAGTAATCTAAAATTCATCATCTAATTAATGCAGCTTCCAATTTCATTGGGTCACTTCTTTCAAATTTTATCTTGAGATATATCTTTTAGGGGGGAAGATATATTACTTGAGTTTATAAGGGTTTTAATTTTGTATATAAGTTTTAAGGGGTTTATTTCTATTCATTTTATGTTTTCAATAAGTATATTTAAAAAAGGATTAATTCTAAAAGGATTGTTTGTTCATCCGGTCACCTCTTTGTTATTTGACTATGCTTAAATAATAACGGGAATTTATGAATATACGGTTGCCAAATTACGAATTAATTTATAACAATATGTGAAGAATTTATGACCAAAGGGTCTAAAATTCCATATTGTCTGTTTTTTACTACTCTCACAAGACCAATTACCTGAATTAGTCTCCACTCTGATTTATACTAAAATTAAAATAATGATAGAAGTGGGGTATTAATATGCACTTAAATAAAGAACAAAAAGCCAACTTGAAGGCTGCCGTTATCGCCGGAACAGCTGCTGGAATAGTTTCTGGGTTTGTTAAATTAGGCTGGGAGAATGTTTTGCCACCACGTACAGCTGAACGTGATGCTGTGAATCCTCCTCAAACCTTAATGGAACAAATGGGTATTCCTAAGAAAATCACTCGTGGAACTTACACATATTCTGGTCACCAAATGCCTTGGGCAAGTTTTATGATGCACTTTGGTTTCTCAACATCATTTGCCATCATTTATGAAGTTTTGGCAGAATATAAACCATTCATCAGAAAAGGCTCTGGAGCAATCTTCGGATTAGCTATCTGGGTTGCTTTCCATATTGGAATCATGCCTATGATGAAAACTGTCCCAAGTCCTAAGGATCAACCTACTGAAGAACATATCTCTGAGGCACTCGGTCACATTGCTTGGATGTGGACAAACGATATTGTCGGCCGTGAACTCTATCGTCGCTTAACTGCACAGAAATAAGGTTTCCTTTGAACAAATGGAACACCTCATTAACTGAAAGAATCAGTTATGGCCTAAGTGATGCCGCCGATAATTTAGTCTTTCAAATGATGACCACCTATCTACTCTTCTTTTATACTGACGTTTTTGGACTGACAGCAAGTGAAGTTGCCATTCTTTTCGTCGTAGCCAGAGCAGCTGATGTCTTTGAAAGTCTAATAATTGGAATTATGATCGACAATACCCATTCTCGTTGGGGTAAGAGTCGACCTTTCTTTCTATGGTATTCCTTCCCTTATGTCATCTTCGCAATCCTAACTTTTGTTACACCTAATTTTCTACCACATTCAGGAAAATTGATCTGGGCTTATGTAACCTATTTAGGATTAGGATTCTTTTATACTGCTGTTAACTTACCAATTACTTCCATCTTGCCTACTATGACTGATAATGAACAGGAAACAACATTGTTGGGTGTTATCAGACAATTCTCTGGTAGTTCCGTTCAAATCATTGTAGCCGTCTTTACTATTCCTCTAGTCAATCTCTTTGGTAAAGGTGATCAACAAAAGGGCTTTTTGGGAACAATTATCCTCTTTGGTATTATTTCCCTAGCCTTAATTTTGAATACATTCTTTCATGTTCGTGAACGCTATACTGACGACAATATTAATCATCAACCTATTTCCAAAGTTTGGGGAATGCTCAAGCAGAATCGGCCATGGATTGTTATTTCCATTGTTATCTTCCTTTATTGGTTGACTACTTCTATTAAGAATCAAACAACTATTTACTATTTCAAATACGTTCTTCACGATGAAAACCTAGTTTCAATAGCCAACAGTTTCACATTAACAGCTTTGATTGGTGTTGTTGCTATCTATTTTGTTTCCGTCAAATTAGGTAAAAAGAAAACAATGTTACTAGGTATCATCATCGCCTTTATTGGACAAATAATTATCACTTTCGGTGCTTATTCAAAGAATCTAGCTCTTATCTTCAGTGGTATCTTTGTCAACGGAATCGGTGGAGGTTTCATCATTGGCCTAGTTTCAATCATGATTGCGGATACGATTCGTTATGGTACTTCAATGGGAATTCAAGCTGAAGGTGTATTAGCTTCAACAGACGACTTCGGTGTTAATTTGGGATTAGGACTCGGTGGTTTAATCACTGCTGAATCGCTTCAAATCTCAGGTTACGTTTCCAATAAAACCCAAAGTGCCAGTACTATTTCGGCAATCAATTTGAATTACGCTTTGATTCCATTAGGTTTGTATATAATCATGTTTCTGATTTTGCTTGGATACAATGAGAAAAAAATTCAGAATGCTATTAAATGAAGAAGGTAAAAAATGCAACAGGAATCACTCTTTGCTACTAATAAAAATAATGACAACAATAGCCCTCTAGCTAATCGGGTCCGCCCAACAACACTAGAGGGTTTTGTCGGTCAACAACATTTAATCGGTGATGGCAAAATTCTTAAAGAAATCATCGACCAAGATAAAATTCCCTCATTAATTTTCTGGGGACCTCCTGGGGTGGGGAAAACCACCTTAGCTGAAATCATTGCCAAGAAAACTAAAGCTAATTTCATAACTTTTAGTGCCGTCACTAGCGGTATCAACGACATTAAAAAAGTTATGAAGGAGGCCGAAATGAACCGGGAAATGGGCCAAAAGACTATCGTCTTTATTGATGAAATTCATCGTTTCAACAAGGCTCAACAAGATGCTTTCCTACCTTTCGTCGAAAAGGGCAGTATTACCTTGATTGGTGCCACAACTGAGAACCCATCTTTCGAAATTAACTCTGCGTTACTATCAAGATGTAAAGTCTTTGTTTTAAAGTCTTTAACTAAAGATGATTTAGTCGATCTATTGAAAAAGACCCTCGCCAATTCTAAAGCATTTCCAAAGTTAAAAGTTGATATTGACGATGACACTTTAGAATTGATTGGTAATTACGCTAATGGCGATGCCCGAGTAGCTTTGAACACCTTAGAAATGGCTGTTATCAATTCAACGGTTCATGATAAGACTGCCAAAGTAGATTTGGAAGATATTCGTCAATTACTCAATACTAAATCCCTACGCTACGATAAAAATGGTGAAGAGCATTACAACATTATCTCCGCCCTGCACAAATCGATGCGCAACAGTGATACCGACTCAGCCATTTATTGGGTCACCCGCATGCTTGAAGGTGGCGAAGATCCACTCTACATTGCTAGACGACTGGTTCGTTTTGCCAGTGAAGATATTGGATTAGCTGATACGAATGCTTTAAATGTTGCGATCAATGCTTTCCAAGCCTGTCAATTTCTTGGTATGCCTGAATGTAATGTCCATTTAGTTGAAACTGTAATTTATCTGTCCGTTGCTCCCAAGTCCAATGCCACTTATAAAGCTTTATTAAGAGCTCAGAAAGACGTTAAGAAGTATGGCAATCTTCCTGTACCTCTTCAGGTCAGAAACGCTCCTACGAAACTTATGAAGAATCTCGGTTATGGGAAAGATTATCAATTGGCTCACGATTATGCTGACAAGCTAACGACCATGAAAACAGTGCCTAAAGAAGTTGAAAATAGCACCTACTATCGACCAACTGAACAAGGTAAGGACCGCCTCTTCAAACAACGTTTAGAATATATCGAACAATGGCATCAGGAACATGACACTAAGTAACATGTTCTTCTTTTACATTTAGTGATAGAATGGGGTCTTAATTTAGGACTGAGGGGTTTCATAAAATGAGACGACGTAATTTATTAGTTATTTTATGTTTAGTGCTAGTCGGAATATTTTCATTTCAAAATACAACTGAAGTTAAAGCTGTTAGTTTTGTTCATACATTTAAAAAGACAACGATGGTTTCTAGAAGCGAGCAAAAAGACGATTTCACCTATGACTTCACTCGGATAAAGAAACCCAAGCTTAAAGCCAAAACAGATTGGTTGACCGACAAAATCGGAAAAAATTCTGGTAACGATCACTATTATCGAGTTGCAACCAACAAATGGGTCAGTACTGATGATGTGGCTCTAGTTAATAAGGGTATCAACCGCCCTATTACAATTTCTACAGGCCATAATATTTGGAAATTTAACTACAAGACTTACGAATTCACTTACACAGGACGTCGACTAGCAGCCGGTACGTGGGCTAGCGATGAAAGAATTCAACTCCCTCGTGGAATATCCTATTGTAAGGTTGGACCAAATGAGTGGATTCAAAACATTCATTATTAAAAATTTTAAATAAACAAAACAGCCTCTATTAAGGGATTCAAGTAAAAAATATATCTTGAATGCCTAATAGAGGCCTTTCTTTTGATTAAAATCATCAAATTAGAGATCACAATTTTATTTTCTTTGTAAATGAATAACATCACTATCAGTTGATAGCAAAGCGTCGGTAACTAAATTCTTGAAATATGAAGTTCCCACAACGCCTGTCATTTGAGCCAATTTGGTATCAATTTCGTCGATTCTATCCCAGTTATTAAAATGGCAATCCACCAAAGCATTACCGTTAACCGTTCTAACCATTCCAGCCATTTCACTAGATTGACGTACTTCTACCTTTCCACCTAACTTCTCTACTTCTACTTTCACTTGAGGTATAGCTAATTCCATAACCTCTAAACACAATGGTATTTCAACATTAAATGTCTTTGTTGAACGTGATTTTGGTGCCAAGATGATATATCTTTTTGCTAAATTAGCATACAATTTCTCAAAAGTATGGATTCCGCCGTTACTCTTTAAAACATTCAAATTATCATCCAGACTATCACAGCCATCAAAGGCCAAATCAAAATGATCAACTTGTTCCAATGGTACTACTGGAATATCCAATTCACGACAAAGATCTCTCGTCATTTCTGAAGGACTTGAAACCTTAATGGATTTATCAGTTATTGATCTAATTAGACGGCCCACGGTTCTTCCGCCACCAAAACTAACGTACATATTGGGTTCTATCAAATCTCGTGCTTCTTCAATTAATTTTTCCATTGTATCTCCCTTAAGAAATTTACTCTGTAATTATTTTATCTTGAGACACAAAAAAAGACCACCGAAGTGGTCTTAAAGGTTATTTCAATTTTGAATTATAGAACCTTAACAGCAAATGAAGGCATGAAGTAACTTGAGATTGATGAGATCTTTACAGATTCACCAGGTTGTGGTGCGGCGATGTATTGGTTGTTACCTAAGTAGATAGCTACGTGATAACTTGAACCTTTGCCACCCCAGAATAGAAGGTCTCCGGCTGATGCTTGAGAAACAGCTTCTTGTGTACCGGCACTTTCTTGAGCTACTGTGTATGAACCAATGTTCTTACCTGTTGCTTGGTTGTAAACGTATGATGTGAAACCTGAGCAGTCGAAACCACTTGGTGTCTTACCACCCCATACGTAAGGTGTACCTAAATACTTCTTGGCTGTACTAATAACGTTAGCAGCTGTTGATTGTGTAGTAGCAGTTGTTGTTGCAGCAGCTTCTGTAGTTGCTTGACTAGCAGTTGTTACATCAGCACCACTTAACCATTCGTTGTTACCTACAAGGTACCATGTTGTACCGTTGTCATCTACAACAGCCTTAGCTACACGCCAGCTTGTGTTTGATCCAAGAATACGGTTAGAAATCTTTGAATCTGAAGATGGTGTACTGAATAGTGCTGAATTGTTCTTTGTACGTACAACTGAAGGAGCATTTTGGACAGTTGTTGCAGCCTTAGCTGAAGAAGCGTTTGATAGACCTAAACCTGTAACTGCCATTGCTGCAGCAGCTGTAAATGAAATTAGACTTTTTTTAACGTTATTATTCAAAATTGAAATCCCCCATGAATTGGTATATTTTTTTAATTGTTTAAATTTTTATTATTTATTAATTTCTTATCACTCAACGACCACTATATTACTCTCCGAATATTGCAGAACTGTTACAACAATTGTATAAGAATGTTACACTTTGAAACTTTTGACAAAAATAGGGCTATAAACGTTGTTTTACCAACATTTATAGCCCTATTGTGAAAAAGCAAATTAATTTACTTTTTTACTTTTTATTATCTGATCGACCCTTTTTTTAGTGATTTCGATGTCATTATTAACGATTTTATAGGATTTTCCTTCTAATTCTTTAGGAATTCTTAAATCTCTGAGGAATTCATCACTATTTATACGTGAAACCAGACGCTTGTGATCATCTCCACGTAGTTTTAAACGTTTGGCAACTGTGTCATAGTCTACTTCTAAAAATATCACAATAGCATTTTCGCCATATCTTTCTTTATATGAGATGGCTCCTTGTGTATCGACTACAATACTAGCAGCATCATAATTTTCCCAAGTCTTATTAAGACTTTCTTCTGAAGACCCATACCAATGACCACTGTATTCAACTTTTTCCAAATAATGATTCTTAAAAAAGGAATCTTCCGTTTCAAAATAGTAATCAATACCGTTTTTTTCGCCATCACGTGGTAATCTAGTAGTGTGAGTGATGACACTTGGTATACGATAAGTATTTTTCAAATATTTGCTAATGGTAGTCTTGCCGGTACCACTTGCACCGGTAATTACAATAATTTTTTTATCCATTATAGAACCCCTATGTTTGAAATATTTCTTCTACTATATTAATATACTAGTCTGTTAAGTAATTAATCCGAGGAGATTTTACATATGAAAATAGAAGATTTAAAGGTTGGAACTGTTTACGACTGCTCCGTTGATGAAGATATGGATTACCCATTCCAAGGCAAAGTTGAAAAAATCTACGAGCACTCTGCTTTAATGGAAATTGTAAAAAATGATCCTAAAGATAATGCTAATAAAACTGAACTAAACAACAAGATTGTTGTAAGCATCAAGAAAATCAAAAAAGCTAAGTAATTATAAAATATATGTATTTCCAAACAAAGAGCTGAATATAACATGTTCAGCTTTCGAGTATTAAGGAAAATAGGAGCAGGTAATCGTACTTGATTACCTGCTCCTATTTGTTTTAAACGGAAAAATTTATATTATCTTCCACATTTACACTGCATATTGGTTAACAAAGTAGTTATATTCCAAACTATTTTCTTTATTTTTCAACATTAATAAATGAACTAGCAGGTACTCTCAAAACACGATATTCCATTGCAAAACGGTTAGCCTTTAAACCTAAACCATTTCTGAAATTATTCTTGTACTTGGCCTGCATTGTTATAACGTAAGCATCTTGATACTTAGAATCAAGTTTCTTAATTTTTTTAACGGGCCAATTCAAACGTAATCCGGAAACAGTAAATGGTAATGTTGCATCCGAAACAGTAGCATTTTGACTTGAGACCGTATATTTAGAATTATTCAACCAATATTGATAAACATCAGTTGATGAACTAGATTCCTGCTTATTGATTTTAACGTAATAACCCTGTCCGTCATCTGTCGTTTGAACGATCATCGGATTATATTTATAACTAACAGTAATATTATCCTTATCATTCAAATCAACCTTAGTAAACAAGCTAGTGTATAACATCCCACTAACAGCTAAAATGACGACAACAATTTCCAATAGATCTGTTAAAATTGTTACTCCAGTAATTTTCTTCTTTTGTTGAACAAGAATTTTTAAATGACGATTTCTAATATTAAATACAACAAAGATTAATAGTGCAATTACAATAATCCATGCAATAATTCCCACAAAATTCCAAGAACTCATAGTTTTCTCCCAACTAAATTAATTGTCTTAAACACTTCATAACTTTATAATAGTCATTACGCTAATTTTACCACGAATCGAAAAAATATTTGAAACTGAGATACAAAACGGTCGAAATTGTGTGGGCACATACGTTTGTCGATTTTTTATAATGACAGTATAACCACGCTATATCGTGTATTAGCCGTTATGTCGAATACTATATGTTGTGTTTAAATTTTCAAATGATTATACTAATTGGGAATAGCAAGTTGAAAGGAGTTACTCACTATGAATAACGTAATCGTATATAGCAAGAACAACTGTATGCAATGCAAAATGACTAAGAGATACTTAAAGGAGCACAACGTTTCCTTTGAAGAAAGAAACATCAACCAAGATCCAGAATATTTAGATCTTTTAAAACAACAAGGTTTTAAGAGTGTTCCTGTAGTTATGAACTCTGTCAGCGATCCTATCGTCGGTTTTCGCCCAGACAGTCTTAAAGACCTCGTAGGTTAATCATGAAAAAAATAGCTTATTATTCTATCACCGGACAGACTAGACGGTTCGTTAATAAACTAGGAATAGATGGATATGAAATAACCGACGCCGACCCCTTTTACCAAATGGGTCGGCCATTTATTCTTATCGTACCTGCTTACGATGACGATATGATGGATCCTGTAATCGACTTTTTACAATATAAAGATAACGCTCAAAATTGTATTGGCGTTGCCGGTGGCGGTAATCGTAATTTCAATACTCTATATAATCACACCGCAAAAGACATCGCCCATGGATTAGACGTTCCGGTTGTCTTTGAATTTGAATTCAATGGTACACAAAAAGACGTCGAAAACTTTAAGAAAGTAGTGAATGAAATTGGGATTAAATAACCTAGATGCAACTAAACTTCATTATTTCAAATTGAATAATGAAATCAACATCCCTGTAGATGATAAGATTCCACTTAATAAGGATAAGGAAGCTGTTAAAGCCTTCTTCACTGAAAATGTTGAGCCAAATACTAAGAAGTTTGCTTCTTTCAAGGATCACATTGACTATTTGATCGACAATAACTTTATTGAAAAAGAAGTTATCGATGAGTATCCACATGAATTTGTGGCTAATCTTTATGACTACTTATTAGATCAGCATTTTCAATTCCAATCTTTCATGGCTGCATATAAGTTTTATAACCAATATGCCTTAAAGACTAATGATGGTGATCTCTATCTTGAAAATTACGAGATGAGAATTCTTTTTAACGCCCTTTTGTATGCTCGTGGAGATCAAACTTTAGCTAAGAGTCTAGCTACTGAAATGATTGCCCAACGTTATCAACCCGCAACACCTTCATTCTTAAATGCCGGTCGTAAACGTCGTGGAGAATACGTTTCTTGTTTCTTATTACAAGTAACAGATGACATGAATAGCATTGGTAGAACAATCAACAGTGCCCTTCAGCTATCACGAATCGGTGGTGGTGTCGGTATAACGCTATCCAACTTACGTGAATCAGGTTCACCAATTAAAGGCGTTGATAACTCTTCATCTGGTGTCCTACCAGTTATGAAGTTATTGGAAGATAGTTTCAGTTACAGTAACCAATTAGGCCAAAGACAAGGTGCTGGTGCCGTTTATTTGAACGTTTTCCATCCAGATATCATTGACTTCCTATCTGCTAAAAAAGAAAATGCCGACGAAAAGGTCCGTGTTAAGACTCTTTCACTAGGTGTCATCGTACCTGATAAGTATTACGAATTAGTTCGTAATAATGAAGATATGTACCTCTTCAGCCCTTATTCAGTTGAAAAAGTTTACGGTGTTCCCTTCTCATACGTTGATATCACTAAAGAATATGACAATATGGTCAAAGACGACCGTATCAAGAAATATAAGATTGAAGCTCGTGAACTAGAAGACGAAATCAGTAAACTACAACAAGAATCCGGTTATCCTTACGTTTTGAATATTGATACTGTTAACCGCGACAATCCTATCGATGGTAAGATCATCATGAGTAACCTCTGTACTGAGATTCAACAAGTCCAGATACCTTCTGAACTAAATGATGCTCAAGAATACGTTAAATTGGGAACTGATGTTAGTTGTAACCTTGGTTCTACTAACATTTTGAATATGATGCAAAGCCCCGACTTCGGACAATCAATTCGTTCCATGACTAGAGCCCTAACTTTTGTCAGTGACGCTTCTAACATTACTGCTGTGCCACCAGTAGCAAATGGTAACAAGAAGAACCATTCTATCGGTTTAGGGGCAATGGGACTCCATACCTTTTTAGCTAGCCAACACCTCGAATATGGCTCTCCTGAAGCAATTGAATTCATCAATGTCTACTTCATGCTAATTAATTACTGGACATTAGTTGAGAGTAACAATATTGCTAAAGAACGCCACGAAACCTTTGCTAATTTTGAAAAATCAAAATATGCAGACGGATCTTATTTTGACAAGTATCTAGACAAGAGCTTTGCCCCTAAACTTGACGCTGTCAAAGAACTCTTCAATGATATCTTCATTCCTCAACCAGAGGATTGGTCAAAACTAAAAGACAACGTTATGCGTGATGGAATTTATAACGCCTATCGTATGGCCGTTGCCCCAACTGGTTCTATCTCTTACATCAACAACACTAGTGCTAGTTTGCAACCTATTACTAGATTAGTTGAAGAAAGACAAGAGAAGAAAAATGGTAAGTTATACTTCCCAGCACCACTTTTGAGTAACGATACTATCAAATACTACAAGTCAGCATATGATACTGATATGCGTAAAGTTATCGATACTTATGCTTCAGCTCAAGAACATATTGATCAAGGAATGAGTTTGACACTCTTCATGCGTTCAGAAATTCCTGCTGGTCTTTATGATTGGAAAGATGCGGACGATACTAAGCAAACAACACGTGATCTAAGTATTTTACGTAACTATGCTTACTACAAGGGTATCAAGTCACTTTACTACGTCAGAACTTTTACTGAAAATAATGATGAAATCGGCAGTAACGAGTGCGAAAGCTGCTCTATCTAGGAGGAAATTTTTATAATGGTTGATACATATTACAAATCAATGAATTGGAATAAACTAGAAGACCAAATTGACAAGGAAACTTGGGAAAAGTTAACTTCACAATTTTGGTTGGATACACGTATTCCACTTTCCAACGATTTAGACGACTGGCGTACCCTCAGTCCTGCTGAGCAAACTGTTGTTGGACACGTTTTTGGTGGCTTAACACTATTGGATACTCTTCAATCACAAGATGGAATCCAAGCAATGCTAAAGGATACTCGTACTCAAGCTGAAACAGCTGTTTTCAATAACATTGAATTCATGGAATCAGTTCATGCCAAGAGTTACTCATCTATCTTCAGTACCTTGAATAGTGCTGAAGAAATCGAAGAGATTTTTGATTGGACAGATCACAATGAATACCTTCAAAAGAAAGCTAAATTCATTAATGATATCTATCAAAATGGTGAACCACTACAAAAGAAAGTTGCTAGTGTTTTCCTAGAAAGCTTCCTTTTCTATTCAGGATTCTACACACCACTTTATTATCTAGGTAATAATAAACTAGCTAATGTTGCTGAAATCATTAAGTTGATCATTCGTGATGAATCAGTTCACGGAACTTATATTGGTTACAAATTCCAATTAGGTTTCAACGAATTGAGTGAAGACAAACAATCTGAATTAAAAGACTGGATGTATGATCTACTCTATACTCTCTACGATAATGAAGAGAAATATACTAAAGAATTGTACAAAGAAGTTGGTTGGGTCGATGAAGTTCTTGTTTTCCTTCGTTATAACGCTAATAAAGCTTTGATGAACTTAGGACAAGAACCATTGTTCCCTGATGGTAATGCTGAAGATGTTAATCCTATCGTTATGAACGGTATTTCTACCGGAACAAGTAACCACGACTTCTTCTCACAAGTTGGTAATGGTTATCTAATGGGTAAAGTTGAAGCTATGAAAGATTCCGATTACGATATCGGACGTACTGGCGACAACAAAACACCAGATGGCAATTCACTTTTCGATAAAGTTAAAAAATTGAAATAATAAGCTATAAAAATAAGGATTCACCTTAATCGGTGAATCCTTATTTTGTTATATTCGTAAATAATTTTTTAGATAAATCTTCCAAAGTATTCCATTCATCAGCTGTGAAATTACTCTTTGCTACCAATATCTCTGGTAATTCATTAATATCCTTACGCTTGGAGATTCCCAAGTCAGTCAATTTTACATTAACAACTCGTTCATCATCTTTACTACGTTGACGAGTCACTAACCCTTC
The DNA here is from genome assembly GCF_001435445.1 of Companilactobacillus kimchii DSM 13961 = JCM 10707. Classification (GTDB taxonomy): domain Bacteria; phylum Bacillota; class Bacilli; order Lactobacillales; family Lactobacillaceae; genus Companilactobacillus; species Companilactobacillus kimchii. Next base: position 11,540 of record NZ_AZDH01000005.1, on the reverse strand, counting down.
TTTTTCCATACGCTTTAACAAAGGTGTTAAAGTCCCTGAATCGAGTGAAAGCAATTCACCCAGTCTTTTAACTGTAACATGATCATATTCATAGAGTGAAACTAATACCAAATATTGTGGATACGTTAAATTATTTTTGCTAAGTCCATCGTGATATAACTTTTGAATCGCACGTGAAGTTGCATAGAGAGAGAAACATAAGTGGTCGTCCAAGGGGATTGGCTTGGTAGCATCAATTGCAATCTTTTCTGCCATATAAATCATCCCTCCTTATTTCATTTTATGCCTACATTTTATTCTTAATCTAAGGAATTGTAAACTATTCTATTTCACACAACTTAATTTAAAATATCTCACATATAATATAAAATTTATAATCAAATATTTATATTTTTTAAACTCAAATAATAATAAAAATACTTAAATTAATTGAGATTATACATAATGCATTGGTACAATTTGTATGAAATAAGGATATTTCCTATTGAGAGGGATCCATATGAATATTTTTTATCGAAAAAAATTTTTGATTTTTGGTATTTTTTTGTGCATTTCAATTTTGTCTTTAACCTTTCTTTCTACAAAGGTTGTCGGAGCCGATATTGGTGACTCTGACTACGAACATGCTCTTACTACCACGCCTAAAGGACTTAATTGGGATAATAATAACTTCGTGATTGCTAAGTTTCCACCTAAGCCAGTTAATGCACCAAGTAACAGCCCTTCAGGTAAAAAATATAGTTATGAAAATAATGCCACTATTGTCCGTTCAAAAAATCCTGCAACTAAAGATACTAGTGTTATCAGTTTAACCAACGGTACCTATCAAGTTGGTGCCGTTTGGAGTAATTTTGAAAAAGAAAATTACTTTGATCTAAGTCATGAGCAAATAGCCTCGATGTGGATATATTTTGGTAATACTGGTGGAGAGGTTCCTGGAGATGGAATGGCATTTGTTCTACAAAATGATAAAAGAAAAGAAAATGCCATTGCTCTCTCATCCACTGGAATACCTGTAAATGGTCAATCATTAGGCGTTTGGGGAGCCGATTGGGATAAAACAAATTCAGATCCTGAAAATATTGCTAAAACAGCTATCCAGAATAGTTGGGCCATGGAATTCGACACTTATAAAAATCTATTAACCGGCGCCAATGAGATTTCTGGTGAGGGAGTTTCTTTCGACGCTAACAATCCTGGAAACCTTTCTCAACATATTGCTACCGGATTTCCCGCTTCATACAAAACCTACATAAAACAGAAAGCTGGTAACACCAATCCACCAATCTATTATTACACCATGCACCATGACAATTTTATTGGAATGAATAATTTAGTCGATAGCAATTGGCACCATGTCACTATCAAGTGGTCTCCAGATATCAGTATAGATAACCAACAGACTCCGGCAGGGGGAACGATGACCTACAGTTACAATGACAAGAATCCTGATGGCTCCATCCCTGATGCTGAAAACATAAAAAGTACTAGCTTTCATTTAGATACTGCCAACTTCAATCTTCAATCTGACAGTAAACTCTATTGGGGGTTTACCGGCTCTACTGGTAAATACTATGAAAATAACTTGATGATTTTTGAATCTATTCCTTCCTTTGTTGATGCGGAAGCAACCACCAGGATCCATAATAATACTCAAAATCGGGACATCATAAAAAACGATAGTCAAGTCTATCCCAATGATGACATTAGCTATTTTTACAATCTAGATTATAAAGGCTGGACTAAGACGTGGAATAACATTGATGCCAAAATGAACGTACCCAAAAATATTCATTTTACCAATGGAACAATCACCTATCCCACAACTGGACATACTTACCAAATACCTAGTGATAAATTTCTTAACGATCCCGCTTCTATCGAATATGTCCTTCCAGAACAGCTCAATCAAGATAGTCGTAAAGCAATAGTGGAACTCAAGGGGCACACAGAAACAATAGCTACTGAAAAACTCAACGTTCCTAGCGCACATGCCTCATTTGAAGGTGATAATTTAATCACCGATACTAATACAGTTCCCTTTTTCATACAGGCACGTAATTTAACTCTAAAAAGTGATTTCCCAGATATTAAAAAAATCGGTCAACATGAAGATGTCGATATCCCTGCAGAATTGGAATATCACGACGGAACTTCCTTAATCAATTCCAATATGACTGTCTATCCATCAATAAATGATAAGAATTTGCCTAGTTTTAAACTAAATGATGCTAATCCTGCCAACGGTTTTATACTCCATTTAAGTAATGACCAATTATCTTCTAAGATAAATATCGTTAAATTTTATGTCATAGACAATTTAGGTAATAAAACTAACGTGATCACTAAACAGATCAATGTAGGAGGAACCGTTCAATTTGGATCAGTATCACCACAATTGAACTTCAAAAACGTAAATCTCACTTCACCAAATGAAATCATTCCTCGAATGAACAATTGGCAAATCGACGTAATTGATAGCCGAGAGAAAGGCAGCTCCTGGTCTGTCCAAGCCAGTGCAAGTAAATTAACGGATTCAAAAACTCATCAAAAATTTGATGGTGCCTTAATTTATCGAGATCATGCCGGTAAAGTATCATATTTGAATAATGATCTAACAATAGCCGAAAATTTTAAAGATGACGATGATACTCAAGAGAAGAGTATAACTGAAAATTGGAATTCTCAAGATGGAATTCTTTTGCTATCTAATTCTCAAAATAAAGCCGGCAATTACTCCGGTGAAATAAATTGGTCACTAGTTGATTCGCTCAACAATAAATAAGCTCATTACAAAATAAATGATATTTTTGAATATCATTTATTTATTTTTTATATATAAAAATACAATGTGTTTTAGTCTTATATAGCATGTTAAATATTCATTTATTTGTTAAAATTTTCTTGTAAAATGATTTTGTCAGATGAAAGGAATATTCATGACTAAATATAATAGTTTGAAACAACTGTTATTAATTTTTACCGGAGTAATATTTTTGCTTATAATTCATTCATTTAACTGTATTCAAATAATCAAGGCTGACGATAATGTCGACTATGAACATGCTTTAGCGACCGCACCTAAGGGTTTGAACTGGAACAATGATGCCTTTGTCATTGCTGATTTTCAGGCTGCTGCTGAAACGCGGTTACGCAGACCCGTTATCGTACCTTCAAACAACATGTTTAATTCAAGTATGACTAACAATGCTCAAATAACCCAATCAACTAATCCTGACCCAAATACTAAGGGAACCAGTGTTATCAAAATGACTAATGGTAAATATCAAACTGGTGCTGTTTGGAGTCATATGGGTTCTGATAATTATTTTGATATTCAACATCCCCAGAAGGCTTCCATGTGGCTTTATTTTGGACCTTCTACTAGCTCTACAGGGTTTGTTGGTGATGGTATGGCTTTTGTTCTTCAAAATGATAAAAACAAAGAAAATTCAATTGCACTTTCTGCAGATGGAATTCCCGTTAATGGGCAAGCCTTAGGTGTTTGGGGAGCTGATTGGGATCATGAGAATCAAAACTTTCCTGATAGACTTGCTAAAACCGCTATTCAAAAAAGTTGGGCCTTGGAATTCGATACTTTTGTCAATCGGTATAAGCCAAGCACTGGTGGTACTGGTGAAGGTGTTTCTTTTGATTTGAATGTTGGGAATGCAAGTAATGGTGATCGTCACATTGCCGGTAATTATCCCGCATTAGCAACCACTTATAAAAGTGATGGTGACTACCCTGGATTCTTTACAATGGATCATGGAAAAAATTATAAACTCCACTCTAACTTAGTAGACGGAAAATGGCATCATGTTACTATCACTTGGATTCCCAAAAGCGATAATGATCATTCTCAAGGAACCTTAACCTATGCCTACAACGATAAAGATCCAGTTACGGGAACTCCCATTATCGATCCTAAGAAAATAGTACAAACATCTTTCAATATCGATACAAAGAATTTCGGACTGGAAGGAAATAACACTAAACTTTATTGGGGATTTACTGGTTCTACTGGGAAGTACTCTGAAAATAATTTATTAGTCTTTGAATCCATCCCCTCTTTTGTTGATGCTGAAGCAATCCCGGCTATTTATGATGATTCTCAAGGCGGAAGTGAAATTACTGAGAGTAATAACACCGTCGATCCCAATAGTGATATTAGATATACTTACACATTAAATTACAAAGGATGGACTAAAAATTGGGATAAAATTCATACAAAAGTAGACGTGCCTGATCATATTAAATTCACCAGTGGAACAATAACTTATCCAAACTCATCGGACAGCAAACCGCACCAAATAGATCCAAGTGTTTTTAGCAATTCCAACGCTACCAAACTCGACTTTCTCTTACCAGACAAACTTACACCTGAAAGTAGAACGGCTATTATTGAGTTACATGGTAAAACTGAAAAAAATGCCACGGAAACTTTGACAGTCCCCGCGGCTCATGCTTCCTTTGAAGGCGATAATCTTATTACCGACGCTAATACCATTCCATTCAAAATTAGATATAGAAAATTAAATCTGTCCAGTGACTCACCTAATATTATCAAAGTGAAAGAGAATGAAGATGTTTATATTCCAGCTCAAGTAACTTATGCTGGTAGCAATAATAATCCTTACTATCAAAATCTAACGGTTTATCAAAAATTAAATAATAATTCTACCGAAGCACAGAGTATTACCGCTGATTTATCTGGTAATTTTGAGCTTCCCATAGCTGGCTATTCGTTAGACAAAATTAATACTGTTTCTTTTTACGTCAAAGATCAAGATGGAAATACTAGCAATACTATTACACGACAAATCACAGTCGGTGGTAATTTAGCTTTTGATTATGTACAAAATATAGTTTCGTTCAAGCCCATTAATGGATCCTTTACCGATGAAGTTCTACCGCGACTTGGAAAATGGCAAATAAATGTCGTTGATAGTCGTGAAAAAGGTAGTGAATGGTCTGTTCAAGCTAAGGCTAATGATTTAATCTCAAACGATAATAATAAATTAAAATTACTAGGTAACATATTTTATCGAGATACCAGTGGAAAAGATCATGATATCGACAAAGATTTTCCCGTTGCTACACACGTAAAAGATACTGACGGTACCCAAGTTAAAAATATTGCTGATACGTGGACTGACAACAGTGGAATACTATTAGCTGTAAAAAAGGGTAACAAAGCCGGAGTTTATACAAGTAAGATATCATGGTCACTAATCGACTCTATTTCAAATAAAACATGATAATTTTACAATCTTCACTGAAACATAGCATCAACAATAATAAAAGGAGCATTCATATCGACCTACATAATGCGGTCGACATGAACACTCCTTTTTAATTTTCAAAAATTATAATTGCTCTCTAACTACGATATCCCATAAACATAGCAAATATTAAGATTACTAAAACAATCGTAGTAATAATTACATATAGATTATCATGCTCTTTATAGAAAGCATAAATTGAAACAACAACACGCAATACAGGTGTCAAAATAAGTAAGAAAACACCTAGCATAATAACAGCATATGATTTTCCAGCTGCCACTCCGGCAAAAATTGCCATGAACCGACGTGGAAATTCACCTGAAGCATAGCCACTACCACTCATAAAGTATAAGGCCATACCTATTAAAATAACGATTGCTGAAGTGATAACACCGATACGCAAAATTTTACCAATTACTAATTCAACCTGTCGTGTTTCTTCATGTGTATTATTATTCATTAGATGTTCACCCCAAATCCTTTAAGAGCCATTTGTACTCCCATGTAAAGAATAATAGGAATAAAAATCATTCTGATGATTCTTGGCTTCAAGACTTGCATCAAACGTGCACCAATTGTTGCCCCAACTAAAACACCAATTGCTAATGGAGCAGCAATATCGGGACGAATTGAACCATTAAAGAAGTATACCGTTGCACTGGCTGCAGCAGTAACACCCATCATCAAATTACTAGTAGCACTTGATGGTTTTAAAGGCATCTTCATAATTGTATCCATAGCGATAACTTTGAAAGCACCACTACCAATACCTAGTAAACCACTGGCTAATCCAGCAGCCCACATCATGATAAATCCGCCTGGAACATTCTTCATTGAATAATCAATCTGTTTTTGTTCCGCTTTATCATAATAAGTACTCGATAATTTAAACTTATCAACGATTGGATCGTGACCGGTATAAACGTTCTCACCTTTTTTATCCATCAACTTACGAATCATATTATAAGTTGAGTAAAGTAAGAAGAATCCGAATAAGACATATAAGAAATTACTGGAAAATACGCCTACCAACAAAGCGCCCATGATGGCACCCACAGTTGTTGCAATTTCCAAGAACATGGCCACACGCAAATTTAACATGTCGTCTTTTAAGTACGCAATTGTAGAGCCAGAACTCGTTGCAATAACTGAGATGATACTAGCACCAATCGCATACTTAATATCTAATCCCATCATAATAGTCAGAACTGGCGTAATAATCATTCCGCCACCAATCCCCAAAATTGCACCAAGAACTCCAGCTCCTACTCCCATTACTAAAAGTAGTAGCATTGAATTCATTATTTTTCCTCTTTCTCATCTTCATCTTTTTTAGAGAAACTCTCTAGAGAAGTTTCATAGTTCTCTTTCATTATATCCATTGTGTGTTTTATTTCATCATTTTTTAAGCTATTTTCAGAAATTAAATCAATATGAAATTTAGAGGCATTTAGATAATCACAACTAGTTGAGAGGTAAATCTTTGTTTCAACTTCAGCATCGTCGTCAAAGAAATGTGTTACTTTCTTAGCGTCGGTGAATGGCAAATTGATGATCCCACTTTCTAAATAAAAATCGATTGGAAATTCTGCATCGGCAACATGAATAATTACTTGTGAAAGTTCATTATCAGCTAAATCTTTTTCCAACTGTTCTTTAGCCTTATTTAATGACCAGAGATCTTCTTGTAGTAAATCATCTTTACTTATATCTAACTTAGTTTGTTTAAATTTTTCATCTTGAATATTTTCAATAAAATCAGTAACTTTAATTTTCATTATTTTCTCCTAGAGGTACAATTTCAAAAAGTTTTCCACAGCACCTTGATATTTTTTAGAATCGACATAGTAGCTCCGTATGTGAACCCCTTGACTTTCATAAGATCTTCTCGGGAATTTTCCACATGTTAATAACTTTTCGCGCATTTCAAATGGTACAGTAAAATCATTTTTTCCATGCATAAACAAAATTGGTAAAGTATTTTTAGTCAATGCCTTCATACAGTCTGCCTTTGCATACGAAAAGCCAGCTCGTATTCTTGAAATTAGCGAGATTCCCTTGATCAAATATCTGCCTTTAATATGATACCTTTTTTGACAGTGATAACTCAAGATGTTCGAAGCACTCGTATATCCAGAATCTTCAATCACCAGTTTAACATTCTTTGGCAATTGATACTGTGTCGTCAACATAACGGTAGCTGCACCCATGGATGCACCAAATAAAACAATTTTATTCTCAGAATATTTATCATTAACTTCTTTGATCCAGTCTAACAAGTCTAAACTCTCAATATAACCAAACCCCAGATACTTACCTTCACTTTTACCAGCAGCCTGATTATCAATCTGTAATGTATTAAAACCTAATTTATCAAATAATTGAGCATGGACATCCAACGATTTATGATCTACTCCAAATCCATGAACCAAAATGACCGTTGTAGAACTCTGATTATCAGTGAACCATCCATACAACTTACTATGATTAAATTTCGAATTTATTTGCCATTCTTGTTTTGGCTTTTTTAAATATGTTTCTGTTTGTTCAACTAGTCCTTCATCCATTTTGACTTTCGGAGCTTCTGCGCCTAAAGCTTTTGAACCTCTTTTTTGAATAAATAAAAAAAAGGCGTTCAAAATTAGAACGACTAGTAATAACAATATCAAAAGAAAAACTATCATGATATTCCCTCACTTACGCTAATTCTTTAACGCCTATCATAGCCACAGCCACGATAATCATTGAAATAGTAATTCCGACAAATAATGTCGAGAATGATAATGCCGTAATAATTAAACTACCGGCATAAGGACCAACCGCACGACCTAAGGAACCAAAGATACTGTAGAAACTTTGGAAAGTTCCGCGATTCTTATTCGTCGACATCTTACTCAATAAAGCTGGGATAGTTGGAAAGACCATTGATTCACCAACTGTTAAAACCAACATACTAGTTATGAATGCTAAATAAGTCTTAGCTCCTGGCAATAGTAAGAAAGACGAACCCATAATTACAGTCCCGATAAAAATTTGATACTTCAAAAGTTTAAATATTTTTGAAATGACACGATTCATAACTGGTTGAATAATCAATAATGAACCGGCATTAATAGTAAAGACAAGTCCATATTCACGGGTTGTGTATCCTTGATTAAGCATGTAAGCTGACAAATTGCTGTCCCACTGTGAGTAACCTAACCAAACGATAAAAATCGATGCACAAATAATGAAAAGATTTAACTTGAAACGTCCCGATCCAATTTCAATTCGTGGATCAACGTTATCATTATCATAACTAGTTAATTCGTTAGAATCATCATGTTCTGAAACGTGCTCCAATAAATTAGCTTTAAATAATAAAATAATTGAACTTAAAACGAACAACAACATTGGTATAAAGAAAGTAAAGAAAATGCTCCACTTGAATATGAATCCAACTGCGGTTGAACCCACGGCAATACCAATATTCGATGCCAAATACATATTATTAAAGATTACTCGACTATTTCCTGACATTTGTTCCGCTACAAACGCCGTATAAGCGTTAACTGCCGTATAGATTAGTCCCATTCCGAATCCTAAGATAAATAACATAATGGCATACGTTGGCCAAACATGATGAACTGACATACCTAACAAGGATACGATTGAAATCATATAACCAATGTACAAAGTACCACGTTTGGAAAAACGATCAAACATAATACCACCCATGGCATTCCCAATCATCATAAAAGCTGAATAAACCATCAATGTAAATCCAGCTGTTACCAAGGATTCATGCAGATTCTTATGAATAAAAATTGTGTTAACTGGTAAAATAAATCCCATTACCAAATTGAACGCAATATTTAAAAGTAGTAACCACATTCTTTGTGCTCGCATTTTTTCACCTCTTCTATAAATTTTCCTATAAAAAAAACCATGGTATAAATTAACCATGGTTTTTTTGGTAGTACTCAAAATGAGTAAATAGATTCCGGTTCACATCCAGTTTCTATAGATATCACTCACAAATCCGGTGAGTAGTGCTCGATACCCTACCTTCATAAGTGCCATCCTAATTCGATGGCTCTCGACTCATCGCACAAGTCTCATCATAATATATTCTGAAATTTGTTGCAACTTTTTTCACTAAAGATTTGGATTTTCGTTAACTTTCTCTTCTGTCCAGATCTTGTAAATCAAGTTTAATAAGCCACCCATTTGTCCATCTACACCGTTATACATCCAACGATAGATACATACATCTTTACCCATTTGATCTTCTGGTGGATTGGCACTATTAGCTGTAACAATAATATCAGCCTCTGTAGGATCGCTGACGATCTTAGCATATGGCAATGATTGTAATGTTACTGATAAGTCTGAGTAAACCAAGAAGAATGATTCTAGTTCGAGGTAAACTTTAACCTGAATGTTCTTATTATATAGTGAGAAGAATCTATATGCGATTGCATAGATAGCTTCTGAAATTTGTTTAGCTTTTCCATCCAATGATTGATACTTATCACGAAGCATTAGATGTTGGACAGTTGAGTAGATTTTACTCTCAAGTCCTTCATCATTTAACTTACTAATAGCATCACCAAAACCTGAATACAGATTAAGGATCTCAATGTAATTGTGATCTAAGGCTAGAACACCAATAATACATGTAGTTAAATTATATTTATATCTTAAAAATTCACTATGTGACATCGCCATATCAGAAATTGTTTGTTCAACGTCAATTGGAATTAATTCCAAGAAATCATCGATGAAGTTAGCAAACAATGGATTATATCTAACCAATTGTTTAGAAACAGATTGAAGATAATCCTCTGAAACTTCAAAAGTGGCTGGAACACACATTAAAAGAATATAAAAATCAGCTGATTGGAACATTTGCTCTTCGTAACTAACATCTTCTTTAATAGCACGTTTCAATTCGCGAACCTTTTCGCTACCGGTATCTCCCTCAAGCATTGAACCAGCGCTTTCAAAAATATTAGGGAAAGGATAATTGATAACATTCAAGGCATCCATATTCTTAACATGATTGCCGGCTAAAATACGATACAAATGAGCCATAACAACATAAGCATAGAAAGTTTTAGTAATATGGTTAGTTGGTTTAAGACGATATTTGTCCAAGGCAATATCAACAACTTTAAAGGCCGTCTTTTGTGTGAAATCTTCAAATGGCCATACGTAGCCCCTAGTAGCATTCCAATACAATGCCGCAATAGCCAAACGAATTGATTCCTCATCACCTACGAAGCGCATTGGTTCATAAGCTATTCTGACACCGAAACGCTTTAAATAACCTCTCATTGGCTTTAAATGACGTAAAACTGTTGCTTTACTACTATCAAGTGTCTGATAGAAATGTTTAAATGAACTTTCTTTTTCTTTTACGATTGCATCTAAGAATAGATAACCATCAGAATTAGTCGTTAAGTAAGCATGATAAGCGTCTCTGGTAACGTCAAACATTTCTTCAGTTGAATACTTACTTTTCTTCAAGATTCGTTTAAAGTCTTCTTGAATCCCCAAGAAAGTATTGTAGACACTGCCGTAACTCTTATTCATTTGATAAGCAGCTTTTCGTAAGTTAATATCCTTTACCTTAATATCACGGTTACGATATGTTCCGATAAGATCTGCACTAGCTAATTGATTAGTTCTTATTAACTTTATTTTATTAAATAATTGTATTTTTTCAATTTCGGACTTTGATAAAAATAAGTCAGTAAAGCTATCCAAGAACTCCACCCCCATAGATATAATTAATTCTATTATAATAGAATATACCCAAAGTTTTATAACTTATATTTATATTATCGTAAATATTTTCCTAAATAAGTAACCTACAACATTTTAGAACTTAAATAAATAGACAAGATATTTATAGAAATATGAATATATTTTATTATCTATACCAATAAGTTATTTTACGCCTTATTTTAAATAAGTATAGCCCTTGGACGTTCCTTAATTCAGAAAAAAACAATTTTCATAAAAAGTAAAAAACTAGGTTAAAAGAATCTATCTTTTTGAAAGAACCAATCATTATTTCATAAGGAATAATGGGATATTTGAAAAGGACCTTTTATTTGCAAAATAAAAGGGTCCTTTAAAATAGACATATTAGCCAATTTAAAATAAATACTTCAGAAAATTATATTTATGATTTCTGAAAAAATATTTTTTAGAGACACAAAAAAAGGAATCAACCTAAGTTGATTCCTTTACCATTAGCGTGGC
>NZ_AZDH01000026.1:2054-128251 GCF_001435445.1 Companilactobacillus kimchii DSM 13961 = JCM 10707 | reverse complement strand
CAATCCATGATTTTTTAAAACCTATAAAAATGTCTAACTTTTTTATTGCACTTCAACTTATCTTCTTTTTATTAATTACTTCTTCTTTGTTCCAACAATCCCGCTGTAATTGGTTTTGTCTGTGCGTAAACTTGTTGATATAACTTATAAATCTTCTGATACTTCTCCGCCTGATCAGCAACTGGATAATAAGCTTTCCCATAATGAACAAATGACTGGGCACAGTCTGTTAAAGTCGTAAACCACCCCAGGCCTGTGGCGGCAATCATTGCAGCTCCCATCCCTGGTCCTTGTTCATTTTCAAGACTGACAACTTTACAATTAAAAATATTGGCCTGAATTTGTAACCATAATGGACTCTTAGCTCCACCACCGATAGAAACAATGGTATCGAAATCGGCTCCATTTTGTTGATACAACTTAATTAAATCTTCAAACGAAAAGATAATTCCTTCCAAAACGGCTCGAACAAAATCATATCGTTGATGACCGCCATCAATACCGATAAAACTTCCACGAATATTGACATCCGCATATGGTGCGCGCTCACCAACAATATAAGGTGTGAATAGTAAACCGTTAGCACCAATCGATGATTTCCCGGCACTTGCTACAACATCATTAAAAGATTCATCGGGGGCAAAAGTTTTCTTAAACCAGCTTAAGGAGAAGCCGGCAGCTAATGTTACTCCCATTGAATAAAATTTCTTAGGAAAGGCGTGACGTTCATATTGCACAACGCCACGATATTCTTTTTGAGTGTCATTCTCGTATTTCAAAACCACTCCTGAAGTACCGATACTAACCATCGCTTTATCAGATGATAAAATTCCGGCACCAACGGCTCCAGCTGCATTGTCGGCAGCACCGCCAAATACCTTAATATCAGTTGATAGTCCCGATAATTCTTGATACTCATCACTAATATTGCCTGCATATTCAATCGACTCAATCAATGGTGGACACATACTCAAAGAAATACCTAATTCATCGCAAAGTTCCTTACTCCACTGTCCAGACTTAATATCTAGTAGTACTGTTCCTGTCGCATCAGATTCATCCATTGCCAAATTTCCTGTCATGCGATAACGAAGATAATCCTTTGGTAATAGGAAAGTTTTAGCTTGTTGCCAAATATCAGGTTCATTTTCCTTCACCCACAACAATTTAGGTAACGTAAATCCTTCAAGGGGTCTGTTTCCCGTTATATCAACAAATTTATCACCAATTTTATCAGTGATTTCTTGGCACTGTTTAGTTGTTCTCGTATCATTCCACAACATTGCTGGACGTAAAACCTCATTCTTTTCATCTAGCAAAACTAAACCATGCATCTGTCCTGAATAACTTAACCCTTCAATTTGAGCTGCGGTAATTTCTGATTGCTTGAGTAATTCTCGAATCGCCTTAGTAGTCTGCGTAACCCAGTCCTCGGGATTTTGTTCACTGTACCCTGGATGCGATTGTTGCAGGTCGTAAGATTCACTGGCTTGAGCAACAACTTCTCCACGTTTATTAATTGCTGAAACTTTAACAGCGCTGGTTCCCAAATCAACGCCTAATACGACTGCTGTCATGTCTCTTCCTCCTATAAAAAAACACGTTGAGGATAATCCTCCCCAAACGCGTTTTTAAAATAATTATTTGCTTAAAGTTTCAATAATATAATGGTTAATTGTATCTTTAATTTCTTCCAAGTGATCAGAAGAAGTGGCTGCAATCAACTCAGATTGTGGTTTATCAATTGCATGTGCTTCTAGAGACTTGAAATCAGCTGTTCCTTGTTCAATTTCAGCACCGATACCAGTTTGATAAGACTTGTAACGATCAGCAACTATATTTTCTAAGAAACCGTCTTCCTTCATCTTCATGGCAACTCTTAAACCAGCTGCGAAACTATCCATACCTACAATGTGACCATAGAATAAATCATTAGCTTCAAATGAACTACGACGTGGTTTAGCATCAAAGTTCAAACCACCATGAGGTCCGATACCGCCATTTTCAACAACTTCATACATTGCAGCAGTTGTTTCATATAGGTTTGATGGGAATTCATCAATATCCCAACCAATTAGTTTGTCACCTTGATTGGCATCTAATGATCCTAATAAGTTAGCTTCACGGGCAACTCGAATTTCATGTTGATATGTGTGACCAGCCAAGTTAGCATGGTTACCTTCCAAGTTTAGCTTGAAGTCTTTATCCAAACCGTATTCTTTCATAAAGGCAATTGTTGTTGCTGCATCAAAATCATATTGATGAGTTGATGGTTCTTTAGGTTTTGGCTCTAACAACATTTGTGCATTAAATCCAATTTCATTAGCGTAATCCTTAGCCATATGGAAGAACTTAGCTGCATGTTCTTGTTCAAGCTTCATGTTTGTATTCCATAATGACTCATAACCTTCACGGCCACCCCAGAAGACGTAATTTTCAGCACCGACACGTTTACCAATTTCCAAACTGTGTTTCAATTGTGCTGCAGCATATGCGAATACTTCAGCATCTGGTGAAGTTGCGGCTCCTTCTACAAATCGTGGATTAGTAAACATATTAGATGTATTCCATAATACTTTCATACCAGTTTGCTTTTGATATGAAACAATCTTATCAACAACTTTATCCAAATTGCGATTAGTTTCTCGTAAAGTATCTCCTTCAGGTGCTAAATCACGATCATGGAAACATAAGTAATCAACGCCTAATTTGTTATAAAATTCAAACGCTGCATCAACCTTGGCTAAGGCTAAGTCCATTGGATCTGTGATGTGGTCATATGGACGTTGTGCTGTACCATCGCCAAATGGATCAACCAATCTTTGATCAAAACTGTGCCAGTAAGCAACTGCGAAACGTAACCAGTCACGCATCTTTTTGCCACCGATCACTTCATCAGGATTGTAATATTGAAATCCTAGTCCTGATTTCTTATCTTGGTGTCCAATATACTTAATTTGATCGACACCCTTCCAATATTCACTTGTCATTATATTATTTCCTCCACGTTAGTTTGTTTAAGCAACCAACCTACAAAAAGAATTATAACTCCTAGTTTATATATTGTAAACGGTTTCTGAAATAAAATATAAAAAAGAAGCGATTTTTCAATTCGCTTCTTCAAAGTGTAATTCATAATCCATCATGCCTAAAACATAATGCGTAATTAATGAACAACCGCCCAATAAGGTTGCAAACTTAGTATTTTTAGTCAAAGCAATAGGTAATTCTTCTTGTGCAATGTCTTGATAATTATCTTTAATTTCCGTCAACAAATCTGGTAATTCGGCCAACAGTTCTGAATTGATAAAAATTGCATCTGGATTCAACGTTGTCACGACATTGTACATCAACCCCGCTATCACGCTGCATGACTGCAAAAGTATTCTCATCACTTCATGATCTTTACTTCGATATAAATCTACTACTGCTTGTCTATCAATCGTATCATCATGCTTTAACTGTTTAACACGATTAATAATAGCCTCTTCGGAACAGAACGATTCTACTGACTGTCCAGCGGTATTAGGTCCCAACAACGTCAATGAACGACCAATTTCACCAGCTTCACCTTGCTTACCTCGGAATAACCTTTTACCCAAAATAATTCCGGCACCAATACCACGATGAATACTGAAAGTAATCGAATTGTGATAATAGCGACCAGCATTGAAATCACGTTCATAAATTGCTGATAAGTTAGCTTCATTCTCTAATATTACGGGCACATCAAATGTTTCTTTAAACTGTTCGACAATATCCGTATCATTCATTTCAATCCATGGTGAATTAACTATCTTATTCTGATTAATAATTCCGTGAATCGAAAAACAGATTCCCAATAGACCCTGATTTGAAACAACTTCTCCCTGCATCTCCTTTACAAAATCGGAACAATACTGCAGCATCACTTCAATCGGCTGTCCTTTAGTATTAATCTCTTGATGATCAATCACTTCTGAATTTAAATAGTTTGCTACCGCATGAACTTGGCGATAACCGAGGTCAAAAGTAATTGTGTACCCATATTTTTTATTTAATCTGGCCATAATAGGCTTACGGCCACCGACGTTTGATGACGCGCCTTCGCCCAATTCTTCAATAAAGTGATCTTCTGCCAAACTGTTGTACAATGACGAAATCGTTGATTTATTTAAATTCAATTCATGTGAAATTGCGACCCTGGATGTCCCAGGATTATTGATGATTTGTTGCAACACCAATTTCAAATTACGATTACGTAGTTGCGTTCGGCCGATACTTTCTTTCTCCAATGTATCATCCCTTCTCACTACTTTAAAATACCTTACCCTAAGTTAAATCTAACAAAAAACAATCTGAGTTACAATCCAAAAAATGGCTCGCCACAACGATGTGACGAGCCACATTTACTACTTTTTATATCATTATTAAAGCGTAATTTGTGCTTTTCCATCGACCAAATCAGCTTTAACTACATTAGTACCTTCGTGAACATACACTGTAATATCTCCACTTAGACCTGTTGCTTGAACTGTAATTTGATTATTGCTGCGTTCTACATTGATTTCAGCAGCGTCATGTCCATGTTTATCAACTACACTAGTTGATACTTTGCCATCTTGAATTTGATAAAGATGGACATCAACATCCTTAGTATAGTCGTATTCAGCGTGAACTGCTTTTTCATTACGAACAATAATTGAATTTTGACGAACCAATACTGGTAGATCTAATTCATCAAAAGTTTCATTGATCCATTCTCCTGTTTGTGGAGCTTGGTAAACTTTACCATCCAAAATGCTTGTCCATTTACCACTTGGTAAGTAGAAGTGTGCTTTGCCTTCACTATTAAAGATTGGTGCAACCAAGACCTTTGAACCAAACATGTATTGTGTAGCATTGTCATAGACATTGGCATCGTCACCAAATTCTAAGAACATTGGACGCATGAATGGATTACCATATGCAGCAGAATGTGCTGCTTCAGTATAAATGTAAGGCATCAATGATAACTTCAAGTTGACGTACTTACGTGTATTTTCGACAGCTTCATCATCAAAATTCCATGGAACACGATAGACATCACTACCATGATAACGACTATGTGATGACAATAATCCAAATTGTGACCAACGCTTGTAAAGATCAGGTGTTGGAGTACCAGGACCATCTTCGAAACCACCAATATCATGGCTCCAGAAGCCAAACCCAGATAGCAAGAATGACAATCCACCTCTCAATGTATCACGCATTGAGTTGTAGTTTGATAAACAGTCGCCACCCCAGTGAACTGGATAAGATTGTGAACCGACTGTTGCGGAACGTGCGAATAGAACTGCTTCATCTTCGCCTTTTTCTTGTTGAATAACTTCATAAACAGCACGGTTATACTGTAATGTGTAGTAATTGTGTTCTTGTTTTGGATTGGAACCATCAAAGAATTTAACATCTTCGGATGGAATTCTTTCCCCAAAGTCTGTCTTAAAGCTATCGACACCCATGTCTAGTAAGACTCTCAACTTATCTTGATACCACTTAACGGCGTCAGGGTTAGTAAAGTCGACGAATCCATTACCTGCTTGCCATAGATCCCATTGCCAAACGTCGCCATTTTCTCTAGTTAATAGATAACCTTTCTCTTTAGCTTCTTTAAATAGAGGGGATTTTTGTGCAATATATGGATTTAACCAAACACAAACTTTAATACCACGGTCGTGGATCTTCTTCAACAGACCTTCTGGATCAGGGAATTGTTCCTTATCCCATTCCAACGTGCACCATTCAAATCCTTTTTGCCAGAAACAATCAAAATGGAAAACGTCTAATGGAATATGATGTGCTTGCATACCGTCAATAAACTTCAATACAGTTTCTTCACTGTAATCAGTTGTAAATGATGTTGTTAACCACAATCCAAATGACCATGCTGGTGGCAACTTAATAGCACCTGTTAATTGAGTATAGCGGTGAAGAATCTCTTTTGGTGTTGGCCCATAAATAACATAATACTTTAGAGATTGTCCTTCAGTACTAAATTGGACTCTATCAACATTTTCAGAACCGATTTCAAATGACACCTTTTGTGACTCATCAACAAAGACACCATAACCATTACTACTAATATAGAATGGAATATTCTTGTACGATTGCTCACTACCAGTTCCACCATCTTGATTCCATGTATCTACAACTTGACCATTCTTAACGAAGTTTGTAAATCTTTCGCCAAGACCATAAATTTTTTCATCAATTCCCATTGAAAGTTGTTCACGCATGTAATTAACTTTAGTGTCATGATTCCAGATAGTTGCTTGGGCGTTTGTCTCTGATTGTGTGACTAATTGTCCATTAGCTGTAAACTTCATTTCGAAGTCAGTTCTTAGTGGAAGTTCTACCTTCAGATCTCCACTTTGTAAACCAGCAATTTTATCATCAACCTTAATATCTACATCTGGGTCTGAATTATTGATCTTAAATTCTGGACCATGTTCATTAGTGTCAAAATGCTCCAATTCAACACCAATTACATTTTCAATTGGTGAGCTTAAGGTAATTGTAGTTGCTCCTAAATTTAATTGATCTCCACGATTCATAATACGTTTGTATGGTGCGAAAGCTGAAATTGATTTACCAACCTTCTGTGCATCGTATGTTTCTTTTGGTGAATTAACATCAAATTCCTCACGATTTAGCCAATAACCATTTGTAAATTTCACTATTTCTCATCCTTTCTAATAATTACTTTTGATTTTCTGCTAATGCATTCTCTTTAGCATGTTTCTTTTCCAAATCATCTAACATCTTTGGTTCTATCTTATCGACTTTGTAGAATAACAATGCAATTGCTGATAGACCAAAACCAACGATTGGTACCCAAACATAGTTCATTTCAATAGCGTTTAAAGCTTGTGCACTTTGTGAGTGGTTTGCAACATATCCACCGGCTGACAGGATCAAACCAGTAACGGCACCACCAATTCCCATACCAAACTTTGCAGAAAAACTAGAGAACGAAGTTACGATACCTTCTGCTCTAACACCGTTTTTCCATTCACCATAATCTACGGAATCAGCCAACATAACAGCAATCAATCCTGATACAAAACCAGTTCCTAAATATCCAACAATGGTACCAATAGTAATGGTTGTTACATTCAAGGCTTTTGAACCACCCCATAAAATTAGTTGTCCAACAATAGCAAGTAACATTCCCATTAACATAGTGTTACGTTTACCAATTCTCTTAGATGTCCATGGTGTAATAACCACAGCCAATAATGCAACTAATTGTAAACCTAAGATAAATGAAGCTAACGTTGCGTCATGCATATTATATTTAAAGAAGTAAACTGTGACTTGAGAACGAGTTTGCATTCCTAACCAGTAAATAAAGTTAATAAAAATAACAATTACCCAAGGCCAATTATTCTTAAGTGCCTTTAATGAAGTCTTAATTGGAATACTCTTCTTAGATTGAACGGTTTGAACACGTTCTTTTGTATTAGCAAATACAATGAAGAAAATAACCATGGCTATGACGGCCATAATCAAGGCGACGATAAACCATCCATGGGCTGAAGATGTACTGCCACCACCAAAGTAAGCAACTAGTGGTAAGGCAACAGTAGAAATAATTGTTGCACCTAGAGTTCCCATAAATTGTCTAATTGTTGATAACGTTACACGTTCTTGTGGGTTACCAGTCAAACTAGGTAAAATTGATGTGATCGGAATATTAACGGCAGAATATAAAATATCAACACCAATATAAGTTACATATGCCCAAATAACTTTCATTCCTGTACTCATATTTGGAACTGTGAAACACAATACACTAAATACAGCAAAAGGAATTGAGAACCATAACCAATAAGGTCGGCTCTTTCCCCAACGTGTATGCGTATGATCAATCATAATTCCCCAAAATGGGCCATCAAACGCATCAACGATTCGGGCTGCTAAAAATAAGGTTCCAACAACTGCAGCACTGATACCAAAAACATCGGTATAAAAGAACATTAAATATGTACTAACTAATGAAAAAGATAAATTACAAGCAAAATCAGATAACGAGTAACTAAAACGTTCGCCCCACGGAACCATGTTCTTACGGGGGGCACTTTCCAATTTAGTAGCTGAATTTATTTTGCTACTACTTTGTGGTGCACTGACACGCATACTACAAACCCTCTTCCCAGATTCAATTCATATCCTAGTAGTTGTTCCATTTTATTTTTGTAGGTAGGTTGGTTGGTTGTTGAGAACAACTAATACTAGGTAAAAAATACGACCACTAACATTTTTCAGTTATGAAGTAATCGCTTTCAAAAATTAGTATAGCGCTTTCTTTTTCTATTGCAATAGATTTTTTGCTTTTTATATGTCACTCAAAATCTTCTTTTTGGAAAATGCCCATATTACGGTACATTTCTCATTATTTTTTAAACAAAAAAATCGTTACGGAATTTAAATCCCGTAACGATTTTCTTAATTATTTAGCTTCAGAAATTTTAATAGTCCCATCAACTAAATCAGCTTGTAAATTCTTCACATCAAGATGATCGAGATAGAATTCAGCAACCTTATCTCTAATCTGTTGTTCAATAACTCGGCGTAATGGTCTTGCACCCATAGCTTCATCGTAACCTTCATCGATCAACCATTCCTTAGCTTCAGGAGTAATCTTCAAAGTGATATTCTTCTTAGCCAAGTTAGTATTCACATCATCAATCATTAAATCAACGATTTGATTCAAATCTTCTTTAGATAGATGTGTAAACTCAACGATACCATTGAATCTATTCAAGAATTCTGGTTTGAAGTATGGTGCTAATTTATCCATTAACTTCTTATCTTTGTCAGTATTATCACTGAATCCAGCATTAGAAGTTGCGATAATGATTGTATTCTTGAAATCGACTACGTTACCTTGACCATCAGTTAAACGACCATCATCCATTACTTGCAAGAGCAATGTTAAAACTTGTGGATTAGCTTTTTCAATTTCATCTAGTAATACGATGGAATATGGATTACGACGGACTTTCTCAGTCAACGTATTACCGTTATCCTCATAGCCTACATAACCGGCAGATGTACCAATCAACTTAGATACGGCGGTTAAATCAGAATACTCACTCATATCTAAACGAACGATAGCATTCTTATTACCAAACATATCTTTAGCCAATTGTTTTACTAATTCAGTTTTACCAACACCAGTAGGTCCAACAAATAAGAAACTACCAATTGGACGATTTCCATCATCAAAACCGGCACGGTTACGACGAATGGCACGTACGACCATATCTACAGCTTCGTTTTGTCCAATGACTTTGCCTTTTAATCTCTTACCCATTCCTTTTAAGTGCTCAATATCATTAGCACCCATTTGAGAAACAGGGACACCGGTTAATCTTTGAACTGATTGTGCAATATCGTTAACTTTTGCTACTGGTTCATCAGAGTTTTCGTCACCCTTATTGAGTTTAGCCTGAAGATCTTCAATCTGTTTCTTCAAACTAGCAGCTTTCTCATAATCTTCTTTTTTAGCTGCCTCGTCCTTATCTTTTTCGGCTTGTTTCAATGATTTTTCCAAACTTACTTTATCAGTAACTGGATTTCTAGCTGCCAAGTGAGCAGCAGTCATATCAATCAAATCAATAGCCTTGTCAGGTAAAGATCTTTGAGGAATATATTGAACTGAATAATCTACAGCGGCCTTTAAAACTTCATCTGGTAATTTAACATGATGATGATTTTCATAGGCTTTACGTAGTCCCTTCAAGATTGCCAATGTTGCTTCTTTAGTTGGTTCATTAATTGTTACATCGTTAAATCTTCTTGCTAAAGCAGCATCTTTCATGATCGTATTACGATATTCATCTTGAGTGGTTGCACCAATGATGGAAATCTCACCACGACTCAAAGCTGGCTTGATAATGTCAGCTAATCCTTTACTACCAGAATCGGAACCAGAAGATCCAGCACCGATAATTTGATGAATTTCATCGAAGAATAATACTACATTGCCTGCTTTTTTAACTTCTTTCAACAAGTTTTGAATATTTTCTTCGAATGAACCACGATACTGTGTTCCAGCCTCAAGAGATGATAGATCAATCGAAATGATCTGTTTATCCTTGATTGCTTCAGGTACGTCACCTTTTACAATGGCTTGCGCTAAACCTTCAACTACCGCAGTCTTACCAACACCTGCATCACCAACTAAAATTGGATTATTCTTGGTTCTACGACTTAAAACTTCTGCTGTTTCTTGAATCTCTTTATCACGACCAATAACTGGATCAAGAAGTCCTTGTTGAGCTTCTTTAGTTAAATTACGGCCGAGTTTTTCTAAAATGGTACCCTTTTTATTTTTACTATTATCACTAATTGGAATATTTTGTCCTATAGTTCTTGCCTCTTGATATTTTGCTAATTCGTCTGGAGTCAACTCATGACCGTTCACATAGTACTTAGCCTGTGAATTACCGTTTTGTTGACTCATTAATCTCTTAAATATTTCGTCCATATTATCGTTAAATGGATCGTCGTCCCAAAATGATCTTGCCATATATATAAAGCCTCCTCACTTCAGATAATGCAACTCCAATTCACGCAGAACTTTCCACATTTCCGTATCCTGCGCCTTGGCAATTGCCTCTATATCGCGCAAATTGAGCGGTGTGGCGGAAGATTGTTTCTTATTAAAGGATTTATGCAAAGTCGTGTAACCATACCCACTTCTCTTTGAAATTACATAAATTGTTAAATGATTATCTTCTAAGTATGATTTAATATCTATTCGCATATCCTCAACCTCCACAACTACATTATAGCACGTTTGTGACATAGCACAAGTGTGAAGTACCACAAATGTGACATAATTTTAAATAACTTTTTCATTCTATAACAAAATGTTCTCAATTCCTTATATATCAACAATTTGTTAGAATAAGAGTAACGAGAGGTGATTTAATGAAAGAACTATTAAGCACTCTAGGCCGATTAAATCATGTTTATGAACAAATTGATTTACTTAATTTCCGTGCTCACAAAGACTTACCTTTAACTTTCAATAAGGCTGATAGCAAGCAACTTTTACCTAAAAATAAACGTCTTCAATTTAGTTACTCTTACTTAAATAAAGAAAAAACACGTCTGACCAATCTACTTCTGAATCAAGTGATTGATCTACGTGTTCCCGAATTCTCTTTAAATAAAACGATTCATCCCCAACTAATTGACAAAGCTTTAAAGTTAAAAAATATTGATGAAAATCATAGTAAGCAAAAATTAAAACGTCCTTCTAGAGATAGAAAGATCAATAAACTTAAACAATTGATAGACAAAATTGAAGATGAAAATCTCAATCTTTGTCACGGTTACTTGAATCAAATTTATGTAATCCTCTTAATTCATCATCTCTTACCAATTGAGTTGCGTAAAGAACCCTATCAGGCTGGAGAATTGTTACATGATAACGATTTTCGAACAAAATTACTTCAGTTTGATTATGACCGTTACCTCTATGAGGAGTTTAAACCTGAAAATTACCTACGTTTTCTTATTTATACGCGGGTGCACCGAATGCCGGATTATGTAAAATCCTATGATGCGCGTGAGATTATTCCCGAAGCAGCTGAATGTGGTTTCTCCGGAATCGCCTTTGAAATTTCTATTGACGGATTAAAAGAATGTTATGTCACTTTCAAAGGAACTGAAGTCAATGTGGATTATACGGTTAGTTCTCGCAGTAAGCGTTTTGAAAAAGCCGTCCTAGAAACTTATAAAGACTGGGATTACAATGTCAACGCCATCTTAGTCGGTAGTGACAAGAATCTCAGTCAACTCAACGTTGCACGTGACTTTATGCGTTATATTGAGGATAACATTGCTTCACGTACCTTAATTTATGGTTTAGGTCATTCTTTAGGTGGACATTTTGTGCAAACTTTACAACTAATGGACTATTGTTTTGATGCTGGCTATACACTTAATTCTGCACCAGTTAATTTAAAATTGATTCAACATGTTAAGCCAACACTTTTCTCTGATGACGTTTGGAAAAAATTATTCGCACTAACAGATGATAACGACAATGTAAAATTTATCACTCCTGAATTACGTCAACAGATCAACCGACTTTTACCACATGATTACTCACAAATTATTAACGAAGTTTTTGAACAGGATATGACACAAGTCTTCTATGAACTGCCGTTTACTATTTGGATTGGTCAAAAATGGGAATACAATTTAAGCAATTGGAAATATCCATTCAAAAATCATCCTAGAGCTTATTTAAACAGTGGTGAGGTTCACGCTTATCAAAAATTCTTTGAACAACTCTTTGCCTATCTATCCAGTTCCAATACCAGTCGCCAAGTCTTACGTAATAGTGTTAGTTTTATTCGTTTGAGAACTAGAATTTTGCGTAATAACATTAATGATCCACAGACTGCTAAATATTTCTTTGACTATTCTAATTATCTTTATCAGTCTGGAGCTTTCAACGACCAACCACAAAAAATTGGACAGGAATTTATTGAACAAAATAACTCCGTCATCAAGGGTTCGTTACGGGAGTGGCCCTTTTTAAGGAGCATAAACACTGATATGTTCAAGTTAGCGACCTATTTCCACGTTATAGATGGAGCCAAACACTTCTTAAATCGCACGCCCAATAAATTATAATTATTATAATAAAATTAGAAAAATACTTGATATTATAATCATGAATGCCTATAATACAGTCATTAAACGTTGAAGAAAAAAGTAGGAATCCTGAATTCGCCAAGTGAGTCACGTTAAGTGCAAAGTGACCGTAACAGGAATTTCGAAAATCATTTCTGAGTTCGAGGCCGAAATGTAGGTTTTCGTGGTTGCCACCATTATCAGGCTAGCGGATGATTGTCCGTTAAGTGAGTGAGTATTTTTTTGAATACTCAAAAAAGGTGGTACCGTTCTACTTGAGCCCTTTTCCTTAGTTGGAGAAGGGCTCTTTTTTATAGTCTCTTAGTGACTTTGTCACTCTAGAGACTATTATGGGGGCATCTAAGGATGCCCGTATTCCTTGCCTTTTGATTTCAAGCATTTAAAGGCGCTCCATAACGTAGAAAGAAAATCCTCATTTCAAATATCTATATTATTAAAAAAAGGGGTGTGTATCATATGCAAGATGATTTTAATTATAATTTTTCAGGGGAAGCTAAACCCAAACACAAAGTTTGGCATCTATTGATTGTTAGTTCATTGATCTTTGGAATGTTCTTTGGATCAGGTAACTTAATTTTCCCAATTCACTTAGGACAACTTTCTGGTAATAACTGGTTCCCAGCAGCTTTAGGATTCGCTGTTTCTGGTTCTTTATTCCCATTACTAGCTATCTTGGCAGTCGTCGTTACTAAGAGTGATGGCCTCTATGATTTAGCTAGACCAGTTGGTAAATATTATGCTGCTATCTTTTTAGTTCTTGTTCATTTGACAATTGGACCATTCTTTGGAACGCCAAGAACTGCCGCTATGGCCTATGAAATGGCAGCTAAACCTTTCTTACCTGCAAAATTCAACACTGTTGGTATGTTCTTATTCACTGCTCTTTTTTTCGGATTAGCTTACGTTTTAACGGTCCATCAGAGTCAATTATTAAAATATGTTGGAAAATATCTTAATACGATTTTCTTAGTCTTATTGGCAATTATCTTCATCGTGGCTTTTCTAAAGCCTATGGGTGGTTTGAACCATATGCCAACCTCAGCTTATCAAACTAATCCTTCCGTCAATGGTTTACTCGAGGGTTACAACACCATCGATGCTGTCGCTCTATTAGCTTTAAGTGTTACCTTTGTTCATGCCGTTAGAGGTTTAGGATATAAGGATAAAGAGATGTCTCGTTTAACTGCTAAGGCTGGTTCTTTAAGTATCAGTTTAGAAATCCTAGTTTATTTTGGATTAGTATTATTAGGTGCCTTTAGTTTAAATAAAATGAACTTATCGGCTAATGGTGGAGATGCTCTTTCAAGCATTGTTAACTATTATTTCGGTAGCTTTGGAACAGCCTTTCTTGGCGTTTTAGTTACTTTAGGAGTTTTCACCACAGCTATGGGATTAGTCGCTTCATTCTCACAAGATTTCCACAAGTTATTCCCTAAAGTTAGTTATCTAGCTTGGTTACGAGTTACAACCTTCCTATCATTTATCGTCGCTAATGCGGGACTTGATAATATCATTGCTTGGTCATTGCCAGTACTGATGCTTCTGTATCCTTTATCATTGGCTCTAATTTTAGCTTCTTTAACTGTCCACGCTAAACCTTATGCTGGCGTAGTATACAAAATGACCATTGCATTCACAATTCTACCTGCTATCTTCGATATGTTGAATGCCTCACCTGCAGCTGTCACTAACCTAGCTTTTGTCAAATTGGCTTTGAGATACTATCATCAATACATCCCATTGGCAAACTTAGGATTGGGCTGGGTCACATTAACATTAGCCGGATTCGTATTAGGCTTAGTTATCGGAAAAATGGGCAACTTTGCAAGTGTCAACAATACCGTTGAAAGTCGAGATTAAAATGAATTTTGAAATAGTCAAAGCCACTCAACAAACTGATTTTAAAGCTATCAAGGAAGTTTACTATCAAACTTGGAATTACGCATATATCGGTATCGTTCCACAATCGTTTTTAGATCACTTGACAACCGATATTTGGCATCCTGAAGAACGTGTCAACAATACCTTAATTGCCACCGTTAATGGAAAGATAGTCGGTGTCTGTACCTATGGACCAGCACGTCGGAAAAATTATGTCGGTTATGGAGAAATCTATTCGATCTATGTCTTACCCGAATTTCAACATCAAGGCATTGGTCAAAAACTCTTCCAATCTGCTCTAAATATTTTACAAAATGACTTCAATAAATTTTATCTGATTGTTCTAAAAGATAATCTGATTGCTCAAGCCTTTTATGAAATGTTTGGATTCGAATCTACTGAAGAAAAATTAGTTGAACATACTGCTTATGGAGATTTGGATGAAATAATCTTTACAAAATAAAGGAACCACTATGACGTTGAAAATTCATAGTGATTCCCTTTTTCAATTACTTAATTTTAATGATTATATTTTTTACTTCCTAATTTCATATGGAAATTAGGGTCCTTAGGTTCACTTGGATCCACTCCCATTAGCTCAGGAACTGATGATGCCATTACTTGTAATAACATTGGAAAAATAAATGTTTCAAAATCTTTGGGAACATTAACACCATATCCAAATCCATTATCATACTTTGCAACATTGATATTTATAACATAAATATTATTTGTCCAATCTCCTAATACTTCAACCATTCTTTTAACTCTAGGCTCTGTTCCATCATCAAGAATAAAAATGGTTGACTTTTCATCAATTGCATTATAAATGCCATGAATAAATTCATCAAAATCATATCCAGTTACTGGAATTCTACATGTTTCTAAAATTTTTAATGCATCTTCCAGTACATCTCCATACAATGCCGACGGCCCAACTACACGAAGATTGTCCATTTTAGAAAGCTTTACTTTATGCTCCTCAACCCAATCAAACGCATTTTTATATGCTCTAGAAAATTGATCTAAAGTTTTTCCCAAATTAGAAATGTCATTATTGAATTCCGCTTCAGATAAATTACCATTTTCTAAACCAATGTAATCTGCTAGTAATAGTAAATTTAACTTTGTAGCATAAAAGCCCTTAGTTTTAGCACCTGCATGTTCCTCACCAATATTGACAGTTAAAATATCATCTGCTAATTGATCAATATAAGCATTCTTTTCTCCTGCCATTGTAGCAATTATACAGCCATTGTCCTTAGCAATTTTCATGGCATCAAATGTACTTAAACTACTTCCACCTTGAGAGATACCGATAAATAAAGTATGGCTACTATCAGACATAAAGACTTCTGGTGTAATCATAAATGGATAGAACGCATATACCTCGACTCCCGTTCTCTTTCTCATAACCTCTTGCATTTGTAATCCTGAATGATAGCTTGTTCCTGATCCAGTAATAATAATTTTATTTACCTTTCTTCCTTTTACATCAGAAAATAACTTTTCTGATCCTTTAATTACCTTGTTTAATTGATCTGGTGTTTCCTGAATATACTTTTGAATTAAATTCATAATTATTTCTCCTCGTAATATTATAGAATTCCAATAACATGTAATAAAATACCTAAGATTAATACAGCAACTGTTAATTTAGAAATACTTACTTTCTTTCTAATTAACCAAAAGACTAATAAAGTTACTACAAGTGGTAATAAGTTAGGAATAATTTGATTAAAAATACTCTGAAGTTTAACAGTTGCGCCTGACATACTGAACTTTAATGTTGTTTTGACTGGTAACATTGTTGCCACCATTCCTCCAACAACCATCATTCCAATTATTCCAACAATTGACATAATTTGATTCATTACACCATTTTTTTGTATTTTCTCTAATGAATTGACTCCCCATTTATACCCATAAGACAATCCATAAATTCTTAATAACCAAGCTGGAATATTATATAGAAGTAAAAATAAAATTGGTCCTAATATACTCCCCTGTTTAGCAAAGGAAGCACCAATACCAGCTGCAATAACTCTAAAAGTACCAAATAATAATGAATCTCCAACTCCAGCTAATGGAGCCATGAGTGCTGCTTTAACTGAGTTAATAGAGTCTGGATCCATT
The DNA here is from genome assembly GCF_001435445.1 of Companilactobacillus kimchii DSM 13961 = JCM 10707. GTDB lineage: Bacteria > Bacillota > Bacilli > Lactobacillales > Lactobacillaceae > Companilactobacillus > Companilactobacillus kimchii. Next base: position 111,532 of record NZ_AZDH01000026.1, on the reverse strand, counting down.
TTATTTGAATCATCAGAATATTGTTCTTCCATAGCAGTAGTTATCCCCAAAATAGCTGGGGTCATTGCAGGGGTACAATTAAATAATGCAAGATGTCGAGTTAATGCAGCCGCTTGATCATCTTTATTGGAATACAATTTTTTTATAATTGGTTCCATAGAAAATGCATATCCAATGTTTTGCATTTTCTCATAATTAAATGCTCCTTGAAGAGCAAATGAACGCCAAAAGACGGATCTCAATTCTTTTTTAGTAATCTTATTATTCAAAGTCGATATCTCCTTCCGTCAAACCATTATTAACATCTTTCTTGTCAGATGAGTCTCCACTATCGTGATGGCTATTATCTCCTTTATCTCCGAAGATACTAATTATCAAAGCTATACAAGTGGCTAAAATAGCTATTCCAGTAATTCCAATATTGAAATAAGAACAAATAAAGAATCCTAAGAAGAAAAACACAAACAACTTTTTGGAGAATAACATGTCTAACAAAAGTCCAAATCCAACTGCCGGTAGAAGATTTCCGGCTATTGTAAGACCATCGATAATTACTTTGGGAATTGCATTAATAATAAGATTTATTTTTGATGCACCTAATAACATTGCCAAAAATGTTGGTAAAAAGGCACTTAAGAAGAATAAAAAAGCAGGAATCCATAACATTCTATTTATACCTTTAAAATCAGCCTTTAAAGCATATTTATCTGCCCTATGAGAAAACCATAAGTTAATAACCCTAACAAGAGTTCCCAAACTCTGTGCCAAGACTGCGACTGGAACGGCAATGGTCAAAGCTATTCCTATACCCTTCCCAGATACAATGGCAAGGGCAGTACCAATAACACCACCAGTGACATAATCAGGCGGTGTTGCAGCGCCGATACCTGCTATCCCCATCCAAATAAGTTCAAGCTGTGCGCCAATAATAATTCCCTGCTTAATATCTCCTAATGCTATTCCAACAAAGACGCTTAAAACGATTGGTCTACCAAACAATGTCGAACCCAAAATTCTTTCATCTAGAATACCGATACCAGCTATTAAACCTATTAACAGTGCTTTTACCATGGTTATACCTCCCTTAGTAGGTCATTTAATCCTAAGCGTTTATCTCTTGGCAACATTCTAAAATCTAATTTGACTCCCATAGAGTCGATCTCTTTCAAATCTTTTATATCCTGATCAGATACTGCAACAAACTCATTCAACTTTTTCTTTCCATCTTCAAACTTTAAACCACCAACATTAAGTTCTTTTATTGTGCCATTAGATTCTTTAATCAATTTCAAAGCATCCTTTACGGTTCTTACAAGTACAAGAACTTGTGCTTTTTTTGCTGATGCAAATTTTTCTACAATTGGTCCAGATTCTTCAATACTACGAATATACAGATTAACTCCTGCCGGCTTGGCTAAATCTAATGCCATTGCCTTAATTTTGTCTTTTTGCGCCTCATCATTTGCTACAAGAATTGTGTTAGCACTCGCATCGGACGTCCATCCAACAGCTACCTGACCATGCACTAATCTTTCATCAACTCTTACAAGTTTTAACATTATTAACTAACTCCTTTCCGATATGGCCTTATTGACATCAACCACACCGCTCTTGGCTGAATCAATAATTTTATTTGTTAAATCATTAACTGATATATCATCATTATCTGAGGTAACTAATGACAAAAGCATGGGAAGATTTAAACCCGTCAATAATTTAAATTTATGGCCCTGAAGCAACAATTCCATACATATATTGGCTGAACTACCTCCAAATAAATCCGTTAATATAATTAAATTTGATTCATCAACGGACTCTATCAAATATCCTAATTCTTTTTTTCCAGATTCACTAGATTTGTCCTTAGTCATCCCAAAACATTCGATATTATCTGTTTTTCCCACTATAAGTTCCAAAGTATTTTTAAATTCAAAACTTAAATTACCATGTGTTGCTAAAATTATATTTTTCATACGATCACCTCCACGACCTTTACACTTTTATATAAGCAAAAAGCATGCCAATGTTCTGTGAACACTGCATGCTTTTCTACAAATTAACTACGATATCCCTAATGTAAGCTATTTCCGTATCATTAACATTTATTGAGAATGCCTTTTGAATCACACTAATATCCTTTTTTATCACACTAAAAGATTTATCACGTATAATATTATCGTTGTTGCCATTGTATAGCTTTATATCATTTCCACGTATTACTCGTTCTACCATACTAGCAATATGGACATACAAGGCTATTTGAATTCTATTTGATAAATTAAAATTTAAATCATTTTTTAATTTATCAATATAATTTTCTATTAATGGCATTACCTTATCTGGTGAAATAATTGTCAATGAATCTATTATTCTATTTAAAGAAAAATTCTTAACCAGCTGTGGTTCTATACTCATCAATTGTTCCTGTGGTACAACTTGAGAAAGTACTTTCTTTAATCCTGATATCTTTTCACCAGATATAATTTCTTCCAATCCAAAATAAGGTACTCCCGTAATGTTTGGATTATCTACTCCAACTATTGCAAGTATATTGATTTTAGAGAACAAGTCTACCCGTTTATAATTAACTAATTCATGGTAATCAAACGCCATAATTCTAATATTTCTAATCCCTTTAAAGCTATTATTTAAAATTTTTTCTATCCGTTTGGCTGTTCCCATCCCTGTCATACAAGTTGTAATTATTACATTATCTTTGACAGCATTCTGATTAAACAGAGTACTATCTGGAACTATTTTCTTAACATCTTCTCCAATGGATTTAAAGCTATTATTATTTAAAATCTTATTTCCTACATCTAATGCCATCGGCGTACTTACATTACTAATTATCAGAATTGGAAAAGAGTAAAACTTTTTTACCTTCCTTACAATGGTATTCAAAGACCCCATATCTATAAGTATTATTATTCCATTCTGAGGATTCATACTATTTATTACTTTCTTTAATTCATTAACCATACTATTTTCTGAAATATCGGGTTTCATATCTATTGAATAAAAGACCGGACTTTTTAAAAACCTATTACAAGTATCTGCCATACTACTTGCGGTTGCATATCCATGGGACATTATGATTCCTGGAGTTTCAGTGACATTGGATAAATCATTTTTCGATATTAAAACGGACAACCAAAACAAATCTCTGTCACTCAACTCAATTTCAAAGCGTCCTTTTAATAAAGGCAATAATCTTTTAATTAAATTAATCTCCTTACTAAAAAGCTGTGATAATTCAAAAGATATTTTGTCATTATTAACTGAAGAATTGTTTTCCTTATTCACTCCCATCAAATAATAGATATACAAGGCTAAATCATATATGGATGAATTATTTAAATTCAAATCATCAAAGTTCATTATATCTAATATATCTTGAATACTCTTAGAGATATTATTAACTAATTCCTTTTCCTGCAAAGTTAAAGAATAAAGAATATGTCTGGTCATATCAAAAATAATCTGTATATATTTTCTTCTGCTCAGTACATGTTTTTCGTCCATCATTTTAATATAATTCCAAGTCATTCTCATCTTGTAATAAATCGATTGATTATCGTCATTATCTTTCAATAAACTTTCATTACCATCAAACTTAAAAAAACTATTTTTATTTAAATTAATATTTTGATTTCCAAATGTTGATTCACCATTATAACCAGATATTTTGGGAGGCAAATCAATAAGCTTAATATAGATTTCCTTTGAATTAATATCTTCTGAATATTTATTAGCAACTATATTCTTAACTAGATTTTTAACTTCCCCGACATTAGCCTTATAGTTATAAATATATAGTTTATTCAAACATTGATTTGAAACAAATATTCTCTTCTGAATACTTTTACTTTCCGATCTAAAAAATTCATTAATCAATGACCTTTTTTCAAATACACCTCTATGATCCAAAGAAGGCAGTTTGATCTTAATCGGAACTCTTCTTAAAAATGTTTCTAAAAATGTACTTTCATCTTCAGTCGTAGCAAACATCAATCTAGTTTTAGAATGTACTATTTTCGAATCATCTCCTACAGGTGAATATGATCCTGTATCCATATATGTAAATAGCTTCTCCTGACCAGATGCACTCAATCTATGAACCTCATCTAAAAATAAAATTCCATTATTTGCTGATTCAATTGCCCCAACTTTGTCCTTGATTGCACCTGTGTAGGCGCCTTTAACATAACCAAATAACAAACTAGACAATAATTCCGGATTATTTGCATATTGTGCACAATTAATAATTATCAATTTTGCACTTTTATCCAATAGATGAATTGATTGCGCATATTTAAATGCTTGCTGAACGATAAAGCTTTTCCCAGTCCCTGATTCCCCAAAAATTATAGCCGGTAATCCATTATTAGGGTAAAGTAAGGAAGCCTTAACCTGATCAATTGGTGAGCGAAGACTGCCATTCCAACCGATTATTTTCTCCAGCACATTATTCTTTTTCTCTAAAAGATAATCTTTCTTGAAATCTTCTATGCTAAGATATTTAATCTTATTCAAATTTATATTTTCTAAATGAAGGTATATAACAGGCCTAGTATTTATTTTTACTAGTTTGCCATCCTTAAATAGCTTATTTAATTGCTTGCTAACAATGGTTCTATCCATTTTCAAATCACTTGATATAGTTTCGGTAACAGGAGCAGATAGCATACTAAAATCTTTTAAAAAGAGCTTAGTGTACTTATCGACATAATTCAAAATATTATTATCCATTTAATCCTCCATAATTAATCACACTATACATTTTTTATGCACACTAATATTACCATCCGCGAAACCGATTTCAAAGCTATGCTAAATGAATTAATAAAGAATTCTTCATTCTAAGATTCTGGTAAGCAATATTTAAAGCAAAAGACATCATCCCTATCAGGATAATGTCTTTTCAGTTTCAACTTACTAATAATTTTTAAATGTCTTATAATGCCTGATATATATTAAGCACAGCGACAAAACTTAGTGCAATCATCAAAACATTATATATATTATTTACTATTTTATTCGATAATCTTTGATTGATTAATGTTCCAATATATCCACCCACAATTGCAACAATAACTATAACGATGGTCGACCTCCAATCAATAAGCGAGTAAGTACCAGATATAAAATTCAACATTAGTTTTGATAGTTGGGCAAAAAATATGGTTACTATCGAATAAACTGTGGATTCTTTCATAAAAAATGAGAAAAGAATCATGAACATTGCAACGTTTAATGGTCCTCCACCAATTCCCATAAATACAGAAACCAAACCTAATATCAATCCTACTAAAAAGATTACAAATGGATTTCTCAATTCTTTACTAACTACTTTTTTTTGATTTATACCATACACTATTATAAAAACCAAAGTAATTAGTAAAAGAGCATTTTGTATTACTTTAACGTAATTATTGGATAAGCTTTTTGTACAAAAATCAAAAATGCCTTCTCCAACTAATCCACCAAAAATGGATCCAAGCGATACATATCCGACAGTTTTCTTATCAAATCTAAATCCATTTCTTTTTTGTTTGGTTATTGAAACAATACTCATAGTAAAGACGGCCATAGCAGAATACAGTCCAATAACGGTTGCGGAGTCTCGAGCTACCAAATCAAATAATGGTTTTATAATCACTCCACCACCCAAACCTGTAATGGCACCAATAATAGTAGCAAACAAAACAATTATTCCATATAAAGCATTTGTCATCTTATTAATCCACCTCAATATTTAAATAATTACATGTAATTCTCGCTGTTTAAAATCGGGAACAACATCTAAATACTTATTGGTATCAGTTACAATGACCGGAGTATCAACAACATATCCAGCCTCCTTAATCTTTGGAACATCAAAATCTAGCAGTAACTCACCTTGTTTCACACTATCTCCTTGCTTTACATGAGCAGTAAAATATTTACCTTTCAAATTTACGGTGTCCATACCAACATGAATCATCAACTTTACTCCTGTATTGGATTCAAGCCCAATAGCATGTTTCGTTGGAAATAGAACATCTACAGTTCCATCAAATGGAGCATAAATCTTACCATCCTTTGGAGTAACTGCAAAGCCTTTCCCTAATAGTCCCTTAGAGAATACTTCATCTTGCAAATCGCTAAGCTTTTTTAAATTACCTTTTAGAGGTGATGAAATGTCAAAAATATTTTGTGCACCAACCGGTAGAACACTTTCTTTTTCCAGATTATCATCATTAAAATTACTCTGTTTATTAACTTTTTTACCATCAGTAACTGGTTTATACATAAAGAAAAATGTAACTATAAATCCAACTACAAACGCAACAACCATTGCGATTAAATATCCATAAAAGGAACTATCCATTCCCTTTGGTCCAATAAAGGATGGTATTGAGAAGATTCCCGTAGCACCCATTATGTACATTTTTGTTCTAAAAATACCTGAAATTAAACCTGCACAGCCGCCTGCTATCATACCGCCTGCGAATACTTTTTTCCTTGGCAACGTGACACCATAGATAGCCGGCTCGGTAATACCAAAAATGGCTGAAATAAAGGCGGGAGTTGCCGTCTCTCTCAATTTATTACTCTTAGTTTTAATAATAATTGCTAAAACAACCCCAGCCGTTGCTAGTGGAGTATAAATTGCATTTGCCCAAAGTGGATCATAACCTAGAACAGCCAAATTATTCATGGTAATTGGAACAACGCCCCAATGCAATCCAAAAATAATTAGCACTGGCCATAATGCGCCTAGCACCATACCCGTTATAACTGGACTTAGATGATAAATTGCAAGAATTCCTTTCCCAACTAAATCACCGGCCCATGTAATAATCGGTCCTACAATCAAAAATGTTAATGGAACCGAAATCAATACTGTTAAAAATGGTACTAAAGCTGTAGCAACAATTTTTGGTATAACTTTTGTAAGAATTTTTTCTACTTTTGAAGCCAAGTACGTTGCGGCAATAATTGGTATAACGCTGGATTTATATTGCATTAAAATCACAGGAATGCCTAAAAATTTAATATGGATTGCTGACTGAAATGCTGAACCGGCAAACAATGTCATTAGAGTCTTTCCTGAGACTGTTGCAGCAACAATATCCGGATATACTAGAGCTGCTCCCATCAACATACCAATAAATGGCTTTAACCCAAATTTCTTAGCGGACGTATAACCTAAAAATACTGGTAAGAAATAAAATAAGGCATCACCTGCTGACTGCAGGATTATATATGTCCCTGAAGTCTTGGTATAAAATCCTAATGCAAAAAATAATGCATTGAAACCTTTAATCATACCAGCTGCCATCATAGCCGGTAATATTGGTGTAAATATTCCAGAAACAAGATCAATAAATGTATTTAATATACTTTTCTTCTCATTTGTTTCTTCATGTTCTGTTGTTTCAGAATTCTCTGGATTAAAACCAGAAACCTTTAAAAAAGCATTATAGACATCCGTTACAGCATTACCAATAACTACCTGATATTGGCCTCCGCTTTTAACAACGGTAATCACTCCGTCCATATCCTTTATCACTTCAGTATTTGCTTTAGATTCATCTTTTAATACAAAACGCAATCTTGTAACACAATGTGTTAAATTTTTTATATTAGATTTACCACCAATGTTATCAAGAATATCTTGAGCCAAAGTATCATAAGCCATAAATATTCATCCTCCTAACAAAAAACAAGACTATCAAAGTTAAGAAAACACTTTAATAGTCTTGCCAGCTTTATCTGTAACAATCTATTTTTTATACTCTTTTAGTAATCTTTCAACGTGTAAAGTTAAATACAATAATTCATCATCAGTTAATTTAGTTTCTAAATAATTTTCAATCATTTTTGCTGATCTATACGCATCTTTATATTTGTCCTTTATGTAGACCAAAATATTATTCTCGTCATTTAATTTTCTTTCGCCTAGTTCAATTCTCTTCATTAAAAAATTGAGATGAATTGTAAATCTATCCAATGATAATGAATCTACATCAAAGTTAACATGATTCGTTATCCTAACTAATCCCAAAATATCGTGAATTTTTTTTGTATTAGTAATGACATCATCAATATTAACGTGACTATCCATTCTAGAGGTTATCAAGTGCATAGCTATATTTGCTGCCTCTTCGGAATTAATATTCTTTTTCAAAGTTAAATTAATTAAATCAACCGCCCAAAGTGATACCTTCATTTCTTCTGGATATAGTCTTTTCAATTCAAAGAACATTCTATTATGGATTACAATTCCCTTTAAATTCATTTGAATAAGATTATAAATATGATCTAACAGTGATACATATAACATTTCTGTAAATCTACAATTTAGAACTTTTTCTGCATGTATAACAATATGTCCAGTTAACTTAGTATATTCTATAGGGACTGTTTCTATTAAATTTGAAAGCTTACTAAGCACACCCTTTTCTTGCAATACAAAGACATGTTCGATCTTATCCTCGTCAACATCATCTCCAACCTGCTTTTGAAATCCAAGCCCAGCACCAATATAAATACATTCATGCTGATCCTTTTCAGAAAAAATAGCATTATTGTTTAGTATCTTCTTTATCTTCATTTAAATCCGTCCCTTTCAATTGTAGACAAAAAGAAACAGACTAATCCTGAAGTACTAAACGTACTAACAAGATCTAGCCTGCTTCTACAGTAACTACTCTTGAATTCTTACAACAACGTCATTATATTTTATTCAGTTCAAAATGTAAAGGCTTTCTTTTTAAAATCTTTTATCTTCTTTTACTGGGACTACGTCTGATGTTGATACCATGTGTTCTAATAATTGGTTCTTCATATTTCCAATAATAGTTGCATACTGGATATTATTAATCTCATTATTCTTTTCTAATGAATCTTTTTCCAAATCATAAAACTCATCTTGCTCATATAAGCGATAAATATATTTATATCTATCATCACGAATCATTAAAGCCTTAGTATGTTGTGGCATCTGAGCTTGCTCATTTAATCTTGCCCAATATGGACTTGCTTTTGTATGTCCACTTTCAGATGCTTGTGGTTCATTTTTAAGTCTGCCACCCTCTGTATATACATAAGCTCTAAATTCATTTTCACCATTTATAACTGGTTCCAAAGATTTACCAAACTGAGTATGATCTTCTTCAACGCCATTCATCCCCATTAGAGTAGCTTGAACGTCAATTAATTCAACCAAGGCATCCGTACTCCTTAATACCGGAGCACCTTGACCTTCTGCCGGCTTTATAATCAAAGGAACATTAGTCAATACATCTTCAAACGTGTTTTGATTCTTCTCAGAAATACCAAAATCACCCGAATAATCACCATGATCAGCCATAAAAACAATAGTCGTATCATCATAATGACCTGTTTCTTTTAGGGTATCAATAAGTTTGCCAATATAATAATCAAGCTTAGTTCCCATCGCATAATAAACTCGCTTTAAATCCTTAAGTTTATCGTTGTCCCACAATTTTATATCTTGATTATTCCTAATACCTGTTTCAATACTTGGCTTCTTTTCGTCTTCTTCATCAGTCAAAGTAATTGGATCAGGAATCTTCTTGGGATCAATCATATCATACCATTTCTTCTCAATCTGATATGGGGGATGTGGTAATGCTAAAGCTAAATACATAAATGACGGTTTATCATCACTATAACTCTTTATGAAATCTTCTGCTGCTTGTAATTCAGGAATATCAGGTGAATCTATATCCTCCTTAATTCCGTTAAAAAAGGTATAATCCGGTTTTATGTCCTTATTAGTCTTTTTATGTGCCTGACTCATTGCTTTTTTAAATTGTGCAGCAAAACTATCATGTCTTTCATCACAATATTTGTCTTGGTCAGCATCCAATCGAAGAAAATCGTTTCTTCCACCCCAGTAGACATAGTAACCGGCATTTTTAAAAGTCTTAAGTACATTAGGCTCATATTCAGGCATTAAATAATGCATTGTTCGATATCCATGTGTATGCGGATACCAGCCAGATAAGAACGAACATCTACTAGGAACACAAACGGGCAATTGACAAAATGCATTGGAAAATGACACTCCATCTTCCGCTAAGCTATCAAGATTAGGTGTCACGACAGCCTTATTCCCAGTATAACCAATTGAATCAGCTCTCCATTGATCAGCTATAATCCAAATAATATTTTTTTTCATTTGTAAATCCTTTCTTGTCAGTCCCTACTAGAAAGCTTACTTTTTCATTGTATGCACTTACATCAAAAAAATCAACGGGGATTGAAAACGCTTTTTTTAAGATATATACTTTTTTGATGTATTATCTTTCTAAAATTTGAAAAGAGGATAAATTTATGGAATTCAAAAAAATTATTGGTAACGATTTTTTAATGGGAGCTGTAGATAATGAAGGTTTTCCAGAGGATCATGAAAAACCCAGAACAAAAGTAAATATTCCTGATTTTTACATAACAGATACAACTATTACAAATGCAGATTTTAAAAGATTTGTTGATGAAACTAATTACATCTCAGAGGCTGAGGCAGCTGGATGGGGCTTTGTTTTTTACGGTTTACTAAATTCTGAAAATACTGATGCACAGAAAGTTCCGGATACTCCTTGGTGGAGAATAGTAAAGGGAGCATCTTGGAAACATCCTTATGGGCCTAAATCAAGCATCAATGATTTAATGGACCACCCTGTTGTTCATATTTCCAGAAATGATGCTTTGGTTTTCTGCAAATGGTCAAAAACAAGATTGCCATCCGAGGCAGAGTGGGAATATGCAGCTCGCGGTGGTAATAATGATCTAATTTATCCATGGGGAAATAAACTTGTTGATAATAAAGGATACCACGCTAATACATGGCAAGGATCTTTTCCTAATAATAATGATAAATCTGACGGTTTCTTTGGCACAGCTCCTGTATATTCCTTTGAGCCAAATAGCTTTGATCTATATCAAGTAATAGGAAATGTTTGGGAATGGTGTTCTAATAAACGTGGAATTCCATTAAAAGATTTTCAAAATAAAAATGGAAAAGATTTTTGGTCTTCTAATGATCAATATAGTGAAGACGAATACGCAATGCGTGGTGGTTCATTCCTTTGTCATGCCTCTTACTGCAACCGATACAGATTAGGTGCAAGAAACGGAAATACCGCAAATTCAACTAGTAGCAATGTTGGATTCAGAGTTGTAAGGGATATTTAATTTTCAATAATAATATAATCCAAAATTCCTCATATTCTAAAAATATGAGGAATTTTTTTATAAAAAAAAGTGTCCTAATATATAGGACACCTCAACAGTTAATTTATAAAATTATAGTCTCTTGTTTAATTCTTCGCCAAGTTCTTCATAACCAGGACGGCCAAGTAGACCAAACATGTTCTTCTTATATGCTTCAACACCTGGTTGGTTGAATGGGTTAATACCGTTCAAGTAACCAGAAATACCAACAGCAATTTCAAAGAAGTACATCAAGTAACCTAAGTTATAAGCATCTTGTTTTTCAATATGAACTGTCATAACTGGAACGCCACCGTCAGTATGTGCAAGAACAACACCTTCGTAAGCCTTCTTGTTAACAAAGTCCATTGACTTGTTTTCCAAGTACTTCAAACCATCAAGGTTATCTTTTTCAGCAGGAATCTTAACATCATGTCTTGGTTGGTCAATCAAAACAACTGTTTCCATAAGGTTACGACGACCTTCTTGGATATATTGACCTAATGAGTGCAAGTCAGTTGAGAAGTTAGCTGATGATGGGTAGATACCCTTTTGATCTTTACCTTCAGATTCACCCATCAATTGCTTCCACCATTCACCAAAGTATTGAACGTTTGGTTCGTAGTTTTCTAGCAATTCTGTTGTGTATCCTTTACGGTACAAGATGTTTCTCAAAGCAGCATACTTGTAAGCGTCATTCTTTGTAAGATCAGCTGATGAGTAGTCTTCACGTGATTGTGCAGCACCTTCCATCAACTTGTCGATGTCAATACCAGCAACGGCAATTGGCAATAGACCAACAGCTGTAAGTACTGAGAAACGACCACCGATATCATCAGGAACAACGAATTCTTCGTAGCCTTCAGCATCTGATTCTGTCTTCAAAGCACCCTTAGCACGATCTGTTGTAGCATAGATACGGCCCTTAGCACCTTCAACACCATACTTTTCAATCAACTTAGCTTTCAAAATACGGAAAGCGATTGAAGGTTCTGTTGTTGTACCAGATTTTGAAATAACGTTAATACTAAAATCACGGTCACCGATAACATCAAGAAGATCAGCTAGGTAATTTGGAGAAATTGAGTTACCACAGAAGTAAACTTCTGGAACATCCTTTTCATTCTTAACGTTATAGAATGATGAACTTAGAAAGTCGATTGCAGCACGTGCACCTAAGTATGAACCACCAATACCGATTCCAACAAAGACTTCTGAGTCTGATTGGATCTTCTTAGCAGCTTTCTTAATACGAGCAAATTCATCCTTGTCATAGTCGACAGGTAGATCGATGAAACCACGGAAGTCAGCACCAGCACCAGTACCCTTACGTAATTCATCGTCAGCAGCTGTAACAAGAGCTTGCATTTCGCCAACTTCGTTCTCATGAACGAACTTGCTCAATTTTGAATCATCAAATTTAATTTGTGTCATTTTCTCTCCTCCATATATATCGTCAAAACTAGATTAATCATTTTTGAAGAAAATTTCAAATTTTTATTAGCTTTTTTATCCATTTTCCTACAAAATATAAAAAATATCCTACCGCAGCGCCGAGAGTATTAAAGATAACGTCATCAATATCCGTTACACCAGTGTTCAAAATAAACTGAAGCGTTTCAATCGAAGTCGAGATCAAAGCGCCAATGAGGACAACTTTGAAGAAACCAAAGTGTCTTTCTGTAAGCGCCGGTATAAATATTCCCATTGGTACGAACCACACAATATTACCATATAAATTATAAAAAAAGTCGACTAAAGACTGACCATTTAATAATTTTATCGTTTCTACTAGTGGAATTATATTAATTTGGGATAATGGACGGTGCCAATAAAACTTGAATTGCCAAATGAAATAGCCATCTCGAAAGACTGTTAAAGCAAAAAGTAGGAGAACATAGAAGACAAATACCGTTAAGCCAAATTCTCGGCCAAAGCTAGTATTTTTCTTTTTAACTTTTACCCATATGTACCTTAGGATGACGAAAAATAAGGTATATAATATTGCTTTATCCACAGCATAAAAAGAAAGCCTAATCAATGGAAAATGATTGAATCTTGACGCATACTTTTCAAAAATGTATGTATACAACGGTCCTAAAAATATCATTTTTCTTATTCTTCCCCACTTTTTACCTATAACGTATTATACTAACAATTAAACAATTTATTTAGTCCCTAAATAGATTTTATTAAAGAATTTTTACAAATAAGGAATTATCAATGAATAGATTAAAAATATTTTTGAGTAAAAGGCTAGGTTTTCTAACGCTTTTAGTCTTTACTCTTTGGCTCAAAACCATTATAGCTTATTATACCGATTTCTCTCTAGGCGCAACGGACCCGTTACAACATTCAATTCTAATTCTTAATCCTATTGCTACTTCCGTTATTCTACTTAGCATATCGTTATATGTTACACGTTCTCGAATCTCTTACATCGTTATGGGTGTGATATACGTTCTTGAATCAATTCTTCTTTATGGAAATGTGCTTTATTATCGTGAATTAAGTGACTTCTTATCTTTCAACACTATCACCAGTGCTTCAAAAGTTTCTAAGGGACTTGGTGGCAGTGCTACCAGCCTAATTCAAGTACATGATATTTTCTACGTTTTAGATTTTATTATTATCGCCATTTTATTATTTACCCACTTTATTAAAATTGATCCTCGTCCAATGAAAAAACTAACCGCTGTAGCAACGACTATGTTGGGTATTTTTCTCTTCTCACTTAATTTAACTGTTGCGGAAAGCAATCGTCCTCAGCTATTGGGTAGAACCTTTGATCGTTCTTATATTGTTAAATATTTAGGTTTAAATACCTTTTTGGCTTACGATTCAATTAAGACGGTGCAAAACAATCAGGTTCGTTCTGAGGCAGTTGGTACTGATATGGATGATGTCTTATCTGATGTCCAAAAGAATTACGCTAAACCAAACCAAGCCTACTTCGGTAAGGCTAAGGGTAAAAATATTATCATTATCCACTTGGAAAGTTTCCAACAATTCCTAATTAATGACAAAGTTAATGGTCAGGAAGTAACTCCGTTCTTAAACAGTCTTTATAACGATAAAAATACAATGTCGTTTGATAATTTCTATCACGAAGTTGGACAAGGACGTACTAGTGATGCAGAAAACATGCTAGAAACTGGTCTCTTCGGATTACCAGAAGGATCACTCTTCACCAAACTTGGAAGTGACAACACCTTCCAGGCTGCCCCAGCTATTCTGGGCCAAAAGGAGGGCTACACTAGTGCTGTTTTCCATGGAAACGTTGGTAGTTTTTGGAACCGTAATTCCGTTTATAAAAATATGGGTTATAATTATTTCTTTGATTCCAGTTACTTTAATAAAAGTGATGATTCAATGCTGGGATTCGGTATGAAGGATAAACTGATGCTTTCAGAGAGCGTGAAATATCTTGAACAATTGCAACAACCGTTTTACGCTAAATTTATTACTGTAACCAATCACTATCCGTTCCAATTAACTGATGAGGATAAAGATGATTTCACTCCACCAGATACTGACAACAGTACTGTTAATGGTTATTTTGAAACGGCCCATTATTTGGACAATTCTTTGAAGGAATTCTTCAGCTACTTAAAGAGCAGTGGAATTTACGATAATTCAATGATTGTGCTTTATGGTGATCATTATGGATTATCTGATAGTCAAAACACCGATCTGGCTCCCGTCCTAGGAATTGATTCCAAAGATTGGACCGACTTCAACGATTCTCAAATGCAGAAAGTTCCTTTCATGATTCATATGAAGGGGCTCAAAGGTGGCATCAACCACACTTACGGTGGTGAAATTGATGTCTTGCCTACACTGCTTCATTTGGCTGGGATCAACACAAAACAGTATGTTCAATTAGGAACCGACCTACTTTCAAAACAACATAATCCAATCGTAATTTTCCGAAACAAGAATTTTGTCACACCTCACTACACTGTCTTAAAAGGCAATAGTGATCAACCTGAGGTTTATCGGAATAAAACTGGTGAACTAGTCGACCTCAGTCAGAATCCAATTCTCAAACAAAAAGTTAAGAAGTGGCAGGAATATGTCAACGACAAACTTAAACTTTCAGATACTATTAATAATAAGAATCTTTTGAGATTCTACACGCCAAGTGGATTCACACCGGTTAACCCTAAGAATTATGATTATCAAAACGAAATTCAAAAACTCGTTCAGACACGTAATGACTTAGGTCTAAAATCAACTAGCGTCTATTCACAAAATAATAACAAATCGACAACGAGTCTATACACTACCGATGCACCTGAATTAAACGGTGATCGTACTTATATCGATAGTTGGTCTAGTATCTTAAAAGAGGATTCCGAAAGCAAGAGTAATAATTCTACTTCCACCAACAAATAAAGTCAGCCTTAGAGCTGGCTTTTTTTATTGGTCCAGATAAAGTATTATTACGTAGTGAACTAATTATGTTATGAGGAACTTTTATGAAAAAAATTAAATCCGTATTAAACACTAGATTAGGATTTATGACCTTTTTAATTCTTTGTCTATGGTTAAAAACCATCGTTACCTACTATCTTGATTTTTCCCTAGGTATCGAAAATCTTTTACAGCACTTTTTTTTAATCGTTAATCCATTTGCCACAGTAGTCTTACTGATGAGTATTGCGCTCTATTTCAATAAGGGAATTTTATCTTACATTGCCATGGGGATTATTTATGTTGCTGATTCAATTTTTATCTACAGCAATGTCCTGTACTTCCGTTCTTTTTCTGACTTTATCTCTTTCAATTCCATTACCGGTGTTGGTAAAGTTGCTAAGGGACTGGGTACTACAACTCTTGGTGTTGTGCAGGCACGTGATGCCATCTATCTAATTGATATTGTCATTATTGCCCTCTTATTTATTTTCCATTTCATCAAAGTTGACCGTCGTCCTTTCAGAAAGTTGAACGCTGTAGCAACAACTTGTTTAGGTTTAATGCTGTTTTCAGCCGATTTGGCGGGTTCCGAGGCTAATCGTCCTCAATTACTAGGAAGAACCTTTGATCACTCTTATATCGTCAAATATTTAGGAATAAACGCTTTCTTACCCTATGATTCAATTCGATCCGTTCAAAATGATCAAGTACGATCAACAGCTACTGAATCAGAGATGGATAAAGTCCTTGATTATGTCCATCAAAACTATGCCGCACCTAACCCAACTTATTTTGGTAAAGCTAATGGCAAAAATATCATCATTATTCATTTGGAAAGTTTTGAACAATTTTTGATTGGTTTAAAAGTTAATGGTCAAGAAGTTACACCATTCTTGAATAAGCTTTATCATGACAAAAATACTATTTCCTACGATAATTTTTTCAACGAAGTCGGTAGCGGTCGGACTAGTGATGCCGAAACAATGTTAGAATCTGGATTATTTGGTCTCCCTACTGGTACTTCCGTCTTTACCAAATTGGGAACTGCCAATACCTTCCAAGCAGCACCAGCCATTCTTGCACAAAAGAAAGGCTACAGCAGTGCCGTTTTCCATGGAAATGTTGGTAGTTTCTGGGATCGTAATTCAGTTTATAAGAATATGGGTTACAATTATTTCTTCGATAAGAGCTATTACGACACTAAAAATCCTGATACTGCTTCACTCAATACTTATGGTATTAAGGATAAATTGTTGCTGTCTGAAAGTGCTAAGTATCTTGAACAGATGCAACAACCTTTCTATACAAAATTTTTAACTGTTACTAACCACGTTCGTTATCAATTCTCGGATGAAGATAATGGTGACTTCAAATCTACTGATCTTGACGATGACGAAATTAATCAATACTTTAAAACTGCTCATTATTTAGATAAATCTGTCGAAGAATTTTTCAATTATTTGAATGATACTGGACTGTCAAAAGATAGCATGATCGTACTCTATGGTGATCATTATGGCCTCGACAAAAACAGTAAAGGCGATAGTCAGCACAAAGAATTAGCTACTGGTCTTTTCGGCCAAGATCCTGACACTTGGAGCAAGTTCAACGAAACACAGTATCAACGAGTTCCCTTTATGATTCACATGAATGGACTTAAAGGTGGAATCAAACACACTTATGGTGGTGAAATTGACGTCCTACCAACAATTCTACATCTGGCCGGAGTTAACACCAGTCAATACGTTCAATTGGGAACAGATCTATTATCGAAACAACACAGTTCTGTTGTAGCCTTTCGAAATAAGAGTTTGATTACACCGAAATATACGGTCTATCCGAATGATTCCGGGAGTCCAACTGTTTACGAAAATAAAACTGGTCAAGAGATCCCTTTGAAAGATAATCCAAGACTAGCTATGCAGGCCGACAAATGGTTAGAAGATGTCCGTCTAAAATTAAAGGTTTCCGACAATGTTAATAACAAGAACCTCTTGAGATTCTATACACCTACAGGATTCACCCCAGTTAATCCAACTAATTATTCTTACCAGAATCAAGTTCAACAATTAGTCAAACGTCGTGATGAATTAGGCGTTAAATCAACTAGCATCTATTCTCGTAATGGCAATAAATCGACCACTAGTTTGTATAATACTGATGCCTTACAATTACAAGATGATCGTTCGCCAATCGACAGTTGGTCGTATTTAAGTAAAAAAGAGAAATAACCACACCAACATTTGAATAAGAACCAAAAAGAGTGTTCACATCAAACTGAAATATATCAGTTTTGATGTGAACACTCTTTTATTTTAAATCTAGGCAAAATCTTTTAGACTTAACGATTACTGCCTTCTTTATTCTCATTTGGTTTATGTTCATAACCTTCATCAAAGAGCGTTACGGTGAAGGTTGTCCCTTCATTTTCCTTACTCTTAACTTCAATTTCACCACCATGATTTTCAATCAACTGATGAACAATTGACAGTCCTAAACCAGATTCTCCATACTTACGGTTCTTTCGTGAAGGATCAGCTTTGTAATAACGATCCCAAATGTTCTTAACTTGATCTTCTGACATCCCTATTCCGGTATCAGAAATGGTAAAGACAGAGGCATGACGATCTTCCTCACGAGTTCCACTGACAAAAATCTTGCCATCATTAGTAAACTGAATTGCATTTTGAATAATATTAAACATAACTTGAACAAAACGATCGTAATCAGCGAAGGTCTTTAGTTCACCATCATATTTCCTCAAAATCAGTTCATCACCAGATTCGGCAGCTTTTTTCTCCAACTGTGAAGTAATATCAGTCAAAGGTTTATTGGCATCAAAGACTCGCTTAGCCATGGTGATCTGGTTAGTCCGAATCTTCTCATAATCCAAATTCTCGTTAACTAATCTAATTAAACGTTTTGTTTCATTTCTCATCAACTGGATACTTTGACCTTTAGACTCTTCAGGAATAGCATCATAGGCCAAGCCCTCTAATAATCCATTAATGGTCGTTAGCGGCGTTCTCATTTCATGTGATGCATCAGCCATGAATTCCTTTCGCCGTTGCTCTTGACGCTTAATTTCAGTATCTGAGGCTTCTAGAGACTTAACCATTTGGTTAAAGTCCTCTGCCAAATCATCTAACTCATCGCGACCCTTACTTTCGATATGAACCGAGAAGTCATTATTGGCAACTTTCTTCGTCGCACTACGCAATCGGTTGATTCGATTAACCTGATATCTTGAAAGTAAGAAACTCAAAATAATTGCCGCTAATAGTGAAATCAAAAGTGCAAAGTATAAGCGACTATTGATCTCACCAATATTAGTCTGCAATTCTGAAACATCTGATCCAGCCCAAACAGCCGCAATCAGCTTCCCATTTTGAAACCACGGTGTCAGAACATAAACATAACTTCGATTATCGTCCTTCCGTAATCGAGGGTTACCTTCAGTATCTTGTAATTTTTGCACATTTCGAATTGTCTTACCCTGTTTAAGCTTCTTCCAGTAAGAATCCTTCAAATGTAACTTTACATTAGTCGGCGGTGTTGGATAGACTTGATTGTTGTTATAGTCAAAAATAGCAAATTGTACATTTCTTTCTGACAAAACTTGTTCAACCGTTCGAATATTATCACCAGTAATATTATGAATCTGCCCCGTCTTAGGGTCAGTCTTCAAAGCAATTTTCTCCAAATTACCAGCATAGCTTTCCAAACTCTTATAGGTCCGATTATATTCCCAGCTAGTTGAGGCACTCGTAACTGAATATAAAATGATCCCCAAGGTCGTTAAGATAACAATCAAAAAGCTCAGCATATTTTGGTAAATTAATTTCATTATGCCTCAGCCCTTGCAGTCGTATCATCAAATTTGTAGCCCACGCCCCAAACAGTTTCAATAACTTGTGGACCTACTTTTTCAATCTTTTGACGTAGCTTCTTAATATGAGCATCGACTGTTCTTTCTTCTCCAAAATAGTCGTAATCCCAAACTAGTTCTAGCAATTGTTCACGTGAGAAGACTTGCTTAGGTTTGCTAGCTAGAGTCTTCAATAAGTCAAATTCCTTTGGTGTCAAATCAGGGATTTCCTTATCATTCAAATAAGCTTCACGCGTACTAGAGTTGAGCTTAAAGAAACCAGTATTGATGTCGAACCCATCATCTGCTTCTTCCACTGTTGCATTGACATTTTTGCTTTCAGCTAATTTTTCAGCCATATTCTCATCACGTCTGTGGATCGCTTTCATACGGGCAATTAAAGTGATAGGACTGAATGGTTTTGTAACGTAATCGTCAGCACCAAATTCTAGTCCCAATACCTGATCGCTTTCGGTATCGCGAGCAGTTAACATAATAATTGGCACAGTTTTGGATACTTTACGAATCTCTTTAGCAACTTCCATTCCGTCTTTACCCGGAAGGTTTAAATCTAGCGTGATCATGTCCCAATCGTTGGGACTAGCATTGAACATATCAACGGCTTCGTTACCATCATATGCAAAACTAGCATCCCATTTCTCTTTTTGGAAGAACATTCCCATCATTTCAGAGACGGACTTATTATCCTCAATCATTAAAATTTTCATTAATATCACTCCATGACTATATCATTTGTAAAAAAATTGTTAACATGTTACAAGTATACAAAATTTATTTAGGTTGGTGATCTTTTGCAAACAAATTATAAGGGAACTGTTTTCTTCGACCTCGATGGTACACTTCTAAACGCCCATTCGGAAATCGACGAAGACGTTGCACAAGCTACGCGCGAACTCAAAGAAAATGGCTATTTACCTGTTGTTAATACTGGACGTGCTCCAATCGAAATTGACCCAGTGCTTAACTCAACTGATATTGATACATATATTACCTTGGATGGAGCTTATGTCCAATCTCAAGGCAAAGTAGTCTACGAAAACAATATTAAGCCAGACTTAATTGAAAAGCTTCTTCAACAGGCCAAAAAATTTGGCGACACTGTCAGTGTCCATTCAGCTGACCAATCATATCTTAACGAAGTTAATCCTTTTGTTGAAGACTTTTACAAAAGTGTTCATTTAGAATTGCCCGAAATCGATCCTGATTTCTACAAATCTAACAAAGTCCCAATGATTGTTATCGTTACTGAAGGCGATGGTTCTAACTACCAAAAGGTTTTCGATAATCTTACTTTTTATAAGACTGGTCCTAGATCAGTTGATACTGTTAATAAAGGTGTTTCTAAGATGAGTGGTATCAAACATCTGTTAAAAGAACTAGACCTTGAAGACAAACCAACTTATGCTTTTGGCGATGGTAATAACGATCTACCAATGCTAGAATTTGCCGACTACAGTGTTGCTATGGGTAACGGTTTAGACTCAGTCAAAGCCATTGCCTCCTATGTTACCACTGAAAACGTTAGCGGTGGTATCGTTAATGGATTGAAACACTACAATTTAATTTAAGGTTCAAAAGGGTTGAACTTTAAAGAAAGTAATAGCAGGTAATCGTACTTTGATTACCTGCTATTATTTATTTTAAACAGAAAAAATTATGTTCAAAATTCCTAAGCCAAAACAACAACTTTTCCCATCATATGTCCCGCTTCCACTAATTCTGTAGCAGCTTTAATATTATCAACGTTTAAACCGTGGAAAACTTTAGTAACAGTTGATTTGATCATACCACTATCCAAACCTTGAGCTAATTTTTCTAAGTAAGCTCCCTGATCAGACATTGAATCTAACTTGAACTTAGCCTTGGTGAACATCCATTCCCAAGCAAAGTTAACTGATTTTTGTTTCAAATCACCTATTTGTGATTCACGTAAATTAGTAATAGTTGCAAAAGTACCGAATGGTTTGATCAACTCTACGATTTCTTGCCAATGCGGATCGTTATCACTTAATCCAATAATATAATCAATATTTTCAATTCCTAAATCGTGCACTTGCTTAATTAGGTCTTGATGATGGTTAACTACCAAATCAGCCCCTAAATCCTTAACCCACTTTACTTTCTCTGGAGTTGAAGCCGTAGCGATAACCTTTAATCCAGCTAAATGAGCTAATTGAGTAGCAATAGAACCAACACCACCGGCCCCGTTGATAATTAGAATCGTTTTGTCACGATTATCAATAGCTGGATTAATATGCAATTTTTCAAATAATAATTCACTTGCTGTTAAAGTTACTAACGGCATAGCAACACTTTTTTCAATCGAAGTTTGTGCAGGTGCATGAGCTACGATTCTTTCATCAATCAATTCATATTCTTGATATGAGCCATCACGAGTATAGTCACCAGCAAAGAATACTTTGTCGCCTACTTGGAAATTATTAACAGCATCACCAATTTTTTCAACGACACCATAACCGTCATAACCTAAAATTTTAGGCTCTTTTAATTCAGCACTGATACCTTTTCGTGTGGCGATATCAACTGGATTGACTGAGATACCTTCAATTTTAACTAGTAAATCTTTTCCTGTAGGTAATTCTTCTGCTTTATCAAATTCTACAAAACTATCTTGTTTATTATCAGTTACTCCAAATGCTTTCATTTATCTAACCTTCTTTTTAATAATTACATTTTACAATAAGAAGGAAGTTTATTAAATTTTTGGCCCCTCATGATAATACAAAAAAACAGCCAGCAACTCATAATTTGAGTTACAGACCGTTTTGCAAAAATAATTCAATTAACCAATGATTTCAACAGTAGCACTGGTGATTCCATATGAAGGAATCATACTATTTGGCATTGCCATATCAATTTGATAAGGATTGTCATAGGCAAATGTTCCAGTATCATTAACTGTGCGATAGAAGACATCCCCTTGAGCTGTAGTAATCTTTAAGCTTGATCCACGTGGAATAACACTTAAGTTAGTAGCAACTCCTGAATAACCCATATCTGATCCTAAAACTGCAGGATCGTAAAAACTAATTTTAAAAGTACCAACACTTTTACCAGCTGTCTGCATTTCTACAGGTGGTTCTGAAGCGGCTTGTGTAATTGCTTGTTGTGACTCTTCAACTTGTTCTGGTTGTGATTCTTGAACTGGTGCGTGATCAACATCTTGTTGCTTTTGTTCCGCTTTAGCTTGTGATGCAATCTCGTCCATGTTCACATTTGGATCTTTTTCACTATTTTCGATTCCAGGCATAAATTCCTTATTACCTGACAACATAATTTTTTTATTTAGTTTATCGGCATTTTCATCAACTCTTTGGTTTGTTTCCAAATTAGTCAACGTTTTTCTAAAATCCGTTGCATTACTTGTTTGGTCTGCTGATGCATCTGCGGCATAAGCAACTGTATATCCCATACCCCCAGTAACGATCAAACTAATGATAAGTAGTGCTTCTAATTTAATTTGCTTTAACAACTAATCTCTCCCCGGTTTTTCGTTTACCAGAGGAAACTATACAAGACGAATATTTCAATCATATTACAGACAGAATAAAAAAATTCAGTTTGAAGTCGTTTTTGTAATACTTTCGTAATCAAGATCATATTATTGCAATTAAAATATTACATTCTGCACACTTATACAACTGTCGACAAATCGTAAACACACTTCTAATTTTTCTGCAATCGTTTTCCTTCAAAATAAAATTATTTTTGTTTGCGAGAACAAATATTTGTTGATTATTCTTTTTTGTGATAATTTAAAAACATCAAAGGTTACGGAGGAATTTCATATGTCAGAAAAAATCGCTGTTTTAGTGGGAAGTTTACGTAAAGGATCATATTCAAAGCAGATTGCTAAGAATCTTGCTAAACTTTTCCCTAGCCAATACGAACCAGAATTTATCGAAATTGGTAATTTACCATTATATAATGAGGATATTGATACACCTGAATCAGTTCCAGCAGAATATACAGAATTCAGAAATAAAATTAAAGATGTTAAAGGTGTCTTATTTGTAACTCCAGAATACAATCGTTCCGTCCCTGCTGCATTAAAGAACGCTCTTGATGTTGGTTCAAGACCATACGGTCAAAGTGCTTGGGACATGAAACCAGCTGCCATCGTCAGCGTCTCACCCGGTGCTATCAGTGGGTTTGGTGCCAACCACCATTTGCGTCAATCACTAGTATTCTTGAACATGCCAGTTCTTCAACAACCAGAAGCATACATTGGTAATGTGACAAATGTTCTTGACGAAAACGGTAATGTTGCTGAAGGAACTGTCGGATTTTTACAAAGTATTGTTGATGCTTATGTTGACCTATTAAACAGATATTAATATAATGTTATAATATTACTTTCGGTACGTAATCAGTCTATTGCAAACAGTTTATCACGTATCAAAAAAGAATAAGGGTGTAGAAGTCAATTTTGATTTCTACGCCCTTATTCTTTTTTTGCCTTTACTCCATAACTAAATGCCAACTAATATAATTGAAATATGCCGTCGTCCGCAAAAAATCTGTGGGCCGCTGGAACGTGGTGGACACGACTTGGAGCTAATAATTCCGCACTTTGTGCGAAATCATGGATCTCCAAGCTCGGTCTTATACTAACCTTGTTTCGCAAGCTAAGTATAACCTCACCACTGAGGGCCCACAGATTTTTTACTACCGACTAGTTCCCTAGTTCTAATATTATCAAGTAGAATTGCAGTGTTTCGAGATTTTTAGATCTACATAATCTAAATAAAAATTTCAAATCAAAAGAACAGCCCCATTAAGCATTCAAGATATATGTTCTCTATACACTTGAGTATCTCTTAATAGAGGCCGTTCTTATTTATTATTTAAATTTTACAACGACACTACATAGCAAAGCAGGATTTAGTTCGGAGCAACAAGAAAATTGGCTCAGCCATGAGATTCCCTTAGCAATTTATTGCTTAGGGAAAGGTCGAGCTTAGAGATCCATTATTTTGCACGAAGTGTGAAATAATTAGCTTCAAGCCGTGCCCATAGCGTTCCAATGTATTCCCAATTCTTGCGGAAAACAGCAGTTTTAACTAAATTTCAATTTCAAAACTGTTCTTAAAATATTGATTGCAGATTTTTGTAAATCGCCTAAGTACAAAGTATTATTATCTTTCCACTTTCCGGTTAACAAGACATGATCATCATCAACAATTTGAGCTTCTCCTGTGTAGACCCAGGTCTGAATTTGCTTATTCAAGTTAGAATTACTATCGACCCTAACTTTTACTAACACGTCCCCATCGGAATCTAATACGAAGTCGTTCCACATTTCTGTTTTCTTGATACCCTTAGTCTTGATATCAAGTTCTTCTTTAATCTTGATATTGCCTTGGTCATCAAACTCTGGCCCAAAATCACTAGCTGCACAGAGTAAATCTTCCTTGGAATTTCCAGGCATAATCAAATCATTTCCAGCATGCATGCTTTCCTTAGGATCAGCTGAACTGAACCAATCAGTCATTACTAAACCTTTAAAATGCCATTCATCACGTAAAATATTCGTTAATAATTCAAAATTAGCACCTGAGAAGGTTCCATTGACTTGATTGTATGAAGTCATCATTGCTACTGGTTGTCCTAATTTCACAGCAATCTCAAAATTACGTAAATAAATTTCACGTAAAGCTTGTTCACCAATTAAGCTATCTCCAGAATTACGGAAGCTCTCTTGGTTATTGCCAATAAAGTGCTTCAAAGTTACGCCAATTGTGTGGTGATCTTGTACACCTTTAGTTTCCGATGCAGCAATTGTTCCAGAAAGATATGGATCTTCAGCAAAGTATTCAAAATTACGTCCACCGAGCGGATCACGGTGAATATTCATCCCTGGAGCTAACCACAAATCAACTCCGAATTCGACCATTTCTCGACCAATAGCAAATCCGACTTTTTTAACTAAACTCTTATTCCAAGTTTGAGCTAACGCCGTTCCAATAGGCCACGCAGTTGCATAATGCGTGACTGTCTGACCATTTCGTTCAAAGACTGGCTCTATTCTGATTCCAGCCGGTCCATCAGCCATAACTAAAGCGGGAACACCTTTATGATCGATCATTCCTGTTTGTCCAGCAGCACCCGGTAAAATGTCTGACGAGATACCAACTACACTATTCTCTTTAGTTGAAAGTTGGCCTTCGACTAAATCAACTAATTGCTTGGTAGATAAGCTAGCCACAAATTCGGCCAGTTCGACATCGCCATTATTAACGTCATCAAGCGTTTTTCCGGCAGCATTGCGAACTTGTTCTACAACTTCATCTAATCCTTTACCAGGCAATGGATCTTCGTCATTAATAAAAGTTGTAACATCAGACTTCTCTTGATACTGGATAAATTCAGTTTCTGGGAAATTATTAGCTTTTAAAATAAAACGTGGTACATCCGTCACATTTTCCAATTCAACCTTGTTCTCTGTGAAAACAGTTGGATCAGTTTCTGGCTTCATCAGTGGATTAACTTTTTCCAAAATAACTTTCTCATCAAGTTTGAATGAAGCAACGACTTTCGTATTACGTGAACTGTTACCTACTCGCAAAAGATAAGTCCCAGGCACTAGAACATAAGCTCCCAATTCATCATCGAAGACACTTAAATCACTCGTATTAATTTCAAAATCAAGCTTCTGTTGGGCATTGGGACGTAACACAGCCGTTTTTTCATAGCAAATCAAATCTTGGTAAGATGTAAGAATTCCCGTCTGTGGTTTAGAAACATACACTTGGACAACTTCACGGCCAGAATATTTGTTGCCAGTATTTTCGACATTCACGCTTAGTTTAATTTTTTTCTCATTAACATTTACTTTTTGTGCTTTTAAATAGAAATCAGCGTAACTCAAGCCGTAACCAAACTCATATCTTGGTTTAACGTTGAAGCTATCAAAATAACGATAACCAACGTAAATACCCTCAACATACTTAGGATTTTCCATTCCAAAATTTTCCGAAGTTGGATAATCATCATATGAATAAGCCCAAGTATCCGTCAATTTACCAGAAGGTGTCGTGGTTCCGTCAATAATATCAGCAACCGCATCTCCAGTTGTCATTCCCAATTGAGAAACGAGAACGACACTATCCAACAAAGGACATTCATCAATAAAACTAGTATCGATCACACCACCGACATTTAATAGCAAAATACTGTTAGTGTAATATTCACTCATCCTTTTAATATTTGAAAGTTCATTATCAGTTAATTTAAAATCGCCAGTTTCATTCTTACGATCATAATTTTCACCAGAACTTCTTGAAATAACATAAATTCCAGTTAGACTATCTTCAAACTCTCCCACTTCGGGATCATTAAATTTAAAAGCTGGGGCTAACAAGGCTAAAGGATCATCCTTTAGTTTCTCATCATGTGACTGTTTTTCTTTTTGGTAGTAACGATTTAGGCGGTTCAACCAAGCCTTAGTAGTAACCGTGAAACCATGACTCTCTAATCCGTCCAGAATACTAACCATATTTCGTTGATTAACATCACCAGAACCAGTACCACCTTTTACCGTGGCAAAAGCTCCGCTCCCGTACAAAGCCACTGTTTTATTTTTAATCGGTAAAGTAGCATTACGATTTTGCAGTAAAACAATACCTTCCTCAGCAGTCTGTTTAGCTAATTTTTTATTTTCTAATTCTCTTTGTGAAATAACGTTTTCCATCGCGACATTCTCCTTTGGTGGAAATGTAATTACTTTAATTTTACACTTTTAAATAATTGATTAAAAAGTAATTTCATAATCATTATATGTATTCTTTCAAATAAAAACATTAATTGAAGTACAAAAAAGGCCAAACACCAGCGATGTTTGAACTGAATATTGCCGTCTTCCACAAAAATTAAAATACATTGGAACGCTGTGGACGCGACTTGGAGCTAAAAATTTCGCCCTACGTGCGAGATTTTGGATCTCCAAGATCGGTCTTATTGTAAGTGGCAAGCCACTAACAATAATCTCACAGCTGAATGCATTTTAATTTTTACTCCAGACTAAATGGCCCTTCGATTATTTGTTTTGAAAAAAGTAATTATGTTCTATAACCTTCTAAGTAAAAATAATTATTTACATTAGTCAATATAGATACTTTTTAACTATCATCATACTTGGAAGCAATTGCTTATTTAAACCGATAATACTAATGGCGTTCCACCAGCATTTTCAACTTTTGCGGAAGACGGCAATAAAAACACATCCCACCTATTTATTTTTTAAAGAAAAATCGTCTCAAAACATACTTATGAATAACAATCATAAGAAAAATCACAACAACACCAATAATTATTTCACTAACTACAAAATTGCTTCCTAATATACTTTGTAAAAATCCAAGCAACGGATCATTCAAACCAATAATCAGTAAAATAATAATTATTATATCCAATGTATAAATATTCATGACAACCCCCTGATAAGAAAATATTATCATACTCATAATCATGTATAATATAGTAAGAAAAAATTTTGAGGTGAAATTATGCTTAAAGATAAACATATTGCAATTTATGTTACAGGTGGTATTGCAGCCTATAAATCGTTAAATATTGTACGTGCATTGATTAAACAAGATGCCCAGGTTCAAGTTATTATGACCAAATCAGCACAAGAATTTGTTACACCACTAACATTCGCTACCTTGAGTCAAAGGCCTGTTATCACCGATAATTTCAAACCCCAAACTGCTACTGATGACTTTATTCCTCATATTAAATTAGCACTGTGGACCGATTTAGCCGTGATTGTTCCCGCAACTGCCAATATTATTGGAAAAATGGCTAATGGGTTAGCTGACGATATCGTTTCTACCAGTTTGCTGGCAACTAAAGCACCCAAATTGGTTTTCCCAGCCATGAATACCGATATGTATGAAAATCCTGCCGTTGAGCATAATTTACAAACTTTAAAACAAATGGGAATTCAAATAATTGAACCCGAAACAGGCTTTTTGGCCGAAGGAATGACTGGCAAAGGACGCTTACCTGAACTCAATGTCATAATTGAAGCAATTCAAGAACAATTTGCTGAGAAAAAACTGAAAGGTGTTAAAGTCGTTGTAACTGCTGGCGGAACTAAAGAAGCTATCGATCCAGTCAGATTTATCGGCAATCGTTCATCCGGTAAAATGGGCTTTGCGATGGCTAAAACTGCCCGTGATCTAGGAGCTGAAGTAACCTTAATTACTACTGTGACAGCACCATTTGGTGGTATGAATATTATCCAAATACAGACTGCTGACGAAATGATGAAACAATTAAAAGATGTTTTTCCTACTACTGATGTTTTAATCATGGCTGCCGCTGTTGCCGATTTTAAACCAGTTCATGTAGCTGACCAAAAAATCAAAAAGAATGATGATGAAGATATTTTCACTATCAAACTAACTAAGAATCCCGATATTTTACAAACTATCGCCGCTACTAAAACTAAAAATCAATTTGTTGTTGGCTTTGCTGCTGAAACGCAAAATCTTTTAGAAAATGCTGAGAAGAAGTTATCTAAGAAGAACGCTGATGTTATTTTGGCTAACAATGTCGCTCAAGCTGATGCTGGTTTTAATGTTGATACTAATAAAGTCACCCTTCTACAAAAAGAACAAAAACCTCTAGTTTGGCCATTAATGTCTAAGAAAGATGTAGCCAAAAAATTCTGGGAATTCTATTTAAATAAGTAAAACAAAAATGCCCTCTAGAACTAGGTAATCACTAGTTTTAGAGGGCATTTATTTTATTGTGGATTCTCCGAATCACTGTAGTAAACAGGTGCTGGCACATCAAAATCAGTCTGTTGTAACCAAGTACTAATTTGATCACCTAAATTTTGTGCCATTTGACCGGAAACCATGATCTGTTTCTTTGAAATATGATTAATGTGAACTCCCGCACTGATAGTGCAACTTCCTGGTAGATAAGGTTGAATGATTTTTCCAACACGTGTGGCTAGAACATCATCCTTGTGAAATCTGCCGTCGTGACTAGGATATCGTATCGTCTGCATATCAATATTTTTCGTTAGAGTCGTGATAGTTCCAATATGAGGATTATCTCCACCCGTTATAGCGATAAACAAATCTTTACCAATAATAGTAATATCAGCTGTTACGGTGTAATTTTCTTTGGTAACTGAGAATTTCATTAAATTCCCTCCCAACGTCCGCCAATTTCATTGTCAATTCTTAAAGCATCTAGTTCTTTCATTGTTTGATGATCAACTAAATCTTGAATGGTTTCAGGATGATTATAAAATGCCGGAATTGGTGGAATCATTTGTACACCCATTTTTGATAACTTTGTCATGTTCTCTAAATGTATCGTATTTAAAGGAGTTTCTCTTGGTACCATAATCAACTTACGTTGTTCTTTCAGTGTGACATCAGCTGCTCGTGAAATTAGATTGTCACCGATACCTACTGCAATACTAGCAACGGTCTTCATACTGGCGGGAACAATTACCATTCCATCGGTTAAGAATGAACCACTAGCAATAGTAGCACCCAGATCGTTATCACTGTAAAAATAATCGGCTAATTCCTTAATCTCAGCTAAGGACATTTTTGTTTCTAACTGTAAATTTTTCTTAGCCCAAGCACTAAAAACAACATGTGTTTCAACGTTCTCAATTGTCTTTAATTTTTTCATTAAATCAATTGCATAGATTGTGCCAGAAGCACCAGTGACACCAATGACAATTCTTCTTTTACGAGCCATCTTCACACTTCCTTATTTCAAATATTTTTGCCAGTCATCGACTTCCTTAAACTGAGCACGGATAAATTGGTCTTTCATATCAAATGGTACAGTACCATCGATAATTGTCTTGGAACTCATACCACGGAAACGAATTGACTTAGGATCATATTGTGGTCTTTCAGATGGATCCAAAGGATGATTTCTCATACCTGGTAGAACCATAATATCCTTATCGCCTTGGAATCTAGTATTCATTGTCCAAACAACATCGTTCATATCAAAGATATCGACGTCTTCATCAACTAAAAAGACTGTCTTCAATTCCTTAAAGGCTGATAGAGCCAAAATAGCTGCTTGTCTTTGAATACCTTCATCGGCTTCATTATCCTTGTGAATTTGCATGATAGTCATTAACTTACCGCCACCTGCTGGTGGATTATAAACATTAACAACTTTACCGGGAATGGCTTTATCAACAAGTTCAAGAATACTTGCCTCAGTAGGAATTCCGGCCATGGAGACATGTTCTTCACTAGGACCAATTGTTGTCTGCATAATTGGGTTATCTTTACGGTGAGTGATAGCCTTAACCTTTACCACATTAACAGCTGGATTAGCATCACCATTGTAGCCTGGGAATTCAGGCATAGCTTTGCCAGTATGTGTATTGATATCTTCCTGCATAGTTTGGTTAGGCATAATTTCGGCTTCAACTACGTATTCAGCACGAGCAATCGCCTTTTCATCAATTGTTTTGGCGTTAACGAGTTGAACTGCTTGATTACGCAAAGCCCCAGCAATATTCAATTCATCATAACCAAGTGGAGTTGTAGGTGGCTCAAAAGTTGCCCCGATGGTAATGGCTGGATCCAAACCAATATTAATTGTAATAGGCATAGGTTTATCTAGTTTTTCAAATTGTTTCTGGAAGTGTCCAATGTGACGACCACCAGGCATGATATACATACCAATTGTATCTTTGTCTTCCAAAACCATACGGTGAATCGTAACGTCTGTCATAGTCTTATCAGGATCTGACCCCAAAACTAATCCCATAGTAATGTATGGACCAGCATCGTATTCAGTATTAGTTGGAGCTGGCAAAATCTTTCTGATATCGAAATCTTTGTCAGTAGCCTTATGAACAACTTCTTGTACAGGAGCTTTGTCAGAATCCACCATTACTGGAGCAACAGGATGTTCCACTGAATCCTTTAAAAGACGTCCCAAAGTCTTATAGTCATGATGCAAAATCATCCCATCACGCTTACGACTTGCCATCGCACCGATGAATACCCTTGTTCCAGGGAATCCTTTGACATTGTTGAACATCATTGCTGGACCCTCTTGAGTAGGACGTTTAACCGTTCCACCAGCACCGATATAACGGTAAACTCCAGAAAGTTCTGCATCCGGATCAACCTCAACATCAGTTTCATGGTATTGACCAGGTTCCTTCTTTAATTCATCAATAACTCTTCTTAAATCATATGGTTGTTCTGACATTTAATTGCCTCCTCTTTTTCTTAACAGTGATTATTATAAGAGGGATATTTGGTATGAACAATTCATGTTAACTTAAAAAGCATTCCATTATGGAATGCTTTTTAATTATCCAATAATTTTATTATCATTTAATCAACATCGTTAAAAGTATTATAATATCATTAACAAATAATTAGAAGATGATAATATGTTACAAATTTCTAAAGGAATTATTTCAATCAACGATAGTATTCTATTTACGTTTCCTAATCTAATAGTCCATTCTGATGAAATTATTGGAATCATCGGCGATAACGGTGCAGGTAAAACTACATTTTTTAATTATATAATTAAAAATATTCGAAGAAAAAAACTAATTAATTTTAACGGAACTTATTCTTTAGTTAAGCAAATTCAACCCACAGATGATATGAAAAGTGGCGGAGAAAGAACTAAAGCCGCAATAATTGAATCCTTAGAAAGTCATCCCGCTCTATTAATGTTGGATGAACCATCTACAAATCTAGATACAACTCAACAAGTCTGGTTGAAAGATATAATAAATTCCTTTAATGGGAAATTATTATTAATAACCCATGACGAGTCTCTTTTAAACTTGGTCAATTCCCTGTGGATAATAAATGATAAAAAACTAACCGTTTATAACGAATCATATAGTGAATTCTTACTAAATAAAGAAAAGAGTTACAAAAAACAGCTAACTTCTTACAAACAACAACAGATTCAAATATCTAAATGGAAGAAACAAATACAAAAGCGTGAACAACGAGCCGAACGACTAAAAAAAGGAAACGGTAGAAAACTATCCTCATCTGAAAAAAAGGCGGCTGGAATGACTAGCCACGATACCATGGAAAGAAAGATGCAAAAAAGCGCTAAATCATTAGAAAGTAGAATGAATCGCACTATAAAAGTACAACGTCCCAGAACGGTGAAACCAATTAAATTCGTAGATCCAAATACTAAACTTCTTGATAGCCGGACAGTTTTGAATATTAAAGATACGACAATAAAAATAAACGATCGTATTTTAATCGATGATGTGAACTTAAAACTCAAATATGGAGATCACATCCAAATTACCGGTAAAAATGGTAGCGGAAAAACTACTATGATAAAAATGGTACTAAGACATAAAGAGAAATTTTTCCTAAATCATATTAGTATTGGTTATTTTGACCAAAACCATACGTCCTTAGCAGACAAAGACAAAGTAAATTCATTGATAAGAGCATCATCTGATCAGAATTCACAAACAATTTTTGCTACCTTTTCAGCACTAGGAATCAAAGAAATCCTACCAAGAAAAGTTTCTGAACTAAGCGGTGGTCAAAAGGTAAAGTTACAATTAGCAAAAATATTATTGGGTCCACATCAATTACTAATTCTAGACGAACCTACAAATTACTTAGACTTACGGGCAAAGAAGGGACTTGAAGATTTCCTTATTAATTATCCAGGAACAATTATTTTAATTAACCATGACATTGATTTCACAGAAAAATTGAATTTTAAAACTTACAATATAAAAAATAAAAAGCTTCTAAATCCAATTTTGAACAATCATTACTCTAGTTCTGAAGACAATAATCTACTTTTGCTGAAACAACGACTTGGAACATTCATTACCGACCCCAACATTAGTATGGAGGAAATAAAAGATTTGCAAAATAAAATAAAAAAATTGGAAACTAACAGATAATGAAAAGTGTCTAAAATATAATTAAAGAATGGTATAAAACCACGAAAAAAAGCAAAACAAATAATCCTAGTAATCAAATACAATTACTAGGATTATTGTTTCAATGCTTGAAGATTAAGTATATTTGTCTCACATCCACAATTTATTTTTTATCTTTTTTCTTAGGTAATTCCAATTCAAACACCAAAGGATTGGAATCCGGCGCAATTCTTAGATTCAACTCTTTTTGGGCTCTAGTGACACCAACATACAGGAGACGACGTTCTTCTTCAATGAAAGCCGAATAGTTCTCAATCTCATTGTACATTGTATAGAACATTTTGAATTCCTTATTCTTATTCAAAGTCTTATCCAAATTAATTGGGTTGAAGGCATTGTTATTGGTAATATCACGATATTTTTCAACGTGAGCTGTCTTCAAGGCATTCTCTAAATATTTGAAATCGTGATTATAAACTAATTTCCATTTCTGTACAAACTTATCCATTGGCATTTCCGGTGGGAACCAGCTATTCAAAACTTTACTGTTACGATCAACTTCTTTATCTGTTAACCCATAGAGATAAACATACTTGAATTCCAATCCCTTTGCCTGGTGCAATGATAAAAACTGAATACGATTATCCTGTTTACCTTGCTCAACTCGACTCGTGAGTATTTCTTTTTTATTCTCTTCAGCTGCAAAGAAATCATCAATATTAGGATACTTCTCTAATTCTTCCAGCAAATACTTCTTGATATCATTGACTTCATTCTTTGACATGAAATTTTTTTCTTCCATGTAATCAAAATATCGATCAGTTAATTTTGTCGTAGCTTTATACAAATCTTTAATCAGACTCTGCGACAATTTTTGCTTCGTAGCCTTATTATCTGACTGTTCCATCTGTTTTTTAAAACGTTGAACACTGTTGAAATAGACTTTAACTCGCTCATCAGTACGTTTATAAGGTGTATTGGTCATTGCATTATATTTCTCGGCACCTTTGAAATACTGACTCAAAGTTTCAAACTCATCTTCGGCTTTGGCCTGAACTTTTTCCGTGTGATCTTTATAAGCTCTGAAACCAATCCGATTAGCCTGATTACTGAAATAGGAAAACTTATCCTGCCACAGAGATCTCATCAATTCCGTCACAATTCGATAGACAATATTATTCTGTAAGATAGCTCCAATATTATTGATATCCGCATAGATTTTTTGATTAGCCAACCAATCAGCCAACAACATTCTTGAAGAATTGTAACGAACCAAAATGGCAATATCATCGTTGTTGATTTTGGGATCATTAATTTGTTTAACCAGACGACGTAACATCTTGGAATCGCCACTAAAGCCTGACTTCTTCGTACTATAAAGAATAAACTTTCCCATGTCCTTCTTGCCAGACAACAAATCCTTATCCAAACGAACATGATTCTTTTTAATCAGTGGAATAACTCTTTTCAAAATTTTCTCACCGGTCCGATAATTTGTTGATAGGTTTTTCTTCTGGGCCTGGGGTAAAAGCTTCTTATAATTCAAAATGAATTGTGGATTACTACCTCTGAATGAATAAATACTCTGGTCATCATCCC
Source organism: Companilactobacillus kimchii DSM 13961 = JCM 10707 (assembly GCF_001435445.1). Taxonomy (GTDB): domain Bacteria; phylum Bacillota; class Bacilli; order Lactobacillales; family Lactobacillaceae; genus Companilactobacillus; species Companilactobacillus kimchii. Next base: position 76,472 of record NZ_AZDH01000026.1, on the reverse strand, counting down.
CGATAACAATCAAATGCTGCATCGTTTCTGGACTCAATAACTGTGAAATGATTTTCCACTGTAAGTTATCAATATCTTGAAACTCATCAATAACTGCAATCTTAAAGCGAGCCATAATCTGTTGATAATACTGCAAATATTCTGGTACCTGCATACTCTTTAACAACAAAAGTTTCATATCATTAAAGTCAATATAGCCATTATTATGTTTTAGTTCCTGATATTTCTTGATCACATCAATATAATCTTCAAAAAAGGTCTCGTTGTGATTCTGTCTTGAGTATTGACCCATGACTTTAACTGCTTCACTCAAAGGTTTACCGACGCACTCATTAGGCAATACACCGTCACTAGTCAAATCTTGATTGATCAAATAATCGTTCAAGTCGAACATTTCCGACAACATCTCATCTTTAGTAATAATGTTACTAGGATGTTTGATCTGATCTGATAAATCCCGAATAAAATAGCGATAAGATGTTAAAACTTTTGCACTACGATATTCAGGATTCTGCCGTAACAGTTGATAAAATAGTGCATGAAAAGTAGTAAATTTCGGCTTCCCGCTAGATAAATTCAACCCACTACCTTGTAACTGGTCAACAAAATTTTGATAACGTTGACCCATGTCAATTTTTGATTTGTGTGAAAAAGTAATTCCTAAAATTTCATTAGGTTCTGTTTTTCCTTCAGCTATTGCAATCAATGCCATTAAAATAAAAATAGTTGTCTTACCTGAACCGGCACAAGCGTTAACTAAAAGTGGCCTCATAAAATCATTATTCAGTATAGCAATTTGTTCATCTGAAAATTTCATTTTCAAATTTGATTCCATCAAATTAATTATTTCAGTTGTTGATAAATCTTGGATATTGTCGTCCCCCAATACTTCTACTTAGCTTGTAAAACTTTTAAATTTGTTTGGATATATCTCCAAAAGAGATTATTAGCACTAGAATGTTCACCCTTAACACGAATAAAACATAATTCGTTAGCAATATTAGTTGTCAGTGGAACAATCGAGAACTCTTCACTGTCAAAATTCTGAGCTGTCTTCTGCATCATAATGGAAATCCCCATATTGTTTTGGACCATCTGCATAATTAAATCGACCCTGGTTCCTTCATATGCAATTTTCGGTGTGAAGTGAGCCTGACGGCAAAGTTTTATAACTGGATCATATAAGTTAGTTGATTTTCCCAAAATTAAGAATGGATCATCTTTCAATTGAGAAATAGTAAGTTTCTTCGATTTTGCCAAAGGATGCTTTCTAGGCAAAACTGCTACAAACTTATCCTCTTCGGTGACAATTCTTTCTAAATCAGGATCATCAAAATCAAAAGTTCGAGCAAAGATAATCTCACACTTGCCTGACTTCAATGAAGTAATTAAATTATAGCTTTCCTCTTCCCGCAGTTGCATGTGTACTTCAGGATGCTTCTGTAAAAATTGGGTTATTAAAGTAAAGCTTTGATAGCTAGGCATTGTGGGAATGGTATGCATTTCAATTGTCAAATTCTTAGCGGCCTGAAAGTCGTTTAACTTATTACTTAATTCGTTATAATCCAGTAAAATCTTTTTCGCATAAGGTAAAACAATTTCGCCTTGTTGCGTCATTTCAATTTTGCGATGGGCACGCTTGAACAATGATACACCAAGTTCCTTTTCTAATGCCATGACCTGTTTGGAAATATTGCCTTGAGTAGTAAAAAGATTCTCAGCCGTATCAGTATAATTTAATGTTTTCGACAAATCGACAAAAATTTTGAGCTTTTGTAAATCCATTCCTCATGCCTCCCATTCCATTTTAGAATACTATATCACAGTTTTTGAATTGTTCATTGTGCCGCTAAATCTTAAAGTTGGAAATAGTTAAGTATTTGAAAGGGGTATTACGACTATGCCAACTGGTGTTATTATCAATGCTGCCTCAGTCTTATTTGGTGGCTTACTTGGCGGGTTCTTAGGTGATAAATTTAGTGAACAATTCAAAAATGATATTACCTTGATTTTTGGTGTCTGTTCGATGGGAATGGGTATCTATTCGATTGCACCGATGAAATATATGCCTGCCGTTATCTTTGCTTTAGTAATCGGAACTGGAATAGGTTTGTGGATGCATTTGGGTCAATGGATCAACAAAGGTGCTGTTGAAATGCAGAAGCCTATTTCAAAATTATTTCCTAATTCTAAGACAGAAATGTCTCATGAAGACTTCGTCAACACTTTAGTTACCGTGATTGTACTCTTCTGTGCCAGCGGTACTGGTATTTACGGAAGTTTGGATAATGGGATGACTGGTGACACAACTATTTTGATTTCTAAATCTGTTTTGGACTTCTTTACAGCTGCTATCTTTGCCTGCAACTTAGGTTACGTAGTTTCTATTATTGCTATTCCGCAATTTATTCTCTTCTATATTCTATTCTTACTAGCACGTTTCATTTTTCCACTCACAACTCCAAATATGATTCTTGATTTCAAAGCCTGTGGTGGTTTTCTAATGCTGGCAACTGGTTTCAGAATGGTGAAGCTCAAGATGTTCCCAATAGCGGATATGATTCCCGCGATGGTTATCATTATGCCACTGAGTTGGATCTGGGCTAACTGGTTCTTACCTTTGCTGTAAATTATAAATAGATTAGATTCCGCAAAACTTACAGAATCTAGTCTATTTTTTTAACTTAAAAATAAATCGAATTTTCAATATACCCTCTTTTAAAATAAGGTATTATGGAAGAAACATACAAGAAATACACAGATTGTCCATATAATTAAAAATATTCATAGGGGGCAAAATTTTGAAAAGAAAAGTGATGTTAATTTCTGCTATTGCAGTTTTACTATTAGGTGGCTTCACTACGTATTACGTTAACAATAAGGCCAATAATATTACTCATGAAAAAATGATCTCCAAAGTTAAGAAATCTATTTCCCCAAAAAAATTAAGTAAATCAGAAGCAAAGAAAATCAACGATGAATTCTATAATCATAAGATTATAAAAACAGGTGGAGAATCATGTTTTGTTGGTGAATACCCTTCGACTTTTTCCAAATTAATTAACAAATCTGAATTAGTAGTCGTTGGTGAAGTAGTCGGACTAAAGAGTCATGTTTCTGGTAACTTCCCTTATACCACTGTGAGCCTGAGAATTGATAATGTTTTAAGAGGTGACAGTAAAAAATTACATAGAACTATTCCAATAGAAATCATGGGTGGAAATATTACTAGAAAAGAAGACGCAGCCGCCCACAACTTTAAACTTTCTGATGACACGAATCCTAATGAAATTATCACCTTAGAATTTACCCGCTTACCTAAAGCTGGTGAAAAAATGGCAGTGGGACTTACTAAAGTCCCTAAAGGGGTTAATGGAACTCACGGAAAATCTTGGAGTGCAACTTATGTTGAAAAGAGTACTTTCTTTCAAGACTTCGATGGTAAATATCGCCGAGAATCTGAAGTGCCGCCGACTACCGATAAAGATACTCGCGACTTGTCTGGACAAAAAGAAGACGAACTAATGAATAATGGAATGAATGATTTAATTAATAAATCTCAATATAAAAAAACAAATTAAATAATGCATCTATTCAGGATAAGAGTATTGCCTTTTCTGAATAGATGCATTTTTATTTTTATATTCGGTTAGTTTATAATAAATTATAAATAAGCTTACTTAGGAGAATTTAATTTGAAGAATATAAAATTAATTGCAACTGATATAGATGGAACCCTTTTTGATTCTAATCACGAATATAATGTACAACGTTTAAATAATTATATTGACCAATTGCATCAACAAGACATTAAATTTTCCGTAGCCAGCGGTAACAGTTATAGTCACCTCGAACAAATTTTTCAACAGACTGAAAACATCGATGCCATCGTGGCTGAAAATGGTGCTCAAATTCTAGTTGACGGTAAAACTATTTACGAAGACACTTTGAACAATGATGAATTATTTGATATTGATAAAGAATTGAATAGTAACTTAAATATTATCAGCCTTTGTTTTTCCGGTGAAAATGGAACTTACGTCAATGCGGATTCCCCACAGACCAATGATTATTACATCAATAACCTTGTCCGACTCGATAATATGAATGACATCGATGATAAAATTTTCAAAATGAACATTCGAATCGATGATGAAGAACTTGATCCTACGGTTAAATATATTAACGACAATTATGGAGACACAATTCACGCCGCCGTAAGTGGATTTGGTAGTATTGATATCATTAGTGCCCATATCAACAAAGCCACTGGTATCAAAGAGTTGTGTGATTACTACAATATTTCTACACAAAACGTTATTTCCTTTGGTGACAATGGCAACGATTTGGAAATGTTACAAGAATCTGGCATTGGTGTCGCTATGAAAAATAGTGGCAAACACATTCAAGCAGAAGCTGATATGATTTCCGTAACTGACAATGATCATGATGGTGTTCTTAACACTATTGCAGATGTACTCAGTTTAGAAGCATAATTATTTTCCACCTAAAAAATAGAGGCAGGCAACCAAGTACGATTACCCACCTCTATTTTTTTAATATTTGGCTCTTTTAATTCATATCTGGTTTTTCCATTATCATCCAAAGTATTAAATAAACAATGATTCCTGGAAAACCTGGGGTCAAGGTTAAAATAACATACAGAACCCGACCAATCGCTGGATTCCAATCGAAGTTTTCACAAAATCCGGCAATAACTCCACCTAATATTTGATTATCTTTAGATCTTTTAACTGGAATATGCACTATACTCTCCCCCTTTAATTTAATCTTCTGGATTTTCCATTAATAGCCAGAGTACTAAATAACCGATAATTCCTGGTAAAGGTGTCAAAGCTAAAACAACCCATAATACTCTAGCAATAGTTGAATTCCATTGGAAGTGTTCAGCTAATCCACCGACCACTCCGGCAAGTACTCTATCATTGTTGGAACGTTTAATTGGAATATGCATAATTGCTTTCCCCCTTTGTTATGTTAAATTCATCTTAATCTATTCACAAAAATAAGTACATTTAAATTGCTTACATAAGACTTACAATTATGTCACATGAAAGTATTATTTAGTTACAGTGCTTTTTTCTACAAGCCATGTATAATATAAATATAATTATATACGTTTGGGGGAAAATTCAATGAATCGTAGGAAAGTTTATACTATTGTTTTATCCGCATTTTCAGTTTTAATATTGGGGATAATTGTTTGGCACGTTTCAAACACTTCAACTAAGAAAACTCAGGCTGAGGCACAACAACAAGTTATCAAAAAGAATCGGGCTAAGAAGAAATTAAAGAAAAAGGTTCCTTCACCATTAAACGTTAAGGATGACAAACACATGGTGAAATTGGAAAATTTCAAATATAATAGTGCCTCTGAAAAAAAAGAATATCCAGATCTATACAAATATCCTAAGGCTTGGATTGATGTCGATATCACAACACAACGTGTTTACATTAAGGACGGCAAAACCAATCTATATGAGATGTACTCATCAACCGGTAAGCATGATACGACTCCTAGAGGAACTTATCATATTCAAAACGAACGTGGTGATTTCTTTTACACAGCACCTTTGAAATTAGGCGCATACTACTACGTTTCCTTCTTAAATCATGGTGAATATCTTTTCCACACAACACCAACAGATGAACAAGGAACTTATGTAAAATCGATTGCCAAAACTTTAGGTAGAGAACCCTCATCACACGGATGTGTTCACCTATCTGTTCCTGATTGCAAATGGATCTACGAAAATGTTCCTTCAGGAATGAAGGTTGTCATTCATGGTAAATATCAAACACAAAAAGCGTAACCACCTAAGAGTGATTACACTTTTTTTATGCTTCAATCAAATTTTTCAAAGCTTGTAGATTCTGGTTAAAGGCTTTTTTAGTAATTGGAGCAATCAAAGCTTCTGGCAGACTAAAATTATTCAACACATAAAAAGTCTCTGTTACTAATACGCGGCCGTCAGTTTGGGAAATTTGAAAAGCTAATTGATATTCTAGTTTTCCGCCCCTACTTACATAAACTACTTCATTATCATTTTTTTCAACCGTTACAATTTCATCTTGATTTACAGCTGGTTCATTACGATGAATTGCAAATTTATCAGCGCCAACTTCGGTAACTTTTGAAATAGCATAATTCCATTTAGCTAACGTAAAAGCACTTGCCAAAGTATCAGTTACCGTTTTGAGATTAGAATCAATTTCAATGTTATTAGTAAACAATTTTTTCATAAGAACATCTCCTATCTAATTTATGAGGTTATCTTATGAAATTTGGACTCTAATTAAAAATCAGTATTCTGATATTTTAAAATTCTTCAAAAATATTTTCACCGTACAATTCTGTAAACAGATCCTTACGTCTATTAGCTTCTAGACGTTCATCATCGTTGTGAGCCACCAATGCTAAACGAGCCAATAGAAAATAACAATTGGCCAGCATATAGTGAGAATTATGCTTTGCAATAAAGCCAATTCCATCAGCTATATAGGCAGTCGAATCTTGATAATCATTCAATTTGAAATAAATCAACGCGGCCAAGTAATAAAGAGCATTTTGATTTTCTTCATAAGAAAATTCATCCCAATTTCTAAAGGCCTTATTAATATATTCCTCTGCCAAATCTTTCTCATTCTCCAAACTATGAACATAACCAATAGCCATATATGCCAGACGCCCCAAAGTATTGGGATGTTTAGCATTGACCTCTGCCAGTGATAAATTCAATGACTGTTTAGCCTCAGAAATAGCATTAGTTTGTAACTGAGCCACACCTAAGTAATAGTAATAAGCTTGCATTTGTAAACTAGTCTTCAGATTATCCAAAACTTTATCCTGCATCAAAAAATCATACAATTCCTGATACTGATGATTGTTACAGAGATCATCCACTTTATCATTGAAATTGTACTTTGAACTAATAGGAAAATTGGTTGCCAAACTAACTTGATCCAGACTTACTTCCAATTTAGTGGCTAACTTGATCAATAAATTAGCATTAGGAACATAAACGTTATTTTCAATAGCTGACAACATCGATTGAGCACAAATACCCTCTGCTAATTCTTTTTGTGTAAGTTTCTTATCTTTCCGCAGTTCTTTGATAACTGTCCCTAAATCTTTCATATATATCCCTGACTTTGCTTTACTTGTTATCTCTATTTTAAAATAAATTTTGTGAAATGTGTTATCTTTCGTTACAAAAAACGCCTAGAAATTATTCTAGACGTTTTTTTGGTGTGGTAGTTGTTCTATTCTTTGGTGGTAGGTGGTAGTTTGGAGCCTTCTCTTTCGATACTCGGTAATCTGCTGATTTTGGTCTTTGGGGATTGTGGTATTTATTTTTATCCTCAAGTATGCAGCAAACGGGTTCCACAGGCCAGATTCCTGTGCTTTGCTACAGAGCTGGAATCATCCGCAGGTACGGCGGATAATTTCAGTTCTTAGGCAAATGCTCAGAATCTAAGCAGGCCTGCTCCACCCTCTCTAATTCAATACTTTATAATTCCAAGCTGGTTGTTCGTAACCATGGAATTCTTTTTTAATAACTTTAGCGATATCTTTTGATTGATATGCTTTAACGATTTTCTTGTATGTAGGGTTATCTTTGTCTTTCTTATTAGCTGAAATGATATTTACGTATGGTTTTGACTTAGCTGTAATTTTTTCTCTATAAACGGCTGTCTTAGGATCTAGTTTTGAATCATTGGCAACTCCACTATTAACTACTGAAGCCGTAACATCATCCATTGATTTGGCTGTTTGGGCAGCATCTAATGGGGTGATCTTTAGGTTCAATTTATTTTCTGTAATATCTTTTAAACCAGGAACTTTTGCGTTATCCAACTTAATCAAACCGGCACTTTCTAGTAAAGTTAATCCACGAGCTTCATTTGTGGCATCATTGGCAACGGCAATCTTATCACCATCCTTGATTTGACTAACTTTCTTGATCTTCTTTGAATATAGAGCCATTGGAGCAATTACAGTTGAACCGATTGAAACGATATGTGTCTTATGTTTCTTGTTCCAGTCATTTTGGAAAATAACTGTTTGGAAGGCATTTAAATCAATTTCGCCTTGATCTAGGGCTGTATTTGGTTGACTGTAATCTGAGAATTCAACAATTTTAATGTTGATACCCTCTTTTTTAACTTTCTTAGCAACAGCTTTTAGTACTTCATCATCAGAACCTGTAATACCTATTTTTACAGTCTTTTCTTTGGTTGAACTAGCTGAAGAATTACTTCCACAACCTGCTAACAAGAACAAACTGAATGTGGCAACAACTAACAAAAAGATAGCTTTAATTTTATTATTTTTCATAATGAAACTCCTCCTCATATTTAAATCCCTATATACAAAAAGACGCTCCTAACTAGACATCATTTGTCTAAGATAGAAGCGCCTTTTCGCGCGGTACCATTCTATTTTAAAAGCAAACTCACATCTGCTTTCCTTAATAACATGCACTTGCATGCGTGTACGATAATGGGTACCAGCCATCATCCCTTAAAAAATTCAGGGATACCAATCACGGATCATTTTCACTTACTGTTTTGTCCTCATCTCAGCACCTGAGGCTTTCTGTACAAAAATCAATAAGTTACTTTTCCGATCAACTTGTTATCTAATGTTCAAGCTTACGGACGGCAAAATCGCCAAGTCCTTGAATAACAAACACTAAAACTAAGATAAATAACATAGATACAATAGTTACATCATTCTCAAATCTTTGATAACCAACAGAAATGGCCATGTTACCAAGACCACCACCACCAACGGCACCGGCCATGGCAGTTAAACCAATCAAACTGATAATTGTTAGAGTTCCTGAACGGATCAATTCTGGTAGACCCTCACGCAAGTAAACTCTAAAAATAATTTTAATTGGTGAAAGACCGATTGCTTCAGCAGCTTCAATCACACCGTGATCAACTTCGACTAAGGCTAATTGAACTTGTCTAGCGAAGAATGGTGCTGTCCCGATAACTAGCGGTACTAACGCACCAGTAGGTCCTATTGTTTGACCAACAATCAACTTTGTAAATGGTCCAATAACAGCCAATAGAATAATAAATGGTATTGATCTGAACAAGTTAACCAGCTTATCTAAGCATGTGTAAAAAGTTTTATGTGGAGTAATTCCATCATCAGCTGTAACAACTAGCAGAATTCCTAAGATAATTCCGATAATTCCAGCAAATAATGCACTGACAAATGTCATATAAAGTGTTTGCCAAATGGCTACTACGAAACCATTGTCACCTTCCCAATTAGCTACAACATTAGGAAGAAATTTATTTACTAAATCTGCCATGAATTATTCGCCCTCTTTCTTTAAAGATATTTCTTTAACATTAACTTTCAAACTATTTAAGTATTGAATAGCTTGTTCAACTTTGTCATCGTCACCAGTCAAAGCAAACAGCATAATTCCAACGGTAGTACTCTGTAATCTTTCAATATTACTGAAAAGAATATTAGCTTCAACTTGGAAACGTTTATAAAGCTCAACAACAATTGGTTCATTAGTTGAATCACCGATATAATTCAATTCGATCAAACGACCGGAAAGTTTATCAACAATTCCACTATCTCTAATTTCATCAAGAACTGAACCGATATGAGTAGATGTATTAACAAAGTCTTTTGTAAGTTGTTGCTTAGGATTACCGAAGATTGATAGCAAACTGCCTTCTTCAATCAATTCACCGTTTTCCATAACTGCAACACGATTACATACTTGTTTGATAGCATCCATTTCATGTGTGATGATAACGATTGTGATACCTAATTCTTCATTTAAACGTCCTAGTAGATTCAAAATTTCAGTGGTAGTTTTTGGATCTAGAGCACTAGTAGCTTCATCTGAAATCAAAATTTCGGGATCATTTGCTAAAGCACGAGCAATCGCAACACGCTGTTTTTGACCACCTGATAGTTGTGATGGGTAGTTTTTCGCACGATCAGATAGACCAACAATATCCAATAATTTATCAATTTTTTGTTTACGTTCAGCTTTACTTAATCCTGAATCACGTAATGGAAAATCAACATTTCCATAAACAGTTAACGAATTCATCAAATTGAAGTGTTGGAAAATCATTCCAATATTGCGACGTGCCTTACGTAAATCCTTAGCACTCAATTGTGTTAAGTTTTGGTCATTAACTACAACTGTTCCAGAAGTTGGTTTTTGTAATAAATTGATTACACGAACCAAAGTACTTTTTCCTGCACCAGAGTATCCAATGACACCAAACACATCACCTTTGTTAACGTTAATAGAAACGTTTTTCACAGCTTCAATTGTTTTGCCTTCATTATGAAAAGTAACATCAATATCTTTTAGCTGAATTATCCCATTTTGTTCTGCCATATAATAATTACTCCCTTAATTTACCTAAGAATTGATCAAAGAAATCAATGAAATCTAGGTAATCTTTAATTCTAATATTTTCGTTAGGGGCATGATTGCCAGCCTTGGAATAACTTACACCAGTTGAAACAATTGAGGCATGAGTATATTCATTTAACAAGTACATTGGACCAGTACCGGGACTTGATGGTAAAGCTTCAACTTTATCAGCTCCACCAAAGAAGTCTTCGGCAGTTCCAATTAGCTTATTAACGATTGGACTGTCGAGGTCCCAACGATAACCCTTTTCACCCAATAGATATTTAACTTTAATATCTTTAAAACCTTGATCATTCAAATATTTAGTTAGTTTATCAAAAAGATCATGTGGATCTTGATTAGGCACCAATCTGAATTCCAATTTAGCCTTGGCAGCTTTAGGAGTAACAGTTTTTACTCCTTCGCCTTCCCAACCACTGCTAATTCCTTCTATATTAATAGTAGGATTAAATGTCAAATTGTAATTAACTGACTTGTTCTTCAATAATGGTACTTGTAAGTCCCACTTAGATTTCAAATCAGGTGTAGTGGCTTTATTAACTAAATCAATTTCCCTTTGAGAAGGTTCAACAACATCATCATAGAAACCAGGAATCTTAATATCACCCTCTGGAGTTCTCAAAGCATCTAATGCTTGAGCCAATCTCCATGTAGCTGAATCAACTACAGCGGCGAATGATGAATGAAGATCAATATTGGCAGAAGTAGCTTCTAGTTCAAAACATAGAACTCCTTTATTCCCACCAGTGAAATTGAATTGTTCTTTTTCATTCTTGTATCCTGACTCCCAAATTATCAAATCAGCAGATAGTTTGTCTGAATATTTCTTCAAATAATCTTCTAAGTGACGACTAGCAACTTCCTCTTGTCCTTCAACTAAGAACTTAACGTTGCAAGGTAGATCACCATGTTCTTGACGATAAATTTTCAAAGCAGTAATTCGACTGATCAAATCAGCTTTACAATCAGAAACTCCGCGTCCAATGAACTTATCATCAGTAATCTTTAACTCAAATGGATCTGAGTTCCAAAGTTCTACTGGTTCTTCCGGTTGAACATCGTAATGATTGTAAATAAGAATTGTGGTATTACTTGGCTTCTTAGGTTTAATTTCGGCGAAAACAACTGGATATTCATATTCATCCCAAACTGTTGCATCTGCTCCAAAGTCTTGAAGTAAATTTTTAAGGAATTCGGCTGTCTCAGTAATAGATTGATTCTTTGCTGAAACGGATGGTAGTGCGATATATTGCTTTAAATCTTCAATCGACTTCTGAATTAACGGATCTGATAATTTTGACATATGAAAACCTCCTCAAATTTTTAAAACATTTTACTTATTCCAAGCTGGTACAGCACTCTCGCCGTAAACCTTCTTGATTTCTTTAGCAACTGACTTTGTTTGGAATGCCTTAACAACTTTCTTGTAAGTCTTGTTATCTTTGTTTTTCTTTTGAGTAACAATGATGTTGATCCAAGGTTGTGACTTCTTATTAACCTTTTCAGTTACAACGGCCTTTGATGGATCAAGTTTGGCATCACTAGCAACATTACCATTGACGATTGCGGCATCAACGTCATCTAATGAACGTGCTGTTTGTGCAGCATCAAGTGTTGTAAATTTCAAGTTTAATTTATTTTCTTTGATGTTCTTTGTTGACGGTAATTTCACACCACTATCAAGTTTCAAAAGTCCATTAGCTTCTAGCAATTGTAATGCACGGGCTTCATTAGAAGCATCGTTAGGAATGGCAATCTTAGCACCATTCTTTAACTGACTAAGCTTTGTGATCTTATGTGAATATAGGGACATTGGTTGAATAACTGTTTTACCAATTGATACTAGATCAGAATGATGTGCCTTATTCCATGAATTTAAGAAGAATGTATGTTGATAAGCGTTGATATCAACTTCCCCTTGAACCAAAGCCGTATTAGGTTGATTGTAATCATTGAATTCAACGACCTTTAAGTTGATACCTTCACTCTTTACATTTTTCTTTACTACTTTCCAAATTGCAGCATCCGAAGGATTGATTCCAACTTTAACTGTTTGTTCCTTATTTTGGTTACCACAACCAGCCAATACGAAAATAAATAATGCTGTAAAAGCTAATAGGATTACCTTACCCAAATTCTTAAATTTACTCATCTTTTTCCCACCTTACTTGTTTCTTAACTAACCAAAAATATCTATAAAAACAAAAAAGCCACTTCCAAACATGAACAGACTATGTTCATATTTAGAAGCGGCTATTGCGCGGTACCATTCTAATTCGGAATAAATTTACACTTATCCCCTTAACAACGTACAAAGTTTCTATACGCGTGTACTGTAAAGGGTACCAACCATTGCATCTTTATCCGAAAGGATTCAGCGCACCAATCACGGGTCATTTTCATTCAAGTCGTCGCCCTCATCTCAGCAAATAGAGGTTTTCTGTACTAACGAGGTTGAATTACTTCCCCCGATCACTTTGTTTAATAAATGTCTTTTGTTAATTGATGATTTGATAATACAATCTAATTTTTAAATTGTCAATCAATAAAAATAAGTTTTTGTAGTCAAGTTTCTAATTTTACGTTTTTGTGCCAAGCGTCATTTATAACATGATATTTAATAAAATGCCCGTTTTATAACCTTTAGCTAAGTCTACCGTGACAACTTTTATAACGAATAAATTATATTTTTGTAAGAATAAAAAAATTATAAATTTATTTTCTAACACTAATAAACATTAGAAAAATTAAACATTTATTAAAAAAATCTCTCTAAATTAATAGAGAGATTTCTGTAATTGTCTTTATATTTTTTAGTAATTAAGAAATTACTTCAACTGAAGCTGTAGTTACACCATATGAAGGAATTGATGAACTAGGCATAGCAACATCTAATTGTTGTGAATTTGAGTTAGCGAATGTTCCTGTATCATTTACAGTTCTGTATAGTACAGTTCCGTCGGCTAATGTAATCTTTAATTGTGTACCTTTAGGGAATACTGAAAGATTGGCAGCGACACCACCGTAACCCATATTTGAACCTAAAACAGATGGATCATAGAAACTAATCTTAAATGTACCACTAGCTGTTGTTGATGTTGTACTTGTTGTTTGTGTAGAAGCAGCTTGTGTCGTAGCTTGTGAACTATCCGTTGTGTTTTGTGTAGTTGCCTGTTGAGCGCTTGTATCTTGTGTTGTTGTAGTATCAGTATTTTGTGTATCATTTGATGCTTGTGTAGTAGTATCTGTTGATGTTTGTGTTGTTGGTAATACATTTTGTGATGCTTGTGTATTTGTATTATCAGTTGTAGTTGTTGCTGTTGAACCAGGTAATGTAATAACATCTCCTGGGAAAATCAAGTCAAATCCGCCAACTTCACGGCCGTTTGCTTGTTCAAGTGCGGAAATACTAATTCCGTTAGCTTCAGCAATGCTCTTATAAGAATCACCTTTTTCAACCTTAACTTGATTGTTACCAGTTAAAACTGCGGCTTGAGCAGTATTTGTTGAAGTAAATACCCCTGCTAATGCTACTGTACTTAATAAAGCGATAGATAAAACTTTTTTCATGAATTAATTACATCCTTAATTTTTAAATTTGTTTAGCTCTCATTTGCTATGGTGCTATACTAACAGCCCAGTATTACATGACAGCAACCGCAAAGTTACAATTTAAGACCATAATGTAATTTTAGTAATACTTATGAAACATAATCATTGATTTTATTTTTTAAGTACCAGGTACTTTTACTATCTATTCCTATATATTCATGATATATTAGTATGTATGAAGAATAAAAAGAGAACGTCCGCAAAACTACTAATAATGTTAGTTGCTTTGGAACTTATCGCATTTAGTCTTAATATGTTCTTCGAACCGCATAGTATAGCGGCTGGTGGTGCTACAGGTATCGCTATCTTGCTACAGGCAGGGTGGAAAATCCCAACATTCATCTCGGTTCTTTCCATAAATATTGTGATGTTAGTACTGGCTTACATACATTTAGATCGACAAACTACCATTAAATTAGCAATCGGAAGTTTCATGCTTCCCCTCCTACTATATATCACACCCGTTTACAATCTAATTCCTAATAATCGAGTAATCTCTATTATAGTAGGAAGTATCATTTTTGGAATTGGTTTAGCAATCCTTTATACTCTCAACATGTCTAGTGGTGGGACAACAGTTCCTCCAATGATCATCTACAAGAATTTCGGTGTTGATAAATACATTAGTTTATTCATTATTGATGGATTAGTTTGTTTAGGAAACTTTGCTTTAAATGATTTAATTTCTTTCCTACTAGCTGTCATGTCAGTTGGTATCTCTAGCCTCGCAATTAAAGGTTTCGGTATTTTCCATCAACGACACATTACACAATAAAAGACGCCCATATCAAAGCATTCACAGTGTTTTGACATAGGCATCTTTTTTTGGTTGTTGCTAATATAATAAATCTTTACTGAATATGTTTCAGATCTTGAGAATAGTACATTCAATATGAAGTACAACAATATTAACAGATGAATCGACCCCATATATATGGGGAGCACACATTAATGGTTAAAATGAAAAAGTCATTTATCTATTAAGATTCTGATAAATAACTTTCATTGATCCAATGGATATTAGATAATATTAACGATAGCAAGTTAATGGCGGTGGCTAACTTCATGATACTGTGAGGTGATGCCTATATGAGATTAATTAAATGGCTTTACCTCTCGAAAGGATAACCATGAGTGTTTACCAGGCTTTAACGTTGATGATCTCTTTTGCAACGTTGGTAGTTTTAATACTCGAATTTAATCGAAAAAAATAACCGTCTAAACTTTAGCAGGGTTTACGGTTATTTATTTAACTTATATTAAAAGTAGCTACCGTCTTAAACGGGCTATCTGGGAGATGTTCGAGCATCTCTCTTTTTTTGTACATCCATATTATAACAGGTTTATTTTAATTTTATCAATTGGCAAGTAGCTTAATTTTTTGTTGTTCAAATTCATCTGCCGTAAGTACACCAGCATCCAATAATTGTTTTAGTTTTAGTAACTCATCTGCCACGCTTGAAACTGATTGATCATCAGATGATTTACTAAAAATAATGCTTTCAATACTTTCTTTTAGATCTAACATATCTGCATAATACTTCTTAGAAAACATAACGGTGTTCTCATCCTGAGTAGCATTAAATACCCCCGATTTTGATTCTAAACCGCCTAAAACGCCAAATTGAATATAACCATTTGTCATACCAGGCTTTTTAAGCTGAATAGATGTAATTGATTTCAAAGGTATTGTTTTTGCTCCTTTTATACCTTGATTCATAAAATTTAATGCACCCTTTCGAGTGATAGTAATTTTATCACTGTCACAATTAATAATAGTTTTGCCTGGATGCTTTACAATTATCTCTTTAGTTTCCATTATGATCCCCTATACATGTTTATAGATAGAAGTATATCAAAAGGAGTTTTAAAGAGTAACTTTATATAGATGTTTTAACATGAAAAAACTAAAGGGCAAACAAATTTACTTATCAATAATTGTTATTCCTTCAAGTTTATTTACAATTCCAATATCTAATCTAGGTAAATATATATATCCGTTATCATTAAGGATATTCATATTTATTCTAATTCTCCACTCATGCTGTCTAGAATATTTAGGGTCTTTTTGAAAACCATTCCTTATACCTTTGTTGCTCTTTGTGTATTCTACATTCTGACAAGCAATGTCATAGGAATTATTATCCTGCTCAAATTTAATAAGTGATTTTATTAAATCATACTCCGAGAATAATAATATCTTCCTATTATTGGATATTTCACTAACATCTTTAATAAAACTGGCTTTAATTTTTCCATTTTCCATGTCTTTATCTGGATCTATAACGACAAAACTTGATATACCATATTTCTTATCTTCATCAAGAAAATTAATTATTTCGGTTGCTTTTAATAATGGAAAATATTTTGCGTCTTTAAAGTGTTCTTTCTGATTTTTCGCACTTAAAGGTGGTTCACCTTTTTTAGGAAACCTAATAAAAAAGGCGTATCTGTTTAAATCAATAGGATCATATTCAGCATTTTCATTTTTATCCCTTTTTCCCTTGTCATTGACTCCCTCCTCCAATTTTTTAAAATATTCATATGATGAAAAATGAATATTGCCATCCATAGTTGACCGTATGAATCTTTCATCAACGAATTTAACCAATAATCTTCCATTTAAGAATTTCAATAATGTACCTCTTAACATGTTTTTAGTACATATAATCTAAATACATTTAGTAACAGATTGCAAGCCTTTAAGTGGTACAAAAATAGCACTCAACTCCATTGTCGGGTGCTAAATATATTCAACATACTTACCAGTTAAATCATTTTTGTTACCAGTAATTGCAACGGTATTAGGAGAATCCATTACAGGAACCGGTTCAAATACTTTTCCATCAATTCGATACTTTATGCAATCTGGACGAACTTCATCAGGATTGGACTCAATATATATATTTTCCCAATGTAGACTGTCTAATTATCTTATCCATTCCCATGACTCTCCTTAATACCAAGCGACCATTCCTGATTTTTTTAAAGTTCCATCTTTATTCTTCATTCCAGAGATTGCATGACCTATCCATTTATCATCATCATACGGTGCCTCTGGATTAGTTCTTTTCTTCAATTCATTTGTTTCTGGGTTAAAAACTACCCCCCCTCTATTTACAACGTCACCTTCTGGATAGATTTCATAATAATAAAATCCATCAATAACATCAATTAACCTGAACTTTACCATTATCATCACTCTTTCTTTTCACTAGATCATTCTTACATTATTAGGCTCAGTTTACATCCAGTAACATAACTTACTCTTTATTTCTAAAGTAATTTGAAATAACTATTAGGAATTCCCTTATACGCAAAATCCTCTACTCTAAATCTATGTTTAAGCATTTTAAACCAATTCATCTTTTTTACTCTCCCAGACATATCAATGATATATGGTCTTACGAACATCTTTTTACCCCATCTATCATTGAATTCTTTTAAACCAAAATACGCATTAGCTTTACGTGAGTATATTTCTCTAGTTTTTGATATTTCACCGCTATTTTCATCAAAAGATTTAGAATCTATATAAATTGGTTTCTTAAACTTAAATGGATTTGATATGAACTCTATTCCTACTTGTTGAATTCCAATATTGAATTCATTAGCACTAGTAACACCAAATTCTATTTTTCTATAATCATCCTGGCTTAATACTCTATTTTTTTGATTAGTAAGTTTACAAAAGAAAGAATATTTAGTTCTGGATTTTGTAATTGAATAATACAATGATATTAAAACACCTGCTGAAGTAGCTATTGTACTTACTATTTGAATCCCAAGATTAGCTTTTTCTAAACTCATATAGCTCCCCTAAATATCTATTTAAAATATTAAATAAAATCTAACTCAATATCATTAATTAATTGAACCATTGACTTATCACCAAAGAATTTATCAGTCATTAGATCATCAATATTATTAAAATCTTTATTTTTATCGCCATACCAAGCTGGATAATAGGTTTCTTTATTCCTTGAGTCTGGTTCCATACCGCATGATTTACCGCCTAAAGTAAACGTAAAACCAGAACCATCATCTAATACTTTTGCCTTTAATTCTTCAATTGTCATAGTATTTTCCTACTCTCCACTAAATAAAGTCTAATTCAACTGTATCAATCAATTCCATAAGTGACTTACCAGAATAAAATTTATCTGTCATCAACTCATCAATATCTGTGTAATCCTTATTCTTATCTCCAGACCATGCACCGAAAGTAAATACTCCATTTTCAACGATCGGTTCCATACCACAAGGCTCACCCTTATAAGTAAAAGTATAACCACAGCCTTCATTAATTATTTTGAATTTAAGTTGTTCTATATTCATTGATAGCACTCCCATTTTTCCGTTTTTTTTAAAAGCCAAATATCAAATTAGCAATAAGCATTACTACCATAGATGCCTCCTAATCAAATTCATGAGAAAAAATGTACAGTGACGGCGTGAACCTCGGAGCAAATTCCGGAGAGGGTCTCATACTCCTTTAAACTGTCAGTTCAACTAATTTCATTACAACGTTTAAAACAGCGTTGTGAGACTCTGCATAAGCATTAAACATTTATTTTTTATATTATTCAATAGCGCCAAAGCAAAAAATAATTATTTTATTTTTGATTTTTATATCACTAACACAAACCTATCAGTATACTGCTCTAACTATGACTACCACTTGCCGCTCTATCCCAACTCACAACGATCCAAGATTGTTATTACTTCAATCTATTTGTTGATCAATGATGATCTACATAATTATTCACTCAATTGATTAATAGATGATAAAGATAATTGTTACTTAGTTATATACGATTGCTTTGACTTTTACACCACCTTATACCCATTATGCCTTAAGCAACATGCCATTCATATATAGGTTACATACGAAGAGATACATGGTGACTATGTATTGCACTAATCCACCGTACTTTAGATATTCATCAGCCTTATTACAATACTCAACCATGTGAGGGGGTATATAAATATATACTACTTCTCTAATTAACTAGGGGATATTATTCTCCTTATCAAACCTATGCTCATTCATGACCTTTGAATATAACCTTTTGTTTTGTCTTTCAGACTTATATATATCTTCAGCAGTGACATTCATTGTTTTATTATGTATGAATCTTTCTTCCAATATTGCTGAACAATCTGGGTTATCTAAGTGATCTAAAGCATTTGTTATCCCACGTCTAAAGTTTATACTCTCATTCTTTATCAATTTGATTCTATGATCTAACTCATCCAGTTCAACGATATCATCATCTAAAAAGCGATCCTTATTACCCTTAGGCATACCATCAAGCTTCACACCGTGAGTAGAACTTACCTTTACACTCAATTCATTATATTGTTCTGTAAGTCTTTCTATTTGATTAACATATCTAAGATAACGACCAAAATACTTTTTATTACTATCAAAGTTATTCAATAAGTTGCACCCTATATCAAATAAAAAAACATCTGAAACACCTAAACAAATTAAGTATTTCAGATGCTAAATTAAACCACTGGTTAATGTTAAGTAATATTGAACATCTAGAATATTACAAATTAGCCAGTAATTGTGAACAGAAAGATTATTTATTAGTAACCACAGATTCTGTATTAATATTCAAAGGTATCGCTGAATGTATAGAGATACAAAATGTACTAATAGATTTCTTTCAAAATGAATTTAAATTAGATTTCGATATGCAAGAACTGTATAAAAAAAGATGCTCTCGTAATGAGCATCTTCAATAATTCTGATAGCTATCCAACTATCCTAAGTATTATTGCATTCTCTTTAGTTCTTTTAAAGCAATTAAGAAGCAAACCATTTGATGTGGTTTTGCTTCTTTTTGTTAACAAAAAACCATCATCAATTAAGATGGTGATTATATTCGCCCGTCGCAAGTATATTTTATTTTTGGCTAATTTGACCGACTGACCGACCAATTCAGTGGTTTTGATTAAACTTTAAAAAAAGAAAAAGTCAGTTATATCAAGGCTTTAATCCTCATTATAACTGACTGATTTTGCTTTATGGAGGTGAGGGGAATTGAACCCCTGTCCAAGCGTAATGCTATGCAAGCCTCTACACTCATAGTTGTATCATTTAAAGTTTCGCCACTATGAACGCCATACAACCCGGCTAACCACAATGACTATTCCGACAATCTCTTTTTAACTATTCAGAATGCATAGTTAAACGTAGCCCAATAATTTTGAGACCCATTTCCAGCCCTTGGGCGAAGTTAGAATGGATCACGCTTAGACTGTTTTTAGGCAGCTAATGCGTAGTTATTATTATTTTTTGCAGTTATAATAAACTGTGCGTTTTAAAGGGACGCAAGGCCCTAAGTGCAACTCACACGCTACTACACATGTCGAATCCAGAACACCCCCATTAGTGTCCACTGTCTATACTATCGAATTTTGGTTTATTTAGCAAATTATAAGTTTATTTGTTATGAAAATATTGGTGCATCTAGGGTGCTACTTTCAGTAAATACTAGTAAAATACTGAATATAGACGGAGGTATAAACATATTGAATGAAAATGAAAAGAAACCTTTCTATAGAAGAAACTGGTTCTGGATCACGATTCTTTCGATTATTATCGTAGTGTCAGCCACTACCTACATCGCCAACTATTCCTACTATAAAGATGAAGCTGATCAAGCTAATCTAGAACAACGAAAAGACCAATCAGAGAGAAAACAGGCTGAAAAAAATCCTTCTTTGGTTGCCAAATATAATTCCATTAAAACTGGCAAGAATGGCTACTCCAGAAAAGTCATCACTAACCTGCTTGGAAATCCTACTGAAACACAAATAATGGATAAAAAAGGAAAAGAAATCACCGCCACATGGAATAAAACTGACAACAACAATCAAGTGATAATTCAAATTACTTTTTTCAAAAATATTGCTAAATCTAAATCCATTCAAGGACTCGATATTGACCGAGAAAATAGTTTAACTCTAGCTGATTTCAATAAACTTAAAAATGGTGACAATTATAATCATGTCATCTCTATACTTGGTGACCCTGATGATTATTCTGACATTAATGGAATTAGAACATTAACCTATGTTTCGGACTTAGCTGAAGCAGATCCTAGCCAAAATGCTTCAATTGATATTAAGCTATCCGATAATAAAATAATCGCTAAATCACAAGTCAATTTAAAATAAACCACTATACTCCTTAATTATTAGACTAACGGTCTTCATATATTAGGGAGTCTTTATTTGCCAAAATTGCTTTCAACTTTTCTACAAATATCGAATGATATTAACAGAGATCGATTACTGTCTAGGGAGATTGCATTAAAAAAATATTGTAGCGCTTGCCACTATTATTCTAGTTTCTTTGTTGTTCCTGAAATTCCCTACACATTTCAAATCAAAAGCATTATTAGTTCTGAACTGAACAATGGCAATATTGTCTACAAAGCCACTAATCAGAAGACTAAATTTTTTTACAAACACCTCGGTCTCTATTTATGGAACCCACATATAATTTCTATTAACCATTTTCCTTTTAATTATTATGACTAGTTGTTAGCAAGTAACTTTCGATGACCAAACCGCAAAATTACCAAAGACACTGCCAAAATAACTATCGCTACCAAATATAACAAATTGTAAGAACCATGTTCTACAATCAGTCCACCAACTAACGGTCCAATGGCTCTAGCAAATGTCGATGACATACTTAATAAACTTTGATAACGCCCTGCTTCCGATTTCGGTGTCGATTCACTGACCATGGCTGGAATCCCCGGATAAACTAGAGTCTCACCTAAAGTTAAGACAACCATCCCAATAACAAACGCTAAATAAACTTTGGCATTAATAATCGAAGCAAACGCCGCAATGAACAAGATAACTCCAAGTGGTATCTGAATTCGTTTAAACCACGCTTTGTTTTCAACTAAACGATTAATTAACGGCAAAACTAAAACAATAACCACTGCATTGATAGTCCACAATAAACTGTAACGACTGACAGGAATTCCTAAATTGGTTAAGTGGGCAGAGATATTACTACTCCATTGTGAATATGCTAACCACGATACTCCTAAGAACAACGCAATCAGACCAACTCCCGGTTGTAATTTAGTTTTTCTTACCTTTTTAATCTCATCCTTTGTGCCATTTTCAACTACCACTTCCCGATTATTGTAGCTAAAGATTACTAATAGGAAGAAAAGTGTCAAAAAGAAAAAATTAGCCACAAAAACTAACGTCATTTGGACTCCAGCAATATAACCGCCTAAAGCTGTACCGATAGCATTTCCTAAGTTGGTTCCCATATAAATACCGTTAAAAAGTTTATATCGATCAACATCATCAATCTGTGCCGCAAATGAATTAATAACTGTAAAAGCACTTCCGACACCAAACCCTAGGATTGGTAACAGAATTGGATACGCTGGCCAACCATGATTAAAAATCAAACCAACTAATGACAATAATCCAATTAACGTACTGATAATAACTGTTTTGTGACCACCCCAGCGATCAAACAATTTTCCACCCAAATAATTTCCTAAAAAGGTCAGAAGAGAATTAACGAATAAAACTATACCAGCAATGGCTAATGACTTGTGTAAGTAATTGTGAATAAAAATTGTATTAATAGGCCAAATAAAGCTAGCGCCAACTGATTCTAAAAATGCTCCAAAAATCAATGTTTTAGCTGATACTCTTTTCATAATTTCCCCTTAAACATATTATAAAGTTGTGAAAAGTTTATCATCTAAATATTCATTGTCAACGTATGATATTCTTTAATTAAGGGGGAAGTCAAAATGTCTGATAATAATCCATACTGTCATCAAGGAATGACTTGTTTTTCTAGTTGCCACTGTTCAGGTAAAGAGGGAATCTGTCATTGTCCTATGATTGATGATCAAAAATGTGCTTGCAATGGTTATTGTGGTCCTAAAACACCAAGTGCAATCTAAAATCCAGAAGCGAAAAACGGCATCCATTTAGAAGACATACTCACATATGCCCACTAAATGAATGCCGTTATTTTATTTTAAAAATCCAAAAAGAAGATAATTTATTTCAAAATAATTGCTATTAGTATCCTTTAAATACTATCTTCAAAAGTCCATTTCAATTCAGTTTTGTATTCACCTGACATTGGTAAAGCATCTCCAATATAAAGTAAGATACCATCATCCTTTTTCCATCCAATTGAAGAGATATTATCTTGATCAAAACTCTTAATTAAAAGATCACTACTCGACAAATTAGTATAGTTACCATTTTGGTAATAACGCAATATCATTCCCTGACCTAATGGTTCTGATTGAGACACCAAAACCCTCATGGCTTTTTTATCTCTTCTTTCATCATCAATATTAACTGTATTATTAGGTAAGTTATTATCATCTTGACGATAATATATCTTATTCTTCTCTGAATCTTCAATCGTTCCAAAATCAATATTATTTACGTCTGCATTAAATTTGTCATTTACATAATTTATTGTATGTTTACTTGCCATTTTTTGATAAACTGAACCACCATAATCATCACCATAGTAATAAGGAACAGATTCAAATTTTTCAGCGTTCGTTATTCCTGAAACATTCGTATCGACCTTTAACGTATGTGATTCTGTGGTTTCATTGAAATCTATTCCATTAATAATAAGATATGAATCTTTATCATCCGACTTGTTATAAATCGTGTAGTCATCCGAACTTAACTTGGTTCCATCTAATTCAACATTATTTACAGTTGTTCCGTCATGAATAGGAACCACATAACTTCCATTGGCCAGAATTGAATTTTCTTTATTATTTTTTAAGTTGAATTCATATGAAATATTATCGTTATTTGTCACTTTATTCAAAGTATCAGAAGTATTACTACCATCATCATAAGTATTATTAACAATTTTAGTAGAAATAGAAAGATCAGGACTATTTTTAACATTCAACGTTGCTTTATTAGTAGTTAAACTATCTGTTTGAATAAATCCTAATAGTGAAACTGTTATTTGTGCTTGATACTGTGTTCCATCATCATCCATTGTTGTTTTAGGAATAGTGTAATCAACATAATCCTTATAGTTGCTACTATTGCTGGTTGCTACAGTGGTCTTTTTTCCATCCTTATCATACTTATACCATTTAATTTGAATACTTCCACTAGCATTAGAATTAGTTGCATCTACATTACCATGCATACTAAATGTCGCAGGTTGACCAACATCAACTGTTTGATCATCAAGACCACCACCAACTCTAACATCAGTATAGCCTGTGGTCGTTGAACCATCAGGATTTTGCATTTTAGCAGTTACTCTCACAGTACCGACAGCTCCACTTTTGGCAACCAATTTATTCGTTGTCCCACCATTTTCAGAATCTTGTGCGAAACTGGCTATTTCAGGTTTATCTACTGAATAAGTTATCTTACCAGTTGCATCCGATGGTGTTGGGTAAGCATGAATAAACGTATAATTCTGTGCTAAATCAGAATCCGATTCATTATATATATAATCATTGTCAGCGGTTACTTTGAGGCTAGTGGCATTCACTGGATCTTTAACATGTACCGCTGTAACTCTAGAATAAATATGAGTTTTTAAAAGAGGCGTTAATAATGTGTAATATTGCGTATCGAGCTGATACCATGTTGTTCCTGAACTCTTAGGAGTAATTGAAAAGTTCATACGATGACCACCATCTGACTCAGAAACACTGCTCCAATTCTCACCATAATCTGTGGACTTATACCATCTATAGTGTGGGGAATCTACTGGTCCAGTTAAAACCGTCCAGATAGATCTACTAGCCGAAGTATGCACCACAATTGATTGTCCTACCTGAGTATAATAATCTGTTTCTGGCTGTAATGAATAACCATTAGATAACCAAATACCTAAGAAAATAAGTGGATCTGAAGTTGGTTTCTCATATGGTTTTACCGTCTGATCGTCAGCTCTAACAGTTAATGAATTAACCTTAATATTAATAAATAAACAAGATATTACTACCAATAATACAATTAAGTAAAATCCCGTTCTATTAAACCTTTTTATCATAATGTTTCCTTCCTAGACCGACCATTAATATAATATATTATTTTTTTGGATTTATGAAATAAAAGTGCTTATATTCAATTTAATATTTTATATAAAATATTCCTATTCTCAAAAATATTATTCCTTGTATTGGAATAAAATAGGCATCTATTGAAAATTCGGTACACAACTGTGTACTACGAACCCAATAGACGCCTATTTATTGACCGTTATTATTAAGAATAATACTATCCGACTAACTTTTTTTAATCTTCTACTGTCAATTCATGTAAAGTTTGACCTGATGGTGACTTCAATTGTAACCAACCATTAGTCCCCGCAAAATAAAGAAACATCCCCACCTCATTAACACTTCGTAGAACGATATCCTTTATTAAAGTATTATTTTGTATTTCTTCTTCATGTTCCTGACGTAAACGTAAACCAAATCTACCAGCAAAGCCGACTACACCGGCCTTGGTTAAAGGTGCTTGTTCACTCAATATGGCCCCAGATTTAACTAAAAATTGATTACGCTTTTGCCAATAAACTATTGCCTTACTACCCCGATAATCTATTTTAAAAGGTACATCCGCTAGCGATGCCATGAATTTATGGCGTGGTTTACCTTTTCTAATTGGAATTGTTCTCAATCCAAAAGCAGATAAAATCGGTAAAATATTCCTCCAATATTTCTCATATAATTGTTGTGAGATTTGAGAGATCTTCATTTTATACTCAACATTTATTTTATAACCCGATTGCACCATTCGTTTAGTTAGGAAATAAAAGAAATCCGTAACAATAAAATTTTCCGGTACCACGATTTCAATATAGCTTGTGGCAGTTTCGGTATTATCCAGATCTCCAATTCCTAATCCAATAATTTCACGATTTTGCATCATCAAGAAAATTGATTCTTTACTATATTCCTCAGGTTTCTTGAGATAATAATTAATACTTCCTAAATCCTTTAAATCTATGGTTATCTTTTGATCCGAATAATTTCCAGTGAAATCCGTCATGATCAAATCCTCCACAATTTATTAATATCCAATAAATGAATTTTACCATAATATTATTTCCCTTGATGATATGTTACTATCTACATATGTTAAAAGCAACATATGTAGAGGAGGAAAATATGTCACAAATAAAAATCATTGCTCCGGATCTCTTAAACGAGTCACAAAGAATATTGAAATTACTAAGCAATCCAACTCGAATCCAAATGCTCAACGTTTTGGAACAAAAGGAAATGAATGTCAGTGAACTTGTCGAATTATTGGGAGTCGAGCAATCGGTTATCTCTCACCAACTAGCACTTCTTAAAAGTTATCAACTAGTAAGTTCTCATCGAGTAGGAAAAGCCAATTATTATCAATTAGATGATCCTCATATTTTAGACGTTATCAATGAAACTCTAGAACATGCTGATCACGTTATGCGAGGTAAAAAACATGGAGAATAAAATAGATTATGTCAAAAAGAGTCTTCAAATAGAGTATCTTTCAACCATTTGGATGTCCTTTGAATTTATTGTCGGGTTCTATTCAGGAATAAAAGCTGGATCAATTCTATTAATTGCTTT
The DNA here is from genome assembly GCF_001435445.1 of Companilactobacillus kimchii DSM 13961 = JCM 10707. Taxonomy (GTDB): domain Bacteria; phylum Bacillota; class Bacilli; order Lactobacillales; family Lactobacillaceae; genus Companilactobacillus; species Companilactobacillus kimchii. Next base: position 49,765 of record NZ_AZDH01000026.1, on the reverse strand, counting down.
CGGTTTGGACAGTTTTTTAGAAATCATTTCTGGGAGTACTTTGATTTGGCGCTTAAAAAAAGAATTCAATAATGCTCCGGTCGAACAGATTGAAAATGCTGAAAAGAAATCCTCTTTAATTGTCGGTAGTGTACTATTGCTACTATCAATTTACGTCATTATCGTATCAATTTTCAATTTGGTTACTCATCAAGCAGCTGACACTAGTATTTCCGGTATCTCAATTGCAATTGCTTCAGTTCTACTAATGCCCTTTTTTACCATTAAAAAACGTTCTCTAGGCAAAAAAATTAATTCTAATTCCTTGATTGAAGATGGAATGTGTAATATTACTTGCGCCTACATGGCTGGAACAGTTCTCTTAGGTGCTATTCTAACTGCCCTTTTTGGTCTATGGTGGGTTGATTCAATTGCGGCTCTAATATTAGTTTACTTTATCGCAAATGAAGGCCTGGAATCATTAAAAAATGGTTTGAACAAAAATTAAATTCAATTATTCCCTTAAATATAAGTAAAAGTTCTATAATTTTAATTTCTTTTTTGAACTTTTTATAAATCTCCCGTATAAACTGAAAACCAGAATAATTAATCAGAATATTAATTAATTATTTTAAATATAGTATTATAATGGTTGTGAATAATAGTATTTGCGGGAGGGAATTATTTATGAAAAGACTCAAATCAATTGAATTTTGTTTAATGATCTTTTTTATGGCTTTTATTTTTATGTTCTTGATTCCCGTCACAAATGTACATGCAGCTGATCCTGATACCCAAACAAGTTACGATAAAGATATTACTTGGAATTCAAATACGTCTTCAGTAAATTCATATCAACAATTGGAAATTGCTCCCGGAATTAGTCTAGGATATGCTTTTGGTTTAACTCAGGATACAAATGGTAAAGTAAAATCCATGTCTGATAATACACTTACTCAACCGTCAGTTTCCCAATCAGGAAATAATATTTACAGATCAAAAATTAATGTCTTTCTTAACGATAATGGAAACTATATTGGTTCAGTTTTTCAGGGTTCCCATACCTCTGCTACGTCATCAGCTAATACAGACCAAGTCTCAGCCACTTCACCTGACTTTTTAATTACACCTCTTAATACTAGTTTTGGACTCAGTGGTGTTACTGCTAGTAAGTATGCTCTTCTGGGCGGTAGTTCTATTAATGTGTCTTCAAGTTCTTACATGCAAAATAAAAAATTCTATATTGGAAAAGATTCCAACGGACATGCCGCTTATAAAATTGTTGGTGATTTTGTAAGAGGAACCGGAACTGGCAGTAATGTCTTTGATCTAAAAGCAGAAATTGTTCTACGTGCCTCACCAACTAACTCAGCCATTGTTCAAAGAGAACTATTTTTAACTAATAATTCTAGCCGAACACAATCATTTCAAGTTCTATATGGTGAGGATACTAAATTAAGTGAGAACGATCGTGTTCTGATAAAGGATTTGGGAAATTCTAATGGTTTATTCATTGAAGATGGCTCTTACAAATTAATGGTTACCAATGAAATTCCAGATGGATTCAAATATTATGCTGGACAAAGTTATGCTAGTGGCAGTATGGATTGGATCAAAGGATTCGATTCTAAAACTGGAGCTGGTGCTGAAGCAAAGAACTATAAATACGGAGATCCAATTACCGGTTCCTCGTCACTTACCGACTCTAGTTACACTTTAAAATGGGATCCAACTACTTTAAAAGCTGGTGAAACTGCACACTATGGCTCAACAATGGGTGTTACCGCTAGTCCCTATGCTCTACCGGTTGTAAGTAAGACTTATACCAATCAAACTAACAGTACTGGTACTAACAATATTGGTGATAAATTAAAGTTCTCCCTAAAAGTTCGTAACAATGGATATGGAAGTTCATGGACTTACGAAAAGCTTAAAGATACTATTCCTGATGGTTTACAAATTGATCCTAACAGTATAGTTCTAACCTATAATAATGGTACATCCACCCCTATTAATGCTAGTGATTACGACGCTTCGACTAAAACATTAACCATCCCACCAACATTAGCTTTGACAGATGGTCAAGAAGCCACTATTTCATACAATGCTAGTATCACTCGAGATGCCAGTGGGAAAACTCTTACGAATACGGCTTACTTCACTGGACATGATACCAAAACAACAAGTAAAACTTATGATGCTTCGGTAGATATTCCAGTTAAAAAATCTAAATTTGATTTCACATTTAACAAGTACGTCAAGAACGTTACTAAAGGTGAAACCAATTTTACAACAAGTACGAATGCAAATATCGGTGATATTGTTGATTTCTACATGGTTTACAAAGTCTCTGCCGGCAGTGATTCACTATCAGCTGGTACTAAATTAACCGATGACCTCCCTGCCGGACTTGTTCTAGATGGGAAAGTTCATATTAAAGGTCCTAAAGATACTACGCCTTATCAATCTTCTCAAATAAATACTGGTATTAACCAAGTTAATGCTGGAGAAACCGTCACATTGGAATTCAATGCTAAGGTAACTTCCGCAGCAGTTGGTCAAGTAACTAATGTTGCCACTGTTTCCGGCGGAGTAAGTTCTTCAAATGAAACACTTGGTGATATGGTTTCTAACGGTGCCTCGGTTAATATTCAAAAGAGTGACGCCTTTACTGAAGTTCCTAGTTTGATAGATTTTGGAGCCGTAAATCTTTATGGCAAAGAAATGGTTCTTAATAATGTTGCTACTAAGGGTGGTTTGATTGTTGCTCACCCTGATGACAACAGTTTCAATGTTTCAGTTTCCTATGATAATGATAATGCTGATACTCAAATGAAGGATTCCAATAATGACACTTTGCAAACTGATGACTCAGGCTTATTATTCATCAGACAAAGAACAAGTAAAGACACTGATGATGGTACTTGGCAACCTATTACAACTGATGGGGTCCCTATTCAGACAGCTAACTTTTCGGGAAGTCAGGATACTTTGAATCTAACTAACTATGTTGGTGCAAATGACTGGCAAATTCATTTAGCCCCTAATACCTCAGCTGGTAATTACAAAGGGATATTGTCATGGAACTTAATTGAATCAGTTTAAGAAATTCTCAAGATAATTTAAATTTCCTTAAGAAAAACGTCACTTATGAAATAATTTGTTATTCTTATGGAGTAGGAATTAGTTGTTTTTAGTAAAAAAAGGACATTCACAATTGTGAGTGTCCTTTTTACTTTTGTTTTAGATAGCCTTTGATAAGACCCAATCTTTAACATCACCATGACTCAAGTTAACTTTCTTAACTGAGCGTACGGCAAAATTATTCTTTTTATAAAATTTAACGTTCTTTTGTGTGTTGGTTTCCAAAATAATATTACGGTAACCAATCTTCTTAACATAAGGGCTAATGTGATTATTTAGCATCTTGCTACCAATTCCTTGGCCACGTAAACTTTTATCTACGGCTAAATATTCAACAGCACATTTCTTCTTACCTTTTACTAAGTCGAAAAGATCTTCAAATTTAAAGATATCGAATGCATTGAAACCATTGAATCCACTTATAAGAATCTGCGGTATCAACTTTAGACCATCCATTGAAAGATAATCCCAGTTGCTTATCTGACGACCTTGATTGAATTCAATTAGGGCAACTGCTCTAGGCTTTCCCTTTCCGTCAGCTCCAACATAAACCAAACCTTTTTTCATGAATACATTAACCTCTAGAGCAAAGTATTTACGCAACAATTTATCAAACTTAGCACTAGATCTGAACTCCTGTTGGAACATGTTCTTAGTTGTGATGTATTCCTTAAATGAATCTACTAGTAAATTTATTATCTGAGGCTTATCACTGTTCAAGCCACTTCGAAAATCCAAAAATATGACCTCCTTATTAGTCATACCTAACATATTAATACCATCCATACGAAATGTCCATTTTTTAAACCATTTTAAATAATTTTATATGCCAAACGTTATTTTTGTTATATAAATTTAATATAATAGTTAGTTTATAGTATTAGACATTAATATAGAATCATAGTAAGCTATGAAGTAATGTGAGATTTCAAGTTCATATCTAGCCGATATCTAAGTTCTTCTTAGAATGTCGGCTTTCTTATCGTTAACTACTGTCAGCAGATAGTAGTTTTTTTGAACTTAAAAATATTTATCATTAGGGGGGAAATATGGGGAAAAACAAAAAATCAATCTATATCCTTGTAGTCAGTAACTTTCTAATCTGTTTAGGAATCGGATTAGTTATTCCAGTTACACCATTTATTAAAAATGAATTCCACTATACAACATCTCAAATGGGAGTTATGACGTCACTTTTTGCTTTTGCTCAATTTGTCGCTTCTCCTATTGTTGGTAAGATGTCTGATAAAGTTGGACGTAAACCAGTAATCGTTATCGGTTTATTCACTTATGCTATCTCAGAATTCATCTTTGCTGTTGCTACTAGCTTACCTATCTTTAACATCTCTCGTGTTATCGGTGGTTTATCGGCTGCGATGGTTGTGCCAACTTCGATGGCTTTAGGCTCTGATTTGACAACATTAAAAGAACGTGCCAAAGTTATTGGCTGGCTCTCTGCCGCTTTTAGTGGTGGTTTAATCTTGGGACCAGGACTTGGTGGTATCCTAGCTGGTATCACTTATAAGACGCCATTCTACTTTGCCGGTGCCCTTGGTATCATCAGCGCTATCTTTACTCTATTCCTATTAAAAGAAAACAAAGAAGTTCTTGAAGAAGAAGCTTTGGAAGCTGAGAAAAAAGCTCAAGAACAAGGCTCTATCAAATCAATTTTGACATTACCAATGGTAATGCTCTTCGGAATGATCCTAGTATCATCATTTGGTTTACAAGGATTCGAAAGTATCTATAGTATTTATGTCAACCAAGTTTTCAATTTTGGTTTAAGTACAATCGCTTTAGTTTTAACTTTAAACGGAATTATTTCTTTAATTTTGCAGGTTGCAGCCTTCAACTGGATCATTAATAAAATTGGAGAAATGCGTTTGATCAGTATTGCCTTTTTACTAAGTGCCGTCTGTGTCTTTTGGATTACTCAAGCACATTCACACGTCGAAGTTATTGTAGCAACGCTAATCATCTTTTCATCATTTGACTTATTAAGACCAGCTATTACAACTTTATTGACTAAATCTAGCCGTTCCAATCAAGGACTTATCAATGGTATGAATATGTCATTGACTAGTATTGGGAATGTTATCGGGCCTTTGATGTCTGGAGCATTGATGGATTGGAATACTCATTATCCATACCTAGTCGTAACAGTCATCTTAGCCGCATCTTATTTACTAACCTTTGTCGTTAGAAAACATCCTATTGTACCAGCAGAATAAACAAAATCCTGATCAAATTTAATTGGTCAGGATTTTTTATTATTTAGATTTTCTTTTGATAAAAAACAATACTAATAATTGACATAAACAAACAAAAATAAAGCATCCACCTAAAATAGCTAGCGAAACCATTCGAACCGTTGGAGTTTGAATAGCTCCAGCCCCGTCGATTCTTCTATTTAAAAGATAAATTGCACCAGCAACAAATAGTACTAACCAAGTTATATTGATTTCCCACCAAATTTTCATTTTATCCCCTTCTCCAAATCATTTGATATTCAACTTCATCGGTTGATTCATCAATATCTTTATGAATCACCTTAAACCCATTTCGTAGATAGAACTTTTTAGCTTGTATATTTTTGGAATAGACATCCAACGACAATTCTGAATATTCTTGCTTCAAATAAACTAATAACTTTCTACCTACTCCACGACTCCGATATTCCTTTTTCACAAAAATTCCAGCCAAATAATTCCCTTGTAAACCAGCAAAACCTACTATTTGATTCTTATCAACAGACACATATATCTCGGCTTCTTTAAGCTGTTCCTTAACGGAATTCAAATTACCGATCCAATAGTCCTTTTTTACAAATGGATGAGCTTCCAAATTTCCCTGTAACCAAATATTACCAACATTGTCGATTTCTTTTGGCTGCATTTTTCGAATCATATTTGCCATTTCTCCCCAAATTTGCTATTCTTTATAGAAATAATTATACACCGCCGGGTGTCAACTAAAAAAGTACTCTTATAAATTCCATTAGGCCATAGAAGGAATTTATAGGGGTACTTTATTTTTTTGGAGGAAAATAATATGAATTGGATTTATTTAATTTTAGCTGGAATCTTCGAGGTTGTTTGGTCAACTACTATGAAATTAAGCCATGGATTTACCAAAATTAGTTTCACTATTTACACCATCATTGGCTTATTTCTCAGTATGTTCTTTCTCGCCATTGCAGTTAAGAGAATGCCAATGAGTTTGGCCTATCCTATCTGGACCGGAATTGGGGCTGTCGGTTCTGTTATCATCGGAGTCGTCCTATTTGGTGACAAATTATCACCACTGACTTGGATCTTTGTGGCTCTTCTATTGATAAGTATCATTGGTATTAAGATTTCATCTGGTAATTAATACTTGTCTCGTAAGTAAAGCAAATAAGTATAATATCCACCAACTATCAATAACAAAATAGGAACTATCCAAATTGTTCTTACAAATAGCCACTTCTGAAGGAGAGCTGATGATACAGCTCCTAAAGCAAAACCGAGTACTAATTCAAAATAGATCACTGCTGTGGTTACATCACTCTTACGACCATGATAAAAATATTCAACAAAGGAAATAACAGCTTTTTTCAAATTACCTGTTGAAAAGACATTATTATAACCCATACCTTCAATTTGACTGAAAGCCACATTTTGCATTGCCATAACAAACGCTAGCGCAGGTACAATATAAATATTAGAAATCGTTCTGGGCATAAACCCAACAATTACACAAACTACGAACTCTGCGATAAGACTAACTAACCGCCAATAATGGCTACGATTATTTTTATGCTTCATTATTTCAACAGTTACAATTCCTAAAACAAAAAATAACATTGTAAAAATTTTGGTCATAATCCCTGGTAAATTTTGCCGTGCAATATCTACACTGAGGAAGACAATATTACCTGTTTGACCTGCTGCTAAAACTCGACCACGTTGAACATACGTATAAGCATCAATAAAACCACCAATAAATGTTAAACCGATAGCTATCTCTTTTAATTGGAATAATTTAAAACTTTGATATCTTTTCATCTGTAACCTTCTTTTTATGACAGTCATAATTTTATCAAAAAATAAGATGGTTTGCTTATTCCTTCGCCTTAATTTAATGACAGCGTAATCATTATGGTATATGCTGTAATTAATTAAGAGAGGATGCGATATTATGTTGTTACCAAAAGATGTTCAAGAAGAAATCAGTCATTACAATGAGGAGAGTTTCCAACTACTTCACAATAATCCTTGGTTAATTCCAGCAATCCTAGGTTGCATGACATTACCCGCAGCTGTATGTATTCATGGTTTCTGGAAGAATGAGCAATTAAAGAAACAATTAAAAATCGAACGTGAAAAGACAAAACAACTAAATCTTCAAAACAAACATACTCATTTACTTTCACGTCATCTATAAAAGCGTCGCCGTTATTTACGGTGGCACTTTTTTTGTGTTTCAACTATGATGGAATATATCACAATAAGGGGAAAATCATGTTAAAAAAGAAATTTATTGCACTACTACTTTTTTTCACTGTCCTATTAGGGTTGCCTATTTCATTAACTAATGTGTCTGCCGCAGCTGCACCAAAGGCTAAAAATCTTACTTCAGTAACTCAAAATGTTAATCATGCATCGCCAGAAACACCAATTATTTTTTCACATCGTGGTAGTCCTTATAATAATCCTGATCACTCTTTCAGTGGTTACAACCGTGCTATTAAAGATGGTACGCAGTATATTGAACAGGATGTTTGGCTCAGTAAGGACAATAAATTATACGTTTCCCATGACGATAATTTAAAGAAATCAACTGGCTCAAATATAACAATTTCTAAGTCAACATCTGCTGATTTGGATAAGGTTAAACTACGTAATGGCGAAAAATTACATCAATTAAAAGATGTCTTTAATCGCTATGGTAAAAAAGTTCACTACATAATCGAAACTAAAAAGAATGCTGGCGACAATACTGACACTGAGAAGGCTCTTGCTAAAGAAATCAAAAAGTACAATATGAAGAATAATTTGATTATGCAGGATGAAAGTATCCCCGGTATCAAAGTCTTTCATAAGTCATTAAAAAATGTACCTATCTTGTGGCTACTAGATTCAGTTACTGAACGTCAATACAGTGAGGAAATTGAAAATGCTCCTCGTTATATTAAATTTGTTTCCATCCGTTTAGAACAGTGGACACCCAAATTAATTAAATTGGCCCACAAAAATGGCTTCAAAACTAATGGTTGGATCATCAATACCTATAACGACAATTACAATGCTCTCAACACACTCAAGTTAGATAGTGTCTTTACTAACAACACTAAAGAGACCGCTCATCTGATAGATAAATGGAAGTAATAATATGCCTGATCAAAAAACATTTTTAGAAAATATCTGTTATACACCACTAGTTTTCGGACGATTCAATAAAAAATTAAATTTGAATTTATCAGAACCCGAAATCAAACAGTTAGTTAATAAAATTATTAGCGCTGAGGATACTATTTTTCAAAAAGAAGGAAAAAATTATTATCTTCAACATGAGAAAATTGAATTGGTAATTAATTCTTTCAACTATCGCTTAATTACTGCTAATCGAATATGACAAAAAGGCTGAAATCAAATAATTTCAGCCTTTTTTATTTAGCGTTCTTCACCATCTTAGGCAAAATAGCAAAAATAACTAATCCAACTAAGAACAATGCACTTAATGAAGCTGCTCCAATAGTCGATTTACCAGTTAGTTGTGTAACAATTGCTACAATAAATGGACCCATAACTGCTGAGAATTTTCCTAAGATATTGTAAAAACCATAGAACTCACTACCTGATTCTTTAGGGATAATTTTTCCAAAGTAAGATCTGCTCAAAGCTTGCAAACCACCTTGACTAGTACCTACCAAAATAGCTAAGACCCAGAAATCAAAACTAGATTTTAGATTTAAAGCATACAGACAAATTAAAAGGTAAACTACAATTCCTAACAGGATACCCTTTCTAGTAGAAGTTTTATCAGCAAGCCAACCAAATAGAATTGAAAACGGTACTGCAATTAATTGTACGACTAACATAACAATCATTAATTCGGACGTTTTTATACCGATATCCATCCCAATAGCGGTTGCCATTGTAAAGATAGTATCGACTCCATCTATATAGAAGAAATAAGCCACTAAGAACCAAGCTACTTGCTTATACTGTTTAATGTGTTTAATAGTTTGAAAGACTCGTTTAAAACTTCCTTTCAAAGGAGATGTTGTTGATTTTACAGAGTATTTTTGAGTAACATTCCTTTGTAGCGGTAGATAAAATACCAACCACCAAAGTGCTGCGATCACAAAGCTCCAATGAGCTATTCCTGTTCCATCTAATTTTCCAAAACCACTAGTTAATTCCAAAACAAGAAACAGTATAAAGGCAATTACTCCACCCAGATAGCCATAAGCATAACCGTAAGTCGATATTTTATTCATTTGCTCATCATTAGCCACATCAGTCAAAAAGCTATCGTAGAAAAGATTACTTACTGAGTAACCAATCGCTGACAGAACATAAACTAATAATAACAAACGCCACTGTGAGGCAGGGACAAAAACTAATCCTACTGTCATCACTATTCCTAACCAGCAAAACATACTTAACAAGCGTTTTTTGAAGTGAGGATAATCTGCTAATGCACCCAGAAACGGAGCTAATAACGATACTAACAGCGTACTAAAGCTATTAGCATATCCCCAGTACGCTGTAGAACTAGCTGCCGAAACATGATTAGCTGAAGCCATCGACTTAAAATAAACTGGTAAAACAGCTGTCGTAACAATTATCCCATAAGCAGAATTAGCCCAATCATACATGATCCAACTCCACTGCTCTTTATTAATTTTCAAATTGACACTTCTTTTATTCTTTAAAGAAATCATCAATTAACTACCCCCATCCATTTGCGTAAAGAAAACAGATTTATCTAACGCGAAGGAATTATAGCATGGGAAACGTTTTTCTCGACACAAGAAAAAGTAAACATTTTTGATAAAATTTATCTTACTCAGCAGCTATAACATAGGCTTTTAAAATATTCTGGATTAAAAATAATATCGGTTAATATACAAAAATAGTCCCAATAACTCACGATCAAGTTATTGGGACTATTTTTGTAGTGCTTGAGAATCCGTTTTAATTCATTCTCAACTTATTATTTTTCGATTCCTTTACCAACGTACATGTCTTCAAGGATTTGTTTCAATTCTGAAATTAATGGTTCTTTAGGATTTGTGAATGAGAATTGATCTCCAAATGCTGCTTCTGATAATGCATCAACATTTTCGTCAAATTCCTTCTTATTAATATAGTTGTCTTTAAGACTCAATTTAATACCAAGTCCATGTGCAAGATCAATGATCTTCTTGACCAAAGCATCTTTCAAAGCTCTATCATCTTTACCTGACAAGCCAATATATCTAGCAATAGCAGCATAATCTGAATCTGCTCTAAAACTCTCATACTTAGGCCACATAGTAATCTTTGTAGGTTGTTCGAAGTTGTAATTGATCACTTGTGGTAAAGCAATGATTGAAGCCAATCCATGTCTGATACCATAAACGTTTGTTAGAGCATCTGTGATTGAATGACCAACACCAGCAAAGGCATTACCAAATGACATACCTGCAAGTGTCGAAGCATTATGCATTTCTTCTTGCGCATCCTTATCACCAGCAGCTGCTTTTTCTAAGTTATCAAAGACTAATTTAATAGCTTGTAATGCATATGGTCTTGTATAATCCGAGGCCATGTTGGCTACATATGATTCAATAGCATTATTCAAAACATCCATACCTGATTCAGCAATGATGTCTTTTGGCATTGTTTCAACAAATTGTGAATCAATGATAGCAACATCAGGTGTTAAAGCATAATCGGCGATTGGGTACTTTGTTCCTGTTTGTGTATCAATAATAGAACTAAATGGTGTAACTTCGGCACCAGTTCCATATGTTGTTGGGATAGCAACAAATTGTGCTTTTTCAGGCTTAGGGAACTTGTAGGCACGTTTTCTGATATCAATGAATCCTTGTTTTGCACCAAAGAGATCAACATCAGGATGCTCGTAGAACAACCACATATCTTTGGCTGTATCCATCGTTGTACCACCACCTAATGCAATAATTGTATCAGGCTTGAATAAATTCATTTGTGTGACACCACGTTTTACAACATCTGTTGTTACGATATTATCAACGTCGGAGAACATTGAATATTCAACGTGGAACTTGCTACGTTTCAATTCATCAGTAATTGTATCAACAAAACCAAGTTGTACCATGACAGGATCACAAACAATAAAGGCTCTCTTCATACCCTCAAGATCTTCTAGATAACGAACTGAAGTCTTTTCAAAGTAAACTCTTGGTTGTTTAATCCATTGCATATTATTTCTCCGTTTTGCGATTGTCTTAATGTTAAGCAAATCAAATGAAGATACATTATGAGAAATGGAATTCTTCCCCCATGAACCAGTACCAAGAGTAAGTGATGGGATCATTTCATTGTAAAGATTACCAATACCACCAATAGCAGCAGGTGTATTTACCAAGACACGGCTAGCCTTCATCTTAATACCAAATTCTGTAGCTAAATCTTCATCCATTGTGTGAATACCAACTGTGTGGCCTAAACCACCAAAGTGTAACAATTCATCAGCTTTTTCGAAGCCTTCCTTGTGTCCAGCAACTTTATAAACTGATAGAACAGGTGAAAGTTTTTCGGCTGAAAGTGGTTCATCTGGACCAACCTTTGAAAGTTCAACACCAAGTACCTTAGTATCAGCAGGAACCTTAATACCAGCTAACTTAGCAATTTCAATAGCTGATTTACCAGCGATAGGACCTTTAACTCCACCCTCTGGTCTAAACATTGTATCAGCTAACTTCTTATAGTCTGATTTCTTAATGAAATAAATTTTATTCTTTTCAAATAGAGATTTAACTTCGTCATAAATATCAGCATCAACGATGGCACTATTTTCAGAAGCACAAACCATACCATTATCAAATGTCTTTGATAGAACAATATCATTAACGGCACGTTTGATGTTAGCAGTTTTTTCGATGTATGCAGGACCATTACCAGGACCAACACCCAAAGCAGGTTTACCAGTTGAATAAGCAGCCTTAACCATACCAGGACCGCCAGTAGCAAGAACACTGGCAACTCCTTCGTTATTCATCAAGTATGATGTTGCTTCAATACTTGGCTTTTCGATCCATTGGATGACACCTTCTGGGGCACCAGCATCAACGGCAGCTTTTAACATAACCTTAGCAGCGGCAACAGAACAATTTTGAGCTTGGGGATGGAAACCAAAGATAATTGGATTACGTGTTTTCATGGCAATCAATGACTTAAACATTGCAGTTGAAGTTGGGTTAGTAACGGGTGTAACACCTGCTAAAACACCAAGTGGTTCAGCGACTTTGATCAAACGATGTTCTTTATCGTCTTCAATAATACCAACAGTCTTGTCACGTTTGATTGAGTGCCAAATCTCTTCTGTAGCATACATATTTTTAATAACTTTATCTTCAACCATTCCACGGCCAGTTTCTTTATAGGCTAACTTAGCCAATTCAAAACTAGCATTCAATCCAGCAATGGCCATTTGGTGAACAATATGGTCAACTTGTTTTTGAGTAAAACCGTCCATGATATCCAAAGCTTTATGAGCCTTGGCAACCATAGCATCAATAACAGGTTTTACGTCTTCTTTTTCATCTGATTTTGTAGAAGCCTTTGTATCTTTGGAACCTTTCAACATCTGATTACCTCCAAGATTTAAAAATCAATATATTTGTTAACTAATTCACGTTTTATCTTATCACTGTACAATCAATGTTCAAGTTATTTCATTTAAAAAGTTCAAGTAAACGTTTTCACGTTGATATATCAACACCTGTGTTTCAAATAGCTCCCAAAAAATTATTTCACATCTTATTTCAATTGTGAATATTTCTTCACAATCTCATCAAAACGCTTGTTCTAGGTCGCTTCTCAGTTCACAAAAAAAGAGCCGAATCGAAATTCAGCTCTTGCTTGTGAAACTCTTTATCTTTTTTAATGAGATGTTTTGTCGTTTGATGTTAAATTTTGCTTGTTTCAAATATAAATTGATTATAGGCATCAACCTCCCTTAGGATAGGGTTTTCCATTTAGGTTTTCAACTTTTGAATACATTTTGTATTACAGAGATTTGGTCTATTCTATTCTCAATAGTTTTCCTTCTAATTTCTAATAACCATACTTCAAATCCTAACAACCAATCTTCTCTATTATTTTTCTCAAGTATGCTACCTAAACGGGTTGCGCAAGGGCAACCTCCTGTGGTTTGCTACAGTACTAGAATTGCCCGCATAGTACGCGTGCGATTCCAGCACTTAGGCAAATCCTCGGAGGCTATACGTCCTTGCTCCACCCTCTCTATTATCTGAACATGGTCTTAGTTGCGCGTGCCATTACCTTTGGATCTTTCTCATAATGATGCATTGGAGTCATTTCTGACAATGGAATATTCAACAATGTGTATACGGCACGTTGTGCTGCACGGAATGAATATTGCTCTGTAAAGACCATATCAAATGGTTGCTCACAGAATTGACTGATGAAGGCCAAGTTCTTACTGTTCTTTGGAACTACATCTGGACGATCTCCGACGGCTCTTTGATTGAACATTGCACTTGCATATGGTAAGTGAACAGGAATTACATTGACAATACTGTCCATAATTTCTTGTGTATGGTTCTTGATATTGTCTTTGCTTGGATCTACTTCTGCTAAGTGTCCTAGCAATTCTTCTAGCATTTCCTTACCTGTCATTTCCATTACAGGCTTTTGTACATAATCACCATTTCTTCTTGGATACATGAAGTAACCCCAGAATGTTGACTCATTAGGCTTTTGTGCCTTGAAGTGTGGTTGATGATGAACAACGATTGACAACAATGGTGTACTGTTGATCCATGTGTTCAAAGCATTTCCTGGCTCTTGTTGTGTAATACGTGAAATTTCATTTACCAAGAAGTGACTGTTAGTTGTAACTGTAAAACTGACCCACTCACTTTGTGTACGATCTCCAAAGAATTTATCAGGATTACCTAGTGAATAGAACTTCTCAGCAGCTTTCTTCCAAAGTGCTGCACTAGGTGCATAATCCATATTTTCTTTGAATGGTGTATTGAAATCACCGAGTGCTGAACTATCAGTAATTGAACCATTGGTATCAAAGACTAAGTCATTTTCAGCAATATCAATGTGTCCTTCTTTATTGTCATTGTCGACTTCTTCATACTTGAGTCCAGTAACGATAATATCATCTTGAAGTGGTGTATCTTTGAATTCCAAGTCAGTAACCTTACGGTTATTAATAAAGGTTACGCCACGGTCTTCCAAATATTTACGCATTGGTAGAATAATACTTTCAAATTGATTATATGGACTTCTTGTAACACCTTCTAGTGTATTGATACGACTGAATTCAAGAATCATACGATTCATGTAACGACGTAACTCAACAGCTGAACTAGCACGTTTGAAAGCAAATGTTGTTTGCCACATGTACCAGAAGTTTGTCGTAAAGAAGTGTGGACTGCTTGCAAACCATTCAGCAATACTAATGTTATTTAGTTTTTCCTCATCCTTTTCAGGCATCAACATCAATTTAGACAATAGATAACGATCTTTATTATCAAATTGCATATGTCTGTAATTGTCTTTATTTGGTTTTACACGTGGACCATCGCTATCAATCAAGCGTCCAACATCATGTGTTGGATGAGCGTGATCAAAATTCAAAATATCATCTGTAACTGTTTGTCCAGGATGATCCAATGAAGGTACTGAACGCAATACATCCCAAAGATTTTCAAATGTTTCTTCGTTTAACATTCTTCCACCTTTTGCTAGGAATCCTTTGCTGTTCGATAAAGCTTGGTTACCATACTCTGTTTCATAGTCCTTAACTGCAGCACCATCATTTGCACCATGGTCTTCTAGACCCATCATTGTAATTTGATCGCCATTAAATCCCCCATCACGAATCAAATAAATAGCAGCAGCTAAATTACCAACACCTGTACCAATCATGTAGGCTTTTCTTGTCATATCATGAACCTCCATTCCAAATTTGCTCTTTTCTATACACCCTTAATATAACAGTAAAAATAAAAAAGTAAAGGCTTACATTGCATTATTAACAACATTTTTAATCTAATTTTTAACACTAAAAAAGGAATCAAAACAATTTAAATTTGTTTTGATTCCTTGATTTTTAATCACTATATTTTATTAATCTAACTACATCACGAACTATCATCAATTCCTCGTCAGTTGGTACAACCAAAACATCAGTGGTTGAATCTTTTGTACTGATACGACGAATTCCCTTGCCGTTTTCATTAGCTTCTTTATCAATTCTTATACCACGATAATTAAAGTGGTTTACAATGTCCTCACGAATTTCAGCACTACCAGCACCAACGCCTGCAGTAAAGATCAAGACATCAGCTCCACCCAACAAGGCAATATATGAACCAATATACTTAACAATCCGATTGACAAAAATCTTGATAGCTAAATCAGAGCGATGATTCTCATCTTTTGTTGCTAACAAATCACGCATATCTGGTGATACGCCTGAAAGTCCTAACAAACCAGATTTAGTATTCAAAATTTTTACCATTTCATCAGGATCAGTAATCTTCATCTTTTGCATTAAATAAGCAACCAATGAAGGATCAACATCCCCAGAACGTGTACTCATAGTAATACCAGCTAAAGGAGTGAATCCCATAGATGTATCGACTGATTTACCGTCTTCAATTGCATCAATTGAAGCACCACTTCCAAGATGAGCAGAAATAATTTTAAGATCGGCTAATGGTCTTTGTAAATAATTGGCCGCTGCTTGTGATACATAACGATGGCTTGTACCATGGGCACCAAATTTACGGACCCCGTATTTTTCATAGTACTCATAAGGAATACTATACAAGTAATTGACTGGATCCATCGTTTGATGGAATGAAGTATCAAAGACTGCTACTTGAGGAACATTTGGCAAAATCTTTTCAAATGCTTCAATTCCAGTTGCTTGACCAGGATTATGTAATGGAGCATATTCAGAAAGATTTCTGATCTGTTGAATCACACGTGGAGTTACGATAGCTGAGTCTTTAAAGATACTACCACCAGCAACAACACGGTGACCCACTCCAGTAATCTCGTCATAACTCTTGATAATTTTTAATTCAATCAATTTATCAAGCATCATATTAACAGCTGTTGTGTGATCAGGAATATCTCCCAATTCACTGATCTTCTTGCCATTATATTCAACTTCAAAGACTGAATCTGGTAATCCCAAACGATCTACCATTCCCTTGGCGATAACCTTCTCATCAGGTACTGTATATAGTTTCCATTTTAATGTAGAGCTACCAGAATTAACGGCCATGATTTTAGACATTTAATCTCACCTAACCTTTAAAATTTTTTGCCCAGCCTTGCAACTGGTCCTTAAATCCCTCAAACAACTTAGGGTTATTGGTATCTGGTATTGTGCCCATCAAAACATTTTCCACTTGCTTAGCATTGCCGCCATGTTTTTGTAAAACTACGACTGCCTTTTGTGCTTCTTTTGATGCAAATAAGCTTGTTGGCAAATCTAAAACAGCTTGTAGATAAACACTTGAAACCATCCATTCAGATAATTTCTTTGCTTGATCAGTTTGGAAAATCTGTGAAGGTACAATGAATATACCGATTCCACCGTCATTTAAATTATTCATAGTTTGTTCAATCAACAAATGGTGAGCATAAGAATGTCCCTTGTCTGATTTTGTCTTGAAATTCTTGGCATTGTCATCAATTGGATAATAGCCAACTGGTAAATCAGCTACTGCCAAATCAATATCAGTAATATCCCAATCCGCAACACTATCTTGATGATAAGCATCTAAATTAAGATTCATTACTTCACTAAATGATTTTGTTAAAGAAACTAACGCATCGTCATTATCAAGTGCCGCAGCATTGATATTGAATTTGTCAGTCATATTCAATTGTTCAATAACTTCAATCAGCAAGTTACCTGTTCCAACAGTTGGATCGACTATGTTCACGTCTTTCTTATTTTGAACATTTAGTACCTCATAAGCAATTAAGCTAGTTATCAAACCAATCGCATCAGGAGTCATTAACTTATTAACTTCAGCCTTATCATCTTTTTGAGCTTTGATAATTGACACTGTAATCGCTTGCTTAAGTTGCAGTGGAGTTAGATTTAATTTCTTCATCTCTGCGTAGATATTTTCTAATTTAGAGACAGTATCTTTGTCAGGAACACCGTTCTCGACATAAACACTGCCATCAGAAATATCTGTCAATGTTTCGGCAAGTGATTCAATGTTGTTAACTCTTAAGGACTCCTTTAATAAAGAATTAGCTTGATTCATCTTATCAAAATATGTTTGCATATCTTTTTCTGACATGGTTAACCTCTTTGCTTAATAATTAAAATTTTAACGTTGAAAACGATTTTATTCAAGGATTCGTCAATTCACAATAGTCTATTTTATTACTTTTATTAATTTTCTTGTTAATTTGTTGCTCATAAATCTCATCTAAACGCCGGTATCCCGAGATTTGTTCGCCAATCAAATTACTAGTATATCCTACAATTAAAATTGCGACCGATAATATTAAAATACTATTTAATAAAACCGCACCGCGCCTTTTACATTTTCTGTTCATTCAACGTTAAGTACATTTCAGATTTTTCACCGGCTTTATTCACTGTTGTTATGATAACTAAATTTGAGATTTTTTCAATCTTAATTTCCTTCTGATTTACTAAAATAGGCTCATGTCCACCACTGACAACGGTCTTATATCGTAACATTTTATTATCCCCTTTGCCAAAGATATTAAAAACAAAAGCCGGGTGCTTATCATTAAGCCACTCCGGTTTTGTGTAGGATATATGATTGTCTTTCACTTCATCTATTTTTAAGGCATGATCCATTTCACTCTGAATGTTTTCCTGAGTTACATGCCAACGTAACTGATCTTTAAAAGTAGTGTGCTGTACTGTACGCATTATTAACAATGATTGTTGTAAAATTCCTAAAGTCATCAAAGTTATCATCAAAGCCAAAATTGATTCATACAGAACAAAGCCCCTTCTTCTAGCTCTTAACTTGATAGACATAATTATTTACCCTAACCTGATATGTATTTCCAATCTTTTGATAATAATAAATTCGATTCTTTATTGTTACTTTATTAGGCATATGCGAATTTTCCAAATGTAACAATATTATTTTATGAGCGTTAACCCTCTGTTCCCACTGATTGATCAATTTGAATTGTTCACTGACACAGAGAGATAGCATAAAAATAATTGTCAAGGAGATCGTTAGAGAAGTTAATGCCTCAACTAGGATAAATCCGCTGTGTCTCTTCAATGATTTCACCCCATCCCATTTGAATTCGATACTCATACTTACGATGTGTCAATTTAGATTCAAAAATAATTGTCTTAGGAGCTGATTGACCAGATTTTCCAATAAAGTAATCAATCGGACCGTTAGTATTTCTCAAACTTTTTGGAAAAATCTTCTTCT
Source organism: Companilactobacillus kimchii DSM 13961 = JCM 10707 (assembly GCF_001435445.1). Taxonomy (GTDB): domain Bacteria; phylum Bacillota; class Bacilli; order Lactobacillales; family Lactobacillaceae; genus Companilactobacillus; species Companilactobacillus kimchii. The sequence continues at coordinate 30,960 of NZ_AZDH01000026.1, read as the reverse complement.
TTAAGATAATTTTTCCATTAACTGCATGCCGACCAAAAGTAACATGATCACCACGAATTTTTAGATAAGCTGGTTTCCGATTGAGATAAGAATAATTCATTTCGTTTTTAAACGAATTTTTAAACCACTCTAAAGATTCCTTTTCTTCAATACGAGCCTGATAATCTTTGAGGTTCCACACTGATACAACCAGCAAGCTGCAGACGATAGCTAGACTAATTACGGTCTCAATTAATGTGAATCCTTGCCTACTAGTGTCCATTCTCCGGTTTTATCATCCTTCTTTAAAGTCATATTAGCCTTATTCAATTTATCAAATTGTTTCTGACTTATATAATTGTCTTTTTTTAATGTATCTATACTAATTTCATCATTCGAATGATTCTCTGAATATAATCCAGCCTGACTAACAACGGTAGTTCTTAACGCTTCATTTGATTTCTCATTGGCATTATCACGTTGCTTAGTTAAATTTGGAATCATAATCAAAAGTAACAGCGAGATTATGAACAAAACGATAACCATTTCAATTAAAGTAAAACCTTTTCTTGTTTTTTTCATTATGAGATTCCTTTCATCATTCCATAAATTGGTAACAAAACTATTAAATAAGTCACGACAATTACAACCGCAATAATGGCAAATAGAATTGGTTGTACTAGTCCTAACAGTTTTTTTAGATTACGTTGTGTTTCTTCAAATTTTAATTCCGACATCAACAAAATATCCTGTGCTAATGCCGTTCCACTTTCACCGGCTTGTAAGATGATTCGTAATTGTTTCGGCAATAGTGGTTCCTTTTCGACCAAAGTTAATAAGCTTTTCCCACTAATCAAATTATTAATAAATTTAGTCGCTAAATGTTCTTGAATAGAACCCTTCTGAAAGTGGTTATTATTTTCACAAATACTTTGTAGATTCATCCCGTTAGCTAATTGCATTCCTAATCCCTGCAATATCAAAAAATGGAAAAAGCTCTGATAAATTTTTCCTATAAATGGTAATTTCACAAGAAACAGAGCCCGAACATACTCATCTTTTTTTCTAAGAAATGCTACCAGAAGAAGGGTACTTAAAGCTATTAAGAACAGAACCAGTAAAATTAATCCCAAAAATAAATCTATTTCCTGACTACCACCTGCAACAGCCAACTGAGGAACAATATAGAGCTTCATCCCTATTAACATTGTTATTAAAAACATCAATATGAAAGCTGGATAAGCTAATAATTCTTTAAACTTATTCTTCTGCTTAGACTGACTTTGTAAAAGGGTCCCCGTTTGTTCCAAGGCTTGAGCCAACTTTCCGTGATTCTGAGCAATAATCAATTGATTATAAATGACCGTGGGTAAATTAAAATGGATCAATGATTGTGAAATCATTTTTCCTTGTCGCAAATCCCGATAAACTAGATCAAATACATTTTTCTCATCATCCAATAAACGAAGACAATTGATTGAATCACTTAGTGAAAAACCATTCTTTAAAAGTTTGCTAATTAAAATTAAATATTCAGCTTTTTTTGCCATTGAAAATTTTTTACCCATAAATATATTCCTGATAAGTTGTCTGATTGATTCGACCGACTTGATAAGCCTCTTCCAACATTGTCTGCCAATTTTTGTCGGTAACTTCGTCTTTCATATATTTCTCAATCTGTGACGCATCTAAAGTATCAATAAATAATTTCAAATCACTAAAAGTCGGTACTAAACGTTGATAGGAAATAAAATTAATACCATTCAAGATATCAATCTCATCAATTCCAAATTGCCGCAAGCGCTGAAGAATGGAATATTTAGATTTTCCATGAATTGTTGACATAACTGTATATCCACAAAGTGCTGCTTGAATGGCTTGTTGTGCCGTCTGCTTATCTCTAATTTCACCTATAATCAACACTTCTGGTCGATGGCGAAGACTAGTCTTTATTAATTCTTCATAAGTCATACCTGCATCATCGTTAACCTGTAACTGTAAAAAACTATCTTCGACAATTTCAATCGGATCCTCAATGCACATAACTTTCTTATTAATACTTAATTGTCGTCCCAAAGTGTACATTAAAGAAGTTTTACCTGAACCCATGGGCCCAGAAAACAACATCATTCCCTTCCTTTGCGCAATTGGTAAGATTTTTTGAATCAAATCCTCATCCACCATTGAGTTAAATTCTTGTGGATAAATTAATCTCACGACCATAGATTCACGATTCTGAAAATCCCCTACTGAGGAAATTCTGATAAAAATACGTTTATTTTGATAATTAAAGTTAAATGATCCTTTCTGTGACCGACGTCGCTCTGATACGTCCAATCCTCCATTAAATTTCAAAAAATTCATAATGGCAAAACTTTCATCATTAGTTAAATCGGCTACTGTATAGTTCTGAAAAGAATTACTTGCTTCAATGTGATAAAAGTTATCGTGTGGAAAAAAATAAATATCCGAAATTTTATTAATGCATGCTTCTGTTAATAAATTGTTGACCATTGACTCGGCTGTCATCAAATGCCCCCTTTCAGGTAAAAATTACGAAGAAAAAAGCAAAAAAATACTCTCAGTAATCTTTTTTACAATTACTGAGAGTATTTTTTAACCTAATTTAATTCCTGAATCCTTCAATGCGGCATCGACAACATTCATAACGGTCATACTATGTTGCATTCTTTCCTTAGCAGCCTTCATATCGTGTTGCTTAATCATTTGATTGAAAGTCTTAAATTCTTCATACATGCGATGTGGATGAACCTTTTTATCTACCCGTTCAAAGTCAGCACCATTTAGTTGTTCACTGTAATCCTTCATAACATTCGTTGGTCCGTCAACTACAATTGATCCTTTATTGCCTTGAATGGTTGAAGTAACTTGAGCTGAACAATCCTTGGCAGCAATGCAGACCACCTTTGTTTCAGGATAATCGAGTACCAAAATACCAGAAGTATCAATTCCTCGCGTTACATTAGCATAATAATGAACTGCTTTAGGCGCACCCATCAAACCAATCACAAAATGAATATTATAAATATTCAAATCCATTAAAGCGCCGCCACCCTTTTTAGGATCAAAGACTGGTAAAATTTTCCCGGCTAAAAACGCGTCATAACGATGCGAGTATTGTGAATAATTACATTCAATTACCTTTAAAGAACCTAGTTCTGGCAAGGCTTGTTTTAATGATTGATAATTAGACAAGTATTGATTAGTAATAGCTTCAACCAAAATTAAATCGTTAGCTTCTGCTAAATTTTTCAACTCAACCAATTGAACCGAATTCAATGTAAAAGGCTTTTCACAAATAACATTTTTCCCAGCTTCCAAAGCCATTTTAGAAAATTGATAATGTAAAAAGTTAGGCAATGCCACATATACAGTGTCAATTTCAGGATCAGCTAAACACTCTTGAACATCAGTATAAATCTTCTTGATCTGATTAGTTTTTTGCAATTCTTCCATAATTGGTAAATCTTTTGGTGTTCCCATAATAGCAGTTAATTCCACTTCAGGAAGATCGTGAATCATTGTTAGAAAATCTTTGACAATCATGCCAGCTCCAAATATCGCTAATTTCATCCTAATCACCTTCCTTTTCCGTAATTTGATTTATACCCGTTTCAAGCATATGAATTTGATAGATAGTCTCTTCATCTTTAACTGTCTTAGGCTTGCCATTGATAATAGCATCATATAATCCTTGATAAACTCGGCTATAATCACCAATTTCTGAAACAACTTTTTCCTGATGGTATTGATTATCATTATCTAAATAGGTTAAAGTTCCATAATCTTCTGGACGATCGATACCGAAATCATCATGATCTGGCATATAAAAGTGCTTTAAATCAACTTCTTGACGATCCATATCCTGTTTAACGAAGACTCCTTTTTTACCATAAACAGTAAAGCTAGGACGTGACACCAACCTGAAGAAACTTGATTTAACAGAAACTTTCATAATTCCGTAATACATATCAATATCAAAATAATCATTCATTCGGTTTTCACCTAATAGCTGACGAACATCGTAGTGAACCTCATCTGCTTTACCAAAATATGAAATAATTTGGTCCAAAGTGTGGCAAGCGTGACCATATAGAAAACTATGGCCAACCGAAAATTGTTTTTCACCTTCAGGAACATAAGGACGGAAATAGTCATAAGTCGACTCAATTTCCAAGATATCCCCAAGTTTTCCACTTTCAATCACTTTTTGAACAGTTAAGAAATCTGAATCATAACGACGATTTTGATAACATTGAATCAACAGATGTTTAGCATTGGCCAATTGGAATAATTCTTTAGCCTGAGCTTCTGTTTCCGTAAATGGCTTTTCCACCAGCACATTCTTATTATGATTGAGTACTTCTTTTGCTAATTTATAATGTGCTCCAGCTGGAACTGATAAAACTACTAATTGAATTTCTGGATCATTATAAATATCATTTATGTCAGTTGTATATTTAATGCCATCGATCTTTTTCCAAACATCGTGATTGATATGACGAGCGTAAATTGTCTTTACTTTAATTTGATCCTTTAATTTTAAAGAAAATGGTAGATGATAACGATTGGCACTTTTACCATTTCCAATATATGCGATAGTCAATTTTTTCATAATTGATTCCTCCCTTTATCCATAAACACACTTTACAGGCAAAAAACTAAATTGATAACCTTTTGACTTGAAACTGATCATTATGAACAAAGATAAGTATCAATTACACCAATCTCATAAACATTATGTTCACTGAATTCGGTATAATCAGATTAGAAGGAGATCCGCCTATGCTTTTTTCAGATAGAATTACTCATATTAATGATTTAACCGATAATGAACAACGTATCGCTAAATACATTGAAAATAATCTTAATGCCGTCTCAACCATGGCAATTCAAACCTTAGCTTCAAAAACTTATACATCCCATTCAGCCATTGTTCGTTTTGCCAAAAAACTAGATTATAGTGGCTTTCGAGCTATGCGCCAAGACATCAGCAAGGACGTGCAACAGAACATCACTAAATTGAACGATGTCGATGCTAACTTTCCTTTTTCTTCAACCGATTCAGCCGTTGATATCGCCAAAAACATTTCTGATTTAACTATTAATGCTGTAAAAAGAACTTTGGCTCAAATAAATGAAAAAGAACTAAGCGCTGCCGCAACCAAAATTATGGACAGTAAACGTCTAGTTCTCTTTGCAATTGGTGACACTCAGATTCGAGCTCGTGGTTTTCAAAGTAAACTTATTAAGATTAATAAATTTGCCATCATCGCTGAAGAATACAGTGATGAATCATGGACTTCCGTTAATTTAGATGAAAATGACTTAGCTATTTTTCTTTCTTATACCGGTAATAGTTCTAACTATTTAAATCTAATAAAATTTCTAAAACAACAGAAAGTCCCTACACTTTTGATAACTGGCAATCCTGATAGTCAAATGATTCAATATGCCTCTCAAACTATTTCCATCATTCAAAACGAGTACGATATTTTTAAGGTCAGTACTTTTGCTTCGCAAATCACTTTCGAATATCTACTGGATACTCTCTTTGCAATTGTTTATTCACAGTCATACAAAAAGAATTTAATTAAATTACAAAGTAACTATAATAAACTAACTTCTAACGACATCCTCGATAGTATTCCTAAAGACAAAAAAAGATCGTAAACATTATGTTTACGGTCTTTTTAGTTAAAGAACTTATTCTTCATCGTTATCTGCAGCAGCAGTATAAACTTCTGAAACATCTTCATCATCTTCAAGTTGATCAATCATATGTTGAAATTGTTCTTTTTTCTCTTCTGGAACAGGTGTAGTGTTTTGAGGAATCATTGTTAATTCTGAATCAGCAAGTTCGTAGCCCTTTTCGATCAAACCATCACGAACGGCTGCAAATTCTTTAGCTTCAGTATAGATTTCATAAGCGTCATCTGATGTTTGTAGATCATCAGCACCAAGGTCCATGATATCCATCAAAACAGTATCTTCGTCTTGAGTATTCTTTGTACGGTCCAAAACAATGTAACCTTTACGGTCGAACATGTAAGCAACTGAACCACTCGAGCCCAAGCTTCCTCCGTTACGGGTAAATGCAACACGTACGGCAGAAGCAGTTCTGTTCTTGTTATCTGTTAAAGCTTCTACTAGAACTGCAACTCCACCTGGAGCGTAGCCTTCGTATGTAACTTCATCATAATGTTCATCACTGCCACCTTCAGCCTTGTCTAAGGCACGTTTGATGTTGTCCTTTGGCATATTAGCTGCACGAGCTTTATCTACGATTAAACGAAGGGCAGCATTATCGTTAGGATCGGCACCACCCGATTTAGCTGCCATGAATAACTCACGAGACAGCTTTTGGAAGATTTTACCACGTTTTGCATCTTGGGCATTTTTTCTACCTTGGATGTTATGCCATTTTGAATGTCCTGACATTTCTGTTTCCTTCTTTCATGATTATTGTAAACCGCATATAATTTTATCAAACTAATCGCGGTATTTCAATATCCGTAGGCTAAATAAACCATAAAAAAAGATATTTTCTTTAACTCAATTGAATTTTTTAAAATCTAAATTAATCAAAACTAAAAATCCCAGTGCGACGCCTAATAGACGGATTTTATGTCATTATCATTACCTGTTTGTGGAAAAATTTTTAAATTATTCGTTGAATTCTTGCGAGCGCTTACCAAATTACTCTTAAAATCAGATTACCTCTAAAATAAAAAAACTTTATCAACCCGCAAAACACAGGTTAATAAAGTTTTATTTATTTTTAATTTCATGCCGACGAATTAAGTACAGAACAAGAACTAATATTAAAATTCCCACTAAAGCACCTGTACTATCTAAAATGACATCCTCAACCAAGGGTGTCCGACCACCAGTTAGACCTTGATGAAATTCATCAAACGCTGCTAATCCAGTCGTTGCCATCCAAGGAATAAAAATCATCAAAACGAAGTTCTTCTTAAAATACACGTACAACGCTAAACACAAGAAAACTCCTAACAACAAGTAAATCCCAAAATGGGCACCTTTTCGAATGAAAAATTCGACAAACTTAAAATAACCATCATTCTCAATGGATTGATACTTACCACTGTAGGTAAAACCAATTTTAGATAAGGCACCATAAAATGGTTTACCAGCTAAATATTTTTCTAAAAATGGTACTGAGGTCTGTTCTTTATAGGTCATTGAAGAACTGTAAAAAAGGATTGCCTCGATTGCAACTACCAGTCCCCAGAACCATTTTTGTTTTGTTTTTAAACTATTATCCATTAACTCTAATCATTCTCCAACTTAACAGTCGAATTGATTTCTTTAGCATCATCGAAGTAACCAGAATAATACAATGAATGAGTTGCCCAATAATACATTACAGTTGAGAAAATCAAGATAACAACAAAGTCCATTGGATACTTAATCAAATTCATTCCACCAAAGTCTGATCCACCAATCCATGAAATAATTGATAAACCAAACAGATGAACTATCAACCAGAGACTGGCGTACAACTTCTGTTTAAATTCTTTAAATCCACGATGGTAATCATAAACAAAATAAATTGGTAACCCAACAATAATGATTACGATAACTTCAACCGTAGTTGGGAACATAGCCCAATAAATTGCCAAACTAATTAAATCAAAAACAACTGGAGCCAGAATTTTCATTCCTTTAATTTTTGTTGGTCTTCTCATTTCCGGACCCATTTTACGCAAGCTTCCCGCTACTACTGGACCAGATAGCAAGGAGATCAATGTTGATGCTGCAACAACACGCGATAATAATGACCAATTTTTGAATAGTAAAATTAAAATAAAACTAACAACAAAATCGACCATTAAGGCTATTCGTGGTGAATTGTATTTATTATTTGAATTGCTCAAGAATAAAGGTAAATGTTTATTCTTAGGCATTGAAGATAATGATTTACTTGCAGATGAAGCAAAAGCAATTCCACTACCTACTGGAGAAATGAAGGCTGTAAAGTAAACCAAAGTTGATAACCAATAGATATTCAACAAGATAGCCAAATCAGCAAATGGTGAATTGAAGTTGATCTTTGACCATCCACCGCTGACGACGGACTGTGGCAATGCTCCAATAAAGACAATCTGCAATGCAATATAAATCAAAGCACTAATCAATAATGATAAGATAATTCCTCGTCTAATATTAACTGATGGTTTCTTTATATCATTGCTCAAATTAATGACCGTTTGAAAGGCCACATATGAATAAATAATTCCGGCACTACCAATTGCCACGAAAATTGATGAAGTACCATTAGGCATAAATTCACTGAACGAACTCCCCATATTATTGAAATCAAAATGAGCCGTAACCAAAACAATCATTGTAATAATAGGCACGACTACCTTTAATACAGAGATAAAGTTATTAAATTTAGCCATAATTGTAACTGACCAATAATTAATAATTGTAAAAATAAACAACATGACTGTTGCCATCATAATTCCTTGGGTGCTAAGTTGTCCGCCCTTCATAAATCCATGCGTCCAATTAGCCCACTCCCACGGCCACGTACTCATGTACTGAACCGAGGCCACAGCTTCAATCGGTAAAATAGCTAATAATGAAATCCAATTAGCCCATGAGAAAATATGTCCTAACAACGAACCATGAGTGTACATCGTAAATCGACTCATAGCTCCCTCTTCCGGAAACATCGTCCCAATTTCGACATAAACCATTGCAATCATTGCTACTAAAACTGCTCCCACAATCCACGCAATAATTGCTGCTGGACCGGCTATTTGTGCCGCTTGACTAGATCCAAACATCCAACCTGAACCAATAATTGCACTTAGCCCAAACATTACTGTTGAGAACAAATTTAATTTTTTATTCCTCATAAAACCACCAATCTATAATTTTTATAATAAAAAAATAGCCTTCATTACGAAGACTATTATATATCCATTATGTAAATTTAGGCTACTCTACTGTTACACTTTTTGCAAGGTTACGAGGTTTATCGACATCGTTACCACGTGCCAAGCTTGCATAATAGGCAATTAATTGAGCCGGTACAATGCTGATAATTGGTGAAATCAATTCATCAATCTCAGGAATAATGATTTGATCCCCTGCTTCAGCATATTTTTGACTAGCAATTACTAAAACATGTGCTCCACGGGCTTCAACTTCTTGAATATTACCGCGAGTATGGCTAGCACCAATTCCATCATTTACGTAAGCAAAGACTGGCGTATCCTTTTCAATCAAAGCAATTGTTCCGTGTTTCAATTCTCCAGCAGCAAAACCTTCAGCATGAATATAAGAAATTTCTTTCAACTTAAGAGCAGCTTCAAGAGATAGAGCATAATCAACGCCTCTACCAATGTAGAAAGCATCAGATTTATTTGTTAAGTAGTCGGCTGTTAACTTCTTAATCTTATCTTTTTCGTCAACGATTGTTTGAATACCATTGGCGGCCAAAGCTAATTGTTCTTTCAAATTAAATTCTTTAGCAATTTGAAGATCCTTAGCTTCACCCAAAGCCTTAGCTAAAACTGCTTCAACAGCAATTTGTGCTGTATAGGCTTTTGTAGAGGCAACAGCGATTTCTGGTCCAGCCAATAATTCCATTGTGTAAGTAGCTTCTCTAGAAAGAGTTGAGTTAGCTACGTTTGTCATTGTTAGACTTGGCAACTTCATCTCATTAACTTTAACTAATACTTGACGACTATCAGCTGTTTCACCACTTTGTGATAAGAAGATAAAGAAAGGCTTCTTAGAAAGTTTTGGCATATGATAACCAAATTCACTACCTAATTCGACGTCTACTGGCACGTCAGCAATCTTTTCAAAAATATTGCGACCAACTAAACCAGCATGATAACTAGTTCCGGCGGCGACGATATACAAACGATCAGCTTGTTTGATTTCATCCAACAAATCTTGTTCAACGTTTAATGAACCATCATCATTGATATAATTCTTAGAAATCTTTCTCATAACATTAGGTTGTTCGTCAATTTCTTTCAACATGTAGTGATCATATGTACCTTTAGAAATATCATTTTCATCAATATTTACAGTATAAGAATCTCTTTGAACCTTAGTACCATCGATCTTACTAATTTCAACTGAACCTTTCTTCAGGATAACAACTTCACCATCATGAATTTCAACGAATTCGTGAGTTTGATCAAGCATAGCCATAGCATCTGAACAGATAACATTGAAGCCATCACCCAATCCAATTAAGAGTGGACTCTTATTTTTTGCAACAAAGATACGATCTGGTTCTTCTTTATCAATCATAGCAAAAGCATATGAACCTTCGATTAAACTAAGTGCTTTACGGAAAGCTGCTTCGCCATCCATACCTTTTTTAGCAAAATAGTCGATTAATTGTACGGCTACTTCAGTATCAGTTTGACTTTCAAATTTAAAATCAGATAAATATTCTTTTTTCAGCTCAGCATAGTTAGTGATAACACCGTTGTGTACCAGATAAAAACGGTTATCTTCTGAGAAATGAGGATGAGCATTTTCAATTGTTGGCTTTCCATGTGTTGCCCATCTAGTATGTCCGATTCCGGCTAGGCCTTGAACATCACTCGTAACGGCATTCTCTAATTCACTTATTTTACCAACTTCTTTAACTAAGAAGTCTTTACCTGTTTGATTATTAACGTAAATACCAGCTGAATCATAGCCACGATATTCAAGTTTTTCCAATCCATTTAATAAAATATCAGTTGTATTATTATTTCCAATTACTCCGACAATTCCACACATAATAATTATAGCCTTTCTTAATTGGTATAGTTTAATTTATTATAAATGGTATAGCTCATTTGAACTGTACTCATCACCTTGCGACAATGACTAGAATACTAATCTATTGTCATTATGTCAAGAAATCTTTAATATTTTTTATAAATGGTATAGGTGGTATGTACCGATTATAAATATTGGTATATATTATATAGACCAATAAAAAAGAGAAACCAAGGATTAATTCCCTCAATTTCTCTTTTTTGAATTTCTTTATCTGTATTATATTAGCTTAATTCATTTTTAACAACTTCAACGATTTGGTCACAATATTCATTGACCTTTTCCTCAGTCGAAGCTTCACACATAACACGAAGCAAAGCTTGTGTACCACTAGGACGAACTAATACACGACCGTCCCCATCCATCTCATCCTCAACTGTCTTGATAACGTCAAGGATTGCTTGATGCTTGTCCCATGAATTCTTGTCAGATACAGGAACATTGACAAGCTTTTGTGGATAAACTTTTACAGGGGCAGCTAATTCAGCTAAACCCTTGCCAGTTTCTTTCATGACATGAAGTAAATGTGTACCTGTAAGCATACCATCACCAGTATTCATGTACTCATACAAAACAACGTGTCCTGATTGTTCACCACCGATGTTATAGTTATTCTCACGAATCTCTTCAACAACGTGACGATCACCAACAGCTGTTTGTACAGAATGCATCCCATTGGCTTCAATAGCCTTGTATAAACCAATATTACTCATAACAGTAGTTACAATTGTATCCTTCTTCAAACGTCCACCATCATGCAAATATTTACCAAGGATAAACATAATTTTATCACCGTCAACAATATTACCATCAGCATCAACAGCAATACAACGATCTCCATCACCATCAAAAGCTAGTCCAGCTATGGCATCTGATTCTTTAACACGTTGAGCCAATTGCTCTGGATGAGTTGAACCAACATTCTTATTGATATTGATTCCATCTGGATGTGAAGCCATGATATCAAAGTCTACATTTAAGTCAGCAAAAAGTGTACTTGCTAAACGACTTGTTGAACCATTAGCAGTATCAAGCACAATCTTCATACCACTAAGATCATCAGAAAGAGTTTGCTTCAAGAATTGTAGATACTTTTGAGCACCCTCTGGATAATCAGAAACACTACCCAAACCTTCGGCGGAAGGTCTTGGCAAAGTATCTTCTTTTGCATCTAATAGTTCTTCAATCTCTTCCTCAACATCATCTGGCAACTTGTAACCATCTGATCCAAAGAATTTAATACCATTGTCTTCAGCAGGATTATGTGAAGCTGAAATCATAATACCAGCATCAGCTGAAACGGCACGAACAAGATATGCAACAGCGGGTGTTGTAATGACATCCAAATTTAAAACTTCAATACCAACTGAAAGCAATCCTGAAATCAAACTAGTTTGTAGCATTTGACCAGAAATACGTGTATCTCTAGCAACCAAAACACGTGGATGCGCATTTTCGTTATCTGAATGTTGTGTTAAAACATAACCACCACATCTACCTAATTTAAAAGCTAATTCAGGACTTAGCTCTTTATTTGCAATACCTCTTACTCCGTCTGTTCCGAAATATTTTGTCATGAAAAATTTACCCCCAGCGTTTATTCGCTATCATTATTGTCATTTGTTGAATTAGTGCTTGATGAACTTGTGTCGCTGCTAGTACTACTCTTGGAATCTGAACTAGACGAACTAGTTGATGTAGTAGTATTTCCTGTCGTGCTGGACAGCGCACTAGAACTGGCACGATTAATCGTCACACTAATAGTAGTTGGATCAGTAAAAGTGACCTTGTTACCTAAAACATCACTTAAATTGATTGTCTTCTTTGTGCTACTACTATTTACGTCTGAAACATCAACCGGTACATCAATTGAATCATCAATAGCGCTGATCTGATCTTTGGTACCGAAAACTCTAATATTTTTAACATCAGATTCAAAAGTATAACTAGTATCCGATGAACTTCCCTTTTGTTTCAAATTAATGTTTACTTGTTTACTTTGAATCGAAATAGGAATTTTCACATGGATTGTTTGTGGATCTAATGTAACATTTACTGTTTTACCATTTTTATCGAGAGCTTGCACTAAAACTTCTTGATCAAATGTAGATTTTATTCCTTTAGGCAAATTGGGTTTAACAACTACCTTATCAATCTTAGCAATTTCAGAAGCTGCACCCGTTACAGTAACAGTATCTGGAGACTCTTCAATTGTTCCAGTCTCATAACCACTCGCTAACGAATCTTTATTGTAATCAACATCCACCGCAAATCTCTTTGTCACACGTTTCTGAATATTAACTGTGACATACTTAGGTTTAATGCTATATGTCAATTCACTATTTAACCCAGTTTCTTTAATTTGAACTCGATGTTGACCAATGGATAGATCTCTTAAATTCAAATACAAATTAAAGTTCTGTGTATTCTTTGTTGCTGTGACTAGTGCCGCTGGACCTTCAATCGTTATTTTAACTTTTTCAGGATATCCAGTTATGTAATACTTGTCAACATCTGCTTGTAATTGCAATGGTACGGTAATTGTGGCCTTCTTAGTTACCGTAGATGTATTCGATTGATTAGAATCTCTTGTCGAGCCCACACCAGGTGTACTTACAAAGAAGAATAGCCATAAGGCACAACAGAGAGATATGAATGCATAAAAATAATTACTATTAATTATCTTTTTCATCTTGTCTCTCCTTCTTCTTCCGACTTAACTTCAAAAATCCCAAAATAGAATGAGTTTCACTCTCATTAGGATCTTTCAATTGAGCTTGGAGATACTTTAGATAATCATCCCGAGACAGATCAAGCATCATATGACCGTTTCGAGTAATCATAACGCCACCAGTTTCTTCAGAAACCACAATTGTTATTGCGTCAGTTACTTCACTGATACCAACAGCCGCACGGTGTCTTGTTCCTAATTCCTTAGGAATAGTATTACTCTCTGACAGTGGTAAATAAGCAGCCGCTACAGAGATTCGATTATTTCGTACAATAACCGCTCCATCATGCAGTGGCGTATTTGGAATGAAAATATTGATCAATAACGCCCCGGTAACTTCAGCATCCAAATCAATTCCGGTTTCAACATACTCTTCCAAACCAGTATTCATTTCTAAGGTAATCAACGCACCAATACGACGTTTACTCATATACTGAATGGCCTGATCAAGACTCTCAATCAAATGATTCTTTGTCTTGCCTTCTTCATTACTAGTCGAACTGAAGAATGGTAATCGACCAAGATGTTCCAAACCACGACGAATTTCAGGCTGAAAGATTATCACAATAACAATAATCCCCCAGTTGATCAGCTGATCCATTAAATAAGAAACAGTATGTAGGTTCAAGGCCCAACTAATGAGCTTAATACCAAAAATAATTATTATTCCTTTTAACAACTGAACAGCTTTGGTGCCGCGTAACATCGACAGAACTTTATACAAAAAATACCAGACTACCAAGATATCAACCAAGTTAGCCAAATTCTGCCATGTAAAAATATTGCTTGGTATAAAATTCATTTTCATAGCTCCTTAGTAGTTCGAACTAATTATAACAAACAATAAAAATTATAAAAGTTCACCATATTTTATGTTTTTAATCTACACCAATACTAATAACTTCTTCACTATAATTAATGTTTTTGCGCAATTCATTAGCTGTGATCTTACTAATTTTTCCTTGCTCCAACATATCTTGAACAAAAGCTCGACGATAACTCAAAGCTTTTATTTCAAGATTCATACGTTCACTATTAAATTGAGGTGAACGTCCACGATACTTTCCTTGCAACAGTTCCAAGCGATCTTCATAATGACGCTGGAAAATATAGATTAAGTCATCATCAATCCCGTCAGAATCTGATTGATTCAATTCTTGTAACTTCTTTAGTGCGTTCTTAGCACCAGCAATAGAAATCTTAATTGAATCTTGATTGATCTGTTGAATATCATCTGAATTCACAGAACGATAAATCAAATGCTTAATCTGTAAATAAGTTCTTCGGAAATAATTATAGAAAAATTCAACCGTCTGATTAGAACGACGATGAACAATTTCTCTTTTATAACGAGCTATCTTCTTTATCGCCAAATCATATGATTCGTCAGATATTTCGTGATTATCATATAACTCATCAACTGCTTCTAATTCACAGTTAAATGAAATATCCCACAGTTCAGCATCCTTCTTACTACGAACCCGACGTTTACTAATTTGACTAGTTTTGACCTGGTTACGTGATTGAATACCTAAATTACGCACATCATATAAATATTCAGCAATAACGGATGAATAAACTGCTGTATCACCATCATCCATTTCTGATCGTAATTTCTTAACAGTCTTTTCCAAAATAACTCGATTAGCTTCATATTCTGTCAATTCTATTGGCGATTCATCAACATCTTCATCATTTTCATCGTCATCATTTTCTGAGGTAAGAGTACTACCACGATAAGCGACTGGTGCACTATTCTTAGTCAAGATAGGAATCAACAATGTTGCCCCTAACAAACTGAAAATAATAACAGCACTAGCGATGAACAATAGGAGTGTTCTAGATGGAAAAGCTGCTCCACCTTTGATTGTCATTGGAATTGACAACGCACCAACCATTGTAACGGCACCACGAACACCAGAAATACCTGACATCAAACAATCGTCAAATCTAGTTTTTGACCATAAGATAATCTTTCCATCCCCATTATTTGAGAATGTCGAATAGATATAACTCCAAAGGAAACGAATCACAACTAACATTATCCAAATGACAAATGCCATTAATGTAGCTCCAAAAGTATTGATATTATCGTTATGAACTAATTCTTCCATAGCAAATGGAATTTCGATTCCCAAAAGAACAAAGACAATACCATTAAGTACATAAACAACCAAATCCCAGGTTCGTGAGGTAACCAGTCTAATTTCGGGAGTAAAATTACTAATATTTCTACCAGAAGAAATATTCAAAATACCCGCTATAACGACCGCTACAACACCCGAAACATCAAATACATCTTCGGCTACATAGTAAATAATGAATGGAATAATAATCTGAATAATTGCATGCAAAATCGAGTCATCAACACCCTGATTGATCAGATACAATCTAATTCCATTAAAGATCCAAATCATAATGGCACCAACCAAAGCACCTATAATTGATATATGAAAAAAGTCCATTGTTGCACTTTTCAGTGAAAAGACACCTGTGACTGTCGCAGCAACTCCATACTTAAAACAAATCAAACCAGACGCATCATTGATCAAACTTTCTCCATTGATTAAATGCATCAATTTATCTGGAATATGAGCCTTCTTAGCAATAGATTCAACCGCAATAGGGTCAGTTGGCGACAAAACAGCCACTAATGTAAATGCGGTTGCCCAAGGTAATTGAGGAATGAGCCATTTAACAAACACTCCCCCAATAACTGTAGATAAAATAACTAAGATAATCGCATTTCCTAAAATAGGACCCTTTAATTTCCAGAGCTCTCTTTTGGGAAAATTATTTCCATCATTAAATAAAATTGGCGCAATAAACGCCAGTAAAAACCATTCCGTATCAACATAGATCTTCACATGCATAAATAGAGCCGCTAAAATCCCGGCCGCAATTTGTAATAAACTGGGGGGAATCGATACAAAATAGTGACTTACAATATTGGCAATAATTAATAAAGAGAGAATCAAAATAATTGATTCAATTATTTCCACAGACAACACCTACCATTTTTTTATTTTTGATCTTCACCAATAATGCGAACTTCAGTATGAAGCTCAACATCAAACTTTTCTTTTACAGTCTTTTGAATCAGATGTATCAAATTCATATAGTCAGTTGCTGTGGCGTGTTTAATATTCACGATAAAGCCTGCATGTTTCATCGAAACCTGAGCTCCACCCACAATTTTACCTTGCAATCCAGCTTTAATAATCAAAGGACCAGTAAAATGACCCTTTGGACGCTTGAAGACACTGCCACAAGATGGATATTCAAGTGGTTGCTTTGATCTTCTTAATTCGTTCAAACGATCCATTTCTTCTTGAATAACTTCTTTTTTACCACGTTTCAATGCAAATGTTGCACTGATCACAATCCCACCATTGTCCTGAACCAAACTATGACGGTATGAGAAATCCATTTGTTCATGGCTAATAGTTGTAATGTGACCATCAGGCAATAATACTTCAGCGGATTCAAAAACATCTTTGATCTCGCCACCATAGGCCCCAGCGTTCATAAAGACTGCTCCACCAACACTACCCGGAATACCAGCAGCAAATTCAATGCCAGTTAAACCGGCTTTTTGGGCAGCAATCGTTGTATTAATAATTGTTGCACCAGCTTCAGCAGTAACTTTAGTATCGGATACCGTGATTTTATGGAAATTAGGTAAAATAATAACAATTCCCCTAATTCCACCATCTTTAATAATCAAATTGCTGGCATTACCAATAATAGTAATGTGCACATCATTGACCCTTGCAGTATCGACAATTTTCACTAATTCTTCACGAGTTTTGGGAAACGCCAAAACATCAGCATTTCCACCCGTTTTAGTGAACGTATACTTACTGAGCGGTTCATTTATTTTAAATTCAATATTAGGTAATTCATCAACTGGAAAATTCAATATTCATCATCCTTCATATTGCATAGACTTACATATAATTTTATCACATACTTAGATACATAACGAACTAACAAACATCACAATAATGCTATAATTGTGCCGAGGTGATTTTATGAAACTTATATCTTGGAATGTAAACGGTTTACGTGCTGTAGTAAAAAAAGACTTTGTCAAAACTTTTGAAGAATTAGATGCTGATGTCTTCAGTATTCAAGAAACCAAGTTACAAGAGGGTCAAATTGATCTCGATTTAACCGGATACCACCAATACTTTTTCTATGCTAAAAAGAAGGGCTACTCTGGTACCGCCGTTTTCACCAAGAAAGAACCTTTGAACGTCCACCAAGGTTTGGGAATCGATGAATTCGACGACGAAGGTCGAACCTTAACTCTAGAGTTTGAAGATTTCTATTTAATCAATAGTTACACCCCTAATTCTCAACAAAAGCTCAAACGCTTAGATTACCGCATGCGTTATGACGATGCTTTGAGAGCTTATATGCAGAAATTATCGATTGATAAACCAGTTATTCTATGTGGTGACCTCAACGTTGCTCATGAAGAAATTGATATCAAGAACGATAAAACTAATCATAAAAATCCTGGCTTTTCTGATGAAGAGCGTGCTAAATTTACAGAATTACTAAATAGTGGTTTCATCGATACCTTTAGAACTTTACATCCCGATGATGTTAAGTATTCATGGTGGAGCTATCGTTTTAACGCTCGTAAGAACAATGCGGGTTGGAGAATTGATTACTTCGTCCTATCTGATAATGGCAAAAAAATGTTAAAGGCCGCTGACATTCACACTGATATTTATGGTTCAGATCACTGCCCCATTGAATTAGACTTAGATATATAAGGAGTTTAACCTATGAATTTTGTTTCTATGGATTTTGAGACTGCCAACGGAAGTCGAGATAGTGCTTGTTCCTTAGCCTTAGTACTTGTCCGTAACGATCAAATTGTTGATAATTTTTATACACTAATAAATCCTCAACAATATTTCAGTCCTCGTAATATTCAAATACATCACATTAGACCTGAAGACGTTCAAGATGCCCCTACCTTCGATCAAGTTTGGACACACATCCAGCCTTTATTCGATAGTAGTCATTTAGTTGCAGCACATAACGCTAGTTTTGATAATAGTGTTCTAAAGAAAACTTTGGTCAACTATGGCATCGTAGTACCCAAATATTTAACAATCGATACTTTGCGCACCAGTCGTAAGTTTTTCCCTGATTTTCCTAATCACAAACTGAACACTGTTTCTGAACGTTTAAACATTGACTTACGCAACCATCATAACGCTCTAGCCGATAGTGTTGCTTGTGCCGAAATTCTTGTTAAAACGGAACAACAATTTGGAACTGAACAAATAAAAAAAATGGTTAAATTAACTAGCTAAACTGTTCTTTCTGAAGCTAGGTTAAAATTATGAATGTGTTTAAATTCCCGTCTTCCATAAGAATTGGAAATGCTTTGAAACGCCATTGGGCGTGACTTGAAGCTAATTTAGTCTAGTAAGACAAAAACAGTCCCTATTAAGAAATTCAAGTAAAGGATATATATCTTGAATACTTAATGGAGACTGTTTTTTGATTTAAAATTTCTTTTACGTAGAGTTAAAAATCTCAAAATACTGATAATACCAAAACCAAGGAACTAATCGGTGGTAAAAATCTGTGGGACCTCAGACGATGGCATACTTAAGTAAGAACCAACTAAACCATCTTCGACATAATTAATGTTTTATCTTTTGTTAACTCTGTTGTAAAATCATATTTTTGATAAATATGAATAGCAACAGAGTTATTTTTATATACTTCTAAGAAAATTTTCTTTAACGGTGATGAACCAACCCAATCAAGTGTATCCTCAATTAGATAAGATGCAATTCCGTTATTCCAAAAATCTTTATCAATCACGATTCCTAATTCTGCTTGCTCACTGTCTTTAGCTTCAATTCGGCAATAGCCAATGATGTCCTCATCAAAAACAGCCACCATCAACTCGTTCAATTTAGATTGATAAATAGCATCCAAGGATTCTTCTTCAGACTCAATAGTCAAATCCTTCAGATCCTCGAAAACAATAAAGTCTGATTGTTGACTAGCTTTTTTTAAAAAGCTTATTAATTTAGCAGCATCACTAGGAATTGCTTCTCGTAAAGTTAACTCTTCACTCATTAAAGGTCTCCAAACTTGCGATCAGCGTATTTTTCACCATGTAATTTAAAAACAATTTGACGATCAGTATCTGACAAACGAGCAATATTAATTGAAATATGTTCTGCTGGAATTTCATCTTTAATAAATTGAGGCCACTCAACAATAGTGATCCCATTGCCATTAAAGTATTCATCAAATCCTAAATCCTCATCCGGACTGCTTTCCAAACGGTAAGCATCCATATGATAAAGTGGTAATCTTCCGTCTTGATACTCACGTATCAAAGTAAATGTAGGACTTTTAACATTTCTTTTAATTCCTAAGCCACGTGCTAATCCACGTGTCAAAGTAGTTTTACCGACACCCAAATCGCCATTTAGAACAATTACATCCCCTGCTTTTAACAGTTCGGATATCTTTGCTCCTAATGTCTCAGTTTCTTCATATGAATGGGTTGTTAGT
Source organism: Companilactobacillus kimchii DSM 13961 = JCM 10707 (assembly GCF_001435445.1). Taxonomy (GTDB): domain Bacteria; phylum Bacillota; class Bacilli; order Lactobacillales; family Lactobacillaceae; genus Companilactobacillus; species Companilactobacillus kimchii. The sequence continues at coordinate 10,841 of NZ_AZDH01000026.1, read as the reverse complement.
TGATATTCAAGCATAATCTCTCCTAAATTTTATAATGCTAAGGCAGCTGTCAAAATGGCAGACTTGTAAACATCCTCTTCATTACAACCACGTGATAAGTCAGAAATTGGCTTAGCAAGTCCTTGTAAAACAGGTCCAATAGCTTCAAAGCCACCAAATCTTTGGGCAATCTTATAACCGATATTACCTGATTGTAAATCTGGGAAAACAAACACATTAGCATGACCGGCAACTTGTGAACCAGGAGCCTTTTGGGCACCAACACTTGGTACAAACGCAGCATCAAATTGTAATTCACCATCAAGAGCCAAATCAGGTGCTAACTTATGAGCAATTTCAGTAGCTTCAGCTACTTTAGTCACGTCATCACTCTTGGCACTACCCTTAGTTGAAAAACTAAGCATAGCAACTTTAGGATCAATGTCAAAGAGTTTAGCACTCTTAGCAGTTTGAACAGCAATTTCAGCCAATTCTTGAGCATTAGGGTCAATATTAATTGCACAATCAGCAAACATGTAGCGTTCGTCACCCTTTTGCATAATGAATGAACCACTAATTCTTGAATTACCAGGAGCTGTTTTGACAATTTGAAGGGCTGGACGAACGGTATCACCAGTTGAATGAATTGCTCCAGAAACCATACCATCAGCTTTGTCAGTATAAACTAACATTGTTCCAAAATAATTATTATCTAAAAGCATAGTTTCAGCTTGTTCTTTAGTATTCTTACCCTTACGACGTTCAACAAATTTATCAACCAAAGTATCAAAATCAGCATATTTTTTAGGATCAACAATTTCAATTCCAGAGATATCAAATGATTTTTCACTAGCAACTTGTTCAATCTTATCTTGTTCACCAATTAAGATAGGCTTCAAAATATTTTCTTTAAAAAGTCGAGATGCGGCGCCTAGAATTCTAGGTTCTTCACCTTCTGGGAAAACAATTGTCAAATTCTTTCCGTCAATTTTACTTTTAAGGCTTTCAAATAAATCCATTATTATTCCTCCGTCTCATCGGCATTCTCAGGTAATTGCCAATTTATTTCCTCTTCATTATAGTTTAAAAGTGCAGCATTTGCTTTAGAAAATGGTTTGGAACCGAAAAAGCCATATCTAGCGGCAAATGGGCTAGGATGTGGTGAGGATATGATCGTATTCTTTGACTGATCAATCAAAGGAATTTTACTTTTAGCAGCATTTCCCCAAAGAATGAAGACCACTTTCCCACGTTCAGACAATGCATGAATTGCATAATCTGTTAATTGTTCCCAACCTTTTCCTTTATGTGAGAATGCTTGCCCACGTCTAACGGTTAAAACTGAGTTCAAAAGCAATACACCTTGTTGAGCCCAGGCCTTAAGATAACCGTGTTCGACTGGTGTACAACCTAAATCATCCTGTAATTCTTTATAGATGTTTCTCAATGAAGGCGGTATTCTTACACCCGGAGCCACTGCAAAACTACAACCAATAGCCTGATTAGGTTCATGATAAGGATCTTGTCCCAAAATTACTACTTTAGTGTCAGCAAATGAGGTCCACTGAAAAGCCTGATAAATATGGTGCATTTCCGGATAAATTGTTTGAGTATTATATTCATTAACAAGAAATTCACGCAATTGTTCATAATACGGTTTGTCAAATTCGCCTTGAAGAACACCTTGCCAATCATTTTTTATTAGCGTTTTCAAATTTACACCTACCTGTTTGATATTAATTCCATAAAATATGGTAACATTCACATATAGCATAACGCACTCGGAGGGAACTTTATGATTAAATTAATTGCATCCGATATGGATGGTACATTATTGAACGATAAAATGGCTGTTTCAGATCGTAACATACAAGCCATTAAAGATGCCCAAAAGAATGGCATTGAATTTATAATAGCAACTGGTCGCAGCCTTGATGAAGCTAAGCCTTTTTTGAAAAATCGAGTTCATCCCGGATACATCACTCTAAATGGTGCTGAAGTATACGATGAAAATGAAAAACTTATTTCTAGTAATCCTATTTCTGAAAAATCAAAAACAGAGGTTATTAATTACCTAAAGGAACACAAAATTTACTTTGAAGTAGTCACTAACAAAGGAATTTTTTCAGACAATAAAGATTTGCGTGTTTCCAGTTTAGCGGAACTATTGGTTAAATTAAATCCTAGTACAACTTACGAACAAGCACTTCAAGATACTTTAGCCCGTGTTAAATTAACACCAATGAATTTTGTTGACAGCTACGACAAAATTCTCAACGATCCTTCCTATAAGGTTATGAAATTATTGGCCTTTAGTGGCAAGGACACAGAAGTATTAGTACCCTTGAGAAAAGATATCGAAAAAAATATTGATGACGTCGTTGTGACATCATCTTCACCAAATAACGTAGAAATCAACAGTATTGACGCCCAAAAGGGCATCGCTCTTTTACAATTTGCTAAGGATAAAAACATCTCTCAAGAAGAAACTATGGCTATCGGTGACAACCTCAATGATGAGTCAATGATTCGAGATGCTGGTGTTGGTGTTGCCATGAAAAATGCTATTCCCGCTATTGCCAAATTGGCACAGATTCAAACAGACAACAATGTCAATGATGGTGTTGCCCAAATTGTTGAAAAAGTCATTGCAAAGGCAAAGAATCAGAATAAATGATGAATCTTTATATTCGAAAAGCGGACTTAGCGGTTGGTAACATCTTAGTGGTGATCAATCAAAATAAAGAAACTATTTTTATTGCATCACGTGATAAAAAAAATCCTTTCTTAATTAAATTGTATAATCGTTTGAATACGTTGATCGGTGAAATAAAATTAAAAAACAGCTTTTTAAAAATCTACTCAATTGAAATTAATGGTGAAGAAAAAGCGACAATTAATGCCATACCTATGTTAGATCTTAAATATGTCCATCTTAGTAATATCAATTGGAATGTTACAGGAAACCTAGTTATGTCCGATTATCACGTTACTAAAGAAGGTAAAGAAATTATTTGTGTGCAACCAACTATCTTGGCTCAAGGCCATCCCGGATTGGAACTAGATTTTGCTAATATGGATGATGGACCCGTTGGTACTCTTTTGGCTATCTTTTTAAATAGATACATCAAATTACCCACCCTTACTCCTAATGCAGATCTAAATAATAGTTTACTGAAAAATAAAATTCCCTACTTGAACAATTTCAAAAGTAAGTGCAATTAAAAAATTGAAATTCTTACTTCAGACTAAATAGCATTTTGGATATTTATTAAAAATAATGATTACGATACATAATCTTTCTAAACAAAAAAGGTGTTCATATCAACCGCTTTTACAATATTGGGTTGATATGAACACCTTTTTTATTATTAGCATATTTTGGAATAAGTAAGATATATCTCAAAATAATTCAAGATGTGTTATAACTATTTTTCTAAATCATATTGCATGTGATCATATAAATGACTGCCGATATACAATTGTCCGACTTTCTTAAAACCAGTCTTTGTATATACATGCTTAGCAGGCTCATTGTTTACATCAACATTTAAACTAAGGATTTTTTCACCGCGTTCACGCATAACTTCGATAAAATGTTCCATCGTTTTTGTTCCGATACCCTTGTTTTGATAAGCTGGAGCTACCGCAAATGAATCTAAATACCATTCGCCAGGCCAAGCTTCTTTATCGCCAAACAAGTTCTTTTCTTTGATACCATACTTGTGCATAATTTTGATCAAAGGTTCATCAATGCCATCCTCTAGACTTTCAGGATAGCCGACCATGATTGCTACTACTTCACCATCGATTTCGTTAACGAGAATGTTATCCAATCCATAACGATAGCCTGGTTGAAAGAATCCCTCTTTGATAACCTGAGCCATCTTTTCATCGCCAACTTCTTTAAATACGTCGAGTTCCATCTCATCAAAGATTTGGAAAAGGATTGGCAATATCTGATCCGCATCCTCTGCTTTTGCATTTCTAAACATTTTTCCACCTCAAGTATATATAATACATGAAATTAGAATAATCTCAAATTAGGCGTTAAACGCAAAAAAGCGATGATCTTTATCATCACTTTTTCTACAAAATTATTACTCGCAGCCCCTTTTCTTAAATTTAATCAAATCAGTGATCAAATAGTTCATCGACTTGATTACATTTATTATCATAACCAAATTGTTTTCAGCTTTATATATGCAATTTTCTGAAAGTGTTCAAAATTTGAACACTTTTTTAAATCTGTTTAAAAGTAATTTGAAAAAATTCCAAATAATGGTTAACTTCTTGAATAACAAGGTCTGTTTCCATTTCCAAACTATTATCCAACCAATTAATTACAATAAAACATAAACCACTGACGAGATAAATATTATCCGGATTGATCTTAAAATTATATTTTAAAAGCTGGCTATTAAAAATATTGATCAAAAATTTCTTTCTAATGCTTAATTCGGCTAATCGATAAAAATTCAAACTAAAAGTTTTATTCTCACTAATATATAAAATAAATTTACCAATAAATTTGTTAAAATCGTCACTCTCTTTAATTGCTACGTTTAAGATTTTTTTCTCAAAGGTAGCCATATAGATATCCTCAATACTATCGAAATAATAGTAGATCGTACCCCTAGTAACTTTTGATGCCTTAGTCAGGTCAGTTATAGTAAATTTTCTCACTCGATTGACTGATAATTCTTCAAACATTGTATGGATTAAATGATCAACAGTTCTATTCACAGCATTACCTCTTCTCGATTTTTACTTGTATCCTAACAAAAAAGTGACTTTTTTAATATACTTTTTGGTCGATTTTGTGAAGAAACTAATAATAAATAAAATACTATATTTTATCAAAAATTACATAGTCAAATTCCTATTTTTGATGATATTCAAGAATTATAATGACTTTGAAAACGAAACTTTATGGGGGGTAAACATTGATATGAATAGAAAGAAAATTGCCTTATTAACAAGTCTAACTATTTTTGGTGGTACTAATATTCCATTTAATAATTTAGTCAATAATCAATCCAATAATATAATCAAAGCCGCACAAAGAAAAAAATCGTCAAAGATTGAATCAAAATATCCGGATATTATGAAAAAATTGGACATAACTTCCATGCAACAATATGATAGCAATATTCTCTTCATGAGCATTGCCCTGAAAAACTTCTACGTTAAAGATTTCCATACTGATAATTCCGGTAAAACTACTATATTATTGGCACCCTTGATCACCAGTAATCAATACTTTGTTACATCAGTTAAACTTGACCATAAAATAAAAAAGAATCAAAGGATAACGATCCAAGGATTCTTAAATGGTAAAACCAAAATTAGTAAGAAACAGAATTTCAACGATAAATACCTCGATAAGAATGCTGTCTCTGTTTTAGTGGATCACATTAGTTATTGAGGAAATAATCTCTTAAACCGTCAACGTCACGTAATTTATTAATTGCTTGTTTTTCAATTTGACGAATACGTTCTTTAGTAACTCCTAATTCTCGTCCAATTTCTGATAAAGTCCGCTGACCATGATTATCAAAATCATAACGTTCAATAATAACTTTTACTTCCCTCGCTGTTAGACGTCGATGCAATTGTTTATAAAGATCTTCACGTAAAAAATCATTCTCAATAATGGCTTGAATACTTTGTTTTGCATCAGGTAAGGTATCCGATAATTGAATATTCTCATTATCGGATACTGGGTGGTCCAAACTCATAGGCGCTGACTTTTCTCGATCAACTTGGGACAAATAGTGATATTGCTTTTCATTGAAATTAGCCTTTTGACATATCCAAGTTACATTTACTTTGCCATATAATTCCATACTTTGATTCTCAAGTAATTTAATTAACTTGATAGCAGCTACTTTATGGCCTGGTATACGGATCGTTAAATTAATACTATCCTTTTCATCCAAAATCTCTTTTCTAATCCACCAATATGCATAGGTTGAAAACTTATTATCTCTTTTACTGTCATAGCGTTTCACAGCCTTTATCAGACCAATATAACCTGCTTGAACTAAATCCTCTTTAGTTAACCCTGACCCTAGGTAAGAAGAATAGCGATTAGCAAAATTATGAACTAACCCACTGTTAGCTTTAATTAATTTAGATAATGCTTGAGCATCTCCATTATTGTATTCTAAAACATACCTCTCATTATGTTTAAAATTTACTTCGTCTGGGCGCAAAACATTTTCATATCGGTAAATCACTTTATTATCGGAACGTTTTAAAATGATTTTAAAACCATAAAAATTATAAATCATTATCTTCTTCTCCACTCACTTGATATAATCCATCCAAGCCCATTTTTTTGTATAGTTCTTGATTATTTTTTTTCTTCAAATTTTGTAACTTATTTATTTTTGACTGAATTTCATTTGTTTCTTGTAAATAATTACGAACAACTTTTTCTTGTTCCTCTAAGCTCAGTTGTGGCAACTGATATTCGCTTAACATTTTTATTGGAATTTGCCTAACTGTCGTCCCAACTGTAAAACTATCTAATTGAGCCCTACCAATAGGACTGTCTAAGAACAATTTTAAAAAATTTGGATTATATAGTTTCGGATTAACTCTTAATCTGACCAAATTACTGTTGATCAAGGTTTTATCTTTAACATCCTTAACCATCAGTAGCTTGAATATACCTCGAACAGTCATTACGATATCTCCATCTTGCAATTCGTAATTATCTACCTTGGTTCTTTCCTCCACATCTCCTCGCGACATCTTGTCATAGTTAATATTTTGAGAATCCATATCAGAAATTTTCATAATCCAGTACTTACCTTCTAAGTTTTCATTCTTAGAAACCATATTATATCCACGATCTATTTTTGAGATATCTTTAAGTGCCACAGTATTGCCATTATAAAAGTCTACTAAATTAATATAATATTTTCGATTGTTAAAATTATAAACTGTTTTTTTTATATATCTTTCAACCATCATATTTTTAGTTGAGATCTGATCATTAGACACAATCATTGAATAATTCTTAATTTCCTTAAAATTTCGAGTCGTTGTTATGATCTTTTCGATAGACTCATCAGTTAATCGTGTCCTCTTACCCATTTGAACAATAGATTCTTTTGGAACCTTTATAAATAATGTTTTATTTTTCTGTTCAATTGATTTGTCATGATTAAATATCAAGATGCTGGTTGGAACAGTAGTACTTGGCATCAATCCACCTGGTAAAGAAATAATGGCTTCAAACAAATCCTTTTTTAAAATACTTTGACGGATCTCATTCTCAGATCCTCCTCTGAATAGGGCTCCCGTAGGAAGTAATACTATTGCTCGGCCGGATAATTCTTTAGATGAATTTATAGCATTCATAATAAATCCCCAATCAGCCTTTTTTAAAGGAACTGTGCCAAAAGAGTATCTATCATATTTATCGTTCTTATTCAGCCCTTTTTCAAATTGAGAAACAAACGGTGGTTCAGTAATCACTACATCAAACTTCTTCAAGCTCTCATCCTCAATATAATAGGGATTTGCTAAAGTGTCACCAATAAAAAGATGATAATTTGTAGAACCATTTATTTCCAATAACATTTCTGTAATAGCAATACATACCGAATTAATATCTTGACCATATACACGCTGTTGAGGATTGTTTCTCACAATGGTTAGCAAAGTTCCCCCAATTCCACAAGTAGGGTCTAAGACCTCATCATTTGCCTTAATATTAGCTAATTTAACTAATAAATCATTTATATCTTCAGATGACGTCATACCACCATATACTCGTTTTGAAACCGTATCAAGATAACGTTGAATGAACATTGCTACGCTTGGACCGTCTAATTCACCAACAAAATTAACCATCTCCTGATATATTTCTATGGGCAGATCTTTTATTATCTTTGCCACTATTGGAAGAACTATTTTAAGAATGTCATTCTTTGTTTCTAACAACCGAAACAAAGTTTTGCCGAAATTATCTTTCGGCTGGTTTGGTATCTCTTTCGCGTTTAGGTATGCTACTGAAACAATTAATACACACTTTTCTAAAGCTGATATATCGGAATCTATTTGCGCAATATTTTTGACTAAGTCACGATATATCTTTTCCTGTTTAGTTTTCATTACTTTTAATTCATCCTGTTCTATAAAAAGAGTATTAGAAATACTCTTTTATCTTTTTCAAAAATAATAAGCACAAATACTGCTTTCATGTTTCATTAAAACATCTAATTTACTTATTTGCAATAGTTTTACTTAGTATTGTTAATACTTATTTTAGATTATATAAAAAAAAACTCCAATCATTTAATGATTAGAGTTAACTGATATTAATCGCTTAATACCGGTGATCGGGGTCGAACCGATACTCCCTACTGGGAACAGGATTTTGAATCCTGCGCGTCTGCCAATTCCGCCACACCGGCATGTTATTAACATGCCTGATTACTTAAGCATAACCAAAGGCGGTAACCGGATTTGAACCGGTGATGAAGGTTTTGCAGACCTCTGCCTTACCACTTGGCTATACCGCCATATTCAATTTACAAAGCAATTGGGTTAGCTGGATTCGAACCAGCGCATGATGGAGTCAAAGTCCATTGCCTTACCGCTTGGCTATAACCCAATAAAAATAGGCGGTATGTGAGAATCGAACTCACGTGTGTCGGTACCACAAACCGATGTGTTAACCACTTCACCAATACCGCCATGATCAAAAGGTAGAAACAGGGATAGTAGGAATTGAACCCACACCGACGGTTTTGGAGACCGTAGTTCTACCTTTAAACTATATCCCTAAAT
>NZ_AZDH01000026.1:1393-2044 GCF_001435445.1 Companilactobacillus kimchii DSM 13961 = JCM 10707 | reverse complement strand
CCCGAAGGAGCGGATTTACAGTCCGCCGCGTTTAGCCAGACTTCGCTACCCCTCCAAAATGGCGCGGGACGGAATCGAACCGCCGACACATGCAGCTTCAATGCATTGCTCTACCAACTGAGCTACCGAGCCATTAAACGGTCCGTGCGAGAATCGAACTCGCGATCTCCTGCGTGACAGGCAGGCGTCCTAACCAACTAGACCAACGAACCAAGAATTTCTGAAGCGAATTGCGGGAGCAGGATTTGAACCTACGACCTTCGGGTTATGAGCCCGACGAGCTACCAGACTGCTCCATCCCGCGATAATAAAAAATAAATCATATGCTACCCACTAAGGAGGATGTGGGATTCGAACCCACGCGCCGCTTTCGCGACCTGACGGTTTTCAAGACCGTTCCCTTAAGCCGGACTTGGGTAATCCTCCATTGCTTAAAACGTAAAACTATTAACTTAATGATGCTTATGCATCAATGACCCGTACGAGATTTGAACTCATGTTACCGCCGTGAAAGGGCGGTGTCTTAACCACTTGACCAACGGGTCATATAAAAAACGGAGAAGGAGGGATTTGAACCCTCGCGCCGCATTAGCGACCTACACCCTTAGCAGGGGCGCCTCTTCAGCCACTTGAGTACTTCTCCAGATATAG
>NZ_AZDH01000026.1:0-1383 GCF_001435445.1 Companilactobacillus kimchii DSM 13961 = JCM 10707 | reverse complement strand
ACCATCGACCTCACGCTTATCAGGCGTGCGCTCTAAACCAGCTGAGCTATAGGCCCAAAACAGTGGCAAAGCGGGTGACGAGAATCGAACTCGCGACAACAGCTTGGAAGGCTGTGGTTTTACCACTAAACTACACCCGCATATTACCTACGACACTTTAATTATTAATAGACAAAATCTATTAACGGTCCGTGCGAGAATCGAACTCGCGATCTCCTGCGTGACAGGCAGGCGTCCTAACCAACTAGACCAACGAACCAAATATTTTGAAACTAATTGCGGGAGCAGGATTTGAACCTACGACCTTCGGGTTATGAGCCCGACGAGCTACCAGACTGCTCCATCCCGCGATAACAATAACAGCATTAATGGGGTCCTTAAAGATGGACCCTGTAGGACTCGAACCTACGACCGAGCGGTTATGAGCCGCCTGCTCTAACCAACTGAGCTAAAGGTCCGGAAAAATAGCGGCGAAGGGGATCGAACCCCCGACCTCCCGGGTATGAACCGGACGCTCTAGCCAGCTGAGCTACACCGCCATAAAACTTAATGCCGTACAGAAAACAACTTTCGTTGTAATCGGGAAGACAGGATTCGAACCTGCGACCCCCTGGTCCCAAACCAGGTGCTCTACCAAGCTGAGCCACTTCCCGAGAAAAACAAATGCACCTAGTAGGAGTCGAACCTACAACCTTCTGATTCGTAGTCAGACACTCTATCCAATTGCGCTATAGGTGCATATTCATTATAGTGCCGAGGACCGGAATCGAACCGGTACGGTAATCACTTACCGCAGGATTTTAAGTCCTGTGCGTCTGCCAGTTCCGCCACCCCGGCGTTACTATAATGAAAGCGGAAGACGGGATTCGAACCCGCGACCCCCACCATGGCAAGGTGATGTTCTACCACTGAACTACTTCCGCATTATGCCGACTAGAGGATTCGAACCTCCGACCCCCTGTTTACAAGACAGATGCTCTGCCAGCTGAGCTAAGTCGGCATAAAACGTTACTTTCATATAATACTAAATGTTTCCCAATATTGCAACAACAATATTGAATACGGGTGAAAGGACTTGAACCTTCATGTCCACTGGACACTAGAACCTAAATCTAGCGCGTCTGCCAATTCCGCCACACCCGCATGGTGTGTATATATGTTGCAAATGAGCCGTGACAGGTTCGAACTGTCGACCCTCTGATTAAAAGTCAGATGCTCTACCAACTGAGCTAACGGCTCATGATGAATGGAGGATACAGGGATCGAACCTGTGACCTCCTGCTTGTAAGGCAGATGCTCTCCCAGCTGAGCTAATCCTCCATCATGAAACAGCGTAGCAACTATCTATCCTCGCGGGTAGTTTCCCACCAACTACTTTCGACG
>NZ_AZDH01000025.1 GCF_001435445.1 Companilactobacillus kimchii DSM 13961 = JCM 10707 | reverse complement strand
CCTACACAATTTTAGTGTTAAAACTTTGTTCAGTTTTCAAAGGTCTACCAGCTGATAATTAACTTAACAGCTTAATTATCATATCATTTAAACAATATGATGTCAACAAGAAAATTGATTTAACAATGTTTCTTGCCAAAGTGTCATCTTCAAGCGACAACTTAGTAATAATACCATTTTGTCACTATCTCTGTCAACAACTAATTTCAATCATTTGAATTGGTCTAGTTGATAACTTACGAGACAACGTATATTAGAATACCAATCTCAGAACGATACGTCAACAAAAATATGCAAATAATTTATAGGTTTTTTTAAAGGCAAATATTAATATATATTAGAACTCCAATGTTACCTGACGGCCGTGTGTTCCCTATAAACTAATCACATATTATTCGTGTTATTTTATAGACGATATAATCAGCTTTCACGTAATCCATTTAAATATATAATTAAAATCCAAATTTCTAACTATTATTGATTCCATTCTCTTGTGGACAGTATCTATTCTAGACATTATCTGTAACTTACATACCTTACTTTAAACCAATAAATCTAGAATTCTTAATTAGATCGAGAAAACTCTATTTTTACTTATAATATTCAGAATACATACATATAGATATACACGGAGACACAACCATTAGTTAATCTACATCAAACTCTAAGTGAAGATGGCTACTTGAAAAAACTACTTTCATATATTATTGGATTCAGAATTGAAGCACACTACCCAAATATAAATCTTCGTTACTATAATATATATCACTGATTGCTCTCCTGCGATTAACAATATATTCCAATTACCAGTAACAGCCATTATAAATATTTTTAACATACGATCAAAGGTAATGATTCAATGTTCACGAAACTAAGATAGATTCTCTATTGTCTATTCAAGTAAATTCTAAAATTCTTATATCTTCAACTAATCATCTGAAATTTTCAAGACAATGAATTATGTTATTCAAAATAATGGACCGTCGCCATTCACAGAAGCCTTCATGTTCAGCATCAATATTATTTAGCTAAACCAGTTATGCTCGTAAGTATCAGAAAATTTATTTTCAATAACTTAGATTAAATGACTTTTCTAAATCACATCGTCGTCTTCAGTAACTCTGTCTAGTAAAAACTCTCTCATTCATTACAGGTATTCGTATCTGTTGTAGTTTGTATAACAATGATCTTTGCATCTGAAAGAAACTTCTTTAATCACACTAGCGCCAAAGGAGTGATCCGCATATGCTTGAGTTATATAAATATCCTTGATCCAAACAACTCTTGATTAGCATCTTGGGCTATTAACGTATCGACCAATACAACTTCTTTATCACTATAAACAAGAGTTAAGCTACTCGCAATCTATTGTAATTTTTTAGTTCCAGTTGATATCTCAACTAATACTTTCTCAAACATCAGTAAGTCCTTCACAACTGTAACCCCCAAAATAATATTTTGATTTGCATACTATTTTTGTATCCCCTGGTACTTTAGTTCATCAAAACCTTTTCTGCTAAGAAAGAGCCTATATTCATATTTTTGATATAACAATAAACATATTTGAAAAATAGTAGTGAATTTATGACATATAAAGCAGATTGCCAGGTGGAGCGGACAAAAAAGTATTACACACTCCTTTATACAATTCTTACAGACTAACATTTCTGGAAAAATCATTGTCTAAAGGGCCAACATTAATCGCAATTCTTTTATTTACACTATATCGATACCTTTGCGTTACTAGCGAAACTTAATAATGGACTAACCATCGATTTTTAAAAAGAGAAACATAGAAAAATTTTCCTATCTTTTGATAAAAATTACAATTGATAATGATTTTATACTAGTAAACTTAAAACATATGATATAGAAGAAAAAAATATTGTTAGAATCACATTGAGCACGAACTGTATTACATAATGCCGAATTGATTAAAGTCCAAAATATAGATAAAAATAATATGACAGGTTTAACGACTTCATTGATGACTAACTTTATATGGCCTCAATATTTATCCATTATTATAGTTAGTTTTGTATAAAAATCAAAAAAGACTAGTCGAGTGATTCGCTAGAATCATCTTGACTGGTCTCTTCTAATATTATTTACATATGTGTCCTAAGCATTGAAGATGCTTAGAGACACAAAAAAAGGAATCAACCTAAGTTGATTCCTTTACCATTAGCGTGGC
>NZ_AZDH01000004.1 GCF_001435445.1 Companilactobacillus kimchii DSM 13961 = JCM 10707 | reverse complement strand
ACAATCCATGATTTTTTAAAACCTATAAAAATGTCTAACTTTTTTATTGCACTTCACCCCATGTTATTGCAATGACACGATTCTTTATATAACATATTTAATGATGAAAGCTTCATATTAATAGAAAAGAGTGATTTCGTAATGGAAAAAACGTTGATTGTCAACGCCGGCAGTTCATCATTAAAATGGAAATTGTTTGAAATGCCATCCGAAAAAGTTTTGGCAAGTGGTACTGTAGAAAGAATCAATGCCCCTGCTTCCTTCTTCAAAATGAAATATAATGGTAAGAAGTTCGAAAAAACACAAGATAACTTAACTCAAAATCAAGCTGCGCAAATGGTCTTTGAAGAGTTACAAAACTTAGACATTATCAAAGATCTATCAGAAATTACAGCCGTAGCACATCGTGTCGTTGCTGGAGGTCAAATCTTCAAGCATGCTGTTGAAATTACACCTGACGTGTTGCAACAAATCAAGGATCTTAGCGATTTTGCTCCCCTCCACAATCCCATGGAAGCTAAGGGAATTGAAACAATGGCCGAAACTTTGCCTAACGTTAAGCAATATGCCGTCTTTGATAGTCAATTTTTCACTGACTTACCTGAAAAAAATGCTATCTACAGTTTACCTTACGAATTAACTAAGAAATATCAGATCCGCCGTTATGGTGAACACGGTATTTCTCACACTTACTTGACAAAACGTGCCTCTGAATTGCTTAACAAGTCACAATCAGATGTCAATTTAGTAACCATGCATCTAGGTAGCGGTGCATCACTCGCCGCTGTTAAAAATGGTAAGGCTTTTGACACTTCAATGGGATTCACACCTCTCAATGGTGTAACCATGGGAACACGTTCCGGAGACATCGATCCAGCTTTGGTGCCCTTTTTGATGAAAGAATTAAAGCTTGACGATCCTAATCAAGTCCTAGATATTTTCAATCAAAAATCTGGTCTCTTAGGTATTGCTGAATTCTCTTCCGATATGCGTGATATCAAAGCCCAAGAGGATACCAATGAACAAGCTAAGCTAGCTATTGATATTTTTGTTAACCGCGTTGTTAAATATGCTGGTAGTTTCCTAACTGAATTACATCATGCCGATGCTCTAGTCTTTGCTGGTGGTATTGCCGAGAACAATGCTTGGTTAAGAAAACAGATTATCGATGAACTTTCTATCTTCAACGTAAAGTTGGATGATAAGTTAAATGAAGCCGCTCAAGAAGGACTTATCAGTAGCCCTGATTCTGCCATCAAGGTTTTCTTGATTCCTACTGATGAGGAGTTAATGATGGTACGCCAGGTCGCTGAAATTCACAATTAAAATTTACTATAAAAGACGTTGGTCACACGGACTAACGTCTTTTTGTTTCCCAGTCTTGTGAAACATCATATTGATTGACAATACATTTTGTCTGGTTTATTTTGTAATTATGGTCAATTGGTGCGAATTAATTATATCAACAATGACTTTTTTTAAATATACATATTCTACTAATAGAAAGACGGTTTGTAACACGAAGGGAAGTTAATTCAATTGAAGAAGATTAGTTCAGAAAAAGTAGAGAAAATCGGAACAGTCGCGAGTGCCATGTCTGTTCTAATGTACGTTTCATATATTCCCCAGATTATATCCAACCTATCTGGTAGTAAGGGAAATCCTATACAACCACTCGTTGCTTTTATCAACTGTACTATTTGGACAGCTTACGGATTACTCAAGAAGGAAAAGGATTGGCCAATTGTTTGGGCTAATATTCCTGGTATTTTTCTTGGAGCAGCAACTTTCATCACTGCAATATTTAATTTTGGTTAAAAAAAGCATCTATCTAGAGTACGCATAAACTTATGCCTCTGATAGATGTCTTTTTATTTTTACTTCAATAAACCTTTTTTAACTAAATAATCATGAGCCACTACACTGGCCTTCTTATTCTTAACACTGACTTGATAATTCATCTTCTGCATATCTTCTGCAGAAATCTTACCAGCCAACTTATTCAAACTTTTAACAACCCCAGGATTCTTTTTAGCAAAACTTTCATTCATCAAAGGAGCACCCTGATATGGTGGGAAGAAATGCTTATCATCCTTCAAGACCACTAAATGATATTGTTGGACTTGCGGATCTGTCGTATAGCCATCTACTAAATTAACGCGGTCATTAGCAATCGCCTTATAACGTAAAGATGGTTCCATCCGTTTAACACTACCGAAGTTTAAATTATATTTCTTCTTCAATCCTAAGTATCCATCAGCTTGATTAGAAAAATCAGGATCAAATCCGGCAATAACTTTATCTCCTACTCGTTGTAGATCACTTAACTTCGTAACATGATACTTCTTAGAAAATTCTTTTGTTACAGCCAAGTCATAGCCATTCTCGTATTTCATTGGCTTTAAGAAACTCATGTTCTGTTGTTCAGACAATTCTCGTTTAGCAATTTGATAAGTCTCTTCCGGATTCTTAGGTGTCGGCTTATCGTATTTCACTAATGCTTCCAAAACTGTCCCTGTGAATTCTGGATAAATATCAACATCTTGTCGTTTCAAAGCTTTATATAAGAATGTTGTTGCACCAAAATTAGGTTTCAAAGTAACTTGAGCCTTAGGATTATCCTGTTTGATCAAATCTTTATACATATTGATCAATATTTCTGGCTCACTACCCAATTTACCAGCAATTGTAATTTGGACTGGTTGCGGTTTTACCATTTGATAAATCTTATTGCCACCAAATCCTAGTAACATCAATAGTATTACTACACCACCAGCATAAATCCGACGTTTAGATGAACCAATAAACTTCAAAAGGCCACTGAAGATAAAGGCTAATAGGGCTGACAAAACACCACCAATAATTAGATAGTAATTATTATTTTGTTGAATACCCAGCATAATATAATCACCTAAACCACCAGCACCAATGAAGGCAGCTAATGTGGCAGTACCAATAATCATAACTAAAGCAATTCTAATCCCTGAAATAATCATCGGTAAAGCTAGTGGAAATTCCAAACGCTGCAATCTCTTCCACTTAGATAGTCCAAAAGCAACCGCAGCTTCCTCTAGATTAGGATCAATATTAGTCAATCCTGAATAAGTATTTTGATACAACGGCATAATAGCATACATAGTTAATGCCACTACTGCTGGCACCGTTCCAATTCCTACAAGTGGAATTAATAATCCTAACAATGCCAAACTAGGAATGGTTTGAATAATCCCGGCAATCTGGAGTCCTACTTCACCAAAACGACGATGGTTTCGTAATAAAATTGCTAACGGAATCGCAATTAACATGGCAATCAACAATGAAATAAAAGAAATACCAATATGTTCATACAATGATTTTAATATTTCGGCACGTTGACTGACTAAAGTCTGTAATAACATTTGCATTATTGATTGTCCCCCTCTTTTTCAAAATATGCTAACAATTGTTGAGGGGTCAATGAATAAGCCTTATTCTGATAGCTAAATTTTATCTCAGTATGATCTTTTAAACTGTTAACTAATTCGCCAAACTGCTCCACCTCAGGATAATCAGTTGAGTTTTGAATTTCTGTTAAAACTTTTGATCCAATTAAAAAATCCATATTCCACCAATGTGGTGTCTTAGTACCAAAGAATTTTTTAACGAAGTCATTGGCTGGATTTTGCATAATCTCATGTGGTGTTCCTACTTGTTGAACCTCACCTTGATTTAAAATAGCAATTTTTTGCCCCATCCGTAAAGCTTCCTGCATATCATGTGTTACAAAAACAACTGTCATCTTATATTTTTCATGCAATTTCAAGACCAAATCCTGTGATTTACGTCTCAAAACGGGATCCAAGGCGCTGAATGATTCATCCATCAAAACTAATTTAGGACTAGTTGCCAAGGCACGAATAATCGCGACACGTTGTTGTTGTCCACCAGATAATTCGTCAGGCATTCTTTTAGCATACTTTTTAGGATCAAGTTCAACTGACTCCAATAATTCAGCAGCACGTTGATGACGTTCTTGTTTAGAAACACCTTTTTGTTCCAATTGAATGGCTATATTATCTTCTACATTTAGATTGGGAAATAAACTACTATCTTGTAAAACATAGCCCATGTCTAAACGTAGCTTTTGTACATCATAATCCTTAATTCTCTTATCGTCGAAATAAACATCCCCATCGGTAGGAACTGTTAATTTGTTCAGCATTCTCAATAATGTGGTTTTACCACTACCACTGGGACCAACCAAAACAAATAGTTCACCATCATCGATCGTTAAATTGATATCATGTAAAACGACGTTTTTTTCGTACTTCATGCCGACATCTTTATAGGTTATCAATTTATTTCCCCTCTCTAAAATTGACTTACTTTAATAATAAATATCTTCCGACTTTTAAACAAAAAATTAGCATAATAATATTTATTTAAATAACAATAGTTATTCATTTCTTCATTCTTCAAAGAATAAACTATCCATCCACGTTACAGTCAAGTTTTTTCTGTGTATTTATAAAACATCTTTTTAGAAACTATTTACAATAATATTCTTATATAAAATTAAATACATTTATTTAATTAAGTCTTTTAGTCAAAAAATGTTATTTTTTTAAGCACAAAAAAGACCAGGACCATAATCATTTTGATTATAGTCCTGATCTTCTTCATTTATTTTTTTATAACCATAATTCTATACTTTATAGTAGAAACGAGTTACACAAGCCAGATTTCTGTGCTCTCTGTCCTAGAATTCGGCATTACCTGGTGTTCTTGGGTAAGCAATGACGTCACGAATATTTTCCATACCTGTGATGTACATAACTAATCTTTCAAATCCAATACCGAAACCTGAGTGAACTGTACCACCGTACTTACGTAATTCTAAGTACCACTTGTAGTCGTCTTCGTTCATATCAAGCTCTGACATTCTCTCTTCAAGCTTATCAAGACGTTCCTCACGTTGTGAACCACCAATCAATTCACCGATTTCAGGAACTAACAAGTCAGCTGCAGCAACGGTCTTACCATCTTCGTTAGCACGCATGTAGAAGGCTTTGAATTCCTTAGGATAATCAGTAATGAAGACAGGCTTCTTGTAAACTTTTTCTGATAAGTAACGTTCATGTTCTGATTCAAGGTCAAGTCCCCAGTAAGGTTTAACTTCGAATTCAACATCAGTAGCTTTTTCAAGAATATCGATTGCATCAGTATAAGTAACATGAGCAAATTCTTCGCCAGCTGTAGCCTTCAAACGGTCAATCAATGTATTATCAACGTTTTCGTTCAAGAAATCTAATTCTTCTTTAGCGTTATCCATTACATAGTTGATAACATATTTAAGCAACTCTTCTGAACAGTCCATCTCATCTTTAAGATCAGCGAATGCCATTTCTGGTTCAATCATCCAGAATTCAGAAGCGTGACGTCCAGTATGAGAATTCTCAGCTCTAAAAGTTGGTCCAAATGTGTAGACATTTCTGAAGGCCAAAGCAAATGGTTCAACTTCTAGTTGTCCACTAACTGTTAGGTTAGTTTCCTTCTTAAAGAAGTCCTCGTTGTAATCAACTTTGCCATCGTCAGTCTTTGGTACGTTGTTCATATCCAATGTTGTTACTTGGAACATTTCACCGGCACCTTCGGCATCTGAACTTGTGATGATTGGTGTGTGAACGTAAACAAAGCCGTTGTGTTGTAGATATTCATGAATAGCAAAAGCAGCTAGTGAACGGATTCTAAATACTGAGTAGAAAGTATTTGTTCTAGGACGCAAGTGAGCTACAGTTCTCATAAATTCATATGAGTGGGCTTTCTTTTGTAGTGGGTAATCTGAATCTGAAGCACCCTCTTCAACTACTTCAGTAGCATGAATTTCAAATGGTTGTTGTGCCTTAGGAGTAAGAGCCACTTCACCAACAACTTTAATTGTTGTACTGATTGGGAACTTAACAACATCAGCATAGTTATCCATATCACTAGTAATAACTACTTGAACATTCTTAAAGAATGAACCATCATTTAATTCAATAAAACCTACTCGTTTTGAACCTCTGATTGTACGGATCCAACCATTAAGCGTGACTTGATCACCGTCAGCAAATTCTTTTTTATATAAATCTTTAACTAGAACGTTTTGCATTGATTTCTCCTTTTCACATCTGGAATACTGTAGACGAAAAAAAGATCCTCCATCCCCAATAAAAGGGACGAAAGATCTTTCCGCGGTACCACCCAAGTTTTTTAAAAAAACACCTCAAAAGTACATTAAATACTCTCCAATTATAACGTACTGGGTCACGTCTAAACCTACTCTCTAATGATTTCAGCTAGAATAACAAAGATGTTTTTCCCATATACCGACACGTTAAGTTCTCACTCACCTTAACTCCCTGTGGATAAAGTATACAGTACTCCTTCTTTTAATATCTTTAGATATATTAATTTTCTTAAATGTAGCATAACTTTGACCAAATTGTAAAGTAGAATATAGATATTGAGGAGGAAGATCATGAAAAAATTCTTTAAGTGGCTAATTGGTATCATTATTGCCATCGTCGCAATCATACTAATTTCTACTATTGTCGTCAAAAATAAGGAATACCAACCTTCGACTGCGGCAATATCAGCTAGTAAGGTCAGTACCACAGATAACAATATAACTAAATTTTCAGGAAACGACCAAAATCCTAAAGTTATTTTCTATCCTGGCGCTTTAGTAGAACCCAAGAGTTACAGTATCTGGGCCCAAAAAGTTGCTCAAGCGGGATATTCAGTTTACATTGTGAGATTTCCATTAGACCTAGCTGTTCTAAAAACCAACATGGCTAATCAAGTTTCTAAAAATAATGGATACGTTATTGGAGGTCACTCATTAGGCGGAACTATGGCTAGTCGCTATGCTCACAATAATCCTAAGAATTTAAAGGGAATCTTTTTCTTAGCCAGCTATCCTGAGAAAAAAGGTGATTTACGGAAAACTAAGGTCCCAGTTTTATCAATTACTGCTTCAAATGATGGAGTTTTAAAATGGAAAAACTACAATAAGGCCAAAAAGTTACTACCAAGTAATACACTTTATGAACAAATTTCAGGAGGTAATCACGCCGGCTTTGGTAGCTATGGCAAACAGAGTGGCGATAAAGCAGCCTCCATTAGTAATCAGGAACAACAAAATATTGTAAGTAAATTATTAATAAATTGGCTAAATAAAAAAATTATCAAATAAATTAAAACGTTTTCATAAATTCCCACAAAAGCGCATACATCTTTGTTATACTGTCACTAGTCGCTACAATTTTTGGGGGAAACATGACTATTTTATTTGATAAGAAATTAACTTTAAACGAGGATTCAACAACTTTTATTGAGAACTATATTAATTACGTAAGAACCATCAATCCCGAAGATTTATATGAAGGTAAAAAAGATAAAAATATTCTAAAAAATAAATTCATTTTTCGGATTCATCAATTGGCTAATCTTGACTCAGCCGTTGTCAGCTTAGATATATTTGATAAGAAAATTAATGTCCTAGCCCGTATTCCCGGTTTTGAAACTGTTGTGATCGGCTCCTATCCACTAAATTCTCATCTTAAAAAGATTATGTCTCAAGGAGTTTATCCCACAATAAAAATAACCGGTGGTAGATACAAAAAAGTTGTTCCGACTGATTTTGATAAAGATATTATAAAAAATGGTTTTGAACCATATGGAATAATCCTTGAGCTTCATCAAGTTGAAAATGTTGTCTATAAATCAAGAAAAATCGATATTATTTACAAATATGTCTTTAAAAGTGAACGTAGTCTCGTCAACGTTTCAAAAATCTTAATGTTGTGTTTTGCCCTCTTCGGCCTTGTATTAGGATTAGGCTTCATGTTCTTAGGTTTCTTCATGACTGGCTTAATGGTGATTGTCGCCTTCTTCGGCGTTAACTCCTATACCTTAATCTTGTCGGATACTTATAAACCTAAACAAGAATTGAATCAAACCCAAACAAATTAATCTAAAAAGGTGTTCATATTTTGAACGCCTTTTTATTTTCCCAATAGAAGAGTTATATTACTTTTAGGAAGTGAAGAATATGTTAAAAAGCTATGTCATTGTCATAAGTGGCGTCACTGCTAGTGGAAAAACCACCTTAATTCAGGAACTAAATCATAAATTACCTGATAGTACCGTTATTTCCTTTGACGACTACAGTATAGATGCCTTACCTTCTGCACCGCCTATTGATACATCAATTCAGGAAGCTGTTAACCAGTATGATATCAGTATATTAATGGATGATTTCCTTAAAGTTTACAATAAATATCATTTCATACTAGTCGACTTTCCCTTTGGATATAAGCATGACGCATTGAAACCCTATATCGACAAAGTTATCTATGTTAAAACACCCCTAGATGTTTGCTTTGCTCGTCAAATTCTACGTGACTACACAAACAATGATGGTGAACAGATACGTGATTGGGCTAAAACGTATTTAGATTTTGCTAGACCAATCTTTGTTAACCACAGCAAATATATTAGTAGTGATGCAGATTTGGTTGTTGACGGTCTATTACCACTGGACAAAAAAATTGAACTAATTCTAAATGAGTTTAAACTGTATAATCTTTTCTAAGCTCTTTAAAAAATAATAACTACAATCAAACTAATTTTCTTCTTCAGAAACTAAAACGGCATCCATTTAGAAGTGTAATTATATACACTTATTCTAAATGGATACCGTTATTTTTTTAAAATTCAGAAGGAAAATAATAAATAGAACCGTTTACCATTAAAGTGTGCTTACTGTTTCTTGATACTTATCATTGTGAACATTCTCGTTACCAGTTAAACGAACAACATCTCTTAAAATCATTAACTCTTCATTAGTTGGAATGACTAATACATCACTTTGAGAGTCTTCTGAACTGATTTTACGAGTTCCTTTACTATTTCTATTGGCATCATCATCTAGCTTAATACCCATATAACGGAAATGTTCCATAATCATTGATCGAATATCCGGATTATTTTCACCAGTTCCCGCAGTAAAGATAATGGCATCTACACCATCCATTAAAGAAATATATGAACCGATATACTTAACAATCCGATTTATATACATATCTACAGCTAATTTAGCTCTAGGATTTTCATCTTTAACTGCCATTAAATCTCGAAGGTCGGCCGATATGCCCGAAATACCTAATAAACCAGATTCATTATTCAAAATGTCAGTCATCTTATCAGCATCAGTAATATTTAATTTCTTCATAAGATATGTCACTAATGATGGATCAATATCCCCTGCACGTGAACTCATCATTAAGCCTGACTCTGGAGTAAAGCCCATCGATGTATCTATTGATTTTCCATTTTCAATAGCATCTATCGAAGCTCCGCTACCCAAGTGACAGGAAATGATCCGAAGCTTATCTATTGGTTTTCCTAAAAACTCAGCGGCTTGTGTAGATACATATCGGTGGCTAATACCTTGTGCGCCAAATTTACGAACTCCATATTTTTCGTAATATTCATAAGGAACTCCATACAAATAATTTGCTGGCGTTAGTGTTTGATGGAATGAGGTATCAAACGCTGCGACTTGTATTGCATCTGGTAATAATTTTTCAAATGCCTCAATACCTGCAACCTGACTGGGATTATGCAACGGTGCTAATTCTGATAATTCACTAATTTGACTTATAACCTTTGAATCAACTACAACCGAATCTTTAAAAATAGTGCCACCGGCAACAACTCTGTGGCCGACTCGTGTAATCTCATCATAACTTTTAATTGCTTTTATACTAAGCAAAGTATGCAACGTTAACGTCACAGCAGATTCATGCGTTGGCACATATTTATTTTCGCTTAATTTTTTTCCATCAAATTTTATTTTAAAAACGGAATCTTCTTTACCTAAACGATCGACCATACCTTCAGCGATACATTTCTCATCTTGTAAATTAAATAATTTCCACTTAAAAGTTGAACTTCCTGAATTGACAATTAATACTTTTGACATTTATATCACCAACCAATTACTAAAATATTATACTTATTCACCAATTAATATATTATATTTTGTAACCGTTGTCAACGATTGGAACGTACCATTTAATTATGTGGTTATAACCATAACTTGATTATTTCACGATTATACTTAGTGTAAGATTCCGTCGTCCTATATTATTTATTTCAAATAATTCAGAAATCAAAAACAGCACCTATTTAAGATAAACGTATTTATACGTTTTCAAATAGATGCTGCCATTTTAAATATTTAGAAAAAAGATAATAAATAGAACTCGGTTAAAACCTTTCTCATTTTCTATTTATAATCATTTATACCTTTTTGTAGACGGTTCAAACCATCTTGGATCATTTCTGTTGGACTTGCAATATTCATACGAATAAAGTGTTGTCCATCTCCACCATAGACATCTCCGGGTGTAACGATCAAACCAGTATCTTTACGAATGAAATCAGTCAATTCATCAACGTTTTCTGTAATCTTAGAAACATCGAACCAAAGTAAGTATGTGGCATCGCCTCGAACCCATTTGATGTCTGGGACATTCTCAGCTAAGAAATCTAAAACTAATTTTCTATTTTCCAAAACTTTTTGTTTCAATTGTTGTAACCACTCATGACCCTTTGTATAGGCCGCAATTGTTCCAGGAACGGCTACTAAGTTAGGTTCTGCTAGTTCCTCACTATTCAAACTGCGACTCACTTGAGCTCTTAAATTAGCATCTGGCACAATTACCGTTGAAGCATGTAAAGCGGCAACATTAAAGGTCTTACTTGGTGATACAGCAACAATAACATTCTTAAGATATTTTTCTTCTAATCCGAAAACAGGATTATAGCCTTTTTCGTTAAAAGTAACATCCCCATGAATTTCATCACTGAATAATTTAACGTCATCTTTTAAAGATAAGGCTGCGATCTTAGTTAATTCATCAACTGTCCAAATCTTTCCTACTGGATTGTGAGGATTGCATAGGATCATCATATTAGTCAGCGGATCACTCATTTTCTTTTCCAAATCATCAAAATTAATCGAATATTGATGATTTGCTTGATCGTAAACTAAATCATTCGAAACAACATGACGACCATTATTCACAATCGAATTGTAAAAGACATTGTAAACTGGTGCTTGAACTAAAACATTATCACCTAACGAAGTTAATCGACGCACTGCCGAAGAAATAGAAGGTACTACTCCAGTAGCAAAGACCATCCAGTCTTCATGTGGACGTACGTGATGTTCTGTTTCATACCAATCGGCTACAGCTTTACGATATTCATCAGGAATTTCCTCATAACCAAATAATCCCATTGAAATCTTATCTTGCAGAGCTTGAATGATTTCTGGAGCTGTCTTGAAATCCATATCGGCAATTGTCATAGGCAATTCATTTTGTCCGACATCCCACTTAGCTGAATTTCCAGCACGTTTTTTATTTAATGTTTCAAAATCATAATCCATCAGGCCACTCTCCTTAAACTTTTTGAGCTACTTTGATTGAGGTCTTAGTCTTATCAATTTCAGGATCATCAAAAATAATTTCATCAACGGATTTAACTTGAATTGAACCACTGATTGGATTCTTAATACTCATAACATCAGTTGTAATCTCAGCATCAATGTTTGAACAATATTCAAAGGCCAAATCAGTTCTGAGCAATTTACAGTTAACCATCTTTAAGCCATCGATATAACAAAGGCCTTGATCACTTTCAATTGTACAATTAATCAAAGTAATATTCTTAGTGTTCCAAGCTAAATATTCACCACTAATTTTTGAATCATAAATTGTAACATTATCACAATTCCAGAAAGCATCTTTTGATACAAAACTAGAATTGTGAATTTCAACATTCTTGGCACCATCGAAAACATAATTACCAACAACATTTAAATTCTCAGCATATATATTTTCACTGTCTTTACCAAAGTAATTGCCGTTTACTTCAACATCTTTCATCTTAATATCTTTACAAGTCCACATTGTTTCCTCAGCATCAGCAAAATGAACATTGTTCAATCTAATGTCAGATGCACGACGGAAAAGCTTGGGTGCTTGAAGTGCTGAATCGTTGATTTCGATATCATCGGTATACCAGATACCTGAACGTGACATTGTTTCAAAAATAGAATCATCAACCTTAACATGCTTAGCATACCAAAGTGGATATTTCCATTTGAAAACGACATCGTTTAAATCAATATTACGTGCTTCTTTAAGTGGAGATTCACCTTCACCAAATGTTGTATCAGTTATTTGAGCATCATGTTCTTTGAATAAAGGACGTTCACCATCAAAATAACCTTCATTTATTTGCTTCTTCATTTAATTACCAAACCTTTTTGTAAAAATTTTTCTAACGATAATAATTATTATCCATCGGTACTAATATGTTAAATACTTATTTTAAATACTTAACTATACATTTTTGTTATGGCTAATTATTTTCTACTGACTGTAGAGCATACAGTTCGGCATACTTGCCACCTAAAGCTAATAGTTCTTCATGAGTGCCACGTTCAACAATTCTACCTGCACTCAAAACCAGTATCTGATCAGCATCTTGAACCGTCGATAATCTATGTGCAATTGAAATAGTCGTCCGATCATCACGCATTTTTTTCAAGCTCTTCGTGATACTCTGTTCGGTCTGTGGATCGATATTAGCAGTTGCTTCATCCAAAATTAAGACTTTGGGATTTCTAACAATTGTTCTTGCAAAAGAGATTAATTGTCGCTGACCTGTCGAGAAACTTCCACCACGTTCAGTTACTGGAGCATGGTATTTTTCAGGTAATTTCTCAATAAACTCATCCGCATCAACAAATTTAGCTGCTTGTTCAACTTGTTCATCAGTAATTTTGTCATCGAACATTCGGATGTTTTTAGCAATATCACCATAGAACAAATACGGTTCCTGAATGACTAAACCTAATTGACGACGTAATTCCTGAGTAGAATAATCACGAATGTCATGATCGTCAATTAAAATTTGTCCTTCACCAAACTCATAGAAACGTAACATGATATTGATGATTGAACTCTTTCCACTACCAGTGTGACCAACAAAGGCAATATTCTCACCCGGTTCAACAGTAAACGAAATATCCTTCAAAATGGGTTCATCAGGATTATAACCGAAAGTAACGTGACGGAACTCAATTTTACCTTCAACAATTTTTTTCTTACTGTCCTCGTTCTGCTTAGGTGCATAAGAATCGTTGTTAAACATTCGCATAATTCGATAACCAGCAACCAAACCATCTTGGAAGAAGGACATATAGTTCATTACATTAGACAACGGATTAAAGAAGTTTTGTTGGTATGACAAGAAGGCATAAATCACACCCGCTGCTACCAAACTATTCATACTCTTCATTCCAAAGCCTAATAACGCAACTAATTCAGCCAAAGTAAACATCAAATTAATCATTGGATTCAGCAAAAATGAATTAACATTAATCATTTGCGAACGCATTTGATAATAGGCATTATTCTTATTTTCGAATTCAGCTGTTTTACGTCCCTGTTGACCAAATTGTTGGATAACACTGATACCCATTAAAGATTCATTCAGTTTAGTATTGATTTGGCTCAAATACTCACGTAAACGTTGATAAATTTTCGAACTAATATGTTGATAAACCCAAACGACCAAATACAAAAGTACTACGAACAGAGCCGTAAAAATGGCCAAAGGTACACTAACTGATGCCATAGCGATAAATGAGGATATCATTGAGAATAACGCAATGATGATCATCAAAAACAAAGTCCAAAAGTTGTATAAAGTTTTAGTATCATTAGTTACACGTGACACGATTGAACCGGCCGGCGTAACATCGAAATACTTCAGGCCTAAAGTATGTAACTTATGAAATAATTGGCTTCTAATTCTCTCCAAAGTTCGTTCAGCGCCCATTGAGAAGAAGAAATTCTGAATGAATTGCACAATAGCCTGAATAATAGTTCCAATTGCATACAGAATTGCAAAACCAATAATCAATTGCACACCAGTACTCTGGTTAGTCAAATAATGATCCATATAGTACTGCAACATTCTAGGTAGCATAATATTAATGACACTCAAAACGATAGCAAAACCAATAGCAATTCCAAACTGCATTTTAAATTCCCAGGCAAATTGAAAAAGCCACTTCAGAATCTTATTTCGATCTTTGTGCGACAATGATTGCACAGTCTTTAAGATATTCTCTTGTTCATTATTTTTCATCATTCAGCCTCCCCTCTAACTCGGCTGTCTTTTCTTGCAAGTGGAAGGTATCATAATACCAACCCTTTTGAGCCAATAACTCTTGATGAGTACCTTTTTCAAGAATAGTTCCGTGATCCATAACCAATATCTGGTCAGCTGCCTCAACAGAACTTAAACGACTGGCGGCAATAATAGTTGTCGCATTCTTACGATTATGAGCAATTCTTTGTTCAATATTACGTTCAGTTTTAAAATCGACTGCAGACAAAGAATCATCCAGAATCAACAATTTAGGATCACTCAAAATAGCTCTAGCAATTGCTAAACGTTGCTTCTGTCCGCCAGACAATGACACTCCTAATTCACCGACCTCTGTATCGTAGCCATTGGGCATCTTTTCGATATCAGCATCAAGATCAGCTACTCGACTAGCATCTTCAACTTGTGCCTGATTAGCTTCCATATTGGCAAAACGAACATTATCTCTAATATCAGTTGAGAATAAGAAATTAGTCTGTGGTACATAACCAATCGTGTTTAAATAATTATCGATATCATACTTACGAATATCATTTTCACCCATCTTGATTGAGCCATCATAATGATCAAAGTCACGCATCAAAAGACTGATAATGGTTGATTTACCACCACCAGTTGGACCTACAATACCCAACGTTTGGCCTTCTTTTAATTCAAAATGAACATCGTGTAAAGCTGTAGCACTATCATCGTCTGGATAATGGAATGAATGAACATTAAAACTCAAATTACAATCTGTAATTGTTTCAATTGCATGTTTAGGACGAATCAACGAAGACTTTTCACCCAATAAGTCACTAATACGATCATAACTAGCTGAACCACGTTCCAAGACATTGAACAAACTACCAACAGCGTACATTGGCCATGTTAACTGAGTCATATATGTAATGAACGAAACTAACTGACCAATTGTGATCTGCTTGTTCAATACTGACAAACCACCGAAAATAATTGTAATTACATATGAGATACCCATGATCAATGTCGTCAATGGATCAAATAGAGCATCCAAACGATAGGAGCGCCGATTGGCCCTGATATTATCATCAACATAATTGTTGAAATCAGCCTCATCTTCACGTTCCTGACCAAGAGCCTTTAAAACTTTAATACCGACAATACTTTCTTGTGTTTTATTATTGATACTAGAGAACTCCGCTTGTGATTTGGAAAAGGCATCATGAACTTTACCCCCTAAAATATTAGCCATGAATCCTAAAAGAATAAGTGGCAATACCGCCAGAACCGTTAATTTCCAGCCAATAAATAATCCCATGGCCAGAATAGTAGAAGTTCCGGTAATTATGGAGTCAGCTAAAGTTAAAATACCTGGCCCCGCAACATCACGCACCGCATCAATATCATTGGTAGCGTGTGCCATTAAATCACCAGTACGCCATTTTTTATAAAAAGTGGCATCCATCTTCATAAATTGTCGATAGAGTCTACTTCTAAGATCCCTCTCTAAAACGAACGAACTACCAAATATCATTTTTCGCCATAAAAATCTTAAAAGATATTGTGCAATCGCTGTCCCTAAAAAGATCAACATACTTACTAATAGGAAATTACCCGTGACGTTACGTTTACTAACAGCATCAACGACATTCCCGATAATTTTGGGAGGAATAACATTTACAATTGCGACAATTATTAAAGCTATAACTCCGATTAAATATTGTTTCCATTGGCTTTTGAAAAACCATTTTAATCGTGAAAAAATCCCCATGTTATCTCACCTACAATCTAAAAAATACATTATTAATACCTTACACCCTAAAGTTAACTTTAAGGCAACTTAGAAAACGTTTTCTGACTATTTTTTTAATTTTATTACAAAAAATAGCGATATTCTCATAATTAAATAAGAATACCGCTATTTAAAATCAAATTAAACTATTATTACCAAAGTAATTCAGTGTTTTTAACATCATTGATTGTCTTTGTACCAGCCAATTGCATAGTAATGGACAATTCCATATTCAAATGCTCAATTACATCTGTTACACCTTGAGCACCACCGAGGTTCAATCCATAAATAATTGGACGACCGATAGCAACTAAGTCAGCACCACTAGCCAAGGCCTTGAAGACATGTTCACCACGACGAACACCACTATCAAAGATAACTGGTACACGTTGATCAACTGCATCAGCAATGTCTGGCAAAACTTCAAATGAGGCTGGACCACCATCTAGTTGACGGCCACCATGGTTAGATACCCAAATACCATCAGCACCAAACTCGATAGCCAATTCAGCGTCGTCCGGTGATTGGATACCCTTAACGATAACTGGTAAGCCAGACATATTCTTGATCTTTTGAATATCTGTAGGTACGATTCCTTGTTTAGCTGAAGCATAAATTTCAGAGATACCCTTTCCTTCACCATCACCAGCTGAATATCCAGCCAAGTTAGGCATTGGAAGTGGAAATTGGAACTTGTTAGCAACATCAGCTTCACGATAACCACCTAAAGTGGAATCAACAGTTAAGACAATTGCCTTAGCACCGGCGGCAACGGCTTTTTTGATTAGAAATTCATTAAAGTTATCATCTTTACTCATATATAATTGGAAAAACTGTGGAGCATCAGGAGCAGCAGCTGCGGCATCCTCAATTGAAGTACTTGCATAAGTGCTGATTGAGAAGATAGAACCAGCGGCAGCTACACCTTTAGCTGTATCAGTTTCACCTTTAGCGTGTGCTAAACCTTGAGCAGCTGAAGGTGCTTGAATAATAGGGGTCTTCAAATCAATATCCCATAATTTAGTACTTAGATCTGCATGATCGATACCTTGGAGTACACGTGGTTCAATCTTTCTCTTATTAAAGGATTCAGTATTTTGCTTCTTAGTCCACTCGTCTTCAGAACCACCACTGATATAACCAAAGGCACCTTTTTCATTACTCATATGATCCTTCACACGAGCTTCTAGACCAGCAATATTTAGAATATCTACATGATTCTCAGCAGTACTTGCTTCATACTTCTTCTTCATTAAAAATCCCATCCTTTTTACTTGTATTTGTTCAACAGGATCAGTTTAACCTACATTTGTAAATTTTGCTGGAATTTGTTCCGAAAATATCAATTTTTCTTTTAATATTAATGAAATAATTTATTTAATATTAGTGACTAAAATATTATAAAAAATAGTGTGTAATTTGATTAGAATTAGTGTTGAACGTTGCTTTCCACAACAAGTCCAATTGTCCCAGATAATAAATAAGAACAGTCCCTACCAAGAAGTTCAAGTACACCTTGAACACCTGATGAAAACTGTCCTCTTAATTTAAAACTTCTATCTGATTATGAAGAAGGATTCTAAACTTATCTATGCCCTAAGACATTACTTAATCGTAGATAGGCTATAAAGTGAAATCCAATTCCTGCCAACAAGAAAAATGCCCCTAATGGAACGGAAAACAATGAACTGATAATGGCTAGGATGTAAAGACTAACGCTGACTAAAGGATCATATTTATTCTTAGCAAAAGCACTGTTCTCCATTCGATTCGACTTGAGTTCATGATGTTTGCCAATATATGAGTACAAAATATAAAACATAAACGAAATAATCAGCGCCACTAAGTCATAAGTAATAAAAGCCACTCTGATGTCGTTCAAATTTCCTCGGCTTAATGTGTCAGCTACTAATGCCATTGGATAATTAATCAGAGTAATTGTAAACAGCATTAAAAGATTGATCAAATTCAAATTACGATTGATGGCTTTGAGTGCATTGAAATAATCGTGATGAAATAACCACAATGTACCGACATAAAAATATGAAACCACATAGGCTATCAGAATCGGCCATTGATGAAACATAGCCACCAATAAGTGACCAGATTTAAAACTTGGAACTGTAAATTCCAAAACTAAAATAGTAATCAAAATGGCAAAGACGCCATCGCTAAATGCTAATAATCTATCTTTAGTCACTAGAAATTCCCTCTTACTCTATAGATTCGTCTTCTGAACTAAGAATCTTATTGAAGACGATTGGACAGACCAAACAAGTAATAATGGCCGCCAACGTGATTGCTCCTGACTGAGCGGTAGTAATCAATTTCAAATTACGTCCAACTTGTAGAATAGGCAAAACTAAAGTGATCGTTGTAGACGTAACAATCGCAGCGGCACTGGCATAACGTTTGCCAAAGCGATTACGAAAGACAAAGTAGACAATTGCCTTTGATACGATGAATGCTACTAAAAATACTGGAATCAATAATAGTGCCTGCTTGTTAGTAAATAGTGTTCTCAAATTTAGATTTACCCCTGTAGTAATGAAGAAAACTGGAATAAAGAAACCATATCCCATTGAACTCAACTTCTCTTCAGTATCAGGTTTAGGTTTCAGCAGCTTCATTACAGCACCGGCTAAGAAAGAACCCAAGATACTTTCCGCACCGATTTGTTCAGCAAAAGTAACTAGAGTAAAAATCAAGAAGAAGGCTAAACGAATATCCAATTGTGTCGTCGACTTATCAATTTTATCGAAGAAGACGTAAATTCGATTGAAACGATGCAATAGAACAATTGCAATAATAAAGATAACCGGCAATCCCAACACTGAAATGTAGTGTTGTTGCTTAACAGCTGAGTAAATCGTCAAAGCTACCAACGGAATGAATTCTCCAAAAGCCGATGTTAAAAGAATGGTCTGACCATAGTTAGTATTCAACAATCCAGCTTCTTTTAAAAGTGAAATAATGACACCTAAAGCAATCGTACTGAACAGAATAACTGCTAAGATAAATTCACTAAAAATTCCAGTAACATATAAAATACCACTCAAGATCATTGACATAATAAAGATCGATATGAATCCAGCAAAAGAATTCCCCAAAGGTGAATAAACTGACTTATCCTTCTTAGGCTCCAATAGAGAAAAATCAATCTCCATCCCACCTAAAAAGATCAACATGATTACACCCAAATTAGCAATATATTGAACACTAACATCTGGATGAACGATATTGAGACCAGTTTTTCCAATAATAATCCCCATAATAATTTCCGAAATAGCCGTAGGCATCCGTTGCAAATGGAACCTAGCCGTAATAAGTGGCGTGATCAAAGCCGCAAATAATACAATCAATAAAGCAAATTTTCCCATAACAACAACCTCAGAGAGCGGAGCAAGGGCGTTCAGCCTCCGAGGTTTTGCCTAAGTACTGGAATCGCATACGTTCTTTGTATGCAATTTCAGTACTGTAGCAAACCGGAAGAGGTTGCCCTTGCGTAGCTCATTTCCACTATAAAATATAGAACCATAGTTATTCTAAAACAAAACACAAAATTATCCCAAAATGAAAAATCAATTAACAACAAAAACAATAATTATTTATCGACAAAAAGTCAAAAGAAACCAACTTGAAATAGAACATGGTTTTTCCCATCTAAAAAAGTCCAGCATAGCAACCACCAAAAATGATAACTACACTAGACTTATTTTTTCTTGTAAATTGATTAATTATTCTTCTTCGGTATTCAATTTTTCAGGTTCACCAATAACGAAATGATCAATAACAGCAATAACTAAGAAAGCTAAGGCAACTAGACAAACACCTATCCAACCGATACGACTCCAAGCCCAAGTTGCCGCCAAAGTACCAATTGAACCACCTAAGAAATAGCTAAACATAAAAATTGAATTGTTACGACTACTTTGTTGACGATTCAATGATTGTACAATTGCTTGATTAGAAACCTGACTGAACTGTGTTCCCAAATCGAGCAATACAATACCAACTATTAAACCAATCATCCAGAATCCACCTAACCAAAAAACTACGAAAGCTAGACCAGATAAAATCATACTTAGACCAATCGTTAATTTAGGAGACTTTTGATCTACCAAATTACCGACCCAAGGTGCTACCAGAATACCGGCAATCCCCAGTAGACCTAGCAATCCGGCAACACTACTGCCTAAATGATATTGAGCTGCTAAATAAAAGGCCAATGTAGACCATAAAACATTAGACATACCAAACATGCAAAAACCATTAATAGCCGAACCACGCAACTCCTTTTGTTCAACGAAAAGCTTAGGCAAAGTTTTGATTACGGTAAAATACTTTAAATCACGATGTCCTCGTTTATCATGAGGCATGAAAAGATGCACTATTAATAGAAAGATCAAATCTACTCCAGCTGCAATCAAATAAATATATTGCCAAGGCATAATACTACCTAACAAACCACTAAATGAACGTGATAATAAGATACCTGTCAATAAACCACTCAACACGATACCCAAAACTTTACCACGTTGCAAAACCGGAGCTAAATATCCAGCGTATGGAATAATAATTTGCGGTGCTACAGAGGTTATTCCTATCAAAGCTGTTGCTACGGCAAATATAGCCGCATTTGGTGCCCAAAAAGCTAATAATAACGAAATAATCGATAATATCATCATGAATTGAATCAAATGATAGCGGTCGAAAATATCCCCCAATGGAACGATCAGTAGCAATCCAAAAGCATAGCCCAATTGAGTGATCATGGCTAACATCCCTACAACCGACTTAGAAATATTGAAATCAGTCGCAATCAAGTTTTCAATCGGTTGAATAAAATTCAAATTGGCAACAATAACCCCAGTCACCACTGCCATCAATAAGATGGTCTTTTTTGACAAAGTCTCCGTCTCTTCCAAACTAATATCTCCCTATTCTGCAAATTTCTTCAATGACGAATCAACCCATTGTAAAGCGGCCTTCATCTGTACTTGTTTTAATGAAATCACCCATTGAGCATTCCTTAAATCAGGAGCTGAGATAGGTGTCTCTTTCATATCAACTATTTGCTGAGATAATGATTTTTGATTCTCCAACAAATAATTCTTATATTCATTTAAAATTTCTCGACGCAATTCAGGTTCTATTTGATGAAAATTACGAAATTTAACACTATAAGTAAATTCCACATTAGGATTCAAAGGTACCTTTTGCATCATTAATTCCTTAAAACGAGTCCGACCACGATCAGTAATCGTTGCCACCTTTTTCGAACGTTTCCCCACATCAGCTTGGTCATCCAGAGTAATATAACCAGCCTCATTCAATCGTTTAAACAATGGGTAAATCATGCCAAAACTAATTTTTCTTTGTCGACCAACGATCTGCTGCAAAATCTGCCGCATCAAATAACCACTCATCGACTCATCCATAAGCTGTCCTAAGACAAACAAGTCATACATTATTTTACTTCCTTCAATATATCAGTCTGATATAAAATCAACTTTTTTAATATATATCAGCCCGATATTGTTGTCAAATTGCAATTTAAGCTTGACCTCAAGTCGACTTTAAGTAATAAGGTTAATTTATCAACTAATTTACGAGGAGAATAAACATGACTAAGCCCTATATTATCTGTCATATGATGACATCAGTTGACGGTCGCATCGATTGTGATATGACTGCCCAACTTCAAGGAACACAAGAATACTACTCAACTCTCAAAGCTATCGAAGCTCCCACTACTTTAAGTGGTCGTGTTACCGCCCAATTAGAATTGGCACAGACTGGTGAATTCGAATCAAAAACTAACGAATCCCTTAATAAAGAATCCTTCAATAAAAATAACGACGCTGCTGGATATGAAGTAATCGTCGATACCAAAGGAGTTCTACTCTGGGACGAAGACTATAACTACAGTAAGCCACACATCATTATTACTAGTGAACAAGTAAAAAAGGACTATTTAGATTACCTAGATTCTAAACAAATTTCTTGGATTGCTACCGGAAAAAACCAAATTGATTTAGCTAGAGCTGTTGAGATTTTGGCAGAACAATTTAATGTCGAAAGAATGGGAATTGTTGGTGGTGGACATATTGATGGATCATTTTTAGACACTGGTCTAACTGATGAAATCAGTCTACTGATTGGACCCGGAGTTGACGGACGCCAAGGTATGCCTGCTGTCTTTGATGGTCGTCTTCAGGATCGTAAACCAATGCCATTAAAATTACAGAGTGCTCAAACGTATGAAGACGGTGCTGTTTGGTTACGATATTTAGTTAAATAACAACGTTGAAAAAAAAAAAAAGAAACGATTATTTATTCGTTTCTTTTTTGTTTTACCTAAAATTTTAATACATCGATAATTCAATCATAATACCACTTTCATCAATAAAAAAATCAAATTTGTTATAGTTCAATTAATCCACTTAATTCCTTTACTGATAGCTTAACTTTTTTCGGCTTTTTGCGTTGCATATCTTTATCTACGTACAACAATCTATCGCTCTCTATCTTAAAATGGATTGTTTTTATTTGATTGGGTTCTAAAAAAACCTTCTTATAGTCCATTAATTGCTTTTGCCGTGGAAGTACATCGGTTCCAAAGAAGCTTGAAAATAATAATATTGTTTCCTTACCATCCTGATTAGAGATATTTTTTACATCCACGGATACACGAGCAATATTATCTTTATAATTTACTTTTAAATTTTTATAATCAAAAAATGCATAACTAAGTCCATAACCAAATCTCAAAAGAGGAGATCCGGTTTCATCAAAATAATTCTCATTTTTTAAAACTCGTCTCTGATAATAGTAAACAGGTAATTGTTCTGCATTTCTAGGATAACTGATTGGCAATTTCCCGTTTGGATTCGTTTTTCCAAATAAAATATTCGACACTGCTTTAGGACCTTGCTGTCCAGGATACCACGCTAATAATACAGCATCCGCTAATTGCATTATCTCAGTAATATCATAAGGACGCCCCTGAATCATAACTACAATGATCGGTTTTCCAGTCTTCTTTAAGGCTTTTAATAAATCAATTTGATTACCTCCAAGACTAAGACTTGCAACATCTACATTTTCTCCAGTATCTGTGTTTTTCAAAATACTTTCATCGCTCATAGCACCATTATTTAAAAAACTCATATCAAAGTTTCTCATCGATGAACCACCCATCGTTAGTACCACGGCATCAGCATTACTGGAAATATTTACTGCATCATTAATCAATTTTTTATCTTGAGCAACTTCTCTAATATTGCTTCCTTTAGCATATGTAATATCTGAGGTATATTCTCTCAAGGAACCGATGAATGAAATGTATTGACTATTTAATTGAGGTGCAGTGTAGTCACCTAACCAATGATAAATATTTTTTACATGTGGACCAATTACAGCAAGTTTGGTTCCCTTTTTAAGTGGCAGTATGCTGGAACTTTTATCTGATGGTACTCCATTTTTAACTAAAGTTATACTTTCAGATGAAAGTTCTAAATTTAAATCATTACTTTCATGTATTACTTCTTCTATATTTGTATCATCCTCATCAACGTACGGATCATCAAAAAGTCCCAACAGAAATTTTATTGAAAGCACACGTTTTACTGAATTATTTAAATCTAGTAATAATTGAGGATATTTTTCTATTGCATCCCCGATGTGCATATATACGTCGTCCCAAAGGCTCAAATCAACTCCAGCATTTAATGCGGCAAATACTGACTCACTATAATTGCTATAAAGATCCACTAATCGGTCCAAAGCAGTACCGTCAGCCATGACAATTCCCTGAAAACCATCTTTCTTACGTAATAAATTATCTAACAAATTACGATTTGCATGACAAGGTACCCCATCAATATCATTATATGCGGCCATCACTCCGACAGCTTTCTTGAGACTAGGAATAAGTGGACCATACACTTCCAAGAATTCCCTTTGTCCCATTGGAACCGTACCGGAATTATGCCCACCTAATGCTTCACCTTGACCAATAAGATGTTTAATTACAACCCCAACATGTTTACGAGCATTTTTTGATACCTTCTCATCTAAAAAATTAGTATCACTAATGAGGTCACCTTGAAAGCCATCAATTATTGCCTTCGTGTAGGATCCCGTTAAGTATGGACTCTCACCAAAGGTCTCTTCCGACCTCCCCCATCTAGGATCCTTCAATAAATCCAGAGAACTTACAAGTGCCAAGTTTCCACCTTTAAGTTGAAGCTCTTCAGCCTGTAATTCAGCCGACTTCTGTAGAAGCTCTGGATCGAATGTATTTCCTTTACCAATATTGGTTGGATATGTTACGGAATCCAATGCCTGATGTCCATGAGGCATTTCTTCGACAATTAAAGTTGGTATTCCTAAACGAGATTTACTAATAACATATGACTGAATCATATTTGCTAAATGTGCGCTTTCATTAGCACGAATACCATTATCATAATTCTTTTTAGACCATGGATCAGCTCTAAACAATCCATAAAGAGCACCTAATCCTTGTCCCCAATTGACATGATTTTTGAATTTATTAGTTAAATTAATACCTGATGAATCCTTATAATATGATTGCCATCCATAAAGATGTTGATTAACTTGTCCAATTTTTTCCTGTAATGTCATTCTAGAAATCAGATCATTGACCCGTTCTCTAATAGTTAGATCTTTATTCTGATAAGGAAACAAGAGCGCTACCTCCCTGCATTTTCATTAATGAAATCTAATGCTAACTGACAATATGTCATATTCGACCAAGAAAACCACTCTCTTGTATACTTGCTTTGATCATTCATATCAATACTTTCATGGCATTGAGACGTTTCATTATTTGTTTCCGAAATAACGTCAAGTTGTTGAGCTTTTTTATCTAAATTATCTAAAGTCAAACCTTCCATAGCGATACTAATCGGCCAAACATAATTAGCTGGTGTATGGTTACTTCCAATTCCTTGCAACACTGTTCCTGAATAATAATAAGGATTTTTCGAGCTTAGAACGAATTCACGCGTATTTTCATATAGCGGGTCATCTTTTGAACAATACTTAATAAACGGAAGCGACAAAAGACTCGGTACATTCGCATCATCCATTAACTTATAGTTCCCCATTCCATCGACCTCATAAGCATATCCAGACGTATCATTTGATAATTGTACAATTGCATAACGATTGATTCCTGATTTAATTTCATTCAATAAAGTTAATATTTCATTCTTTAAGGTTGCAAATCTTTCGGGAACCTTATCCAGTAATGGCGTTAAAACAGAAACAACAAACATATTAGAAGGAATATGATAACCATAAACACATGCATTATCACTTGGTCTAAATCCATCCCAAATCATACCTGTGTACTTGACTGGTGTTCCTTTTCCATCATTTGATAAAGTATCATTTGAAGGACAATCCTTGCGTTTGAAATAGTATGGTGAAGTATCATGATGCTGCTCAGTTTTGAATACATCTATAATTATTGAAAGAGTATTCCAAAATTCTTCATCAAAAATATCAGTATTTCCTGTTTTTTCATATAAATTATTTGCTAAAAATAATGGTGCGCATAACGAATCAATTTCAAATTTTCTTTCCCAAACGTGATCTGAAACAGGAATATTCGAATCATCATCACTCCAATGTGCTCCCGACGAAGTTTGATTAAACGCATTTGCATAAGGATCCATTTTTACAAAACGTAATTCTCTCTTTAATACTCCTGTTAATAAATCATATAAATCTGGTATTTCATTGATTAATGATACATATGGAAGAACTTGAAATGTAGCATCCCTTAACCACATAGCAGGAATATCCCCCGTTTTTACAAAATATGATCCATCGTCTTCATACTTCGTTGCTTTGGTTAAAACATCGGTTAATAGATTTCTAAACAATCTTGTGTTTCTAGTATTGTTTAATTCATGATTAGATGAATATTGATTAAGACTAGCAATTGCTGATTCAAGCACATTACCTTTTACTTTTTCCCTCATAATTATTCTCCATAACTAACTAAAACACCCTATATTAATAGAGTGTTTTAGTTTTTTTATTCAATTGGATATATTCCAAAAGTTCTTATTTCACCTGGACCAAATGATGATAATTCATATTCTTTGACGTTATCAACGCCATTTTCGATCACTTGATTATTGAGGTCTAAAATTTTGATGTTGCAGTTGTCATACAATGAGATACTACCGGGATTTTTAAGCGTGTTTTTAAATGGATTATATAATCTTACAACTAGGCCTGTCCCATCTGTTGTTGATGTAAATGAACTTTCTACCAAATCATCAGCTTTTACATTAACCAATGATTTATGATTTAACGTTTCAATATTCTTATTAATTCTGAAATATTGAACACGCATCGTAAACTTGTCTATATCCTGATTTTGGTAGAACAAATCATCGACACTTAATAAGTTATGTTCTCTTTGTAGTTTGGAAGGATCAAATTCCTTATCAACAATGATTCCGCCTTTGAATGTCATATCTCCTTGAAGTTGACTATCAGGTGTCGGAACATATTTAGTTTGCAGACCAGATGCATCACTTGGTCTTCTTAACAGATCAGGTCTACCTAAGAATCCAACTCCTCTAAATAATGTCACAGCAAGGCTACTGAACGAATCACCAATAACTTGAAAATCCTTTTCTCCCAATCCAATAAATGAAACACTCGATTCAGAATTATGTATGTTAGTAAAATGAAGAAATGGTCTAATTGAGGTTGGCTCCTCATGATAGCCAATATCCTTCCAATCTTTCAAATGTGGATCAATCACCGGACGTTCAATTGTTCCAAATGGTGTATCTGAATAGCTATTCTTAGCATTTATATCAGTATTAATCACCATTCTTAATCGATGATCTAAAACATTATTGGCCAGATTTAATGTCACACCAACTACTGGGGTATTTTTCTCCAAAGTAAGTTGTAAATTATATTTTAACTTCTTACTCTTTTGTTTCTTACTTCTTTCTTCTAAATCCGCTGGTAATGACCAATCTCCCTTAATGGAAAGTGAATTGTAGAGTTCACCTTTAATTCCTTTAGTCTCAGAATCATTGAAATTCAATGACAGAATCCAATCCTTGTATGCAGGTGAATAATCGTACGTGTCTCCTTCATCTCCACCATCTTCAATAGTAAGAAAATCATGATAAACTTTTCCGCTATTCTTATCAGTCAATGTAAGACCAGAATGATTCATTGAAATTAGATAATACTCGTTTTCAATTACATCTGAATCTTTAGATACAATATTTTTATCAACAACATTCTCTTTTATTAAGATTCCAGTCCAATCAGTAGGCTGAATGGTTAGCACTACAGCAATTGTTGTCTTGTAATAATAATCTGGTACCATTTCTTTTTCATTATGACGCAATACTGCTCTATTAATCTTATCCTGTTTAATAACTTGATATTCTACTTTGTCCCCTTTTTCATTAACAAGTTTGAAATCAGGACTTTGGGTAATAACATATGTTCTATGAACTTTTGTAATAGGCGAAACGGTAGGATTCCAGAAGAACAAATCCATCTTATCGGTAACATTGCTACTCAATTTGCGAAGAAGATAGCCCTTCAATGACAATCCTAGTTGTAAAGCGACTTCTCCTCTATGATAAATGTCACGATTAGTTTCATCACTATTGCATCCTCCTGCAGAATCGTGAGCTTGACCTCTAAAAATGGTCTTCCAAATTTGAGAAATTATTCCTGGTTTCGTTTCAATTCCATGATACTGGGCCATGGCCATTAACGGTTCTACTTCATATGTCATTAATCTTTCTAATCTGTCATATAACATCTTAAGGTCAGCTCTAGAAGAATAAATTCCTCTATGTATCTTAGAGGTACTAGGATCTACAAACTCACCAGAATAAGTAGGTAACTCCTTCTCCTTAGCAAGTTCTTTAAAGTACTCAGGGTATGTTCCTTCTACTAATTTAAATTCATTTTGTGAAGCGTTAGCTTCCTTTATTCTTTGCTTTAAATTAAAATCAACAGGTCTTTGATCGCCACCTACAGGAAGCACTAAATTATTGACATTAGTATCTGTACTAATTTTATGTAACAAGTCAGAATAATTTGGAGATTCCATTAAATCAACGCCAACAGGATATCCATTTCTTAGATTGGCAACTAGAACCTTTGAATTATCATCACTTGTCCAATAGAAGTATCTAGCCGATTTTTCTTTAGGCATTCCTCTCCAGAAAACAGCATTCTTAATGCCAAACCCATTATAAATTTTTGGTATATCGTGATTTTGACCAAATGAATCAGGCAAATATCCAATAGGAACACTTCTACCTAGTTCAGATGAAAGTTTGATTCCTTGTTGTAAATTACGGACCATCGATTCTCCAGACGTAACCATTTCATCGACTTGAGTGTACCAAGGACCTACAAATAGACGACCGGATTTTATAAACTTTCTTAATTCTGGGGCATTCTCTGGTACACTTTCCAAATAATCATCGATAATAGACATCTGTCCATCTAATAGATAGTAATCAATAACATTATTTTTCAAGGCTCGAAGTACTTCATCCATGTGATATATGAATTGAATTCGAGCATCTTGTCTGGTGAAATACCATTCGAAGTCCCAATGAGTATGAGCAATAACGAATACTTTTTTCATTGTTGGAGTCTTCTTTCTTAGTATTATTTAAGCTGTTTCAGGACCATCACTTGGTTCTTCTTCAGTTTCATTCTTGAAAACTGATTTATCTTCATCATTTTCTTGTTCGTTTTGTTTTGCAATAGCGGCACGTTCACTACGTTGATTCAAAATTACGAATGGAGCGTATAAGAACGTATCCAAAATAACTAATACAAGTGTTAATACAACCGGACTCGTATGGAACGCACCGGTTAACCAAGTACTAAAGAATATCGGCTCACTACCGGAATTCAAAACAACCAGCGGTACAACCCATCCAATCTTAGTAACGACATAACCAATAACAGCATTGATAAGTGGTACAAAGATCCATGGTAAGAACATAATAGGATTTAAAACAATTGGTAAACCAAAAATGATAGGTTCATTAATTCCAAAACATCCAGGGATAAATCCCAGTTTTGCAACTTCACGTTCCTTTTCACCTTTGTGAGTAAAGATAAGCATAGCAATCAACAAACCAAATGTAGCACCAGAACCACCAATCATGGCATAAACATTTGTCATTGTATTAGGAGCGATTCCAATACCTGCGAAGCTCTGAGTTCTTGCATATTGTGCACAATTTTGTAAATAAATTGGTAACCAGAATGCTGAAACGACACCCCAAACGATGTTAAATCCATGTAATCCTAGGAACCATAAAATTTGTTCCATCAAAATTACTACGATAATTGCGGGTAAACCAGTACCAACAGATAATAAAGGTTTAACTAAAACAACCGTAATAATCTCAATGATTGAAGTGTAACCTAAACTTTGAATGATAATACGGATGATACCAAAAATCATTAATGCACCAGTGATAGGTACAAGAGATGCGAATGAATCAAAGATATTCTGTGGTACGCTATCGGGCATTTTGATTTTGAACTTAGTTTTACCAAAACGAGCGTAAACCCAAACCGCAATCATACCAACGACTAAGGCTGTAAACATTCCTTGGTAATCAAAGAAATTAGTGGAGAATCCCTGAATAACTTTTGCCTTAGGATCCGCAAAGTTAACATTGTTTGGAACCATTACGAAGTATGCAGCCAAAGCTAAAATAACGGCAAGAAATATATTAACTTCTTTATACTTTTTCTTTAGCTCTCTTGCATAGGAATATGAAGAACATAAAACAACAATAATTCCGATAATACCTAATGTTGCTGCATTTAAGTAACCAAATAAATTGCTTATATTGGTTAAAATTTCACTATGAATATGTTGATTTTTAATTAATTGATCAAGTTGCATTTTAATAACATTTGAAAAAGAACCGAC
Organism: Companilactobacillus kimchii DSM 13961 = JCM 10707; assembly: GCF_001435445.1. Lineage (GTDB taxonomy): Bacteria > Bacillota > Bacilli > Lactobacillales > Lactobacillaceae > Companilactobacillus > Companilactobacillus kimchii. The sequence continues at coordinate 42,895 of NZ_AZDH01000004.1, read as the reverse complement.
AATTGTGAACGGAATGGTCATGATGAAGGCATTCTTGATAGCTTGAAGAATGCTATTACCTTGAACCCATACTGAAGCTTTTAATATAGGCTCTTGAACTTTTTTAACATCAAACTTCATTATATATTCAACCCCTTGATTTATTTGGAAGCGCTTTCCACAACACCAATTATATCTTGATTTATTTTTATGTAAAGACTTTTTAATAAATTTGTATAGATGAATTTTAACTAAATTCTGATAATTTGTATACAAATTATCAGCAAGTGATATAATTGACCATAATAAAGGCAATTGAGGTGAAGAAATTTGTATAGATATAAAGAAGTTTATTCTGATATAAAAAGAGATATTTTACGAAATCATTATCGTGCGGGAACATTAATGCCTACTCAAGACGAACTTGCAAAAAAATACAATATTAGTCGTATAACGTTGAGAAAGTCATTAGACCTACTAATAGACGAAGGCCTAATCCACACTCAGCAAGGCAGTGGTACATATGTACGTCCGCAATTAGATGAAAATTCACCTGAATTACTTCCTTTAGACCTTCCTATTGGAGCAACCTACTCCCATCGAGATCAAAAGATAACGAGCAAAATATTATTTTTTGGTGCAAGATTGCCCAATGAAATTGAACAAAAAAATCTAAAGATAAAAGCTAACGAACCTGTTTATGAAATTAAGCGTGTTCGTCTACGTGATGATAAAATCTACAGTTATGAACACACAATTATGCCCACAAGAATCGCTCCACTAGACGAATCCATTTTAAAGGGAACCATTTATGGCTACCTCGGTGGCAAGATGAAAATCTTCATGACGGATGCTAGAAGGGTTGTTTATGCTGAATCTGCAAGTAAGGAAAGCGCTCAAGCTTTAAATGTTGACGAAGGTGCTTCCCTACTGGTTATTGAACAAATTGCATATGATCAGAAAGGTGAAGCTTTTGAATATTCCAAATCTAGATTTGATGAAAATCACTCAAAATTTGTAATTGATGTACATAGAAACGAATTCTGGTAATCAAAATTTTTACAAAAAAAGTGCTCATATTGATCAATCATTGAGAAAGAATCTCAATACAGATCGACATGAACACTTTTTTTATTTTACAGATATTTTTAAAAGTTAAAAAGAAATCAGATATAGACATATCCAATCTCCTTAGAATTAATTAACAATAACAACTTTACCTAAGTTATGACCGCTTTCCAAATACTCATGGGCGTCTTTAACTTGATTCAATTTATAAATTTTAGCTGGTGCAACTTCAACTTGATATTGTTTTATATAATTCAACATTTCATTGAGTTTTTGACTATTAACTTCGCCTGATGACAATGATGTTAACAGAGCTCCTTCGTGTATATCAGCAATAGGATCAAAGTCATCCATATACCACTGACCACCTAACTCACCAGTATTGCAGACGATTCCATATGGCAAAACATGATTAAATGTATCTTTCAATGTAGCGGGGCCAACCAGTTCTAGAACTTTATTAAATTTTTTATCGGTTTGTAAACGCCCATTCTTATCCTCAATCACTGAATCATAACCAGCTTTTAGAAGAACCTCTTGTTTCTTAAGACTTCTAACCGAGCCGGCAATTTTCATAGTTGGATATTTAGATTTGAGTAATCGTAAAGCCGAAATACCAACACCACTGGCACCGGAACGAATTAAAATTGAATCATCTGACTTTATTTGGAGATGTTTCAACGAACCAAAAGCAGTATAAAAAGTTTCCGGAACGGCAGCCAAATCAGACCATTTTAAGTCAGTCTGAACTGGATAGATCTGTTCATTTGGCAATAACACGTACTCGGCATATGAACCATCAAATGCACGGCCCATTTCACCCATAATGGAAATGACTTTTTGCCCAACTTTCAATTTATCCGAAGTACTATCAGCTACGATACCAACACATTCAATACCTAAGATACGTGGAAATTTAACACTAGGTGATAATCCTTGACGCGTAAAAATTTCAGAATGATTGATACCAAAACCTTTAACCTGAACTAGTGACCAACCTGGTTTTACTTGAGGAGTTGGAACATCCTCATAATTCAAAACTTCCGGTCCACCGGCTTTTCTAACAACGATTGCTTTCATCAACCTTCCCTCCCATTAATATTATTATATGACTAATCGAACTAACGCTAGGGAAATAATGCCTACAACTACAATCAATAATAACTTTTTAGTCAGAACAGCCGTTAGAACCGTTGGTATTGAGGCTATTAAATTAGCATAATCAATCTGTGGCAAGTGACCGAGATTTTGATGAAAGAGATTCTCAAACCATAAGGCAGCCATAATAGTAATTGGTACAAAGCCAAGGAATTCGACTACTTTCGCAGGTAGATTAAATTTTTTCAATAAAACAAATGGCAAAATTCTGGACAGCCAAGTCGCCAAACCACAGGCAATTAATGTCCATAAAACAAATTTAGTTGATGGCATGTTTCAAAATCACTCCTAACGCACAGCCAATTAAGGTTACAACTAGAATTAACAAATCACTGGAAATAAAAATCAAGCCAAAATATACTAATGGCAACATAATAGCTACAACGATCAACTGTACTTTTAAGGAAATTGACTTGTCACTAATTAATTGTAGATACAGTAAACCAATAAACATCGCTACTAAGGCAAAATCCAAGCCCAACTTTTCTGGATTACTGATGACTTTACCCAACATAGCTCCAACCATCGTTGATGCTGCCCAAACTAAATAGGCTAATAAATTAACGGTATTGAACCACTTAAATGAGAGCTTGCCATCGGTATAATTAAGCTTGTTCATACTCAAAGCAAAACTTTCATCTGTAATCAAACTACCTATAATAATATTTTCAAATATCGAATTCTTTTTAAAAAAATTGGCTGTAGTCATACTCATCAAGATCATCCGTGAATTGACCAAAAAAACTGACAAAACAATTGAAACAATCGGTGTGCCAATTGCCAGTAGACTAACCAAAATAAATTGTGCTGATCCTGCATATACGATCAACGACATCAAGGTCGCCATTAATACACTCATCCCCGCAGATGCCGCTACAATACCAAAGGAAATGCCAATTCCGATATAACCAAAAACAGTTGGCAATGTATCCTTCATAGCACTCTCGACACTTAAACTGTCATCCATTGATAGTCTCCCCCTCTTCATGTATAAAATATTATAATAATTTTAATTTACTTACATGTCAATTAGACTAAAGGCTCTATTTATGTTAATAACATACATAAGAATTTTTTTATGTATTAAAATAGAATAAAAGCTTATACAAAAGAGGCATAATTATGAAATTGGGAATGTATCACGGTCGAGCTGCCATTATCAATGACAATCAACATTTACAACTTATCAATGGTATCGAAAATGTTCAGTCTATTTTACCTAATCTAAACAAGAAATTATTTTTAAGTCGTGAACGTACTCTACCAGAAATGAACGATTTTTCTTTACCTATAGCTAATCCTAAACAAATTTTTGCGGTTGGTTTCAACTATCGAGATCACTTAAATGAGTTACATACTAAAGGACCTCAGGTTCCTAATATTTTTACTAAATTCATCAGTTCTTTAACTGGACCCAACCCCATTGTCAAAATTTCTAGTTCTAAAACAGATTGGGAAACAGAATTAGTTATCGTTATTGGTAAAGGTGGTCGCGATATTAAACAAAATGTCGCCAATGAACACATTGCCGGTTACATGGTTGGACAAGACTTATCCGATCGTCAATTACAATTTGCCAACGATAATCCACAGTTTTCCTTAGCCAAGTCTTATGAAAATTTCTCACCCATTGGACCTTGGCTAACGACTCCAGATGAAATCACAAATTTAGAAGATCTAACTATTACTACTGAATTAAATGGCGTCGAAAAACAACACAGTAAATTAGGCAACCTAATTTTTGGACCGGAAAAACTTGTCAGCTACCTATCTTCTATTACCGAACTATATCCGGGAGATCTTATCTTTACTGGTACTCCTGGTGGTGTCGGTACAGGGCGAAATCCTCAGGAATTTCTCAAACCTGGAGATCAATTAATTAGTAAAATCGAACAACTAGGACAACTAACAATCAATTTAAAATAAAGTTTCAATTAACACTAAAATATTTTTTGGAAACGCTATAATTAAATTAGCAAATTAAGGGAGGATTTTTATGAAAAAAGCGATCTTTGAAAAAGTCGGCCAAATGAAGGTCGAAGATGTTGAAATGCCAAAAGTTCAAGCACCAGATGACGTTATCATCAAAGTAATTCGTGCTTGTGTCTGCGGTTCAGACTTATGGTCTTATCGTGGTTTAGAAGATAAATCTGAGAATTCTGAAAACTCTGGACATGAAGCAATTGGTATTGTTCAAGATGTCGGGGCCGATATTACAACTGTCAAAGCAGGCGATTTCGTAATTGCTCCATTTACACATGGCTGTGGTCACTGTCCTGCTTGCTTAGCTGGTTTTGATGGTGATTGCCAATCTCATACTGATAACTTCAGTAATGGTAATCAAGCTGAATATATCAGATTCCAACACGGACAATGGGCTCTAGTTAAAATTCCTGGAAAGCCTAGTGATTACAGTGAAAGCATGCTCAAATCACTTTTGACTTTGGCTGATGTTATGGCTACTGGTTTCCATGCCGCAACTGTTGCCAACATCAAACACGGCGACACAGTTGTTGTTATGGGTGATGGTGCTGTTGGACTTTGCGGAATTATCTCTGCCAAATTGCTTGGTGCTAAGAGAATAATTTCAACTAGTCGTCATCCCGATCGTCAAGCTTTAGCTGCAAAATTTGGAGCAACTGATAACGTCGCCGAACGTGGCGATGAAGGTGTTAAAAAGATTTTGGCCCTAACTAACGGTTTTGGTGCAGACGCTGTTTTGGAATGTGTTGGTACTGAATTATCTACTGAAACAGCTTTGAAAGTTGGGCGTCCTGGTTCTGTTGTTGGTCGCGTCGGCTTGCCACATACTGGAAAAATGGATATTGCCCCATCATTTGGTAAAAATATTATCATTGCCGGTGGTCCCGCATCCGTTACTACTTATGACAAGAGTCGTCTATTGAAAGCCGTTCTAGATGGTGAAATTAATCCTGGACTAGTCTTCACCAAGAGTTTCAATCTTGATCAAATCAATGACGCTTATCAAGAAATGACTGATAGAAAAGTTATCAAATCATACGTTGTCGTAAGTGATTAATTTGGAGTCAAATAAAGGCATTGCATAGAATTGAGTCTATGTAATGCCTTTTTGTTATGTACAAAATTGACTTCTAAAATTTTTTCTTTCTAAAAATTACGTAACCTAAAGCAAAAAATAATAATGAATAGAGAATATTTCCAACTAATAGTTGGGAATTACTTAAATGACTGACGAAATGATATGAACCGTAGTTATAATACTGTTTCGTTAAGTTAATCATATTCAAAGGATTCCATTTAATTACATCAATATATTTTAGATTTGCCATCATAAGACTGGAAGATGCACTTTGTCCCAAGAAGACAATTGCTAAATTCAAAGTAATTACTATTGAATTTACATTTACAATGCAAGAAGTAAAAAATATTATACTAATTATCAAAGTAGATGAAACAATATCAATTAAGGTAGTTACTAATAAATTTGACAACAATGTCTGTTGGTACTGATTGATCATCAACCAAGAAAGATGCACATTTAATGGTGTGAGTTGTAACAACACGGTAAAAATAATTGCTAATATATGCAGGGTTATATTATAAATAAGAACAATCATCAATTTTGAACCATATACCTGCAACTTGTTATCCGATTTATACAACGTTGTCAAAATCGTATTGTTTTGAAATTCCAAAGTAAATATCGTAGATGACACAACGACTAACGCAAATAAAATCCATTCACTTGAATCATAACTTGTCATAATTAACAATTTCTGTTCAGAACCATTCATTGAAATGCCCATAATAATCATCAAGACGAGTACAAAGAGTGGCGCAATCCAAGTTATCTTCTGGTGAATTAGTTTATAAAATTCCTTATTTAAATCACTTATCATTCTCCACCATTCCTTTCAGACTAGTCTCTTTTTAAAGGTCCAATATCCGATTATCAGAAAGATTATTGCGTAACTAACTGTCCCCAAGACCAATTCCAAATTGCTCAACGAAGAATATTTAAAATATTTAGGATCGGATAATTGATTAATAACGTAAATCATATTCAGCGGATTCCATCTTATTGCCCTACTCCATGTGTGAAATAAAGACATGAGAATATTGGAAAATGTAGCTCCTAAAAAGCCGAGCATTAATCCTATTACTATAACAATGGCATCAATTTTAACTAAAGAAATTAGCAATAACGATAGTGTAACGATGAAAACTGAATACAAAAGTGTCCCAAACGTATTAAACAATAGTGCCCTTAAAACATTAACGGTTAATAATTGGTGACTAAACGCGGCTTCTAAAATAGTGAATATTACTCCACAGAAACTAAGTAATACGCTATATAGCACCAGAACAATAATTTTCGAAAAATAAATATTGAATCGATTTGAACTCTTATAAAGCATGGTAACAATCGTATTATCCCGATATTCCATAGTCATAAAAGCCGACGATATTGTAACTAAAATTATCAGCGTCCATTGACTAGCTCCAAATAATTGAATTACATCCCTTTCATTGTGATGACTCGTAACTAATGAATAATACATCAAAATAAATAATATTAAAATTCCCCAAAGTGGCTTTTTCTGATACCAAAATTTTTTCATTTCCTGATATAGATTATTCCTCATTATTTGAACCCTCTTTGTCAGATAATATTCTCACTATTTTTTCCTCTAGATTTAACTTTTCAGGTTCTAATCTAGTTAAATACAATCCATTTTGAAAAACTAAATTCTGCATTAAATCGATGTTTTGAGCGTCTATTTCTAAATACTCTCCAACTCGTTGATTTTGAATATTATTATGATTAAGTAAGTCCTCTACCAAATTTATTTTATCCATCTGAACAAAATATTTTTTACTACTATCTTGATTAAGCGAAGACATTGATCTATTTAAAATTATTCTCCCTGATCGTAAAAGCACCACTTGTGTCATAACTTTCTGCAGTTCACCCAGTATGTGACTGGAAATTAGGAACATACATCCCTGTTCTGCATACTTTCTAATAACATCACGAATCATAATAGTCGATTCAATATCTAATCCGTTCATAGGTTCATCCAATATCACAAATTCAGGATTATTTAATAATGCTATTCCTATCCCTAATTTCTGCTTCATCCCCAATGAATAATCTTTAGATTTTTTATCAATAAATTTTTCCATCTTTAAAGTACTAATGATCTCCTCCAAGTCACTATTGCTTTCTGAGTACAATAATAGATTTTGCCGACCAGTCAAAAATGGATATATCGCCGGATGTTCTATTAACGCCCCTACCTTTCTCAAAGCTTGATGATTATTCTCAGTGACACTTTGCTCATCTATTGATATATCTCCCGTAAATTTAGTGAGCCCCAATATAGTCTTCATGAAAGTCGTCTTTCCAGCACCATTCGGTCCAATCAATCCCACAATTTCTCCTGGCTTTATATGTAAAGAAACATCATGAATAATCTTTTTACCTTCGATGAAGGTGCTTACATTCTTTATAGACAACATTTTTATTCCTCCATTCGTATCCTTGTTAACTTCAATTCTGTACTAATCAATCTAAGCAACAAGCAACTAATTTAAAGAATTAGTCAAAAGTAAATAGATATTTGCGCAACCTAAATGTTCGCAATCACCAATCATTATTGATTTAGCAATCTTTTATCCGTTGCTTCCGATTCTTAATCCAAAAAGATTTTTATCGTTATAACGATAAATTAAAATTGCAAAAAACACCTCCCAAATTTAATGGAAGGTGTTCTTTTATGTATAATTTTTCTTGACTTAAACCATGGTTTAAGTCCTAACATAAATTTTGTTAAGAGATTAAAACGTTGGGAGGTTTTTTTATTATGAATCAACTTGACGGCAAAGTTGCCATTATTACTGGTGCTAGTTCGGGATTTGGCTTAGGAACAGCCTACAAATTTGCATCTGAAGGCTGTAATCTAATAATTACAGCTAGAAACGAGGCAAAATTGAAAGAGGTTGCCGATAAATGTCAAAAAATGGGTAACCAAACCTTCTATTATGCTGGAGATGCGCGTGAGGAAAAAACTGCACAAAGTGTTATTAATTTGGCCATCGAAAAGTTCCATAAAATAGATATTCTAATTAATAACGCCGGAATTGGTAAATTATTACCCATTGAGAAAACTTCTGTTAAAGACTTTGACTTAATCATGGATACCAATGTCAAAAGTGCCTTTTGTTTCACTAAATACACTGTTCCTGAAATGAAGAAAAAGCACGATGGCCAAATCATCTTGGTCTCTTCAGTTACTGGTATTAAAGGCCATGCTGATGAAACGGCTTATACTTGCAGTAAGTTTGCCTTGCGTGGCTTTGGGCAAGCACTCGATCATGAACTATTAGACGATGGTATTAGAACTTGTGTATTTTGTCCACATGCTGGAGCAACCAACTTTGAGGTTGGCTTTGGTCGTTCAATTGAAGGCCTCGCCCAATCAGGATTCCTAACACCTGATGATGTTGCCAATGCTCTACTATCAGTCTGCATTCAGCCTAAACATTCACGCATCGTTGAGTTACGCCTAGCTTCCAATAACGTTAAATATTAATTTGAGGAGAACTTTATTATGTCTAAAAAAACATGGATCGTCACTGGAACTTCTACAGGTTTTGGTAAATCACTAGCAACATACTTGGCTCAACAAAAAGATGTTAATCTTGTTGCCACAGCCAGAAATACTCAAAAATTATCATACTTGGATCAATTTGATCATGGTCAAATCATTAAGTTAACCTTAGATGTCACCAATGAAAATGATGTCGTCAGTGTTATCAACAATACTAAATCCAGATTTAAAACAATTGACGTTTTAATTAATAACGCTGGAATTGGTTACTTCGGAACTTTTGAAGAAAGTAATCTTGCGGATGCCAGAAGTATGTTTGAAGTCAACGTTTGGGGACTAGTCAACATGAGTCGAGCTGTCCTTAAAACCATGCGAGAACAAAAATCTGGTACAATTGTTAATTTTTCATCTATTGGTGGTTTAGCATCATTCCCAACGTTATCGTTCTATCACGGAACAAAGTATGCGGTTGAAGGCATCAGTGAATCCTTGGCTGAAGAAGTTAAAGATTTAAATATAAAGATACTTTTAATTGAACCAAGTGGATTCAGAACTGATTGGGCTGGACGCTCATCTAAAAAAGTTCTACCTGATATTCCTGATTATCAACAATTTTCTAAATTCATTGAGGACAATGAAAATGGTGCCCACCATGAACCTGGTGACCCCAATAAAGCAGCTCAAATTATCTATGATCAAGTAACAAATAATCCAAATCTTCCTTTGAGATTGCCTTTAGGAAAGTATGCATCCGACACTGCCATTGAAAAATATGAGAAGAACCTGAATTCATTTAAAGAACTACATAATCTTTCCACATCCGCCGATTCACCAGAAAAATAAACAATCAATTTATAATGGTTAAACAAAAGCTTTTTAACGACACATATGCATGTGACAATATAATAAAAGTATCAATGTCCTAAAATTGACGGAACAACTCAATTCTTCTCATTTGGAATACTATATATCTTTAGTGATACGGTTAAACGGAAAACTAAAGACTATACACGAAAAAATGTCCTATATAAAAACAAAAGCAATACATAACTTGTCACCTTGAATATTTAAAAAGGCACCCCGAACTAATTGTTAATGTAAACCACTTTATTGAGGAATCAAGATATTATTAATATATCCAAAAACTATATGAGAATTAAGATTAGAAGGAAGGAAAAGTTACTTTTAAGGACACATCAACCGTTTAGAGTAATATACGTTCTATAAAATTAGTAAATAGTAAAAAAAGAGATGTCCTCTTTGTATGAAAAGGACATCTCTTTTTTTACTAATTGATTTTTACTTCTAAGATTTCATGGCCAACATCAACATTCTCTGATTTTTTCATAAGAAAATTCAGATTCTTGACCTTTTCCTGCACATTAGTGATTATTGTTAGAACAACAGTACCATAACTCTTACTCTTAATAGCATTTATATCCATTTCCGCCAATTGTGTGCTATTGTCCACTTTTTCACCTTTTTTTACCATAATATTAAAAGGCTCTCCGTTTAATTCTACTGTATCTAGTCCCATGTGTACCAATATTTCAAGTCCATTATCTGTCGTAATCCCCAGTGCATGTTTAGTTTCAAAAATAGAATTTATAGTACCTGAAACAGGGGAGTAGATCTTATTGTCATCAGGTATTACACCATATCCTTCTCCCATCAACTTTTTGGAAAAAACTTCATCTTCAATATCTTCCAAAAATTGAAATTGACCAGACACTGGCGTAGTAAAAATAATTTTTCTCTGTCCAAATCCAAATAGGCTCATTAGAATTACCTCTTTTTAATTAATTTTATTATTTTGATTGATTGTCATATCCATGTAGAATACATATGAGGTGACCATTTTGAAATATTCCAAATTTAAAAATATAAACAACTTAACTGATAATGAACAGCAAGTGTTAGATTTTCTTATGGAAAATAATACAAAAGTTTTAAATCTAGGAGTTCGTGGTGTTGCGAAAGCAAACTTTACATCAACTTCAACAGTAATGCGACTCGCACAAAAACTTGGTTATTCTGGTTTTGTGGAAATGCATTATAAAATAGCCGAATATTTAAATAAGCCCAGCGATAAAATAGATCGTTCTGCAGAAGCTCAATCAATTTTATCTAAGACCCCAAATTCATTTTTAGAAAATTTTGCAAATATTATCAATAAGCAAGATGACAATTATATATATATTTATGCTACTGGTTTTTCTGCAACGGCTGCTGAATATATTTATAAAAAATTGTTAATGCTAGGTAAGAAATGTCTTATTTCGACAGGTGGAGACTCCATAGGTGTTTTTGAAAATAATCTGAACAATATCTCAACACTTATTGTTATATCTAAATCCGGAGAAACACAGCAAGTAATAGATAAAGTAAAAATGGCATCCGACGAAAATATAGAAGTTCTTAGTATAACGGGGAGTAATGATAATACTATTAATTACCTTTCCAGTTTACCCATCGTATGTAAAGACGACTACCCAACCGATGATTATAATCAGTTTTCAAATAATTTTTTTCCAAACGTTTTGTTTGTATTTGAAAGAATAATTAGAATTTACGAACAACTATAGTTATTTATTAATTTTTATATGTATGTAATTTTCTCGTTAGCTTAATAAGTATTTACATTATTATTTTTGGAATAGTAAAAGTTATCAGAAGAGATATTTATTGCACCGTTTAATCCCATCTTACCCAAGCCGACCATAGACATTTGCATAATATTCTTCTCAAATAGTTTTGAAAATAAAAAGGTAAGATTTTTAACGAAATCCTACCTAATAAAATAAATATTCTATACTGGCTCTTCTTCCCCAACCTCTGAAATTAAACCATATTTCTTATCAGGTCTTTTCAACTCCGGCCAGAACTCTTTGTTAGCTTCAATTAGATCATCGAGTAATTCTTTAGCAACTTGAGCACTTGGAACAGTTTTAGATAGAGATAAGGCTTGCCATAATTTCTGATAATCATGCTCAATCCAAGCTTGCACAGCCAATTTTTCAACAGTTACTTGTTCGTACATCATTCCACGTTGAAATAGTGGAATATTTCCTTGAGATAGTGGTTCTGGACCATCATTGCCCACAATACATGGAACTTCTACCATAGCATCATCATCAAAGTTTGCAATAGCACCATTATTTTCGACAATTAATAACATTCTTTCATGAGTATTGTATGCAATTGCTCTTGCTAAATCCACGATGAACGAGGCATGACTGTCAATATTAAACTCTCCTACTGATGAAGTCCCTGCATCAACAATACGCTTTGCTGCTGAGAAAACATTTTTCTCTCTTCCATCCATAACTTCGTTGGCCCTTGTGTAGTTTGGATCTGATTCTTCGACAACATAATCAGGATATAGGTAATATTTTAGATAGGTATTTGGTAAGAATCGAGGATCAACTGCCAATAAATCCTTAGCTTTTTTGTGAGTAGCTTGCCAACTAGCGTCCATATGTTGTGTATCTACTTCAACTTTTGTTAAATATCCATGATCTGCAACATAATCCCTAATTTCTGGTAAGTATTCATGACCATCATGATCTTTAACACTTGTCCACCAACCAAAATGATTTAATCCGAAGTATTTAACCTCTAAATCATTTGGTGTTAGTCCAACAATTTGTGACATTCTTCTTAGAGTTCCCACTGGCATATCGCAAATATTTAAAATCTTTGAATCTGGTCTTAATTGACGGCACGCTTCAGCAACAATAGATGCTGGATTTGAATAATTTAACATCCAAGCATTTGGAGAATATGCTTCCATATAGTCAATCAATTCGATAATATCTCCTATACTTCTCATACCATAAGCAATTCCACCAGGACCACATGTTTCCTGTCCCACTACATGGTGTTGTAATGGGATTTTTTCATCAAGTTCGCGCATGCGATATTTGCCTGAACGAATATGTGCAAATACAAAGTCAACATTTTTAAAGGCTTCTTTAGGATCAATAGTATAAGAGAATTTAATTTCTGGAGCTTTTTCTTTCAATACAATATCTAAAGCTCTACCAAGTTTGGCTTGTCTTTCTTCATCGTTATCATAAAGTTTTAGTGAATCGATTGGAAATCTATCTAAATTATCCAATAACATCATTACAATACCTGGTGTAAATGTACTTCCACCACCAGCAATTAAAATTGAAAATTTTTTCATTTTTCTTTTCCTCCATTTATTCTAATTCAGCATCCATATCTGAAATACCTAATTCAGCATCTACAGCTTTTCTGACGGCCGTTACTTGTAATCCATAAACTACTTGAACGTTTTGTCCTTTTATTATAAGTCCACTTGCTCCAGTCTCATTTTTAAGGACATCTTCTTTGACAACTGACGGATCCCTTAGAACTGTTCTAAGCCTTGTATAACAATTTGTGACACTTTCAATGTTGTCCTCACCACCAAGAGCACTAACAATCAACGCAGCAGGCACCTCACCATTTCTTGTATTACTAGCATCCTTAACGATTGCCTTCGATTTCTCTTTTTCTTTAAAGTCCTTCTTTGAGTAAAGTTTTACATCTTTAGAATCATCTTCTCTACCTACTGTTTTCAAATTCAATAGCGTTATTAAGATCCTAAACACAATATAGTAAATAAAGAAGAATGCGATTCCTACTAATATGTACATTGGCCAGTGGGTTTTTCCGACTCCTAATGGCACGTTATATAGTAAGAAATCTAAGAAACCATTTGGTCCAATAGCACGAACATTTAATATGTTTAAAACAACCATACTTAGCCCGGCCAAGCCTGCATGAACTACGAATAATAATGGTGCTAAGAACATAAATGAAAATTCAATCGGTTCTGTAACACCCGCTAAGAACGATGTAACTACTGCAGGAATCAAAATGGCTTTAACTCTAACTTTGTTTTCTGGTTTTGCTGTATGGTACATTGCAAGACATGCACCAATCAAACCAAACATTTTTGAAATACCTCTTGCATCCCAAATTACTGACTTTGATAGTAAATGAATTGCCGGATCAGCCATTTCTGCATAATAAATATTTCTTGCGCCTTCATAAATATGACCCGCAATTTGTTCTGTACCACCAAGAGATGTATATAAAAATGGTGTATAAATTAAATGATGTAAACCTGTAGGTATCAACAGTCTTTCTAGTGAACCATACAGAAAAATTCCAAAATTACCTGTTTGTTTAATAAATCCACCCATACTTGAAATTCCAGTTTGAATAATTGGCCAAATATATGTCAATAAAATAGCTAAAAGTACTGTAACTGGAATGATTACGATAAATACGAATCTTGAACCACCATAAATTTGAAATGCACTTTTAAACTCTGTATCAATAAAACGGTTATGAACAATTCCAACGATTATTCCAAGAATAATTCCTAGAAAAACACCCATATCTAATATTTGAACTCCAAGAACCATCGTTTGGCCAGTTCCTTGAAGGTCTTTTGCGGAAATCAATGTTTTATTGAGTTCCATAAATTTATTCATTGCATTAATAAAAACTAGGAAAGCTAATAGAGCTGTGAAACCCGCTTCAGCTTTCTTCTTCTTTGCCAAACCTATTGCAAGTCCAACACAGAAGATAACACCTAAGTTAGTCAGAATTGAGACTAAAGACCCTGAAAGAATTGTTCCAAATCCAGTAGTTATTGGATTATTCAAGAATGGAACAGTTTCTAATAGTTTTTGGTTTGTAAAAATGTTACCAATGGCAATTAAAATACCAGCGATGGGAAGAATAAGAACAGGAATAAACATTGCTTTAGAAAAGCGTTGAAGTCCGTTCATAACTTTTTCTTTCATTACCGAAACATCTCCTTTATTTGATTTAACGATTATAAGTATAAATGCACTCCCCAATTGTAGAAAGCGTTTTCACAAATTTGATAACGTGTTACTCACACTTAAAACGTGTTTCAAAACAAAAAAACAATAGTTTCCGATTTTAGAAACTATTGCATCTAACAATTGTGTTTAAATATTTAGCTCTTCTGAATATTCTTTTGCAAACTATCTGATGGATTCTGTATTATATTTCCTTTATGTATTAAATGTTACTTGATATCTGATTCATATGAATAATCAACTTTACCCATATATTGACGGAAATCTGTTTGATGTCCACGTTTCTCGCTCAATTCATCACGATACAATACACCCATCTCATAGAATACAAATGGATTAAAGTAATCAACTACACTATCTTTGATTTTATCCATTCCAAACTTATTTGCATCGATAACTTCAAGTTGGCCATGATACTTTTCAATGAAGTCTCTAGATCTTTCATCTAGTACTCTTGTTTTTCCTGCATTAATACATTGAACAAACACTTTGTCATCCTGTAGAACTTCAAATGGACCATGGAAGAATTCTGCTGAATTAATATATGCACAGTCCATCCATTGCATTTCCATTAATGAACAAATTGCAAATCCATATGCTTGAGAAGTAGAGGCACCTGATCCTAAGATGTATAGGAATGGTTGTTTTCTATACTTTTGGGCAAACTTAGCTGCACTATCTTTTTGGATGTTCTTAGCGTTTTCAATAATTGAATCAATTTGATTAAGGCCGCTTAACATATCTTCATATTTGGTATAATCATCTTCAGTTTGATGTAAAAATTCGTTAACAATTCTAAATTCAATTCCCATAGGAACATCTTTGTGACTTACTGATTTCCCCCAATTGTAGACTATCAAATCATCATATAATGATGAATCATTAAGTTTTGAATTTTTATCATTTGTTATTGCAATTACAAACGAACCATTATTTTTTGCGATTTTAGCTGCTTCAATCGCTTCAGGAGTATTCCCACTATGACTTAAAACAAAAGTAATACTCTTATCGTTCCATCTTGGAGAATCAATTAATACCAATTCTCTTGCGGGCTTGCACATTGAATGTAATTTTTTACTCTCACTTTCAATAAAGTAGTGTACAGGGAATAAATCATTTAGTGATCCACCACATGCTGCAAAAAAGACGTCCGTAATATTTTTATTTCTACCTAAGATTTTTGAAACTAACTTTTTTTCGTCAAACATTGTAAATTCTCCTTAGAATTTTTATTTTTAAACACTTAATAAATGGAAATATGAACAAATTACACCGAGAACAAATGTACCCAAAATAATCCAGCCGACACTTACGCCTTTTTTAAGTAATTTGTACATAATAAATGTTGCTACAAGTGGTAATAATCCAGGAATAATTTGATTGAAGACGTCACTTTGTAATGATAATTTTGCTCCACCTTTACCGAAAGAAACAGGCGTTTTCATTACAACATAACTGGAAGTCATAGCGCCAATCACAATCATTCCTAAAATAGATGAGTAATGAGATAATTTGCCAATAATGTCACTAGAACTCAATTTATCGAAAAAGCTAACCCCCATCGTGTAACCATATTTCAATCCGTACCATCTGATTAACGTACAAGGGATGTTATAAGCTAGGATGAATAATAAAGGTCCTAATACATTACCTTTTAAAGCAAATGCTGCAGCAATACTTGTACAAATAATTCTCCAAGTAGACATCATTAATGAATCACCAATTGCCGACAATGGTCCCATCAAACTGGCTTTTATACTACTAATGGTTGTCGGATCAAAATCGTCATCTACAGCATATTTTTCTTCCATAGAAGCTGTAATTCCCATAATCGATGAAGAACAGAAATTCGAAACATTGAAAAACTCAGTATTTCTCTTGAGTGATTCTTTAAGTTTATCTGGCTTATCTTTAAAAATCTTTTCTAGTAAGGGGGTCATAGCATAAGCATATCCAACTCCCAATTGTTTACTAAATTCCCAAGATGCTCCCATCGAGAATGTTCTCCAAAAAGCTTTAACAAAATCCTTTTTCTTCAAATTGCTAGAAGTCATCATCTTCATCAGTTGACACCTCTTCTTTTTGATTATTTTTATTTTGTTCATCACGGAAGTACATGATTGCAACAATTACTACACCAAAGAACGCAATTCCAATAATTGGAATCTTCAGATACGCTGCCATTAGAAAACCAACAAAGAAGAATGGAAAAACATCTTTCTTCATAATCATTTCCAGCAACATTGCGAAACCAAACGCAGGCAAGATACCACTAGCAATTACTAATCCATCTTGAACAAACTTTGGAATGAAACTCATGATTGTTTTTGCAAAATAATTTCCTAATACAAATGTTACTGTTACCAGAATAATAGATGGACCAAAGTGAAGTAAGGTTCCGCCCCAGAAGGCCCATCTACTGAACTTTTTGGTTTCGCCTTTTCCAGCAATATCTTCACATTTTTGTACAAATAGTGGAGATATCAGAATATACACAAGATTTTGAACAAATAATACCAACATTGAAATCGGTAAACCAAATGCTATGGCAGTAGAAAAGCTACCATTCGTTCTAATTGCAATCGCCGTACCAATAATACTTGCTGAAACCATATCTTGCGGTGTAGAAAGCCCGATCTCTTGGACGCCAATAAATGCTAGTTCCATTTGAGCACCAATGATAATACCAGCTTTAAAATCTCCCAATGCTAACCCGGTTACTGCACACATAACAATTGGACGATAAGTTTGACCTCTACCAAACAAAAAATATTCAGCATAACCAAAAATAGCGACTAAAAATATTAGAAAGGTCTGCATAACTATTTCCCCCTTTTATTTAGATATCTTTTTTCTTATCGGTAGGAACTTGTTGGGTATAAACTTTTATTCCGTCTGAAACTAAATCATCTAACTCCTTTTTTTCATCCGGTGTAACAAATACAGCACTTGATAACGATTCCTTTCCCTCTTCAAATTTGGTACCGCCTAGATTAAGTTCTTTAATGGCATCCACGCCTTTAATAAGTTTGTATGCGGCATCAATAGTTTCTACAACAATAAAAAGATTATATTTGTCAGTCACTCCACTATTAATAGCTTTTATTGAATTATCGATATTTTTAATAACTAATTTGACGCCACTTGGCTTTCCCAATTTAATAATGGTCTTTTTCGTTTGGTCAGATGATGCCGCATCATTAGCAACTAATATACAATTTGCTGACAAATGCGATGTCCAAGAAAATGCGACCTGTCCATGTAGCAGTCTATGATCAACCCTGGTTAATACAATCATTATTTTTCCCTCCTCAAATTAAAAATCTTCTTCTTTATTAATTCTTTTTATACTTTCATTACAAAATTGGATTGATTCTTTTGAATTATCCAAAACGTTTTTTATCAGTAATTCTAAATCACTAGTCTCCGTTATTTGTGTCATAAGTTCTAAAAGAAATGGGAGATTCAATCCAGAAACTAGATAAAAATTAGACTTTTTTATATATTTTAGAAATTCATTATTAACACTCCCACCAAGAATATCCGTAATTACTAGTAATCTATTATCACTGTTTTCATCTATCACTTTCTTTACATTTTTTTGTAAATCATATTTTGGATCAATATAGCAATCCATTGCGGTTACAGACTCGGTATTCCCATAAAGCAATTTCAAAGAACTTAAGATACCAGAAGCAAATTTGCCATGAGATGCCAATACAATTCTCGTTTCCATATTTGATCATCTCCCCTTTACACTTTTATATAAGCAAACGGCGTGCCAACTTAATGGCACGCCGTTAATATTTTTTAGAAGTCTTCATCTTTTGTTGAACTGTCAGTCTTTCCAAAAATCAAATCATAAACATATGCAATTTCGGGCTTTGGAACTTTGACACTATAATCGTTTTCTATGACACTAAATGCTAATTTTATTTTATTTAACTTATCTTTTTGACACTTCTCTAATTCTGAATACCCCCCATAATATTTTATGGGAGAATTTCTAACTAATCTTTCTATTAAGCAACTAACGTGTATATATATAGCTAATTTTTTAGCATTAGTTAGATGATAATCTCCTATTTCTTGTATCTTTTTAAGAAATACGTCAACTTCTTTAACCACTTTATCTGTGTCTAAAATCGTAACAACATTCATAACCTTTTCCAAAGAAAAATTACGGATAATATTATCATTAAATTCCATCAATTTTTTTGGAGTAAAGTAATTTGAAACCCACGAGCACAGTGTATTTATTCCTTCTCCAGATATCAGATTTTCTAGAGAAATATATGGCAATTTTTCTATCATGGGATTATCAGTACCGATGATTCCTAAACAATCATACATTGAAAAAAGAGTCTTAACTTGCCCTTTATCCTTTAGAGCTGCAAAATCATACGGTAGTACTTTTAATGAAATTGAGCTAGGTAAACTTTTTTCTATGAGGGAAGATATTTTAGTGGCAGTACCAATCCCCGTTAGACACGTAGTTATAATCATTTTGTCCCTATGTACATCTGGATAAATAATTTTGTAGTCCATCTTTATTTGTTTAAGTGATTGTTCAACCTGCTTCTTTAAGGAAAGTTTCTTTTGAATCTGCTCTCCAACTGCTATAGCTAATGGCGTCGTTACATTATTCATTATCACAATTGGTGCTTTTATTTGACTTGGAAAATATTGATAAATATCTTTGAGAGATCCCATATCTACCAAAATAATTAATCCATTTGAAATATCATTTTTTTTACTGTAATCGAGTATTTCATCTGCTATTTCTCTTGGCGAGATACTTATTGGCATATCAAATGATTCAAATAAGTCTTTTTTTAGGAAAGTGTTTACAACATCAGCAATACTGCTGGCAGTTGCATAACCGTGAGCCACAATTATTGCTTTAGGAATTCCCGCTTTTTTATTCCATTCATTTTTGGATAAATGTAGAGTCAATACTATTATGTCCATTGGTTGAATATCTATATCCATTTTTGGCTTGCATAGTTGTAGAATTCTCTTTACATAATTAAAACTATTTGGATAGGTATTTTTGATCTGTTCTTCTAGGTTAATGATTATTTCTTTGATTCCATCATCTTCTATCGTCCAATTACAATTGATTCTTTGGAATATATAATAACTTATTGCATTTACGCTATTACCGTTAAAATGTATCTGGTAGGAGGATTCCATCTGATTTAAAATATTTCTCGTATATTTTGTCAAATATGTTAATGGCTCATGATTTTCCTTAAAATTAGTTTCAAATATTAAAAATTCAAAGAGCGTCTCGACTTCTTCCTTAATTTCATTAATCGCATGCTCTAATGATTGATTATTTCTTTGAAATATTTGTATTATTCTCTCATAAGACTTGATAATTCTTTCCTGTTGGGGTCTTTGTTCAACTAACAAATCCTCTAATTCAGTATCGCTAGTCAAATGAATTGAATCTTGCTTGGACAATTCTCCTGTATTATCAGCATCCATTAAAACTCTTTTTGGCAGTGAATAAATACTGATATCGATAATTTCGCTTTTTATTTGTTTTGAGATTGCTCTAGCGGTAGTTACCTTGATATTGCTTTTTAGTTCGCCAATATTTCCCCCATAAGATTGATTCAATAACAAATTAAGAGTTTGACCAGTCACAGTAATCTCTTTTTTTATTTTCCTTTGTTCATTTAAGAAAAATGAATATATAAGTTCAAGTCTTTCATCCCTACTACGGTCACTAAGGGAGGGAAGGCTGATCTGGATTGGGATTCTCCTAACAAAGGTTGTTAAAAAGTCACCACTCAAACTTTCAGTTGTAGCAAAAAATAATCTTATTTTTAATTTTATAGGACTATTAGTGTCTCCGACTCTATAGATAATACCTTGATCTAGAAAAGTGAATAATTTTTCTTGTCCTTCGGAGTTCAAACGGTGCACTTCATCTAAAAATAGTATCCCTCTATCGGCGCTTTCGAACGCTCCTTTTTTATCCTCTGTAGCACCAGTGAAAGCTCCTTTTACATATCCGAATAGATTACTAGTAAGAAGTTCAGGATTGTTAGCATATTGTGCACAATTGACAGAAATAAAAGGAGCATCGTCATCAATCAATCCATTATTTAAACAATACTGATAAATTAGATGAACCATATATGTTTTTCCAGTTCCACTCTCCCCCGTCAATATTACAGGCAACCCATTATCTGGATAGTATAATGCTGATTCTATTTGTTCAATAACAGGTTTTAGACTCTTGTCATGCCCAATTAACATCGAAAAAAGATTATTTTTATTAAGAATCATAGGTTTTTCGTTTTTTAGGGATTCAATAGACTTATAAATATTCTTATCCAGTGCAAAATTTTGTGATTCGAATACTTTTCTATCAAAATAATAGACTGGACGTGATTCAATTTTCACTAAAACTCCACTTTTATTTAATTCATTTAAATAATGGCTTGCTGTATTTCTTTTTATACTAAATTTCTTAGCAATATCCTTGGCTGTAAAGATACTACTAATATCATCTAAATTAATAAAGGCTGTTTCATTTTCTAAGTATTCTAATATATCGTTTTGCATTTTTTGATTCCCCCAGTATTAGAATTAAAAATCAATTCATATATTTATATGTTATATCCTTTTATTGGCAAAGTTTATTTGATTTTGAAATATTTATTGCTTCCTGTATATAATTAAAAAGATTAACAATACTAATGGTATTTTCTTAAATCAATTCCAAATAGTTGATAGCAACAAAAGAACATCCAAATCTGAATGAAGAATAGTTGGGAAGAATATATTTTTCCTTAAAATCATGTTTGGAAGAATTTCTATTAATATAATTAGAACGGCTAACGTAATCGTCCTGATATTCCTAACAACGACTGGATATTGTAAAAAGATTCTTGATGCCATATCAGTTAGATTTTTTCAAATTCAAATACTTTTGCTTCACCAACAATTTCCTTTATAAATGAACTCAATACAATACATTATTTGCTGGAATTCCATCTATAATGGTCGAACAAAAAATATTCCATATCTCCTTTTTAAGAGATATGGAATATTTTATTTTAAAATGAGTTAATCATCTTTTTTAGTTAAACGACTTAAAACAATAATTCCGATTAACATATAACAAATAGTAAATGCTCCTAAAATCAAACTGAAGGAATTAATGATACACGGTACTGAATAAAGTGCATAAATAAATTGAAAAGGATTGATCATTGTCAGAATATAATTCCATACTCCTTCTGGACGAGCACTCAATAATAGTAAACCACCGAATAGAAACAAATTTATAATCATATAGAAGGTTCTTTGCTTACATTTAAATAGTAGTAGTAAGGACATCATCGAAATACTAATAATTGTTGTTAAAAATGAAACTAAGAATCCATATAAGAACGTATATGGTGACACTGGCGTAATAAAACAATCGATCACCAAATTAAAAATAAAGATCTGTATTTGAATGACAAACAATTGAACAAAAAATGCTGTAAACAAAATCGAAAAATTAGAATCAATCAAATTTGACGGTCGCCTAAAAAAGCCACTTTCTCGGACTCGAATTAGATTCATTAGAAAGCCATTCAAGACCGTCGTTACAACAATATATGCCCAATAAATATACAAAACTTCATTTCCCCGAAAATTAAGATTATTGTTCAAAAAAGCTATAATTATTGGCACTATTAAGGTATAAAAGAAAACAATCTTTTCTTGCATAATCATTTTTAATTGCAGTTTAAATAATTTCCAATCATTCTCAAACAAGTTTAGCAATCCCCTATAACAA
Source organism: Companilactobacillus kimchii DSM 13961 = JCM 10707 (assembly GCF_001435445.1). GTDB lineage: Bacteria > Bacillota > Bacilli > Lactobacillales > Lactobacillaceae > Companilactobacillus > Companilactobacillus kimchii. The sequence goes on along the minus strand of NZ_AZDH01000004.1, from coordinate 20,420 downwards.
TTAAATATTTACTAACAAAATTAATATAGGTCCCTATTACTGTCAATTAGCTGTTTGATATAACTTTTTATTAGAATTTTTTTATAAAAAAAGCCATCCTTTCGGACAGCTCTAGGTTTTATTTTCCACCACCAAATATGTGATCCAAGATACCACTAAACTCTTTACGATTCTCTTCTGTATGTGGTTCACTGCTCAATTGCAAGCCTGAATGAAAAGCTGTAATTAAAAAGTCCCAGAAAGTACCATAGAGACCTAGCTCTTCATGATCTGCTGGAGCAATAGTGTAACGAATAGCATCTTCATCACCAGCAATAACTTTTTGAACCCAATGTGGTTCACGTAAACTCTCACGACCAATAGCCGCAAAGTCTAAACCTTCGTCGACAACCTTTTCAGCGTCAGCGGGTGTTTGAATATCGCCGACACCAATCAATGGTAAGTCGCCAATATGCTTTTTAATAGTTAGATTCAATGGTGTAGTAACGGATTTATCATTAAGCGATTTCCTCCAAACATCTCCCATTGAAACGTGAAGGTAATCGAGTGGCTTCTCCTTCAGGGCATCAACCAATTCCAATGTATCTTCAAATCTGATGCCTGGATCTTCGATTTCTTCTGGAGAAATACGGTAACCCATCAAAAATGGTCTATCAGCATATTTTTCAATAATGCTTTCTACTTCATCAACCACTGCCAATGGGAAGGTCATTCTCTTTTCAACTGAACCACCCCATTTATCAGTTCGACGATTAGAATGTGGTGAGAAAAATTGTTGAATCAAATATGTATTAGCGCCATGAATTTCGACCCCATCAAACCCTGCTTCAATTGCACGTCTTGTGGCTTGGCCAAAATCCTTAATTGTTTGTTCAATTTCTTCTTCCGTTAATTCACGTGGTACTTCTGAATTATCTCTCGTTGCTTTGACGGCACTAGCACTGACTGGTTGTTGCCCTCTTAAAATAGCAGTTGAAGACATACGACCAGCACTAAATATTTGTAAAATTGCCTTGGTGCCATTCACATGCATAGCTGAAGCCAATTTTCTTAAACTAGGTATGAACTTATCATCCTCGGCACTAAGTTCACCTTCAAAGCCTTTGCCCAGCGCATTAACATTGGCAACAGCAGTCACAAATATCCCAGCACCACCGCTGTGCATATGATAATAACGTAATTCATCTGATGTTACTTCACCATTTGAAAAACTCATTTCCTCGGTCATTGGTGGAATAACAATACGATTTTTTACCGTAATACCCTTCTTCTCAAACGTGTATGGTTTCAAAAATTTATAATCTGCCATTACAATCCCTCGCTTTCTAGTTCAGATTATCACAATATCGACATTTGTAAACCTTTTCATTTGTATTAGAATTTGTGAAAAAATTTTTTCTATTTTTAAAAATAATTGGTGTTTTTTTGTTTAAATTCGTGTATGATATTGAAAGAAATTTCGAATGAGGAAATGCTTATGAACTACTTACTATTGTTGGTCTCCATCGGTTTTGAAGTTTTGGGAACTTCACTTTTGAAGAAAACAGATGGCTTTACCAACCTCTTACCTACAGTGGGAACTTTAATGTCATATTTTATATGTCTCTTTGTTCTTTCCCACGTCCTTAAAAGACTACCACTTAGTCTTACATACGCTACATGGGGTAGCGTTGGCCTAATTCTAGTCACTATTGCTGGTATTGTTTTCTACCATGAAACACTATCAATTTACTCAATTGCCGGGCTATTCTTAGTCGTCTCAGGTACAGTTCTAATTAATGTATTTTAGCCAAATACAAAAAACAAGAAAAAAATAAAGGATCTAATAACTCATTTGGGTTATTGGGTCCTTTATTTTTAAGATATTCTACTTCCTGTGTTTCTTATAATACCAAACACCTAATCCAGCAACCACTATAATTGCAGCAACTGTTTCGATAATAGCCATATTGGATTTAGCATGACTATTTTTAACTGGTGTCTTCTTATTGATTTCACGACTTTGCTTACCAGTAACCGTAAATTTACGTTGGAGTTTCCAAGTATTTTGACCATCATTAGCCTTCACATTCAAATACAGCATATAAGTACCTGGCTTTAACCTCTTATCTTTGTTAGTACCAATAACAGTATTAACATTGGTTGGATAAGCAAAGTAACTATTCGGAGCAATCGACATATTTGATTTTTCCGATTGTAAGATAACATCCTTACTATTATTTTCTGATGTTACCTTTGCCTTAATATCAACTTTTTCTTCCAATCTTGGCACATCATTATCTAATAGTGCGTTGACTGTAATCTGACCATTTTTAGTATCTTCATATGCTCTGACCAACTTCAAATTTGGCTCAACTGTAGCAGTACTTTGTCTTAACTGTAGCCCTAAAACATAATTATACTTATTTTTCAGCGTTACACCTTTAGCATTACTCTTGCTGACTTGATTATCCTGTTCGATAAAGATACCACCTAACAATACGCCATCAAAATTTCCTTTAGGAGCATTAATATCGATGACTACCTCTTTTGAGGATTTTGCATCAACGGTGACGCTCTTAGGATATGTAACTAATTTTTCAATATCGTATTTCAAAGATGAATCAGCTTTAACATTATGTTCGTTATAGACTATTACCCCATTGGTATCAGTCGATGCGCGGTTCACCATTACAGTATAAGTATGCGTTTTAGTATCGTTATTGTTAATCCTAAATTTAGCTTGTAACTTTTGATTTGGCGTCACTTTCAAATCAAAATAACCAACTTTTTTATCTATCTGATCATTTGAAAGTTCTGGCACAATATTATAAGTCACTGCTGGTTGAGCTTCTGAGGTAGCGGCTAAAACATTCTGGGTACCCAAGCAGCCAAAGGTTATGACACTAATTAAAAACAGCATAAAAATCCAAATACGCTTCTTCAAAATATCATCTCCCGAAGAAAAAAAGAGAGCATGCAACAATTAAGTTACAAGCCCTCAATTTTTATATTTAAGCAGGTGCATTAGCTAATGTCCATGTTAATGTTGAACTGTAGGATCCGCCAATATTACCAGCTGGGACCTTAAGTGAAGCATCAGTAGCACCATATGTTCCAGTATAAGCACCTACACCACTACCAGCTGCAGCACTAAGAACAGTTACTGGTGAGCTTGATAGTGTAAGATTTGCAACAAGTGTTGGAGGTGTTGATACATTATCAGCATCATCCGCCTTAATAGGAGTTGCTTCTTTATTATCTAATATTAGTTGTGCATTCTTTAAAGCCGCACCGCCTGTTGCCGTGAATGGTGATGCTGCAACAGTTACAGTATATCCAGTACCGGTACCAGCATCAGCAATATCTAAGACTCCCGATGTGGAAGTTGATGTATACGAAATATCGTTTGCTGAAGCTGCTACTGTACCAAATTGGAAACCAGGGGCCGAACTTAAAGTAATCGTTCCAGGCGTTATGTCAGCCGTAGCCGTACTTGTAACTGGTGTCGTTGCTGCTTGAGCAACTGCACCCAATGAACCAATTCCTAAAACAGCTGCCCCTACTAGCATGCTATTTCTTACGAGTTTTTTCATAATATTTTCCCCCTCATAAACGACTGTTGGTCGCTATGAAGCAGAGCCTTAATGTGGTGGATCAATTGGACTCTGCTGAATTGGAGAATATCCATCACATAGAGACCTCTTTCAATCTCTGCGTACGTTATATATTTTTTTGGATAAATAAACAAGAATAAACTCGTCAAAACGTTGGAACTGTACAACAAGTAAATTATAATGAGGGCATATCTAGAATGGAGTCAATAGTATGACAGATACAGCAACCGACGATCAATTAAAAATCAGTGTCGTTAATATCATCTGGAGTTTCGATACTACTAATAATAAAGTATTAATTCTCCTAGTTAAAAATTCTCTCGGACCTAATGTTGACAAATGGGGCTTGCCTACAACAATGCTACGTGCCAATGAAGATGCTGAGGAAGCCTCTTTACGATTGATCAATGAAAAAATTGGTATTCAATTGCCTAACTTTTATACTGAACAATTAGCCACTTTCAGTAATGTTAACCGTACAGTACAAGACCGCGAAATTGCCTTAAGTTACATGACTTACTTGCCTTATATGCCTGAACTAACAGCTGGTTATGGAGCGAAAGAAGTTGCATGGTTCAATGTTAATTACGATCAAGACTGTTTCTTATTGGAACATAATAATTTAACTTTCAAAACTTTAAGTGAAAAAGTATCCGATAAAGATTTTTATGAACATCTAGCAGAATACAATGATGACAAGCATCTTAGCGCCGATCATGCTTTGATTTTGCGTAACGCTTTTCAAAGAATTACAAATCGTTTGAATTATTTACCCACAATCCTTTTGATTTTAGGTGATGATTTCACCCTCAAAGAAGCACGTGAGGTCTACTCAACATTTTGGAAACAACCCTATCAAACCATTGATAATTCTAATTTTCGTAAGACCCATACACATCTTTTTGTTGAAATTGGAACTGAACATGGTAAGAGTGGTCGCCCTGCAAAATTGTACAAGTTGCGTGAATCGCTTGACCCTAAATAAGACTAATGATAGTCTTTGTTTTGCATTATTAAAGGTAACTTTTACCTTTAATAATATTATTTATTTGTCTTTATAAATTTAGGAGGTATTTACTGTTTTGGACACACAAACAAAAGAAAAGAGTGGCCTTAAACTTTTAATGGTCATCGGAACTGCCTGGCTTTTTGATGCAGCCGATGTAGCCTTATTATCTTTTATCATGCCACTGATCAAAAAAGAATGGTTTTTGAACGACAACCAAATTGGATTAGTCAGTTCTATTACTACTGTCGGTATGATGTTCGGTGCTATATTATTCGGTTATCTAGCTGATAAATTTGGTAAGAAGAATATTATCATTATTACGCTCTTAATTTTTTCCGTTAGTAATTTGGTACTGGCTTTAACAACTAACGTTGAACAATTTATGCTTGTTCGCTTCATTACTGGGGTTGGTCTTGGTGGTGAATTACCTGTTGCCACAACTATTATCGCTGATTCCTTCTCTGGTCACAGACGTTCCAAGATGTTGATTTTAGTTGATAGTTTTTGGGCAATCGGTTGGATTTTGGCCTCCCTTCTAGCCTTCCTTTTCATGCCACTATATGGTTGGAGATTTACAGTTATCGCCACATCCATTATGGCTCTATACACTTTGGTAATTCGTCGCCATTTACCAGAGCAAACTAACGTTAAAAATAAACGTTTAAACTTGCGTACTGCATTAAATCAAATTTGGTCTAAAAAATATCGTCGTGCCACTGTTTGTTTAAGTTTGTTGTGGTTTATCATTATGTTCACCTACTACGGTATGTTCCTTTGGTTACCAAGTGTACTGATCAAACGAGGATTCTCAGTCGTCCACAGTTTTGGTTATACATTAATAATGAGTTTTGCTCAATTGCCTGGTTACTTTATAGCAGCCTATCTAATGGGTAAATTGAGTCGTAAAAAAGTTTTGGGGATCTATTTAGTTGGGACAATTATCGGAGCTTTTCTATTTGGAACTGCGCAAAATGTCTTTATGGTTGTATTCAGCAGCTGTCTACTTTCCTTCTTTACTCTGGGAGCCTGGGGAATTCTGATTGCTTTAACACCAACACAATATCCTATGAACATTCGTGGCGTCGGTATCGGATTCACTCAATCAATTGGACGTATTGGCGCTACCATTGGACCTTACTTAATTGGCTTCTCATTAAGTATTAATTTAAGTATTTCAACTATTTTTTCCTATTTCGTCGGCTCATTAGTTATCGGTATTCTTATATTAGTCTTCGGAATGGTCGATAATGATCAGAAAAATATTCAAATAGAAAACTAAACAAAAAATTCACTCCAATTATGGGGTGAATTTTTAAATTTGTATTACAATTCATCTGTTTCTGAATTGTTCTTCGTCAAAATTTCTATTTTCCCATCTACATGGAAATAATCTTCAATCAATTGCTTTAATTCTTTAATTGCTTCATTAGCTCTTTGAGCCTGTTCTTGATTAATGGCCTCGATAACCAAAACTGAATCCGTTGTTTCTTCAGTTAACATTGTTCTTTGAGCCTCACGCCAATTCAAGCAACGACAGATGGCACCATCATTATCATAATAAATAATTTCACCTGGTAAAGCCGGAGCATCTTCATCAGCACCTAATGGTTTAAAGCCTTCGCCACCTTGAGCTTCTCCAAGATGTAAATCACCTGACATAGCATTTAAGTTCTCACCACCACAAGGTACTGCGTACTTCAAAGAAACACTGTTATAAATATCAACTAGTGGATTAATTGGTGAAAATGTTCTTCCTTGGCTAACTCGTTTCAACAAAGCTTCAATTGAACAACGTGCACCTTTTTTAGTCTTGAATTCACGAAAAGCTTGACGCCATTGGTCTACTACTTCACTCTCGCGGAAAACTTCCTCATTAATGAATTTCTTTGATTCTTCCGCACCATCACTCAACAATTTAGCAAAATATGGATCATCTTTTTCATCAACATGATTATTTATTTGATGAATTACCAAAGTACTAATTTGTGCATCAGGAAATAGTTCCCAAAATTTTTGATCAACGATTACCTTTGTCATTATCTTACCCTCAAATCCTTTTTCATTAGGAAATCAGTTTGTACTGAATCTCCCATAACAAATTTATGTTCACTAAATCTTTCAAAACCCATCTTTTGATAGAATTTTTGAGCCGGATAATTGAATTCCCAAACCCCCAACCAAATATTATCTTTTGATAATTCTTTGGCACGTTCTTCGGCAAATTCAAATACTTTGGTTCCTAATCCTAAATGTTGATAAGCTGTTTTAAAATAAACTCGTTCCACTTCTAAATAGTTATCAGGCATTTGTTCTGATTGGGCTAATAAAATATTAAGTTTCATATAACCAGCTAATTGTTCGTCCTGATAAATGAAGTAAAATTTTGAATCTTGATTCGTTAATTCAGAAGTAAGCTGTTCAGTATTGTAAGCTTCTTCCAAATAAGCATTCAAATTCTCTTCTGTATTATCCTGGCCAAAAGTAGCTGTGTAAGTCTCTCTACTTAAATTCTGAAGAACCTCTAAGTCATCTAGGTTGCACTGTCTAATTCTCAATATTCTCTCTTATTACCTTTCTTAACATATTCCCAATCGGACGCTATATTATTTTCGACTATTTTCAATAGCTTTAAAATCTGCTTTTGTTCCGCAGCATCTAGGCCTTTTAAGGCCACTTGATTAGAATAAACATTTTCTCGATTAATAACCGGATAAACCTTTTTACCCTTGTCGGTCACATACAATTTTTTCTCTTTTTTATTATCAACCGATTGTTTTCTGACAATGAAATTGTTTTTTTCCAATTTTTTAATGGCTCTAGCAGCTGTTGTCTTATCAACCTTAATCATTCCAGCTAACTTTTCTTGAATGATACCAGGATTCTCATAAATTCTTACTAAATATAAATATTGCCCCTTAGTTAGATCATAATCCTTAAATTCAATGTTGCTAATTGAATCTAAGGAACGTGCAATTACACCAATTGACCGCAAAATTTCTACCACCAGACTACCTCGCTTTCAATAAAGGTATTGTACAATCATTTTGTTGCATTTGCAACTAAAATTCAACCGTAAAAAATGGCAACCCCACGTTGCCATTTTTATATTTAGTTGACCGCATAACCTAAATTACGAGAAAGTTGATCAATGCTTTCTTGATATTCTGAACCATTATCCATATGCTTCAAAACGCTTTGAACCTGACGATCATCTCGCAAACGACCAAATAAGTATGTTTCTGAATAATTCTTATCTAACAAATTATATGTTTTCAAAACAAAATCTTTACTATAGTCGTTTTTATCGATTTCTTTATTATTATTAATATCGGTATATAGCTCCGATAGAATTCTCTTTGCCTCTGTATTGTCATTTAATTTCATCAATACGCACCACCTAATTAATTATTAAAATCTCTCGCAAGATATCGCTCTATGTAAGCGGTTTCTATATCTTGTATTTACATTATACGACTTATAGTAAAAAATTTCAGTCTAAAAGAAAATATTAATCAGTTTGCGTTTTAAAATTGTGTTTCAATTGTGGCCAAATAAGCTTGTCAGCCGAAGCAATCAAAATACCATTAAAGATAAATGAGAATAGTGTTCCAATATTGACTGAATAGACATTATGAATGCCGACCGCAGCAATTAGAATAATAATAATTGGTGGTAGAAAATCAATAATCTGGGCTTTGGTTGAATTACCATTCAAATAGAAGAATCTGAGAATATTTGTCGTATCATCATTGGGATGCATTACAATATTAGCTCTCTGGTATAAAGATATGGCGACACAGAAGAAGACAACTCCTAAACAAGATAGGATTGTTCTAACGACAATTGGCAAGTTGGGAACACCCGCGTATGTCAGTAAATCAGTAAAAACATTAACAAAATAGCTAAAAAATAGAACATATAAGATTTGTCCAATCAATCTCTTACCATCGAATTTTTTAATTAAAAATTGATTAGTTATCGCATTGATGACACCGAATGCAAATAAGATTAATCCGGTATTCCAAGCAAACCATTTATTTAAATTAACGGCGGCGGCCGTCCACAAGCCACTTCCCATATCAGCTGTTATGCACAAGCCGTTGCCAAAAGCATTTAGTATCAGGCCACTTACTAGTCCGATTACCCTTGTTTGTATTGAATTTTTGATGCTATCACTCCTCACAGTATGTTGAATATGTTACAACAATTCTATGCCAAGTGACAAAATTTTATTTAAAATAAGAATATTTTTTAATTATTTTGATAATTTGCTTGCAAAAATTCCTTTAAATCAGTTGCCGGATGTCCCATAATTTCTTCGTAATCAGAACTAACCTCATCAAGAAGTCCCATACCACCTGCTTTATACATTGAAGATAACATATGACCTTCGTTGCCCTCATTATACATGGCTCCAAATTCATCCAAACTGACTGGTTGATAACCAATTTCAGCATTCGCAACTTTTGATAAGACTTGAGCCAATTGTGGCATCGTATAGTTTCTTGATTGTGTCAAAGTATAGATACGACCATCCTTAAGTAAAGACTTTGTAGCAGCAACTTTCGCAAAAGCTTTAGAACTATCATCTAAGCTAATAAAAGATAAAGCTTGGTCTTTCATAGGATAGATAACGTTATGACGTTCAACCAATTCTGGCAAATACGGAACTAATGGATCAGCATAGAGTCCATTTCTAATAATTGTGTAAGGAATTTCTGTTTCAGCTAATCTTCTTGGCAAATATCCATAGAACGCCGACAAGTCAAATGGGTTGTTAACCTGATCTGCAATAAAGCCCATTGCCAAAATGTGACCAACCGATGCCTTCTTAGCGGCTTGTAAAACATTTTCTAGTTCAGTTATCCGACTGTAACTATCATGGCTCTTACTTGGAACATAAATTAAAACATCTTTGTCTTGAAAGGCCTTAATTAAGCTATCTTCATTAAAAAAGTCTATACCAACAACTTCAGCACCTGCTTGAGCTAATTTGTCAGCTTTTGAAACCGTATGGACTCCAGCAGTTATTGAAGAACTAGGGACCAACTTGATTAATTCATTAAAAATATGATTACCTAAATGACCTGTAGCACCAGTTATAATATATCTCATTTATTTCACCCTCAACTTTCTACTACATGTTACTATATAATTAACAAGATAACAAACATAAAGTTTTAAAAAACATCTAATATATTTATCACACAAAGAATATGTATGACAAACCTTATTAGATGTTATTTTTTTACCATTGCTCATGATTCCATAGACGCCCATCTACTTCACCCTGTAGTAATTTCATACGATCATTTTGCTCTTCAACAACCTTTTTCATAGCTGTTAAAAAAGCACGATTCTCATAAGCCTTCTGTTTATCTGCTAATTTGGAGAGTTCTTTACTTAACCAAATTCCAGTATCTTCTGCCATGATTATTCGTCCTCCCCTTGCTTGATCAGACTAATGGTACTCTTCAACTGACTTAAATCTTCTTTTTGCTGAATAAATGTATTCAAAATTGTTTCGCACTCAGTGCAGTTTGTTTCATCGAAAGTCTTCAACCGATCAGCAAATTCCTGTTCAAACCATTCTTGACGATTAGTTAACGTATCAGGATACTTCTGAGTTAGATAACGTTGATAATCAATCAAAGTTTGCATCTGTTGTTCTTCTTTTAAATATTGAAATTGTGAAATAACGAAAACTGGCAAATTTTGCATTTTAGCACGATCTGCAATAGCACGTAACGGTGCCATGATTTGATCAATTGTAATGTTTTCGGTCCCGCCTCGTCTAAATTCCTTAAGTGGCATACCGGTGCTGACAACAATTCCGAATTCCTTATCACGTAAATTGTCATTACCATCACCGTAAATAAAGTTCCGAGTCAAAACCTTATCTTCCCAATCTTTTAAGCCCGCTGGAGCAGCATACCAATAGAGCGGAAATTGAAAAATAATTCTGTCGGCATCTCTTAACAACTTCTGTTCATTATCGACATCAATTTTTTTCAATCCTTCGACATGATGCCATGTAACATCAAATAACTTTGCTCCTTGCATCAAGAATTGCTGCGTTTGCGAGTTATTTATTTCCGGATGAGAAACAATTATTAACGTTTTCAAATTAACATCTCCAATCAACCTTAGAATAGCAAAAATTTGCGGACTTATACAGTTGAACAACTTATTTTTGAAATTTTGCTAAAATGGATTTCGTTGAATGATATAATTTAAGTGATATGAAGTACAATTAAGGAGCATAGCAATGGAAAAATACTATATTGTCGACAGTTCTATTCTTCCTGAATCCTTTGATAGAGTAATTAAAGCACGTAATCTGCTTGAAACGAGAAAAGTCCACAACGTTAGTGAAGCCGTAAAAGAGGTCGGTATCAGTCGTGGTACTTATTATAAATATAAGGACTTAGTCTTTCTACCTGATGAAGAAATGAACGATCGTAAAGCTGTCATTTCAATGATGTTGCATCATGAACAAGGAATTCTATCTAAAGTACTGGTGGACATTTCCGAGTCTAATGCCAGTATTCTAACTATCAATCAAAATATTCCTATCCATAATATTGCTACTGTTGTGATCTCTTTAGATATTGGTCATTTAAATGGTACGATTGATGATTTACTTGATAAATTAAAACAATCCGATTTTGTTAATAATGTACAACTAATTTCAATTGAATAGGTCAAAAAAGCATGTTCAAAATACGAACATGCTTTTTATTTTGGCCAGGCAATATACATTGCTAAGAGGACACTAAATGTGCCAACGAAATAAAATAGTTTAGATATAATATTGCTTTTCATATGACTGCCTGACATTATCAAACACAGTCCTACTATAAAAATTACTACCATTATTAAGAAATTCATCCTGTCACCTATCATTTCTAATTAAGTTTCGATAACAAGAACTTTACAAAAGAAATGTGACGAATTAATGAATTTGTTATGTAAATTTAATTACTTATTTCTTTCCCAAAGAAAAGTTTCAATATCATGTAATACACGTGGATTTCGTCTCGTCAAAGCACTATGTTCGGCTCTACGACCAGTGAAAAGACGTGCTTCATATGTTTGATGTGGGCCTTTGAAAACTCTTTTCAAAGATTTAGCTGAAGATACAGGAACTGCCTTATCAAAGTGATCTTTCATTGATAACTGTCCCATAATATTCAATTCACGAATATGTAATTTATGAATTACTGAATCAGGGGCCATGTAAGATCTAAAGTCTTTTGTTAATTGTGGCGAATAACGCCAACCGTTACGACGATAAATATTATGATTCAAAACTTGCATTGGAGCCGCAATATTAACTAGTGAGTCAATTTGGGGCTGATTCTTATTATCACTGTATTTCTCAAGATAATACATAACGGCGTTATTACCCCAAGAATGGGCCACTGCATTGAAACTTGTAACGCCATACTTACGATGTAACATCTTCACAATTGAATTGATCCACTTCGCAGTCTGATGATAATCAGATTCGTGATTATTACCAAATAGAATTTGGATTTCCGGATTCTTAGCTGACTTAGGCCATTTTCCATCAAGGCTCAGCTTTCCTTTAGGGGAAACAAAAATGGTTAAAGTTCTTGTAGCATAACCATCAGCTTGAGATTGATCGATTAAATAGTCCATTGAATGTACTGTGCCACCAAAGCCATGAAAGAAAAGCGTTGGTACCTGCCGCTTTTGACTTTGATTATTTGTGGCAGCTAAAACTTCTTGTTGTGAATGTACTTCCACCATTACAAGGCCAAAAATAATTATGCACAGGCTCATTAATAAATTTCTTTTTTTCATGAATATCACCAATTTGATTTATTATCAAAGTTTAAATCAAATCTAATTTTAGTCAACAAAAAAAACCAACCTCTATTGAGATTGGCTTCAATTATCAAACTATGAGTACTATAAGTTTTGACCCTTTTCCCAAGTTGTCTTGGATAGCATCAAACCTTTTTTAACCAAATCATTGAATAATTGATGTGTACGTTTTGTAACTTCAGCGGCTGTCTTCATATTGCTTGAAGTTAAGAATTGTGAGACATCATTATTGAAACCATCAATTACTTCATCAGTAATTTCAATTCTTTGACGAGCATATGACTGACAAGCGTCCAAATATGCGTGAACCATATCTGAATATTCATGATAGTGAGGTTCGATCATAACGGACAAAGTTTTTTCTAGCCAATACATGTTATCTACTGAAACTTCATTTGTTGTATTCTTATAGTCCTCAGGTGTATCCGTAATATTTGTATAGAATGGAACATATGGACTATATGCGAAGAATCCTAATGCCAACCATTGGATAGCGGCATGATTATCATCAACATCATTTCTAATTTGAAGAATTGATGATGCTTGATTACGATCCATCGCGATAGAACGGAATTGACGTTGTTCATTTGCTGTACCAGAAGCAAAAGTACCAAATGGATCATACTTAGTACCGTTATAGTGTGATGATAAGAAGTACTCTACATCTTCAATTGCAATCTTCTTACTTGGTTTTCTAACCATAGGCATCTTTTGAGATGTAGGTTCTTGTTCAAATTCAGGATTGAATAATTTTTGACCATACCATGTACGTGGAGTGTTGTAATATGCATCAGCTTCACTTTGTGTTCCAAAAATTTCACGGAAATTAAAATGATCAGGATTTGGATTCAAATGATGTTTTTCAACAAAATCAATTAAATCAGTTGCTATCAAATAGTTTTCAGGATCGCTAACGTCAACCTCTTCCATAACAGTTTGGTTAGGAACAATAGCATAAGCATCGTCTGGTAAACGCATTGCAGCCCAGTGATGTCCACCAGCTGTTTCTAAAAGCCAAACTTCATTTTTATCATTAAAGGCAATACTGTTTGATTCGCCAGTACCATATTCTTCAAGTAATTCACCTAAACGAAGAACGCCTTCTTTGGCAGTCTTTACATAAGGCAATACCAAAGTTAACATAGCTTCTTCATCGACACCATCATGAACTAATGGATCGTAACCCAAAACACGGGCATTAGTAGCAGTTGTTTCAGTTGAGCTCATACCAACATTTAATTCATTGATACCAGCTTCTTCATATTGGCCATCGCTTTGATCAGCTTGTGGAGTTGCTGTATAGCGATAAGCATGATTAGGTAGCGGAACTTTTACACCTGTCGTCTTAGAAATATAAAATGCATCTTCTTGATCTTTAGCAGCGTGTGCGACAAATTTGATCGGATTAATTGGGCCATAGCCGTCTTCATTACGGGCAACTATAGTGGAACCATCCATACTAGCGGCTTTACCAACTAGAATTTCAGTACAATCGGAACTTGGATTTTTCATTTCGTTCCCTCCCTTATATAAAACCAGTATAGAATTAAAGTCTGGTTTAATCTAGAGGAGTTATTAGAAAAATTATAATTTTCATTTTTTAAAGAAAACGTTTAAATTTTCACTCAAAGACGATATTTATTAATTAAATAAACCGGGGTACAAGACCAAGCATGACAATAACTATTAACTAAGGAACTTCCATACGGAGAAAAGTTTGGTTCATCAGGTTTGTATGCTTCCCAAAAAGTATCGGCACCATTAATGATCATAGACCCCCAATAATCGTTTATTAAATTGATGGCCTCTGCTCTCATATTAGCTTTCAATAATGCCGTTACAACATAATGATACATATACGGGGTTTCAATATTTTTAATAGGAAAGAATTTTTTATACGTAGCAAGCATGATTGATTTTTCAATATTTTCAGGAAATACTCCTGCCAGAATCATCCATACTTGGCTATAAATATTTAACTCTGCCTTCTCACCCGAAATAAATAATTGTCTAGAAGAGTCATACAATTTCTTTCGTGAATAATCAGATAAGAGTTGTAATTTTTTATTATATTCATCATCAACTTCAATCATCAAATCTTTACTTAATTCCAAAAAATCTTTTAACACATAAATAAGTACGCCCTGAGTAGCAGTGATTTTGTCAAAACCATCTCCCCAATCAATGAATGACGGCCACTCGTCTGGAATCATCAGTTTTCCATCTCCATTAACACATGCGAGTGCTAGATCAATTTGCTTTTTAGCTGTTGGATAAAGTTCTCTAACAGTTTCCTGATCTTGAGTATTTTTCAAATAGTCCTTTAACGTACTTACAAAAAACAAACTGTAATCTAACAAAAAAGTATCGTCCGGTACCTCATCTTTGCTAGTAAAAATATTTGCACTAACTTTTCCATCTTCAGTCGTCATTCCTGCAAATAAGTACAAACATCTTTTAACTAATGAGTTTTTCTTAAAAGTCGAATAATTAGCTAATGCTTGCAAGTGTAAATCCCCAAGCCACAATCTTTGATCTCGCTTAGGCCCATCTTCAAATACATCTTGCATACACTCTGCCAAGGTTTTTAGACTAACTTTTTCAATATTTTGTAACGATTGAGTACTTCCCGACAATTCCATATTTGATAGTTCTCTATTCGAAATTGCACTCTGTGCTTCAACAATCGGATTATTTAATTCTATCTTCCATTTTGGTGAAGTATCTATTACAGTAATTTTTACATATCTGAAACTATATCTTCTTGGTAAATGTAACTTACAAGGTAATTCATCAATATGAAAAGTTTCTATTGGTATCCAGGAGCGAGATAACCATCCGTCATATTCATTTGGATTACTCAATAGTTCACTAGAAATTTCCGCAAATTGAAATTTTATCGTCAAAGGTGCATCCATCATTGATCCAATTCTATTGATATCAATAGAAAATCTGCCAACGTGATGTTCACCAAAATCTAAAATAATACTGTCATCCCGTCCAAATTGCTTACTATGCAAATCTTCAATTTGGTGATTTACGTTTTTTATTTCTGTAGAAGAATTCGCCTCAATACAACGAACTGGTTTATATTTTTCGTAATTTAAAGCTGTTTTACTCTCTTCTGCCTTTTCTAAAAATTTTTTATTACGTGTAAATTTTATATTCTCATTAATTTGAAATTTAAATGACATTTAACTACCTCCAAAAAAGGCAGTGATTCCATAGTGAAATCACTGCTATATTTTTTATTGATTATTCATAATCATCTAGAGACCATTCATCATGCCAATCAATATATGGTCTGTCTCCAACAAATCTAATTGGTAACCATACATAATCTGCAATTGATGTATTCGCAACAACTACATCATCCAAATTATCAGGCTTTGTATCTTTCATTGCTGGATTGAAGAATTGTTCAAATGTTTTAGCATAATCTTCATACTTACGATTCATTTCATTAGGTAACCAACGATCTTGGCAAGCAATATATAAATCTTTCTTTCCTTGTACCTTAAAGACTGAAGTTACTTGAGAATAATATGAAGTCTTTGTTGTGTCTTGAGGACTAGGATTACCCAAAACAGTGTAAGGACCATGCCATGTATCGGCAATAGCAACTTCTGAAGGACTTGGGAAGTATCCAGTAGTACCTGAAGTCAACAAATAATGTTTATAGTTTCTAATGAAATGAGCTGTGGCTTCACGTACATATGGTGGGAAACGATGTGGGAAGTGAGTTGTGTAATAACCTGTTAGATCAGTGTAGTCATCAGTTAAATCGGCACAAATTGTTTCTGAATGGACTCTTTCAAAGTAGTAATAGCCTTTTCCATCTGGAGCAACAGCCAAATCGAAATCACCAGCACTCATACCTAATGGAGAAATATCCTCGTTAACAATTGTGTATGGTCCAAGAATGCTATCAGCCGTCAAAACTGTTTCTGTTTGAGTATCATCCTTATGCATTACTTTGACCCAGCAGACATACTTCTTTGTTTTCTTATTATAGATGATATGTGGACGATCCATTTGATTCTTGTAATAGAATGGTGATTCTGGATCATCAGTATTAGCTGGAATAATAATTCCTTCACTCTTCCAATTATACAAATCTTGAGAACTGTAGCAACGAACACCCCATTGCCAAATTCCATTCTCACCATCTGACTTCTCTTTGTTTTCACCGTACCAATAGTATGTACCATCTATATACATAACAGAACCACCATGTGCTTGAATTCTGTTACCATCTGTATCTAACCAAACTTGTCCTGGACGAAATGAATTA
The DNA here is from genome assembly GCF_001435445.1 of Companilactobacillus kimchii DSM 13961 = JCM 10707. GTDB lineage: Bacteria > Bacillota > Bacilli > Lactobacillales > Lactobacillaceae > Companilactobacillus > Companilactobacillus kimchii. The sequence continues at coordinate 3,667 of NZ_AZDH01000004.1, read as the reverse complement.
TACATAATTAATTTACTTTATTTTTTAATGAATCCTTTTGCATACCGAATGAATTCCAAATTACAACGATAAGTACTACTAATCCAACAACACCACTTGTTATCATGGCAGCGGCTGGAGTTTGATTTCCAATTACATCACCGATTATTTGTTGAATATAAGGTGTTAAGAAAACACTGATATTGATAAATACCAAAGCTAACGAATTAGAAAAATTAGTTAACTCCTTAGGACATAATTCTGAAATTCTTAAAAACATATATGGTGATAAAAATGTGAATGATGCAGCCATAATAATTACTAGAACGCCTGTGAACAATAGATTCTTCGAAAATGTAATCAGGATACTGCTTCCACTAAGAATCAAGATGAACAATGGGAACATTTTCGAACCTAATAACTGATGAACTTTTCCAAATAAGACCCCAACAATCATCCCAGTTAAAGATGTGAAACTTAATATGAAACTAGCTGAAGTGGCTGTTCCATAACCGACATCCGTAATCAACAATGACAATTTAATCATTAATGTCATAAAGATAAACTGCATAAAAAACATAGCCGCACAAAATGCAAATACTTTTCCGTTTAACTTCTTTAAGCTTTTAACTATACTTATCTTTTTATTTTCTTGTTGAATGTTCATCTTAGGTAGAAAGGCAATAACCAATAGCAAGACAATTAAAAGTATGAAATATGTTAGAAAACTAAATCTCCAACTAATTTGAAGTAATATTCCCGCTAACATAGTTAACAACGTACTTGCTAAATTTGAAACTGTACCTATAAAGCCAAACATCTGGGCACGCTCGTCTCCTTCGTAGAAGTACGAAACTATACTGTATGATAGAGGATTTAACAATCCGATTCCGGCTCCAAACAGGAAACGACAAACTAATATTCCATAGATACTATTTATAAATGCCGGAGCAATTCCGGAAATAAATGAAATTAATAGTCCTAAAGATGCTGTATTCTTATACCCAATTTTCTTTGTTACTAAAGGACTAATGGCGACAAATATTAAAATTGCCAAGCTAGGTAAAGTCGTGATAGATTCAATAGCTGATGAAGCCACTCCTGGAAAACTATCTTTAATAACGGGAATAGCTCCTGAAATAACACCCGCTGCCGTTGTATCAATAGATATCCCAAGTATGGAGGCTTTAAATAAAAAACTGTGTTTATTTTTTATCATCTTTTTGCCCCTTTTTCTAATTAATCATTAGGCCTAATGATTTTGTAAGTTATTGTTATCGCTTACAATTGATAATTCTAGCATCTATCCAGATATAAATTAGCCCATTAGTTTGGTAAATATTGTACTTATATTTCGATTTTTATAAAGCTATAATTAATTCAAGATTCTAAATTGATTTTGGAGATCGTAAAATGTTAAAAAATAATAATGAAAATCGGGATAATGTCCAACATGAATTAATTAATCTTTTACCTAATATTCCCTTTAAAATATATATGAGTGATCAACATCCCAAATCGACTGACCATTCGTACATCGTCCCTCACTATCACGACGACGTTGAAATTATTTATCTAATAAAAGGTAATGTAAAAATATTTGATAATAATTCAGTTACCGAATTAAATCCAGGAAGTGTCTATATTATTAATTCCAATGATATTCATTCAACAACGAGTTCTTCAACGCATATTCAAAATTATGTATTACAAATATCCTACGATTTTTTAATCAATTTCATTCCAAATTTTTCGACTTATCACTTTATGATCAATAATCAACATCCAGCAATAACTCAATTAAAGGATGATATCGTTAGAATGGATTTCTTTCTTAATAAAAACCATAAAGCAAATGCTTATTTATCTGGATTATCATCCCTATTTGATTTGCTTTATCTTTTGACTACTTACTTCTATACAACTCTGACCTCTAAATCTGCCGCAAAAAACTTTAAATATCACAAAAGAATGGGGCAAGCCATAGGTTACATTGAAAGTAACTACTCTACGCCCATAACATTAAAGGAAATATCAAACTACATTCACTTATCTCCAGCTTATTTCTCAGATTTTTTCAAAAAGCAAACCGGTTTAACATTTTATACATATTTAACCAATGTAAGAATGAAACACGCCGAAGATTACCTAAAAAATACTAATATAGAAATAATGCAGGTCATCGATAATTGTGGATTCTCTACGTACCATCAATTTAGGAAAGAATTCTATATTAGATTTAATATGAGTCCCTCTCAATTCAGAAAGAACAGCAAAAAAGAAGGCCTTCTCTAATCAAAATGAGAAGTGCCTTCTTTTGTAATAATCGTAATTCTTTTCTATATACTTAATCAAAAAAATAAGATAAATCAACATGATAAATACCTGATATTAAATGCAAATTTTCTAAGTCGGGGCAGCTTTTTCCTCTTTCCCATTGAGATATTGCTTGCCTAGTAATATTCAACTTTTTAGCAACGTCGCCTTGTGAAAATCCGCTTTTTTTTCTTTGATATTTCAATTTTTCAGACATTCTCATAATTTCCCCCTTCCCCCATAAAAGATAGAAAGCAGCTCTTTCGAAAGAACTCCTTTCTTTAATTATAAAGAAATCGGTTTCATAATAAAAGGTGTTATAGGGCTACTAAAAAATAAAAGATAAAATTCTAGATAAAATCTATTTATTTTTTGACCTAGTATCCTATCAGAAAATAAAGGAGGAACTATATATTATGAATTTAATGAACAAACTTGTTATTTCAGGAGCTACACTACTAATGTTAGGAACTAATTCTATTGGTGTAATTACTGCAAAAGCAGACACAGTTAACAACGTAAATGAAGAAATTACTATTCCTGATAAATATATCAGCATTAGTAATGGTCAAATTTTAGATGCTCTAAAAGAAAACAATCCAGAAGCATACGCTAAGATTCCTGAATCAGAGAGAATAGCTCTTCTAAGACAGGATATGCTACGCCAAGGTGGGACATATATAAAGACTAACAGTACTGGATTTACAGTTTATCTTAATTCAGCTATTGTTAAAATTGCAAAAGCCGTGGGAGTGGGTGCTGTAGCAGCTTCCATTGCCTCTGTAGCTGCCACAGCTGGTCTTTCCACGGGTACAGCCACATTTATTTCTTCAGCTCTCAGTACGTTAATTGGAGAGATTCCATCTAACAGAGGGGTATGGATTAAATTAAGCAACAAAGGTTCACTTGTTAAATGGGGACTCCAATAAATGAAAAAAGTAATACATTACCTATCACAAGGAATGTACCTATTTGCAGTAATGATTTTAATCGACATTATCGTAGAGCAAAGTAAATATACCATTTTATCCTCTACACCCTATTATGTAGTTTGCTCAGTTTTAATTATTTTGATTATTATTTCAGTTCCCGAAGAGGGTTCTATCCATAAAAAGTTTAAAATACCAGGAATTTACATACTTGAAGTAGCGATTCTCATGGCAGTCATAATACAGCAAAATGTATATTCTCTTCTGCCTCACATATTTTATTTCATTATTTATCCAGTTTTACTTACTTTAATTGTTACCTCACTTCCTGAAGGAATACTTTATAAGAAACTCCAACACAAATGAAAATATCTGGGACTCAATCTATGAAGTGCCCTAAAATTGTTAGACATAATCTAACAATTTTAGGAGCACTTTTTTTA
>NZ_AZDH01000024.1 GCF_001435445.1 Companilactobacillus kimchii DSM 13961 = JCM 10707 | reverse complement strand
TTGATGGGTTTTTCTGTCCACTTAAATGTTCAACTTAAATTTTACAATCTGCCTTATTTAAAAAGCGTCAAATTGTCTGTTCAGAAAGATCTGAAGATAGACAATTTGACGCTTTTTGGTTATAGGCTCAAAAATGAATTGTTGCTATAAATTATACTGACTATTCTTTTACCGTATCATTTAGTTCCTTGGCCTGATAAAAGTCCGGGAAGACGTGAGCACTCTTGATTCCCCAATAATAAAAACCAAGGGATGCAATAATAATCACGACAAAGTCCCAAGGATATGGGATCCAATTGATACCGTTAAATTGGTGACTGCCAATGTAGGACATGATTGAAATGAAAATGAGATAAAAAATCATCCACATACTTGACCAAAATGCTTTCCGGGTATTCACATAACCAGCTCGGTACTCGTAATAAAAGTAGAATGGTAATCCTAGTAAAATAACCAAAATAACTTCAACGGTTGTTGGCCACATTGCCCAATATACGGCAAGTGAAGCCAAGACAAACGAAAGTGGTGCCATCCAATTTAAATGCTTTAACTTAACAGGACGTTTAAAATCTGGTGCCAATTTTCGAAAGGCAACCGCTGTTACCGGCCCGGTTAAGTACGCAATTAAGGTTGACGTACAGATAACCGTTGCCAAGGTTGCCCATGATCTAAATACAGAAACCATCAGCATACTTAGAACCAGGTTAACAATCATCGCAACACGGGGAATCCCATATTTTTGATTGATCTTACCTACGAAACTCGGAATATGCTGGTTACTTTCCATCGCGTAAAGTGCTCGGCCAGTTGATGCGGCAAACGAGACACCGGTTCCGACGGGTGAAACAAAGGCATCCATGTAAAGCAGAACGGATAACCAGCGGATTCCCAACATAATTGCCAAGTCGGCAAATGGGGAATTGAAGTTAATACCACTCCATCCGTGTGCTGCAACCGCGGATGGCTTAATTGCCGTTATAAAGACACTTTGAAGGACAATGTAGATAATCCCACTAATCAAAAGTGAAATAAAAATGCCATGACCGATATTTTTATTTGGGTTTTCGATTTCACTTCCCATATTAATAACCGTTTGAAAGGCATTGAACGAGAAAATAATACCGGCTGATGAAGTAGCCGCAAAAATCGGTGCTGACCCGTATGGCATAAATTCGTGGAGTGAATGGCCATAGTTTTCGGGATGAAAACTGGCAATTGTCAGCATAATAATGGTTAGCGTTGGTACCCCGATCTTAAAAACTGAGATTAAACTGGTAAAACTGGTTAGAATTTTAACTGACCAGAAGTTCAAAAGAGTGAAAACCAACATGAATAAGAAAACCACCATTAATCCTGCTGTGGTAATGGTGCCATTTTTCAAGAACTGATGGGTCCAGTTTGCCCACGACCACGGCCATGAACTCATATATTGAACGGCAGCAACAGCCTCTATTGGAATTAACGTAATTAACGAAATCCAATTGGCCCATGAAGAAATAAATCCCAGAAGCGGTCCGTGGGAATATTGTGCGTATCGGCTCATCCCGCCGGCTTCCGGAAACATTGCGCCAAGTTCAACATAATCGTAAGCAATTGCGGCAATGACCGCACCCCCGATGACCCATGAAATAATAGCAGCGGGGCCTGCTATTTTCGAGGCTTCCCAAGAACCGAAAAGCCAGCCTGATCCAATTAAGGAACCAAGCGTTAACATTACAAGTTGAAATAATCCAATCTTAGTCGTTTTGTCAGAATCCATTTGTACCTCCTATTTGCAGTGACAACCAGTGTAACAAATGAGAAAATTATTGCAAATGAAGTAAAATGAAAAAAGTCGACTGGTGACTATCATGATAGTCAGGAGAAGATTTTATACTTTTTTAGGAATAGTACCGAAATTGTATTTTTTGAGATAAGGCAAGGAAACACGTTCTTTTAAGGACGTGATGAATTGCCCCATTTTTATGTGCAATGAAAGTTTAGCGTCATTACCTGTCAATAAATTTCCTCAATTGTCAAGTTAAGTGCAACACTTGATAACTAGACCAATTAGACTAGCTTAAAAGGCCATGAAGGCCTATTCTTATTATTAACGACAAAATCAACAGATAAGGATAGGTGTCTTCATGACCCAAACTAAGAATATCATGCCTAAGCATTACCAACAACTCCAATCTTTTGAACGCGGTCAAATTGAGTCCCTGACTCGATTAGGATTTGGCGTTCGTCAGATCGCCAGCCGGCTTCACCGGAGTCCCAGCACCATTTCTCGCGAATTAAAACGCGGGTTAACCACCCAGATTGATTCCCAGAAACATCGGTCATATCAGGGCTACTTTGCCGAGCGCGGGGCGGCTTACTATCGAGAACAGCGGGCCAAGTGTCACCCCAAAGGTTTACTGCAGCGGGCTGCCGTGTTCTTCAAGTCCCTGCCGAAAGCTTTAAAAGCTAAGCCACGAGTTTTCAGTGTCGATACGTATGTCCACTATTTTAAAGCTCATTACCCGGGCTTTCCCTGCCCATCAACGGCTACGGTCTATCGGTATATCGAGGCTGGCAAGCTCCCGGAGCTTCACAACTATGATTTACCCATGAAGCTACGTCGCCGCGCTAAACGCCCGAATCACCGACATGCCCGCCTGAATAAAAAACGGCTTGGACAGTCCATTGAAGACCGGCCCGCAGTGGTTCGGAAACGTCAGGAGTTGGGCCATTGGGAAGGCGACTTAGTGAAAGCCAAACGGGTTGAGTCCGAACCAGCTTTAATGACGTTAACCGAGCGAGTTAGCCGGATGGAAATTATCGTTAAATTGCCTGATTACCGGGCAGAGACTTGCCGGCAAGCCCTCCAAGATACGATTGATGATTACGGTGCAGAAAACTTTCGGACGATCACGTTTGACAACGGCTCGGAATTCGCTAGTTTAAATCAGGTTCAAGGAACGGGAATCTACTTTGCCCATCCATATTCTCCCTGGGAACGGGGCACTAATGAGAATGTGAATGGTCAATTAAGAGAGTTATTCCCAAAGGGGCATTCCTTTAAAAACCTCTCATTAGTGGATCTGCAGTTGGTTCAAGACACGCTGAATCACCGTCCCCGCCGCTGCTTAAGCTATAGTTGTCCAGCGGATGTTATGCCACAACTGGTTTAACTTTCTAGACCAATTATAAGAATAGGCCATTAGTGTTGCACTTAACTTGACAATTGAGGAAAGAAAATAGGGACCCTTTCAGTTAACATGTGCTAACCAAAAGGGGGGGCCCTATTTTCTTTTAATACCGTATTTCACACAGTATCGAATAAAGGTCGTCCGTTTAATACCTGTATTTCGCGACACATCAATGTCACTCATGCCTGCTCGATAAAGCTTAAAAGCATGTTGCAAGCGGGGATCATCTTGGGTGTATTGGGGTTTGCGCCCATGATATTTCCCCTGCTGTTTGGCTAGGGAAATCCCTTGTTGCTGACGCTCAATGATCCGCTTACGTTCACTTTCAGCTTGGTATTTATAAAGTTCAATAATGAGGTTGGTCATGAGTTGACGTAAATTGGGGTCAGCAATCCCTGTCATGGACGGTAAATTCAACACATCTAGGGTGGCACCCTTATTTTGAATGGAGTTCATGATCTTAGTCAAATCATGGTTGTTTCTGCCTAAGCGATCTAATTCAGTGACCATTACAATATCACCCTCACGAATATAGGCCAGCATTTTTTGCAGTTCTGGCCGATTAGTGTTAGCCCCACTTAATTTATCCGTAAATAATTTATCAACGTCTTTTAAAGCCGCTAACTGTCGATCTAAATGTTGCTCCTTGGAACTCACACGCGCATAACCGATTTTAGCCATTTCCAATTCTCCTTTTGGACAGTTCTAATGAACACTTGTAATTCCTAGTATAGCACAGAAATAAAAAAGACCATTAGGGTATACTTAAATTGAACAGTTTATTTTGAATTAATTTGTTGATATCAATCCTGGAAAAGCAGGATTTTGCACTTATTTCAAGAGTATTTAGAGAAGTATTATTCTTTAGAAGAAATTTATGTTATACGGTAGATTGTAAATTAAGTTATTAAAAATCGATGATCATCTTACCATAGAATGACTAACTAAAAAGAACTACCATATCCATCAAGCGTGCTGTCAAAGTTCCAAGGGCAGTTAACATTTTCTAAGTGATGATGATGCTTTTATTGATTCCTAACAATGTATCTGGGCCTAGAATAAAAAGTGTACAGGTTAAATAGAGACTCTGATTTAGTATAATTAAGGAAGTAAATTAGAGGATCAAATAATGACGAAGCACAGTTATGACAAGGAATTTAAGGAACAGGCCGTTCAGTATTACTTAGATAACAAGGATCACATGACCATGAATGAAATAAGTAAGAATCTAGGTATTGGGGCTAGTACATTACATAAATGGATTAAGCTGTTTACTGAGACTGGGGAGTTTGGCCGTGCCTCTGGTAATTTTGCCAGCGATAAGGACAAGGAGATTGCACGACTAAAGCGTCAACTTCGTGACGCTGAAGGAGCGATCGAAGTGTTAAAAAAATCAATCGGGATTCTGAGCAAGTAACTACCGAAAAGGTATACCAAGAAATGGACGTTCAGCACGCTTTGGAATCCCACCCTTCCATCAAGGGTATGTGTGATTATGTTGGAATCTCAAGAAGTGGTTACTATCAACGAGAAAAGCGTCATAATCACCAATCACCGCGAAAGCTTCGGAAGAAGTTTATTCAAGGTGAAATTAAAGCAATTTGGCTCAAAAGCCTTTGTATTTACGGTGCCGGCAAAATCACCCAAGAACTTCGCTCAAAAGGATATAAGATCGCTGAACGAACTGTTGGTAAGTATATGCGTGAACTTGGCATTCACGCCGTTTACCTAACCCCTTGGACGACTACCACTCGCAATTCTAAGTTTGATAAACAGCTAATAAATATTTTAGACGAGCAGTTCAATCCATTGCGACCAAACGCCGTTTGGTGCATTGACACCACTTATATTCCAGTTCATGACGGATTCGTTTATTTAACCAGTATTATGGACTTGTACTCCCGACGGATCATCGGTTGGGACTTATCTGAAACTTTGGAGGTATCGAATGTCATCCCACTTATTGAAAAGACTAAGCACAGTCGCCATATTAGCAAGCCATTAATCATGCACAGTGATCGTGGTAGTCAGTTTACGTCTGAAGCTTACAATCAAGTTACAGCTAACATGACATTAAGCTATTCAAAGAAAGCTTATCCTTGGGATAATGCCTGCATTGAGTCGTTTCATGCCTTGATTAAGCGTGAATGGATAAATCGGTTTAAAATCCATTCATACTCCGAAGCTAAACGACTAGTTTTTCAGTACATTGAAACGTTTTACAACACAGTTAGAATTCACAGTCACTGTGGATTCAAATCACCAAAGCAACTTGAAGATGAGTATCAAACTCAAATTCAAAATTTAGTCGTGGCATAGGACAAAAAAGTCTCTATTTAAATTGTCTATTTTATTGACAGGGGACCATTATTGGATTGGCACTGATACTAGACAATATGTAGGCATTTTCTTAAGCCAGGATACTTCCTTTAACGGGAATGGGGTTGCTGCATACAACTTTTTGAGCAAGACCATCTGGAATTTAACAAATGGTAATTATCATGTTTTTTTGCTTGCTTTATCATTTTTGACGGTGCTGTTTTTCATTTTGTCGTTGCAAAAATTAAAAAGCGATTTTTTTGAAAGCTTTATAGCAGTTTTTATATACATTTCTTTTTACTTTTATTTTGAAAGCTTCAACATTCAAAGACAAATGCTTGCTGTTTCAATTGCAATGTTTGCAACGTGCTTTTTTATAGAAAGAAAATATTTAAAAGCTCTTACATTTTTCCTATTAGCCGTTGGCATTCACAGTACGGCATTAATAGCCTTACTGAATTTTGCTTTAATAAAGATTAAGAAAGACAAAAAATCACTTGTCGTTAGCATGATCGCACTTTCTATCATGCTTGCTAATGTTAATATAATATTGCAGCTATTTGCAGAAATATTCAGCCATTACAAGATATATATCTCCACGGTGGAATCCGGATCTTTAGCCGCTGGAGGTGGTGCATTAATCCTTGGGCTTTTCTTTATCCTAATTGCTGGAACTGCATTTTTTATGACTGATGCCTTCAGCAGCAAAATATATTCATTTACATTTTTTGCTACAGTGTTAGGTTCTTTATTTTATATTATTGGTATGAACTCTCAAATGCTGATAAGAATAGCAGATTACTTTTTGATTTTTGCTCCAGTATTTATTCCTAGAGCAATTAAAAAAATCTCAAACAGATTCTTGCAAAAAAATATTGTTAATTGTTTTTGCTGTGCAATTGTATTAATTGCAGGGCTAACTATAATGACTTACAAACTGCTTAATAATTTTGGAGACATTGTCCCATATTCGAGTGACATAAGATTTTGGATGTAAGCTGATTCCTGAGACAACTTTTAAGAAAGGGTTAATGAATAAATCGTCTCTCAAAAGGAAGGAATTTTTACATGCCAACTCGTTACGACAAAGAATTCAAACAAAACATTATCAACCTATATAAGCAAGGCGAATCAGCTGCCCAACTGGCCAGAGAATATGGCATTGGCTATTCAAATTATCCCACTTTTTTGCTGACGAATTGTCAAATCAAGTGTAACTTTTTACCGAAGAAAACTTCAGACGGTGTCTTCCAGCCTAAGACCTTACGGGGTCGATTATTTAAATCCCTGACAAACTTCGCGATATCTTGATCGGTCAGTTCATCAAGGTCAGTTCCTTTGGGAAAATACTCTCGGATGAGATCATTGGTATTTTCGTTGGTTCCACGTTGTTGTGGTGCGTGCGGGTCTGGAAAATAGACTGAGATACCAAGCTCTTTACCGACTTCACGATAACCCGCAAACTCTGTACCTCGGTCTGGTGTAAGCGTACGAACGCGTTTAGGTGTGACTGTATGCAGGAGGTCGATCATCGCTTGGGTGACATTCTTGGCATTCACTTTGGGTACACGCTCAGACAGAAGGTATCGTGACTTACGGTCGACCAGTGACACTAAACCCGAACGCCCGACCTTGCCGCGAACGGTATCGCCTTCCCAATGGCCAAAACGAGTCCGATTCTCACATGAGACTGGTCGTTCATGGACTGATGGGACATTATTAAAACGGCCACGTTGTTCGTTGACAGTTCCTTTAACCTTACGAGTTTTCCCACGATGTCGTAACTTTCGAGCGAATCCTCGAGCCCCATGACTTTTACGTTTAACGCCTAAATTATTTCGTTCAATTCCGCGATAAATCGTGTTGTAGCTGATATGCCAATTACTGTTCTCTAAAGATAAACGACCGGCGATTTGCTCGGGTGACCATTGCCGTTGAAGAATGCAGTGAAGGACAAAGTCGCGTAGCTTTAAATTCTCCAGTACCCTGAGGCGACGACTCTTTAATCGGCGCTGTTGATAGTTCTGCTGGGCTTTTACGGCAGAATAGGCACCTCGACCGCCGTTGCGTTTAATTTCTCGTGACACAGTGGCTTTGGAACAACCGATTTGATCGGCAATAACCTGGTAAGTATGGTGTAAAGTTACACCTAACAGTATGCATTCGCGGTCTTTTAAGGTAAGATGTGTATATGGACTCATAGCCTAAGAACTCCTTTAGATGATTGTTATGGTGACTTCATTCTACAGGACTCAGGCTAGGAGTCTATTTTTATTTTCTTACTTGTTGCACTTCAATTGTAAATTCGTCCTACAAATAAAAGCTACCTTATACATTTCAGGCGATACAAGCAATTGTTTCACGTCCTAGATACTCATTTTAACGTTTTGACTATATTTTTTTATTTTCATAATATCCCTAAGTACAAAAAAAGACCGCTAGTCCAATGACTAACGATCTACACGCCCCGATAGTATATTTGTTTTTTGACTATATTTTGACTATATAGTTATGAAATTGATTGATAATTTTTAAAACTGTAATTCGTAAAACGTTTATTTATCAAGGCTTATAGCACCTTATACACTTTGTGAAACTCTCAATATTGGGCATATTGGGTTCGAACCAATAAATTGCGGATTCAGAGTCCGCTGCCTTACCATTTGGCGAATGCCCATTAATGATTAAAACTATCAAACAACAATAAAATGTTATAAAAAAAACGCTGCAATGTCAATAGTAATCGGCTATTCATTATAAATATAACCATATTTTATCCGAAAAAAAGAACATCCCCACTGAAACGACAGCCAAGATGTACTTTTTTGGTTAAGTTCATCTTTATTTACTTTGTTCTTTAACGTTAGATTCCAAAATATCAATAGATTTATCGATTGATTCAAAAATTTCAGTATTCAAAAGTTCAATAATCGGACTCAGTCGCTGATATTCATGTGACACCATATTTTTGTTGACTTGATCATCATTAATGCGCTTAATTTTCAAACTGTAATCCATCAAAGCATTAATTCTGATCTTCGAGTCATCCAGTTCGCACAGTAAATCGTCGATATCGTCCATATCATAAGTTCTAGTTAAATTTTTCTCCTTACATTCGTCCATAATAAATACTCCCTTCAAATTTCAAGTGAATTGACATAGTTTCTATTTCCTATATGTAACTCACTTCTTTGACCCCCATTCTAATAGCTTTAAAATTTAAAACTAGCCAATTATCCAGAATGTAAAGTTTTATTTTTGTGAAGTCGTTCTCTTCTAATATTCCAAAATTATATACATTTTATTTTCAATAATTATAATTGTATGTTAAACTAGTCTCGTTTTGCTGAAAAGATATCAGCTATTTACATTACGGAAGGACGAAACAAACATGCATTTAAGTACTATTGAGAAGAGAAATTATCTAATTGGATTTTCATTCATTATTATCATGGTAGCCAGTGCTACTTTACTTAATGATATGGAAATTATTTTACCCGAGATTGGAGCATTAACGGCTGGAACGTGGATTTATCAAAACGGTGGCTGGATCAATCAACCATTGAAAATCTTCCTAGCTCCATCAGGAACGGCCATCATTGGTTTTCTAATCAATCAGTTAGCTATCGGTTATGCACAAAAAGTCCTCTTGGGTCTTCTCTTGATGCTAGTTTTGTTACGAGTTCTTCACTCAAACTTGGCTCCATCATTTGCGACTGGACTATTGCCGATTATCATTAATGCTACCCATTGGTCATTCATCGTCGCTATCCTACTATTTACACTAGTCTTGACGGTCGGTGTTTTCCTTCAAGGCAGTTACAAGGAAACAACTCCTAGTTCAATCATCAAAAAACATCACATGTTGATTTTTGCCATTATGGCACTTATCTGGGTTAGTGCTGTCTGGTTCTTTGGCTTTTCACAAATGGCTGCCATTCCACCAGTTATGGTTGTTTTCTTCGAAGTCCTACAGAAGCCTCAATATAGTTGGAAGATGGCCATTAAACACTTCATTGCTTTAGTCGGTGCAGCCAGTATTGGCGTTTTAGTTCACACTTTTATCAGCTCCTGGTTAATCTCTGCTATCATCGCCTTACCATTAGTTTTCGTATTATTACAACTTTTAAAAATTAAATTACCGGCTGCCTTTGCTTTTCCACTGTTAGCCTTAGTTTTACCTACTAGTATGTTCCACATGTTGCCACTGACGGCCGTTCTAGCGACTACCTTTTTCTTAGGTTCAATCGTTATCCTCAAAAAAATATATTTCTCCTCTAAAAGTCGAAAATGACTCTCAAATTTAATTGAGAGCCATTTTTTTATCTGACGATGCCAAGATCAATCATAGATTGTGCTGTAGCAATGATAGCCGTTTTAGCAGAACGAGGATTCCAACCTAGCAACTCCTTAGCCTTCTTATTGCTAGTACCAGCGTACTTACCAACAATAGAAGCGATCATTTTGAGTTGGGGATTAGTTAAAGCAGCGGCTTTTACAACTGCATTCGGTATAGTTCTAATTGGAATGTTACTTGCATAATCAGGAAAAGCTTCACGTAAAATGTCAGCTACATCCATCATTGATAAAGTTTCACCTGTCGTAGCTAAGAATCTTTCGCCATCAGCTTTAGGCGAAGTCATTGCCAAAATATGTAAGCTAGCGACATCACGAACATCGATATATCCTGAATCAACTTTGGGTAAAGCCTTGATCTTTCCTTCTAACATTTCTTGAATTTGAACATTAGAGTGGGAATACTTAGCCGACAAGACCGGTCCCATAACACCAACTGGATTAACAGTGGCTAGTTGCAAACCGTCACCCTCCTTTTTGATAAAGTCCCAAGCGGCCATTTCTGACATCGTTTTTGATTTTTGATATGGATGTATATTTTTAGCAGAAAAATCTGACCAATCTTTTTCAGTATACGGTGTTGTCCGATTCTTGTGCCCCGCAAAAACAGCGCCATAAGCCGATGTCAAAACAACTCGTTTAACTTTGGCATCTTTAGATGCTTTAAGAACACGTAAAACCCCATCTACAGCTGGACGAATCATCTCGTCCTCATTTTTAAAGTTCAATTTAGGCGTTGGTGAAGCTACATGAATAACATAAGTTGCTCCTTGCATCGTTTCTTCCCAATTCGTATCAGAAGTTAAATCAGCTTGTGAGAATGAGAGATCAGAAAAATCTCTTATTCCACCGTTACATAACATTTCTTTAATAACATCTTCCTTTTTAACTGAACGAACCGTTGTTCTAACCGCATATCCTTGTTGTAATAATTGCAAAATAATATGTACCGCAATAAAACCACTACCACCTGTAACGACTACTAATTGTTTTTTCATAATTGATATCTCCATTTTATTTTAACTGACGTTTTACTTGTAACGTTCATGAATGTATCCTACTATGTAAAAAACAGCTTCTCAAGCAAATCAGAAGCATCTGTGACAGAATGGAGAAAGTGTAATGGCAGCGACCGAACATTCACAAAAAATCAAACAGGATTCCCAAGAATACCTCATCACCGCATTGTTACAATTATTAAAAACAAAAGATTTCAACGATATCACTATTACTCAAGTCGTAAAACGAGCTGGTGTAAGTCGAATGGCTTTTTATCGGAACTTTGAAACTCTAGACGATATTTTAATAGCTTACATCGAGCCAAAAATAAATATCGGCTTTGAAAATATCATTAATAGAGTCCCTCAGGATCAGAAATTAACCGCCTTAGGAAACCTTTTTGAAGAAATATCTGACACCTTAAAAATGGCTGTTAATAAACATTATGAAGCGATTATTCAAAATGTTTTTGATAAGAATATGACTGAATTCTACGATCAAACAATGGATTGGAGCCAATTCACAGCCATGCAACGTAAATACTGGGTCAAATTCATGAGCGCAGGTGTTTATGCAATTTGGCGTGAATGGCTGATTAGTGGTCAAACAGAAAACATCAATGACATTCATGTTCTTTTAGCTGATTTTCAAATTTCTACTTTAACTGCCTTACGAAATGAGACTACAAATTAAAAGAGACGTTATCAATTAATCAGAAAATTGATAACGTCTCTTCTATTTATCCATGCAATTTTGCTTGAATATTATCTCCGGCTTTATCGATACCCTTTGCAGTTAAAATAGTTCCACCTACAAGGACACCACCGACCACTAAGGTACTAACAGCCATGAATTTAAAAATTGATTTAACAGTATCCATAATTATTTACCTCACGACATTTTTTTAATAACGAATGATACCACTAAGACTAAAATGATGGCTCCAATCAATGAAGGAATAATAGCCATTCCTGCAAGTTGTGGACCCCAAGCGCCTAAGATTCCCTCACCTAAAGCTGAACCGACGATACCAGCAAGAATATTACTGATCCATCCCATTGATTTTCCATTGTTAGTAATTGCACCCGCAAGTGCTCCAATGATAGCTCCGACAATAATTACCCATAACCAATGCATAATGTTAATCCTCCTTAATAATATTTATATTCTAATATTATTAAATTCCAGTAAATTACGCACGAAATATGCTGTTAAAATGGATTACCATATTTTTTACAGTATTCATAGAATCCATTGTCATACAATTCAATCAAAGGCTTCAGTTGTTTGTCAGGCAGAAATTGAATTAATTTTAAAACCGCCTTAGTAAATTCTAAAGCAGCAGTACCGTTAGCAGTTACTAAATTCCTATCACTAACCACTTGTTGAGGTAGGAACTGATCAGGATTATTATATTCTGAATAATTTTTCCAAATTGCTTGAGAGTTACCAGTATGTTTATAACCGCTCAATAGACCATTGCCGGCTAAATAATCGACAGCACCACAGATAGCACCAACCGGTTGACCATTTTTCAATCTGTCAGAAATTAATTTTTTCAATGTTTCATTCTTAACATCCCAAGAGTTACCACCAATCAAAATTAACAAATCGATTTTTTCAGGCAATTCATCAATTTTATAATCAATTATAGTTTTAAACCCACCGATAGAAGTAACCTCATCAGAAAATGAAGCCGTCTTAACTGTCCATTCGGAATTTTGATTCAATTGACTAGACAAATAAGGACCTTCCCAATCCGCGTATTCGTTTAATATAAAAAAGATTGCTGTTTTCATTAATAACTCCTCTGATAATTAAATTTTCATATAGCAGTCATTTAACTGTAATATAATCTCTTGTCCTTAAGCAAGGATTTACGAAAGATTTTAATACGTTATTTTTCACTTAATGGCAGGGATTTTATATATATAATATGAATATCGGTAATGCTCAAAGAAATAAATATTTATTTAACAACCTTCCTATTTTTATCCTTCAAATTAACCACCAAGATGACTCCAAATAAGATCACTGTAACTAAGAAAACATTATGCATACCTTCAATAATAATTTTTTGCATGATAGGAATTAAGTTGCTAGCTGAATCATGATTGGAACTGATAAATCCATTAACTTGTTCCAAGCTCACCTCTGCATGCTTGCCAACCGCTTGATTAATAGACAAGTTAAATACTAATCCAAATACTCCTGTCATGATAGTTTGTCCTAACGTTCTTCCCAAAGTTAGCATTGATGAGGCTGTTCCAACTTCAGTATCCGAAACCACTTCTTGTGAAATTAGTGTATTCATTGTAATTACAATACCTAACCCTGTACCGGTAACACCAGCAATTACATAAAACATAATCATCGGAAAATTAATTTTAGCAAAAACTAAGGTTAGATAAAATAGCATTTGCACTATAACAATTGGAATAGTAATTAACTTAGGAATAATTCTTTTAACTAGGCTTCCCACAAAGAATGACGCAATCAACCACATTACTGGACTCGGTGTAACTGCCAAACCAGCAACAGAAGCAGTAACTCGATAAACTGATTGGAGCCAAATGGGAAAATAAACTTGAAAACTTATTTGAATCCCACTTAGCAATAATGCAGTCAGAATTTGAATTGTGAATAATTGATTCGTAAAAAGCTGCAACGGAACAATTGGGTCAGCTGACTTTTTCTCGACGTATATTAATGCTATTAAGGATAATAAAAAGACCAGTACCACAATTATGATATATATTATATTTAACTTTTGACTACCCAACATTTGGAATAGGAACAAAAGTGAAATTAAAGACAGTGATAAATTCAAAATTCCTTTATAATCTATTGGCTGATGTGTTTTTGTAGTCCTTTTACTTCTTAGTCCAAACAGAATCAATACCAAAACTATCAAGCCTAAAGGTACGTTAATGAAGAAAATCCAATGCCAATTAAGTTTATCAACAATGAAACCGCCAATAATTGGACCTAATAATGCTGAAATTCCCCAAGCTGTATTATTTAAAGCCAACTTACTGGAACGTTTATCATAGGAGTATAAATCTGCAATGATGGTGAATGTTATTGGCATAATTGCACCAGCACCGATTCCCTGAATAGCTCTGAACAGTACCAAAAGGTAAATATTAGGAGCAATTCCACAAAGAAATGACCCTAAAGAAAAAATCATCAATCCAACAATAAATATTGGTTTACGGCCTAACTGATCGGACAATTTTCCATATATGGGAGTACTAACCGCTGTCGTTAACAGATACATTGCAAATACCCAGCTTTGCATTGACAGGCCGTTTAATTTACTAATAATTGTTGGCATAGCCGTCGTAACAATGGTCGTTTCTACTGAAGTCATAAACGTAGCAATAAAAATGGCAATCATCGTTAATAATAAATTAGACTTTTTATCTTTTAGCATAATATGGCTCTCCTTCTTAGTTCGATAACTATCGAACTATAATACAAAATTTTAAAGCACAGCTAAAAAACCTGGCAAATATTTCTCGAAAGTATCCATATTCAATGATAAATATTTTATTTGTGCCTCTTTTCTAGTATTAGTCAAACCAACTTTACGTAGTTTCTTAAAATGGTAGGAAACGGTTGATTTGCTAAGATCCAATTTTTCACCAACTTCACCACAAGTCAATTCACGATGCGCTTGATATAGAATTCGAATCATTTGTAACCGATTGGGATCTGACAAAACTTTAAATATCTCTGCTCTTTGAATATCTTTTTTATCTATTTTCATAAATCTATTGTAAATCTTCTTCTAAAATATTTATAAAATATAGTATTAAAAAGACGATTTGGCATTTATTAGTCCCTGAAGTGCCCTAAAATTGTTAGACATAATCTAACAACTTTAGGAGCACTTTTTTTA
>NZ_AZDH01000023.1 GCF_001435445.1 Companilactobacillus kimchii DSM 13961 = JCM 10707 | reverse complement strand
TAATCAGCTGGATTAGCTGTTGGAGTGAAGGTAATGGCACGATAGTAAGTTCCAGCTTCATCAAACTTATCACCAGTAACCAGTTTGGTTAAATCTTGATCTTTATAAACCTTTGTATCTGCCTTCGCATTTGCAGGAATAACTGCACTATTTGCGTCATCAGTATTTAAAGTATAACCGTCAGCACTAGGGAGATTATTAATTGAATCACCGATTTTGGCGTTAGCAACATTGACTGTTACCTTGGCATTAATCTTATTAATTGTAATTGTTTGAACGAAGGTTGCTGTATTAGCTGCTTCGTCAACTTTAAATA
>NZ_AZDH01000022.1 GCF_001435445.1 Companilactobacillus kimchii DSM 13961 = JCM 10707 | reverse complement strand
GGTTCTAAACTTTATCGTGTTGGTAGATTAATTCTACGGACACGATTTTTTTATACCAATCAAAAAAGGACATCTATAATATCCTTTATACCCACGATTTTTGCCGCCAAACGAAAATCAAAAAATATAAAGAGGTATTATTATGTCCCAAAATGATTTTATCCTAAAGTTGCTAAATATAACAGACACTAATATTAAAATAATCGATTGCATCAACCAAAACCATCGTTTTGAGGTAAGAGCGAAGCTAACTTATGCTCCTTTCAATTGTCCAAATTGTGGTTTTAACATGATCAAATATGGTTTTAAATCTACTAAGCATTTTCTATTGAGTCTAAATGGCAAAGCCATCAGACTCAATCTCAAAAGACAAAGATTCTTGTGTAACAACTGTCACACAACGACTTTGTCTCACAGTCCTCAATTATTAGCTGGCAAAAATGTAACTGTTGCTCTTAATAACTCAATTGTTCAATTAGCTAAGGATTCTCTCACAATCAAAGAAATATCAAAAATAGTTGGGGTTTCAGCGACGACTGTCAGTCGTTCGCTTTATGACAATATTACTTTTCGACAATCTGCTAAAGTTTTACCAGTAAATCTCTGCTTTGATGAATTTAGATCTACCGGTTCTGATATGTCTTTTATCTGTTGTGATGCAGATAATGATCACAAACTAGTTGGACTACTGTCCAACCGTTTGAATAAATCCATTACTGAGTTTTTCTTGAACCAATATTCAAAACAAGAAAGACAGTTAGTAAGAACGATAACACTTGATCTAAACGCCCAATATCAAACCATTGTTCACCGTTTGTTTCCAAATGCCGAGATCATTGTAGATAGATTCCATATAGTACAACTTGTAAGTCGTGCCTTAGATAAAGCCCGACTCCTCGCTACCTCTGGATTAAATCATTTTTCCAGAGAATATAAGGTACTAAAATCTGAATGGAAAATATTCCACATGCAAGAATCATCGTTAAATGCGGCTGATTCCAGGTATTACAGAGGTTTGGGAGAATATTCTACACAACAGAATATCGTTGATTTAGGACTTAACCAAAGTGATGATTTCAAACACAGCTATGAGGCCTATCAATCAGTTTTAGAAGCTATAAGAAATAATGATATCGATGCGTTAAGCAAAGCTATAACGCATTACAAAAGAAATGGCAGTCCTATGGACATTGCCATGAACACTCTAAAAAAGAATTTATCATATGTTCTAAACAGTAGTAGATACAGTTATTCAAACGGTCCTCTTGAAGGAATCAATCGAAAAATCAAGGCATTAAAGCGTGGTTGTTTTGGGTTTAAGAATCAAATGCATTTCTTTATGCGTATTCAGCTTATAAGAGCATAAAGAAAAAGAACCATACCAATTAAGGTATGATTCTTAGTAAAAGGTCTTACCAATACGATTTGACTTAGACCC
>NZ_AZDH01000003.1:74571-208708 GCF_001435445.1 Companilactobacillus kimchii DSM 13961 = JCM 10707 | reverse complement strand
AAAAAAGTGCTCCTAAAATTGTTAGATTATGTCTAACAATTTTAGGGCACTTCAATATGTGTGTCTCCGGTAAATGTCCATTTTTTAAATTATTTGCAACAGATTCCTATTTAACACACAAACGATAAATTGCTTCTGCAAAGATTTCCATGGCTTTCTTCATATCAGCCTTACTCCAATTTTCATTAGCTTGATGCATAAAATCAGGAGTTGTTGGCAACATTCCACCAAAAGCTACACAATTATGCATTGTTCTTGCAAATGTGGCACCACCGGAAATTGCTGGCTGTGATTTAGTATCGCCAGTTAGATCCTGATAAGTTGACATCAATGTCTTAACTAATTCACTGTCAGTTGGAACATACAATGGTGCAACATAATCAAAGTTTTCATACTTCATATCAAATTTAGCAACTGCATCAGAAATCTTTTGAATTAATTCATCATGCTCAATTTTTACAGGAATTCTCAAATCAATTTGCATTCTTGATTCTTCAGGTGTGATCTTCAAGCTAGAAATATTAAACGTTAGCTTACCTGAAACATCGTCAGAAACATCTCCTAAAAGATTTGTTCCATTTGCGTCTTCACCAAAGGCCTTTAAGAATTTCAATACGGCAACGTCTGGAAAGACATCAGCCAAAGCAATTCCTAATCTAACTACCGCATTAGTTCCTTCGGGAGCATTCATAGCATGAACTGATTTACCGTGAACTTCAATTGAACCGTCATGCTCTTCGGATTCAAAGTTATGTTCTTGCAAAGCCTTCAAAACTTCAGCTTGTTTAGGGCCACTATAAATTGCTTTTCCGGGAACAGCATTAAAAGCATTTTCCAAATCCAAATTCAATTCAGTTGATCCTGGTCCAACCAAGTACGATTGTTGCAAACCTTTTTCAGCATAAATCAATGGGAATTCAGCATCAGGAGCAATCCCTAAGTCGATTGGATCTTCTTTTTTGTTATACTCAGCCAAACATCTCCAGAGAATTTCTTCATCGGTTCCAAAAATTACTCGGATTTTCTTATTGAACTTGTAACCTTTATCAAGAATTGCCTTAATAGCATAAATTGCAGCCATTGTAGGTCCCTTGTCATCTTGAGTTCCACGACCGTATAATTTATCATCTTTTTCAGTTAACTTATAAGGTTCAACATTCCAAGCTTCTAAATTTCCAGCGGGAACTTCATCCATATGACCGACAATACCAAAGGTTTGATCACCTTCACCGATATCTGCATAGCCATAATAGCCTTCTGGATCTTCATAAGTCTTGAAGCCTAATTTTTCAACGATAGCCAACACTTCATCCAAAGCTTTTTTAGGACCCTTTCCAAAAGGTGCCTTGGGTTGTGCTGGTTCATTGTATGAAGGCACACTAACAATTTTAGCTAAGTCAGCAATTGCCTCTGATTGAATTTCATCTGTAATAAATTTTTCCATTACTAATTTCCCCCTCAATTACTAAATTATTGCGCAAACAACTAGGAATACTGCTACGACAACAAATAAAATTGCCATCAGTTTCCACATGTACTTAAACCACTTAATAATATCAACGTGTCCAATAGCTAAGGCTCCCATAACAACTCCAGAAGTTGGTGTAATCAAATTGACCCAACCTGAAGCAGCTTGATAAGCGGTAATAACCAATGAACCATCAACACCAGAGAACTTACCTAAAGGACCCATAATTCCCATTGTAGCGGCAGCTAAACCTGACGTTGAAGGGATCAAGAATGACATAGGTATGTAGAATATATAAGTTAAAACAATAAAGACACCTGCTGACAAACTTTGTAATCCAGTTTCACCAGCATGTAGCACTGTAGCTGTGATATAACCATTATTCATAACAACTTGAATACCACGAGCCACAGCCACAATAATAGCAACACTCAAGAAGTCGTTCATTCCACCTAAGAAGGCATCGATGAATTCTGATTCTTTCATGCGGAAAACAAACATTACTACGACTGACATCATAAAGAATAATGTCGTAATTTCAGTGAAATACCAAGTTCCTAATGGTGCTAGATCCTTACCAATCAAAGCACCTAAGAAAGGAATATTAGTTAACCACTTAGTAAAACTATCAAAGAAAGTCCAATGTTCATTCAGACTTGACCATGGAATTAAGCTGACAATCATAATCAAAAATGTTAAACCAAATAACCAAAGAACTGCCTTTTGACGTGTTGATAATTTATCATCAATACTACGTTCAGGCATCGAAAATTCTTCTAAATCTTTTTGACGACGATCAAAAACATATGATTGTGATGGATCTTTTTTGATTTTATCGGCATAACGCATTACATAAACAATACTAATAACTGTCACAATAACTAATAAAATCAGTCGTTGAATCAATCCATCGCCTGGTGAAATACCCAAAGTTTGCGATGCAACCCCTGTGGCAAAAGGATTGACAGTCGAAGCTAAACATCCAACCTGTGTTCCGATTAAAGCAATTGAAATAGCTGTGATTGAATCATAGCCAACCCCAATCATAACTGGAATCAAAATTGGATAAAAAGCAATTGTCTCTTCACCCATTCCATAAGCTGATCCACCGATAGCAAATAAAACCATCAAAATTGGAATCAAAGCTTTTTCCTTGCCACTGTACTTCTTCACGGTGGCACTAATTCCATCATCTAGTGCTCTCGTCTTGTTGACTACTCCTAAGAAACCACCAATAACTAGGATGAACAGCGATACTGAAATGGAACCTTCAGTTTCCGAAGTTCCGACCATACCATTAATTGGTGCTAAGAAAACATCCCAAATACCTTGCGGGCTACTAGCACGAGCCTTATAAGTTCCTGCAACAATATTACCGGCTTTGGTAGTAGCATACTCCCCAGCAGGAATAATCCAAGTCAAAATTGCTACTAGAATTATTAGGAAAAACAATATCGTATACGCGGAAGGCATTTGCCATTTTTTGGCTTTTTTCCCCATAAACATTATCCTCCTCTATCTATGTGATATACATGTAGAATATACGATAAATTTGCTTATTACAATGCTTTCCAAAAAAATAGTTTTAAATAAAATTCCTATCACTCCGCTTGTGATAGCGTTTACAAACCGTTACAATGTTCTTAGATTCTAAGAAAGGATAACGCAAATGATTGAAAAAGCTGAATTTGGAAAAAAAGTTAATCGTCGTCCTTTAATAGTTAGTCTATTGCTTAGTTTAATTGTCGGAGGATTGGGATCATTTATTAACTTCTCGGTTGCTCTTGGTTTATTTCTGATTATCTTTTTCTTATTAGTTTTTATTTACTATCCTAGTAATCTATCCAAACTTTTTGGACATTGGCAATTAGAAAAACATGGAGTATCCTATTACAAATTAATTTCTTATCATGACCGTTTAAAGATGATCTTTTTACCTGATCGTATCGATTATCAATTTATCAGCTTTTCTCAAGTCAAAAAATGTTACATCGTTGAAAGTGACAAAAAATATGATTTACAAAATATTCTCACTATTAAACCAGCCAAACAGTCTTTTTTCCCATGGCTGAGAAAGCCATTTTATCTTGCTTTAGATCTTAACAAAGGAAAGATTCTGTTAGATTTATCTTGGAATCAACGACATGATCCTAAAAATACCCTCTATCGCATTAGCAATGTTCTAAAAATCATCAATGAAAAAATTAATTAAAAAAGTCCAGTGCAGCAACCAATTTTGGTTACAGCACTGGACTTTATTATTATGCGGATGCAGGCTTACTTAACTTTAATTCGGCCAGATTTAGTTTGAACGTTCAATTGATACCGAGGGTCATCCCCTACTGTACCTTCTTTATAATCCAAACGATCATGACGCAAACCAGTTTTTGGCGCTTTAATTTCAGCTACTTTGGACTGCAATTTAAAATCATAAGAGTCTCTTTCAGGCATCGAAACTTTAACTGTTCCTTTAGTATCATTAACAATGACATTCCCAGAGATCACTTCAAAATCTAATTGAACATATCCTGTTGAACTTGATACGCTGCCAGCCCCGCTTAAAGAAACAGCTTTAATCATGCCACTATAAGAGTTCAAATAAAATCGACGATTTATGACATTGTCCATTTTTATATCACCATTACGTGATTGAATAAAGCATTCCTTTTCAATCTTTAAATCATCCAATATTATTTTACCCGCATTATCAGTAATAAATAGCTGTTGGCAAGTCATATCATGCAATAAAATTGAACCATTGTGATTCGATATGATCACATCACCGGAAAAGTCCTTGGGGATAAACACTTGTAGTTCAAATCTTAGTGTTGGGATTCGAGAGTATTTTTCCTGATTAATGGATAAACTGTCACCAGTAACATCCACTTTAAACATATATTTTAAATTACGACGTGACATTAATTCACGTACAACAAATTTTTCGCCATCAGTCGACATTATCTTCACATTAGCGTTTTTACAACCAAT
Organism: Companilactobacillus kimchii DSM 13961 = JCM 10707; assembly: GCF_001435445.1. Lineage (GTDB taxonomy): Bacteria > Bacillota > Bacilli > Lactobacillales > Lactobacillaceae > Companilactobacillus > Companilactobacillus kimchii. The sequence continues at coordinate 204,252 of NZ_AZDH01000003.1, read as the reverse complement.
ACTCAATTTATCAACATCAAACATCGGAATAAAGTGTTGATTTACTATCTTTTCAATCATAATCAATACTTCCTAACCTAGGTATTATCCTCAAAAATTCTCTATGAGTATAAATTAATATTGATTAATTTGTAACAAAGACGTCCTCAACTATCCAAAACGTCAAATCCGTTATGAAACCTTGATAATACCTGATTTTGCATGAACTGTTAGCTGATATTGTGGATCATTACCAACCGTTCCTTCCTTTAAGTTCATAATATCGTGTAACAAATTAGCTGCTTGCTTCATATGAACAATTCCACTTTGAGCTTCCAAATCGAACTTGTAAGAGTCATCTTCGGGCATCTTTAACTTGACCGTGCCACTATTGTTCTCAACATTTATGTCACCAGTGACCTTGTCAAAATTCATATGAATGGTACCAGATTTCACCATGATATTCCCGGCACCACTGAAATCAGTTCCCTTAATCGAACCACTTCTGGAAGAAATATCAAATTTAGATGTTGCCACGGTATCCATATTAACGAGACCACTACGATCATTAATAGCCAACTGTTCTTTAGCTAAAACATGGTCCAATGTTAATTTACCTGAATTTACATCAAGTAATAAAGTTTGGCTTTCAAAATTGTTCAGATAAACTGCTCCACTGTGACACTCAACAACTGCCTTTTCCAAAGCTCTCATACTCTGAACTTGTAAATTACCACTGTCATTAATCACTTGGAGTGTTTTGACATAGGCTTTAGGAATCAAGATTTTAACTCTGATTTTTAATGGCAAAAAATGTGGGATCTCACCTTGCTTAATACTCAAAACACCATCAGTTAAATCTGTCTTTACTTGGTAATTGGGATTTGTTCGTGACATGTATTCACTAATTTTGATCTTATCGTCAGCAGTAGGCAAAATCTTTAAATCGGCATTTTTATAGTTAATTCTGATTTTATTTAAACCAGTATAATCAAATTCATATTCATCAGTTAAGGGCAAAGTTTCAACATGAACCTCAGTATTAAAGTTATCATCATCGAAATCATCGTCAACATCAAAGTCTGCAAATTCTTTATCAAAGTAACTGTCGAATTTATCTTTACCTTTTTTAAATGATTTCGTATTACCTTTAAAATTAATACCATTATCATTGATCACTAAATTACCAAATTTAATTCCGTCATCGTTAATTTTGATAGTTTTGCCATTATTGACTGTAATCCCATCATCATTGATGTTAAGTAACTTACCGTTATCAATACTAATACCCGAATTATCAATGTTAAATGTATGTCCCGTAGTATGTTTATGATGTTCATTCTGATGATTATCATTCAAAACTTGATTGATTACTTCATCAATATCGCCAAATTCTTTAAAGGCTTTTTCAACAGCAATTGCCGGAGTCATATCATCGGTTAATTTATCTTCCGCAGATGACATCAAATCAGATGACAGTTCTTCTTTTAAATCACTTAATTCAGCAGTTTCAGGATAATCATTAAAAATTTTATTTAATCTTTGATCAACTAATGCTTTTATTTCTTCATTCATGATTATTTATCCTTCCTAAAATCAATTCATCGATTACTTTCTTAGCAAAATTCCAGGCTTCAATATTATCCGTTAGAGTTTGTTTCCCTTGAGTAGTTATCTGATAATACTTACGACGTCCACCTTGAGTTTCGTCACCCCAATAGCCAACAATGTCACCATTCTTTTCTAACCTTCTAAAAACGGTATATAGGGTAGCTTCATTTAATTCATAATCATCGTGACTCAATTCTTTAACCCGTTTGGCAATTTCATAACCATAACTGTCGCCTTGATTAAGAATATTTAAAACGATCGTAGCAGTATGTCCACGAATAATATCTTTGGAAATTAGTGGTTTCATTATTTCGTCTCACCTTTTTTCTATGGCAATAATGTATCACCAATTACTATGTGTGTCAAAGTAATTTATTCAAAATAGTATTTTATTTACAAAAAGTCTAACTAAAATTATCTTTTTACTTTGATCTGTCTTACTATTAAGTTAGTAAGGTTTATTCGAAGTTCATTTATAGAAAAATATTTTTCTGCTTTTCTACTACAATGGATAAGTAAAAAATTATATAATGATTAAAATACATTTATAAGGGGAAATTTCATGATTGTTGTTGCTTTATCAGCCGTTATTTTGCCGTTAATACTTTTGGGAATTATCAATATGCCTGCAACTAAAGGTATGTCGATCAGTGCCTTCATTGTTTTGCTAGAAGGCTATTTCCTTTGGAAAATGCCTGCAAAGGCCTTATTGGCTTCTATTTTTCAATCAATTCATAAAGCCTTACCGATTCTTTGGATTCTTTTTGGCGCTTTAATGATGCTCAATATTTTGCAGCACACTGGAGCAATTGATCGAATCAATGCTGGCTTTCACACCTTATCCGCCGATATGAGAATTCAATTGATCTTAGTTGCTTTCTTATTTGGAGGACTGATCGAAGGTGTTTCAGGATTTGGAACTCCAGCTATGGTTACTGCTCCATTGATGATTGCTTTAGGCTTCTCACCCATGGCAGCTGTCACATTAGCTTTAATTGCCGATTCCACGCCTGCTTCTTTTGGTGCTGTTGGAACGCCTTTAACGGTTGGTTTAAGTAACGTCAGTGAGAAAAGTGCCTTCCTCAATTCTATTGGTCAACGAATCACACAATTAGATTTCTTTGCCGGCACTTTCATGCCCTTGATGTTGATCTTCATCTTGGTTTTTGTCTTTGGTAAAAATGATGGTAATCAAAAAAGGGACTTTTTAAAATTAGTTCCTTGGTCTTTATTTATTGGATTAGTCTATAGCATCTTTGCTCTCTTAGTTTCATTCGTACTCAGTTATGAATTTGTTTCTATTCTGGCACCGTTCGCAACTATTATCATTGCTATTTTGACCATCAGATTAAAGTTCTTATTGCCTAAAAAAAGCTTTACCAATCCTTGGACCACTTCAACCAAGACGATTGCTTCTGAAAAGAAAATGTCTTTGTTAACTGCTTGGTCACCATACGTCATCGTTATCTTAATGCTTTTAGCTACACGAACAATCGCGCCATTGAAAGAATTTTTAGTAACTAACGTCAATTTATCGTGGAAAAACATTTTAGGATTCTCACAAGTTAATTCCGATTGGGAATTCCTGTATTCTCCAGGAACACTGCTAACAATCGCCGTTATCTTTGGCTTATTAATTCAGGTTAAATCTTTAAAAAATTTCTTTCCTATTGCAAAAAAAGTGGCCCTGTCAATGAAATCAACTGCTTTAGCTCTAGTCGTAACCTTAATCATGGTCCAAATCTTTACTAACTCTGAAATTAATTTGGCTAAGTTACCTAGTATGCCCATGTATATTGCTGAAGTTATTTCTAAGTATCTTTCCGGCATCTGGATCATCATTGCTCCATTTCTTGGTCAACTAGGTTCATTTGTTACTGGTAGTACAACTGTTTCAACCTTGACTTTTGGACAAATTCAAGCCGATATTGCCTCTAATGCTAATGTCAGCAAAGAACTAGTTTTAGCAGCTCAACTAATCGGTGCTGCGGCCGGAAATATGATCTGTGTTCACAACATTGTTTCCGTTAGTTCCGTTGTTGGACTCAGTGGTCAAGAAGGTAACATTTTACGTAAAACTGTTTTACCTGCCTTATTATATGGTCTTCTAGTTGGTATCGTCGGTTTCATCTTTACTCTATTTATGTAGACAATCAAAAAGTTCTGAATTAAGAGGAATAATCCTTTTAGTTCAGAACTTTTTTTAGTGCTTTCTTATACCTTTATCGATCAATTCAATGCTATTCTTATCACAAATAATTTTACGGAAGTGATCTTATGGAAATAGGTTCTTTAGCTGAATGGGTTGAAAGTTTTGCCGAAATATTAGCTGTCTCAGTCGCACTCTTTTTACCTTACTATCAAAAACGCAAAGCTAATAAGGAAAAAAATCAGCAAGCAAAACAGATTATCGTTAGGACTGCCAATAAACTTTTACAACAAACAAATATTCAGGAATCAATTCAATTTGAAGAACTGACAAAGTTCATTTCAATTTACTTAGTTCTAGCAACAAACGACACTACCGTCACAATTATTCAACTAGGGGATGCCATTCTCAATGTTATCGGTACTTCTGATCAACTAGAGGATGAACAACAATCACAAATTACTAAATTAATTGATGATTTGAATAAAATTAAAATCTAGCATTTATTCAATAACAAATTTTTCAATCGCATCCCCCACGCCATCATGGTTATTATCAGTTGTTACATAATCACTAACAGCTTTTACACCTACTTGAGCATTTCCCATGGCTACTCCTGTTCCGGCTACCTCAAGCATGGAAATATCATTGTCACGATCCCCAATCGCTAAAATATCTTTCAATTCAATCTCTAACTGTTGAGCTAAATATTTCACTGCCTCACCTTTGTTGACATTATTAGGAAAGATTTCCAGATAACCAACTCCAGTTCTCACGACAAAATAATTACTAAATTGCTGATTGATAAAATCAGTGATCTCATCTAAACGCTGTTCACTGCCATTGATGACTGCCTTGGTAATTTCAAAATCAGCCGGTAAATCTTCTGGTTCCTTGATACACAATCCACGACTATTCTCATAAGCCATGGCAATTGTATACTCATCAATAAATTCAAAACCACTTGTGTAAGTATTACCTTGAATATCCAAAACACAGTATGGTAAAACATGTTCCTTAACAAATTTGACAAATTCACAGTAAAAATCATTACTAAGTGTTTTTTGATAGACAATTTCACCACTCATATTTTCAATAATTGCTCCACCGTTAGTAATCATATAATTATCATCGCCATCAATCCCGAGACTGTGTGCATAATCATACATGGCCTTATGTGGACGACCAGAACACAGAACAATCTTTGTTCCGTTTGCCATAGCTCTTTGAATCATGTTTTTATTTTTCTCTGAAATCTCTTTTGCCGTCGTCAAAAGCGTATCGTCCATATCAATTGTAATTAACTTGTATCTCATGAAATCTCCCTCATCAAACATAAATAAAAATAATTTTAACTTTTAAATATATTTAGAGCTATAAATTTAGAACGATAAAAAATTTTCACCAAAAAAAGACTGTTTAGATAAGAAATCCTTATCTGACAGTCTCTTTGTTTATTCTTCATGAAAAGATGCACCCGAATTGGCATCCAATTCAACTTTTTTATCTTCATTAATATCGGTAACTTCAATATCTTGTGAACTATGGCTTGGCGCTTTTGCAACAGGAGTGTAATCCAAATTGCGTACCACATCATTAATAGATAGCTGACGATTAATTTTTTCCAAGAGGGTTGGTCCGTTGTAGATGAATCCTGTGTAAACTTGTACCAAACTAGCACCTGCTTCAAGAGCTATTTGCGCATCTTCAGGTGTAAAGACCCCACCGGAAAACATAATTGGTAACTCTGGGAAAGCTTGATGGATTGCTTTAGTCAAACTCAACGATTTCAGGAAGATCGGCTTACCGCTCAAGCCACCACCTTCATTACGATTAGTTGACTTTAAATTATTATAAATTTTGCTTGGGTTGGAGGCTGTATTGGTTAAAATAATTCCATCCATCAATCCTTTTGTTTCATTGATCAACTCAATCAACTGTTCAGTAGTAATATCATTTCCAAATTTACAAAAAACTGGTTCCTTGATATGTAAATTATGAATCTTTTGTAATAATCTTTTGGCTACTGGAATCTCCTGTAACGTTGTCACGCCTTTTTGATTAGGACAACTTTGATTCAAGGCAATATAATCGGCAAATGAATGAATTTCTTTGATATCATCCACCATTTCATCAACCATCTCTTCACTGCTTAAACCATGTCCAGGAGCTACACTGATACCCACTGTGACATGCTTAGGTGTATTGGCTAAATGTCTTCTGGTTTCCTCAATTCCTAAATTATTTAAGCCCATACGATTGATGATTGCTTGATCCTCTGTTAAACGAAAAATTCGTTTCTTAGGATTACCTGGTTGATTTTCTCTGGTTACACTACCAATTTCCACAAAACCAGCACCTAGAGCACCTAAACTATTATAAAATTCAGCTTTTTTATCAAAACCAGCGGCAATTCCAATTGGTGAATCGAAATTTACACCTTTAACAGTAACTTTTAAATCAGCTCGTTTTTTTACTTGAAACATTGCTTGTAAGGCTTGCGGATAGCGGTTAAACATCTTTAACCCATTGGCTACCAAATGATGGTCAACCTCTGGATCTACTTTAAAAATTAGTGGGCGAACTGCTTTATATAAATCCATTATTTACACCATCCTTCGGGGACCTTATACCACTGCTCTAAAAGTTCAGTATCATTTTCCTCAATATAGTCTTGTTCTTTGGCTACTTGAATCAATGTAGGAAAATCAGTTAGAGTAAACAACTTTGTTCTAGCTGCTGCAAAGTTAGTTGTACTTTCTGGTAAATCATAAGAGAAAATAGCAACTGTTCCGATAACTTCAGCACCTGTTTCACGAACAGCATCAACGGCTTTTAAAATACTACCACCAGTTGAAATCAAGTCATCGATTAATACAACTTTGTCACCAGCCTGACACCGACCTTCAATTTGACCCTTTTTACCGTGATCCTTTTTCTTTGGACGAACATAATTTAATGGTAAATCGAGAATATTAGAAACTCCTGTGGCGTGGGGGATTCCAGCTGTAGCGACACCACCAATAACCTCTGCTTCAGGATATTTCTCCTTAATTAAAAGTGCAAGGTCTTCAGCAATTGTTTGACGGAACTTTGGATAAGCAATAGTCAAACGATTATCTGTATAAATTGGTGATTTAATGCCGCTAGCCCAAGTGAAGGGCTCTTTAGGACTCAAAGTTACCGCCTTAATTTTCAATAATTGACTGGCAATATCGATTGCTATTTTTTTATCCATTACTTACTCCACTCCTTTTCAATATTCATATAAGAATTATATTCATCTTTAGCTTGCGTAATTGGTCGTCCTACCACAATGGCGTCGCTACCTAACTTTTTAGCTTGGCTAGGTGTCGCTACTCGTTTTTGATCACCGACTTGAGCTGCTTTTGGACGGATTCCTGGGGTAACACAGAGAAACTTTTCACTGGTAGCCTCTTTAATCATTGGTACTTCTAAAGCAGATGAGATAACCCCATCAGCTCCATTATTAAAAGCTAGCTTAGCCAACCTTGTAACATAATCTTGCGATGGCAATGAAACCTGTAGTTCATTCGATAGCTCTACTTGTCCTAACGATGTTAATTGAGTAACAGCTAATAATTTAGTATCAGAACCTGATAAACCTTCTTTAGCAGCTGCAATCATCTCTGCCCCACCACTAGCATGAATCGTTAACATCTGAACATCCCACTTAGCAATCATCTGACAAGTCCTTTTTACAGTATTAGGGATGTCGTGCAATTTCAAATCAAGAAAAATATTATATCCTCGTTCTCGCAAGCGTTTGACAAAAGGATAGCCATATTGGCAAAACATTTCCAAGCCGATTTTTAAAAATAACGATTGACTCTTAGGAAATTGATTCAAAAAATTAATACATTCAAAATCATCTGCAAAATCTAATGCTACTATAACTGGTTTATCCATTTTTACTCCTCGTGGTTGTTTGTATAAACTGCTTTACCGTTCACATAAGTGGCCTGAATTTGTCCAAATACTGATTGTCCTATGAAAGGACTGTTAGTTCCCTTAGATAAAAAGTTTGTTTCATTAATCGTATAGTCTTGATTCAAGTCAATAATAGTAAAATCAGCTTTCTGATTTAATCCAATTGTCCCTACACCTTTTAATCCAAACAACTGAGCTGGCTTTACCGCCATCAGTTCAACTAATTTTTCCAAACTGATCAATCCTGTTCTGACTAAACGGGTATACATTAGTGGGAAAGATGTTTCGATTCCGGTAATACCAAAGGCACTCTTTTGAAAACCTTGATTTTTCTCTTCTTTAGCATGGGGAGCATGATCAGTTGCTATCATATCGATCGTACCATCTGCCAAACCGTCCAATAATGCCATTTGATCTTTTTTTGAACGCAATGGCGGGTTCATCTTAAAATTGGCGTCATCCGTTACGATATCTTTGTCACTGAGTAATAAATGATGCGGTGTCACTTCACAAGTAACATTGATGCCAGCATCCTTAGCCATTCTTACCAAGTCAACACCATCTTTAGTTGAAATATGACAAACATGATAATGTACGCCTGTTTCTTTAGCTAAAACTAGATCACGAGCTAATTGTGAAGTTTCCGCTACTTGTTTGATTCCAGGTAAACCTAATCGTTGTGATGCTGAGCCAAAATTAATCACACCATGGTTGAAAAGATCTTTATCTTCAACATGTGCTGCCAAATGGCTGCCGATAGCTTCAATTCTTTCCATTGCGGAATACATTGATTGGGCATTCATAATTCCATGACCATCATTGGAGAAAGCAAAAGCTCCTAATTCGTCCAAGGCTTCGATATCAACTAATTCATCACTAGTTTCATCTTTAGTTACTGGAGCGTATTGTAAGGTATTAATTAAAGAATTTTTTTGATTCAACTCCAACTGTTTTTGAAATTTTTCCGTATCATCCGGTACCGGAATAACATTGGGCATAGCTCCAACTGTTGTAAAACCACCATGTGCTGACGCTAAAGTACCTGTCTTGATAGTCTCTTTGTGAACTTGACCCGGTTCACGAAAATGAACGTGTACATCAATTAATCCTGGAGCGACTAATCGTTGTTTTGCATCAATTACTTGAACACCATCAGTCGATATCTCTTCAGCAATTTGCGTAAATTTTCCATTTTCTACTAAAAGATCTGCTGGAGTTAATTGTCCTTGATAATACAACTGTGCATTCTTTATTAATTTTTTCATTTAGTTAGCACCTTTCAAAACTGATTCAATCATTGCCATTCTAACAAATGTACCATTGATCATCTGTTTAAAAATATACGATTTATCACATTCCACAACGTCATCTGCAATTTCAACTCCGCGGTTGACTGGAGCCGGATGCATTAACATAGCATCTGATTTCATCAGATTAACTCGACGCATGTCCAAACCATATTTTTCAAAGTAATCGGCTTTTGAAAAACCTTGATTCTCTTCCGCTGACAATCTTTCATGCTGAACTCTTAATAGCATGACCACGTCCATTTCTTTACATAAGTCATCTACAGTCTTATGAGGTCCCATAGCTTGAAATTCGAACGTATACCAAGAATCAAGTCCACCAAAGTAAACCTCTGAACCCAACTGTGTCAAAATCTCAGCATCAGAATGTGCTACTCGTGAATGGCTGAGATCACCGATAATACCTACTTTCAAACCATCTAAATGTCCAAAGTGTTCAAAAATCGTCATTAAATCGAGTAAGGATTGTGAAGGATGCTGACCGGCACCATCGCCTGCATTGATAATAGGAATACCAAAATTACGATTTAAAAGTTCGTTATAATATTCATCTTGACTGTGGCGGATAACTGCTAGATCAGCTCCAACACTTTCTAATGTCCGACAAGTATCGTAGAGGCTTTCGCCTTTCTTGGTTGAGGATTTTTCAGCATCAAAGACAATTTGTTGCATCCCTAATTTCATTTCTGCAACTTGGAAGCTTGATTTAGTTCTTGTACTATTTTCAAAAAACATATTAACGGCAAATTTACCTTGCCCTATCGTAGATTGCCGACCGTTCTTAAATTCCAAGGCTGCATTAAGATAATCTTGAACCTCTTGGTTGGATAATTGTGACATAGAAAGTATATTTTTCATTGTTTTCCTCCAAATTAAAAGGGGTAGCTGTCAGTCCAGCTACCCCTAAAAAGTTTAGTATTATCCCTTAAACCTTTTAGACCTCATTGGATCTGATTAAAAGTTCCCTAGTTTTTTAAGTAAACAAAAAACTCCCTATCCCACAAGGAAAGGAAGTTTACACTTTTTCTGCCAAATGTAGTCAATACCTTCCAAGCCTCACAGGACTCGATTAAAAGTTTTCGTTGCAAATAATATAAACGATTTTACATTTTCAGTCAATGGTTTTATTTAACTTTTGCCAAGAAGTACTTCTTCTTACCACGACGAATAACAATATATTTGCCGTCAAATGATGTCTTAGGATCAATTTCAAGAGTTGTATCAGTCAACTTCTCACCGTTGATTCTGATGGCACCATTTTGAATATCTTCACGTGCTTGACGCTTTGATTTATCAACGTTAGCGGCAATTAATAAGTCAACTAAATTAATTGGATCTGCAGCAATTTCTTCACTAGGAACACCATGGAAGGCTTCAGCAACTTCTGCAGTTGTTAATGCCTGAATTTCACCTGAGAATAAAACATCAGTAATTTTTTCAGCTGTCTTCAAAGCCTCTTCGCCGTGAACAAATTTAGTTACTTCTTGAGCCAATGTTCTTTGAGCTAAACGTTTTTCAGGAGCTGTCTTGATAGATTCGGCCAACTCGTCAATTTCCTCTTTAGACAAGAAAGTAAACTTCTTTAAGAGGTTAACAACGTCTTTATCATCTTGATTAAACCAGAATTGATAGAATTCATATGGTGAAGTCTTTTTAGGATCAAGCCAAACAGCACCACCAGCAGTTTTACCAAATTTAGTTCCATCAGCCTTTAGTAACAAAGGAATTGTCAAAGCATAAACTTTGGCATCTTGTCCTTCAGCCTTATGAATCAAATCAAGTCCAGCAGTCAAATTACCCCATTGATCACCACCACCAACTTGTAATTGAACATTATGCTTGCGGTATAGTGTCAAGAAATCAAGTGATTGCAAGATTTGGTATGTGAATTCAGTAAAGGAAATACCTACTTCTAGACGACTAGAAATAATTTCCTTGTTAAGCATTGTATTAACGTTAAATAATTTACCGTAATCACGTAGAAAATCAAGGATACCAATTGGTTCTGTCCAGTCATAGTTGTTAACCATTGTAAAATCACTGAAGATATTGTTAACTTGATTACTCAAGGCTTCAACATTGTGATTAACCTGGTCCATTGTTTGCATAGGACGTTCAGCTTTTTTACCACTTGGATCACCGATAGAACCAGTAGCACCACCAATAACAACATATGGATGATGTCCTGCTCTAGCAAATCTTTCCAAAGTCATAAATGGCAACAAATGACCAATATGCATTGAATCTCCAGTTGGATCCATCCCACAGTACAATGAAATATCCTTTTCATCGATTAAGTTACGTAAGCCTTCTTCATCAGATTGTTGATTGATCAAGCCACGCCATGATAATTCATCAATAATATTCATAGATCTTCCTCCAATAATTTATCCCCGTTATAGAAAAAAAGCGCCCCTGCAGTTATGCAGGGACGCTTATGCGCGGTACCACCCAAATTCAAGTATTACTACTTGCTCTTTACTCCTATAACGTAGGACACGAATTTTAGTTTCGTATTTGATAATCTACCCTGCTTGACTCTCACCAAATGTCAATTCTCTGAACACCGAAGTAAATTACTACTTAGTTTAAAACTAAAACTATTTATAAGTATGATGATACACAGGAGTAATATTTTTTTCAAGCTCTTTTTTAGAAAAGCTAATGTTATTGTATAATGTAAGTGCTTTTATGGAGGGGAAAACATGAAAAAAAAGCTTTATTTAATGCGTCATGGGCAAACACTTTTTAACGTTCTATGTAAAATTCAAGGCTGGTGTGATTCACCACTGACTAGCAAGGGTATTGAACAAGCTAAAACAGCTGGAAAATACTTTAAAGATAATCAAATCAAATTTGATGCTGCTTTTTGCTCAACGGCTGAAAGATCTAGTGATACTTTGGAATTGGTTACTGACATGCCTTATACACGTTTAAAGGGATTACGAGAGATGTCTTTTGGTAAATTTGAAGGCGAACATGAATATTTGAATCCTAAAATCACTGATGCTCAAAAACAATATGGTGACTTTTTCGTTCAATATGGCGGAGAAAGTGCTCAACAAAACAAAGATCGTGTCAGAAAGACTCTAATCGATATTATGAATCAAGACAATCAATCGGTTTTAGTCGTTAGTCATGCTGGTTCAATTATGAACTTTACTGGTCAATGGACAGATATTAATAAAATAAAGAACAGTGGTTTCGGCAACTGTAGTATTTTAGAATTCGAATATGAAAATGATAAATTTACTTTTAACAAAATCATTAATTTTAATTAAGTTAGTTATTATAAAAAAAGAGATAGTAATCATGATTTGATTACTATCTCTTCTTTTGTTACATATGTTTTTCAATCCAGTCCCAGACTTCTTCTTTACCATACTTAGTATCAGAACTAAATAATTGTAGTCCGTCGGTTTGATTGATTTGCATTGCTTTCTTGACTTGGCTAATAGTCTTATTCCACTGATTTCCTTTAACCTTGTCCATCTTTGTAGCCACAATCAATGTAGGAATATGATAATAACTGACAAATTGATACATTGAAATATCATCTTCACTAGGTTGATGACGACCATCAACTAAAATAACTACACCCTTCAAAACATCACGAGTAGTCAAATATTCTTCGATCATGACACCGAATTCTTCACGTTGCTTTTTGGAAACCTTAGCAAAGCCATATCCAGGAACATCAACAAGATATAATTGATCTTCGATATTATAAAAGTTAAGTGTTTGCGTCTTACCTGGCGTACTAGACGTTCTCGCAAAGCTTTTACGATTGATAAGAGTATTTATCAAAGAAGACTTTCCGACGTTAGAACGACCTAACAAGGCTATTTCTGGATAACCTTCACTTGGATATTGTTTTGAGCTTACGGCGCTCAAATTCATTGATACATTATTTACCTGCATAATTCACCTCAATGAAGTAATTTTACCATAAACAAAAAAAGCTGCCCACTAGGCAACTTCTCCATTTTTAAGAATCAATTCTGGTTCTTTGATTTTTCTAACAGCTTCTTTAGTTACTTTGACACTTTCAACATCATCACGTCCAGGAATATCGAACATAGTATCGAGCATTGTTTCTTCAACAATAGATCTCAAACCACGAGCACCAGTATTTCTTTCGATTGACATCTTAGCAATTTCTTTCAAGGCACCATCAGTAAAGATTAGATTGACTCCATCCAAGTTTAACAGTTCCTTATATTGCTTAATAAGAGCGTTCTTTGGCTTTGTTAAGATATCAACCAAGTCACTCTCTGTAAGCTTCTCAAGAGCTGTTACTATTGGAATACGACCAATAAATTCAGGAATAATACCAAACTTCATCAAATCTTCAGGGATGATTTGTTGCATCAGACTCTTCTCTTCAGCAATCGTTGCTTGTTGTTCAGCACCAAAACCAATTGTCTTATCGCCTAAACGGTTCTTAACAATTTGTTCAATACCATCAAAGGCACCACCGACAATAAAGAGAATATTGGTTGTATCGATTTGAATTAATTCTTGTTGAGGATGCTTTCTACCACCTTGTGGTGGCACACTAGCAATTGTACCTTCAAGAATCTTTAGAAGTGCTTGTTGAACACCTTCACCAGACACATCACGAGTGATGGAGACATTCTCACTCTTCTTAGCAATCTTATCAATTTCATCAATATAAACAATACCGTGTTCGGCCTTATCTACATCAAAGTCAGCATTTTGCAAAAGCTTCAAAAGAATGTTCTCAACATCTTCACCAACATAACCAGCTTCAGTTAATGTTGTAGCATCTGCAATTGCAAATGGTACCTTCAAAATACGAGCCAAAGTTTGAGCCAAGAAAGTCTTACCAGAACCAGTAGGTCCGATTAGAGCAATATTACTCTTTTGTAACTCTGTTTCACCATCTTTAAGGTGTTCCATTTTATTAATTCTCTTGTAATGATTATAAACGGCAACTGACAATGCCCTCTTCGCATCAGTTTGTCCAATTACATATTCATCAAGAATCTTTTTAATTTCTACAGGTGTTGGGATATTTTCAAGATCCATTGGTGTAGATTCGTTTAATTCTTCATCAATGATTTCCTTACATAAATCAATACATTCATTACAAATGTACACACCTGGTCCAGCAACAATTTTTTTAACTTGATATTGCGTCTTACCACAGAATGAACAGCTAATTGTGCCAGTATTTTCTGTACTATCAAACATAGTTATTCTCCTTCAATAGTTCCAATTACTTTGAAAGTCTAGCATTGTAATAACTTCGAGTAAAGTAATTAGTTTGAAGCCATCGTTTTTACAAAAAAAGGAAGCCCAGTGGCTTCCTTTATTTTAGTTCAAAGAAACATTATTTTTCAACAGCTGAGTCAACGATTAATTCGATGGCTTTCTTAGCGCCGATATCATGGGCAAGCATTTCATCACTAAGTGCATTTCTTACAGCGGATTCTTCCATCTTGTATTCATCTGCTAGTGACTTAACTTCACTCTTAATTTCGTCTTCTGTTGGTTTGATGTTTTCTTTAGCAACGATTGCTTCGATAACTAAGTCAGTCTTTACACGTTCTTCAGCATCTTTAGCAAATTGTTTCTTCAAGCTTTCTTCGTTTGTACCTGTCATTTGATAGTACAACTTAGGATCAATACCTTGACGACGTAGGTTAGCCAAGTATTGGTTCAATTGGTTATCAACTTCTGTATCAATCATAGCTTGTGGAATGTCATCAATCTTGGCATTCTTAACTGCTCCAGCAATTGCTTCTTCTTGAATGTTTTCTTCAGCAGTTTCTTTCTTTTGATCCTTGATTTCGTCATGAAGTTTTGTCTTCAATTCTTCAAGTGTATCAACGTCTTCGTCAACATCCTTAGCAAAGTCATCATCTAACTTAGGTAATTCCTTTGACTTAACTTCATGAATCTTTGTCTTAAAGATAGCTTTCTTACCAGCAAGTTCCTTAGCTTGGTAATCTTCTGGGAATGTAACATTTACGTCAACATCTTCATCAGCAGCATGACCAATCAATGCATCTTCAAATCCAGGAATGAATGAACCTGAACCTAATTCAAGTGAGTAGTTTTGTGCGCTACCACCATCGAATTCTTTACCATCAACAGAACCAACATAGTCAATAATAACTGTGTCGCCCTTTTCAGCTTTACCGTCTTTAAGAACTAGTTCAGCTTGTTGTTTTTGAAGGTCTGTTAGACGATCTTCAACATCAGCTTTCATAACATTACGTTTTTGTTTCTTAACTTCGATGCCCTTGTATTCACCAAGTTCAACATCTGGTTTAACTGTAATAGTTGCAGTAATAGCCCATGGCTTGTCTTTTTCCATTGATTCAACACTGATTTGTGGTTGGTCAACAGGTTCTACTTTAGTTTCATCAACAGCACTTTGGTATGCATCTGGTAGAACAGCGTTCAATGCATCTTCGTACAATGCTTCTTCACCGTACATACGGTTGAAGATTTGGCGAGGAACTCTTCCCTTTCTGAATCCAGGAACATTTAAGCTCTTCTTAACACGATTAAAAGCAGTATCTAAACCTTTTTTAATTGTATCTTGGTCAATTTCAAATTTTAATTCACCAGTATTATTTTCTTTTTTTGTAAATTTAGCCTTAGCAGACATTTATATTATCCCTCCGGTATTTCAACGATCTCATACTTTGTAATATTACCCTAAAATGGTGATATTGTAAACATTTGACGTTATTTAATAGGTTTTTTAAGACATCATTTATATATTATATGACACTTTTTACGATTTTTAAATAACTTAGCCGTAAAAAATAGCCATAAAAAAAAGAGCTGGATTAACCAACTCTTTTTTAATTATCATTACCACTTAAAAATTAGTCTAAGATTTCTGTAACAACTCCGGCACCAACAGTACGGCCACCTTCACGAACAGTAAATCTTGTACCATTTTCAATGGCAACTGGAGCAATCAAGTCAACTTCAAAAGTAACTTGGTCACCAGGCATAACCATTTCTACACCATCTGGTAGTTCAATAACACCAGTAACATCAGTTGTATGGAAGTAGAATTGTGGACGGTAGTTTGAGAAGAATGGAGTATGACGTCCACCTTCTTCTTTACTCATGATATAAACTTCACCCTTGAACTTGTTGTGAGTTTGGATTGAACCTGGCTTAGCAAGAACTTGTCCACGTTCGATTTGATCACGGTTAATACCACGTAGTAAGATACCAACGTTATCTCCGGCTTCACCTAAATCAAGTGTCTTACGGAACATTTCTAGACCAGTAACAGTTGACTTCAATACTTCTGGCTTCAAACCAACGATTTCAACTTCGTCACCAATCTTAATTTCACCACGATCGATACGACCAGATGCAACAGTACCACGACCAGTGATAGTGAAGACATCTTCAACAGGCATCATAAATGGTTTTGTATTATCACGTTCTGGTGTTGGGATGTATTCATCAACAACATCAAGTAATTCTTCAACGTGTTTGATTTCTTCTGGGTCACCTTCAAGAGCTTTCAAAGCTGAACCACGGATAACAGGAATGTCATCCCCTGGGAAATCGTATTCTGATAGAAGTTCACGAACTTCCATCTCAACTAGATCAACTAGTTCTGGATCGTCAACAAGATCAGTCTTGTTCAAGAAGACAACGATGTATTCAACACCAACTTGTCTAGCAAGCAAGATATGTTCACGAGTTTGTGGCATAGGACCATCAGTTGCAGCAACAACAAGGATAGCACCATCCATTTGTGCAGCACCAGTGATCATATTCTTAACGTAATCAGCGTGTCCTGGAGCATCGATATGTGCATAGTGACGCTTTTCAGTTTCGTATTCAACATGGGCTGTGTTGATAGTAATCCCACGTTCCTTTTCTTCTGGGGCCTTATCGATATCAGCATAATCTTCAGCCTTAGCTAAACCTTTGTCAGCCAATACTTTAGTGATTGCAGCTGTTAAAGTAGTCTTACCGTGGTCAACGTGACCAATTGTCCCAATATTTACATGGGGCTTTGTTCTCTCATAATGTTCTTTTTCTGCCATTACAAAGAATCCTCCTAAAATTTCATTTCATAAGATTGATCCAAAGAAAATGTTCTTTAGACGACTCTTTACTGAAAAATTATACTACTTTCAGAGGTGAAAGCAAAGTAATTCAAAGCAAATCACCGACTAAAAATATACTCTTTGGATTATACGGGGAGTAATCGGAATTGTAAATACTCAAAGCGAAAAAAGTTAATTTTTTTCACTCTTGGAAGGCATTTATTAGCTCATCGAACCTTTTTAGCCAATTATTTACTTCCTTTAACCCCTGATTATCACTTATTTGTGATTCATCAACTAAACGATACCTTAAAAGCATGGCTTTTGTCCAGAGTCTTGGACTTTTTATTATTTCATCACCAAACGGATAGACAAATGCCGCATACAGTGACAACTCACCTTTAAAGTTTTCGAGCTGAGAATCATTTTCGTCAGTTAATAATTTTTCTAATTCGTCGCACATTTTCAAATAGACATCAGTTGACATAATAGGCATTAAGTCACTTGGATTGCAAGTTTTATTTTCACCGTAAAATGAAATATCTATAGTTTCATCAATTCCCAACTTCAATAAATTTTCCAGAGCTTCACTCTTTAAAAGTGGATGTAGCAAGGGATTGACTAATAAAATCTTTGCATTCTTTACATAATCATTCTTGTTAAATTGTCGCAAACTTCTTAACAATTGAATTTGCTTTGGAGTAGATTCTGTAACGATGGAATAGAGCCGTTTTGATAATTGTTTCTTTTCTGGCTTGAAAGAACGCTCGTGACGATCTTCTGCTACTTGTATTCGTTTCGTTATATCTTCTACAAATTCCGGCTTGATGTGTGGCAATGTCTCTATGTCATAAAAATTTAACATTTGATTAGCTAATAAGAAATCATCATTTTCTAAAATAATATCCAAAGCTAATTCAGCCGTTTCCGGTTCACTGAGGTAATAATTAAAATAATCTAAGATTACAGCTTCAGCGTCACCAGGCCTTTTTTGATTCAACAAAGAAGCAGCCAACCCTCTGTTAATTGAGAATGACTGCTGCATTGCATATGCCTGCGTATATAAATCTACTGCTTCAGACCAAACACCCTGTTCAAAGGCTTCTTCCGCCTGATCAATAATTTTTTTTAGATTATCTGAGTCGTCCATACAATACCTCAACAATATCTAACTAATTAAATCAGTTTATTTTTTGGCTTTTCTATGTCTGTTCTGGTTTACTTCCATGATTACAGGAAGAATTACCGGATGACGATTAGTTTGTTCATACAAGAAGTGATTTAACTTGTCACGGACATCTTGTTTCAAATCAGACCAATCAAAATCTTTACTATTTTGCATGTAGTCTACTATGGTCTTAACAATAATATCTGAGCTTTCACTCAATAAATCACGGCTGGCACGCATATAAACGAACCCACGAGCCGTAATTTTAGGCTTAGCAACGACTTTCTTCTTTTTACGATCAATTGTAGCCACCGCAATGAAAACACCGTCCTCGGCTAATAACTCACGATCACGTAGAACAATGCTTCCAATGTCACCGACACCTTTTCCATCGATCATAGTATCTCCGGCGTCAACAGCCTTAGCTTGATAGAATTGGCCATTTTCATAATTCAAAACATCACCTTTTTTAGTGAGGAAGATATTTTGATAAGGGATACCTGTTTCGTGAGCAATTCTCGCATGAGCATCCAAAAGACGATATTCTCCTTGAACAGGAATAACATTTTCTGGGCTCAAAAGATTGATCATCAATTGTAGATCAGTCTTATTAGCATGACCTGAAGAATGCTTGTCATCGCTCAAAGCTTTAACTTCAGCACCTGTTCGATAAATAGCATCTCTAGCTTTAGCAACAGTCGTATCCATAGCATGTGAAGGAGTTGTAGCGATAAATACTAAATCCCCTTCTTCAATTTGGAACTTCGTCTTAGCGGCTGGATTAGCCATCTTACGAAGAACCTTGACTGGTTCACCCATTTTACCAGTTTCAACAACAACTAATTTATTATTATCAAAGCCCTTTAATTCTTTAGGCTTTAAAATTAACTCTTTATCACTAATCTTCAAATAGCCTAAGTTCATGGCTGTTTTAACAATCTTTTCGGCATCTGTTCCTGATAGGAAAACTCTTCTACCTGTCTTAGCAGCTGCATCCAAGACTTGTTGCATTCTTTGAATATTCGAAGCCACTTGAGCCACAATGATACGACCATTATGATAACTGAATGTATCCAAAATATATTCATAGATATCACGTTCATTAGAATTTTCATAAGGTGATTCAGCATTAGCAGAGTCACTCAATAAGGCCAAAACTCGTTCACTACCGATTTTAGCAATACGACCATAGTCAGTTTTATAAACTGGTACAGCGGCTTGATCAAATTTAAAGTCACCAGTATAAACAATTTGACCTTCTTCAGTTTTGATAACTGTTCCTAAAGAACCTGGGATTGAATGGGTCGTTTTAAAGAATGAAACCGAAGCCTGTTCAAAATCAATAGCTGTGTTTTCATCAATAACGTGAAAATCTGAGAATTTCTTACTGCGACTGTCATTTGAACAAACAATCTTAGCTAGTTCAATCGTCATTTCTGAACCAAATACAGGAATGTCATAATCACTGATTAGGTATGGCAAAGCACCGATTGCATCTGCATGACCGTGTGATAGGAAGATTCCCACCACTTTATCAATATTTTTCTTAATGTAAGTCATATCTGGTACAACTACATCAATTCCATAAAGATCATTATCTGGGTATTGCAAACCAATATCCAAAATATAGATCTCATCATTTACTTCTACTGCGTACATATTCTTTCCATTTTCACGTACGCCACTTAACAAAATTATCTTAATTTTTTTGCTCATTTCCATCTCTCATTTCATTAAAATAGCATAGATCATAATATTCTATTGTGATTCTTAAGTCTTTTAAGACTATTTAAGCTATACCTGATTGTTATTCTACCATACGAGAGACAATATATAAAAAAAAGCGAAAAAAAAGAAGCCTCCCAAATGGGAAACTTCTTAAATTGATATTAACGACGTAGACCTAATGATTTGATCAAATCATGGTAACGTTGAACATCCTTGTTACGTAGGTATGCCAATAGGTTACGACGGTGACCAATTTTCTTTAATAGACCAACATATGAGTGGTGGTCTTTCTTGTTAACTTTCAAGTGATCGTTTAGAGAATTAATATCATAAGTTAAAACAGCAATTTGTACTTCTGGAGAACCAGTGTCTCCATCTTTACGTGCATATTGTTTGATAACTTCATTTTTCTTTTGTTTTGAAATAGCCATTTCATTCACCTTTTCCTTATATATTTAGCCAAACTATGTCTGCGTTGGTGATTCGTCAAACAGAGCATGGTTAACACAACTAACTAATTTACTACATAATGTAGAATATTGCAATAGTGTAAAAAAAATCGACATTTCATTGCATTGCCAAAGCTAATTATGTATAATTCTATGTATTGAGTTTTAAGCTTACTAGGTAATCGGAGGTGAAATTGATGCCACAAATTAAATCAGCTATGAAACGTGTAAAGACTGCACAAAGTGCAACTCTTCGTAACGCTTCACAAAAGAGCTCTATGCGTTCAGCTATCAAGAACTTTGAAACTTCAGCCGCTAATAACGCTGACAACAAAGAAGATATGTTTAGAACAGCAGTTCGTGCTATTGACATGGCTAAAGCTAAGGGCCTAATCAAGGCTAACAAAGCTGCTCGCGATAAGTCAAGACTTGCTAAATTGAATTAATCTTAAGCGACCTATATTGGTTGCTTTTTTATTTCTAAAAAAGGAGTTCAGATATTATTCTGAACTCCTTTTTATTATGCAAATTTCGCTATAAAGAGATCAAACAGTAATTCCTTGTCCCCTTGCCCTGATTTAATTTGATAATCTAGGTTTACTAAATCCTGATACATAACTATTAATTGCTTCATGTCTAATCGTTTAGACTGTCGATGTGACAATTTAACTCGATAAGGATGCAATTTAAGATTCTTAGAAATTGTAGCTTCCGTTAAACCTCTTTCAGTCAGCACCTTAACTTGAATCAAGAGACGTAGTTGAGACATCAAAATAGCAATCAAAAGTATCGGATCAATCTTTTGCAACAAAAATTGATGATACAGTTCCTCAGCTTGATAGATATTTTTATTAAGAATTTGATTCATTAAATCAAAGACATTATCTTCCAATGACTGTGGCACTAATTCCTCTACTGCCTGCTTATCAATTTTTTTCGACTGTAATGCATACATCTTCAATTTAACCAATTGGTTCGTTATCAAAGAATAATTACTTTTGGTCTTATTTATTAATAGATCTAACGCTTCTCCATCAATTTGATAACCATCAGCTTTTAAATCATTTTGAATTGTTCTAGTTAAAACTGGTCCTTCCATCTGACCAGCATCAACTACGGCCGCTATCTTCTTTAACTGTTTAACAATTTTCTTTCGAGCATCTAATTTTTCATATGAGGCAAAGATCACCATAATTGTTGATGGAGTAGGATTTTGAATATATCTCAACAATAAATCTGTGTTTTGTTCAACGGCATTTTTAACACGTTCTGCCGTTAAAAAATAAGGGTTCTGAGCAAAAACTAGTCTTCTCTCGCCAAAGAAGGGAGCAGAGATGGCTTCATTTATCACATCATCTAAAGATGTTTCTTCCAAGTCAAAGCTGGAAAAGTTCATGTCGCGTTCTTCAGGAGACATGATATCTTTAAATGATTTTTGAATATCCTTAATAAAAACTTGTTCTGCACCGGTAATTAAATAAACATTGCTCAAATTACCTTGTTTTAAATTACTTTTTAATTCTGCTATTTTCAAACGAGTCACCCTTTAAAAAAGTTGTTATCTTTTCTCTATTATCGAAAAAATCGTAATACCAAGATATCATACCATAATCAGCCGTATTTAAATATTTTACATGGTGATTTTCCAGCCGTTGCAAGGTCTCCCGATTGGGATGCCCATATCGATTATTAACTCCGGACGAAATCAAGCCTAATTGGGGTTGTGTTTTTTCCAGTAATTCATCACCCGTCGCTGTTTTTGATCCATGGTGACCTAACTTTAAATAGTCAACTTTGAATTGATAATCTTTCAATATTTTTTGTTCTGAAGGAATATCCAAATCCCCTGTAAAAAGCCACTTTTTATTCTTAATCTGGGCTAATAAAGTGAGCGAGTCACTATTCTCGCCTTTTCCTTTTACCTTTGGCCAAAGAACTTGCCAATTTATGAAACCTGTTTTAATAACATCCCCTTGTCGACGACTCCTAAATTCAATTTCCGGATGGGCTCGAATAACCTTTTGAATTCGAAGATTCTGATCCAAACCAATTCCAAAATTAACCTGTTTGACCGGGAACTTATTTAACAAGATTTCTAAATTACCGATATGATCAACATCCTTATGTGACAAAAATAGTTTATCGATTTTAGAAATACCTTGCGACTTTAAAAATGGAATCGTACTGTGTTCTACTTGATTACCACCATTTCTTTTTGCCCAAGGTTTAGTCATGAATTTTAATTTTCCTGCCGTATCAATCAAAAAAGTTTTTCTTATTAAAGGTGTTGTTACCAGAATGCTATCCCCCTGACCCACATCAATTATGTTCACTGATCCACTCAAGGGAAACTTATTGAACACCACACAACCGACGAAGATAATCAGATACTGATATAAATACTTATTGAAAATACTTTTACTCTCAATATAGAAAATACTTATTATCACCAATAAAACAACTGATAAAACAGCTAATTTGCCTGTCACCAATATAAATTGAACATTACTGGAAAAATAATCTAGAATCCTATACATAATTTCAAATAAATTATTTATGTTATTCCAAATTTTTAAATTAACTGACAGTGCTGAAATAAAGGTCAAAGGTAATATTACGTAAGTAAATAACGGAATAAAAATCAAATTTATCAATAGAGTTAACCAATTAAGCTGATATGTATAAAAGCATATTATTGGTAAACTAACTAAATTCATCTTTAATGTTGCCCAAATAAATTTAGTATGCTTATACAAATACATAATAGCAAAGGCCAGTAGAAAACTAAGTTGACCACCCATAGTCGTTATGGCCATTGGATCAACAAACAGACATATCAACAGTGTCACGCTAAAAATATCAAGACTACTTAATGACCAACCCAGCTTTTTAAATACAATTCCAACCATTGCTAAAACAACTGCACGCCAAATACCACTCTTTGAGCCTACCAAAATACCATAACTTGGCAGTAAAAATAACATTAACATGTCAATTAATTCTAGTGGAATTTTCAAAAAAGATGTTAACTTTCTGATTAAAGTCAGAATAAGTAACACATGCAGACCCGATAAACTAAAAAGATGGATCACTCCCAAAACACTCAAAATTTTTAAAAAATCCTTATCTGTAGGAGCAGTGTAACCAACTATCAAGCTTTGAGCATGAATTCTTAACCACTTTGGCAACTGCGCTAAGTATTTAATTATATGTATTCGTAAAACGTTTATTTTACCCTTGAAACTTTGTGGGTGGTACTCTAGAAGATTTTTGAATTCTGTGATTTCTGCTTGATAATAAATATTCTGTTTAATTAAATACTTTGCGTAATTAAATTCACCAGGATTACGTGGTCGAGCTATTGGTTCTACCTTCTTAACTTCTAATTTTGCTTGAACCATGTGGTCTAACTTTTTCCAATATTGTTGTTCACTTTGTGTCCTTATTTGATAAATGAATTTCACCGTTTCGCGATTAGTTTGTAATTCACCCGTCAATAAATCTCCATTGATAGAAATTGAATCCGGTGTTACTATTCCACTCCGTACTTGTGGTACCGTGGTTGGCGGTGTTATCGTCCAACAACGTATGGCAAAGATTATGGATAAACTTATAATCAGCAAGTTCAGACTTTTATTTCTAAGCAAGACAATCCTTATTATTAATAATAGTAGAAAGATGATAAATAATTTACTTTCAAAATAAATTGTTATTAATAAAACTATTACCAGCGCAGGGAAAATCAATTTACCTTTCACTATTCTAGACTGTCAACTGATCTTTCAGTTTAGCTAAGCTTTTCTCACCGATACCCGAAACATTAGTTAAATCATGTAGTGTTTTAAATTGACCATGTTCTTCACGATAGGCAATTACCTTCTCCGCTTTTTTAGGACCAATACCAGTTACATCCTTAAAATCATCAACTGTCGCTGTATTAATATTTACTATCTTTTTATCTTGACTACCACCTGAGGAATTTGTGCCGGCAGGAGCAACTGTTTTCTCACCTTTAACTGGAATATAAATTTGCATCTGATCAGCAACTCTTTTGGCCTGATTAATCTGTTTTAAATCGGCATTTGTTGCAAGACCACCAGCTGTCTGTATTACTTCTTGTATGATTGCCTTATCTTTTACACGATAAACACCTGGTTTTTGAACGGCGCCTTGTACATCAACAACTATCATCTGTAGTTCTTTTGCTTTCAAATCAGTTTTACTTTTTTTAATTTCATCCTTTTGAGTTGCTAATTCCTGCTTAGGTTCTACCGTACTAGTCGGTGTTACCTTGTGGAAAAGAAAAAAATATCCTCCTATAACTAAACCTACGATACACATTAATAAAATAATTTTTTTATTTCGAACGTATTGATAAACTTCTTCCATTTCAATCACCTCGAATTAAATTACGAAAAAAAACAGCCCTTATTTGGACTGTTTTGTTTTTTCGAGATAATTAATTGCATCGTTTAGGTTCTTTACAGGTACAATCTTCATCTTCGTATGAATTTTCTTAGCGGCACGTTTGGCCAAATTGTAATTATTAACATAGCCTGGTTCGTATTTCTTAATTTCCTTTGTTACAGGGTCGTCAGGAGCAAAGAAGATTGTTGCCCCCATTTCGGAAGCTGCATAGACTTTCTTCTCGATTCCACCAATAGGACCCACGGTTCCATCAGGAGCAATCGTTCCAGTCCCAGCAATAGTACGACCTGCTTTCAAATCTTTATTGCTGATCTGTGAGTAAACCTGCAAGGTAAACATCAACCCCGCTGAAGGTCCACCAATACTGCCGGCATCAATCTTTGTTGGAGGATTACCTTTGGCCTCTGTATTATCAGTCAAAGTGATTCCTAAACCATAACGTTTGGTATCTGCTAATTTAACTAATTTACCCGAAGCTGATTTCTTTTTACCATCGCGTACAAAATTAATTTTTACAGTAGATTTTTTATCTTGCTTCTTAACGTAATTGATAAACTGAGCCGAATTCTTAAAGTGGTAATTATTGATGGATGTAATTGTATCTCCAACTTGTAGTTTATTCTTAAAAGCAGAGTTATCCATGATATCCATAATATAAACACCTAAATACTTTTTAGTAAATGGCTTGCCTGCCTTAGAATAAGCTGCTTGGATTGCATTATTAGTTGCTGATTTCATATAGTACTGTTGAACTTGGAAATATTGTTGACTATTTTCATTTCCCATCAACTCCTCTTGTGAGTAAATAGTTTCAAAATCATTTCCCATTGACTTCAACAACGTAAATGGTGTTCCACTCACAATTCCAACTGTCGTTAACAGTAAGCTTCCCTTTTTCTTATCTTGCTTACCATTGACCTTTACAAATTGAGAAGTATCTTCGGCACTACCTGGAACTTCCAAATAATAACCTGTTGGTGTAAAGAAGAATGCCACGACAACAATAAAAATAAATATAGCACCAAAGATCTTATTTCTAGTTTTGTTAAATCTCAAAATAATTTATTCCTTCCTCAATTTCTTCATCAACTCTAAAGCGACTGCTTGAGGTACAAACTCGGATATGTCGCCACCAAACTTAGCCACTTCTTTCATCATCGACGATGATATCGTAGCATACTGATCGTTTGCTAGCAGGAATATCGTTTCAATATTCTTATCCAAAACTTTATTAATTGAGGCTACACCCGACTCATAACCAAAATCATCCGGATTACGCATCGAACGAACCATGAAACCGGCTCCTAATTGACGAGCCAAATTAGTTGAAAGTTCTGATTTCCCATCTACGACAGAAACATTACTTAGATCCTTGATTTCAGCTTCAATAAAAGACTTCTTTTCCTGATAGGAAAATAAATATTTTTTTGATGTATTAGTCATAGGTGCCACATATAATTTATCAAATAGTTTTGAAGCACGACGGATTATATCCAAATGACCATTGGTAACTGGATCAAAACTGCCCGCATAAAGTCCAACCTTTTGTGACATACTCATCCTCCAAACTGATACAATGCAACCTTGGTATCTTTATAATTCTTTTCTTTAAGTAAATTTATTTTGGCAAAGTTAGTAAGATCAATATCATAATCTGTTTCATCAACAATAATGGCACCGGGATTTAATAAATCTCCTTCTACCATATCTTTTATGATCTGTTCTGTAATTTTCATGCGGTATGGTGGATCCAAAAAGACTAAATCAAATTTTACCTGATCATCCTTAAACTTAGTCAAAGCTTCAGTTGCCGCAGTCTTCATAACCACAAAGCTCTCATTAGCACGAGTCTTATCGACATTCTCTTTAATCGTACTAATAGCTTTATAAGCCTTATCAACCAAATAGGCCGTTTTATAACCACGTGACACAGCCTCGATACCTAGACTACCAGTTCCTGCAAACAGATCCAGGGCCACACCTTCATCGACTAGATATGGTGTTAACATACTAAAAACCGCTTCTTTAACTTTAGCTGATGTGGGGCGAGTATTATTACTAGGAACTGCCTTTAAATTTAATCCACGAAACTTTCCTGATACAACTTTCATTAATTTTCCTCTTGCTTACTTTCAGAAGTTTTTAGAACATAATGCTCGTCTAATTCTTTACGATGGGCCAATGAAACTCTTTTCACGTAATTCTTGGAATTCAATTCTTTTCTAACTTCTGCAACTCGATTAGAGTTTACGTACATCATTACATATTTCATTTTAGGGGAAGTGTAATAGATTGTACCGTAACGCTGCAATTTCTTCCGCCATTTAAGCGAGTAAACCCAAACATACAAAGCTTGGCGCTCTACTTTTTTAAACATAAGATCACCTTGTTCTTTCAAATTTATTCGTGGCATCCAAGTTAAGAACGATTCCTAAAGCAATCGATAGTATTAACATACTGGATCCACCATAACTGATAAATGGCAAAGTAACACCGGTTAGAGGAATCATACCTAATAATCCTCCTACATTAAGTATCACTTGTGTCAACATCATTGTCGCCACTCCATAACAAACTAAAGCATTATAATTTTTCTTAGCACGAACACCAATAAGGATTATTCGTAAAATAATTAATGCCAAAAGCGATAATACAACGATATCACCTACTAGACCCAATTCTTCACTGATAACAGCTAGAATAAAATCGGTATGTGGTTCTGGTAAATAGCCACGTTTTTGAATCCCATTACCTAAACCAACTCCAAAAATACCGCCATTACTAATAGCATAAAAAGAATTAACTAACTGTGCTCCGGCGTGCTGTTCCAATTTAAAGGGATGTTGCATCGCCAGAATACGTTGGTATTGATAATGGCTGGTGATAATTGAAGGAGCTAATTTAAAAATACCATAGATTGATAAACCTAAGAAGGCACCTAACCCTACACTCAATCTAACAATGTATTTACCAGGGATTGTTGAGGCACCTAAGAGAACCCAGGTAATTAATGAAATAACAATGGCTCCACCAAAGTCAGGTTGAATCAAAAGTAAGATAACAATTATCGCCACAACTAAGATTGGAGGTAATACTTCAAAACCAATTTCCTTCCAATTTTGATATGACAACAGTCGTTCCTGCTTACTAGTTAGTACAAAAGATAAATACAGGATCAGAACCAACTTAGCTAATTCCAACGGTTGATAATTAAATGGTCCAATGGGAATCCAAGCTACCGCACCATTAACACGTAAACTGGGAAACAATTTACCTAGGATTGGTAATGCTGCTAAAGATAGCACTGTAAAGAGCAACGCATATTTAATAAAATGTCGATTTTTAAAAATTTTAGCTTTGAGGATAAAATTGAAATAACATAAGAATAACCCTAGTACCGCAAAAATAGCCTGTTTAATTAAGTATTGCGTGGTACTTCCGCCAGAGACCAATGAATTGTAAAAACTGGCTGAATAAACCATAACGATTCCAATACCTAATAAGATGATATATGGAATAACAATCCATAAGTCAATTTTTTTTAATTTTTTCACATCTTAGCTCCTAAAATCTAATAATAAGATTATACCACCAAATAATACCAGAAAAAAACTGTCCCACCCTGCCTTTTTGGCATAAAAAAAGAAGCCAAGGAAATTTATCCTTAGCTTCACAAATAATCTAATTATTTAGACATTTTCTTTGTCTTATCAAACTTCTTACGTTCGTTTGTGTTCAAGATCTTCTTACGTAATCTAACACTCTTAGGTGTTACTTCACAAAGTTCGTCTTCGTTTAGGAATTCGATTGATTGTTCAAGTGACATTGCCTTTGGAGTCTTGATAGCAGCAGCGTGATCTTTACCAGAAGCACGAGTATTTGTAAGGTTCTTACCTTTAGTAACAGTAACGGCGATATCTTGATCACGACTACTTTCACCAACGATCATACCTTCATATACATCAACACCAGCACCAATGAATAATGTACCACGATCTTCAACAGATTGTAGTGAGTAAGTAGTTGATGGACCTTGGTTGATTGAAACCAAAGCACCAGTTCTTCTACCTGGGTTCCAATTTCTAACAACTGGTTTATATTCTGAGAATGTATGGTTCAAAATACCATAACCACCAGTCATTGATAAGAACTCTGTTGAGTAACCAATCAAACCACGTGAAGGTGCTGAGAAAATAAGTCTTGTTTGACCATTTCCAGTACTTTCCATGTTTTGCATGTCACCTTTACGTTGTGACATTGAATCGATAACTGAACCAACATATTCGTCAGGTGTATCGATAGTTACCTCTTCAAATGGTTCACACTTTTGATTGTCAACTGTCTTGTAAATAACTTCTGGACGTGATAGTTGTAATTCGAAACCTTCACGACGCATTTCTTCAACAAGGATTGACAAGTGAAGTTCACCACGACCTGAAACTAGCCATGAACCAGCTTGGTCTGTGTTTTCAACTTTAAGAGAAACATCAGTATGTAGTTGTCTTCTTAAACGATCTTCAATCTTTCTAGCAGTAACTTCTGTACCTTCACGACCAGCGAAAGGTGAATTGTTTTGCAAGAATGTCATTTGTAGTGTTGGTTCATCAATACGTAGCAATGGAAGTGCTTCTTGATGGTCAACTGGTGTAACAGTTTCACCAACATAAATATCTTCCATACCAGAAACAGCAATTAGATCTCCGGCTTTAGCTTCATTGATTTCAACACGATTCAAGCCCATGAAACCAAATAGTTTTGTAACACGGAAGTTCTTTGTAGAACCGTCAAGCTTCATAACAGTAACACTGTCACCAACTTTAATCTTTCCACGGAAGATACGTCCGATACCAATACGACCAACGTAATCGTTGTAGTCTAGTAAGGCAACTTGGAATTGTAAAGGTTCATCTGAGTTGTCAACTGGTGCAGGGATTGTCTTCAAAATAGTATCAAAGATAGGGTTCATTGTATGTTCTTGGTTAGCAGGATCATCTGAGTAACTTGATGTTCCGTTAATAGCTGAAGCATAAACAACTGGGAAATCAAGTTGTGAGTCATCAGCACCTAATTCGATAAACAATTCAAGAACTTCGTCAACTACTTCAGCAGGACGAGCACCTGGTCTATCAATTTTGTTAATAACGACGATTGGTGTCAAATGTTGTTCCAAAGCCTTCTTCAACACGAAACGTGTTTGTGGCATTGTACCTTCATAAGCATCAACAACCAAAAGTACACCATCAACCATCTTCATGATACGTTCAACTTCACCACCGAAGTCCGCGTGTCCTGGTGTATCCAAAATGTTGATCTTCTTGCCATCGTAATCAACAGCAGTATTCTTAGAAAGGATTGTGATTCCACGTTCTCTTTCAATAGCATTTGAATCAAGGGCACGATCTTGAATTTCATAATGTGATCCTAGTGTGTCTGATTGTTTTAACATTTCGTTAACTAATGTAGTTTTACCGTGGTCAACGTGAGCGATGATCGCAATGTTTCTAATATCTTCTCTTCTCTTAGTCAAATTAGTTCTTCCTTCCATAAATACGTGTTTAAATTACTAGCAATAAAAAAACTGTGAAACCTCTCACAGTTCACTAACGCGTTTTGACTGTCGTCAGTGCTTCAGAAACAACTTTCTGAGTACCAACTATTACGACTTGTGATTTTAGCATATTTATTGGTGCATCGTCAATACTTACCACACTCATACCTGCAGCTTCACATAAGACACGCCCGGCAGCCAAGTCCCATGGTGCTAAGTATGACATATACATGACTTCTTTTCCAGTCAAGAGATGACCAAAAATAATTCCTGCACTTCCATAAACCCTGAAACCACTACTTTTTTTAATGACATCCTGAACATTAAATTTATTAGCCAAAGCCATCGGCGCCGAAACGTCGACCAAACCTTCAACTAAAGGTAAATTTCTTGGAATATCTATTTTCTCATCATTAATGAACAAGCCAATTTCTTTACCGCCATGGTAAATGTTATTACCCATAACATCTATAATAGCACCAATTAATGGTTCACCATCAATGTAAGCGCCAATCATTGATGCGAAATCGTCTCCACGTTTAACAAAGTTCATTGTACCGTCGATTGGATCAACAAAAAATACCAATCCCGACATGTCCGTTACTAAGTCACCATAGCCTTCTTCACTAACAATCGTAGCTTCAGGAAAAACTCTTTTGAGTTCAGAATTAATATAACGTTCAGTTTTTTTATCAAAATTTGTCACTAAATCATTTCGATTCTTTTTTGTATCAACTGATTTCTTTTTTAAAGCATCATCCCTCAAACTCTTACCCACATTTTGTAAAAGTTCTACTAGAAATTTATCTATTTCCTTACTGTCTACTGTCATTGTGAATCCTTACTTTCTCGCCTTTTTTTGCTGTACGACACTTTTTAAATACTTGATAGATGGAATAGCCCGATTCAAACTCAAATTCTTTATCTAATTTTTTTTGCTCCATTTTCATTGGAACCACTTGTTGGAATGAGCGATATTTTTGCAAAAATTCATCACTTTTTATACTTGATTCATAGGCTTTTTCAACCGCATTATATAAAGCAATCACTTTAACAATCTCATCTTGTGACCATGTCTCATCAAGAGGATAACTGTAATTATGCATTGATAGCTCCCTTCATTTTTACTCTACTATACAAAAAAAGCGATACAATTGCATCGCTTTTTTACGGAAATAATTAATTTAGTATACGAAAAATCCTCTTTTCGGTTTCTAAACGTTCTTCCCTTTTCTCTATTAAATATGTGTTGGATAACCAATTAAAATATCGGCAGCTTCTTGAATAGGTTCACCCAAAGTTGGATGTGGATGAATTGTAAGAGCAATATCCTCAGCATTAAGTTGACAGTTAACAGCTACACTTAATTCAGAAATTAAGTCACTAGCTCCTGGTCCAACAATTTGACCACCTAGTAAAGTACCTGTATCTTTTTGAGCAATCAACTTAACAAATCCTTCAGCGGCATCAAGTGAAACAGCACGTGCATTTCCGGCAAATGGGAATTTAGCTACTTTAACATCAATTCCTTTATCCTTAGCATCTTTTTCTGTTAGACCAACACTAGCTAACTCAGGATCAGTAAAACAAACCGCTGGAACACCAATATAGTCGTTAGCTGTATGTTTACCTGAAATTGCTCCAGCTGCTGTCTTAGCCTCAAAGAAGGCCTTATGGGCCAAAGCTGGTCCTGGTGTAATATCACCAATTGCATAAATATTATCGACGGAAGTTTTACCTTGTTCGTCTACTTCAACTAAACCTTTTTCAGTCAATTTAACATTAGTCATTTCAAGTCCAAAGTTATCCGTATTTGGACGACGACCAACAGTTACCATACAATAATCAGCACTGATTGTTGTTGGTTTGCCATCGACTTCATAAGTTACTTCAACACTATCGCCTTTGTTTTCACTCTTCTTGGCCATAGCATTTGTAATAATTGTAACGCCTTTCTTTTCAAGGTTCTTCTTAACAATTGAAACCATATCCTTTTCAAAGTTAGGAATAATGTTAGGTGAACCTTCAAGGATAGTTACATGTGAACCTAAATCAGCATATGCGCCAGCCAACTCTGTTCCGACATAACCACCACCGATAATGACGAATTCCTTTGGAACTTCTTTCAAATTTAATCCGCCGGTTGAATCAATAACACGATCATCAAACTTGAATCCTCTAATTTCAATAGGACGACTACCAGTTGCTAAAATTAAGTGCTTGAACTTAATTGTTTGTCCGCCACCGTTATCCATAAATTGTCTAGGACCACTTGGCATAACTCTTAATTGTGTATCGCTATCTAAATAAGCTTCACCATTGATTAATTCAACATGATGCTTCTTCAAAAGCATTTGTACACCGCCAGTCATTCTGGCAACAACTTTTTCATCTTTCCAAGCTTGTGTTTTAGTAAAATCAATTGTGGCATCACTAGTAGTAATTCCATAAGTTGATGAATCTTTAGCTTGTTGAAGTCTGTGTCCAGCTGTAATTAAAGCTTTTGATGGAACACAACCAACATTTAGACAAACACCACCAACGGTATCTGACTTTTCAATGATAGTAACATCTTGTCCTAATTCTGAAGCTCTGATTGCTGCAACGTAACCACCAGGGCCGGAACCAATAATAACGGTATCTTTTTCTATTACATTTTCTGCCATGTTAACTAGCCCTCCATTAATAACATATCTGGATCATGCAACAATTTCTTCAAGAGATTCAAAGCATTTTGTGCCAAAGCACCGTCAATCAATCTATGATCATAACTCAATGATAACTTCAACATATTACCTACTTGAATGTTGCCATCTTCATCAACATAAGGTTCTTTAGCAATCTTACCAACACCAAGAATTGCTACTTCTGGATAATTGATAACCGGTGTAAACCAGCCACCACCAATAGAACCGACGTTACTGATTGTAATTGAACCACCTGACATCTTATCCATACTCAATTTATTGTCATAAGCAGCTTGTGAGTTTTCAGTGATTTCTTTAGCAATCTCAAACATACCTTTAGAATCAACGTTCTTAACATTTGGAACATAAAGTCCATGTTCTGTGTTAGTTGCAATACCAACGTTGTAATAGTGCTTGTAAACAATTTCTTCAGTAGAATCGTCAATTGAAGCATTCAATTCTGGGTATTCTTTCATTACAGCAACTAAAGCTTTTACGATATAAGGCAAGAATGTCAAATGAATACCTTTATCAGCAGCAATTGCCTTATATTTCTTACGGTTAGCCATCAAAGCGCTTACTTCAACGTCATCAAAACTAGTTACATGTGGAGCTGTGTGTTTACTATTAAGCATTGCCTTAGCAATAGCTTTTCTAGTCATTGACATCTTCTCACGTGTTTCGAGCTCCGGAGTGGCTGACTTGTATGGTGTAATAGTATTTGTAGGTGCTGGTGCTGCAGCGGCTGCAGGTTGAGCTGCTGCTTGAGGTGCGGCACTACCGTCGAATGAATCTACATCAGCTTTAGTAATCTGTCCGTGCTTGCCACTAGGTGTAACCTTTGCCAAATCTACACCTTTGTCACGAGCATACTGACGTACTGAAGGCATTGCCAAATAGTGAGCATCAGCTGATCCAGTAGCTGGACCGGCAGTAGCCTCTTCTTTAGATGCAATTTCAGTTTCTTTATCAGAATCGGACTTTTCAGCTTCTTTATCATCTTTGGCTGGTTGGTCATCGTCGCCTGTATCAGGAGAACCATCATCGATCACAATCAAAGTGTCACCGATTTCAACTGTATCTCCTTCTTGAGCGACAATTTGTTTAACAGTACCAGCAACTGGTGAAGGCAATTCTTCAACCGATTTGTCGTTTTGAATTTCTACTAAGGAGTCATCTTCTTTTACTGTGTCCCCTTCTTTTACTAGCCAGCTGGCGATCTCACCTTCGGCCATCCCTTCACCTAGTTCAGGTAATTTAAATTTGTAAGCCATAGTTGGATTCCCTTCCTTCGATTAATTAGTAGTTGAGAATTTCATTTACTTTTTCTTCAATTTCTTTTGCACGTGGAATCCAAGTGTCTTCACCTAAGGCAAATGGATATACACTATTTGGAGCTGCAACTCTACCAATTGGTGCATCAAGAGAAAGAACCGCATCTTCGGCAATAGCTGAGGCAACTTGTGCACCCACACCAGCTATCTTTTGTGCTTCTTGAACAATAACTACTTTATGAGTCTTTTCGATTGATTTGAAAATTGTATCAGTATCAATTGGTGAAACTGTTCTAAGATCAATAACTTCAACAGAAATATTCTTCTTAGCTAATTCATCAGCAACTTTCAAAGCTTCATTTACTTCAGCACCATAGGCTACGATAGTAATGTCATTACCCTCACGAGCAACATTAGCTTTATCCAAAGGAACTGTATATTTGCCATCAGGAATATCATCTTTCATTGAACGATATAATTTCAAGTTTTCCATAAATAGCACAGGATCATTATTTTCAACTGATGAAATTAAGAGTCCCTTAGCATCATATGGATTACTTGGCATAACTACACGCAAACCTGGAGTACTTGCAAAAATATTTTCCAAGTTATCAGCGTGCATTTCAGCCGTATGAGTACCCCCACCATAAGGTGTACGAATTGTTACAGGAGCTGTCTTTAATCCGTCAAAACGGAAACGCATTCTAGCTTCTTGACCAATGATTTGATCAACAGCTTCGAGTGAAAAGCCCATGAATTGGATTTCAGGGATTGGACGCCAACCAGTTAAACCTAATCCAGTTGCCAATCCTAAGATTCCTGATTCAGCTAAAGGTGTATCGAAGACACGGTCTTCACCATATTTTTCTTGAAGCCCTTGAGTCGTTCTGAAAACACCACCGTTTTTACCAACGTCTTCACCAAAGATCAAAGTTTTTGGATCATCTTCAAGAACAATGTCTAAGGCGTCTGTAATTGCTTGAATGTAAGTTTTCTTAGCCATTTTTACTTCGACTCCTTTGCTTCAAATTTAGCGATTTCTTTCTTCATTTCTGGAGTTGGAATTTCAAAGGTACGTTTCAACATATCTGAAACTTTATCTTCAGGAACTGCATCGGCTTCTTTGATTGCTTCCTTAAATGAAGCTTTATATTCATCAACTAGTTTATCTTCTTGTTCTTCCGACCATAAGCCTTTGTCTTCAAGAACTTTTCTTAATCGAATTAATGGATCCTTATCGAACCATGGTTGTTCTTCAGCCTTAGTTCTGTAACGTTTAGGATCATCCCCAGCACTTGAGTGCGCACCGAAACGATATGTCAAAGTTTCAATCATCACAGGACCATTTCCGGCTGTAATGTACTCACGGGCTGCCTTAGCTACAGCATAACAAGCCAAGATATCCATACCATCAACTTGAATGCTTGGAATACCAGCGGCAACAGCTTTTTGAGCTAGTGTTGGAGCAGCTGTTTGTTTTGCACGTGGTGTTGAAATGGCAAAGCCATTATTTTGAACAATGAATAGTGCAGGAACCTTAAAGGCACCAGCAAAGTTCATTCCTTCATAACTATCACCTTGGGAAGTACCACCATCACCAGTATAAGTAAATGCAATAGCGTCTTCACCGTTCTTCTTTAGACCCATAGCTACACCGGCTGCCTCATCATATGCGGCACCAATGATAATTTGTGGCATCATAGAACGAGCTTCAAATTTGTTACCAGCAACATGTCCACGTGACCACAAATAAGCTTGAGTTACTGTGGCACCATGTTGAATCAATTGAGGTACATCACGATAAGCTGGAAGAAGATAATCATTCTTCTTCATTGCTAAAACAGTTCCCATCTCAGAAGCTTCCTCACCTTCAGTCGGTGCATAGAAGCCCATCCGACCTTGACGAGAGAAGTTCATTGTCTGTTCATGCAATGCACGCTCCCATACCATCTTTTTCATAAACTCAACTAAATCATCATCTGAAAATGAATCAAAGACTTCTTGATCTGTTATCTCAGCTTTTTCATTCAATACTTGAATGGGTTTTGAAACATTCGATAAATTATTTTTAAGTGCTTCAAAATCAACAATTGGTTTATTTGCCATTCTCCACAGTCCTTTCATAAAAACTTATCCCTTGTGAAATCTGTAAGGGCTTTCATATAAATTTAGTCTAACATTGATCGCTCAAAAAACAAGTAGTTTAGGCATTCTTTGAATATAAAATATTTTATATTAGTTTGTGAAAGTAGTCACTATTTTCCCAAATCTATCTCATTTTCTGAAGTTCCAGTATTTAATTCTGAAACCATAGCATTTAGAGAAACAGTAGCCATATTCTTAACCGCCTTAGTCGTATAGAAAGCTATGTGGGGTGTCAAAATAAATCTTGGACTTTTAATTACCTTATCTAATACCTCGTCAGAAAATTCTTGATCACTCAAATCGGAATTAAAGACGCCAACTTCCTTTTCATAGACATCCAAAACAGCTCCATAAAGCTTACCTGAAGCCACTGCATCATATAAATCCTTTGTATTAATTAAATCACCACGTGCTGTATTAATAACAATAGCATTGTCCTTCATCTCAGCAATCGACTTACTATTGATCAGAGTATGACCTTTACCAAGACTTGGAATATGTAACGTCACGACGTCTGATTCCTTTAGTAAGGTATCAAGATCATCAACATACATTCCTTCTTTTTCTAATTCCGGATTGTGAAATTTATCATATGCGATAACTTTTGCTCCAAATCCTTGATAAATTTTTATTGCAGCGCGACCAATTCTTCCGGTTCCAGCAACACCTACTGTAAGCTGATTTAGCTCACGGCCGATATCAGGAGCCCATCGAAAATCATGTTGGTCCACTTTTCTGATCATATGTTTTAAATTTCTTAGTAAAGCCATTAAGCCTGTAACTGAATATTCCGCGATAGCCTCAGGTGAATAACTAGGTACATTAGTCAAACGAATCTGATTTCTCTTAAGAGCTGCAAATGGAACATTATCGACACCGACATTTCTAAGTGAAAGAACATGGATTCCATATTCATTCATCACATCAAAAATCTTCTCATCATATGGCAATTGTTGATAAGCAACAATTCCGTCATAGCCCTTTGCTAACTGAACAGTTTCAGGCGTTAGTAAATCGGAAACGATTTTTACTTCTATATTGTTCTCTGTAGACCACTCCTCAATATATTTCTTTTCATCTTCTCTGACACCAAAGTCAATTAATTTCATGTAAAACCTCCAGTAGCAATATTTATGTATCATTGTGTAACCGATAACATATAAGAATATTTTATCATGTACCCCCTTAGCAAAACAAAAATAGTACATTTGAAATCGTTTTCTAAAAATTCTCAAACAGGTTTTTTCTCAAATCCTTCTATTTTTATCGAAAAATAATCTATAATAGATATACTGAAGTATTTTTATACAATTAAACATTCGGAGGAAACTATGTATTTTATGAAAGATATCGTCCGTGATGGCGATCCCGTTTTAAGAAAAGTTGCAGCAGATGTTAAATTCCCATTAAGCGATGAAGATAAAGCTTTAGCCGCTAACATGATGGAGTATCTCGTTAAGAGTCAAGATGAAGAATACGCTGAAAAGCACCAATTACGTGCTGGTGTCGGTTTGGCTGCTCCTCAAGTTGGCGTTTCAGAAATGATGGCTGCTGTTTTAGTACCAAATGAAGAAGATCCTGACAAGCCTCTTCTAAAGATCACTTTGATCAATCCTGTTATTGTCAGAAACTCAGTTCAAAAGGCTGCCTTGTCTGAAGGCGAAGGTTGTCTCTCAGTTGATAAAGATGTTCCAGGATTCGTGCCACGTGCTGATCGTATTACTATTAAATATGATGATTTTGAAGGTAATTCTCAAACATTACGCGTTAAGGGATACCCTGCTATCGTTTGTCAACATGAAATTGATCATTTGAACGGCCACTTATATTACGACAAGATCGACAAGAAAGAACCATTTACACTTGATCCAAGTACTGTGGTAATTTCTTAATATAGCCTTCAAGTATACTTACTATTTTATATATGGTAGAATTGTGCTATCTATTGATTAACGCACAAATGGACTAGAAAAAACGTCAAATGAAACTGACCTGTTTCATTTAATTCGATTTAAAGGAGAAATTTATATTGATTTATAAAGTTTTATATCAAACAAGCGAACTAGATAACCCCCGTCGTGAATTTACACATTCACTATACATGGATGCTGAATCAAGCATTGCTGTACGTGAAGCAGTTGAAAAAAATACCGACTATAATATTG
This sequence comes from Companilactobacillus kimchii DSM 13961 = JCM 10707, assembly GCF_001435445.1. Taxonomy (GTDB): domain Bacteria; phylum Bacillota; class Bacilli; order Lactobacillales; family Lactobacillaceae; genus Companilactobacillus; species Companilactobacillus kimchii. The sequence goes on along the minus strand of NZ_AZDH01000003.1, from coordinate 165,603 downwards.
AATTTATTCAGGAACTCGACGAAAAGCATTTAGAGTACGAGAAAAAGAGTCCTGAGTTTAAATTGACGGAGTTTTAGTTAATGTCATTTAAAGTTAAAAATAATGAAGTTGCCGTTTTTGCCATCGGGGGCCTTGGTGAAATCGGTAAAAATATGTATGGAGTTCAGTATCAGGACGAACTAATCGTTATTGATGCCGGAATTAAGTTTCCCGAAGATGAACTTCTTGGAATTGACTACGTCATTTCCGATTACAGTTACTTAGTAGAAAACAAGGACAAGATCAAAGGATTATTTATTACCCATGGTCACGAAGACCACATTGGTGGTATTCCTTATCTACTCCAACAACTTCCAAATATCCCTGTTTACGCCGGTCCATTGGCATGTGCATTGATCAAGGGTAAATTGGAAGAACACGGATTGTTAAGAACTACAGAAATGCACGTCTTACATGAAGATGATGTTATCAAATTCCCTAAGACAAGTGTTTCCTTCTTCAGAACTACCCATTCTATCCCCGATACTTTAGGTGTTGCTGTCCATACACCACAAGGTATCATCGTTGAAACTGGTGATTTCAAATTCGATTTGACTCCAGTTGCTGGTTTACCATCACCTAACTTACAAAAAATGGCTGCCTTAGGACAAAAAGGTGTCTTATGTCTACTATCAGATAGTACAAATGCCGAAATTCCTACATTTTCAAAGTCTGAACGTTCAGTTGGTTTGACAATTCATCAAATATTCGAAACTATCAATGGCAGAATTATCTTTGCTACCTTTGCTTCTAATATTTATCGTATCTCACAGGCTGTCGATGCGGCTATCCAACAAGGACGTAAGATTGCCGTCTTTGGACGAAGTATGGAACAAGCAATTGAGAATGGCCGTGAACTAGGCTACCTTAATATTTCTGATGATATGTTAATTGACCCACATGCTTTGAATCAGACACCCGCAAATGAGACTTTGATTCTTTGTACCGGATCACAAGGTGAACCGCTAGCCGCTTTGAGTCGTATTGCTAACGGAACACATAGACAGATTACTATTCAACCTGGAGATACCGTTATCTTCTCAAGTAATCCAATTCCTGGTAATACCATCAGTGTTAACCATTTGATTAACCAACTATCAGAAGCTGGTGCTGAAGTTATTCATGGTAAAGTTAACAACATCCATGCTTCAGGACATGGTGGTCAAGAGGAACAAGAGTTGATGCTCCGCTTGATGAAACCTAAGTTCTTTATGCCAATTCACGGTGAATATCGTATGTTGAAGATTCACACTGAACTTGCTGCTCTCTGTGATGTCCCACAGGATCATTCATTCCTTCTGGAAAATGGTGATGTCTTAGCTTTAACTAAGGATAATGCCCGAGTTGCAGGTCACTTCCCTGCTGGCGATGTTTATGTCGATGGTAAGGGTGTTGGTGATATTGGTAATGTTGTTATTCACGATCGTCAAGTTCTTTCAGAGGAAGGAATGGTTGTTGTTGTAGCAACTATTGACTATCAAAAACATATCGTTCTAGCTGGTCCTGATATTCTTTCACGTGGTTTTGTTTACATGCGTGAATCAGGTGAATTGATCAATCAAGCACAAAAACGTGTTTTCCACTTGATCAAGAATGCTTTCGACGATGATGAAAACAAAGTAACAGAAGCTATTCTTAAACGAGTTATTATTGAAGGATTGCAAGAATTCCTCTACAAACGTACTGAACGAAATCCTGTTATTCTTCCAATGCTTATTGGAACTTCAATCTAAATTCAATTTTAAAGTAGATCACATGATCTACTTTTTTTATTTAAAGGGTTACAAAATGGAAAAAACTGAAAGAATCGAAATAATTTTAAATCATCATGCTGGAAGTGGACGTGCTCAAAAAGCTTGCAACAAAGTTACAAGCTTTTTAAACAAAATAGACATTCCGTATGAGGTTCACTTAACTAAATGTGATGGTGATGGTCAAAGAATCGCTAAACAATTAGCCAATCTTCATCAAAATAATAAAATTGTTGTCATCGGTGGCGATGGTACTTTAAATCAGGCTGTTAACGGTGTTAAGGCTTCTAACTATCCAGATACTGCTTTAGGCTATATTCCTGGTGGCTCTGGTAATGACTTTTGTCGTGGTATTAAATTAAAAACCAAAGACCCAGTCATTTTAATGCAAGCCATCCTTTCTTTGAAAGAGCCACGAATGATTGATGTTGGGAAAGCTACTAGTAAAACCTTTTCTCATTATTTTATCAATAATATTGGAATCGGTTTTGACGCTAGCACCGTCTATTACACTAATCATTCAGAAAGAAAAGAATTTCTCAATAATTTAGGATTAGGAACGCTCTCCTATTTCACCAACCTGTTGAAGGTACTTAAACGTCAGAAGGCCTTTGGATTGGATGTCAATTACCAACAACATCAAAAACACTTCAATTCTGCCTACGTTGTTGTTGCAACTAATCATCCCTATTTTGGTGGTGGTTTTGCTATTGACCCTACTGCTACTCCCTTTAACCACCATCTGAATTTGGTCGTAGTTAAGAAAATCAGTACACCAAAGCTTATTAAATTATTGACCAGATTGTTAGCAAATGGCTCACACTTACAGGATAAAAATGTTTGGCATATTGAAACTGAACAGTTTGAACTAAAGAATTACACCAAACAACATGGTCAAATGGATGGTGAGGAATTAAATCAACACGAATTTGATTTTAATTTTGAAACCAGTCAACATCCATTTTGGTTGCCTATAAAAAATAACGCTTAATGTGATTACAAATCACACTAGGCGTTATTTTTTTCGAGAAAACTATATGGAGTTACACTATCCATACCAATCATTGGATCTATAGAATTATTCATTACCATATACAAAGTCAAATGATAATCCTTTGGTTCCATGATTTCCTCTTCTTCAGTCTCTTCTTTTTTAGGTTTAATTTTAAAAGTATCAAAAATTCGTTCTTTTAAAGTTGTCTGACGTTCATTCGATTGATCACGAATTGATCTTTCAAAAGCTGAACGGTCACCAACCATGATCAAAAGACGTCTCGAACGAGTTACCGCTGTATACAGTAAATTACGACGTAACATTCTTGACTCTTCATTAACTAAAGGCAAAATAACCATTTCAAACTCAGAACCCTGTGCCTTATGAATTGACGTACAATAAGCCAAGGAAATATTAAGCCAATCTTTACGATCTAATGAAACTTCATTACCGTCAAAATCGATAATCAGCTTATCAACGTGATCGGTGTTCTCCTTAGCCAAAATTATCCCGACAATTTTACCAATCTCACCGTTAAAGACATTGTCTTCTGGAGTATTAACCAAATAAACAACTTTGTCATTAATTCGATACTTCGTATTGCCAACAGAAACTTCTTTACGCTTGGGTGCCATTGGATTCACAACATTTTGAATAACAACATTCAAATTATCTATCCCTGCTTGACCACGATACATCGGTGCTAAGACTTGAACATCCGCAATATCAAAACCACGATCTCCAGATTTACTGATAATTTGTGACAAAACTTCGGGAACATTTCGACTATTACAATTGATAAAACTTCGATCGGCCTTATTTTGAAAAATAGTGTCATCAATAATTCCTTCGTTGATATCATGTGCTAATTGAATAATAGTTGAATCTTCATCCTGTCGATGAATTTCATTCAAAATTGTCGTTGGAAAAGCATCACTGTTGATTAAATCAGAAAATACTTGTCCTGGCCCTACTGATGGCAACTGATCTTTATCTCCTACAAGTACAACCTGTGTCCCAGGCTGTACTGCATTAATCAGTGTTCTAAAGAGTTTCGTATCAACCATAGACATCTCATCAATGATCAAAAGTTTACAATCTAAAGTTGGTTCCGCAAATTCATCATCCTCAGTTCCAGTTAAACCTAGCAAACGGTGAATTGTCATTGCCGGTAAACCAGTTGACTCCCCCATGTGTTTAGCGGCTCGACCTGTTGGTGCAGCCAAAGCAATTGCATAATCTTCCGAACTGGGGTCAAGTGTTGCATCGTTTAACTTAGCGTAAGACGACACAATAGCATTTATAATAGTGGTTTTACCAGTTCCAGGACCACCGGTTAAGAGGAATATCGAATGGGTCAACGATTGTTCAATGGCCCTTTCTTGCGATTCGTCATATTGAACTTTAAAAGTCTTCTCAACATGTTTCAATTCTTTTTTGAATTGACGTTTGGTCCATTCCACTCCTTTAAAAGTATCAGTAATCATTTTAAGTGACTGAGCGATCGACCATTCACTATCAGACAAACTTTTTTCGTAGACATGCCCATCTTCAACTGCTAAGGCTCCATCATTGACTAACTTCTTCAATCCTGATAATAATTTTTTATTTAAATCCGGAGTCGAATTAGCATTCAAAACGCCGCTTGCACGCTTGATCAGATCATCCTGAAGCACAAAAGTATCACCTGTCTCGTTGATGATCAAACTAACCATTTGTATCAAAGCACCCTTAATTCTTCGGGGATCATCACCTGTGATGCCCAAACGCTTGGCTAATTCATCAGCACGCTTAAAACCAACGCCTTTAACATCCAAAACTAACTGATATGGGTCTTCTGTAATCTTATCCAATGTCTGCGCACCATACTTTTGAAAAATACGGACACTTAAAGTTGTACCAAAACCATAATTATTTAATTGGTACAATACTTGTTCAGTCAGATGATTTTTAGAAATCTGATCAACGATATTGTTAGTTTTTTCCTCACCTAATTTCAAAAAATCTAGAGCATGAGGATCTTGCAAAATCTTATCAATTGCATTCTCCCCTAGTTCATCAACAATTTTTTCAGCTTTCTTTTTACCAATGCCGGGAAATTCATCACTGGAGAAGAAACTAATCAGTTCTTTACGCCCACTGGGACGACTACGTTTGTAAGAAGTGGCTTGAAATTGTTTACCGTATTTTGGGTGGTCAACCATGTTGCCTTCAAAACGATATTCCTCTTCCTCTGAAATTTCACCAAAACTACCGGTTACGACAATATCATTAGCATCCCAATCTGTGTTGGTCTTTTTAATTTTAATCGTAAAAATTTTGAATAAATTCTCAGGGTTCTCGAAGAAAATGGCTTTAACGGTACCAACAAAATACTGTTTATCATTTTCAGTCATTCTTCTCTCCTTGTTGTTTAATAAATTCTTGGAGATCAGCTAATTTTTTTTCATGTTTCAAATAATAAGCTTGATCTAACTTTTTAGACTCATTTAAGTAGTTTTGATAGTCTCGCTTAAGATTCATTGCACACAATGCCATATTAAAGTAATTCTTGGCCCCTGGATGGATTTCATTAGCAGTTCTGTAAAATCCTAAGGCCTCATCAAAATTACCGTTAGCAAGCAATAAATCGGCTAATAATTCATTGGCTTGTAAATCTTGGGGGGATTTTTCAACAGCCGTCAAAGCATACATAATTGCCAATTGACGTTTACCCTGCTGATCCAATGTTTTAGCCATCATAAAATAAGCTTCAAAAGCATAATTATCATCAATCAAATTCTGAAAAATTTGATTAGCCTTATCATACTTATCAGCTAAATAATAAACATTTCCCAAATTATAAAGTAAATCTTGATTATCTTTAAACATCTCTAAAGAACGAGCTAAAAGTTCTTCAGCTTGTTCCAAATCTCCAGCTTGCACTAAATAAGTTGATAATTGTAAAATTTCTGGCAACTGTTTGGGATTTTTATTTAAATCAGCAACTAGTAATTTAATTGCCTCTTGTTTATTGCCATCGTTAAATAATTTTTCTGCCTTTTTATCCATCTAATACCTCAAATCGTATCGGAACTCTCAAGTTTCTTGTGTAAGTATCCCGTTTCATTCCATTCGACCAATTTGTACTGGCCATCTTTATATTGTAAATGTGTCAAACTTGTATTTGATAAGCCGCCGTCTTTTCTAATATTGTCGACGTTTGTTCCTAATAATGACTGAATCATTGTGACTAACGCAGCACCGTGACTAACAATCACAACACTACCTTTTTCGTGATTGGCTTCAACAATCCTTTGCACAGCTCCTGTAGTTCTTTGTGCTACCTCTTCAAAAGATTCTCCGCGAATTAAATCATAGTCGTAATCCTTAGGCTGATGTCTAAAAGCATAAATTACTTCAGGCATTTCCCGCTCTAACTCTGAAAATTTACGACCCTCCATAATACCTAAGTCGAACTCGCGTAAATCACTTACAATAGACAGGTCAATGTCACGGTGCAAATCTTTGATTAAAGTTTCAGCTGTCGTTTTTGCTCGTGGTAGTGGACTTGAATACATATGATCAATTTCCACATCTTCCAAACGTTTTGCTAACAAACCAATATCATGCAAGCTTTCTGACAATAAAGGTGAATCCCCATGTCCACCCTGATATTTTCCCTCTAAATTCCATTGGGTCTTTCCATGTCTGACAAAATACAATTCCATTTTTCTCTCACCTTACAAAGTTAATTAATTACAATTATGGATTTTTTAGTATCTTTTTTCAAGTTAAGCCCAACTTTTACAGAAAATAAAAAACATCTGTTAGAGATACACACGTATTATCCATGTGTATACAACCTCTAACAGATGTTTATTTTTTATCATTAAATATATTGTAGCTTCTTTGCGGCCATGTAAGCAGCATCAATAGTAGCACCACCAAGGCACTCCTCACCATCATAGAAGACAACTTCCTGTCCAGGTGTGATAGCACGAACTGGGTTATCAAACTCAACATTGACCTTACCGTCACCTAAAACATGAACTGTAACACCAGTATCTTGTTGACGATATCTGAACTTAGCTGTGGCATGGAAAGTATCACCATAATCTAAGCCTGTGATAAATGAAAGATCTGAAGCCTCTAGATGATCAGCATATAGTCTAGGATTATCATATCCTTGGTCAACATAAAGAACATTCTTCTTCATATCCTTACCTACAACGAACCAAGGCTCGTTAGACTTACCGTTACCACCAATACCAAGTCCTGATCTTTGACCGATCGTGTAATACATCAAACCAGCATGATCACCCTTGATCTCACCAGCAGGTGTCATCATCTTACCAGGTTGTGCAGGTAAGAACTCACTCAAGAACTTACGGAAGTTTCTCTCACCGATGAAACATACACCAGTTGAGTCCTTCTTCTTAGCTGTAGACAAACCAGCCTCTTCAGCAATACGACGAACCTCTGACTTTTGCATACCACCAATTGGGAACAAAGCCTTTTGAAGTTGATCTTGTTGAACAGTACTTAGGAAGTAAGTTTGATCCTTGTTAGCATCGCCACCACGTAACAAATGAACAACGCCATTGTCATCGCGGAATGATTGGGCATAGTGACCCATTGCAATATAGTCAGCATTTAGCTTGTTGGCATAATCCAAGAAAGCCTTGAACTTAACCTCTTTGTTACACATAACATCAGGGTTAGGAGTTCTACCCTTACGATACTCTGCTAAGAAATATTGGAAAACACGGTCCCAGTATTCCTTCTCAAAATTAACTGAGTAGTAAGGAATACCAATTTTATTGGCAACCTTAGCAACATCCTCGTAATCCTCAGTTGCAGTACATACACCGGAGTCATCTGAGTCATCCCAGTTCTTCATAAATACTCCGATAACCTCATAGCCTTGTTGTTTCAAAAGAAGTGCACTAACTGACGAGTCAACGCCACCACTCATACCTACTACAACACGCTTCTTCTTATTATCCATTTTAAAACCTCATTTATTTTGCTAATACGTTTTTTTCTTTCAAAAAGTCCATCAAATATCTATAATCTTTGATTTCCTCTTCGGAATCTTTCAATTTAAAGATATTAATATTGTGCATACCGCTTTTATCGGTAATTGATAGTTTCAAACTATCTAAATCTTTACTAACAACAGCCTTAACAAAAAATCTTGCTGCATATGGAGAAGTTCCATTAAGTGGATGTTCCAGACGGAATCCACCCTTGTTAGTTTCTTTAAAACCACTATCCATTAGTGAATAACGTTTAACCTCAGAACTCAATTCATAAATCTCTTGATCTCCAAGTACTTGAGCTTGTTTTTTATCCATATTTATCATCCCTTATAAATAATCATTATTAGTTATAAGTTTGAATAAAATTAATTAATTAGTCAAGTCGGAAACGATATCTACTAACTTATTTGTAAATTTAACAATTTCAGCTTCGGTATTATCCTTACCAAAACTGATTCGCACTGAATCATTGATTTTAGGACTATCCTCACCAAACATTGCCACTAAGACATGTGAAGGTTCCAAACTACCAGCTGTACATGCAGAACCACCAGAAATGGCAAAACCTTCAAGATCCAAGCGAGTCAACAAGACCCCACGATCAATACCTGGCAAATACAAATTCATCACATGATTTAATGCATGACTGTCAGTAGGTCCATTGATTCCAAAAGGAATATTGTTTTCCTTCAAGATTTCTTGAATCTTTTGTTTGAAACCAAAATAACGAGTCTGGCGAGCCTTTTTTTCATCAGGTGTAATCAATTGCACTGCTTTAGCAAAACCAGCGATAGCAGGTACATTTTCAGTCCCCGCACGACGTTTAGTTTCTTGATCTCCACCCTTAACAAAAGACGGAATATGAATATCGTCATTAATATATAAAAAGCCGATAAACTTAGGACCATTGATTTTATGTGCTGATGTTGAAAGCATATCAATATGTTCAGCTTTGACATCAATATCTTCCATGCCATAAGCTTGCACAGCATCCGTATGGAAAAAGGCTTGATGATCTTTTAATAATTCACCAATTTCCTTAATAGGATTCATTGAACCTACTTCATTATTACCATACATGATTGTTACTAAGATAGTATCGTCACGCAAAGCATCTTTAACTTGTTGAACAGTGACCTCGCCACGTTCATTAGGTTTAAGATAAGTAACTTCAAAGCCAAGTGATTCCAAGTAGGCTAATGGTTTCAAAATAGCTTCATGTTCAATCGCCGTTGTTATAATATGTTTTCCTAATTTTTGTCTAGATAAAGCTGTTTCAATGACAGCCGTATTGTCACTTTCGGTACCACCACTTGTAAAGACCACTTCTGAATCTTTTGCGTTGATACTTTGAGCAATTACATGCCGACTTTCATCTAAAACTTTACGAGCTTGGCGTCCAAAATAATTGGTAGCAGAAGCATTACCAAAGTTGTTTGCCATTTGGTCGCTGATCACATCGACTACAGATGTAGCCATTGGTGTCGTAGCAGCATTATCTAAATAAACAAATGCCACAATAAATCCCCTCTATTCTTGGTCTAAAAAGTTCAGCAACATTGTTACTGATTTGCGTCCGGCTTGTAAAACAAATTCGTCAAAATTTACACTAGCACTTTCGTCACCAACATCACTCATTGAACGAATAACAACGAATGGTGTCTTGAATTGTGTACAGACTTGAGCCACAGCTGCACCTTCCATTTCAGATGCTAAAGCATCTGGGAACGACTTTTTAATTGTAGCAATTTTTTCAGCTGCGTCAATAAATTGATCTCCTGTTACGATCAAACCAACACGTGATGTTAAGCCAGTTCTCTTAGCAGCAGCTGCAATTTTTTCAACATAAGTCTTATCTGCATTAAAGTAAAGCTCTTGTTGAGGTAATTGACCAACTTTATAACCAAAACCAGTTGCATCAACATCGTGATAAGCCATTCTGTCTGAAATAACAACATCACCGATATGTAAACCTTCACCGATACCACCAGCTGAACCTGTATTAACAATAAAATCTGGTTGGTAACGTTCGTTGATAATTGTCGTTGTCATTCCTGCTTGTACTTTACCAATTCCACTTTGAGCTAGATAAACTTGATGATCTTTATAGTTACCGATTGTAATATCTACTCCAGCTACAGAATCTTTTTTAACATCAGTCAAAGATTCCTTCATTAATTTAATTTCTTCTTCCATTGGAACGATTACGCCAATTTTCATACTTTACTCCTCAAATAAAAAATAATATTAAAAACACTAAGATAATTAGGCCGAATACTGTAATAATGGCAATATTTAACTTTTTTTTCAAACGATTTGTCTTATTATCAAAAGATTGCATTTTTTCTTCAATAATTTGCTCAGGATGTTGTCTTGCATACTCTTGTTCAGCTCGACGACGTTCCTGCATGCGCATCTTTTCTTGTTGTTGTTCAATCTGATCAGCTCGTACTACCGTCTGCGGTTGATCAGCTGGTTTAGTCTTTGAATGATAAAAATCTTTCAATTTAGAAAACATTTATTTTTCCTTTGCTTCCATTAATTCCCAGTAAGTAACTGCATAGATTGATTTGGAATCACAAATAACACCTTTAGCAATTTGTTCTTTAGCTTCAGATAATGTTAATTCTTCTACATTTAAAAATTCATCAGGATCTAATGGACGCTTAAATTCAATTTTTTTCAAATCAGTTGCTTTAAAGACTGTCAACTTCTCATTTGAATATCCTGGACTGGCAAAGAAAGCTGTTACTTTCTCAAGATTATCAGTTGTTAGTCCTAACTCTTCATCCATTTCACGTAGGGCAACTTCCTTCAAGTCGCTACCCTCGTCTTCATCAATTTTACCGGCAGGAATCTCTAAAGTTTCCTGTTCTAAAGGTGTACGCCATTGTCTGACAAAAACCATCTTGCCATCATTAGTAAATGGAATAATTGCGACAGCACCATGATGTTGAACAACTTCACGAATATCAGGGATTCCGTTTGGCAAAACAACTTGTTCTACATCAACATCAAAAATTTTACCACCAAACATTCTCTTTTTAGCAACGATCTCTTCATAATATCTTGAATCTTCTTTACTCATTACTTGACCTTCCTGACTTTATTAATCTTACGACTGACATCACAATTGCAATTAAACAAATAACTACTGCAAATGACATTGTAACACGCATCCCATCAATAAAAATATCTGGTCTACCCTCAATGTAAGTAGTGACTGATTTGCCGTAGAACTTACTCATTGATAAAAATAGGACTGTTGTGGAAACTGAGACTCCAATTATCATACCTAAATTACGTGATAAGGCATTCAAACCACCAGCAATTCCTAAATCTTTAGTCTCAACTGAACTCATAATCATTGTATTATTGGGTGCCTGGAATAAACCATTACCCAAACCATTTAACCCAATACATAATAAGATAAACCAAATTTCCGTCTTCAGATTAAAAGCTAAATATCCCAATTGAGCTAATTCAATCACGACTAGTCCAACAATTGTTAAAACAATTGGATTAACCTTTGCTGATATTTTACCAGAAATAGGCGCAACTACAACCTGTACTAGTGGAAAAGCCATCAAGATATAACCTGCAGTAGACGCAGCAATTCCTAAAGCATTTTCCAAATAAAATGGTGAAATCACGTTAAAGAAGAAATTAGTAACAAAGATAAAGAAACCTGCTACTAGTCCCAATGTGAAATTATGGTTACGAAAAATTCTTAATTCAATCATCGGATTAGCAACTTTTTTCTCAATTGTTAAGAATACGCCGAAGAAAATTATTGCAGCTATAAAGGCAACAATAATATAAGGATTGGTGAATCCAACTGACTGACCAATAAAGATGGCCCCAAAGAAAAGCAATAGCGTTACAAAGTATGCTGCAAACCCAGTTTTATCAAATTTAACAGGATTAGTTTTTTCCGACTTGGGCAAATTAACATAGCCCAAGATCAAAGCTACCAAACCAATTGGAATATTGATCCAAAAAATATAACTCCAATGGAAATGACCCAAGATCAACCCACCGATTCCTGGCCCAGCAATTGCTCCAATAGAAACAAATGAACCAATGTAACCTAGAGCATAACCACGCTCTCGCAAGGGAAACGTTTCGGTAATAATGCCGTTATTAGTTGCCATAGCCATTGAAGCACCGGTAGCTTGGACTACTCTACCTACTAATAACATCACTAAATTATTGCTTAATCCACAAACAATAGAACCAATAATAAACATCACTGAACCAATTTTGAATACTTTTATTTTACCGATTGAATCAGCAATTTTCCCAAACATCAACAAGAAAATACAAATTGTGACTAAATAAATAGAAACAACCCACTCAGCCATATTCATCTCAATATTCAAATTCTTACTAATAACTGGCAAAGCAATATTTACAATTGAACCGTCGAGCGTTGCCATCAAAGTAAAAATACCAACTGAGATCAAAATCATCCATCTTCTTGGATTTGCTTGTTCGTCCATATTTCTTCTCCTATTTTCTTTTCAAAGAAAAAGAAAGCACTATTCAGCGCTTTCTTCTTTTTTGATATTAATATTAACGGCTTGTGGTCCTTTATAACCAGGTGCAATCTCAAAGGTAACGTCGAGACCTTTTTCAATATAAAAGTCTTCACGATTAAGAATTGAGTCTGCAAAGAAGAAAATATCTTCTTCTCCATTATTTATAAAGCCGAAGCCACGGTCCTTATTGAACCTTACTATTTTTCCTGTGAACATTATTTACCATTCCTAATCATCAAAGCCCTCAGTCTTTGTTTCTGGATACTCTTCAGCAACAATCTTAGCACATCTAGCACAGAATGTTGGATAATTACTATCACTACCAACGTCAGTCTTGATCATACGACATCTTTGACAAACGTCTCCTTGAGCTTTTTCAACTAAGACATCGGCAAGTTCATACTTATCAGCATTGGCTAATTCTTGGTCTGAAAGTTCAAATTGAGAAACAATCAATAGTTGACCAAAGTTACTATCAATCTTGTCAAGAACGGCCTTCAAGTCGGCACTTGGATGAACGGTTACCTTAGCCTCAAGTGATTTACCAATCATCTTATCAGCACGAGCAACTTCTAGTGACTTCAAGACGTTGTCTCTAAAGTCCATAAATGTTGTCCAATCACTTTCGATTTCAGCTTGATCAGAAATATCTTCAACCTCTGGCATTTCTGCTAATTGAACGTACTCTTCTGGTTCTTTAAGGTATTCCCAAACTTGCTCCATAGTATGTGGCAAGATTGGTGTCAACATCTTAGCTAATTTAACAACTACGTCATAGATAACGGTTTGCATTGAACGACGAGCATGTGAATCCTCAGCATCAATATAAACAACATCCTTGGCAAAGTCTAAGTAGAATGTTGACATTTCATTAACGATAAAACTAACAATTGATTTCTCAACATCAGCAAAGTCATATTTGTCATAATCTGCTAGAACATTCTTAACTAAGTCATTCAACTTAACCTTAATATATTTGTCTTCTGGACGAAGATCACTATATGCAACAGCATTAGTCTTTGGATCAAAGTCAGTTGTGTTAGCTAACATGAATCTGATAGTATTTCTGATCTTACGATATGTTTCAGAAACTTGTTTAAATGAGTCAACTGAAACAGAAACATCAGAACTTGAGTCAACTGAAGCAACCCAAAGACGGATGATTTCGGCACCGAATTGTCTTTCGATATCACTTGGTGAAATAACATTTCCAAGTGATTTACTCATCTTAACGCCCTTTTTATCCAAAGTGAAACCTTGTGACATAACAGACTTATATGGTGCAACACCATAAGCAGCTACAGAAGTAACTAGCATTGAATTGAACCAACCACGATATTGATCAGAACCTTCAAGAATTAAGTCAGCTGGGAATGTTAAGTTATCACGTGTCTTAGCAACACCTGAATGAACTGTCCCAGAGTCAAACCAAACATCCAAAATATCAGTTTCCTTAGTAAACTTACCATTTGGACTACCTGGATTAGTATAACCTTCTGGAAGTAGGTCTTTAGCGTCCTTTTCAAACCAAACGTTAGAACCATACTTACCAACAAGATCAGCTACATGGTCAACAGTTTCTTTGGTCATGATTGGGTCACCATTTTCCGCATAGAAAATTGGTAGTGGGACACCCCAGGCACGTTGTCTAGAAATTACCCAATCACCACGATCACGGATCATGTTGTAAAGACGTGTTTTACCCCATGCAGGTTTGAAGTCGATTTTTTCGATTTCATCAAGGATTTGTTGTCTAAACTTATCAATTGAAGCGAACCATTGTGGTGTAGCACGGAAAATAACAGGTTTCTTTGTACGCCAGTCATGAGGATAACTGTGGGTGAAGAAACTTAATTTCAATAGTGAACCATTTTCCTTCATACGTTCAGTAATCATCTTGTTAGCGTCATTATAGAAGACACCTTCATATTCTGGTACTTCATCTGTGAAACGACCTTGTGCATCAATTGGTGAGAAGACAGGCAACTTGTACTTCATACCAACGACAAAGTCATCAGCACCAAATCCAGGAGCTGTATGAACTAAACCAGTACCATCATCAAGTGTAACGTGGAATCCAAGAATCAATTCTGATTCACGGTCATAGAATGGATGTGTAGCCGTTAAACCTTCAAGTTCAGCACCCTTAAATGTCTTAAGAATTTCAACATTTTCCCAGCCAAGTTGTTCTTGAACGAATTGAATTCTTTCTTGAGCAACAACGTACTTCTTACCATCAGCATTAACTTCTGCATAAATAAATTTAGGATTTACACAGATAGCTTCGTTAGATGGAATTGTCCATGGAGTTGTTGTCCAGATAATGAATGAAGCATCACTGTCAACTACACCTTTACCATCACGTACTTTGAAAGCAACAAAGATTGATGGTGATTTGATATCTTTATATTCAACTTCAGCTTCAGCTAGAGTTGATTCAGATGATGGTGACCAATAAACAGGTTTTTTACCACGATAAATGTAACCTTTATCAACCATTTCACCAAAAATTTCTAATTCAGCCTTTTCAAATTCAGGTTGATAAGTAATATATGGATGATCCCAATCAGCTGAAATACCTAAACGTTTGAAACCAGCCATTTGTTTCTTGATTTCACCTTGAGCAAATTCGTAACATAATTTACGATATTCGGACATGCTCATTTCCTTACGTTTAACACCTTTTTTGGCCATTTGTTGTTCAATTGGAAGACCATGAGTATCCCAACCAGGAACATAAGGTGAACGGAATCCGTCCATTGATTTGTAACGAACGATAATATCCTTTGAAACCTTATTTAGTGAATGTCCCATATGGATATCACCATTAGCAAATGGAGGGCCATCTAATAATTCAAAAGTTGGTTTACCTTCATTTAATTTTTGTCGTTTTTCATAAAGTTTGTTTTCTTCCCAAGCTTTTTGCCATTCAGCTTCCTTGTTTGGCAAATTACCACGCATTGGGAACTTAGTTTTACCTAAGTTAAGAGTATCTTTTACTCGCATTCTTTCACCCCTTCTAAAAATAAAAAGAACCCATCCAATTCTAGGACGAGTTCTCGCTATACCACCTATTGGTAAATTAATATACGGTTTTTTAAGAGCCGATATACCTAAAGAATTTTTACTAACCTCACACCATTTGTTAGCTCGCTGAAAAAATTTACTTTAAGCACTTATTCTCTTAATTTTCCTTCGAATCACCATCAGAGTCATCTTGAAAATTGAACGTAGGTTCATTTTGTTGATGATTAATCGTATAAGATTCGTCTGGCTGGTTATCCTGAATATTATCATTATAATTCATTTGATCTGAGTTTGAAACCTGATCTTGCATATTTTCATTATTTTGTACATTAGATTGATAATCTTGAGTAGTACCATTGGCTTGATCACCAATTTCTCGTTTTAACTTTTCAGTAGATGTACTGTCATTAAGCTTAGACCACTCAGGATTTTCAACCATATCAAGCTGTTGCTTAAGCATTCCTTGAAGACCTTGACGGAATGAATTAACTGATTTCTTCAAATTATCAGTCTCAATTGTGACCTGGCGGGCACGATCAGACGCATCCTGCAAAATTCGATTAGACTTATCAGTTGATTGATTTAGTAAATCACGAGCCTTTTTCTGAGACTCTTCAACAATAATCTGTGCTTCCTGTTCTGATTCAGACTTCACCTTTTCAGCTGCTTCTTGAGCAACCAAAATGGATTGATTCAAAGCATCCTTCATATCAGTGAAATATTTCAATTGGTCAGTAGTATCTTTGAGTTGTTTCTCTAGTTCAGCATTCTTTTGTAATGCCAAATTATAATCTTGAGCTGCTTGTTTCAGAAAGTCATTCACTTGGTCGCGGTCATAGCCTCTAAATTTACTATCAAATTCTTTATCCTGTATTTCTACTGGTGACAATACCATAACTTCACGCCCCTATTATTTCTTAATAACATTTACGAACAGAATATATTTATTATTCTTAGATCGTCCCATAATGTCGTTAATTCTTATTCTACCAAAACCTCTTACACTAAGTGTATCAGTTATTGTAATAAATGAACTAGCATTCTTATTAACAGCCCAATTTATTTGAACTTTCCCATGATCTACTAACGCTTTAGCATTTTGTCGAGATAAATCGTAAACAGTAGCGATAATCGTGTCCAAACGTAATGATTGAACATTAATTGTCTCGTCGGTTGATTCATCTTTGGGTAATAACAAATCCTGAAAATCTTTTTCCATCAAATGTACTTTGAAAGGACCGATTTTCTTAACTTGTTCCTCAATATAATCACTCATTGACTTGAAAACAAAAAATTGCCAGTTCTCACCGTCGGTAATAATATCACCGAAGCGATCACGATCAATTCCTGAACCAGTTAAAGATCCAAGAATCTGTCCGTGATGTAAATTAGCAAATTTCTCTGGATAACGAATTTCGTACATAGAAACATCGTAATCCGAATCCTTAGGTACAAAATAGTCAGGAGCAATTATTCCCCTGACCCTTTCAGCATTATCATATCCACCAAAATAATGTACAAATAAATCATCATACTTATTAATCAGATTGTTTAAAATTGTTTGCTCTCTTAAATTTAAAAAATCCGTCAATTGTGGAGTATACATCGTTTGAGCCTTCAGTAAAAGGTCGCTCATTTTATCAATGAACGGCTTTTCTTCAGGCCTAAAATAGCCTCCACCCATGACTCCCTTTTTATCTTCCATCATAAAATTATCATAAAGATCACTTTCTGCAATAATCGTATTAATATTATGGCAATTATTGGAGAGAAATCAAAAAGGCCAATACTCGTTGGTATGACTCTTCTGATTAGATTTAAGAATGGATTTACCATTGAAGCAACAAATCTTCCAAAAGCAGAGTTATACAGAGCCGGTACGAATGACATCAAGCAGTATACGAATAAGATAAATTCATACAATTCAAACGCCCAACTAATGATAAATGGTAATCCACTTACAATTCGATCCATATCTTTCCTCGACTTACTATTCGTTTATGTCTGGTATACTTCCATCGATTTCAAACTTCGGTGGTGTGCAAAGAAAGATCTTTTCCCCAACACGTTTAATCTCGCCATTTAAAGCAAAGATAGTACCAGTTAAGAAATCTACGATTCTCTTTGATTGTTCATCATTGACATTATTAAAATTAACAATCACAGCTTTATTATTCAAAAGTTGTTTAGCAATAACCTTTGCGTCAGAGTAAACTCTGGGTTGATAAATAGCAATCTTACTATTGACCGCACTTCTACTCTCACTTGCTGCACTCATTGATACGACCTTTTCATTGTTTGAATAATTTTTTTTAGGTTGAGGCGTTTCGACTGGTTTTTCTTCAAAGTCTTCATCGTCATTAATTCCAAAAAAACTGCTTAGTTTTTCAAATGCCATAAGAAAATCTCCTTTTATTTATTGTTACGACGTTTAAAGATTGGAGGAGTTGAATCATCGTCATCATCACTTAAATCGATAGTTTCAGGTTTTTGGAAAATTTCAAAATCTCCTTTTTCACCAGAAACATCTTTTGACTTAGATGCGTCACGATTAATATCCCAAGCAGCCAATGGATCGTTGTTATTAGTTTGTTCCTTTGGCTTAGCTGGTTGTTCATCAGCATTATTATCAGTTGCTTTATTTTGGTTGTTATTAAAAGCAGCTCTTGGATTATTTAAAGGACGTCTAGCTGGTTCACGCTTCTTATCTTCACTTTCAACGCCTGTAGCAATTACAGTAACCTTAACTTGGTCACCCAAAGTATCATCGATTGAAGTACCAAAGATAATATTAACATCTGAGGTAGCTTGTTCGGAAACAATTTGCGCTGCATCTTGAGCTTCAAACAATGACAAGTCTGGACCACCGGTAATGTTAAGAAGAACTTGTTTAGCACCATCAATTGAAACTTCAAGTAATGGTGAAGAAATAGCCTTCTTAGTTGCTTCAGTGATTCTGTTTTCGCCGTTAGCTGTACCGATACCCATCAAAGCTGAACCTTGATCAGACATAACAGTCTTAACATCGGCAAAATCAAGGTTAACAAAACCAGGTGATGTAATTAGATCAGAAATGCTTTGAACACCTTGACGTAAAACATCATCAGCAATACTAAATGCTTCACCCATTGGTGTCTTCTTATCTACGATCTCAAGTAATTTGCTATTAGAAATGATAACTAACGTATCAACATCTTTTTTAAGCTCTGTGATACCATCAGCAGCAAAACGAGAACGCTTTGCACCTTCAAAGGCAAATGGACGTGTAACAACGCCAACTGTCAAAGCACCACTTTCTTTAGCAATATTAGCTACGATTGGAGCAGCACCAGTACCAGTACCACCACCCATTCCGGCAGTAACAAAAATCATATCGGCACCTTCAAGGGCCTCTTTAATGGCTTCTTCACTTTCTTGAGCAGCCTTTTGTCCAACCTCGGGATTTGATCCAGCACCTAATCCTCTTGTTAGTTTAGGTCCTAATTGAATTTTGGTTTCAGCGTTAGAGCTTTCTAGTGCTTGAACGTCTGTATTAGCAGTGATGAATTGAACACCTTTGATTCCTGCTTCGACCATTCGATTTACGGCATTACCACCAGCGCCACCGACACCGATAACCTTAATTACCGCTCCCTTATTATTGGTTGAGTCTAAAGTATATTCCATTAAGGAGTTCCTCCTAGTTCAAAATTGAATTTAATTTATTTTTATTAATCAAAAAACTTACTCCAAAAGTCCTTCAGCTTCGACGTCTTCTTAGTCTCATCGGGCTTAGAAGTCTCATCATCATTAGCTTTAGGTTCTTGAGTTTGTGGTTGTGGCCGTTGTTCTTGCACTGTTTGATTAACAGGGGCTTGAACAGGACGCTGTGACTGAACTTGTTGTGGTTGTTGTTGAGGCGTATTACGGTCAATAGTTGCACCATTAACGACATTATCAGCAATCACACCAATATCATTTAACCTAGAAGCATAGGTCACTAGACCTAAGCCCAATGAATATGAAGGATATCTCATACCCATTTGTGTTGGGACATAACTTCTTACTTTAACATTAAAAATCTTTCGAGCTAAATCCTCAACATTAGGCGTTGCAGCAACTCCACCGGTCAATACAATTCCGCCGGGAAGTGACAAAGCACCAGCATCCTCTAACGGAGCTTGTAACCTTGTAAAAATCTGCTCCAAACGAGCTTCAATGATTTCAGACAAATACTCTTCCGAAATTGTCTCAGGTTCATTCTTACCAACCACTTCAACACTGATATTCTCCTCAGTTGATGCTTGAGTTGATGAAGCATTACCATAGTAAAGTTTTAATTGATTAGCATTTTCTACTGTTGTATTCAAAACTACCGAAATATCATGAGTGACATAATCTCCACCTTCAAAATCAACTGTAGACAATTTGAGGTTATGATCATGAACAACTGAAGCAGTCGTCTGACCAGCACCCATATCGATAATTACGGCTCCAAAGTCACTTTCACCATCGTTTAATACAACTTGACTTAACGCCATCGGAGAAATAACTTTATGAATAATATTTAGACCAGCCTTTTGGATGGCCTTTTTCGTATTATGTACAATTGTTTTTGGTGCAGTATATATGATTCCTGTCATTTCCAAACGAACACCAATCATTCCGCGAGGGTCACGAATATTATTGAACCCATCAACAGAAAATTGTTTAGGAATTAAAGAAACCACTTCTCGCTCACTAGGTAAGTTTTGAACCATTGCAGCCAACATAACTTGTCTGACATCATTTTCAGTAATTTCTTTTGATTGGGAACCAACTGCTATCATTCCCTGACATTTTTCAATCTGTAACATATTAGCCGATATACCGACTACAACGTCACGAATTGTGATATTTGCTTGTGTTTCGGCCCGCTTAACAGCCCGTTTTATAGCACCTGCAGCCTTATCAATATCAACTATAACGCCACGGCTAACTCCTTGTGATCGTTCGCTTCCTACGCCAACAACACTTAATCTGTCATCTGACGATTCAGCAACCACTACTTTTACTGAATTTGTACCAATATCAAGACCTACAAAAAACTCTGAATTGTCCATTAATCGTGGCAGCCTCCCTTACCTAGAAAAAATCTATTCACTAAAAAATTTTAACACAAAAACGATTAGATTAAACCTATTTCTTATCTTTAAAGGGATAAGAATAGGCTCCTATCTCCAAATCTATAACGCCCTTCTTTTTCATTTGGGCAGCCATACCTGGATAATATTTTAATTTAGTTTTAACTGTTCTCATATCTGCGATAACTTTATTACCATCATTCATATCAATTTTAATCCGATATGGATTTAACTTAGTCGGTGAATTATAGATTTCTGAAATATTTGTTTGCACGCTACTTGGTAATTCAGCATATAAATTAGCAATTTGTTTTAAACGCTTAGTCCCAAAATTACTATACGTTGGATAATTACCAATTGGAGCACTCATTTTTTGATTTATCACATGACCATTGTTGATAATACGGTAATAATAGCCATTCTTATTGATGAACCCTAACGTTGGATACTCCTTAACATGTATCGTTACATCTCGCATATTTCTTGTCTTAATTGACATTGACTCAATAGATGGTAATTTTTTTTCAGTCTTTTCTGTAATTGATTTATGATGTATCAAAAGATTCAACAGCACTGAATTATCGTCGATCTTAGTTGCATTGATAACCTGCTGTGCGCCTAAATCATTAACACCTTCAACATTAATATTTCTAACTTTACTCAAAGGCGAACCAAAATAAGCAATAATAATTATGATAAAAACTATTAAAAATATCAATCCATTTTTACTTATCCTAATTCTTTTTTTTAATGCCATCAATATCAATCCTTATACTACTTATTTACCAAACCCGTTAGAATCTTGATCAAACGATCAGCGGCATCGGGAACACCGATTTTCTTAGATTTATCAGACATTTCCTTTTGGATCGATTCGCTACTCATAATCTCATTGACCTCTTGGAAAAGAGAGTCGGGAGTAAGATCTGATTCAGGAATCAACTTAGCAGCACCGACATTTGAAACAGATAGTGCATTCTTCATTTGATGATCATGCGTTACATACGGACTTGGAATAAAAATTGCAGGAATACCTAAGGCAGTTATCTCGGCAATACTTGTTGCACCGCTACGACCAACAATCAAATTAATGTCAGGAAGAATTTCTGGCATATTATCAATATATGGTAATACTGAAATATTTGCACTCATTAGGTACTTAGAATCGATTTTTTCGACCACATTATCATAATGTACACGTCCTGTTACGAAAAGAACCTGATAATCAGCTGCCGCAAACTTATCCATCGCAGCTATTGTTGCTAAGTTAATTGGCTTGGCACCTCTAGAACCACCAAAAATCATAACAGTTGGCTTATCAGCTGCTAAATTAAATTCTTTCAAACGATCATTTTTCTGAATATTGACCACTTCTTGAGCTCTGGGATTTCCAGCAAACACCAACTTCTTCTTTTCGCTGAATTGGTCAACTGCATCTGGAAAAGCAATAGCAATCTTATCAACAAAATGTGCTAAAAATTTGTTTGTTACACCAGCGATAGTATTCTGCTCATGTATAACGGTGGGAATATGCATGGTATGTGCCGCATATACGATTGCACTTGAAACATAACCACCTGTCCCTACAACGATATCAGGCTTAAATTCTTTGATAATCTTTTTAGATTTACGAATACTGGATAAGAAGAGTTCAACGACTTTAACATTTTCAAGTGTCAATTTACGTTTAAAGCCACGAATTTCAATCGTCTTAAAATCTATTCCTGCATTCTTAACTATCTTACTCTCTAGCCCTTTTTCAGTTCCAACGTATAAAACATCCTCAATCATGTCTCTTTCCTTGAGGCGTTTAATTAAAGCCATCGCTGGATAGATATGGCCACCCGTTCCACCACCGGATACGATTATACGCATTTTTGTCATCTACTTAACTTCTCCCTTTAAAGTTTCAACTTCTTGAATAAATTGGTCTCCACGTTGTTCGAAGGTCTTAAACTGATCCCAACTAGCAGCAGCCGGTGAAAGTAAGATTACATCGCCATCATCACTTTGTTTATAAGCTTCAGGAACAGCTTCCTTAAGATTATCAACCTTAACAATATTAGAAACATCAGCTTTTTCAGCAGAAGCGATAACTTTATCAGCTGTTTGGCCATAAACTACCAAATTATTAACTTTTCCCTTAAGAGAAGGTATCAATTCATCAAAGCCATTACCACGATCAAGTCCTCCGGCTATCAAAGTGATGGGCTTTTTAAAGGCTGTTAAAGCTACAATTGTGGCTTCAACATTCGTTGCTTTAGAGTCATTATAAAATTTATGTCCACCAAAAGTATCGACATATTGTATCCTGTGCTTGACACCAGTAAATGATGATAATACTTCAACAATATCTTCATTCGAGACATCATACATTTTAGCAACGCTGATAGCAGCTAAAGCATTCTGTACATTATGCTCTCCAGGAATTTGGATCTCATCAGCATTCATGATCTTCTCGCCGTTGCAATAGATAACATCATCTTTAGCATAAGCACCATTAGCAAGTTCTTGATTATCTGAAAATGGAACAATAGTTGCATTTGATTGATCGGCTAAATTACGCCATTCTTCAGTATTCCAATTAACAACAAAGTAATCATCCTTAGTCTGATTCTTAGTAATATGCATCTTAGCCTTAATGTAGTTAGCACGATTCTTGTGAAAATCCAAATGAGTTGAATAAATATTATTTAGTACCGCCACATGTGGATGTAAGCTAATTGTCCCTTGGAGTTGGAAACTTGATAGCTCAGTCACTACGACATCATCTTTGGTAGCCTTTTGAATAACATCAGAAATAGGAATACCAATGTTACCCGCATAATATGAATTCTTAAACTCAGATGAGTGCTTTAACATCAACTGAATTAAAGTTGTAACAGTGGTTTTACCATTAGTACCAGTTACAGCAACCATTGTAGCGTCTGAATAACTGTAAGCTATTTCTGGTTCTGTAATAACAGGAATGTTCAATTCTTCAGCACGTTCAACTAATTCATTTGAATAAAATATTCCAGGGTTCTTTACCAAGTAATCGTAAGAATCATCAATTAAATCTTTATCATTACTTCCTGTAATAACTTTAAAACCATCATCAATTAATGCCTTTGCTTCGGTATTCTTTTCTAACGGATTAGAGTCAACAACTGTTACGTCTGAGCCCATTTTTTTCAAAAGTTTAGCAACTGCAAAACCACTTTTGGCTAAGCCTAAAACTAAGATTTTTTTATTTGAATAATTACTTTTTGTTTTCATTATTATCTTTTACTTCCTATACGAATAAAATTAAATAAATTGCAGAACAAATCAAACCAACGATCCAGAATACGATATCTATTTTCCATTCACTCCAACCTAACATTTCAAAATGATGATGAATTGGTGTCATTTTGAAAATACGACGATGGAAAACTTTGAATGAAAAGACTTGGAGCATAACACTCATAGTTTCAACTACATAAACAAAACCAATCAATAATAGTGACCAGTAATGACCTAAAAGAATTGAAATTGCTGCCAAACCAGCACCCAAAGCTAATGAACCCACATCGCCCATGAAGATCTTGGCTGGTTTGTGGTTGAACAATAGAAAGGCTAATAAAGCACCTACAACTGAGAAACAGACAATTGCAATATCAGCACGATTTTGATTCAAGGCGATAATTCCATATGTAGCATAAGAAATTGTTCCCAAGCCACCTAATAGTCCGTCTAAACCATCAGTCAAGTTAGTAGCATTAGAGAACCCTACTAACCAGAAAAGTGTAAACAAAATAAAAATTACAGCTGAATCAATTGACAAAACACCAGGAATCGTAAAGTTCATTGGCAATTGATCGCCATTATAAACGTATAAGAATATTATCCCAACAATAATTTGTAAAAGTGCTTTCTGCCAGGCTCTAAGTCCAAGATTTCTCTTCTTGAAAACTTTGATGAAATCATCAATGAAACCGATACATCCATAAAGAACAATAACAAAGGTCGTAATCAAAAGTGAGTGAGTTAGTTGCCCTTGCCAAGCACCAACCCAAATATTTGTAACCAAAGCAGCCAGAATAACTAGAAGTCCACCCATCGTTGGTGTACCGGACTTTTTCTCATGCCACTTAGGTCCTTCCTCACGAATTGACTGGCCCTCTTTATGAGCAACTAAATAGCCAATCAGAAATGGCATTAAGATTGCCACAATTACAAACGAACTAACTATGTCGAAAACTATATGACTAATTTCCATGAAAATCCCCTTATTTTATTTATTTTTCAATGTAACTATAATCTTACCACTGTCATTTATCACATGACCAGAGCTGACAGACTGTTTAACAACATATCCATCACCTTTTGTCGTAACTTGCTTACCAGTAATCTCAGCAAACTTCAAAACATCATTCTTTGACCAACCTGTAAGATCTGGCATTGTCATAGCACCATTGGTTAACAAGACCATTCTCTGCCCAGGCATAACTTTCTCACCACTTGCGGGTAATTGTTGAACAACCTTATTACCAGTACCAATAACACCCGATTGTAATTTAAGATTACTAATTTTACTCAAAGAGTCATTAGTTGATTTATCCAATAAACTTGGAACTTCAACATACTGATTACCTGCTTGAGTACTATTTGTCTGAGATTTACCTTGATTTACCAAACGTTTAACTAATGGATTAAAGACCTCAGATAGAATCTTTTCAGGTGATTCTGTCATCTTCTGCGGTTGTCTCATCGTTATATAAACGATGTAATTAGGATCATTATAAGGAATCATCCCTGCAACTGAGAAAATATAGTTATTGTTACCTGTCAAATAGCCACCATTTGGAGAAGCAATCTGGGCTGTACCAGTTTTTACCCCGACCTTGATACCAGGAATATTGTAAACAAGACCTGTACCATAATTTTTTGTAACAACTTGACGCATAGCCTTTTGAACTTGCTTAGCTGTACTCTTTTTGATCGGTTGTCCAACTACTTGTCGCTTAAAGCTTTGGGTAGTCTTACCAGTATTAGCATTAACCACTTTTTGAACTATTTGTGGCTTAATCATCTTTCCATCATTAGCAATTGCTGAAAATGCTTGTAACATTTGAATCGTATTTACATTGACACTTTGGCCAAATGACGTCATTGCTTGATCACTAGTGTGCTGGAATGAAATACCACCAGCTACTTCACCCGGCAATGGAATATTCGTCTTAGTACCAATATCGAAACGACGCATATACTTCATCCAAGTCTTTGATCCCATCCTTTGTTCCAATTTAACCATTCCGACATTAGATGATCTTGGAAAAGCTTCTGACAAAGGTATATAACCCCAGCCAGCATTATTCCAATCACTAATCGTTCTTCCGCCTACTTCAACTGAACCAGACTTATACAACTCATCTGGATCATAATTTCCCGAGTCAATTGACGCCGATAAAGTCAAAATCTTCATGACAGAACCGGGTTCAAATTGATCTTCAACTAAAGTATCACGCCAACTATTAGCCAAGCCCTTACCAGTCGTTGGATTAAAAGTTGGTCGTTGAGTAGCGGCTTCAATCGCACCAGTTTTGGCATTCATAACTAAAATCTGTAAATTCTTTGGTTCATATTTATCAGATATATCTTGTGCCAAAATCTCAGCATACTGTTGGATTTTACTGTTCAAAGTCAAATAAACATTCGACCCATCGATCGATTGCTTCTCATTCACTTGAGAGTTAGGCAATTCATTACCATTAAAGTCAACCTTAGTAATTTTCTTACCATCTTGACCAGATAACAATTTATTAAAATATTTTTCAATTCCCATCACACCACTAATATTACTGTTTTGATCATTAGCATTGTCAGCCTTAGTGATACCAACCAAGTTAGTCGCAAAAACACCACTAGGATAAGATCGTGATGGAAATTCCACAAAATGAATTCCGGGTAATTTTTGAGCCGCAATTTTACGCTTGATCTCTATTGATAGATTACGCCCAGATTGTCCAAATTCCACTTGATACTGTTTCTTATTTTGAGGAGTCAAATATTTAATTAACTGCTTTTCAGAAAGCGGTAAATACTTACTCAACATCCTAGCAGTCTTTTCTTTATCAACTACATAATCAGCCTTACCTGTAGCTGTTTTAGATTTATGATTTACAATTGCATAAATATTATAAATCGTTGAATCTCCCGCAATCATATCCCCGTTAACATCAAGAATATCACCACGTTTAGCATTTACTTTCGTTACTTTTTCATATTTAGCTTTAGTTCTTTTTTCTAGATTTACTCCATCATATTGCTTACTTACAGAGATATAAGCGAATCTTTGGATAAAAAGGATAAAAGAAAAGGCAGTCACAATCAAAATTAATATACCAACTATATAATGATTGCGTCTTGCCTTATTTTTTAATAGTTTTCCGAACTTACTCATTTTGATATATTCCTTACATTATTATCGCTCATTTTTAAATTGTGCTTCTTGGCGAAAGAAGAGAATCGATCAAAACTGCTTAATTCAGAAATTTCTTGTCTTAAATTAACATTACTCGTATTAGTCTTAGAGATTTGATTAGTAAGACTATCTAACTCATTTTGAGAAGAAGTCATCGAAACTTTTATACTAACTAAAGCTACCATTAATGCCAACGTTAAAAGAGAGAGACCTACGATGGAAACAGTCTCAAATTTTGACAGTTTTACACTATGTACTTTAGGAGCTGCTTGGACAACCTTCTCAGGCTGTGGAGCAACTTGATAGTCTTGTAAATTTCTAGCCGTACTTTCTTCTCTCATATTATTTCTCCATTATATCTTTTCAACAACGCGTAATTTAGCACTATGTGCCCGATTATTTTCAGCTAATTCCTTATCGTTAGGCAGAATTGGTTTCCGTGTTATCTGTTTCAAAACTGGTTTAATGTCATCTGGAATGACTGGTAATCCGCGTGGAACATCAACGTGTGAATTATCCTTAAAAATATGTTTTACAATTCTGTCTTCTTTTGATTGAAAAGTTATAACGCTTATCCTACCCTTTGGTGCTAGCAATTTAATTGCTTGATCTAAAGATCTCTCAAGAGAACCCAATTCATCATTTACCGCAATTCTAATTGCTTGGAAAACACGCTTGGCAGGATGACCACCAGTTCTTCTGGCTGCTGCAGGAATAGCATTCTTAATAATATCTGCTAATTCCAATGTAGAAGTAATACGATGATCCTCACGTGTCCGCTCGATAGCACGGGCAATTTGTTTAGAAAATTTTTCATCACTGTATTTATAGAAAATACCGACTAACTCACTATAAGACCAGTCGTTAACAATTTTCTCTGCATCTAAGTCTTGTCTTTGATCCATTCTCATATCAAGACGAGCAGCCTTTTTGTAACTAAAACCTCTGACTGCATCATCAAATTGTGGAGATGAAACTCCTAAATCGTAAACAATCCCATCTACTTCAGTAACGCCTAAATCTAACAAACGTTCTTGCATATTCTCAAAATTATCACGTATTAACGTTAATGTATTATCACCAATAATAGCTGGATCATTCTGAATACTCTCACCGACCTTAATGGCGGCTTCGTCGCGGTCAAAAACATAAAGATGGCTGTGGTGCATACGACCCAATAGTTCTTTACTGTGTCCCCCACGGCCAAAGGTAGCGTCTACATAAATGCCATTGTCATGTGGATTTACCTCATCAATAGTTTCTTTTAAAAGTACTGTTTTATGTTTATATTCGTTAGAAGTCAAAGTCTGTCATTTTCTCCGATATTTCTTCAAAATTATCTTCAGCCTCTTGGCTAAATTTATTCCAGCATTCCTCATCCCATATTTCAATACGATCAGAAACACCTACGATTACACAATTCTTATTTAACTTAGCAAATTTGATCAACGGTGTCGAAAGATTAATCCGCCCCTGTTTGTCAAATTCTACCTCTGCAGCTGCAGAATAAAAGAATCGAGTGAAGGCTCTTGCATCCTTCTTAGTTAATGGTAACTTATCCAATTGAGCTTCAAGTTTATCCCATTGCTCTAGAGGATAACCAAAAAGGCAGCCATCCATTCCACGAGTTATTACGAACTCATCACCAAGTAGTTTTCTAAATTTAGCAGGTACAATAATTCTGCCTTTATTATCAAGTGTGTGATGAAATTCACCCATGAACATGGATATCACCTCAATTCTTTAACACTTCCTAATTTACCACAAATCACCACAATTAACCACACGATATTTGACAATCAGTATAAAGTAGTTAAAAAACTTGCAAACAGTTGGTAATTATACATTTATACGGGTGGGGAGTTTTCCCAAAATCAAAAGAGAAAACCATTACAATATTGCATAAATTTCCTTTGTGAAGTACCATTTCACTATATATAAATTAGGTGGTGGAAGTTTTGGACGAAAAGAAACCTAAAAGTACATTGACTAAAATTATTCAAATTGTTGTTTGGTTGATGATCATTGTCACAATTGGTGGCGTTGTTCTTGGCTCAATTATGAGCTTTATCTAAGGAACGCAAAAAAGAGCCCAACCTGAATTTTTCAGGTTGAGCTCTTTTTGACTAGTTTCTTGGAATTATTAATTGTTTAAAGATTCGGTTCAATAAAATAGCTAGAACAATCAACATGATCATATTTGCTATAAAACTACCACCGTTAATAACTAAAGAGTAAATCCAAGGATTCATTGATTTAGGCGCATATGAACCCCAATAGATACCACCAGCAATAAAGTGCAAGAAGTACTTAGCCAAGAAACCAATTGCTGAATAAAAGATTATTAATCCTAATGCGTTCTTGCCATTTCTAATAGCACGTTGAACTCTAACACTTCCTAAACCAATTAACCCCACGACACCAAAAGCTAATGGATATTCAACAAAACCTTGAAGTGGATTCAAGACTCCTCCACCTAGTCCCCTAAGGAACATATCTAATAGTCCCCAGACTAGGCCAGCCATTAAACCAGGTTTCAATCCTCTTCTTAACGCATAGATGGACATTGGAATCAATCCATAAACAAATTCAACTGACGAGACTCCTGTGGAATGAGGTACATACGATAACCCCATTGCTAAAGCGGTAATGATGGCCCCTTCTGTCAAAACAATTAAACTATCTTGACTACTAGCTTTATTAATCATACAAAAAAACTCCCTTCTGATTTTTTGTCATCACAAGAGAGTTCGAGCTTCTGCTTGAACAACACTATCCCTACGCATGTATTAACATAACAGGTTTAAAGGGTCTGAACAATTACGTTCACTCTCAGCCAAAGGCTCCCCCTGTGTTGACTTATATTATTTAAAGACATTGTACCATAGGACTTATTTTTTTCCAAAGACACGGCCCCAGAATCCAACTTTTTTAGTATCAGTTGATAGGTCTAAAGGAATACTTTCTCCCAACATTCTTCGAGCAATATTTTGATAACTATGACCTGCACTACTATCACGATCAAAAGCTACGGTTTGCCCAGCATTAGAAGCAGAAATAACTTTATCCTCATCAATAACAATTCCTAACAAAGGAATTCCTAAATGATTGACAATATCATCAATTCGCATTGATGTACCTTCATTGATCATATTTTTGCGGATACGATTAATAACTAAATGCGGTGTTATCGGCATATTCATATTCTCTAGAATACCAACTACTCGATCTGCATCACTGACTGAAGCAATTTCTGGATTTGTTACTACTAAAGCTCCGTCGGCTGTTGAGACAGCATTTTGAAACCCATACTCAATTCCAGCTGGACAATCGATCATCACAAAATCAAATCTTTGCTTCAATTCATTGATAATAAGTGCTAACGAATCCTTGTCTAAAACATATTTATCAGCAAACTGCGATGCAGCCAACAAATATAAATTGTCTTCAAATCTAGGATCTCTTACTAAAGCTTGAGATACCACTACCCGATGTTGAGCAACATCAACGATATCGTAAACAACTCGATTAGTTAGACCCATTACAGCATCCAAATTTCGCAATCCTATATCCAAGTCAACCATACATACTTTTTTACCAAGACTTGCTAAGACAGTACTTACATTTGCGGTAGTAGTTGTTTTGCCAACTCCACCTTTTCCTGAAGTTACAACTATTGATATTCCCATAGTTAATCTGTCCTTTTTCTTAAATCATTTATTTTATCTTTGTAGTTTTTTAAATCATCAACGCTAATAGCATGTAGATCATTGATAAAAGCAAACTTACCAGCTTGAAAATCTTCACGATTATCATCCGTTACAATTTCAATAACATCAGCAATTCGCAATTGATCAACATCTTTTAAATTACCAAAAATAGCTGCATTAGGATTATCAGGAAAACCCGCTTGAACGATTCCACTGACTTCTCCCAAAATATAAATAGAACCAGTCGCACATATTTGGGCATCACGATGTAATGATCCTAAAAAAATCAAGTCACCTTTATACTCTAATCTTTGACCACTACGTACAATTCCGGATTCAACGTTAGTCTTGTTAGCGTCGAATAATTCTTTGACTTTCTTCTTATCTTCAACATCCGATTCAATATCCTTTAATTCCAGTTGTGGATATTTTTCAAAGAACTCTTCAATACTTTCTTTTTGTTGACTAGTAAATAATCGTTTACCGGTTTTAATAGTAAAACTAATAGCATCATCATTTTCATTGGTTGATTTAACGTTTTGTTGCATAATTAATTCTTTTAATTCTTTCAACGCATCGTTATAACTAGCGTTCTCATTAAAAATAACTGAGAACCCGTCTTTACCACCTTTTAAAATGATGTCACTCATTTACTATCCCTCCGATATTTCACCAACCAGGCAGACATATTCGCTAACGGAATATAGATAACAAAGAAAACAACTATATTCCATAACAACGTTGGTCCTAACGTATACGTAATGAAATCAAAAACATCTGTACTTGTTTGCTGCAATAATTTTTCTAACAAATAGATTCCCGTTTGCAAAAAGGTTAACGACAAAAAATAAATGGAAATATCATACCCCATATTATTTTTAATCAATAAAAATCTGAAATGATCTATTCCCACCATTAACAGTGGCAATAGAATTGTGTATAGTCCAATGATTCCATAATAGTAAGAATCATAAATAACCCCAAAGACTATACCGTATATGATCAATTGACGACGATCTTCAATTCTCATCGTTAACATAACGATTGCCATTAACATAATTTGTGGCAAAATCACTATCGTTTCATGATTCATATTATTCAAAAAGGCCCATTTTATTAAACCATCTAAATAAAATGCAAATAAGATGAATAATACTTGTCCAAAAATCTTTCGTCTTTTAATATTCATTAATTTTCACCATGAACTGAAGACTTGATGACTGTCACAACAGTAAAGTTACGCAATTCAGCGGCTGGAGTAATATAAACAGAATTAGTCATCCCGTAATTATCCTTCTTAATTCCATAAACTTTACCAATGTACAATCCACGAGGTGTCAAGCCACCTAAACCTGATGTAATAACGCTTTGGCCTTTTTTGATATCTTTTGTAGAATTAACGTTTTCCATCACTAAATCACCAGTGGAACTATCGTAACGACTAACAACACCAGTAACATTTTTGTTGTCACCTAAAATTTCAGCTGCAAACTTATCATTCAATTCATTATTAGTTGAAATCAATTCAACCTTAGAACTGACTTTGTCCACTTCGATAATTCTACCAATTAAACCTTTTCCAGACATAACTGGCATATTTTTCTTAATACCACTTGTTTGACCACGATTAATTGTTAAGTAATTTTGCCAACTACTTGGTGATCGTGACAAAACAGAGGCATTAACTGTACTGTAATCAGTGAGTGTACCATTGAGTTTTAATTCTTGTTTTAATTTCTTATTTTCATCTTGAACTACTTCTAACTTAGCCTGATTTTGTGCTAACTCGCCAATTCTGGTTTTTAAACGTTTGTTTTCAGAATATGTATTGTACAAATCAGAGAATTCTGAGGTAGCATTTTTTACAGCATTAGTTGGATATGCAAATACTCCACCAACAACGCTGACGACATCATTACCAACTTGTTGAACAACTGGTGGTGTACTCTTTTTATCACGAATATTAACCGTTACTGCCAAAAGTCCAAAAGTAACAATAATAAGTATCATTAAAATAATCAATTTTTTATTTGAAAAAAACTTTTGCATTGCTTCCTCCTAGTAGATCAAATAAAAAAAACGGGATTTATCCCGCTTATTTTTGGCGACGCATTACATCGATATTCTTAAGTGATTCGCCAGTACCGATAGCCACACAATCTAGTGGGTCTTGAGCAATGAATACGGGAACTCCAGTTGCTTCTGAGATTACTTCTGGTAAATGATGTAATAATGCTCCACCACCAGTTAAAACAATACCGTGATCGATAACATCAGCAGCAATTTCAGGAGATGTTTCTTCAAGAGTCTCCTTGATTGTCTCAATGATCTCTTGGACATTTTCATGAATTGCAGTTGCAATATCTTCACCAGTTAATTGAACTGTCTTTGGTAAACCTGTAACAAGGTCACGACCACGAATTTGCATTGATTCGATTTCTTTAGCCTTTTCAATTGAGGCTGAACCGATTTGAATCTTAACATCTTCGGCAGTTCTTTCACCAATTTGTAAATTATAATTTGACTTAATATAAGCTGAAATTGAATCATCAAACTTATCACCGGCAACTCGAATTGAGCGTGATGACACAATTCCACCTAGTGAAATGGTAGCAACATCTGTTGTACCACCACCAATATCAACAACCATATTACCGGTTGGATCCATAACAGGAAGTCCAGCTCCGATAGCGGCTGCAAATGGTTCTTCGATTACATATGCTTCACGAGCTCCTGCATGTTGAGTAGCTTCGATAACGGCTCTCTTTTCAACTTCAGTAACACCACTGGGAACACAAACCATTACAGAAGGTTTTGAGTTGTTTGCTGTTTTCTCGATGAAATACTTCATCATAGCAGCAGTCGTGTCATAATCAGCAATTACTCCGTCACGCATTGGACGAATGGCAGAAATACTACCAGGTGTACGTCCAATCATTTCACGAGCATCTGAACCAACAGCAACGATTTCTCCAGTGTTATTATTTTTTGCGACAACAGAAGGTTCGTTTAAAACGATTCCTTTTCCTTCAGCATAAACTAAAGTATTTGCAGTTCCTAAATCTATGCCAAGCTTCTTTGATCCAATACCAAACAATTTATTTCTCTCCTTTAAAGTACACACCACATTTTACGCTAACCAAAATTATATCATACAAAATAACGATTTAAAGTATGACCAATCAGATCCTAAATTAAATTTAATTTCTTTAAACTAGAATATGACTTTCTCGTAATAATTAAATGATCTAATAAGTTTATTCCCATTAAATTGCAACACTTTTTCAGTCGTAAACTGAACTCTTGATCATTCTTCGAAAACATTAATGTCCCGTTTGGATGATTGTGAGCTATCACGATTTGCGTCGCTGAAATTTGAATTGCCTCTCGCAGGATATCTCTTGGATGAACAGTTGCCTGATCAATTGTTCCAATGAAAATAGTCTTCTCATTAATGACATGATAACTGTTATTCAAGTAGACCGCCATTAGCTTTTCTTGTGGAGTACTACCTATTATATTTATTAAATGTTTTCCAATGTCGTCTACTGAAACGACCCGTTCTGATAACTTATCCGACTGAACTTTTCTGGTACCTAATTCAATTGCCGCTAAAATTTTACAAGCTTGGGCAACCCCGATTCCATTAAAAGCCATTAATTGGTCTAAATTCAAATTTAAACCATTCTTATTTGAAACAATTTCTTCTGACAAGTCCAAAACGTTGTTTTTCTTTGTACCATTGCCAATGACAACAGCCATTAATTCTTCATCTTTTAAGGTGCTGACACCATAAGCTAAAATTTTTTCTCTTAAATTTATCATCATACTTGAAATTACGCAAAATAGTTTTCCAAATCCGAGATTAAATAAAAAGACCCCGTAATGAGTAACATCTGTTGCTCATTTAATTGATTCACCATTTTCTGTAACTCGACATGGTAATTTTCAATAAAAGAAACATTCTCATAGTTCGATAAATTATAATCACCAGCAACAGCGGAACGTTGCATATCAAGTGTTGTGATATAAATATGCTTCACTCTTGGCGCTAATTCTTGAATAATCTCACTGCGATCTTTATCTTTCATTCCAGCATATAAGACAATTATATCTTTATTTTCATAATTTGCAGTCAAAGAATTAATTAAATTATAAATTGCTGAAATATTATGTGCTCCATCCATTAAAACTAACGGATTATTTTGTACTATTTGCGCTCTTCCCAATAAATGATGACTATCAAGATTGTCCTTAATAATCTTCTCTGACACCTCAGTTTGGTGTTTTTGATGATATTGAACGTAAGCACAGATAGCAATAGCCGCATTCATCGCAGTTGTTTTTTCAAATCCATCACAAGATATCTCTCTTATTGTTACCTTATCGTCATAATATGTAAATGATAATTTAAAACTTTTTGTCTTAAAATCGTTAATTCCAAAATCTCGACCAAATTTATAAAGTGGACTCGACATTTCCACCGCAGCATCCGCAACTATTTCTTTTATTGAATCCTGCAAAAAACCAGTTACAATTGGCCTATTTTTCTTAATGATTCCAGCTTTTTCAAAAGCTATATCTTGTAAAGTAGGACCAATTAACTTCTCATGATCCAAATCTACCGAAGTAATCACTGACAAGACAGGCGTAATAACATTTGTTTTATCATGGCGAGCACCAATACCAGCTTCAATCACCGCTACATCGACACGACCACGAAAATAAAAATACCCTAAAACCGTAACAAATTCAAATTCTGCCAACGGAATTGAACCAATTTTCTTTATTAAATAATTTACATTATCCAGCAAATCTTGATTGGGAATATACTGATGATTTATCTGAATACGCTCATTAAATACTTTTACATAAGGTGAGATGAACAAACCAACCCTTTTGCCATCAGCTTCTAACAAATTGGCCAAAAAATTACTGGTCGTTCCCTTACCATTCGTACCTGTAATATGAATTGTCTCGTAATCATTTTGCGGATTATCTAAAATTTTTAAAGCTTCTTTAATGTTATCCAGATTATTTGTACGATGAAACTTTGGCAACGAGTGAATATAGTTAATTGCTTCTTCATAACTCTTTAACAACGTAAAGTCACTCCTTTTCAAAGAAAAGGGGTTGGACATTTGCCAACCCCTCTAATTATATACTCAATTTTATTGATTATCTTTTAATTGTTGAATTCTTTGTTGAACTTTTGCTTGACGAGATTGATAGTCAGCCAATTTTTCTTTTTGTTCATTAACAACCTTTTCAGGTGCTTTTTGAACAAAGTTAGCATTGGAAAGTTTCTTATCAAGACGTGTAATTTCTTGATCTAACTTCTTCATCTCTTCACTTTGACGAGCAATTTCCTCATCGATATCAATCAATTCAGCCAATGGAACGTAAAGTTCAGCATTAGTTGTAACTGATGTCATAGCCAAAGCAGGTGCAACAATATCAGTAGCAACCTTCAAATCCTTAGGATGCATGAAACGGTCAATGTAATCTTTATTATTCAAGATAACAGCCTTTACATCTTCATCCTGTGGTTTGATCAAAATATCAACAGCTTTAGACATTGGTGCATTAGCTTCCAAACGAATCTTTCTCAATGACTTAATTAGGTCAATCAAGATATCCATTTGATCCATAGCTTCAGCATTATCCAGTTCAGCGTGATATTCAGGATATTTAGCGTGCATGATTGTCTTACCGTTATGAGGCATTGTCAACCAAATCTTTTCGGTAACAAATGGCATAATTGGGTGCAACAAACGTAATGTTTGATCCAAGACATAAGTTAGAAGCATCTTCTTTTGCTTCTTAGCTGCTTCATCATCCCCTGTTAAAGTAGCCTTACTCATTTCAATATACCAGTCACAGAAATCATTCCAGATAAAGTTGTAAAGATTACGTTCAACTTCACCAAATTCAAATTTATCTAACAAATCATTAACATTCTTAACTGTTTGATTCAATTTAGCCAAGATCCATTTATCAGAAAGGTCATAACTTGTAACTTGGGATAGATCATCCATTGCTGGAGTATCATCGTCAAGGTTCATAATAACGTATCTTGAAGCGTTCCAAATCTTGTTGATGAAATTCCATGAAGCGTCCATCTTGTCATAACTAAATCTAGTATCTTGACCAGGTGTTGTTCCATTCATAACGAACCAACGCAAAGCATCAGCACCATATTTAGCAATAACATCCATTGGATCAATTCCGTTACCAAGTGACTTACTCATCTTACGACCTTGTGAGTCACGCATTAAACCATGGATAACAGTATTATCAAATGGCTTTTTACCAGTAAACTTCAAGCTTTGGAAAATCATTCTAGAAACCCAGAAAGGAATAATATCGTAACCTGTAACCAAAGTATCAGTTGGGAAGTAACGTTTGTAATCTTCTGAATCATTATCAGGCCAACCCATAGTAGAAAATGGCCATAGAGCACTGGAGAACCATGTATCTAGAACATCTGGATCTTGATCCCAGTTTTCGATATCTTTAGGTGCTTCTTCACCAACGTATGTTTCGCCAGTCTTCTTGTTGTACCAAGCTGGAATCTGATGTCCCCACCATAATTGTCTGGAAATAACCCAGTCATGAATATTTTCCATCCATTGAGTAAATGTTGTTTCAAAACGATCAGGCACAAAGTTAACTTTATTATCACTCTTTTGATTTTTCAAAACTGTTTCAGCAAGTGGCTTCATCTTAACGAACCATTGGGTTGAAAGTCTTGGTTCAACTTGAACACCAGAACGTTCTGAGTGACCAACACTATGTACGTAAGGTTCAATCTTGATCATGTCATCATCATCTTGAAGATCCTTAACAATAGCTTTACGAGCTTCGAAACGATCCATACCGTTATACTTACCGGCATTTTCGTTCATTGTACCATCAGCATTCATCGTATTAATACGCTTCAAATCATGACGATTACCAACAGCAAAGTCATTAGGGTCATGAGCAGGTGTGATCTTAACCATACCAGTACCAAAGTCTTTATCAACATAATGATCAGCAATAATAGGAATCTTACGGTCAACTAGTGGAACA
Organism: Companilactobacillus kimchii DSM 13961 = JCM 10707; assembly: GCF_001435445.1. Classification (GTDB taxonomy): domain Bacteria; phylum Bacillota; class Bacilli; order Lactobacillales; family Lactobacillaceae; genus Companilactobacillus; species Companilactobacillus kimchii. The sequence continues at coordinate 127,896 of NZ_AZDH01000003.1, read as the reverse complement.
ACAACTTCCTTACCAACGATATCCTTGTAACGTTCATCATCTGGGGCTACGGCTACAGCCACATCACCAAACATTGTTTCAGGACGAGTTGTGGCAATTTCAATATAGCCAGAACCATCAGCATATGGGTACTTAACATGATAGAAAGCACCTTGATCATCCTTATGGATAACTTCAATATCAGATAAAGCCGTTTGAAGTTGTGGATCCCAGTTGATGATATATTCACCACGATAGATTAACCCTTCGTTATACAATTGTACGAAGACTTTACGAACAGCCTTTGATAGACCTTCATCCAAGGTAAATCTTTCACGTGAGTAATCAAGCGATAAACCTAATTTACCCCACTGTGATTTGATGATTTTGGCAAATTCATCTTTCCAGTTCCAAACTTCATCAACGAACTTATCACGTCCAAGGTCATAACGAGTTACACCTTGTTCACGTAATTTAGCTTCAACCTTAGCTTGAGTAGCAATTCCGGCATGATCCATACCTGGAAGATATAGAGTATCGAATCCTTGCATACGTTTGTAACGAATCAATGTATCTTGAATAGTTGTATCCCAAGCGTGGCCCATGTGCAATTTACCAGTAACATTGGGTGGTGGGATAACGATTGAATAAGGTTTAGCTTTCTTGTCACCAGAAGGTTTGAAATCATTATCATCTAACCATGTTTGATAACGGCCTTCTTCGACTTCTTGTGGATTATATTTTGTATCCATGTCGATTTCTCTCATAGTATTTCCTCCATAAAGTTCGATATTTACTATTTAATAATTAAATATGGGATTGGTTAAGGATGCCCGTCCTCCGCAACAAAACTGAACGGATCTTCCTTTTTTAACTCGTTTACAAATATTTTTGTTTTCCCATATATAGAACTTTGAGCGATTAAGTTGTCTGTGTTTAAACAGAAATCTCTATACGGACGTCTTTCGACGTCCCCATAATAGACTCTAAGTGGCTTCGCCACTAAGAGTCTATAAAAAAAAAGAGCCCTCATCCGAATAGGACGAAGACTCGCGGTACCACCTAAATTAAGAGTTACAAATAACTCCTCACTCAACAGATAACGGTGGCCCGATCATTTTATATGATAGCTCACAGACAACAATTACTCAGTTTGATTTGGCAATTCTCAACAACATGCCTTCTCTGAAATCTAGCTGAATAACACTCCTGCTCAAAGCTGATATTCTGATAATAAATCATAAATTGTGAAACGTCAATCAGTTTTATAGTAAACTGCTGATATTTTCTTGGTCACTTTCCATGAACTTATCACCATGTTCAATAGTTGTGATCTTGATTCCATCCATTGCACGTTGGATTAAACCGTCAACATCGAGTGAACTTTCAAATTTACGTGTCTTTTCGATACTTGGACGTGTTTTTGGTGATGGTGGAGCAAAGACTGTACAACAGTCTTCGAATGGTTGGATTGATAGATTAAAGGTATCAATTTTTTCAGCTAATCGAATAATTTCAGTCTTATCCATTGTCGCTACAGGACGTAAGATTGGTGTTGTTGTGACATCATTGATAGCGGCCATACTCTCTAGTGTTTGTGAAGCCACTTGTCCTACGGCTTCACCATTAAAAATAGCTAAACCATTCTCTTTTTCACGAATCAAGTCAGTCAGTCTCAACATGAAACGACGTTGAATTGTCATTAGATATCCTTCAGGAACCCCAGCTTTTATCGTTTCTTGAATTTCAGCAAATGGCACTTCAATAAACTTGATGTGGCCACCAAAGGCTGTTAATTTTGACGTTAATTCTTTGGCTTTATTCAAGGCTTGTTCTGATGTGTATGGTGGACTGAAGAAATGAACCATTTCAATATCAACACCACGTTTCATAGCTAAATAACCAGCAACGGGTGAATCAATACCACCTGATAGCATCAACATAGCTTTTCCAGCAGTACCAACTGGTAACCCACCAGCACCCTTTACTGTTAAGTATGATAGGTAGATTCCGTCTTGTCTTACTTCAACAGAAATCTTGATATCAGGTTTCTTCATTTCAACATCAATACCAGGGAATTCATCACAAATAGCATCCCCTAGTTGTAAATTAACTTGGTTAGTATCAAGCTCATAGGTGTGATCTGAACGTTTTGTACCAACTTTGAAACTCATACCAGGCTTATAAGCCTCATGCATCATTTCAATGGCTTTTTTCTTAACATCTTCAAAATCACGTGACACTTTAACACTCAATGAGAAAGTTTGAATTCCGAAAACATTCTTTAACTTCTCCATTACTGGCTTAGCATCGGTACCATTCAATTGAATATGCAAACGGTCACGATGTGGTTGCATTCTTAAATCAGGATAATCATTCAAAACTTTAGCTACATTACCATGAAGACGGTCAATAAAGCTCTTACGATTCTTACCCTTAGTTGATAGTTCGCCGTAACGAACCATAATTTCAGTATATTCCATTTAAATCTCCTAATTCAAAATTTGGAAATGATCATGAATTTCATCCAAATTCTTAATAAATTCATCCATTTCAGCTTCTGTATTACTCTCATCTAAACTAACACGTACGGCACTAGTTGCAACATTTTCTTGCACATTCATTGCCTTTAAAGTACCTGATTCCAAACCCTTCTTGGAAGAACAAGCACTAGTTGTAGAAATATAAATATCACGATCTTCAAAAGTATGTACAATCGTTTCGCCACGCACACCATCAATTGTGAAACAAATAATGTGTGGAGCAAAATCATCGGCTACTTGTGAAAAGACGTGGACGTTATCCAAAGTATGTAAGTGGTTAACTAACTTCTCTTTTAGTTGTTCCATCTTGTCAGCTTTTTGAGCTTCATTTTCTTTCAACAAACGGATAGCTTTTGCCATACCAGCGATTGCAGGAGTATTCTCTGTTCCACTACGAAGATTAGACTCCTGACCACCACCAGCCATCAATGGTTCAAGCTGTTTACCTTCCTTCATATAAATAAAGCCAATTCCACGAGGTGCATGGAACTTATGACCTGAGAAAGTATAGTAATCAACTCGAGGATCCATAAACTTAGATTGAAGATTCTTGCCAATTGCTTGGACGGAGTCAACATGATAGCTAATACTTGGATAGTCTTTCAAAACATTGGCAATTTCATGAATTGGTTGAATTGCTCCAATTTCATTATTAACAGCCATTGTTGAGACCAAGATAGTATCGCTACGGATAGCTTTTTTCAAATCAGCCGCACTGATATGACCAGTTTTGTCTACAGGTAAATAAGTTACTTCAAAACCAAGCTCTTCTAGTTGATGCATGGTATTCAAAACTGAAGGATGCTCAATCTCAGTTGTTATAATATGTTTACCGAATTCACGCTTCTTAAAAGCTGTACCCTTGATGATCCAGTTATTTCCCTCGGTACCACCACTAGTAAAGACAACTTCGTCTTGCTTAAAGCCTAATAAATTCGCAATTTGTTTGCGAGATGTTTCCAATAATTCATATGCTTTCAAACCCAATTTATGCAAACTTGAAGGATTACCAAAGTATTCCTCACTGGCAGCATTATAAGTTTTTAGTACAGAATCATTAACTTTTGTTGTTGCACTGTTATCAAAATATATCATTTCTGCCTCACCAAAACAAAAAGGCCTTGCGGCCCAAAATTTTATCTCTTATAACTTAACACAAAACTATACCATTATGCATTAATTGTTTCTTTTATTCGATCAACTGAACCAGATTCAACACTCTCTAAGGCTTTTGAAATAACTTCAACTGCTTCATCATAATTATAATCAGTGTCAAACAAGGCACGTGCACGAATTAATTGATCGCTAAATTCAGGATTCTTATTGGCATAACGATTAGCATATTGTAACAATTTTTCAGACAAGAGAACATTATATTTCAACTTCTTCGTTTTTTCGACTAAGTTGCTCAAATCTTCCTGCGTCACAATTACTTGTTTACTAATATCTTCCATATTAATCTGTTTAGCATCTAATTCATCATAAAGTTTATTAATTTCATCATAAACCATATAGAAATAATCCAAATAATCATCAGGCAATCCATTTAAACGTAATTGTTCAATCATCTTCTTTTGAATTTCTAGACGCTTGGCATATTCATCCACGCTGTTGCGGGCAATACGTTCACTAGATAACATTTGATTGAGATCATCATTTATTGATTTCTCACTAGCCTCAATATCATCTAAGTGCTTAACGATTTCTTTAAAGTCATCCCTGACTTCTGAAAAAATAACCTTCTTATCAGCAATACCTTGTACATCAGCATCGTATTCTTGGCGAACCTCATTCAATGTCGCAAAATTATCATTGAAAGTCTTTGTAGTCTTATCAGCTAAGATATACTCCTCTTCCAACTTTTGAATACGTTTGTCCAAACGATTATGTTGAAAAACAGCATGATTCAAGTAATCTAAAACAGGCTTTTGTTCCTTTAAAACTTCTTTTTTACCATCTATTTCTAATGTCAAAGTTTCATATAAATCGTCAATACGTTGTTTAATATCTTCATTATTAGTATTAACAGCATCAAAGTTCAAATCACCCAATTTGCTGTTAGACTCTTCAATTTCATCTTGAACTTCCGAGATCTGTTGAATAATGTCATCTTTAAATTGGAAATATTGTTTAACTAATTTTTGATAGACAAACTTTATCTCATCAACTTGTCCAGGGAAAACTTCATTCAAGTCATGATACAGAGGTTCAATAACTTTTAATTGATCTGTGATCAAGCCTAACTTGAGTTTCACATCATCTAAGTATTGGCTGGCTTCAATATGATCACCTTTATCAGTTAATTGTTTCTCCTGATCCAATAAATTAGCAATCTCTGACAACTCATCTTCTAACTTATCAGTTGCGGGTCCATAGCTAAAGGATTGGGTTAAGACTTGTTTTCGTAAAGTTTGATATTGTTTTTGCAATTCTTCACTGTGAGTTGCATTTAGTTCGTTGCTAGCTAGTAAATCTTCAAAACCTTTAGAAACTTCACTGATCTTTTTCTCAAAAGCAGCGACCGCAGTATTGACTTTTTTCAAATCATTGGCTGAACCAAATACCTTAAATTCAGTATTCTTATACTCAGCTGCTCTCATTTGTTTCAAAATGTCGGTAAGCACTTGATCAACTTGCTCACGATAACTGTCTTTTAATTGGTTAAAACGATCTTTACTGGCACCAGCAAGTTTCATTTCTTCCAATTTCTTAATTTTTTCATCTAAAGTAGCTTTTTTTAAACGATCTGTTTGATCCTTTAACTTATTTAAAGTAGATGCGTTCTTCCTTTGCAAGAACCACATATACCACAAGAAGATCAATACGATCACTATTATTCCAATAATAATTGCAAACACTTTTACACCCCTAATGACAATTGCGTCTTATCTCAAGGAAATTATACCAAATATTATTACTATTATTAGAACTATCAACTTTTCATAATAAAGTTTTAAACTATTCCTTCAAAAAATTTATTTTGACAATTGGTATCAATCACGTTACACTAGTCTTCGTGTAAAATATGCAGCAAAGAGCGGCAAGAACGTCAACATTTATCGACGATTTAGTTCAACAAGTAACCTGTGGGCTGCACATGGCGAAAATTGTAACGATAACTGCACGAATGCTGTGCTCTAGTTAATTATTTTACTCCAGACAAACATTTTGGAGGAATTTATTTATGTCAAGATATACAGGACCTCGTTGGAAATTATCACGTCGTTTAGGAATTTCACTTTCAGGTACAGGTAAGGAAATTGCCCGTAGAAACTATGCCCCAGGTCAACATGGACCAAACGGTGGCCGTCGTAAGGTTTCAGAATACGGTCAACAATTAGCTGAAAAGCAAAAGTTACGTTTCATGTATGATGTTAACGAACGTCAATTCCGTAACCTATTTAACCGTGCCGGTAAGATGGAAGGAATTCACGGTGTTAACTTGATGATTCTTCTTGAAACAAGATTGGATAACATGGTTTATCGTTTAGGTTTAGCAAGTTCACGTCCACAAGCTCGTCAACTTGTTAACCACGGTCACATTACTGTTGATGGCAAACGTGTTGATATCCCTTCATACGAAGTTAAGATTGGTCAAAAGATCAGCCTTCGTGACAAGTCAAAGAACCTTACAATTGTTAAGGCTAACCTTGAAAACGTTGTTGGTCGTCCTGGTTTCGTTACATTTGATGATAACGAAATGACAGGTTCTCTAGTACGTAACCCAGAACGTGACGAACTAGAACCAAATATCGATGAATCATTGATTGTTGAATACTACAACCAAATTCTTTAATATTTGGAACAAATGCATCCACTCCTTGGTGGGTGTATTTTTTTTTACAAAAAAAAGAGAATGCCTATTTGGCAACCTCTTCATTAAAAAGAACTAAGTATTGACTTAAGCTCATAAATTTATCTTTCAATAATTTATCATAATCAGCGCCGGATACAATCGGATCATCTTTTAAAAGTTCAAATCCTATTACTAAGTCACTAGATTTAACTTTTTGATAATGCTTAATTACATCATTAAAATCAGCGGCGTCTTTTAAAATACTAGAAGTGTGATCATTTGACACTCCCCAACCTTCTGATATGATTTTATCTTGATACTTTTTTAAAATTGGATAGTAGTTCACCCTATCTCTAATATCCGCCAATAAACTAAAAGTTATAAAATAACGATCTGGCCACAAGCCAAATTCTAGATGTGGTGTCTTTTTATAACCTTTTTTATCCTGGTTGATGGCTAACCAAGTATCTGGTGGTGGATTCTTCGTTCGACGCTGATGCTTAGCTATCTTTAAAAAGAACTTCTGATGATACTCATCTTCAAGTGCCTGAAGTAAATCTTGACCTAAAACCTCAAACTTAGGATCAAGATCTTTTCTAATCAACTCCAAACGTCCACTCAAGGTATCATCATTGAAAACTTTAAAATCATTTTTATCAAACATGTTCTCAATCCTTTGTTGTAGAATATATACATATTAATTATATAGGAGGAATTATGCAAAAACCATTAGCATATCGCATGCGACCTACTAATATTGATGAAATTGTCGGTCAACAGCATTTAGTTGGTCCCCATAAGATCATTCGCCGAATGGTTGAAGCCAAAATGTTATCTTCAATGATTCTCTATGGTCCTCCTGGGATCGGAAAAACTAGTATTGCTAGCGCAATTGCGGGGAGTACTAAATATGCTTTCAGAAAATTAAACGCTGCTACTGATAGTAAAAAGGATTTACAAATAGTAGCTGAAGAGGCCAAAATGAGTGGAACGGTGGTCCTTTTATTGGATGAAATCCATCGTCTAGATAAGACTAAACAGGATTTTCTCCTTCCATTATTGGAAAGTGGCTCCATTATTTTAATTGGTGCAACTACTGAAAACCCATATATCAATATAAGCCCTGCTATTCGCTCTCGTGTACAAATTTTCGAATTATATCCACTTACTAGTGATGACTTAAAAAAAGCTGTTAGAAGAGCCTTAGAGGATGATAAGAACGGATTAGGTAAGTATGATGTTAAATTGGATGAGAATGCTCTAAATCTGTTAGTCAATTCGACAAATGGTGATTTACGAAGTATTCTAAATGGTCTCGAGTTATCAGTGCTTTCAACTAAAAGTGATGAAAACGGGCAAATCCACATCGATTTACAATCAATTGAAGAGTCAATTCAACGTAAAGCTATCTCAGCCGATAAGAACGGTGACAGCCATTACGACGTTATCTCCGCTTTTCAAAAATCGATCCGTGGAAGTGATCCTGATGCTGCATTATTGTATCTTGCTCGACTTTTAGAAGCTGGTGAATTAACATCGGCTATCCGTCGATTACTAGTCTGTGCCTACGAAGACGTTGGTTTAGCCAATCCGCAAGCTTGTGCCCGGGCCGTTCAAGCCGCTCAAGTAGCACAAATGGTCGGACTGCCTGAAGCCAGAATTCCTTTAGCAGATGCAGTGATTGATCTTTGCCTCTGTCCTAAATCGAATTCTGGTATGGCAGCTATTGATGATGCACTAGCAGACGTCCGTGATGGCAAAGCTAGCTCGATTCCTGACGATTTAAAAGACGCGCACTATTCTGGCGCCAAGAAATTAGGTCATGGACTAGATTATAAATATCCACATAATTATCCTAATTCTTGGGTTGAACAACAATATCTACCTAACAATCTTGTTAATAAGAAATATTATCAACCTAAGAACACTGGTAAATATGAACAAGCATTAAATCTTCGAATGCAACAAATTCAAGAATGGAAAAAGAATTCAAAACGGGGTTAGAATAGTTATGATAATTAAAGTTTTAATGATATTTTTTATTATTTTTTTGTTGGCTTTGGCCTACACACTATGGTCACACAGTGATAAAAAATTTTTAATCTACTCGCCTAACGAAAATCTTACTTTAAAAAACATTATGCGTTTCACTGCTGTCCTATTGGCACTGGTTTCTATCCTAGGAATCATTGTCCTTTTAGTCGGCACTAAGGAAATGAATCTAATAACATTGTTACTAGGAAGTTTAATTGCGGCAGCCTTTTCAATTTATTTAGCAAATATTCGCTGATGACTGTATTTATCAGCCTCAATCAACTAAAATAAAGGTATACAAGCAGTAATAATACTACACTAACGGGGTGATACTTATGTTACAACAATATAAAAACATTCTCGTACCAATCGATGGTTCATTTGAAGCTGAACTAGCATTTAAGAAAGCTGTGGAAGTAGCTAAAAGAAATAATGCCGCTGTTCATTTGCTTCATGTCATTGATACTAGAGCTTTCCAAAATGTTTCTAGTTTTGATTCAACTATGGTTGAACAAATCACTGAAAAAGCTAAAGATACTGTTAAGAGTTACGTCAAGACAGCTCAAGATGCTGGCTTAAACGAAATCGACTACAGTATTGAATATGGTGCTCCTAAGGCAATCATCGCTACAGACTTCCCCAAGAAGTTAGGTGTTGACTTGATCATGATCGGTGCTACTGGTCTTAATGCCATGGAGAGATTACTAATTGGTTCTGTTACCGAATATGTAACAAGAACTGCAGCATGTGATGTACTTGTTGTTAGAACAGACTTAGATAACAAGACCATCAAAAAACCAAGAAAATAAATCGTAACCAAAAAGGAGTGATTCTTTCGAATCACTCCTTTTTATTTGGAATTTAATAAATTATTATTTTTTAAAAGATATTTAAATGCATATCTTTCACTTTAGATTTTAATTTTTCAAATACTCTTTTATCTTCACTCACGCTAGAAATCACATATGCTTTAATGTAATCTTCATCGGCCTTTTGACCTTCTCGTGTGCCTGCTTCTGCTAAGTAACAGTACATTTCATCAAGCTTGAAAAGAGTTTGCTCTTTTCTAGCAATGAAAATACCTTCATTGGCATATTCCATAGCTTTTTGATTTTCATCCAATTTCAATGACAAGTCAGACATATTAGCGTAAATCAAAATGCTATCATGGTAATTTTCATCACCGATTTTATCTAAGCTTGACTTGATTAAGTCTTTAGCTTGATCATAGTAAACTTTAGCTTCGTCCAGTGACTTCTTATTGATGTATGCCTTAGCTGTAAATATGTCGATTAAAATATCGTACATATCAACATTAGCAATATTCACATTCATTGCGCGATTGAAATCAAAGATGGCCTTGTCGTAATTCTTGCTTGTGACATATTCAATCAAGCCATGGAAGAAGTGAATTAGCTTAATTTCTTGTTTGTTGTTGACATTGATGTTGTTAAGCTTACCCAGTTTATCACTAATTCCGTCGAAATCATCTTGATAGAATGACTTCTTAATATCACTAATTATTGAATAGATTTGACTATCGTCATTAACAATTACAAGGTTCATTGTGATACCCAGTCTCTCACAAATGCGAACCAAAATTTCCATGCTTGGAATCTTGTCTTTTTTTTCAATCAGGCTGACAGTTGCCTGTGTACAAATGCCATCAGCTAACTCAGATTGAGAAATACCTCTGAGTTTTCTGTAATGACGAATCTTTTCACCTAAGATTTTCATTCTAAACTATCCCCATTCATTTATTAATTCCATGGATAATTTAAACAGTTATTAAAAAATGTTGCAAGAAATAAGCAACAATAAAAAGATAAATTTTAAAAATTTAATTATTTACTTCAAAGAACCAAGCATCTTTTTCAGTACCATTTAATAATTCAGGATTATCATTTAATTTATCATTAACCTTGACAATCTTACCACTAATCGGTGATTCTAGCTCCACTACAGCCTTTTGAGCTTCAATCTCACCACTAGATTCGCCTTTTTTTATGTCAGAATCTAGATCAGGTAATTCAACATATTTGATATCACCTAAAGTATCTTGAGCCTCTTTAGTAAGACCTATACGAGTCGTATGCTCACCCTTTTTTATCCAAAAATAATTCTTTTTATCACTCATAATTAATTCCTACCTTTGTTTAAAAGTACCGTTTTCAAACATATAACTCTTATGATGGAATCTCATTGACATAATCAATCCAATACCAATCATATTACCTAATAAGGCAGACCCACCTTGCGAAATAAACGGCAATGGAATACCAGTCAATGGTAATAGACCCACACTCATACCAATATTTTCAAATACGTGGAATAAAATCATCATAATAACACCAGTTGATACGTAGGCATAGAATTCATTCTTTGTATCAAAAGTCACTTGAACCATTTGATAAATTAGCAAGAAGTACAAGAGAATTAGAATACAAGAACCAACGAAACCAAAGTTTTCACCAACAACAGAGAAAATCATATCTGATTCACGTACTGGAACATAAACATTAGAAACGTTGAAACCTTTACCAAATAATTGTCCAGAACCAATAGCCTTCATGTTCTGCCAAATCTGATACCCATTTTCTGAAGTATCAGCTGAAGGATCACGCCAACTATCAATTCGGGCAAACTGATAAGATCTAAAACCAAAATGACCTAAGATAGTTCTTCCCCAATCAGTAGTAGCAAATAACAATGCCGTACCACCAACAACAGCTACGATCAAAAATCCTACTAAAAGAATCCGCCAATCAATACCTGAAACTAAAATCATTCCACCTAAGATGGCTACGAAAACCAAAATAGTACCAAAATCATTTTGCAACTTCAATAGCACCATAACAGGCAATGTCCACAGGAATAATTTCCCTATCAACATAAAATCACTCTTGATAGTATGTGAATATTCACTGTTATGATTTGTGATTACTTTACCCAGCATTAAAATAAACGCCGGTTTCATAACTTCTGATGGCTGGAATGTAAAGGAACCAATAGCAAACCAACTCTTAGCACCAGTACTTGCAGCATACGAGCGACTGTAAAAAATCAATACTAAAAACAGCAACGCCAGTCCCGCAAAATAAGCCAAGGTGGCAACTTGCCACAACTGCTCCGCATCAAACTGCATTACCACTGCTACTATAACAGCACCGATAGCATACCAAACTATTTGTGAAACCACATTCTTCAATGGGTTCTGTGAATCTTGAATTGTTGCTACATAGATTGACATCAATCCAATCATAGCCAACATCATTACGGAAAAGATTATTCCATAATCAATTCTCGAATCCACGTCGTTCTTCTTATTTTCATTTCTTATTTGCATATCTACACCTATTAATGATTATGTAAATTATATTGCATCAACAATTCATTAATTGCATCGTCAAGTTTGACCGACTTAAAGGGAGTATCATTGCTCTCTACAAAAGAAAGGTAACGTTCAGCTTCCTTTTTAATCGTTCCAATATAATGTTTACCATCCCAAAGTTCATAAGTTTCGGGATCACTACTGATATCTTTTAAACTAATTTCTACTGATTTCTTTTTTCTAGACATTGAATCTTTCCTATTCTTTGTTATGAAATTTTTTTGCAATAATTTCATCTTCATATTTTTCCGGATGAGGATTTCTAAAAATAGTGAAATTATCTGGTACGGGATCTACCCCACCACGCACAAAGGGATTACAACGTAATATTCTTGCAATCCCCATAACAGTACCTAAAATTCCACCGTGCTTTTTCACCGCATCAATAAAATAAGATGAACACGTTGGGTAATATCGACAACTAGGTGGCAACACTGGAGATATGAATTTTTGATAAATTCTAACGATTCCTATCAATATTTTCTTTAACATATTACTTTAAGAAATCGAACATATGCATCCAGGTCCCTGGCCATAAAACGGCTAGTGGATTAGAACCACCCAAGGCTGATCCAATCAACATACCCAAAACTAAAAAAATTAGCATTAATAATAATACCCAACCTATTTTCTTAAAAATATCACGACGATATTCTTTACCAAAGTCTCTTTTCATTTTTCACCCTAGTATTTTTTATGTTTTTCGATGTTCTCTAATAAAACACCAGTACCCAAGGCAACCGAGTCAAGTGGACTATCTGTCAAAAGTACGGGTACTTGTAACTTTTCGGAAAGAAGCTTATCAAGATTCTTCAACAAAGCTCCACCACCAGTTAACATAATACCACGATCAATAATATCTCCAGACAATTCAGGAGGAGTTTGTTCCAAAACATTTCTGGCAGCATCAACAATTTGATCTACACCATCAGACAAAGCGTTTTGAACCTCTAATTCATTAATCGTAATTTCTTTAGGCAATCCAGTTACAACATCAATTCCACTAGCAGAGAAAGTCTTACTTTCATCAGCATCCATGACACAACCGATTTCCATCTTAATTTGTTCAGCAGTTCTTTCACCAATAATAAGGCCATGGTTTTGCTTCACAAAGGCTTGAATGGCACCTGTCATCTTATCACCCGCGAAACGTAATGAACGGCTTGTAACGATATCTCCCATTGAAATAACGGCAATATCACTAGTACCACCACCGATATCAATAACCATGTTTCCTTGTGGCTTGAAAATATCAAGACCAGCACCGACAGCGGCAACTTTAGGTTCAAGTTGTAAATAAACTTTTCCCCCACCGGCTTGTTCAGCAGCTTCAATGATAGATTTTTGTTCTACTGGTGTCACATTAGTAGGAGCACAAATCATAATTGTTGGTTTAGCAAAGCGACTTCTCATATTCAATTTATCAATGAAATACTGAAGCATTTTTTCAGTAATATCAAAGTCAGCTATTACACCGTCTTTCAATGGACGGATAGCTTTAATATTAGCTGGTGTTCTACCAACCATCATATAAGCATCTTTACCAACTGCCACGACATCATTATTATTCGTATTAATTGCTACAACTGAGGGTTCGTTTAAAACAATTCCCTCGCCTTTTACATCAATAAGTACATTTGCTGTACCCAAATCAATTCCTAGATATTTCGACATACTATATCCTCCAAAATCTAAACACAAAAAGTATATCATAACCAGCTCAATCATTAAATTGCCAATAAAAAAAGAAAGTGGAAATCCCACTTCCTTAAGTCAACTTTAAGCCAATTTTGTAACACTTGGTATTGTATTCAATACTAAACTTTCTCGACCAGATTCATCGATTGCTACACGTCTTATGTTAGCACCTAAGTCTCTTAACTTCTCAGTAAAATGATAATATCCACGATCCAAATATTGAAGGTTAGAAACTCTTGTCTCACCTTCAGCAACTAATCCTGCTAGTACCAACGCTGCAGCAGCACGTAGGTCAGTAGCGGCAACATTAGCACCACTCAATTGTGCAGGTCCAAACATAATAACTGAATTACCTTCAATCTTATAATCGGCCTTCATTTTCCCAAATTCTGGGAAATGCATAAATCTATTTTCAAAGACTGTCTCTGTCATTACGGTAGTTCCAACACTTAACAATTGAGCCAAAGTCATTTGAGCTTGCATGTCAGTTGGAAAACCTGGATGAGGCATTGTCTTAACATCAACTGGTTTCAATTGATTAGAACCAGTAACACGGATTCCTTCGTCGTTCTCATCAATTTTAACGCCCATTTCGATCAATTTAGAGATCAATGGACGATTATGTGCAGCTACAGCGTCCTTGATGAAAATATCACCATTTGTAATCGCAGCAGCCACCATAAAAGTACCAGCTTCAATTCTATCTTGCATAATTGAATGTTCACAGCCATGTAAACTAGATACACCGTTAATACGAACTGTATTAGTACCAGCTCCAGTAACATCAGCACCCATTTTACTTAAAATATTAGCTAAATCAACAATCTCAGGCTCTCTGGCAGCATTATCAATGGTTGTTTCACCATCAGCAAGAGTCGCAGCCATCATAATATTTTGAGTAGCACCAACACTTGGAAAATCTAAATAAATGTTAGCACCATGTAGTCCATCGGTTGTTGCATCAATGTAACCACCATTTTGATTAAATTTGGCACCCATTGCTTCAAGGCCTTTAATATGTAAATCTATTGGTCTTGAGCCAATTGCACAGCCACCAGGCATAGCAACATGAGCTTCTTTATTTCGAGCTAACAATGGTCCTAAAACAACAATTGAAGCACGCATTTTATCAACTAGGTCTTCAGGAGCTGTAGTGGATGTTCCTTCACTCGTATCAACCGTTAAAACTTCATCAATTTCATCATATGAAACATTAGCATTCAAAGCTTTTAATACTTTGGACATTGTAATTACATCTGATAACGGAGGGATATTTGTCAAAGAGGTTTTTCCTTTTGATGCCAAGATAGTCGCCGCCAAAATTGGTAAGGCAGCATTCTTTGCACCTTCAATTCTTACATTTCCCTTTAATTGCGTAGGTCCATTTACGATTATTTGTTGCACAATATTCTCCTCCAAAACCTGGAATCATTTAAAAAACAAGGCTATATTCTGAGTTAAACTGAAAATACTCATGAAAAACGAACTTACAGTGTAACCCAGAGCGATTGCAATAAACGCTACAAGTAATTGTAACATTTTAGGATTGGTTTTGTTATATATCTTTTTCCAATCCACCACTTGTAATATATTAAAACTGATCCATATAAAAATGATATGGCTTACAAGCGTAATTATTGCATTTATTCCCAAATTTGTCATTTTATAAACCTCACTTTTCTAAATAATAACATTTTATCAATAATGAAGTTTATCCATATCAAATACTTTAACTTAATTTAAGGTACAAAAAAAGACTGAGTCTCCTCAGTCTTTATTAATTACATATTAATTACGATGTGAACTTACGTTAATTCTATTAATAGCCTTACGTAAGGATACTTGTGCACGAGCTAACTCATCAATATTGTGCTTTTCTTCAGCAGATTTGATAGTACTTTCAGCTCTTTGCTTAGCATATTTGGCACGTCTTAAATCAATATCTCTAGCTCTTTCGGCACTATTAGCCACGATCGATACTAGATCATTACTAAACTCCAAGAACCCGCCATTTACAGCAATTGAGTCTTCATGGTGAGGCTTGTCGACACGACGGACACGAACTTCATCAATGACCAATGGGGCAATAATTGGGGCATGGTGCGCCATGACACCAATTTCACCATCAATGGTACTCAAGACAACGAGTTTTGCATGATGGTCGTAAACAACACCATCAGGAGTAACAATATTGACCTTCATAATATTACCAGCCATATCATTTCCTCCTTCTGTTAATTGGCAACTGCTTCAGTAGAGTTGTCATCGTTGTTTTCTTCATCAGCTGGTGTCCAGCCCATCTTCTTAGCCTTAGCAAGCACGTCATCAATTCCACCAACACCATTGAAGGCATCTTCAGGAACATCATCATACTTACCATCTAAGATAGCACGGAAATCTTTAACAGTTTCTTCAACAGGAACATAAGATCCGGGTACACCAGTAAATTGTTCAGCAACACTGAAGTTTTGTGACAAGAAGAATTGAATACGTCTTGCACGAGCAACAACAGTCTTTTCTTCGTCAGATAATTCATCCATACCCAAGATAGAAATAATATCTTGTAATTCGTGATATCTTTGAAGAACCTCTTGAACTTCAGTAGCAACATCATAATGTTCTTGTCCAACAACGTCGGGGTCAAGAGCAGATGATGATGATGCCAAAGGATCAACGGCTGGGTAAATACCTTGTTGTGTCAATCTACGTTCCAAGTTGGTTGTAGCATCCAAATGGGCGAAGGTTGTAGCAGGAGCAGGATCAGTATAATCATCAGCAGGAACATAAACGGCTTGAATTGAAGTAATTGAACCCTTCTTTGTAGAAGTGATTCTTTCTTGCAATTGACCCATTTCTGTAGCCAATGTTGGTTGATAACCAACGGCTGAAGGCATACGACCAAGCAAGGCAGAAACTTCTGAACCAGCTTGTGTAAATCTAAAGATGTTATCGATAAACAATAGAACATCTTGTCCTTCAACATCACGGAAGTACTCAGCAATTGTCAAACCTGTTAAGGCAACACGCATACGAGCACCAGGTGATTCGTTCATTTGACCATAAACCATGGCTGTTTTAGCAAGAACACCGGATTCCTTCATTTCATAATAAAGGTCATTACCTTCACGTGTTCTTTCACCAACACCAGTAAATACTGAAATACCACCATGCTCTTCGGCAATATTATGGATTAACTCTTGAATTAGAACGGTTTTACCAACACCGGCACCACCGAACAAACCAACTTTACCACCACGAACGTAAGGTTCAAGTAAATCGATAACTTTGATACCTGTTTCAAGAATTTCAGTTGATGTATTTAATTGATCATAAGCAGGTGCAGAACGGTGAATACTGTTTCTTGGGAAGTCAGCAGGAAATGCTTTACCTCCATCGATTGATTCACCTAAGACGTTAAACACACGACCCAATGTTTCCTTACCAACTGGTACGGAAATAGGACCGGCAGTGTTAACAACTTCAGCACCTCTTTGAAGTCCGTCAGTAGAACTCATGGAAATAGCACGTAAGGCGCCATCACCTAATTCTAGAGCAACTTCAAGGGTAATCTCTGATCCGTCGCTTTTCTTAACTTTCAAAGCGTCGTTGATTTCTGGTAAGTTTCCGTCAATAGGAAACTCAACATCGACAACCGGACCGATTACCTGAATAACTTTACCTTTGCTACTCATTAATTTGGCTCCTTTCTAAACTATTCAAGTGCAGCAGCACCACCGATAATTTCAGTGATCTCTGTAGTAATTTGAGCCTGACGAGCACGATTATAATGTAGTGATAAACCTGCAATAAGGTCATCAGCATTATCACTAGCACTCTTCATAGCTGTTACAGAAGCAGCATGCTCTGCTGTTTTTGCATCCATCATTGCTCCTAAAACTAAACACTCAATATATTGAGGCACAATTGCAGATAGAACTGCTTTAGGGTTTGGTTCTGTGATGTACTCACTAGCAACTTGTTGTTCTTCAGCAGTAACATCATCAGGTTCTGTTAATGGCAAAAGTTTTTGAGTTGTAAACTTAGAAACTAATGAATTAACGTGATGATTATGACAAATGTCAATTTCATCAAACAATTCAGCTTGATACATTTGCAAAATTGTTTTCATGATTGGTGTAATGTCTTCGACAGTTGGAATATCAGGTAAACCTGTATATTCATAAGCAACATCAAAGCCACGTGCTTTGAAAAATTCAGTACCAGTTGCACCTAAGGAAATGATAGTAAATTTACTTTTATCACCATGATATTTCTTTTGGAAAAGATCCATCATTGCTTTTAAAATATTACTATTGTATCCACCAACAAGACCACGATCACTTGTAATGACAACGTATGCGGTCTTCTTGACTTCACGAACTTTTAGAAGACTGTTTAAACTCAACGGATCAGTGGAATCATCTGCAACAGATAATTCTTTAAACACATCAGCAGCTGTTAAATGTCTAACAATATCTTCAACCTTTTTTTCATACAATTGATAAGCAATAGATTTCTTTTCAATACGAGAGAGTTTAGCACCAGAGACCATTTGCATGGCCTTTGTTATTTGACCGGTTTTCTTAGTAGAAGAAATTCTTCTTTTAATATCCATAAGGGACTCAGCCATTATTTAAACCTCCTGTATTATTTTTCTTGCTTGCTATCTGAATCTGACTTAGAAGCCAAGAAGTTTTCTGTAAATTCACTTACAGCTGACTTGAAGGTATCTTCATCAGGTAATGTACCTTTTTCTTTGATTGTTTGTAAAAGATCTGAATGGTTTGCATCGAAATATTCAGAAAGTGAAGCTTCATATTCTTTGATATCATCAACAGCGATTTTATCTAGGAATCCTCTTGTCAAAGCAAACAAAATCAAAACTTGTTTTTGAACAGCAACTGGGGAGTGTACGGGTTGTTTTAGAACTTCCTCTGTACGACGTCCACGGTCTAGTTTTGCCTTTGTAGCTTCATCAAGATCTGAACCGAATTGAGCGAATGATTCCAATTCATGATATGAAGAAAGATCTAGACGTAAAGTACCAGCAACCTTCTTCATAGCCTTAATTTGGGCATCCCCACCAACACGAGAAACAGATGTACCAGCATCGATAGCTGGACGTGTACCTGAGTGGAACATATCACTACTCAAGAAAATCTGTCCATCAGTGATAGAAATAACATTAGTTGGAATATAGGCTGACACATCACCGGCTTGTGTTTCAACGATAGGTAAAGCAGTCATTGAACCGCCACCTAAATCGTCACTCAACTTAGCAGCACGTTCTAGCAAACGTGAATGCAAGTAGAAAACATCACCAGGATATGCTTCACGCCCAGGTGGTCTACGAAGCAATAGCGAAATTTCACGGTAGGCATTGGCTTGCTTGCTTAAATCATCATAGACAATCAAAACATGTTTACCATTGTACATGAAATATTCACCCATTGCGGCACCAGAGTATGGTGCGAAATAAAGCATAGGTGCTGGTTGACTAGGACCAGCTTCAACAACGATTGTGTAATCCATTGCTCCATGCTTTCTCAAGGTTTCAACTTGGGCTCTAATTGTTGATTCCTTTTGACCAATTGCAACATAGATACAAATCATATCTTGATCTTTTTGATTAAGAATAGTATCGATAGCAATTGATGTTTTACCAGTTTTACGGTCACCAATGATCAACTCACGTTGACCACGACCAATAGGAACAAGTGAGTCAACGGATTTCAAACCTGTTTGAAGAGGTTCGAAAACTGACTTACGTTGCATAACACCGGGTGCAGGTGACTCAATAGGTCTAGTTTTGTCAGTCTTGATTTCTCCAAGACCATCAACAGGTTGACCCAAAGAATTAACGACACGTCCAACCATCGCATCACCGACGGGAACTTCCATGATACGACCTGTTCTCTTAACAGTATCGCCTTCACGGATTTTATCGTAATTACCTAAAATAATGATACCAACATCATCACTTTCAAGGTTTTGAGCCACACCAAAAGTACCGTCTTGGAATTCAAGTAATTCACTAGCCATAGCATTTTCAAGGCCATTAGCACGAGCAATACCATCACCGACGTATGTAACTGTACCTACTTCATCAACTGAGAGTTCATTTTTATAGTTCTTTAACTGTTCTTTGATCAGCGAACTAATCTCTTCAGTTTTGATGCTCATTCTTTTCACCTCGAATTAATTATTAACTAATAGCATGTTCTTAATGTCATTAAACTTCTTAACAACACTACCATCGACAACTTGGTCTCCAACACGGATTATAACGCCACCAATGATATTTGAATCAACTATTTTCGTTAAATTTACTTCATTTACTGAAAATCTCTTTTTAATCACGGATTTAAGATTTTCGGCTTGTGCCTGATCTAAATCAATTGCTGTTGTAACTGTTGCTTCAACAATTCCATTAACTTCATCGTATTTTTCGATAAAAGCATCAGCAATATCAATAACACAATCCATACGATTGTTATCAAACACTAATCCTAAGAAATCTTGCATTAAAGGACCAAATTGACCCTTCAATGTATCCAAAATTTTAAGCTTTTCAGTGCGAGAAATAGAACGGCCTGCTAAAGCAAAACCCAAACCAGGATTTTCCTCATAAACTTGCTTCAAAGCTTTTAAATCTTCAAGCATTTCTTCTACAGACTTTTGTTCTTCGGCAACTTCATAAAGTGCCTTAGTATAGCGTTTTCCCACTTGCTTATTACTTAGTTTCATTAACCGTCAACTCCTTAATATAAGAGTCGATTAGTGACTTTTGATCGTCAGCATTAAGCTCTTTAGAAATAACTTTAGAAGCAATTTCCAAAGATAAGTTTGCTATGTCTTTTTGTGCTCCAGCCATAGCATCTTGTTTAGCTTTATCAGCATCAGATTTAGCTCTTTGTCTCACTTCTTCAGCTTCGCCGTGGGCTTCAGTTAAGATAGACTTCTTTTGAGTCTCTCCACTTTCCTTAGCCTTATTAACGATTCCAACTGCTTCAGCACGTGAATTTTTAAGTGCATCTTCACGTTCTTGAGCCAACTTTTTAGCACGAGCACGTTCTTGATCCGCATAATCAAGGTCACCAGTGATTTTTTCAGATCTGGCGTCCATCATTTTTGTGATTGGACCCCAAGCAAAATGCTTAACCGCAAGTGCCAAAATGATGAAAGAAACAAGAACGAAAAGCATGTCTCCCAAAGCTACTTGATTGGCTCCGAGAACTAATAAACCTGCCAATATTCTTCACTCCTTCCTATCAAATAAATACACACATAAAAAAGGCGATTTTTTATTGATCGCCGAGTCATCATATGTATTAGACAAAAAGAATAACGAACGCAATAGCAATAGCAATGATAGGAACAGCTTCGATAAGACCAACACCAATGAACATTGTTCCTCTTAGTTTATCAGCTACTTCTGGTTGACGGGCCATACCTTCAAGAGTTTTTGAAATAACAAGTCCGTTACCGATTGATGCTCCAAGAGCAGCGATACCAGCTGCAAGAGCTGCCGCAATATCTTTCATAATTAAAAATTCCTCCAATAAAAGTTATTCTTGTTCCAGTTTACGTGAAATATAGACCATAGACAATGTGGTAAATACATACGCTTGGATGGCTCCAATAAATACAGAAAAGCCTTGCCATACCATGGCTAATGGTATTGCTGCGACGAATGTAACAGCGCCAACGCTTTTTGCAACAGTTCCAATAAGTGCAAGAAGTACTTCACCGGCAAATATATTACCGTAAAGACGTAGTGACAATGTTAGGAAGTTTGTAAACTCTTCCAGAAGGTTAATTGGTAGTAAGAACTTTACCGGTCTCGCATAATTGGATAAGTAACCACCAAATCCAAATTTCTTCACAGCATAGTAATGTGAAAGCAACAATGAAATCGTAGCGAGTCCCATTGTAATTAGTGGATTGGTTGTTGGTGACTTAACGTATGTGAAACCTCCAACCTTTACTTGAAAAATTAATCCTAATTGGTTTGAAACAAAAATAAATAGGAATAATACAAATGCATAAAGGTTAAAGCGTCTACCAGACCCATCAGGCATTGCCGATTTTACAATACTGTTAGTAAAATCAATCATCCATTCGAGTACATTCTGTGCCTTACCTGGCCTCATCGTGATCTTACGCGATAATGCAAAGACCAAAATGAAAACAAGGATCGCAGAGATAAGAACTGATAAGTCATTTGCAACATTGAATCTTAACCCTAAGAAATCAATAAACTTATACTTATCATCCAATAATAACCCTCCTTTCTTCGCTTATTGAAAACAATTGATACCACAAAATAATAACACTAAATTTTATATATTCAAACAATGAAATTGTTATTTTGTCCCAAATAATCTGTCGCCGGCATCGCCTAATCCAGGGAAAATATAACCACTGTCTGTAATCTTTTCATCTAGTGAAGCTGCGTAGATATCAACGTCTGGATGTGCTTCTTGAACGGCTTTAACACCTTCTGGAGCAGCAACTAGAACGACTAAACGCATGTGTTTAGCACCACGCTTCTTCAATGCATCGATAGCCATATTAGCAGAACCACCAGTAGCAAGCATTGGATCAACGATGAATAATTCACGTTGATCAATATCGCTAGGAAGTTTTACAAAGTATTCATGTGGTTTCAAAGTTTCTTCATCACGGTACATACCGATATGACCAACCTTAGCAGCTGGGATCAATTCAAGAACACCATCAACCATGCCCAAACCAGCACGTAAAATAGGAATAACAGCAAGCTTCTTACCTGCAAGAACTTTTTGTGTTGATTTGCCCATTGGTGTTTCAACAACAACATCTTTTAGAGGCAAGTCTCTTGTAATTTCATAAACCATCAATTCACCAATTTCATTAGCAACTTCACGGAATACTTTTGTACCAGTATTCTTATTTCTAATAATTGTTAATTTGTGTTGAATTAAAGGGTGGTTCAATACTGTAAATTTAGACATTTTCTGTCTCCTTAGTTTTTATAATGTGCGTTACCCGCTGATTTATTCAAACGATTGCTGTAAGCCTCACCGTGATCCGCATCAGGAAATCCTTGAGCAAGAATGAATTTTACATGATCAGCATCTAATTGGCGTAAGCCAGCAAATAGATCCCTGGAAGCACTAATGACATCATTTCCTAGTGAAAAGGTCTTGATTCCAGCTGGTACTTCTTGCAAAATTTCATCCACTGCCATGACACCCATTGGAACATCTTTGGCTTGGTATTGTGCGATTGCTTGTTTAAAGTCACTCTTATCATCAACAATAATAACTTGAGCACTTGGTGCATAATGCTTATATTTCATCCCTGGTGCCTTTGGAACCTCACCGGCTTTGACCTTATGGTGATCACTATTAACGTTGTCAATGACCTTCAAAAGGTCCTTATCCGTTATCATCCCTGGTCTCAAAATAGTTGGTACATCAACAGACAAATCAATTACTGTTGACTCAACACCGATCTTGGTTGGTCCATCATCCAAAATAGCTGCAATTTTACCATGTAAATCATGATAAACATGTTTAGCCAAAGTTGGGCTTGGTTTTCCACTAGTATTAGCAGAAGGACCAACAATTGGTTTGCCAAAAGTCTTGATAAGGTTCAATGTCGCTGCATTATTAGGCATACGAAAGGCAGCAGTCGTTAAACCACCTGTGACAGCTTTTGAAAGTTTACCGGGTTGAATTGGCATAATAATTGTCAAAGGACCTGGCCAAAATCCTTTCATTAGTTTTTCCGCCAATGGTTTGTAACTGTTGTCTGCATATTCCCAGACCATCTCTGGTCCAGAAACATGAACTATCAAAGGATTATCACTTGGACGTCCTTTAGCAGCATAAACCTCTTTGACTACATCAGGTCTTGTTGCGTCAGCTCCTAAGCCGTAGACAGTTTCAGTGGGAAAAGCCACTAACTGTCCATCAGCTAAGAAATCTGCAGCTTCTTGAATCTGTGTACTCTCGAGTATCTCAGTTTCCAATACTACATCTCCTTTTTAGCTTTTAGATATCGGTAATTACCACTCATATCTTTATGAAATTCTACAACATAATTGGGTAAATTATCACAAAAAATTTGATTTATTGCATTTTTTTGTTTAAATCCAAATTCCATATAGAGAGTTCCATCATCCGAAAGATAATTATCGACTACCTTTACAATGTTCTCATAGAATTCTAAACCATTATCTCTTCCATATAAAGCTAAATCCGGCTCATATTTAATAACACTCGGATCCATGTCCTTTTTTTCGTCCTCAGCAATATATGGCGGATTAGAAACAATCACATCGAATTGCTGTGGTTTGATCGTTTTAAATAGATCACTTTGTTGAAAATAAACATTATTAGCTTGATAGTTGTCCGCGTTCAGTTTGGCCACTTTAAGTGCTTCAGCCGATATATCTGTTGCTAAAATATCGTCATTAGGAAAAGCTATTCCCAAACTGATTGCAATTATCCCTGACCCTGTTCCAATATCACAGATAGATTCATTCTTAGCACTATGATCATCGATGATCTTTTGCACCATTTCCTCAGTATCTTGTCTCGGTATTAAAACATTTTCATTAACTGTGAAATTGCGATTCAAGAAATAAGCATACCCTAAAATATATTGAACTGGTACGTCCATCCCAAGTTTTACAATACCATCATGAAATTTACGCATAATATCATTAGGCACTACCTCATTACGATGCAGTTGCAATTGCGTATAGTTAAAGCCACTTAACTCTTCCATTAAGTACTGTGCATCTTCTGGGAACTTATCTTGCTCTTTTAACAATAAAAAAGCCCTTTTCAGGGCGTTAGAATAACTTAGCTTCTCCACTTTGAATTTGCTCCAACTTCTTGGTTTGGTCATCAACAATCAAGGCATCGATAATTTCTTCAAGTTCGCCATTCATGATTCTATCCAATTTGTTCAAAGATAAACCAATACGATGATCAGTCACACGGTTTTGAGGATAATTGTAAGTTCTGATACGTTCAGAACGATCACCAGTACCGACAGCTGACTTACGTTTTTCATCATATTCACTTTGATTTTGTGATTCATAGTAATCATAAACACGAGACTTCAAAATTTGCATGGCCTTTTGACGGTTTTGTTGTTGTGAACGTTGATCTTGCATAGCAACAACAATACCTGTTGGTAAATGGGTCATACGAACAGCTGATGAAGTCTTATTGATATGCTGACCACCAGCACCAGATGAACGATACACATCAGTACGAATGTCTTTAGGATCAATATCAATATCAACTTCGTCATATTCAGGCATAACTGCAACAGTAGCAGTTGAAGTGTGAACACGTCCTTGTGACTCAGTAGAAGGAATTCTTTGAACACGATGAGCACCATTCTCATACTTCAATTTTGAATAGACACTGTCACCTGTGATCATTACAGCAACATCCTTGTAACCACCAACTTCAGTGTCAGTTTCATCAATGATATCAAAACTCCAACCTTGTTTTTCAGCATATTTACTGTACATACTCAACAAATCAGCTGCAAATAAACTGGCTTCATCACCACCAGCGGCACCACGAATTTCCATGATAATATTCTTATCATCGTTAGGATCTTTAGGAAGCATCAATAGAGTGATGTTGTGTTCAACCTCATCTAATTCCTTCTTAGAAGAATCCATTTCTTCTTTAGCCATTGCAGTCATTTCTGGGTCATCAGTTTCACGCAAAATTTCATCGCTATCACTGATGCTCTTCTTTAATTCCTTGTAACGTCTGAAAGCAGCAACAACGTCACGCATATCAGCTTCTTCTTTTGAGTAAGCCATATAACGCTTAGTGTCGTTGATAACTTCAGGATCACTCATTAATTCTTGGAGTTCCTGATATCTTTCAAGCAACGTTTCTAGTTGTTCAAATATTTTATCCAACTTAACAATCCTTTCTCTTATTTATTATCTAGCATTGGAGGATGGTTGTAATGACGGCGACAAACTGGATAGTACATTTCATTGCCACCAATTGAAACTTGTTCTCCCTCAAAAACCGGCTTGCCATTTGACATACGCATATTCATTGTAGCTTTTTTTGTACAGAACCAACAGATAGTCTTCATTTCTTCCAATTTATCTGCATAAAGTAATAAATATTTTGTACCTTCGAATAGCTCATTGCGAAAATCATTCTTCAAACCAAAAGCCATAACAGGAATTCCTAAATCATCAACTACTTTAGTTGCCTGTAAAACTTGATCCTTTGTCATAAATTCGCATTCATCAATCAATATACAAGATGCATCAGGATTTCTTTCCTTTACGATCTCAAAAACATCAGAATCTTTCTTGAGAGCAATAGCTGGACGAGTTAACCCCATACGACTCTGTATTTTTCCAGTACCTGAACGAGTATCCATAATACTTGTCATTAAAATAACTGACTTACCCTGTTCTTCATAATTATGCGCCACTTTTAAAATCTCAATCGATTTTCCACTATTCATAGCACCGTATTTAAAAAATAATTGAGCCAATTTTACGCCTCCAAAATTATATCCTTCAAAATTATAACGAAAAAACTGCCTCTTGAACATATTAAACATTTTTCAATTTCAAACAAAATCGCATAAAATACTTGTGAGGTATGATAATATTGTTTTAATT
This sequence comes from Companilactobacillus kimchii DSM 13961 = JCM 10707, assembly GCF_001435445.1. Taxonomy (GTDB): domain Bacteria; phylum Bacillota; class Bacilli; order Lactobacillales; family Lactobacillaceae; genus Companilactobacillus; species Companilactobacillus kimchii. Next base: position 101,782 of record NZ_AZDH01000003.1, on the reverse strand, counting down.
AATTCAATTTGGGGTTTTCATAATGACATTTAAATCAGGTATTGCAACATTAACAGGAAAAACATCTTATTTTATTTTAAACAAATTTTTCAACGGTGGTTCTTCATATCCCGGAAAAATTGCTTACAAGATTGATCCTGATATTTTAAAGAGTCTTGGTAAAGATTACGAATTGATTGTCGTGACCGGTACCAATGGTAAAACTTTGACAACATCATTGATCAACAAGATGTTGATTCAAAAGTATGATGACGTCTTAACAAATCCAACTGGTTCCAACATGATTCAAGGTATCGTAACTAGCTTTGTTACTCATCGCAAAAAGAGCAAGAAACCTTTGGCCGTTCTAGAAGTTGATGAAGCTAATGTTCCTATCATTTGTAAATATATCAAACCTAAGTACTTTGTTTTAACTAACATTTTCCGTGATCAAATGGATCGTTACGGTGAAATTTACACTACTTATCAAAAAATTCTTGATGGTATCAAATTAGCACCAGATGCCACAATTATTGCCAACGGCGATGCTGCTATCTTTGCTTCTAAAGAATTACCTAACAAAGTTATTAACTATGGTTTCTCCGATAAAGGACATGAAAATGAAGATTTCAAGGCACCTACTAATACCGATGGTGTCCTTTGTCCTAGATGTAATCATATCATGCACTACCATATGATTTCTTACGCTAACTTGGGTAGTTACTTCTGTCCTAACTGTAATTTCAAACGTGGACAATTAAAATATCAAGTGACTGATATTTCAACATTACTCCCTAACAAAACTGAATTTGAAATCGACGGTAACAAATTTACCATGAATATCGGTGGTAAATACAATGTTTACAACGCCCTAGCCGCTTATGCTATTGCGTCAGAAATGGGTATTGGTGTTGAACAGATCCGTAAAGCTTTTGCTTATGATGAAAAAGTTTTCGGTCGTCAGGAAACAATCACCGTTGACGACAAAGATGTTAATATCATTCTGGTTAAGAATCCAGTTGGCTTGAACCAAGTTATTGAAACTGTTTTAAGTGATAAAGAACCTTACTCATTAGCCTTTCTATTGAATGCCAACTACGCTGACGGTATCGACACTAGTTGGATTTGGGACGCTAACTTTGAAGATTTCGACTATGACAATTTACCATTAGTTATTACCGGTGGTAAACGTGTCAAAGATGTAACTTATCGCTTCAAGATTGCTGGTCTCAATATGAATAAGAATATTGAAACAGTTGAAATTGAAGATTTCGTCAAACAAATTCCTAAGATCCCAACTAAGAAAATTTACGTTCTCGCAACCTATACGGCTATGCTAGGACTACGTAAAGTTCTTGGCGATCAAGGATATATCAAACAAAAATAATTTAAAGACAAAAAGAATCCAGTGCAGTGACCATCAAATGGTTGCTACACTGGATTTTTTTTATTTTAATCCTGCATAAATCTGATCAATATTCCATTTCATCATTGAATAATACGTATCACCAGTAGTTCCCTTTTTAGCTAAGGAATCTGTAAATATCTTAGAATGAATCTTCAAACCGGATTCATTGGCTACCTTGTCCATTGACTTGGGTGACACGGATGATTCAACAAATAAATTTTTTACTTCTGATTTATTTATTTGTTTCAAAATTCGTTCCATTTGTTCTGGAGTACCTTGCGATTCAGTGTTGATTTCCCAAATGTAGGCTGGTGTGACATGATAAGCTGCACCAAAATATTTAAAAGCACCTTCAGATGTCACTAACAGACGTTGTTGTTCAGGAATTTGCAGATATTTAGATTGTGCTGTTTGATGTAGGCGTTCCAATTTAGCAATATATTCATCAGCATTATCCTGATAAAAGCTAGCATTACGTGGATCTTTTTCTTTCAAAACATTGGTTATCGTCTTAACATATTTAATTCCATTTGCCAGATCCAACCAGGCATGAGGATCGACTTCATTTTTATTAGTAGTCAAATATTTAGGTTGAACATCTTCACTTGTAGCAAATACTTCTTTATTAAAATTCTTATGAGTCGTCTCAACTAATTTATTGAACCAGCCATTGCCACCCGTCTCTAAATTCAAACCATTGTGAAAAATAACATCGGCATCATTAGCTTTCGAGACATCACTCGGTTGTGGCTCATATTCATGTGGATCGACTCCTCGTTTAACGATACTATAAAGTTCAATTCGATCACGTCCAACGTTCTTGACCATATCTTCCAAAATAGAATTAGTTGTCACAACGTGTAATTTCTCATTACTTGGTAAATTAGAGCTATTGTGAGTTCGATGCTGTAAAAACCAGTAGACACCACCAACCATTGCTACCACTGAAAGGAATGTAATAATTATTCTTTTCATTGTACAACGCTCCTTTTTAACTTAAAAAAGCTTTGTTTCGGAGAAAAAATAAAAGATATTGCAAACAACATTGCAGCCACAATCACAATTGCCGGTCCTGAAGCCCAATTGAAAGTATAACTAAAGTAAAGACCCACAGTTGATGAGATCACTCCCAAAATAGCCGATAAAATTAACATCCAGCTCAATTTATCAGTCCAGAGAAAAGCCGTTGCAGCTGGTGTGATCAGCATTGCTACTACCAAAATAATTCCAACGGTTTGTAGCGCCGAAACTGTTACTAGAGTTAAAACCAGCATCAAAGCATAATGGATAATTTGAACCTTTAAGCCATAGGTTCTAGCGTAAGTTTCATCAAACGAAGTTACTAACAATTCTTTATAGAAAACGACCACGAATAAGATCACAACTCCTAAAACAATTGCCGTAGTCATAATATCGTTATCACTTACTGCCAGAATATTTCCAAACAAGATATGATGTAAATTGGTTGAACTCTCTGCCATGGAAATTAAGATAAATCCCAAAGCATAAAATGCACTAAAAACAACTCCAATAGAAGTATCAGTCTTAATTTTGCTTCGAGATGCTACAAAGCCAATCAATATGGCAGCTAGAATACCGAAAAGTGAAGCTCCAATTAAAATATTGAAACCAAACATATAAGCTACTGCTACTCCTGGTAAAACAGCATGAGAAATAGCATCTCCCATCAACGACATCCCTCGTAAAATAATGAAACTACCCACGATTCCGGACATAATACCAACCATGATTGCGGTTAACAGTGCGCTCTGTAGAAAATCATATTTTCCCAAAGCATTTATAAATTCCATAACTGATGTCATCACTGCACACCTTCCTTTTCCTGAAACAGTACCGAAGAAAGATCTGCACTAAAGGCACTTTCAATATTAGTGGAATTATAAACTTCTCGAGTTGGTCCAAAATCAACTATTCCATGATTCAAAATAACCAAATCATCAAAATATTTTGTCACTTTATTCAAATCATGATGAATAACGATAATTGTCTTACCTTCATCTCGCCACTGTTTAAGAATTTTCATAATGGCAGTTTCACTTTGCAAATCAATTCCTACAAAGGGTTCATCTAAAATAATAATTTCCGCCTCTTGAACAATTGCTCGAGCTATAAAAACTCGCTGTAATTGACCACCAGACAAATTACCTATCTGACGGTTAGCAAATTCTTCTAGCGAAACCTTCTTCAAAGCATCATAACTAACCTGTTTTTCTTTTTTACCAGGATTTTTAAATAGTCCCAATTGACCATAAGTCCCCGTTACAACTAAATCAAAAACATTGATGGGAAAAGTTAGATCCAAATCCTTTCTTTGTTCAACGTATGCGATCCGTTTGCGAATCTTCTCAATCGATTGACCATCATAGTCAACAGTACCCTTTCGAACTTTAATCAAATTCAAAATAGCTTTGATTAAAGTCGATTTACCTGCACCATTCGGTCCAATGATTCCAGTGATTTTTCCTACGTTGAAATTAACGGCAACATCAGAAAATACTGGTGTGTCATCGTAAGCGACAGTGAGGTTCTTAACATTAAGCATAAAGAGCCTCCTTATATTGGCGGTTAATCCGCTCTAAATTCAGAATATCATATACTTCATGGTGTTTCAATAAAATTATTAGGTATACTTAATTTTTCTTTTAATTAGAGCTTAACTATTTCAAAAAAAGCAGTACCCATTTAGGACAAATTCTTATGTGTCCATAAATAGATACTGCTTATTTCTAAGTCCAAAAGATACTATTCTATTTGCTCTCATTCAAAAATGATTCCAAAATTGTTTCACGACGTCTCAAAAAGATTTGATTATATTGATTAGGATGGACTCGATTAGTCATTACGACCATGGCATTCTGGTGTTGATAATCAACTGCCAAAAATTCACCCGTATAACCGGTATGGAAAAGAACGTGTCCTGAACCATCCGGTTTCACATCCCAGCCTAGTGAACGTCCAGGATTTAATTGAGTGTAATTATGATATAAAAACTTCTTATCTGGTTTCAACATGTCACCGGCAAATTGCATGACATCATCCAAAGTGGCAAACATTCCAGCCGATCCACAGTGCTTACCTAATTGGCGAGCCTTAGGATCATTAGGGATTCCATAAAGCATCTTGCCATTGACTGGATACGTTGGTACACAGCGAGTTGGATCAGGTTCAAAGGTAGCATCCTTTAGACCTTCTGGTTCAATAATATATTTCATAATGGCATCTTGGACTGGCATCTTATAAAATTTCTCTGCAATTAATCCGAGAAAAATTAAGCCAGTATCCGTGTAAACAACTTTTTTATTAAAAGTATCAGTAACAGGCAAGGTCAATAGTGCTTGAATCAACTGATCACATTTTAAAGCATCTCGATTAGGGATAAAGCCTTTAATACCCGAAGTGTGTGTAATCAGATGAAACAGTTCTACCCGATCATCCTTAAACTCTGGTAAATATTTACTGACAGGATCATGCAAATCAATCAATTTATCATCTAACATCTTCAAAACCAATGGTACAGTTCCCATCACCTTAGTTAATGATGCTAAATCGTGTAATTCGTCGCCTTTAAGAGGTGTTATCTCTGGAACCCATGACTTATTGCCATAGGTATATTTCTGCGTCTGTGACGAGTTTATGAAGCCAAAACTGACTCCTGGAACAACTTGCTTATTCACTAAATCAATTATTTGTGCTTTTGTCTCTTCAAAACTTGCCATAAAATCCTGCCTCTCGTAATAAAAAGTATAAAAAAAGAACGTGCTATAAACACGTTCCAATTATATATCTATCTTTTTTACAAAGCGACATTTCCAGCAAATTGTGAATTATAAAGATCCGCATAGAAGCCGTTCTTAGCCATAAGCTCATCGTGGTTACCTGTTTCAACGATTGAACCATGATTCATCACGATAATTTTATCGGCATTTTGAATTGTTGAAAGTCGGTGAGCTACAACGAAACTTGTTCTATTCTGCAACAAGCGTTCCATCGCATGTTGAATATGTAACTCAGTTCTAGTATCAACTGAACTAGTTGCTTCATCCAAGATCAAAATCTCAGGATTAGCTACAAAGGCACGAGCAATAGTAATCAACTGTCTTTGTCCTTGAGAAATGTTTGAAGCTTCCTCATTCAAGACTGTATCGTAACCCTTTGGCAATTGACGAACAAAGTTGTCAACGTGGGCTGCTTTGGCAGCTTCAATGATTTCTTCCTTGGTAGCATCCTCACGACTGTACTTCAAATTATCATAGATGGAACCGGTAAAGAGCCAAGTATCCTGAAGAACCATTGCATAATGACTTCTAACTTGTTCACGAGTCATATTACGGATATCTTTACCATCTAGTTTAATGGAGCCACCTTTAACATCATAAAAGCGTTCCAACAGATTAATAATAGTTGTCTTACCAGCACCAGTTGGACCAACAATAGCTATCATCTGACCTGGTTTAACATCCAAGTTGTAATCTTCCAAAAGGATTGGCTTATGTTCATAACCAAATTTAACATGATCAAGCGTAACCTTATTGTCAGTTTCAACATCAGGCACATCAACCTTATCATCTTCCATTTCAGATTCATCTAAAATTTCAAAGACACGTTCAGCCGAAGCTACAGTGGCTTGAATTGTATTGGTTAAGTTAGCTAGTTGTGAAATTGGTTGTGAAAATTGATTCATGTATTGTAAGAAAGCTTGAATGTTACCTAATGAGACATTACCATTAGCAACTTGAATTCCACCATAGATGGCTACCAGAACATAACCTAAATTATTGATGAAAGTCATTAAAGGCATAACAATACCAGAAATCATTTGAGCTTTCCAAGAAGCCTTGTAAAGTTTGGTATTTTCCTTTTCAAACTCTTCAATTGATTCATCTTCATGATTAAAACTCTTAACAACAACATGTCCAGCGTAGTTCTCTTCAACTTGGTTGTTCAAAAGTCCTAGTGAAGCTTGTTGACGTTTAAAGAATTTTTGTGACTGTGGAGCAATTATTCCAACCACAATCAAACTTAAAGGAACAGTTGCTAAAGCAATCAAACTCATTTGCCAACTAATTGTGAACATCATCCAAATAACACCAATGAAAGTTACAGTACTAGTTACTAACTGAGTCAAACTTTGTTGCAAGGTTCCGGCGATATTATCCATATCGTTGATGGCACGTGACATAATATCACCATTAGAATGAGAATCGTAATAAACGATTGGCAAACGTGCCATCTTTGACTTCAAATCACGTCTTAGCTTATAAACAGTTCGTTGTGAAATACGAGTCATAACAAATTGTTGAATAAAGTTGAAAACAGCTGAAGCCAAATACATCAAGATAACAATTAAAATAATATGTTCAATCTTACTAAAATCAATTGGTAGACCATTGATTTTTAATCCAGCTTTTTGTTGAGCTACACCAGTCATTAATCCTTTATAAATCTCAGTTGTAGCCTCACCTAAAATCTTAGGAGTCTTAATTTGGAAGACGGCTGAAGCAATCGCTAAGATCAAAACAAAGATTATTCCGACCATATAACCGGACATATACTTAGCTAAACGGCCAGTTGTTTTCCAGAAATTCTTAGGTTTAACAACAACCGCTGGTCCACGTCCAGGACCATGTCCTACTGAGGGTGATTGATTATTTTTCTCAGCCATTACTTACCCTCCTTTAATTGAGACTCAATTATTTCTTGATAAGTCTTATTATTTGCTTTCAATTCAGCATGTGTTCCTAATCCGACCATCTTACCGTCATCCAAGACAACAATTTGATCAGCATCGGCAACTGTTGAAATACGTTGACCAACAATGACAACCACACTCTGACTGATTTTTTCATCATTTCTCAAAGCTGTTCTTAAATTCAAGTCAGTCTTGAAATCAAGAGCTGAGAATGAATCATCAAAGACATAAATTGAAGCATCTTTAACTAAAGCCCTGGCAATAGCTAAACGTTGCTTTTGACCACCAGAGAAGTTTTCTCCACCTTGTTCAACTTCTGAGTCAAGTTTGTCATCTAGTTCTCCGACGAAATCGGCAGCTTGAGCAACTTCTAGCGCATGCCAAATCTCATCATCGGTAGCATCTGGTTTACCATAAAGCATATTGTCACGAATCGTTCCTCTAAATAAGTAGGCTTTTTGAGGAACCATTGAAACCTTACTGTTAATATCTTCCGTACTCAAAGCTTTGACATCAGTTCCATTGATACTTACAACACCTGTTTCGGCATCATAGAATCTAGGAATCAAATTAATCAAAGTACTTTTACCTGAACCAGTACCACCAATAATTGCTAGGGTTTGTCCCTTGGTCATATTAAAATTCAAATTAGCCAAGGCCAATTTTTCAGCCCCAGTGTAGCGGAAATTAACATCATTAAAACTAAGAGCTGGTTCATCCTTGAGCTTAGCAGGTTTAGCCACAACATCAATCCTGCTTTCCGTTTCAAATACTTCTTGAATACGAGCAGCCGAAGCTGAAGCACGAGGAACAAATACGAAGACCATTGATAAGATCATAAAACTCATTAAAATTTGCATAGCATAAGTCATAAAGGCAATCATATTACCGATTTCCATTGACTGGTTAGCAATATAATGAGCACCCAACCAAGTGATACCAACATTAGTACCACTCATAATCAAAGTAACAATTGGGAACATCAATGCTACGATACTGAATACTTTAACCGCATTGTTAGTGTAGTCTTCATTAGCATCGTTAAATCTATCTTGTTCAAATTTATCTTGTCTGAAGGCACGAATAACTCGAACTCCTGTTAAACCTTCACGGAAAACCAAGTTCAAACGATCAGTTTTCTTTTGCATTGCCTTAAACAAAGGAACAGCAAAAAACATCACAGCTCCCACCAGAACAAGTAAAATAGGAATCGAGATCAAAAAGATCTTCGTCATTTCAGCATTCTTTTGATAGGCCATGAAACTTGCGCCAATCAACATAATCGGTGCCATTATCATCATTCTCAACATCATGATCATTACATTTTGAATTTGGACAACATCATTAGTAGTTCTGGTTGTCAAAGATGAAGTCTCAAATTTGTCGAATTCATCATGTGTAAAGTATAATATTTTCTTGAATAAATCGGATCTTAACTTTCGACCTAATCCCTGTGACGCTTGTGACGCCATCAAGACATTTCCAAACGCTGCTATAACGGTAATAAACGATACAACGATCATTTTAATACCCGCACTGACAATGAAATCAGTATCACCAGTAATAACACCTTTATTAACAATGTCTGACGTTAGATTAGGGATATATAACGTTGCAATAACTTGGAAAATCATAAAAATGACCGCCGCAAGCACTTGCCAAACGTTGATCCTTCCTCGAGCAATCTTGAACATTTATTCACTCCCTTTAAAAAACTCACATAGCATTATAGTATTAAAGCACTAATTATCAAATAATTCTAATAATTATCTTAAATAAGGTGGCCCTTTAATGAATAACTCTAAAAATAATTATCAACCTATAAAAACTATATTTCATATTATAGCCTTTTTGGCTCTATTTTTATTAGAGCAACTCCCATTAAGTATTCTGACACTGACCAAGAAACAACTCGGATCAAGCTATCAGTCTTATCTGAAAATTGCACCTACTATAACTATTATATTGCTAATTGTCGCTGCTATCATAATTATTTTTGTGTTTAGGAATGTACAAAAGTTTCCTACTCAAAAATTCACTAAAAAAACTTGGTTAATTATCCTAATTGCGACTATCTTAATTGGCTTCATTAATTTCGCCACTGTTCCTTTTATGAAGAGTAGCAATGCTAATGTAGAAGCTTTACAATTGATTGGTAAAAATAATATAGCTATTCTAGTCATCTTTAGCGTGATTGTTGCACCAATTTTGGAAGAAATAATTTTCCGTGGTATTTTTATGAATTGGTTCTTTGTTAATAGTCCACTAACATCTGTTTTGTTGAGTGGTATATTCTTCGGTTACGTCCACGCACCTTTTGGAACTGGAACCGATTGGATCTATGCCCTTTCAAAAGTATTATTAGGTATCGTTTTAGCAGGCGTTTATTATCGAACTAAGAATATTAAAGCTGATATCACCGTTCACTTTCTCAACAATTTTCTTGCCATCTTCAGTGGTTTAGCTATTTCAGGAGTTATATTACTATGAGAAATAATCAGAAAAAGTTCAACGAAATTTATCAAAGTCTTTTAAGAAAAATTGTTATGTTCGGTGTACTGTCGATGTTACTGATGGCAAGTGCCAGAATCACAGGTTGGATTATTATGGAGTACGCCGGCTTTGCCAGTGCTATTTATACCATTGTTTTGATTGGAATGTTGATTTATATATTGATAATTAAAATAAAAGATAAAAATAATTAACAATTATTATTGACACCATCCCTACTTTATAGGTAAAATAATGATTGTTGTTTAATTGCCCGTTGGTCAAATGGTTTAAGACGCCACCCTCTCAAGGTGGAGTTATGGGTTCGATTCCCATACGGGTGATAATGTATCAAATTCCATTATATTTTATAATTATAAAAGTGTCGTAAACGTTGAGTTTACGGCATTTTTATTTTTCAAGAACTCTAAGTAATTCTAACGTTTTGTATCTATGGGGCACAAATGGGGCACAAAAAAGCTCCTACTCATTTAAGAGTAAGAGCCATTAAACATTATCCTTTGAATCCAGAACCTTGTTGATATTTAGCTGGAATATATTCGTTTGTAGCCACTTGGTAGCACCAACCAATTCCAGGGATGTTAACTAGCTTATCGACCGTTTTCCATTCACTACCGGCTTTGAATTTCTTGTTACTGCCAGAAATGGCAGCGCCCTTACCATCGACAGATTCAGCTTGATCTCCATTAATAACTAATTTGTCTTTAAAAGTCGTAGATGATTGTGGTAGATAGATGTTACTTCCAATCACGAAATAAGGCTTGCTATTAATTACTTGAATTGAATTAGATACCCATTTCGAGCTAGGTGTAATCCAAGAACCTTCGTTCGCCTTTCCGTTACCGTCGTAAGTTGTGAACGTCTTAAACGCTTTACTATCTAGCACTTGAACCACATTATTAACTGTGGATTTTGGTTTTTCTACGGTATTGATACCGTTCTTAACATCGGCTTGAAATTGTGCCTTACTGATACCCCACTTAGCCAAATATGGATAAGGGTCAACATGATCACTTTGATTATTTGGCTGGTTGTTAGTGCAATATTGATGCGTTACTACCCCGTATTCCGAAGTATCTAGTGTCAACGGTACGCCAGCTTCAACAGCTAATTCACGTAATAAATTGACATAAATCTTATAATCCGTCATAAATTCAGTTTTGGTTTTATGTGATTCAATCAATTCAACACTAGCATATCCCCACGAGTTCCAGCCACCGCCTACGTCCCAAGCACCACGATTATTAGCAGCAGTTTGATAGATTTTTCCGTTACCTACTACATGAGTAAAGAAACCGGAATGTAAGTCTTTCCACGACATATATCCAGCATCTTCTTTAGCCATGGATTTATTGTTTCCAGTTGAATGTGCATGGACTTGCCCAAATGGTGGAACTCCCACCAATGGTGTATCTTGTCTTAAATAACTCTTATCAATGTTCATTTATTTATCCTCCTTATTTTCTTTCTCAGGTTCGCCATTTTCAGCGTAATCACTTAATTTATTAAGCCTATCCTTGATAAAGTGTGGTAGTGGCAACCCCATTTGTCCCACATTTTCGGTGATAGATGTGGCATACATAAATATCCACAACCAGAGAACCGCATCGCCTACCCATTTATATCCAATAGCGATTGACCACGGATATAATAGCCACACTAAAAGTATGATCGTGATATGAATGGCGAATCCTTTTTTGCCGATACTGCTATCGGTTGTAGATGTTACTAATGATTTTGAAATCCCTGTAATCACATCGGCAAAAATTAAAACTGCTAGTGTGAATAGCAACGGATTTTTGTCTAAGTGTTCCATTGCGTCAATCCAGTTCATTGGGCCGACGTTTGGTAATGGTGCATACATATATATTTCATCTCCCCGTTTTTTCGTAAAAAAAATAAGCCTATAAGGCTGTGATTTTATATCTCCTATACCAAGTTTAAATAGCTTTAATTATGAAATTTACAGTATTAGGAATCGAAATATTTAGCCTATACTCTCCATCGACAATCGACCTAGATACACTTAGGGAGAAATAACTTGAATTATATTCTTTATCTATATCTAAGTTTTTAAAATCATCACCAGAAATATTGATACTCTCATATAAAAGACTAAAATCACTATTATATATCATAATGTTAATACCATTAAGGTTATTCCAATTCTTTGTAGTGCTTAGTAAGTGTATGTTTTTAAAACCTGCTTCAATTTTATCAGATCTATACAAAATCGTACCCGGTTCTAATTTAGTTGCGCCACCAAACTCTTGACCGTTGTACATAATTTTACCCACGTTGCTACCTCCAATTTTTAAATTCATTTAGATACCTCCTTAAGCATCAGGAATCACATACAAAATTTTTGGATCAACAGTTCCAGCACTAACTAACGCATCGTAGTCGGCTTGACTGATTGAAGTAATCATAGCTTGAACAGTATTCTGTAATGCTGTAACGTCCGTCTTGTCGGCTTTCTTCGTGATTCCATCATTAATAGCTTGAACACCGTCTTTATTTTTAGTTACGGCATCCGCTAGTTCCGCAATCGTGTCTAGCGTATCGGGAGCAGCACCGATAATAGCTTTAATCGATTCAGCAGCATACTCTTTTGTTTGATTAGCAGATGTTGCAATCCAATTTTTAACATCATCAGACTTTGAGAAACTTGCAAGTGTATCACTCAATTGAGTAGCTAAGACGTAAGTTTTAAGCAACGTAGAAAGCTCATCAGACGTTTTATAGTTTTTAAACTTGCCGTCAGTTGCCGTTAAATCTGTGCGCAACTTTTCAATATTAGTTTTATTGGTCTGCATTTGAGACAGGTCAACATCTTTCAATTTGTCCGCAATACTATCCGCTTTAGCTTGCAATGCTTTTGTGTCAGCACCAATCTTGTCCAATTCTGTATTTAAATCAGCAACATCAGTAGTTAGGATTTTCTTGAAGTCATCATAATCGGTTTGTAATGTTGCTAAATAACTTTTGAATCGACTTTCAAAATCTGAACCTTGAGCAACATATCGTTTTTCAAAGTCTGCACTTTGGTTAGTAAAATCATTTTCACGTTTTGATTCGGCACTTTCAAAAGCCGTTTGGTTGGCTGTATTTTGAGACTTAGCATTTGAAACAGCTGTATTAAATTCATCAGAAATAGTTTTAAATGTTGTTTTATCATCAGAAATCAGCTTGTTAAATTCTGTATCGAAACCGTTTCTTTGGTCAATTGCCGCTGTCTGTGAACTACTTTGGAATGTACTCCACGCCGATTTAGCAGCATTCAAATCTTTTTGAGCTTGATTAACGAAGTCAGTCATCTTGCCAGTCAGCTCAGCGACTTTATTATTAATCGTCGCATTTCCAGTATCGGCAAAGTCTTTTAATGCTGAAACGTAAGATTCAGCTTCCTCGATCAACGTTTCAAAGTCATCAATATAACTGCCCGCTTCTTTTATTGATCCGATCCCTTGCAGCACGACTAACTTAATATCTGATGTGGAATCGTCTCCGATTTTGAAATACATGTTTCTGAATACGCCGGCCTTTGCATACATTTCATCTACAAACTTAACCTTGAACGTATTTCCTGACTTATCAGTCACAGCTTGCTTAATCAGTCGTTGGTCGGGTGTTTTGGCAATGAGTTCAATGTCAACTTTGGATAAATCAATATACTTTTCGAATGACTTTCCTAAAGTAACTTGTAGCTCGTCGCCTGTGTCGCCTTGACGAATCTTTAAAGGTAATTCGTAAATAGGCACTGTCTTGTCTGTATCTAGAATAATTTTAGGTAAACTCATTTAATCACCGTCCAATATATTTTCAATTATCTTTCTATCAAAGTTGTAAGGTCTGTGAAGTTGACCATCAAAATATGTATAGTAATCATGCAACTTTTCAAATAATGGATATTCCAAATCAATCAAATGAACATATGTATATCCTTGTTCGATAATGGTTTCATCTGGCTTAAAATCATTAAACAGTTTGAAACTATGTTCTGAACCATCATTAGATTTTAAATAATCTGTGACAGCTCCAATATCATTGACCTTGATATAAATGTTTGCCACTTACTTTTTCTCCTTTTTCAGTTTTTCGATCTCGGATTTAAGATGATTGTTTTCAATAAACAAAATAGAATTTTCAACCTGTACATTAGCTAATTTACCAGCTAAATCTTTAATTACTTCGTTCGCATTTCCTTTATTCTCCATAATTATTTCAAGTCACTTTCATTTAAAATTCTTAGTCCACCCATGTACAGTTTTCCAGAACCATCACCGGTAAGTTTTGCTCCGTTAATCATTAAATATCCCGATTCTATATTCACTGCTCTAAGTCCATCAACTTGATGAACAGTCATATTATTTGTCGAAATACCATAGTTTGTAATGGATGTTCTATACGATCCAGTACCCATTGATATGTCTGTATCACCACTAATGGTTACACCACTAATTTCTCCACCACGAATCTGAACACCAGTGATACTTTGACCCACAAAATTATCAGCATAGACGTTACCACGGTTATCAATAGCTACCGTACCTTTACCATCATAATAGATACCTTTAGAGTTCCAACGCATTCCATAGTTACCACCCGATTCGCTGGCAACAATATCCGTTGGGTTTTCTCTATCAGGAAGAAATCTCATTACATCACGACCACTACCATTGATATAACTCAACATGTTAGCCCTAGTATCGTTAACATTTTTCTTCAATTCGTCCATCAACCGTTGTGCATCTTCATTGCTGGATTTCAAATCAGAAACATCTTTAGATACTTCGGCAACGCTCTTATCAACATTATTAATTTGGCTATTCTGTTCAGATTGATAATCAGATGTCGTTGTTGGTTTATCTCCAATCGATACAGTTTTGTATCTGTGAAGTAATCCATCCCAAACGGTCTTAATTACTCTTGCGGTTGTATCAATATTGAGATTAGCAAAGTAAACAGTGACTTCATCACCCATTTTCAGTTCATCAACGAAACCTAAATCATCTTTGATATCTTCCATTTCAAATTGAAGTGTAACTTTAGGGATGCCCACTTTATTATCAGAAATATATCGATTAGTTCTGGAACGTAATTGATCAACGGTTTCGATTTTATCTTGGGAAAAATCCTTGGTTAAGATTCGTAGCTTTTCAAAATTAGCAGCATTAGACGTTTTAATGATTCGTTCAGGAAGATAGACTATCTTTTCATCATCACCAGAGCCAACCTTAGTAAATGGTTTAATTGCTGAGTAGGTTTCTTCAATATTTTCTTCTTGGTTAACCTGGACTAAATCTTTACCATATTCGATAACTTTCCCGGTTTTAGTCCCAATAGTTCGTTCATAATGCACCGTATAGTTATCAAATAAGTATTCACCCTTGAACATCTGAAGCAGTGAACCATCAGCACCACCCAAGGCTTTTTTAGCATTATCAATTTTGGTCATATCCCAACTAATACTGGTTGTACCATTAATTGATGAAATCATTTTTAGTTTTAGTTCAGGCTGTTCCAAGTTGTTTTTGAGCAAATTAAAAGCAGCTACCGGGGTAACTGCCGAAGCATTAATATTTTGTTTTAAAGTGTTATAGCTCAAATCATTCAAGATATGACTAGCCGTTACTTCAATCTTGTTATCAATTGACTTCTTAACGCTATCAATTCTAAACAGTTGTTTTAAATAGCCTTCTCCAACATCAGCCAAAATAATACAGTCTTTAACTAACTCATTAGCAATATCACCAGTTGCCAAATAATCTAACTTTAATTCTGGTAACTCGTTAAATTCATTAGTAACTTCCACATTCAAACAATCGGTTAAAACGCCAATTCCTTGCGTTGTGAAGTCTGATTCAGAACTTTCAAATAATACTGGATATTGAAGATAATTCATCATATGAATGTCCTCCAGTTAAATTTAATTGATACATCAGCATTTGAATTATCCCAGCTGATGTTATTTTCACCAGGCTTTAAGATTGGGTATTGATAATTCGGAAACACGCCAATGTTATTTTTTAGACTTTTATCATCATAAATACGTCTTTTTTCGCAATTAATATAGGTCAAATCATGAATTTCCGTAATCTTGTATGAAATACCATTGATTTTCAAATTTAAACTACCAGTTCCAGTTATCTTAATTATTGGATAAGAAGATAAAGGTTCTGGATTATAAAGTTGATTATTATTTGATATTTCTTGATACAAATCTGAATCCAACCGATATTTCACTGGTCCAACATTGAATTCTAAAGTGATACTGGCACATTTTGAACTAATGAATGACATCGTTGGCGCTTTGGATAATCTGGCAAGATAGTAATAATTCTCATCCAAATTATCCTGAAGCTTTGAATATCCGCTGAAGTTTTCTTCAACTGCCAACCATGCTACTAGATCACGTCTTAATTCTGATAAATCTTTATAGAATGAATCATTGAACCAACGAATATCTATAAAGCATTCATAAGTAATGGTTCCATTTTTATACCTATTATTTGGATTCACAATATCAAGATTCCGACCAGGAACTGAAGTATAGCTCACATCTGCATCCCCAGCTTCAATCTCAAAATCATTTTGAATCAACAAATTGAAGTCTTTGGAACTTCGACCATTAAAAGTAAAAAATCTATCATTCACCTAATCACCTACCAATCCGATTATCATTTTTGCGCCAATTATTAGCCAGTTGACTATCAACTTTAGGAGTTAATTGACCAGCCAAAACCCCGCTATCAAGCATTACTTGATATTGTGGGTCTTTGGATAGAAGTGACATCATTTCATTTAATTGACTAACAATAGTAGATTCAGTTTCACTTGCTGAACTTGCCTGGTTAAAATCAACGCTAGTAACCTTGCTGATTTGACCAGGATTGAAGCCAAATGATCCTGAAGATGCATCCATCTCATCGCTGATGAATCCAGCCATTGAATTAACGTTTGATTTAACATCTTTAAAAGCTTCACTCAATCCATTATTCAAACCACCCATGATGGCTTGACCAGCTGGAATCAATAGTTTTTTATCATAAGAGATTGGTCCCTTATGGGCTTTGATCCAAGAACCAATTCCTCCAACAAATGATTTAACAGCTCCCCACTTGCTGTGTAATCCACCTAAAAAACTACTCATGATTACACTACCGTTGGAAGTTAAATCAGCTCTTGCTCCATCTTTTACGGCGTTAGCATTACTTTTACCAGCACTTCTTGATTTGCTCAATCCTTGTAACAGTCCACTGACAAACCAACCAATTAACTTAGTCCCTGAACCAAGAATAACTCCCATTGCAGTACCGACCGAAGTAACAAACGCTTGAATGATTTTAGTGGCTGCGGTTGCTAGTCTACCTTGATTACTAATAATTGCATTAGCAAACTTAGTTACCAAATTTAATGCTGATGCCACAATCTTTCCTAAATTATTAGCAATTCCACCAATGAACGAGGTAACTACATTCACTGCTGCAGTAATAATTTTTGGTAGATTTTGAGCAATTCCAGTAAAAAGATTAACGATAAATTCGACACCTTTAGCAAGAATCTTAGGTAAGCCTTGCGCCAATCCTCCAATGAATTTAACTATGATATCAACTGACACCGATATTATTTGTCCAATATTGGCGTTAATACCATTAAGTAAAGACATGATCATATTCATACCAGTGGCAATCAATTGTGGCATTAAAGTATTAATTGCATTTAAAATACCGGTTCCTAACGTAACAAATGATTGAATTATGGTTGGCATATTCATAACGATTGTACTTAAGAAGCTTGTAATCATAGATGCAAAACCGACTCCCAAACTAACAAACAATGGAACTAATTGAGTTGATACGGTGGTTAGTTGTACAAACGACATATTCAAAAGTGCAAAACTTGAAACCATTAATGCAATTCCTGCAGTCATAACACCAATACCAACCCCGGCTGCTAGAATAGCCGTACCGAATGCAGTTATTCCTGAAGAACCTGCAGTTAGCGCTGGAGCCAATAATGCAAACACCGCTGCTAATCCACCAATCACTACACCAAAAGTAGCCATTGCAGTTATTCCTGCTGTACCAGTACTAGCTAAAGCAGTGATACCAAAAGCAAGTGCAGACATACCTAATGTAGCGGCACCAATACCAGCACCAATTTTTAAAATAGCCGTGGCAAATGACGAAAAACTACTTGCAACAGTTTTAACGATTCCACCTAATCCACTGAAGATTCCAGTGATTGGTTTTAGTACTGAACCAAACCCTGAAAAAATCCCACCTAGTGGTTTAACCACAAAACTTAATTTACTAAAGACACCACCAAGTAATTTCAAGCCTGCAGGTACTGTAAAAGCTCCCAATACTGCTAAAGCAGGTTTTAAATAACTAGCAAAATCAATTGAGCCACTGAATGCACTTTTAAACATGTTACTGACTCCAGATTTGACTAATGGAATCGCAGCATCAATAAAAGTAACCAATGCTCCAGGCAATGCTTTAAGAATATTACCAACCATTGGAATAAAGTTATTGAATAAGAAGTTAGATGTAGTTTGAGCCAATGCTTTTAAGGATGGTTCAATATCACGTCCTAACGCAATATTTCCAAGAACATTTTGGGCTGCAGCTTTCATAGAATCAAAAGATCCACTAAATGTAGTAGCAGCTTCTTTAGCAGTTGTACCAGTAATATCAAGTTTGCCTTGAATTGCGTGAATCGCATTATAAACGTCTGAAAGATTACTAATATCGTACTTCTTACCAGTCAACTTAGTAGCATCTTTAAGAAGTCTTTCCATTTCTTCCTTAGTACCACCATAGCCTAACTTCAAGTTATCCAACATGGTGTAATTCTGTTTGGCAAAACCTTGATAAGCATTCTGAATATCACCCATATTACTACCAAACTTATTAGCATTATCAGACATGTCAATCATTGCCATGTTGGCAACCTTAGCTGCTTTACCAGTATTACCACCTAGTGACTGCAACAAACTAGATGAGAAACTAGTTACATTTTCCATATAGTCATTAGCAGACATACCGGCCGTTCTATACGCCTGACTAGCATACTGCTTAACCTTGCCGGCAGACTTTTTAAAAATTGTCTCAACACCACCTAAGGACTGTTGAAGCTTAGCTCCTTCAGTGATTGATGCCCCAATGGCTTTACCGATTCCAGCAGTTACAATTGCCGCTTTAACGACTGAAATTAATTTACTACTCAGTGATTCACCAGCACTTGAACCTGCCGAAGCAGCTTCAGGATCTAATTGACCTTTGATTGAGCCTCCAATCCCTTTAGCAGATGGAATAATTTGAACATACGCTTTACCTAATTCTGTTGCCATTAATTATGTCCTCCTTTCTTCAAAAGTCGGTTTCTTTCCTTTTCAAAATCCTCACCTGAATTAAATACGATTTCTTTCTTTTCTTTAGGTTCTTCAAATAGTGATGACCAAAGAACTGGCTTATTTCGACCTTTTTGGGCATCCTTGGTTTTAGACCAAAGAAGTAACTTCAAATTGTCTGCAACAGACATCAAAAGTATCTGATTTAAATCAAATTTCTGATTTCTCATCTTCATTTTGATTCTCGAATCATCTTTCAAACCTAAAGAAAAAACAGCTACCTTGGTTAAAGGTAACTGTTTTAAGTCGTATATTTGGTATGTTTCTGCTAAGTCACACATAAGTGCATCCTTATCAATTTTTATCATGTAGGCAAGGATTAAGATTTTTTTGCTTGGCTTTGAGATTCAAAAATTTCTTGAATTTCAGCAGTCATTTTTTCCATTGAAATCAAGCCTTCTTTATCGGCAAGATGTTTCTTTAATTTTTCAGTTTGTTCTTTACCAAACAATAATTTCAAAACTTTTGGCATTACCAAAGGGTTATCTTCCACATCACTAATTGCTTCCAATAACTCATAATTATCCAAACGCTTTTCAGGAATAATATAGTTAAATCCTGATTTAGTTTTACCCTTGATCATATTGATTATTCTCCTTTGGTTTCAACTGATGCAGTAGGTTTGTTAATATATTCGTAATGATTTGCACCTGTTTTATCTGGTGAAGCAGTAAAAGTTGTTTCAAATCCAACAGCATCCTCATCTGTATAACTAATATCACCAATCTCTGAAATAGTACCGTTAGGAATAACAATACGCTTGAAAATTCCACCTTTTAGAACCATATCAAAAACTAAGATATGAGGTTCATATTCATCTGAATTGGCTACAATTTTAATTCCTGATTCCATATCTCCAGTGACATTCTTTTCACCATAAACTTCTTTAAGAACATCAAGATTCATAGACTCGATTAGCGTGTATTGGAATGTATCTTCCTTACCTTTTTGAACAACGGATACTGTATCACCGCCCCAAGCCTTGATTGAATCTGAATCAGGGCTATTTGTATTGGTTAAACCATCTTCTGAAATATATCCAAGTGCTTTATAAGAAGCATCCAACTTAGTAATTGAATCGGTAGGCAAAACAGTCCCAAGTGGTGCTGAATAAGCGGCACCACCGATTTTTGGTTTAGCAACTGAAACATTTTGAGTATCTGACATTTTTTATCCTCCTAATATTTAAAATCGTAAACTGCTTGATAGCGATATTCTTTTGTTTCTGGATCAGTAAAGTTATAGTCTGAATTCAATTTAGCTTTACTGATATCTGTAAAATAAATCATTTCATTTAAACATGCTTTAAGTTTTACATTTAACTTAGATGCCTCATAAAGGCTTTCTGCATAGCATTGAAATGCAATCGTTGCAGAATCAATATGATTAGTTTCTGATCCACCTGTTTTTTCAAAAATAATATAGCGCTCTG
This sequence comes from Companilactobacillus kimchii DSM 13961 = JCM 10707, assembly GCF_001435445.1. GTDB lineage: Bacteria > Bacillota > Bacilli > Lactobacillales > Lactobacillaceae > Companilactobacillus > Companilactobacillus kimchii. The sequence continues at coordinate 81,324 of NZ_AZDH01000003.1, read as the reverse complement.
GCGGATTCTCTGGTCTTTCTAAAAAAGACGGTGCTATAAAATGACCGTCCAAATAATTTTTAATTATTTCTTCAATCATTACTGCACCGCCTTTAGTAGCGTATTATTTTTTAAATTATCTTTTCTAGCTTTATAACTATCAGCGTAAACACTAGCATTTACACGACTTTTACCAACATAAGTATCTTGAGCATACCCATCACCTGCTGATTTTCTAATCTCACTAGCATGCTCTTCTACAATACTTTGCATTGCTGCAGATTTAAGTAATTCACCAACACCACCATGATTAAGTACAAATTTATTTTTAGCCATAATATTCCACTGTCACTTTCTTGTTCCAGTCAAGCGGGATCATATCTTCAATTCCTTCAAGTGGAACTCCAACTGTCCGCCATTTCTTTCCAAAGAATTGAACTTCTTTATTGGTCCAATCATGATCATCGCCTTTAGGAATTGCCAAATCATAAACAATCTTTTTACCAGTCAAGTTTAATTGATTAGCAACATCATCAGTTGATGTAGGACTAACTAAAACATTCTGAATTTTAATTGGTTTTTCCTTAAAAATCGTTTTGCCAAAACCATCAACGCCTGTTTCAATTCTATCCATCAAAATAATGCTAATTCCGTGGATTCGTGTCATAAGGTTCCATCACCCCGTATCTTTGCCGTCTCAAACCTAATTTAGTTAGTTCTGAATTTTTAATGAATAAACCACCTCCAGGAACTAAGTACGATCCAGACCATGAATAGCCCATAGCTGCTTCACTCGCTTGTGTCATTGGTTCCTGATCAGTTGATGTCATTAACGTCCTTGCAACAACATCCACGGTTACAGATTGAACTACTGTGGCATAAGATAACCGCTCTGCAACCATCTTATCAAGGTCCTTACCAACTTTGAGCGCTTGCTCTCTTAATGAGTCAGAGACTACTTTAAGCAGTTTGGTGGCACGTGGAATTTCATCAGGTTTAAGCTTTCGCCACATTACTTGTAAATCATCAATCGTAGCAAAATCATCCATGACTATTTCTTACCTTTCATCATCAAATCATAAAGAATTTCTTTCTTAGCATTGGAATCGTATTTGATTCCAAATGCATCCAATTCTTGCATAATTTGTGCTTTAGTAATGCCCTTGGGAACATTATCAGTTTCAGGTTCATTGTCTAAAGTATCTTCTTGTTTTTCATCATTCTTCTTTGGTGGTTGGTTTGGTAGTTCTCCTACCTTAATCCAATTATCGCCATGAATTTTTGAACTCACATCAATAATAATTTTGGTCTTAGTATTTTGATATTTCATTTTATGCCTCCGCTGGTTTAATTACACGTGCAAAACTATTAGTATCCATAATTCCCCAGCCTAGATATGTTTCAGAACGCAAGTAAACTTGGTTATAACCCTTTAAATCTTGGCCTGAATTGTCTGGATCACCATATTGAATTACTTCCATCGGAATTTGTTTAGCAAATCCCCATTGGAACATATTAGTAAAGTCACCCAAAATTGCGTAATCTTTTGAACCACTTGCAACGGTATTATTTACATCTGTTTGCAATCCATTGATTGAACCAGGATTGGCACCCCAAGCTAATGTTGGGAATAAACGATTATTACTGTTATCACGCATTTTTGCTAAAGCAGATGAAAACTGTGTATCAATTGCCATACCAGAAACCACACCTTCTGAACCCTGAACGAGTTCAACAGCAGCTTCGATATTTGTGTCCGGGTCAGCAGCGTTAAAATCAACCGTTTGAGTGATGGAAGTATCAAAACTATTTTTACCAATGATTGCGGATACTTCTTTAGTTCTTGGATTTACACCATGGAAGGCCATCAAGTCTAAACCACGTGCTAATTTCTTAGCATATCCATCATTAAATGCCTTCAAAATATCGATTTTTTCTTCATCCGTGGCATAAATGAATTCATCAGAAACACGGGCGCCATATTCCACCTTAATGGGAACAATCGTTACTGGCGCAATAGTAACTCCACCTTCAGTTTTCTTTCCATTCTCAGCAACAATATCGATATCCTTGTCCATTGAAAATGTAAATTCTTTTTGTCCATTAAATGCTACTGGCTTTTGACCAGATAGGATTGCCAAAGAACTATTACCTTTAACTTTACTAATTAAATCTGTAATTAATGTTGGATCAAATAAATTTCCCTTTGATGTTGTCATAATTTTTTTATTCTCCTTCTAAGTTATCAATTAAATTTTTGTATGCACTATTCTCATCTGAACCAGTATTTGGTTCAGGGTCTTTTAGTGGTGGTACTGGGTCATCCTTCTTTACAAAACCAGCTAATCTTTCAGCATCAGCTTTCAAACTTTCTTCATCATCACCAACCAAACGATCTGCTAAGTCATAAGGAAGTCCATTTTCTAAGGCAATTTTGGTTTTTAGATTAGCTGTTTCATATCCTGAAATTTTGGAATTTAAATTTTCAATATTTTGGTCATAATCAGCATACTTTTCTTTGCTCTTACTGATTGTTGATTGCAGTGAAGTATTTTCATTAGTCAATATTGATACTTGTTTCTTTAAATCGTCATAATCTGAATACTGTTTTACCAATGATTCCTTCTGTCGGTCCAAACGTCCTTGAATAATTTGGTCAAGTTCCTCTTGTGTTTCAATTGCTTTAAAAGTCATAATTTAAAATCCTTTCTCCCACTTACCCGGTGGTATCGGTAATTTTTGGCATAAAAAATAGACGTATGGAAAACGTCCAAAATTAATATCCAATTTTTTGTTTTTTCTTAGGTTTGTCGTTTGAACAAGCCCAATGTGCTAGTAAGGCACTATCCATTAAACTAATATCCATGTCATCAAACTGCGACTTGTAGCCAAAACCACCACTTGAACCAATATTTCTTTTGGCTGTATTAGTAACAACTACAGTTAGTGATGGTTGATTGGAATGACAAATTGACTGCTGATAAATACCCTGTTCCCATAGTGAATTAGCATTAATAACTTCTTTTACCGTTGGTAATATTGGTGACTTCAACTTGAAGTCTTTCATCTCACTTGCCAAAATATTTTGACCGCTTGCACCATCAATTACAACTTTCTTGATGTCCGCAATTCGCAAGAAATTAAGTATCCAATTATTACCATTTCGAATTGATTGACAATCAATAGACTCTACAAATACTTTTCCTGATAAGGTATGAACTGCAATACTCATTGCCACGTTAGCATTATCATTACCATATTTAATTCCAACATAGATTGGACCTTGCAAAATCGGTAAAGAATAAACTTTCAATTCATCCCATTCATTTTCTGATATAGCCGATTTTTGATTATATTTAATCCAAAGACCCAGCCGCTGAATATTAAAGTCAATCTCATCAGAACCAACTTCATCTTGGATTGAACGTTCAGTAAATATTGTTCCAAGTGATGGATTAGTTTTATACCATAAGTCCCTATCTCTAATATTTGATTGCTCTTCAACTGACCATTCAGCCCAACCTGCATTTTCGGTTTTACCACTAAGAATACTATTTCTAAAATCAACAAAAACAGTTCCTGAAGAAAGTGGTGTTGGTGGTGTTCCACAGAAAATAGTTTGTGGGTTATCACTATCAGTAACGACATATTTTAATGCTGATTCTTGATCAGTTGTATATTCTTGAGCCTCATCAATGACTAACAAGTCAAAACCTTCACCAAGTCCACCTGTGGAAGTCCTGGTACGAAATTCCACACGTCCACCAGTATCAGGTAAATCAATTCGTTCACGTCCTACAGCTTTCAAGGAACGATATTTAATTCCAGCATTATCCAGGAGTTTTAAAACACGTTCCCAAGATGAATGAGATGTGGTAGTCCTGTGAGCAGTATGTAAGATTTGTTCACCATCTAGCAGTCCTTGAATCTCACGGATAACAATTAATTCGGTTTTACCATTCCTTCGTGGAATTGAGTAACCAAACTTCGTATGAACCCAAAGACCATCATCGTTGACTGCAAACAAATCTTTCGCTAATTCAACTTGCCATTCTTGAGCTGTTCGACCTGATTTTTCATAGGCTTCAATCGCAGTTTTATATCTGGATTTAGTAAATGGAAGTATTACCGATTGAGTGGGATTCTGATTACCTAATCTAACTTCAATAACCATCATGTCCCCTTTCAATCTTGTTACCCGCAGTTTATAGACTTGCTTGGGTCAAATTTTATTTCCAATCCTTGGTCCAAACATTTTGTTTTCTACCATCTCCCGGATTGTAATCGACAACACAGCGACATCGTTCATGCCGTCGATAAATGTCATCAGGTGCCTTATTATAGCTATATGATCCAGCTAAGTTTTTACACCAGTCACATGGCTTACCAACAACTGTACGTGTAATTCTTGGTTGCAATCCTGCTTTAGCTTGAAACTCAACATTTTTTTGAATCGAATCATCAACGATTGACTGAGTGAAAGTTACTAATGGTTCATCAAGAATCCATTTAATATCATCAAAAGTTTCAGCTGCAGTTAAACGCTCCACTAAGCCTTTTACTTTTTCTTGATTAAAATCAGGAACTTGAGCTTTCAAATGCAAGTTAGCAACTTGATTGAGTTGATTCTGAACGTCGCTCGCATAGCCAGTTACAATATCGTAGTTATTTTTCAACGTATGATTCATCAATCGGTTTGAAATATTGAAATACATTTTTTCATTTGGTAAAGATTTAGCAGTTACAAATTCATTAATTGAATGTGATAAGTTTTGTCCAACTTCAATTGCTAAATCATTAACTTCTTTGTAAGTAGCTTTCCCGCTCTTTAATAACTCAATATCTCTTCTTAAAATTTCACTTTTACTGTTTTTATCTTTAAATGATTCATCAATTAATTTTAATAAATCAATAGCGATATCTTTATCCATTATCATCACCAGTTTCTATTGGTGGTTCTTGATCAGAACCTTTAACGCCAGTAATTTCACGAACAGTTTCTTTATCCATAAACCCAGGTATTGCTTGATTAAGCTTGATAGCACCATCACCAATGATTGATAACATATTGGCATCTGCTTCGAATAATGGTTCCCATTTTGGAATTGTATTCATGAATTGTGAACGTTCATATGCATAATCATCTCTTAAACAAGCTGCTAAATAAGCAACATTTAATAATCCAGAACCAAATGATCGTTGTGCCTTTCTTCCAGACAATCTTAGATTCTCATGGCTCGCTTTAATGGCTTCCACACTTGATGGATTGTCGGAGGCAAATCCCAAATCGTCCATAGTCAATCCCATTTCACCAGCAAACCCAGCCGCTGCAGTTTTAAGTTGTTCAGTAAATGGTGTCATGCTCGACGTTGTGAATTGTCCAAGTTTAGGGCTATCTCCTTCGTCATCTTTAGTAAATTGCAACATGGATGAAATGGCTGCTTTCCAACTATCCATTGGTTCAGAATCGTTACTTAGACCAACCACATATTTTTGAGGGAATGAATAGAATTCTGCAGTGATATCCGCTCTTTCCAACGTACGCTTTGCATATTTCTGATAATACATTCCAGAACGTGTAATCCTTGAACGTCCAAAAGGTCTAACGGCATCCGGTCGGTAAATGATTGGTACTAACAATGGATGATTAGTATGGTTAGGAATATTAGTTACATCTTTTCCAGTAATAAACGTTGTCAATTGAGCTGTGAAATAAGCTTCACTAATCGGATTTCCAAAGTCATCACGTTTTAAAACGGCATATCCTTCAGTTAACAATCCAGTAATTGGATCAATGATTCCCGTTGCATTACTTGCTTCAATAACTTGCAAACGAATTTGGTCATCTGCCTTTGAAATATAAACAAATGAACATGATCCAATCAATGCAGACAAAACTGCAGAATCAAAAAAAACATCAGGGTTATTATCATGGAAGATTTCGTTTACTTTAAAATCATCATTATCAAAATCACGAAATACTAATCTATCGGCCAAACTGTCCACACCTTTTGCACACCAGCCAAGAACGGCATGATATTGGTTCCTAATTTCGGGTGGAATAGTGATACCAGGGTCGTTTTCGTGGTATTTCATTGCGTATTGTTTATATCTCATATTTACCCGGAAACGGCGATGTGACAGCTTATTTCTAAGGTAATCAATTCCTTTATATTCCAATATATCAACTCCTTAATAAATTCATGAGAAAAAATGTACAGTGACGGCGTGAAGCTCGGCTGACGAGCCGTAGGGGGTCTCATGCCCCCTTTAAAATCTTGGCTCAATCAGAATCATTAAATTGTTTAAAACGTCGCTATGAACGGTATTTAGACCAATCTAACGATTGAGGTAAATTTCTATTACCAATAGTTTTTACATCAACACTTTTATTTTCTTTATTTTTAAATAACTTGTCAGACTTCTGTCTGTTACAACTCCAATGAGCGAGCTGTAGGTTGTCCATGTCGCTTGGATGTCCACCCTTGTTGATTGGAATGATGTGATCAATGACAGCACTCATTGGGTCAGGATATTTCAAACGTTTGTCTACCGGTCTGCCACAGATGCCACAGACAGATTGAGTCTTGAGGATTATACGTTTGTTCTTATCAAATGCTACTCGATGTTGTCCGGTTCTGTCTGCTCGCAATACCATAAGATGGCGGTCCTTTCTATGTGGGGATAGTAATAAATGATGGTGGGTATCAATTAGTATGGGGGTATCTAAACAATGTGAGGGGTATAAAAATAAGACCACCGGAACCTTGAGTT
>NZ_AZDH01000003.1:0-74533 GCF_001435445.1 Companilactobacillus kimchii DSM 13961 = JCM 10707 | reverse complement strand
GGGGGGGGGTAGTATAGGTTGGAATCGAACCAACACTAACCTGTCTATGCTATAAGATAGGCTTTATCATCACCTATCAAAACAAATGAGAGTGTTATTCAAATGTGTTCTGGTTTGAATAGTTTCCTTCTATAATTGTTATCTCAAAAGCTCTTTCGATAATACTAATATACATCTAATTTAAGGGGAATCTAATGACATGGGTATGCCATATGTATGACACAACTATGACATAGGTATGACATTTAGGATGCCTTCCTTATACAATCGGTTGGCTTGTCTAAATGAGTAATCAAGATTCTCACTGATTGTATAAAGGTCCATATCATTAATGAAGAATAACTCTAATACATTAGCCTGGTTAGGATTATCTAAGTGGTCAAGCGTACTTAATATCTCATGTTTAATAGGTCTACTTTCCATTAACAAGTTATTGATTCTTTGTTCTAATTCTTCACGTTGACCTAACTCATCATTCAAACCTCTGGGAATTCCACCGCCTGGCATGCCAGTTATCCTAGCACTATGTGTAGATTCGATACGATCATCTAATTGATAAAGCCTTTCTTCAAGCCGTTTAAGTTGTCGTAAGAATGGCTTATATCTTTTTAGAAACTTTTTATTTTCTTGGAATTTATCTTCACTCACAAAATAGCTCCTTTCTGTCAAAGATAAAAAATCATCTTTGACACCTTCTAACGCTTGGTATCATTGGGTTTTTAGGACTTTCACAAGTGAAGTGTCAAAGATGAAACCCCTATATTTCTTTATATATTAATACTATTCAATAAACTTACTATTATATATAAAAGAAAGTGAAAACATCTTTGACATCTTTGACACCCTATTAAATCCATTGAGCCACAACGGTTACAGCTGTCAAAGATATCATTGACATGTCAAAGATACATCATTGACAGACACCATTTTGACCCTAAAATACCCATTTTTGTTTACGAATAGTGGGGTTAAAAATACCCAAATACGTCCATTTAGGGTATTGATACGAAAATTTGTTTTCTTTTTCCATCAAACCGTTGTGTCTTAGTAGATAGTTTTTTCATCCGGCAAACTTCACGACTAAAAGCAATCTGTGAAACTGCTTTGTATCCATTATCAGTACACCAAAGCGAATACATCACATAAGTATCTTTAACCACTTCATTAACTAATTTAGGCTGCTCATCACGTAAATATAAAATGATCGGATTATTAAGTTCTTCGTATTTAGCAGCTTCAGCAGTAATTCTTTTGGAAGTAGCGAACTTATGATTTTTAAGTAATCGTTTCAATCCATTTAGACCTAACAACAAAACATATTGCATTGATTCGGTTGAAAGTAACTTATCTGTTATGAATGGGTCATAATCAGAATCTTTGGAAGTGAAATGTGCATTAAAAGGAATGAACATTAAACGTCTGGTTAAACCATTCGAAGTGTCATTGATACGTGGCATCTTATTGGCGCTGAAGATTAACTTTGAATAGTTATTAAAATCAAAAGGATCTCTACCCTTTCGTTCAGCATTGATGGTTTCACCAGTTGTTAACTTCTTAAATTCGGAATTATCTTTGATATATTCATTAGAAATATCATCACCAATATTGGCTAACTTGCCAAATAGTTCAGCTGTTTTGAATCGTTGACCTAACTCTTTCAAATCAAGTGATGATGTATTATCACTGCCAACTAATTTACGAACAATCTTTAAATAAGAACTTTTACCGTTTGATCCATCACCGGTTAGAATGAATGCTTTACCTAACTCATTACGTCTGAATAGAACATAACCAAAGATTTCTTCAAGGATTAATCTTAATTCTTTATCATTCACCGATATCTTATTTAAAGTTTTATCAGTTATCTCATAATAAGCATCTTCAACAAACTTGATTGGAACCTTATTTTTAATTACGATTTCAGGACTGAAATCTTGAAGTTTCCAAGTATCAAGATTGAATAATCCATTTTCTAAAGCAATATATCGAACATCAGCTAGTGGTTTTTCTTCAGCTTGCAATTGAAGATAACTAAGAACTTCAATTCGTCTGGATTTCGTTAGCCCTGGTAAATGTCTAATCATTGCTCTTTCAATATCTGCTTGATCATCGGAATACACACCATCTTTGTAAATATGTAAAACACCGGCTACTAGAATAATATGATGTTCAGCAATCAAGAATTTAGCAAACTTATCATGCAAAAATGAATTTTTACTAAAGAATGTTTCCTTTAAAAAAGCATCATTACGAAGGATAATATCAACTTCACGTTTTGGTAATGGATCATCAAGGATGTAATCATTAATTAGCCTAATCGTTTGCCGAATATCATCACGACTCATTCCAGCCTTTTGTAAAACTAAGATGTAATTGAACAATTTTTGATTTCGTTCACCAGATTTTAATTCTTCAATATGGTTTCTATGATTGCTTAGTGGTAGCAGCCATTTAGGCATTGCATCAAAATGAGATGTTTTACGAACCCATTTTCTGGTTTTGCCTTCAATACGTAACGGATCAGCAGTATTCTTAATTCCAAGTTTAAAATCTGCTTTGATTCCTAATGCTGTATACCAACCAATTTTGTTAGTTGTTAAATCATAACCTTGAAAGTAAAAATGCATTCCGTGATTAGTTTCAATGGCTGAGAAATTAATATTCAAGTTATCCAATATCTTTAACAATTTGTGTGATTCTGGCCAATTATCAACGTCAACACATATGTAATCATCAGACAAGATACCAACATATGAATCTTCTTTACGAACTGTTTCAAATTTAAGTAACCTTTGACCATTTTTAAATTTACTAGAAGCGTGTTTACCATCTCCTCTTAAATATCCGCGATATAGAATTTTTCTCACCTCACTTTCCTATCGATTGACAACTACTTAAATAGCATGTGTTTAGTATCAGAATCTACCATGTAGCCTTTACCCCAAGGCATTATCAAGAAATATAAACTGTCATACTCATCAACTTTTTCAATCGAACAAATATATTTAGGATTAATAAGAGCTTGTGTGACCTGTAAATCTTCTGATTCATCTTCATAATAAATATCTATTTCGACCATTTTAAAACCTCTTGTAAAATCTGATTATTATCTATAGAAATATTAAAAATTATTCTTATAATTATTTCAATCATCAGTTTTATCCTCACTCTTACTTAAAAATGTAATCCCAATTCGAATATTTCCACCTGATTGATCAATGATAGAAATATCTGAAACATTATTAATTTCAATATCATCGATATAGATTTTGCCAGCTTTAATTTTTATTTCATTCATTATTTTCTACCTCATAAATAATTGTTGTAATAATTGATGGTTTAAATGTGTCATCTACAGTCTTCACATAATCTCTGTAGGATGTATATGTGAAACCTTGGATAGCATTGGTTTTAATGTTTTTAACATTATGAGTTCTCAGAAATTCGTTTACTTCTTCATCGTTATCATCATCAACAGCGACTCTAATAAATGTTTTAACTTGATTCATTTCTCTACCTCGTAGCCGTATAGGATAGCTTCAATACAAAGCCTATATCTTTCATCATTAATTTAATTACTTTTGCTTCATTCATCGTCTTCTACCTCTTCCATAAATGGCACAAACTTTGGATCAATAGCAGCTACTTCATCACGTGTGAACTTGGTTTTAAAGCCGTTAAGTTCAAGACGATTATATAATTTTAATTCCCCATCAGTATTGATATTTAGATAAGAATACCAATCACTTTTAATCAAATGCACATAATATTTTTGATCTGCAAATTTAGCTTTACCATCATAATAATCGACAATATCTCTAGCCAATTGATTATCTTCGTCAGGACTTTCATTCAAATACTTTATCGTCAAAAATGTACAATTATCGTCATCGTTAGCAATTCCGTTAATTAAGGCAATAGCATTCTTAAAATTGCTTTCTTTAGCTTCTTCTAATTCCTTACGCTCTTTTTTAGTCCAACCTTTTAAAATTCTTACGTCATCCATTATTTTATTTCTCCATATTCCACAATTCTAAACTCTGCTCTTTTTGAAAATCGGTACTTCATACTATTAATTGCTTTTTCGGCACCTTCATGAGTTTCATAAGTACAAAGTTGACGATGAAACTCATCTTTTTTTCTAGTCATAAATTTCCAGTTAATAGATCTGTCTTTAACTAATACGACATATATATTCATCATTTATCACCTTCAAAGTCTTTCACTCTTGATTGAGCTAATTTGATGTACCACTCACGATCTAACGTGGAGGGTACTTTTTTATTTTTGACATTTCCGTTATCAATAAAACCGTGTTTTGGAACAAACCCAATCTTTTCTAATGACCCTTTTTTTAATTTGAATAACTGCAAATCATCCTGGTCAGTGCTTGCGAAAACACGCTGAACTTTACCAGGTATTTTTTTGACTAGTTTGTGTTGACCAGTAGATGTGTCATATCCAAGTGCAGCGCCATCATATTTGTAACTTAACTTCACAACCTTCTGAAATTGATGTAAATCATCACAATCTTCAATGGTTTGTTTAACTGGTATTCCATCAGTAAAATACTTGACTATTGCCTTATTGATTATTGGAAGGTCATAATCTAAGTTATTCAATCCTTTAACATAAGAACCTTTGGTTTTAACATAACCTGATTCATGATCAATCATGATGTAATTGTTGACGTCCTTTTGAATGACCTCATCAAAATATTTAAACTCTAATCCCATGCCAGTACGCTGTTCCCACTCGTAACAAATATCATCAACCTTATCGAAGTAACTATTATCCAATAATCGAACGTACAAACCATCAGTGTTTGATTGGATAAGTTCAACGTATGGTTCTAATTTTTCAATCAAATCAAGTAGCAACATCATTCCACAAACACATACATTGTTAGCTTGACGTGGATCAAATAGACCATTGTATTTATCTTTGGTCGCTCCATAAGTAGAATTAAGAACAATTTTATAAGGACCTTGCCGGGGGTCCTTTTTTGCCTTGTATTCCAATCTGGTTTTAAGAATTTCGGCGAACTTCTTTGGATTAGAAATATTTCTACTGACATAACCGTAATTAACCATGATTGTGGGGTAGTAACTACCAACATCAACATTGATAATTGTTCCTTTAGCGTGATAGTTTTCTTTGGCGCCGTGAAGTCCTCCCCAAGCGAAGATATGTTTAACACCTGCAACTGTGGTTTCATAACTTTGTTCATAGCTTGTTGCTGTTTCGTAAAATTCAACGACATCAGTATATTTATCAACTTGCATTGTATCCGGAAAGCCATAATCCATTTCATCATCACGTTTAATTCTTGGTTGTTTAGCATTAAGGATTTTGGCTGATAACTGTGCTTTAGTTTTTCCAACGTCTTTAATAGGAAGTTTGAACTCTTTAATCAGTCCCATAGTCGCTTCAAATTCCTCGATACGTTCAACAAAAACATTGATAGTTTCTTCAACGTCATGAGTACAATATTTAACAACCTCATCAATTTCATCATCAGTTAATTTACGTTTAATAGTAAAATCAATCTTACTTTCTTCGACATCATCACCCATAAACCCTTCTAGTTGTTTGAGTGATTGACCACGAATGGTATTAATATCGAAGTTTAGAAATTGAATTTTATAAAGTTGCTTACTAAATTGCCATCCCATTCTATCTAGATCAATAATCCAATCATTCATCTGTTGCGGTTTAAATCCACCAATAATTGCTTTGGCAATGTATTGATCGTAGTGACGTGTATTAAATCCGACCCAAATATCATTTTTGTGCTGATGATAAAAATCAATGAATTTATCAGTATCGTTAATGATTACTGTTTTAGATTTGGTTTCAGAATCAAGAATGACAACTAACCAATCTTCTTGAAAAACTTCAAAATCGTAAAATAAGATTTTAATCACCTCACTTTATTACTTGGGCATTCCACCCATTCGGCATTGTTTTAAGTGATACTGCACTGAATGATTAATCCAATAATTTAAGAATCTTTAAATCCTTGAAGTCTTTATTTTTCTTGTTGGTACTTTGTTGCAACTCGTAATGATATTCATCATTGTCAGCAACTTCTTCAGCAATATCCATAATTAAATCAGCGTAATCATCAAACCCATTGAACTCAATTTCATCATCTTCAAAGACCTTCAAACTACGAAGCATCTCATCATTGTTATGGATTTGTAGTCCAATATATTGTGAAGCTGGTTGCATTACTCCGTTATAGAAGATTAGACTTCCTTTAAATTCTCCTTCTTCAATTTTGTAGCGAATGGAAAGCATTGGATCACCCTTCTTTGAAGTTTTCAATTCCATTTGGGCAACGCTAACTTCATAAGTATCGTCAGGAATTTCAGGATAGTCGCTACCTGAATTGGATTCCGCATCCTTGATGTCTTTCTTGATATCGTCCATATCAATCGCCTTATCGAATTTTCCCCAGTCGTAATTTTCTTCAGCCATTATTTATTTCCTCCTAAAAAATTAAGTAATGTTAGTGCAGTGAATAAGTCATTAGATTGTTCTTCAAATCTTTGAATTAATAATTTTTCAACCGTGTACTCCAAATCATCTTGATTACCAACAATTTTATTCATCATCCCATCAACAATTTCTTGTCGTTCTTCATCGGTAAAAGTTAAATTTGGATTGATTTTATTTAATAAATTATCAACAGCCTTGTTACAGATACGATCTAAGTGAATATAAATATTCATAAATTAATCTTCCTTTCTTGCAGTTCTTCTACGTCTGCGACGTGGTTTAGGTGCTTCTTCGGTTGTTTCTGGTTCATCATCTTCACCAGGGGGTGTCATTTCATCTTCAGGTTCTGATTCTGCTTTACGTGAACGGCGTTTGCGTTTTGGTTTTTCCTCTTCAGTAGGCTCTTCAGTTTTCTTGGTTCTACGTCTTCTAGTTGGTTTTTCAGGTTCATCTTCTTCGTTCGTGTCTTCTGCTGATTCGGGTTGTTCCTGGAGCGGTTTTTGTTCGGGTTTAGTCTTAGGTCTTTCAGCATCTTTAGGTTGTGCATCTTTGAGTGCTTCAATAAAAGCATCCTTTTCAAGTGGTACTTCTTTAACTTTGAAATTAAATCTTCCACCACCAAAGATATTTGGTTGTTTCTGTAGCATCAATAGATGTTCATCACTATCGTTAACATAAGCACGCATTGTAATATCAACGGTACCCGTTAGGAAGTTAGCAGTTTTTGAATCAATATTTGGTTGGAAAGTTGTTCTTACTGATCCATTTCTTAAAGTAATATCGTTTCTAAGTTCACGACTGATATAAACAATTTGAAGTCCAACGGCTTTAAGGCGCTTGATGGCATTATCAAATTCTTTTGTGACCATTGACCAACCTTTACCATAGTTACCATCAGATTCATGTTCCCAGTTAAATTTATCCATGATATAAGTACGACATGCTTCACGTAAATCTTCCATCAAATCAATAACAATTGTTTGATAGTGTTCTGTATTGCTAACTTCGAGTGTTTGAACGACTTCAAGGAATGTTTCCCAAGCTAACTTACGTTTAGTCATTCTTCCTTCTTTCTTTACCTCATCTTGGATTGGCAAAACTGGACTTGTAATATTGTCGGTATTACCATCAGTATTTAGCATTAAAACATCATCAAACTGATCCATGAAAGTTGTTTTACCAACATAACTATCGGCGTATAACCAGATGTCCGGTTTCAAATCCATTTGTTTTTTTCTACGTACATTTTTAGGTAATTGCATTAAAATTTCTCCTTTTTCATCTTGAATAGCGTTCAAATAATTTGGTGCAAATCTTGGCATGCAGCTAAAACAGTGATCAACATTCTTTGGATATTCAGTAGCTGCTTCAATTTCTTTAATTGTGTTTTGAAAATATAAAACGTTCATATCATCATATTTAATTGGTACTAGTTCTGGTTTTGACTTAGATACTTCTTCGGTTAACCTTTTTCTAAATTGATATAAACTTTCTGTTTGTTTCTGTTTAATTCCAGTTTTAGGAATGAAGATATATCCAAGATGTTTGATATTGAATCCTAATTTTTCCAGATAATACTTATACAAGTGAAGCTGACCTGATTCCAAATAATTTTCAACATGGTTAGAATATTTAAAATCAATAACAGTTGATGTTCCATCAGGTGCAGTAATTATTAAATCAGCAAATCCAATGAAGTCTTTAGTGATGATTGGATATTCATGTTGAAACTTACAATCTTTAAAGTTATCCAAAATATCGTTAACTTTTGGCAACAAGATTTGTAATTTCATCATCTCGTTTACCTGGTCATTAGTGATCAATGGATAAGAATCAAAGTAATCTTGTTCCATTGCTTTCTCACCGGATTCCAGTCCCTTATGAAGTGCATGACCTAAAATTAAAGGGCTGTTAGCATCCAATTTGGGTATCTCAATCAACTTATCTATGTAGCGTGCTTTGTAGTGATATGGGCATTTATGCCACAAATCTACCCTTGAATAGCTGTATCTTGTCAATCATCATCACCCCATTTAAATGGTTCAGGTAATTTACCAATAAAGTCATTCATATCTTTAGCAAGTGCATCAACCTTCTTTTGAAGTTCCAAAATAGCCTTTTTACGTTGCTTCTTTTTTTGACGTTTATTCATTCAAACCACCGTTCCTTCCATTGATCAAAATTCAAGCAATAGTAATCAAATTCTGGATGTTTTGGGTTAGGTGTTTTAGTAGGTCTTAAAACATATCCAGAACCGCCATTAGCATTAATACTAGCCAAACTTCTGGCTTGCAAAACTGTTTCGTTATAACTTGTTCCATCCGATTTAAGTTCTATTCCATGAAATTCGCCATTAATGCACGCTAGGATATCCGGAACACCTTCTTTAGTAAATTTGGACCCACCCCAGTACTTAACAAACCAAACATCATTATCTTTAAGATATTTAATAACCTTCTTTTGAAACTCACCTTCAGATAATTTCATTTCTTCACCGTGATTCTTAATGATGGTTTACGTACTGTTTTCTTTGGATAGTCAGCCATTAAGGCTAAATACTCATCTGGTTCATTCTTTTTAAATTCTTTTAGATCAACGCTTTTGGATTCTGAACTAGCTACTAATGTGGCTTTCAAAACATTGTTATCAATAGATTTAACGTCATATTTTTCCATCTGTTCTTTAAGTTCATTTTCGAGCTTCTTTTTTTCCATTGAATATTCATCAATAGTTTTCTTCAAAGCAATGTAACCTGTAATTAAAGGTAAATTAGCTTGTTCAAACTTCGTTAATTCGTTCATAGTTCGTTCTCCTTTTTAATTTCTGAACTAATTAAAGTAAAAATTTCTTGTGCATCTTGATGAGCACGATAAATTTTAATTTTTGGATTTTTCTTGATTGAAGCAATCATTAATTGAATGTAAAGAAACCTTAAATTAAAATCATTCTCGTTTTCTGCTGAACCAAGAACTTCATTAAGAACTTCATTAAGAACTTTGTTAGTTTCAACTTGTTCATTCATTGGCTCCATTCCTTTTCAAATAATTTGTCCGTATAGTCTTTACGCATTTTCAAAACTTCAAGCATTCTCCACTCAACGCTTCCATCAGTCAGTAAATAGTAGTAGAAACATGGTCGGTTCTGACCGATTCGGTGTATTCGCTTTTTGGATTGCTCAAATAGTTCTGATTTGTCTGTGAGTGTGAAATAAATAATCTTATTAGCCTTTTGAAGATTTAAACCCATGGCACCCGCCTGATACTGAATTAAAGAAACACTGTTGCTTTCGTTCTCATAAGCATCCATATCTTTTAAAGAACCGTTCATGGTTGAAACTGGTTTATTTAGTTTTTGACATATCTTTAACAATTCTTCATATTCGGCTTTGAAATTATAAAAAATAATCAAACGATCGTTGGTACTAGAAATTAAATCTTCAACTTGGCCCAATTTATGTTTATTCCACATCCCTGCAAATTGACGTAAATATAATTTGGCGGTAGCTACTGTATCACCAACAATTTCTTTATCCTTCACAACTGCGTAATGATCTCTCGCAAAAGTCTTGTAATCCGTGGTAGTTTTGCACTTAATATAAATCTCGTTTTGTTTTGGTAAATCGAATACTTCGTTGGATTTCATAAACACTGCACCATGCTGATGTAGTTTCTTTATTAATCGGTCGGTATGCTGATATCCAACTATCTTGAAATGACCCATGATGTCATCCCATTTTTGAACTGTGTATTGATTTAGAAATACTTTCTTCTTGATATTCCATCCCAACAAATGAAGTTGGCTCCAAAGTTCTTCATACTTTCCGCCGGTCGGTGTACCTGATAATAAAATGACATTTTCAGGTTTCAATTTAAGAATGAATTTAGATTGATTAGAGCGTTCATTTTTGATTTTGGATGATTCATCTAACATCAAGGTAAAGTTCCTTAGTTTTAATAATTCAGGTCTTCTCCAAGCTGTTTCATAGTTAACTACCAAGATTGAATCAGTCGGTATAGTGCTAATTGGTTGTTTTGAATATCTAATAACTTGATAATCATCTGAATAGTATTCATTGAAATGGTCAATCCAGTCATTAATTTTTGATTTCTGACAAATCACCAAATTAAACGGTGTATTCAGTTCCCATAATTTTTCAGAACCAACAAAAGTTTTTCCTAAACCCATTCACATATCCAAGTAATAAGCTACTCTGTTATATGGTTCGGTCTGATTTAATACATCTTCTTGATGTTTGAATAACTTAATGTTGGACAATTGCATCACCACACTTTATTGAATGTTTTCCTAAGTAAAATTCATTCCCTCGTTTTCTTCGTTCATATGCAATACGAAATGACTTAAAACCTATTGTTAAACTAGCTATTTTCATATTTGGATAGATAGTATTATCAATTTGAGTAGCTACAGATCTATGTTCTAAACCATGAATAAATGAGTGATTAATATTTTTCTTTTGAGTAGTCCATTCAAGATTTTCAATGGAATTGTTTTCTTTGTCACCGTCTAAATGATTAACAATTTGTAATCGACTTGGATTATTCAAATATGTTTGTGCTACTAATCTATGAACAAACTTTTTAGAACATTTACCGTTTTTATCGTAAAGGTTCACTTTTAAATAACCGCCGTCTTTATACGTTTTTAATAAACCCTTTCTTCTACTTGATGTAGTTATCAGTGAGTAAACTCGTCCATCTTTAGTAACCGCATATAATTTTTCAAATCCTTTAATTTCTTTCATGAATATTGCTCGTCAAAAGCTTTATAGATTTTATCTTCAGCTTGGAATTTTTGATTCTCTAAAACTGTTCGATATTGCTTTAATTCCAAAATGTGTTCTTCTAATTTAGAATTACCCGGTTCTAAACAATATTTAGATAATGAGTACTCAATTTGGTAATCAATTGAACCAATTTGTTTACAAATTTTCGTATAACGATCTAACGCCTTATTGATTTTAGGAATGTCAGTATTTTGATATATCATCTGGATCAACTCCTTCACATATTTCACGAATTTCATAAAATATTCTTCTTGCTTTAGGAACTTGCCATGTTTCAATGTCATTAATGGTTTTAAGTCCTAAAGCCAATTTAATTGGTATATAAATTGCATTTTTTAAAGATTGATAATTAGAAGTCATACAAGGAATTTCATTGAATGGTGATTCATAATTTCTTGACCATTCTTCGATTTCTCGTCTTAACTGAACCCACTCCGGGGGATATTTAACATCTGAAGTCATTTTGTATAAATCGTATGCTGCCAAATTTATTACCTCCGATTACTGTTAATAAATTTAATCGTCAATGCTGAAACAGAAACTGTAATTATTAAGAGTGCAATTCCTTTTAAAACTTCCATCTGAACCAACCTTTCATTCTTTGAATATCTTCTTGAGTAAAGTCAGTTAGATTCAAAATGATATTTTCCAACGTTTTATATTTCATAAATAAGTAAGTTGTAACTGAACTTACAATTGAAACTAAAATTGTCCATCCTATCATCTTCATCACCCATTAATTTCAGCAAAATTATCTTCCATAAATTTTTTGAATCGTTTTGGTTCAAAGCTCCAATATCTTCCATCATCAGTATCGGAATAGTGAACAGACCCACCATTCTTGGAATCTAAAATTTTTTTAAACTTTGGAACATATAAGATTTTTTGTTTGAACCAATCCATTTTGTGGTTGTAGCGTTTTTCAACATCTTTGGAAGTCCACCATTTACCATCATCTTTTAATTCTTGATACTCATTAAATTCTGTTTTAGTAATTATTACTTGATCAGATGGGACTTCCATAATTACTTCAGCCTTAATTGTCTGTGGCATAATTTAAACTCCTTTCTCAAATGTTAT
This sequence comes from Companilactobacillus kimchii DSM 13961 = JCM 10707, assembly GCF_001435445.1. GTDB lineage: Bacteria > Bacillota > Bacilli > Lactobacillales > Lactobacillaceae > Companilactobacillus > Companilactobacillus kimchii. The sequence goes on along the minus strand of NZ_AZDH01000003.1, from coordinate 62,145 downwards.
AATTTAGTTAAATCAGATATATTGGAGATGATTTTTTTGGATAGAACAAATCCTAATGCTCCACATCCATCAAACGAACAAATCGCTCATGATTTGACAATTGCATGGCTCGAAAGAGATTGGAGTGTTAACTGCAAAGCGTATGAAGATGATGGTCCAAAACAAAGTGTTAAAAATTATATGGATATGTACAAAAATTTTTATCATGAAGTTAATAACTATCATTTTTAGGAATTCAACATCCTACTTTTAAGGTAGGGTGTTTTTTTTTAATCACCCACCTTAATTTGATTCATATCAATACCAACTAATAGAAGTGTGTATGGATCAACCTTCAAATAATTGGCAACTGCTTTCACTCTCTTAATAGAAATAGTTTGTGACGTGTCCCATTTTCTAATGGTTCCATTGCTAAATCCCAAATCAGTTTCGATTTTTCTAATTGGAATATTCTTCTTCTTAGCAATGTTTTGAATTGTTTCATAAATCAATACATTCACCACCTTATATAATTTAGTAAGTTGGTCGACATATCTCTTGCAAAAATAGACTGATAGTCTATAATGAAAGCATATTAAAGAACACCGTTATTCCTTTATTCGCCCGCCAAAGCTAATACATTAGGAATTACGATAGGTTTTTTAATACTCTCAATCAACTTACAAGTGCAATTATATAGACCTGTAGTCTATAAGTCAATGGTTTGTTTTAGATTTATGGTCTATATTTAGATTACACTTAGAAATGGATGCAAGAAAATGACGGTATATCAACATATTCAGCACATAGCTAAACTGAAAAAAATTTCTATTCATCAAATTGAAATGGATTTAGGATTTAGTAATGGTAGTTTACGTAAATGGAAAGATAGCGCACCTACAGATAAATTAGTTCGTGTGGCTAAATATCTTGGTACTACTCCTGATTATTTAATTTTGGGGCATGTGAACGATCATGATGAATCAAAAATAAAAAAAGATAACAATGTTGAAACTATAGCAGCTCATATTGATGACAATGTAACTCCCGAACAACTAGAAAAGATAACTGAATATATAGACTTTATTACTAAAGATAATAAGAAAGACTGATTGGATGAATAGACTTGAAAGAGTAATCAATAAATATGAATCAAATATTAACTTTATTTATAAAAATGACATGCCAAACTGTCTTGGGGCTTTAACTATTGGTAATACTGTTTTTATTAATAATCATTATGATCGAATCAATCAACTTCAAAATGTTGTTGAAGAAATAGGACATGTTAAAACAACCGCTGGTAACATTACCGGCTATAAAACTATTAGTGATATCAGACAAGAGAAACAAGCCAGAATATACGGCTCACATCTAATTATTGATTTAGATAGCATCATAGCTTGTTATAAGGCAGACATTCGAACACCTTGGGAAATGTCAGACTTCTTTGAAGTGTCTGAATCATATATGTGGAAAGCCATTGACACTTATCGTATTAAACGTGGAATTGACTTCACGTATAAGGGCTATAAATTCAATTTAAATAACGGTCTTTCTATGTCCAAAATCTGACTGACTTTAAAAGCTGAAATTTGTTTCGGGGGAAAAGAAAATGAAAACCAAAAGTTTAGCATTAACGGGATTAACTATTCTTTTAGCTTCAACATTGGTAGCTTGTTCCGGTGGCAACGAATCGTCTTCAAAATCTGATACAGCTGATAAAACCGTGAAGGTTAAAAAGAAAGCATCAACTTATTTCAAGGATAATAAGTTAGTAACCAAGGATTACGATATTGATATTACTCAAACAAAAGTAATCCAAGTTGGCGAAACTGGAAACGAATATGGTGAAAAACCTGTATTGGCATTTTGGTTCAAAGTTCATAATAAGAAAGCTAAAGACTTAGATCCAAACGGGGCTTGGATAAGTATTTTCAAAGCAATTCAGGATAATAATAAAGATTCAGTCAATGAATTGGATGTTGGTTCACTTCCTGATGATAGATTTTTAGATTCACAATCTGAAGAAATTAAAGTTGGTGGAACCGTTGAAATGGCTGTTTCATATGAATTAGATGATACAACCACACCGGTTAAATTAACTGCTGAAAATATTGTTACTGGTAAAAGTCTTGGATCAATGACATACAAGTTAAATTAAAGACAAAATAAAAAAGCCATATTCCTACACCGACCAAAGTAGATGGAATATGACTTAATAAGAAAGCATTTCTAAACGGGCTAAAAATCCCCCATTTAGCTCCTTTAGTATACCATACTGGAGGAATACTCATGGAAGTATATAAACGTGGCAAAACTTGGACGTATAGAGTCAAATACTATGATTCTGAAGGTAAACGTAAATCAATATCTAAATCTGGATTTTCCACTTCAAAAGAAGCTAAAATAGCAGGTATTGATGTAGAGACGAAACACCTTCAGTCAGGCATTTCAAAAAAAGAAAATGTTTCATTTGTAGCTTATTCAAAAGAATGGATAGAAACTTATAAAAAAGGAAATATTACTGAGCATAGCTATTATATATATTCTTTAATACCCGTTGAAATTGAAAATCATTTTAAAGATACAAAATTAAAAGATGTTACCAAAATGGAATATCAAAAGATGCTTAACACGTATGGTAAAACTCATGTCAAAGAGAGCATATCTAAATTAAATAGTAGAATTCGGGCAATTGTTCAAGATGCTATTCAAGAACGTATTATTTATACTGACTTTACTCACGGCGTTACTATAGCAAGTCAAAAAGCAAGTAAATCTGAGGAAGCAAAATACATCAATGAAGATGATGCTAAAGCCTTAAAATCAGATTGTTTAAAACATGCTTCAATGAATAAGATGGTTAATTATGAGATAATATTTTCATTAATGACTGGATGTCGTATTGGTGAAGTTTCTGGATTGACATGGGATGATGTTCATTTTAAAAAGAAAACTGTTTATATTAAACATGGATTTGATTATTCAAAAGTTCAGGATTTCAAAAAGGTAAAAACTGAAACTTCTGATCGTGAAATTGCTATTTCAAATTCACTCATAACAATACTTAAACAACTAAAAAAAGAACAACAAGAGCTATTTTTAAAAAAGGGATACAGAGACGAACAGAATCTAGTATTCAAAAATTCTAATTTTAATATCATTTCTGATAGTGCTGCCAATCAGGCTTTATCGGATAAATTAAAAAAACTGGAGATATTCCCTATTATCACTTTCCATGGATTACGACATACACACGCATCAATTCTGATTTCTCACGGCGTAGATATAGCTTATGTCTCTCAAAGATTAGGTCACAAGAATATAGCTATAACTTTAAGCACTTATGCTCACCTTCTTCAAAATGGTAAGAAAGAACAAGAAGAAAAAACTAACCAAATATTAGATGAAAACTTAGGATAATATTTTGGGGCACAAATAGGGCACAAACAAGTTAGAAAGTCAGTGATACCAGTCTTTTAGGTCGCCTATATATTCCCATACGGGTGATAATGAATTTTACAAGTTGTTATAGGTTGTCAAAACCTTGTTAAAACAACATTTTAATTTTTAGTTCTTCATTGATTATCACTTATTTACGACAAACTGGAGCCATGGGTGAATCACGAAGAAATATATGAGCTTGCACGGCACTTGAACATCGACTTGATCGATGTTCTTTTTTTATTACTAAATATTACAGAAAGAATTTTTATATGAGTTATATTTCTAATTTCATCAATAATTATCACAATTTAATATCATTAATCGCTTCGCTTGCAACTATTATTATTGCTTTTTTGGCGTACCAAACTAGTAAAAAAACATATAATAACTCTTTGCCAAATCTTATATTCAATGATAAAACGCCTACAATTATCTCAAACAATGGACATAATTATTTTCAATTTAAAACCACCCTCCTAAATGATGGTAAAGGTACTATTATGTGGGGGCTTGTTTTTTTAAAGATAAAAAACAAAAAAAACATATATATTTCCCAACCGATATTTAATTTAAAAGAAAAACAAACTGTTGAAATTACAATACATGATGCTCTGAATAATATTATAGACAGAAACTCCATAAGGCCTGATAAATCAATAACTTCTTTTATATACTATAAAGATAGTTTCAATAACAAATTTTATATAGATCTTTTAAAAAAAGATCCCGAACTAATTAACTTTTATAATACTCAAAGAAGATTAACCTTGCTTAAATCAATCAAAATCAAAATTATGATTCGTCAATCAAAAAAATATAAAAAGGATTATGTTAGCTTAACGGATATAGAACTTAACAGTAAACCAATAATTCAAGGTCCCTTGCCTGGTCATTTTGCACAAGATATATTAATGGATCGAGCCGGTAACCCTATCTTTTTGAATCGGGTTGATATCTATAAAAAGAATTCGGTAAAATAGTTTTGTAATAGAAAGGAAGATCTAATACGGATTAAAAAATCCATATTAAATCCTCTTTTTTTTATCTGTTCGAATATCATAATTTATAAAATTAATATCTTCTAAATCGTCGTTACTATTTACGAGAGTTATAACAAAGTTTATCAATAAGTTAATGATATGCTGTTAGCATAAAGTACTTTGTCAAAATATTAATAAGAAAGGAACAAAACATTGTCATTCAAAACACCACTAGCCGATTTAATGCGGCCACAAACTTTAGATGAAATGGTTGGACAACAGGAACTTTTGAAATCTGGTCAACCATTAAGACAAATCATTGATCAACACGTCAACATCCCACTGTTACTCTGGGGACCACCTGGCACGGGTAAAACTACCTTAGCCAAAATTATTGCTAAACAATACAATTATCCTTTCGAATCGTTCAATGCTTCTACTGATAACAAAGCCAAATTGACTAAACAAATTGATAAATATCCTGACAATTCATTTGTCTTACTGATAGACGAAATCCATCGTATGACCAAGACTTTGCAAGATTTTCTACTACCTTATTTGGAAAATGGTCATATTATGCTAATCGGATCTACAACTGAGAATCCAATTATGTCAATCGTGCCCGCCATCCGTTCTCGAAGTCAGATTTTTGAATTCAAATCACTTAGTGACACGGATATCGAAACTATGTTGAAACGTGCTGTGACTGAAATCTATAAATTAACTGACGAACAAGTCGAAACTGATTCTTTGAAACTAATCGCTATTTCTGCTGATGGTGACTTGAGAATTGCTCTGAATACTTTAGAAACGATTCATGCAATTAATCCTGATAAAATCACTGTCGAAAACGTGAAAAAATTTGCTCAGCAGCAACATTTCAATTACGACAAAAAAGCCACTAAGCATTATGATTACCTTTCTGCCTATTCTGATTCCATGGCCGGTTCTGATACGGATGCGGCGTTATATTATTTAGCAGTATTACTGAAAAACAACGATTTACCATCAGTCGTGCGCAGATTACGTGAAATTCCATACACTTATATTGGATTGGCTAACCCTCAACAAGTTACTCAAATCGTTGTGGCCGCTAATCAAGCTGAAAAAATTGGAATGCCAAAGGCTAAGTACCCACTGATGTTTGCCACGATGCTTATGTGTATCTCCCCTAAATCAGGATCGTTTGATGAAACTTGGGAAAAATTAGATCAAGATACTGAACATCCCAACGAACACCCTATGCCTAAAGGTTTGCGAGACATGCATTACAAACATTCCGAAGAAATTACTGGTGGAGGTTTAATAGACTCTCCCTTTGCATCACCGCACCAACTTGCCCAACAAAACTATATGCCAAAGGGTTTAAAGGGACGTCGTTACTATTATCCTAAGGACAATAACAACGAGAAAAAATTGGGAGAGCAATATTTGAAACTGCATCACTATATTTATCAGGAAGATTACAAAGACCCCGATTCAAATAAAGGACAACAATAATGGAACTTACATATCAATTAATTGAATATGCTAACAAATCAAAAGACACCAACATAGACAAACCATTCAAGAAATTTCCCGACTATCAAGTACTCCGTCACAAAGACAGTGGTAAATGGTTTGGTTTAATCATGCCCGTCGAAAAAAGTAAATTAGGCCTGGATGATACGGGTAACGTTGACTTACTTGATGTGAAAATTAATCCTGAAATGAATTCTATTCTAAGAAATGCCTCTGGTTATTTGCCTGCCTACCACATGAATAAGGAACATTGGATTTCCATTATTTTAGATGGCACAGTTGAATGGAAACAAATAATCAATTTATTAAAAGAAAGCTATTCTTTAACTAATTAATTTATTTGAATAAATAAGGATTATTATTCTTTTCAATCATCATAGATCGCTCTAGAACCTCTAAAAGCTCATATTCTTCAACAAAAGTACATAATAATTGACTATTATGTACTTTTTTCTTAGTATAAAACCACAATTTGAATCAATCCAAATTGTAATGAGACATTTAATAGCCTCTTTCTTGAAAAATAATGGAGATAAGAATATGATCGAAAAACTTACCACTGAATCAGGTCAACCTTGGGCTGACAATCAACATTCCTTAACTGCTGGTACTAGAGGACCAGTTTTAATTCAAGATTATGCTCTCCTTGAAAAACTCGCACATTTTAATCGTGAGCGAATCCCTGAAAGAGTCGTCCACGCTAAAGGTGCCGGTGCCAAGGGCTATTTTGAATTGACTAAAGATATGAGTCAGTATACTAAGGCTGACTTATTCAACGGTGTTAATAAGAAGACACCAATTTTTATCAGATTTTCTCAAGTTGCTGGAGAAAAAGGTTATCCTGATACTGTTCGGGATGTTCGTGGCTTTGCCTTGAGATTTTACACTCAAGAAGGTAATTACGATATTGTTGGTAACAATACACCAGTATTTTTTGTTAACGATCCTTTAAAGTTTCCTGATTTCATACATTCACAAAAACGTGACCCTCGTACTAATCGAAGAAGTCAGAAAATGCAGTGGGATTTTTGGGCCCATTCACCTGAATCTCTCCATCAAGTAACTATCCTAATGTCAGACCGTGGAATCCCCGCATCTTATCGAACAATGGAAGGCTATGGTTCTCATACATTCAAATGGGTTAACGAAAAAGGTGAACAATTCTGGGTCAAATACCATTTCAAAACAGATCAAGGTGTTAAGAACTTATCCAATGATCTGGCTGAAAAGTTATCTGGCGAGAATACAGATTACTTACAAGATGAGTTGTTCGACGCCATTGAGAAAAAAGACTACCCTTCTTGGACCGTCTACGTGCAATTAATTCCTTACGAAGAAGGATTAAATTATAAATGGGATATTTTTGATGTTACTAAAGTTGTATCTCAAAAAGATTACCCTCTAATTAAAATTGGTAAATTTACTCTAAATGAAAATCCTGATAATTATTTCCAAGATGTTGAAGAATCTGCTTTCTCACCTGCCAATTTCGTACCCGGAATTGAAGCTTCTCCTGATAAACTTCTGCAAGGTAGATTGTTTGGCTACAAAGATGCTGAAAGATACCGTTTAGGGGCTAATTATGAACAACTACCTGTAAATAAGCCCATAGTTCCCGTACACAATTACGCTCGTGACGGATTTATGCAAACACAAAATCCCGATGGTGATGTGAATTACGAACCCAACTCAGAAAATGGTCCTAAGGAACAAATTGATAAAAGTATTGCTAAATTTGATGTAGAGGGTAAAGCTGCTAATACTCCTTATGAATACAAGGTCGACTACACGACCCAAGCAGGTGACCTCTATCGTCTATTGACATCCGATGAAAAAGATAGACTAATTGAAAATATTGTTTCTGGACTCGGAAGTTTTGACGACAAAGAAATTCAAATTTTAGAAACTAAACAATTTTACGCCGCTGATAAAGAATATGGTTTAAGAGTAGCTCACGAATTAAATTTATCAGAGAATGATATAAAATAAAATTTTACGAAAATAAGCACTAGCAATGATCTCTCAAAAGATTATTACTAGTGCTTATTTGAATATCCTCAATTATATTGACCAATTCCCTGATAATACTGTCATTTGTACTAGAAAAGGCTACTAAAGATTTCTATAATGAAAGTTAACTTGTAAAAAATTAACGGAGAATTTTATGGATAATACAGCTATCATCAAAAAATATTTTCAATCCTGGACAACACGTGATTTTTCAGATTTAGATACCTACTTCGATGAAAAAATCATTTATCGTGAATGTTACGGTCCCATATATATTGGCTTGGACGAATTGCATCAGTTTATTGACAATATGATGAATCGTCAAAAAGTTTTGAACTGGCGAATTGATAAAATCCTCCCAACAGACAAAAACACTTATACAGTGTTATGGTATTTTCATGCTGTTGAGCATACTGAATATGACTTCGACGGTGCCTCAATAATTCAATTTAAAGATAATAAAATTATTGATGTTGCCGAATATCAATCCAAGCATGAAACTTTTCGTCCATTCAAAAAAGAGGGTAAAAATGAATTCAACAATTAAGAATATGACCGAACACGTTTCCGTACGTGAATTTAAAGATCAAGCCATCACCACCGATCAAAAACAATCACTATTAGCTGCGGCTCAAAGTGGTTCTACATCTGAGTTCGTGCAAGCTTTTTCTATCATTGAAATAACTGATCAGAAACTTAGAAATGAGTTAGCTGATATTACCATTAGCTCCCCACATGTTAAAAAGGCTGATACATTTTATGTTTTCGTAGCCGATTTAAACCGTCAAGCTAGTATTCTAAAATCACATAATCAAAATTTAGATAGTCTAAAGAATATGGAATCATTGATTGTTAGTGTCGTCGATACAACTATCGCCGCTCAAAACATGGCTGTTGCCGCTGAATCAATGGGTTTAGGCATCTGCTATATCGGTAGTCTTCGTAACAACATCAAACGTGTCGCCGAATTATTGAATCTGCCAAAATTCACCGTTCCCGTCTTTGGTATGACAGTCGGTGTTCCCGCAACTAAAAATCAACATAAGCCACGTTTACCACGGGCTAATCAAGTCGCTACCAACACTTATGACAATCAAAAATTCACTGATTTAACAACTTATGATCAAGATGTTCACGAATATTATGCTAATCGTAAAACTAATTCTTCTGACACTAACTGGTCTGAAAAAAACTTAGCAATTTTCAAACAAGTTAGACGTCCAGAAGTAGCCAATTTTCTTAAAGAACAAGGCTTCTCGTTAGCTTAAATTTTTCGATACTTTTCAATTTTGCTTTGATACTGATCAATTAGTTGTGAACGATAAGTCTTATCTGTTTGACCATCACGAACTTTAGACCAAATGATAGCCGCAACCTTCATTTTTTGCGAATAATTTTTTGAACGTTCATCATGATTAAAATCTTTTACAAAATTATTCCATTGATAAGTGTGCTCTTCATCATTGTCAGCCAAAGTTTTATTCTGATAGGCATCAATTAAATCCTGAACCGTGGCTGAAGTATCCTGGTCACTTTGAACTTGGCGCATTTTAATCGCCATAGATTTTTTAAAACTGAATTTGCTCATTTGAAAATAATCGGCGAAAAATTTTCTAGCTTCTGCATTCAATTTGAATCCTGAAGCCAATAATTTAGTCTGCGGATTAATTCGTTCAGTCTTCAATGGAGAGATGTGGGTACTAGTCCTCACAGTTTTTATTTGCGATTGTGGTATGCCACTCAAATACTGAATAATATATTGATTTAATTCAGCTTTAGTTCCATAACTAGGCAACTGGTTATCTTTACAGATTTGTGCTAGCTCTGTTTTGTACCAATAAAATCTTTTAAAATCTTCCACCGATAATTTTTTAGAAAAACATGGTCTATCAACCATCATAGTCTCCCACTAAATATCACGAATCTCGTGGTATTTTTTTTATTCAATTTCACCAAACTTCTCAATGAACTGCTCCATATCAGTTTGCGAGTCGTCTAAAGCATTACTCATTTCATCAGTCACAACTAACAGTTGCTCATAGAAATCACGTTTCTTTTGAAATTCATTTCTTTTATTCTTAAGAAATTTTTGAGTATTAGTATGGCAATCATCTGTGATCGGTTTATCTCGCAATTCTAAAACTATTTTTATTTCTTCCAAAGTTAAACTAGCCCTCTGTAAATTACGGATAATCGCAAAAGCTTTTTGATCTTCAACACTAAAATTTCGATAATTATTATGATTTCTCTTAGGTTTCAACAAACCTATTTGATCATACAATCTCAACGTATCTCTAGTGGTACCAACTTTTTCACAAAATTCTGCAACGTTCATATCAGATCCTCCAAACATACTGATTGACTTGGGGGTTAAGCCCCATGATACTGTCTGATTAATCAATAAAGAAACCAGGTAATATCAAATGAGTTTATTTACATTCAACGCTCCAATTAGATTTTTAACCGAAATGGCAACTGCAATCCTTATCGTCACTATCGGCCTAACAAAATATTCATTGCCCTTAAATATTTTAATTGGAATAATTTTACCAACAATTTTCATATTATTATGGGGATTATTCGTGGCACCCCATTCTCCAAGACAAGGTTCTACAATCTCGCGAGTTTTTATTGAGCTAATAGTTTTCGGCACTTGTACCTATCTAATAGTATCCAAATTATCTATAGTGGCCGGATTAATTTATTTATTAATCACATTTCTTAATAGTGTAATGATTCATGTACAGAGGACATTATCATGAGAAAAATAATTTACTATCGTTTAGAAAATATAACTTTCATTTTACTATTATTAATGATTTACCCTTCATACGGATCATGGTTCAATCTATTAATATTCTATTTACTACCTGATATTTCTGGATTAGGCTTCATTTTTTCGGAAAGGATCGGCGAACTCTCGTACAATTTAACACATACTCTAGTTTTTCCAACAATTATCTTAATATTCAGTATTAACAATCACTATCTAATAAGTCTAATTATCATCTGGTATCTGCACATTTACATTGATCGTATTCTTGGTTGGAATCTATTTCCTCGTAACAAAAATAGACAATTAAACTAGTTAAAGCAAATTATTACTCCACTCGATCTTTACAGATTTACAATATATTATTCTAAAGATAAGAGACTGGAGGTAATTAATCATGGCACCTATTGAGGACAAAACTTTTCGTGGTTACGAATTATTCATTATGAGGAACGCCATTATCAATATCCTAACGACAGACTCAGTTAATATGATTATCAATTACCAAGTTGATTCTGATAAAAATCAACGCCCCATTCAACCTAATTTAATTAATAAACATAATTTTTCTTGAAAATTTACATACACATTTACAAAACTTTACAATAATTGAACAGAAAATACACACTACTTTTATATCATTTACTTATAGATTATTAATTAAAACAAGTAGGTGTTAATATATGGACAATTTAGGGGACATATTAAAAGAAACTCGTCAGCGTCGACAACTTTCGCAACTGGAAACAGCTGAAAATATTTGTTCTCAATCTACCCTTTCTGAAATTGAACACAACAAATACATTCCTAACACACAGCTCTTAATCAACTTGTGTCAAAGGCTATCGATTAATTTTGACGATTTACTTCTAGCACAGAATTTTAATATCTGTAAAGATCGTTATTTCAATCAAAAGGTTCGTTCACTGTATAATAGTAGAAACTATCAACTACTCAAGACTTATCTGAATCGTCCTACTGTTATTGAATCGGTTCAAACGGGGAAACAGACGCAAGCCTATTATTTCTATTTAGCTGTATGTGATCTACATTTAGAACACAATTTTGACAGCTCTAAAGAGCTCTTAAAACTATCCCTAGCCAGTGCTGGTCACAGCCGTAAGCAAACTACCTTAACTCGTATCTGCAATATCACCTTGGCTTATGTTTATGCTAAACAAGGACTGCGCATATCCGCTAACAGACAAATTGAATTAGCTCAAAGGGATCTCAATATAATCACTTACGATGAAAATCTCAATATAATTTATTTTGTTGCTGCCCTTTCCTATCTTGCCCTTAACAAATACGATCAAGCTATTGAAATGGTCGAAAAAGGTATCAACTTTACTCGCCAAAACAATTCCCACTTTATGTTATTAGACAGTATCTATTTGATGGCTCATATCACAGAGAAAGTTCAAACTAGATATCATAAACTAGAAAACATTAAAAAACACGATATTTTCAATGATTTCATTCATGAACGTCCTTACGCCAAGGTTAATTAAAAACATCTATAAATGTTATACTTTCTTTAAAAGGAAGGTATAAAAAGATGGATGATGATATTGAATTATTACTTGAAAAGCTTCAAGCAATCGCTCAATCAGGTAAACATTATGGTAAAGATGTTTTTGATTTAGAACGTTATCAGCAGCTTGAGGATGTCGCTAAAAAATTAACAGCACAATTAACACATAATGCGACACCTGAAAATCTGAATATCTTTTTCGATGCAGATACTGGTTATGTCACACCTAAGGTTGATGTCCGTGCCACCACTTTTAAAGACGATAAGATCCTTTTGGTTCGTGAAAAGAGTTCTGGTCAATGGTCCATTCCCGGAGGTTGGGCTGACATCGGTTACTCTGCCGGTGAAATTGCCACCAAAGAAACTTTTGAAGAAGCTGGTATTCACACTAAACCGCTCCGTTTAATTGCTATCAAAGATATGCAAAAGAACCATTATCCTAAGAAGAATCTCAGTTACATTTACAAACTGTTCTTCGAATGTACTCCAACTGAAGACGATATCCATAGTGGTGTTGAAACTTCTGATGTTAAATACTTTACGCTCGATGAAGCTTTGAACTTGAATCTTTCACTAGAACGTAATCTCCCTGAAGATTTCAAAATGGCTTTTAAATGCCATCATTCTAAAGATTGGCAAACTTATTTCGACTAAAAAAGCAGCTCAATTCAATTGCGAATTGAGCTGCTTTTCTTCATATTATAGAAGATGTGCATCTTTCAATAATTCTTCAATATAAGTTCCATGAATCTTCTCCATAACTTTCTTCTCTACCAAGCGTTCCTTAAATGGCAATTTAATATCTTCAAGTTTCTTCTTACCATCTAGATAGTAGATAGCACGCATTAATGTACGTACATCATACGCTGAACCAAAGACCTCAGGAACACCACGATCAACATTCAACAAAGTGTAGACAGCTTCCATGGCTGTTCTAACTGAATATTCTGTTGTGAAGACTGTATCACGATCTGTTTCTGCAAAGTTACCGATGAAGGCTAAGTTCTTTGATCCTTCTGGAACAACTAGTGGACGATCTCCAAGCTTTCTTGGCATGAAGTATGAAGTAATATATGGCATATGTGCTGGAATAGTACTTGCATGATTTTCAGCAATATCCTTGATCTTATCAGTTGGAACACCGATATGATAGAGCCACTCTTCACATAATTCATCACCAGTACATTCCGTGATCTTCTTATTTACGAAGTTACCTGGTTTATCTGAGAATAGTCCATAAACCCAGACAACCAATTCATTATCCTTTTGTCTCTTAAAGTGTTTTTGACGACTGATGGAGTATCCATATAACCAATTGGAATCCTTGATACTTACTGGTCCACTAGTTACGATTGAACCACTATGTGGATCTTTCTTACTGATTTTTTCAATATATGGCGTTACTTCATCATCAGTTAAAGTGATTGTTCCAGAAACAGTCCAGTTTGCTTCAGGGATATTCTTACAGAATTTGTCTGGATGACCAAAAGCTTCATCCTGTTTAGCTAAGTTTTCCCATAACTGCCAACTGCTACCCAATTCGTGTTCAGTTGGTGCTGGATGAGTCTTGTCACCATAAGTTGTGCTCTCAGTAATTGAACCATTTGTTACAAAGACTAAATCATTTTCTGTCAAATTGATTGTGCTATCTTTGCCATCAGTTGTAAGGTCAATTTCTTTAGCCACTTTAGACCCATTTGATGTATCAACTTTAATATTATTTACATGAGTATTGTATGTGAATTGAACACCTTTACTCTCCAAGAACTTAATCAAAGGTTGAATTAATGATTCATATTGATTGTATTTAGTGAATCTCAATGATGAAAGATTTGAAAGTGAATCGATATGATGACAGAAGCGCATCAGGTAACGTCTCATTTCCATAGCACTAGCCCAAGGTTCGAAAGCAAACATTGTTGACCAATAGAGCCAGAAGTTAGAATTCAAAAAGTCCTCTGAGAAGACCTCGTTGATCTTCTTGTCACCCAAATCTTTTTCAGGTGTCATAACTAAATCGAGTAATTCTTGAACTGCCTTTGGTGTTAATGTTAAATCTCCCTCAGTTGGCAATTCTTTACCTTGCTCTTGGATAACTCTGCCATGTGAGAAACTAGGATCTTCTTTATTCAACCAATAAAATTCATCTAAAACAGAAGCATCAGGATTTTCCAATGATGGAATTGATCTGAACAAATCCCAAAGTGTTTCGAAATGAGGTTCCATCTCTCTACCACCACGGATGATATAACCTTTTTGTTCATTCCAAATACCATCCATACTACCACCAGGTAGAGCGAGTTCTTCTAAGACATGAATCTTGTCGCCTTTCATTTGACCATCACGTACGAGGAATGACGCAGCTGCCAAACCAGCTAATCCAGAACCAACAATGTATGCTGATTTGTCATCAACACCAGCTGGTTTCATTGGTCTAGCAAATGCCTCATAATTTCCGTTACTTCTATACATAAGAACCACCTCTTGAATTATTAGCTTTCTTAGTTGAAATCGTTTACAGCTAGAATATAGTTCTTATATTTATAAAATTCAATAGATATTCCAAAATAATATTATTTTTTGAATTCTTTATTTCCTAAAAAATGAGACAATATAAAAAAAGAGTGGTATTTGAGATAATCTCAAACATCACTCTCATTTTAAAATTCTTCATAAACAGCGGGATCTTGGTCTTTGTTACGTCCATCCGGTTTAGTCAATGAATTAATTTTATCCATATCAGTATTTGATATTTCAAAATCAAAAATACTCATATTTTCTACTTGTCTAATTGGAGATGATGACTTAGGAATTGGCACAGTTCCTAATTGATGTTCCCATCGCAAAATAATTTGGCCAACTGACTTATTATATTTCTTACTTAACTCAATCAAAACTGGATCCTTCAACACTGAACTGGCACGGCCAAGTGGACTCCAATCCATCGTGACAATCCCATTATCTTCATCAAATTTACGCATATCGGCTTGATTAAAGTACGGATGCAATTCAATTTGATTAATAGTTGGTAAAATGCCCGTCTCTTCTTTTAATTTATTCAAATGTTCGGGCAAGAAATTACATACACCAATTGATTTAACTAGGCCGAACTTTTGTGCATCAATTAAAGCTTGCCAAGCTTCAACATACATCCCACGTTTAGGATTAGGCCAATGTAACAAATAAAGATCAAAATAATCTAAATGTGCTCGGTAAAGAGATTCTTGCAAGGCGGCGATTGCATCATCATAAGCATAATATCTACCAGGTAATTTAGAAGTCACAACCAATTTATCACGATCAATGCCACTTTCAGAAATAGCACGACCTACAGCACCCTCATTTTCATAATTGTAAGCTGTGTCTAACATCCGATAACCGTTATTGATTGCGGCAACAATACTCTGAACACCTTTACGTCCATTCAATTTGTAAGTTCCAAAACCTATCTCAGGTATTACTTTTCCATCGTTTAATTTGTACATCAACATTCACTCCTTTATAAATCAATATTAACGTAACTCTTTTTAACCAATCAAACAATTGATTTATTGCATAAAAAAAGGCCCTACATCAAAGATGTAAGACCAGAAACCATTCCATAGAAATCTTTGGAATGTATGAAACAGTTTTGTGCGAATAGGCTATACCCGCATCTACTATAATAACACACTATTCCTAAACTACAAAGCTAATCATTAACCATTTGATAAATTTGTTTAACAAATGGCTTAACATCCGCTGCTTTTCTAGAGTAATTCTCTAAAGCTACAACAGCTGTCTTACCATCGTCAGAGATATGGACTACCCCTTGGAAACCGTATCCCCAGCCATTAGCGTAGTTATCATCTTTACCATGATACATACCACCGCCATAAGTACTAATACTTCCGGGAACAAATAATTCATCACGTGATTTCTTCGTCAACATGGACCCATTCATGATGTACTCTTCAGCTTTATACAAATCACTGGCACTCATGAAGACTTGTCCAGTACCTAGTTCATCGTATTCATAATATCTCTTAGTATAGAAAATGTTTTGATAATCCATCTTGATCGACAAAGGATTAGGGTTGTTATATCCAATTGCTTTAACAACGTCTGGAGAATAGTCATAAGCAAAGATAGTATGTTTGAGATTTAGTTTATTAGTATATGTCTCTGTAAATAATTGTTGATAAGTTTTGCCAGTTACTTTTTCCAAAATACCACAAAGTAGATTGAAATTAATGGCTTGATAATTCCACTTATCGTGTAATAAACCGATATATTTTGTATTC
Source organism: Companilactobacillus kimchii DSM 13961 = JCM 10707 (assembly GCF_001435445.1). Classification (GTDB taxonomy): domain Bacteria; phylum Bacillota; class Bacilli; order Lactobacillales; family Lactobacillaceae; genus Companilactobacillus; species Companilactobacillus kimchii. The sequence continues at coordinate 45,615 of NZ_AZDH01000003.1, read as the reverse complement.
TTAATATCGGCATTTATAATTTCTGAATCTGACATGACTCTGTATGGTCCGACGTCCCCCTTTAGCATTAAGCCTGACGTCATAGCCATCATTTGTCTGAGTGTTATGTTATTACTACCTGGAACCTCGGGATAAAATTGTGACAATTTGTCATTCAAGCTCAATTTATTTTCTTGAACTAATTTCATGACCATTGCCGCTGTTAAATTCTTCTGAATCGAATCTATTTCATACGATGTTTCATCATTATTATAAAGACTCGTACCGTAATTAGAATATCCTCGACTAGTTTCAAATATCGGTTTGCCATTCTTTACAACCAACAAACTGCCGGAAAAGCCTTTTTGATCAAGAATCTTATTGGCTTTTTGAGCAAACTCATCAGTGTAATTCGTATCAACCGAACTATCTACACATGCAGTCGATGGTGCAATACCAAGCAAGGCAGATGAAAGCATTAAAATGGGTAAAAACATTTTTTTCATAATATTCACCTTAAAACCTGTTTGAATACCTTCCTTAAGTGTTAAGTATAGATTATTTTTCAAAAAATTAATAACATTTTAGTCAAAATTTTCAATATGTCTACTTTCACTAGAATCATTGCAATATGGTAGAATATAGCCAATAAGAAATGAAGGAGATTTAAATGAAAACAATAATAATAATTGCCATTATTTTAGTGATAATTGTCGCCTATGCAGGTATGTACAATAGTTTGGTAAAATATCGCAATCGTGCTCGTGAGTTCAGTTCTCAAATTGATGTTCAACTAAAACGTCGTACTGACTTAATTCCTAACTTGGTCGAAACTGTCAAAGGTTACGCTACACATGAAAAGGAAACACTAGCAAATGTTGTTGCTATGAGAAACAACGTTACTAACGCTGACAGTCTCCAAGATAAGGTTGAGGCCGATAACGCTTTGACTGGCGCTTTAAGACAAGTTTTTGCTTTAGCTGAAAGTTATCCAGATTTGAAAGCTAATCAACAATTTTCACAACTAATGGAAGAACTTTCAAATACTGAAAATAAAGTATCTTATGCACGTCAAGCTTACAACAGTCAAGTTCAAGCCTATGATACCGCCATTGAAACATTCCCTCGTAACCTTATCGCCGGTATCCATGGATTCAAGGAAATGGACTTTCTCCAAATCCCTGACGCTGAAAAAGCTGCACCTAAGGTTAAATTTTAATCAGGTCTTCCTATGATTTATGAACAAATTGACCGTAATAAACGTAAAACTTACTTTATTTTCTTTTTCTTCTTTTTGTTACTAGCAGCTTTAGGTAGTTTTATCGGTGCTTATTTCTTTGACAATATCTATTCAGGCATCGTCATTGCATTAGTAATCGCCATTGTCTATACACTGATAACTTATTTTCAATCAACCAGTATTGTCATGCAGATGAATGGTGCTAGGAAACTAGAATCCGCCAAGGATGCTCCTGATCTCTGGCATATTGTAGAGGACCTTTCAATGGTTGCCGATATCCCTTTACCAGAGATTTACATTATTGATGATCCTAGTCCCAATGCCTTTGCTACTGGACGTGATCCCCAACATGCAGCTGTGGCTGTTACCAGTGGCCTTTATCAAATGATGAATCGTGAAGAACTCGAAGGTGTTTTGGCCCATGAAATCTCTCATGTTAAAAATTACGATATTCGAGTATCAACAATTTCTGTTGCTCTATCATCAGCCATCATTTTGATTTGTTCAATTATCGGTAACGCCTATCGTTGGTGGATTCCTATGGACCGTGACGATCGTGATAACAACAATTCTGGAGCCATCCGGGTTGTTCTTTGGTTAGTCGGTTTAGTCTTTGCTATTTTGGGACCATTGATTGCTAGTTTAGTTCAAATGGCTATTTCCAGAAATCGTGAGTACTTGGCCGATGTATCTGGTGCTGAATTGACCCGTAATCCTCAAGGATTGATCAATGCTCTGGAAAAATTAAAAGAAAGCACTAAACCAATGCGTCGAGTTGATGATGCAAGTGCATCTCTGTATATTGATGATCCAACCAAAAAGAAACACTTTTCAGGACTTTTCGATACTCATCCACCTTTAGATGATCGTATTGCTGCCTTGAAAAAAACTTTTGAATAGTATAAAAATAGCTCACTCAACTTTTATGGTTGAATGAGCTATTTTTTATGGACTAAATAAAATCATGACCAACAAAACCGGTCTTATCATCGTCAGTAATAGGACGAATAACCTTACAAGGATTACCAGCAGCGATAACTTTATCAGGAATATCATGTATTACGACACTACCCGCACCTATAATTACGTCACTTCCAATTGTCACTCCTGGCAAAACCGTTACATTAGCAGCCAACCAAGTCCGATTACCTATCGAAATTGGTTTGGCAATACACCCACCAATTTCACGCTCTTTAGCATCAAACAGATGATTGCTAGTATATAAACCAACTTTAGGTCCAAATAAAACTTTATTTCCTACCGTTACTTTAGCTCCATCCAGAATCACACAATCATAGTTTGCGTAAAAATCATCTCCGACAAAAATATTATGTCCGAATTCACAACGAAAATTAGGATTAATGAATGGCGCTTTACCTGCTCCACCAAATAATTGACGAACCAATTCTTCTTTCTTTGCTTCATCACTTTCGTTATTAATTTTAGTAGTTAATTCCGTTGATTTTGCTCTAGCATCAACCAATAATTGATCCAAATCATCATATGGCCGTCCGGTTGACATATATTGAAATTTTTCATCTAAATTCATCTTTTCCCCCTGCTTGCACATTAATACTTATTAAGTGAATTTTATCATGAATTATTATAATTTTTTCAATTATCCAGAGTAATTCCGAATTAATTTTCAGAATTCAGCAAATAATGTTCTAGATTTCTGAAAATATATGATAAAATCATACATGGAGATTTCCAAAATCTTCATAGTAAGGGGAACGATTTTATGTATATGTTATTGCTTGTTTTATTAGGTGCCATCGTGTTGTTTACAACATTCATGGTCAAGCCTAAAAAACGTCTGCACCGCAAACTGGTATCTTTAGGATTACTACTGATTGTGGTTGGTGGTTCAGGCGTTTACGAATCCTACCAGAACAATGGGATTGGGACTGGCGATAACCCAAAGCAAGTAGAAAAAAGCAAATCTTACTCGGGTTCTAGTCTGGCCAATCTGAATTACAATGGTAGCCAAGAAATAGAAGTTAATAACAATACGCCTACTTTTACAAAATCCGAACTAAATGTCTCAAATGGTCCCTGGCAAGAATTCGCCGATTTAGATAACCTAAACCGTGCAATTCAAGCTGATGCACTATTAAGCAAGAGCTTAATGCCTACCCAAAAGCGTGAAGCACTTTATGTTAATCCAACCGGTTGGCACAATAAGCGCATCAAGGGTGGCTGGCTATATAATCGTTCACACCTCATTGGTTATCAGTTAACTGGACAGAATAATAATCCTAAGAACTTGATGACTGGTACTCGCTCTCTGAATTCACCAGAAATGCTCAAACACGAAAACGATATTGCCTACTACCTAAAGCAAAATCCTAGCAACTTCATCAGATATCGAGTCAAACCGATATATCGTAATGATGAATTAGTTGCACGTGGCGTTCAAATGATGGCTGAATCAATGACTTCATCAGGTCAACCAGATAAAGCAGTATCTTTCAATGTGTATATTTTTAACGTTGAGAATGGTGTTAAGATTAACTATAGCGATGGTACAAGTGTAGTTAATAATAATTATTAAGGAGATGGTCGTAGTGCAATATAGTACAGGAGATAAAGAAGTTTTCGATCTAATCAAAAAGGAAGAAGAACGACAAAATAGAAATATTGAGTTGATTGCTTCTGAAAACCTTGTTTCTGACAATGTTAGAAAAGCTCAAGGATCAGTTTTAACAAACAAATATGCTGAAGGTTATCCAGGGCATCGTTACTATGGTGGTTGTGAATATATCGATCAAATTGAACAAATCGCTATTGATCGTGCCAAAAAGTTATTCAACGCCGAATATGCTAACGTTCAACCTCATTCAGGTTCACAAGCTAATGCTGCAGCTTACCAAGCAGTTCTAAAACCTGGTGACTCTGTTTTAGGTATGGATCTTAATGCTGGTGGTCACTTGACACACGGCTCAAAAGTTAACTTTTCTGGTAAAATGTATAACTTCCATTCATATGGTGTTAACGCTGAAGGTTTCATCGATTATGATGACGTTCAAAGAATCGCCGAAGAAGTAAAACCAAAACTTATCGTTGCTGGTGCTTCTGCATACAGTCGTATTATCGACTTTAACAAATTCCGTGAAATTGCCGACTCCGTTGGTGCTTACCTAATGGTTGATATGGCTCACATTGCTGGATTAGTTGCTGTTGGTTTACATCCAAATCCAGTTGGCGTTGCTGATATCGTTACAACAACTACTCACAAGACTCTTAGAGGTCCTCGTGGTGGTATGATCCTTGCCAAAGCTGAATTAGGCAAAAAGATCAACTCTGCTATTTTCCCAGGAACTCAAGGTGGTCCACTAGAACATGTTATTGCTGGTAAGGCAGTTGCTTTCGGTGAAGATCTTCAACCTCAATTCAAGGATTACATGGAACAAGTTGTGAAAAATGCTGCAGCTATGGCCAAAGTTATCAATGATGCTGACAACCTATCAGTTCTAACCGGTGGTACAGACAATCACTTGCTAAACGTGGTTCTAACTGAAACAGATATGAATGGTATGGAAGTTCAAAACCTTCTTGATACAATTCACATCACAACTAACAAGGAAGCTATTCCTAATGATCCATTACCTCCTAAGTACACATCTGGACTACGTCTAGGTACTCCTGCTATCACATCAAGAGGCTTTAACGAAGAAGATTGTGAAGAAGTAGCACGTATTATTGTTGACGCTATTAAGTATCACAATGATCCTGAAGAATTAAAGAAATTAGATGCTCGTACAAAAGCACTAACAGACAAGCATCCTATCAAATAGAAATTACTAAAACAGAGCTGAAGCTCTGTTTTTTTTGTTGACATTTTAGTTTACAGCTATTATCATAAGTTTAAACATTTAAACCCATTAAATTAAGGAGATCAATATGGCTGAAGAAACAATGAACCTTTTTCGAAAAGGTATGCCCATCTTTGGTATCTTTCAAGATGAGAATCGTCAGAAAATAATTTTGCTACTATGTAAAAATAAAGAATTAACTGTCAATCAAATTACTGAACAAATTAACTTATCACGTCCGGCCGTCTCCCACCACCTCAAATTAATGCTAGATGCTGGTGTTATCGCTGTAAACAAAGTCGGTAAAGAACGTTTATATCATGTTTCACTAGATGACACAGTTCAACTGCTCAAAGATTTAACTGTTTCACTCGAGAATAGCATTTCATCCAAGTAGGATGAAATTTATTTTTTGCCCAATAGGTTCAAATGTTTAAACTCATTATTAGGAGAATATTATGACAACTATCTTCACACCTTTAACTTTAAAAAATGGTACTACTATTAAAAATAGATTTGCTAAAGCTGCTTTAAGCGAAACCTTAGGTAATAAAAACTATCAACCAACAAAAGAACTTATCTCCCTTTATCAAAAGTGGGCTCAAGGTGGCACTGGTCTTCTTATTACCGGAAACGTTATGGTCGACCGCAATGCTCGTGGTGAATATGGCAATATTGTTGTCGATCATCAGCAGGATTTGAATTTATTAAAGAAATGGGCTCTAACCGGAACCACGAATGATACCAAAATTTTCATGCAATTAAATCATCCCGGTAAGCAGTCACCTAAAACTATCAGTAAAGAGCCAGTTGCTCCTAGTGCTGTTCCTATGACTGGTTCTAACGGTTTTGCTTTTAATACACCTAGAGCCTTAAGCATTGAAGAAATTAAACAGATTATCAATAAGTTCATCGAAGCTGCAGCAATTGCACAACAAGCTGGCTTTTCAGGAGTCGAAATCCATGCAGCTCACGGATACCTTTTGAACCAATTCCTTTCACCACATGATAATCAACGAAATGATGAATACGGTGGCACATTGGAAAATAGAATGCGCATCTTAACCGAAATTTATACTGGCATTCGCGAAAAAGTTGGCCGTGACTTCCCTATTGCTTTAAAAATCAATTCATCCGATTTTCGTTCAGATGGTTTCTCTGAAGAAGACTCACTTCAAGTAATTCAAAAAATGGATCAATTAGGTATTGATTTGATTGAAATTTCTGGCGGTAATTACGAAAATCCTAAAATGCAAGGAATCGGTAAAGGTGCTTTCTTCATTGACTACGCTCAAAAAGTAAAACAGACTATTTCAACTCCAATTATTGTTATAGGCGGCTTCAATACTGCTACTGGTATGGAGAATGCTATTCAAAATAACGAAACTGACTTTATCGGATTAGCTCGCCCTCTAGTTATGGTGCCTGACTTACCTAACCAATTGAAATGGGGTAACTTTACTTCTGTAAAACTACATCATTTAACTACTGGTTCAAAAAAATTGGATAAAAAAGTGGGATCATTGATTGGTTTAAGTTTCTATCAACAACAAATGTTGCGCATTGCTGAAGGTAAAGCAATTCAACACACAACCAATGCTTGGGGAGCCTTGCTGTTCTCCCTCAAACATCAAGGATTATCTGCTTTAATGCCACAACGTGATAAGGAGTAACTTATGAAAAAAGTTCTAGTTGTTTTAACAAATACAATTGAATATAAAGGCACTGACCAAGCTACCGGACTCTGGTTAGGTGAAGCCACCGAATTCGTTGATGAAGTGACTAAAGCCGGATTTGAAGTCGATTACGTTAGCCCCAAAGGCGGTTTCGTTCCTCTTGATCCTCGCAGTTTCAAATATACCGACAAATCCACTATGGATATTTACAGCAGTTCTGATTTTCAACAACGAGCTTTAACCAACTCACTGAAGCCAGCACAAATTCAACCCAAGGATTATCAAGCTATTTATTATACTGGCGGACACGGAGTTATGTGGGACTTCCCTACCAATCCCGAATTGCAAAATATTACCCAAAAAATTTATCAACAAGGTGGCTTCGTAACTTCCGTCTGTCACGGCATTGCTGGTTTACTCAATGTTAAAGATAATGACGGCAATTACTTGATTGCTGGTAAAAAAATTACTGGCTTTACAACTGCTGAAGAAATTTTAGCTGGTAAAAGAAAAGTTGTGCCATTCCTCAATGAAGAAGTTGCTAAAATACACGGTGCCAACTTTCAAAAGAAACGTGCCTACAAAGAATTTGCTATCCAAGATGGTCAACTTATCACCGGACAAAATCCTTTTTCCGCTAGAGCCGTTGCTAGAATATTAATTGAGAATAATTAAAAACAGTACAAAAAGTCCAGAAGCATATGCTTCTGGACTTTTCGTTTAGCTACGGATAAAGGGGTTTATCACGTACTCATAAATAAATATGGGAAAAATATTCGGAATCATCTGATTCCACTTAACAGTATATGACTTGCCAGTGTCGCTATATGTCAAAATCCCACCTTATACGAAAATAATTGTATAAAGTGAGATTTTTTTAACATTTAATTTCTATTGAGAAAATTATTTAACATCCTTTGCTGCAAGCCATTCATTAGTGGCAACTCGATACATTGTTTGACCATTGATTTGAGCTGTTCTGTCAGTTCTCCATGCAGTATCAGCGCCTAGCACACGGTTAGTAATTTTTTCACCCTTACTGTTATACAAAGTTGTTTGCTTATCAGTTCTTATAACCGAATCAATTAGTTTGATTTCCAAACCATTATTTACTTTAACCCATTCGTTTGTGGCAACACGTAGATAAGTTACGCCTTTAACAACTTTCTTCTGGTCAACCTTCCATGCTGTATTCTTACCAAGGCCAACGTTTGTGAGCAACGTACCATTATCGTTGTATAATTCAGTACCTGTCGTTGGTGTATATACTGAGCTATATGATGTAGCTGGTGTTGTTGTCTCATCGCTATTCTTATTTTCATCAGTAGTTGTTGAAGTATTTGTATTATTGTTGGTTGAAGTACCTGTATTTGTATTCGAACCAGTATTTGTTGTATTTCCTGTGTTCGTGTTTGAACCAGTATTTGTTGTGCTTCCTGTATTTGTGTTTGAACCAGTATTTGTTGAGTCAGTATCTGGTGGTAATACAACAACATCCTTAGAAGCTACCTGCTTAGAATTATCTCCCAAGTATTGATCCCACGTACCATTTCCTAGAATTGGATTTTCAACATAATGAACTCCAAAGTGGAAAGTTACACCTTTACCGCCTTTTTCTTCTAAGAATTGATCAATTTCATTGGGAGTCAAATTTCTCTTAATTGTTCCATCATTTGCGGTGGCTGTCGCAAAAATAGCATAATTATTTGCCTTATTATCATCATGCCTAAAGTAAAGGTCACTTCTATCTTTATTATCATTAAAATGCATGAAAAATTCATCTGTATTATGATTGTCTGAACTAAAAGCTCCAAAAATATTAGTTTGAGGTGTCAAATCACTAGCATCAAGCCTAAACCATCCATCTGAACCAACTATATATACCAACCCGTAATCATCGTTAGTAATCAAAGGCATATCTTTAGTAACTTTAAAACTATTCTTCATCTGACTTTCCCATTTTTGGGCATCCGCCTTCTGAGCTGCAGTTATATCCGTAGAGTTAGAAAGTTTTTCTTGACCTGAATTGTCCGGGAGTATAGATGACATTTGATAAGCTTCATTACTTTCAGTCGTAGATGAAATTGGACTACCGTTTTTCGTATAAGTTGGAATACCATTTGGAAGGATAATTCCGGTAACAGCATTAGTCTTGGGATTCCTTTGCAATTTAGGTACTATGTATTCTTGATCCACTGAATATCCTTCAAATACAGGCATTCTTAATTCTTCATTATTGTCAAAGTCTTTCCCATTAACATAGACACTGTTATAGGAAATGTTTATTTGTTTACCATCTTTAATGGCTGGAAAAGTACCGGTTATATGACATTCACCTTTTATTCCAGTCCAATTGTCTTCTACACTAGTTTTGTATACTTTACTAGTATCAGTGGCATTTGTTTTAGTATCTTCATTCACTGTATCTGCTTTAGCAGTAATCTCTGTTGCAGAATTAAAAACAGGTACAGCAATTGGTGCAACAGCTAACAAGGCTACAGCTGTAATCCCCATATATTTAATATTTTTATTCAAAATCCCATTCCTCCATAACATTTTCTTTACTAAGAAAGATTAGCATAGGGGTATGTCACAATATGACAATTACACAGCTCTATCAAATTTTTTTGAAATTTTTATTTAATATTTTTTAAAGTCCTTGCTAGATGTTCCAAATTGCCTAGCAAGTCCTTTTTTTCACCTTCGGACCAATCTTTCAAAGCTGAATCAATCATTTCTACTCTGGTTTTATCTAAAACTTTTTTCAATTCTTCTCCTGATTCCGACAAAACTATTGAGCGAACTCGAGCATCTTTTTCTCCATCTTTAGTAGTGACGAGTTGTTTTTGTTCCAGCTTATCGATTTGTCGACTAACACTAGAATGACTTTTGCCTAAAAGATTAGCTAGATCAGAGACATTCGTTGGTTGCATACGACCGATAGTCACAAATAACTGAAATGACACTGCTTCTAAATCAACTCCAGCTTGTTTGATAAAAGCTTGATCACGGTCAGTTCGATTAAAAAATGAAACGATGCTTACCAATGATTCAATTAATTGATTATCCATTATTTCATCACCACCACTGCACGAGGGTTCAAAGGTGCCTGCCAAGCTTGTTCTATATCTGCTAGTTTGAATTCATTCACCGGCATTTCTACTTTTTCTTCCGCGGCCCAATTAAATACACCGTTGATAGCTGAAAGTAGCTCTGACATTGTGGCACTTTTAACACCACTGCCCAAAATTTCAATAGCGGATGAACGCAAAATTGCTGATGGCAAAGCTATATCACTTTGACCGGCTGAGGCACCAATGCTAACAAATTTGGTTACATGATGACCACCGAATTTAGCAACTGCTGTCATAATAGCTAACGCACTATCACCCCAAAGATAATCCAATACAACGTCAACACCATCTTTAAATACTTCTGCCAAGTCATTTGTTAATTGATTAGCACCATCGGTTTTGTCCATATCAAAGGCAATTGCTTTATCAGCTTCTAATTTGGCCAACTTCGTTGCATTTCTTCCAGTGACAATTACTTTTTTAGCTCCTAAATGATAGGCAATTTTGACAGCTAAACTTCCGGCAGTTCCTGTGGCACCATTAATCAAAACCGTTTGACCAGCTTGAAAATGTGCTCGACTAACCAAGGCAGCCCAAGATGACATCCCTGGATTAGCAATAGCAGCAGCTGTAACATCATTAATACCATCTGGTAATGCCACCATGAGTTGCTTATTGATCAATGTTTGTTCTGCTAAAGACCCAAAGGGTGCATTAGTAGCTAAGAAATAAACTCTTTTTCCATCAGCCTCACCTACTCCATCTGTCCCGGCCACGTTTGGATAAACATGATCGGCTGAATAATGATTTCCTAGAGCTCTCATTTTAGTTAAATTACTTAAGGCTGATGCCTTAACATTTACAAGTACATTTTTCTCTTTAGATTTCGGTTCTTCAAAAGTTGAATAAATTGGTGTAGTTCCCTTTTCTGTAACGATTGCTGCTTTCATAAATTAATTACCTCTTTTTTAAATTTATATTTAATATATTATGTGTGTTTTGCACTTAATTAAAATAGCACCAATAGGTGCAAAGTGCAACTAATTTCACTCTAAAAAAATAGACCTTATCAAAATTTGATAAGATCTATTACTTTTTAATCGGTTGCGTCAGCTGTATCAGTAACCTTATTTTTAGATTTATGCTCATATCTGTAGTAAAGTGTGAAACCAACTAAACCGAAGATAACTGGTCCAATAATTGTCCAAAGAGCATCTGTATATGCACCTTCCATAATTGGTTGGAGCAATGTAAAGATAATGGCGAAAGCCAAAACTAAGAAGACAACTGTTGTAACAGTCCACATAGCTTTTTTATTCTTATAGAAGAAATATGGTTTTTCAATATTCTTATTCATATTAAAGAATGGATATGCACCAACTAAGAATAAGTATGGAACAGTTGTAGAAACATTAGCCATCAATGTCAAAACATTATAAAGTGCTTTAGCATTCTTACCACCCATATCAACGATTAAGATAAGGACGATAACAACAGCGGCTTGAATCCACATTGCATAAGCAGGCATACCATGTTTATTTAGCTTTGTAACTTTTGAAGGCCACAAGTCCTTTGGTGTACCCAAGATGAATGACTTCAATGGTGAATAAATCAAAACAAAGAAAGCACCCATGTAAAGAACAAACATATCGAAACCAGTAAATCTAGCTAACCATTCACCTAAGGCGATGGCAGCGGCACTACCTAAACCAATATGACTACCAAATTGGTAACCAAGATTACTCATCATAACGTAAGTAATATTACCTAAGTTAACATTACCTTTAGCAATAACGGCGTTCCAGTTAGTACTCATTGACCAACAGAAAATAGTTAATGAATAAACTAAAGCCATAATAACAGCCGCAATTAAAACACCACGTGGGAAATCCTTTTTAGGATTCTTCATACTATCAGTAACACCACCAACAGATTCCATACCACCGTATGCAAAGATTGCATAAACAATGAAGGAAACCATCCCTAGTGGTGAAGCAAATGCAGGATTAGCAGAATGGATAAATGTGTCTAAGCCATTGATAGGTTCAGCTGTGTGGAATCCTGACATAAACAAAACTGCCAAACTTAAAACAAAGAAAATAACTTGTAAGGCAATTGTCATAATTCCACCAAAATTAGAAATCTTGGAAATTTTATCAATACCTTGTGAAGCTGTGTATGTAACAAATATGATCCAAAGAACAGCTAGAATACCAATAACTTGTGTAGCACTTAATCCAAATAATCCCCATGTTTGTGTGGCATCATGTCCTGCAAACATTGTTGAAAGTGGAATCCAAACTTTTGAAGAAGTTGACACTAGCCAAACTTCCCATGAAGCTAACCACATAAAGGTACCGATGAATGCCCATTTTGCACCAACAGCTCCTTCAATCCAGGAATAAATTCCACCCTTTGCTTCATTAAAGGCGGCACCATATTCAGCTACCATGAATCCTACAGGTAGGAAGAATAGAAGTGCAGCGAAAATGTACCAAATAATACTTGCCAATCCCATTTGCTCGTAAGCAACAGTAGTATTAGCGAATCCAAAGATTGCCGTGAAAATCATCATTATTAATCCAAATAATGTGATTGTTTTTTTCGGCGAATTGCCATCATTCATTTTATAAAACCCCTCATTTAATTTTCAATGTACAAATTTTTACAAATTCATATCCGTCTTGAAGTTAAGAGGTGAAAAATCAGTCGAGTCCGTAATTAATTGAGCGATTAGCTCTTTATAACCATCAATTGAAAGTTTTGCCATTTCAAATGAAGCTTTTGTTAAATAATTAGGTAATTCCTCATCATCTTTGCTTGAAGCTTGCTCATCAAAATCATGCAACTTTTTACGTAACGTGATATTGATAGCCTCTTGCTTGTCTTGGAACATTTTTCCAAGTTCTTTATAATGACTGTCTAGTAAAACTCCAGCCAATTTGTAGGTCCAATAAGCTGACTTACTGTCGTATGGTAGTTCTCCAAGTTTGTATTCTTCAGGAGTATCTGTCATTCCCATATAGAAAGGAACATAGATACTTTGTGAAGCTACACCCATGGCTAACCAGTGCACACAAGCAATTTCAGGAGCCATATTAGGTCTTACTTGTAAGACATGTGACTCTTGTGTTTTAGCCAAACTAATTGGACGGAAACGTTTGTTATCCTTTGACTCATTCAATGGATCATAAGGCGTCTTTTGGAAATGTGAAGCCAAGTAATCTTGAGCATCATCGACACTCAATAAACGATTAGCCTTTTTGATAAAAGACAAGTTTTCACTTTCAGGACTTTCATCCGTCTTACCAGAAAACTCTTGTTGGCCCCACCAAACCCGTGGCGTACTGTAAATCTCATCGGATAGAGTATGCGTTCCAAAAATTTCTCTAAAATTGAACGTATCTGGTTTAGCATTCAAGTGATTGTCAGAAACAAATTTTTGAATATCCTTGTGATACAAGAAATTCTTTTCATCGTCAAAGTCAATCTCTTGAATTGCTAATTGATTGGCTACCACAGCGTAGCTATCGTCGGGAATGCGCTGTGCTACCCAATAGTGACCTGATCCACTTTCGAAATACCAAACCTCATCTCTGTCAGAGAAAAGGACTCCGTTAGTTTCACAAGTTCCGTATTTTTCAATAATTTCACCTAAACGCAAGACGCCTTCTTTAGCCGTCTTGATATAAGGCAAAACTACTGTAATCATAGCTTCCTCACCAATACCATTTATTTCAAGAGGATCTGCACCTAAAACACGTTGGTTAGAATAAGCACTTTCGGTAGCACTCATCCCAACTCCGTATTCATTAAAGCCATCCTCTTCGAATAGGCCTTCTTTTGAAGTCCATTCAGGAGTAGCGGAATATTTACTGCGAATCTTAGGTAAGTCCATTTGAAAATCATTGGCTTGAGAAATAAATTTTTGTTGCTCAGTAAATTCTTTATGTTCATGAATCACAAAATGTTTAGGCCAAGATGCCTTTGCATCCTCGTTTCTACCAATAATAGTAGAACCATCAACAGTTGCGCCCTTACCAATCAAAATACTGGTACATGCAGATAAAGAACTCTTGTTATACTCTAATGCCATCAAATCACCTTACTTAAATTTTACTGCGGTACCATATGCTGCAACTGTTTCCATGTCAGCACTAATTGAATCGGAATCAAAACGCATCATGACTACAGCATCAGCGCCCATATCAACTGCATTTTGTCGCAAACGACTAATTGCAATATCACGAGCTTCTGTTAGCAGTTCAGTGTAAGCTTTAATTTCGCCACCAACGATGTTTTTGAACCCAGCACCGATATTCTTAACGACGTTTTTTGATTGAGTAGTCAAACCAAAAACCTCGCCAATAATTTCGTATTCATGTCCTGGAATATGCTCAGTTGTAGTTACCAATATCTCGTTCTTATCCATTGATTCACCTCACAAAAATATTTATTTCACTCCATTAAATAATGTAACACATTCAAAAGGTATTATGAGTGGTTATTTAGAAATTAATTACACCTATTTTAAGGAGATTAAAAAAATAAAAGCGTCATCACAACTATTGTGACAGCACTTTTAAAGAATTTCATTTGATCCTTATTTATCAGTTTTCTCATTTACTTTATGAGCAACTTTATCAACTGCTTCATCTACTTTATCCTTGGCTTTACCCATTGCTTCTTGAACTTTACCTTTTAATTCTTGTTTGTCGTTACCAGAAGCCTTGCCAACGGCCTGATTTGTTTTACCTTTAATTGCATCTTTTTTGCTATCAACACTCATAATAAAACTCCTCTCATAACTTTATTTATGATTAAAGTTTAGCAAGTTACCGGTTGATCTAGCAAATTAGAAGCTCACACATCAAAAAGATCAATCAATTAATGAATTGTTGCAACTACCTGACAAATAAAATAAATCATAGCTATAACAATACACAACCTTACAATGATCAAATTACGATCAATTCGTTCTGATCTTCTTCTTTTGCGTAATCTATCAGTTCTTGTCATTTGTTACACCCGCTTTCGTTCTTACAGTTCTATTTTATAATACTTAAATTGTAATGGTCATTTCTTAAAGAATCCTTAAGCAATTATTGTAATATTAGCGATATGGATTTGATGTATTCAAAAATAATCCATGTTATAATTCGTTTGTAAGTTTTTTAGAAGCAAAAAAGAGAGATGCCGTAACATCTCCCCAAATGTAGCCCGCTTAAGACGGTGGCTATGTTAGATTAATTCAATAAGTTCTTAAATAACCGTAACTCGCCAAAGTTGGACGGCTATTTTTTTGCTCTTTTTTCTTATTATTAATTATTTTTTGAAATCAAAAAGCCATTAACCTTCAGGTTAACAGCCTTTTTAATAAATTGATTACTATTATTGGGCATATTGGGAACAAGATACTCAATCATAGAATACTGTAATACCAACGTTTAAAGCCTTTTATTTAGTGAAATAACACCCTTTGACTATATTTTGACTATATACCCTCTAAAAATTAACATAATTAGCATACTTTTGAGCTGTATCTTTACGTTGTTTTTTAGTAACTTCTGTATACACATCGGCAGTAGTTTTATAACTTGAATGTCCTAATTGTGCCTGTACTTCTTTCAACGTGGCACCTGATTCAATCGCAAGTGTAGCAAACGTACGTCTAAATGCATGAACAGTTACATTCTTTAAGTCAAAGCGTTGCACAACACGTTGCAACCATATTCTAGGCTTAGTAGGAACAAGCATAGTATTTCTATTGTTAGAAAAAACCAATTGATCTTTATTGATTGTATTAAAACCTAACATTAACAGCTCATTGCGTTGTGTCTTACGCCAGTCTTTCAGCATTGACATAGTTTTATTATCAACATTAACCACTCTTACACTAGCATCTGTCTTAGGTGTATTAACTAATAAACGACCGTGAGCGCCTTGCGATTCCGTTTTAGTAATACTAATCTGATTATTATTAAAGTCTATATCAGTCCAAAGTAATGCTAAACTCTCGCCTTTTCTCATCCCTGTAAATGCTAACAATCTAAAGTACATGTATGCTTGTGGATTATCCAAGTCATTCAAACATTCAAAAAAATGTTTCAATTCTTTTAGATCATAATAGTTATCTTTCATTGTTTTAAATTGGCTTGTGTTAACTGGTAAAATAATCCTACTTGCGGGATTATCATTAATAATCTGCATCTTATAAGCCCATATAAGCACTCTATTAATATAATTGTAAAATCTCTTATACCTAGTTAAACCAGCCTTAAACCACTTATTAACAGCCGTCTGAATATGAATAGTTTTAAGTTTACTCATAGGGATGCTACCTATTTCTGGTAAAATATGAAGTGTAAAGTGTTCATCGGTTTTAGTATAAGTAGATTCTTTGACCGTTGATTTATATTGATCGTACCATTGTTCATAAATAGCCTTAAACGGCTTATTATCTAATTTCTGAAAGCCATGCTTGTCAGTGTCTAATAGTAGTTTAGACATTGCTAGGCGGGCTTCTTTTTGTGTCTGAAAACCTCTACGAGTAGTAGTTTTTACTTTGCCCGTGAGTTCGTCCATTCCTAAATAAACACTAAACATGTAGGCGGTAGTACCGTCTTTTTTTTCGTACATCTTAATTTCTGTCATTGTCCTACTCCTAAACGCTAGCGGGGCGTGTTAGTTTCGTGGGTGGTTAATTAAGCCACTTGTGACTAATCATAGTCACATTAGGTAACTCCAATGATTCCAATGCATAGATAGTAGGCCATACGTATATATATGTTAGTATTCCAGCCCTCATTTTTCCCTTTTTATCTTTCCATGGAAAATCATTATAATAATTTGTTTGAAATTCCTTGGATATTTTTTCACTTATTTCTTTACAAAATTGAAGTAAAACCAGTTCGGTATCTGATACATCCATGATAGGAATAGTCATTTTATTATTAATTAAATCACGTCTAAATTTATTTTCACCATTCTTTAATGCTTTCCCTGTAATGGTACTTAAAAAGTAGTTAGAAACTACATCAATCATTTTTAAAACATTAGTTATATCTTCTGTCGATTTTAAGTTAAAAAAATTTATCTTAATAATGTCATCTTCAAATATGAATGGAGCAATTACTTTAAATGATCCGTTCGTTTCATCTTCATTATATGAAAACTCAAAAGAAATATTTTTCTTCTTAAAATCAACTTTAAATTGTTTTACATCATAACTATACTTACTGATTTTTTCCATTAAATCAGTAATATTATCAAGTGAGAAAAAGTCCATTATTTTCGAAATGGTTTCCATTCTAACCATTTTACTATCGCCATTAGCTAATTGTGTTAGCGATGTTCTACTTATTCCTGTTTCATCCGATAACTCATTAATTGATACATTATTTTTTTCCAATAGTTCTTTCAGTTTAATAACTATCATAGTTTTCCTCGCATTAGTACATTCTATTGAACAAGAATAGTATACATCACTTGTAGTGTATTTGACAAATCATAATCAATAGTATAATCTACGTTTAAACGTTACAACTGATGTAGTGTTTACTATACAGAAAGGAGAATACTATGAAAAATAATCTTTCAATGATTCTAGGTTCACGTCTTATTAGTATTTCAGATGTATCATATAATACTGGTCTAAGTAGAACAACAGTTACAGACATTTACTATAAACGTGCTAATGATCTAAAACTTTCAACCCTAGAAAAAATTTGCGATTTTTTACAGATTTCATTATCTGAATTAATCGAATACGAACCACAAGCTTTAAATAAGGAGGACAAATAGAATGGAGATTACACTATCACACGATCAATATGCATCCCTTGGGGATAATATTTATAAGTTGGTTACTGATTCTATTAACAAGGCTCGTAAAGATGCCAGCATTGATAGTAAAGATTTTTTTCGTAAGAAAGAGGCTTGTATATATTTAGGTGTATCGAATAATACGCTTGATAAGTTTCTTGCTATTGGGATGCCTTACCACGTTGTTAGAGGTATCACGCTTTACAGTAAAGAAGAAATTAAACAATTTGTATTAGAACAATAATTCAAGTCTAGCGGGGCGTTTAAAACTAATACAAATAAAATAATCGGAGAAATCAACATATGACACCATACAACAGTGAATTAGATGACAAATTAGACAAAGAGCTACTAGGACTATATGACGAAATGCATATTTATTTTGATGCTATCGAAAATGATAGCGTGGTTATTGAGAATAGCATTTCATATGATGCTACTGAATTGGCTACCAAACTAGCTAAAGATTCTTTGCGAGTAGCTGAAATCTTACATATTTACGATACAGAAATAGCGAAATAATTATGAAATCGAGTGTAAATAAAAAAGACTTATCCTCTCTCGCCAAAGTAAGGATAAGTCCGCAATATTCTTTACAATATCTACACTCAATTATAAACGAAAATTGAGGGAGATTCATTAATATGAACGAACAAATACAATCTATATTAAGTGACAACTTAAAGAATAAACAACTAATAGACTTAATTATAAATATGGTTGACACAACACAATGTTTATCATCCGAAAGTAAAGTAACGGCAATATTCACGTTATTAGATCAAGACGGTTTAAATTCTATTCAAGATAACCTCATGAATGTATCGCTATCAATAAACGATGTTAACGCTGAAATATCCGATCTATTGGAGGCTATTAACAATGACTAAAGTAATTGATCCTTACGACATTGAATATATTGCCTATCACATGGATAACAATAAAAATTTACTAGAACTATTAGCAGAAAATATAGACAGTCTATCCAATAAAATATTAGTGGTAAATATACCGATACCGAGATAGTAAACGAATTAGAACGTGTTACACCCCACTTACAGGCGTTGTGTGATGTCTTATTAAGAGGTGCTAATGCCAATCACGATAAATTAATAGAACTAGTTAACGGCGCAATACATGAGAACAAATAACGAGGAGGTGTTTAATTGCTATATCTTCAAACTGGTACTAATAATAACAATCTAACTAAGGTATCTACCACTAAACCACTTATTAAATATATCTTAGATTACACGCCACAAACATCTAACGGAAAAGATGAGAACGGCAACAAACAATTTAAAGAAACTAAAGCTAAATATATAATATCTGGAACGTTAAAAAATGGCGTTACTACACGGTCTAATGAAAATCTTTTGACACGGGATGCTTTAATTTTAGATATTGACCACTTAACAAGGCATGATGTATCAACAATGTATAATAATCTTTCAAAACATTTTAATAACATTGAATGGCTTGCCTACCCTAGTATTAATTCAAATCTTATGTGGACAAACCGCAAAACTCACATATATGAAAAAAAGGGTTATGGTTATAGACTTATTTTTACAGTTGATCGTTCTTTTAAAGAGAATGAACGTAAGTCTTTAATCACTAATGTATGTAAAAAGATTGGCGTACAGGATGATCCCAGTGCCGAACAATGGTCTCAAGTCATGGGTTTGCCTGTTAAGAATATTCATACTAAAAAAATGGATAACTTTCTAAAATATCACGAGGGACAACCTCTAAAAGTTGATAATTACATCACGTCTAGCATCCCTATTAAAACACCTACGACCGTGCCCACAAATAGCAACAACAACATTTATCCTATTGATGATGCTGATGCCATTAGTCTTTTAGAAATCTGGAGTAAACGACATCACGACTATTTAAATGATGAAAGTAATTTCTCAAATATTCTCATTGGTTTAATTGGGTATTACCAACGTGAAGAAATATCCTACAATGTTTTAACACAGGCTATGACTATATTAGCTAATGGTAACGATAAGTGGGCTAATGATAACATGAGAAAGTTAAAAGCTCATTTTAATTACTCCGCTAACGATCCCGATAAGTCATTTAGTGAGTTCTTTTCATCAAGCACAATAGACAAATTTAAGTCTGTCAAAATGACTACTAACTTGCTTATTAGCAAAATGAAACATACGCATGATGAATGGTTAAATAAAATTAATGAACAACTTGAATTAGAACATCCAAATGCACAAACAAAAAACACCCTTTCACAGTCCGCAATAGCCAAACTAATTAAAATGTACATCCCTATATTTAAAACCACTGGTAAAGACGATGCATTGGTATGTATGTATAACTTTGATAAAGGTATTTACGATACTAACGATTTATATTTAGCTAAACTTGTAGATCAGATTGAAGAAAGCTATACGGAGAAACAAATTGAGGGTGTAAGATACAAACTTATTTTACGAGCAAGTATTAATGAATTAGAACAACGACCAACATTAATACCCGTTAGTAACGGTATTTACGATCAAAAAAATAATAAGCTCATCCCCTTTGATCCAAGTTATAAATTTATAACAAAAATTGCTACTAACTATAATAAGTATGCTAAAGAACCTAAATATCAAATGTCTAACGGCAAATATTGGACTCCTAGCAGTCTTATAAGTGACCTTGCCTGTAAGGATATTCAAATAGAAAAAGTTTTATACGAAGTGATTTCTGATGCCGTAAATGGTAACTTTTCACGAGACCAAGCAATATTCCTACTAGGTAAAACAAATGGCGGTTTAAGTAATAACGGTTCTAACGGTAAAGGTACATTTCAAGACTTGTTACAAGCTATTATTGGAGATGATAATACCGCACATCTTAAAGTTGATGATATGGACAAACGTTTTATGATAAACGAATTGGTTGGTAAAACTGTAAACATCGGGGATGATTTACAATCTAATGTTTATATTGATAACTCATCAAATTTTAATAGTGCTGTTACTGGGGATGTTATATTTACCGATCGCAAGAATAAGAAGCCAATATCTTTTAGATTTAAAGGTACTATTATTCAATCAACTAATGAAATGCCTAGTTTTAAAAACAAAACTGGTGGAACGTATAGACGTATGATTATCATTCCGTTTAACGCTCATTTTGCACCTAGTAGAGACGGTAAAAACATTAAGGGCTTATTCATTAAGACTAAAGAAACACGTGAATGGCTACTAAAAAAAGCCTTAGAAATACCATTCTTTACCGAATACACGCAACCTGATGCATCAAAGGAATTAATGGATGAATTTAAAGTCGATAATGATACGGTTAGACAATTCTTTGATGATTTCATGTCTAAATTGCCTATTGCTCGCATTGGTAGCAAACCCTTATATCAAAGTTATCAAAATTGGTGTAATGATAATGGCTATAAGAAGCCACTAGCCAAGCAAACGTTTATTAAACAAGTTGAGGGCATTCTTAACGAACAACAAAATAAAATAACTACCATATCTATGCAAAATTTTGATGATATTGCTAAAAGTAAAGATAATCGAAACGATCTAATTATAGATAAATTACCATTAATACAATGTAGGTATACATATTCTAATATTGTTCCAACTACTAAGTATTCTAATTATACAGATAGCGAGAATATTAGTTATGCATCTAATAATCAAGGACGTTCATTCAGATTCCCACTAAGAGAGTTATTAATTGATACATTGGATTTGCACGATAATTTACCTAATAAAGATAGTCCAGAATATGACAAGATTAATAGACAGATTAGTGATTATCAAAAAAGACTAATAAAATGACGTGCATAGTTATTTAGCCCTGATATATCAATGTTTTCAAACAAAGTATGCACGTGCCTATGCACGTGAAAAAGATGGTGCATTGTTTCAAAAGTCTATTGTATCAACGTTTATAAGACCAACTATGCAGGTAAGCACCTTATATTAAGTTTTTATATATTTAATAGTTATTATCTTAGTAAGAAAACACTATATAACATATGAACAACCTAAGTTAAAAGCACGTGCATAGTGCATAGTTGCCCTTGCTAGCCCTGATGTATCAACGTTTATTAACTATGCACCTACATGCATTATTACTACTTTAAAAATTAATGGAGATGTAAATAATGACAAAACAAACTAAAAGAATGTATCAAGTGAAATATATAACTGCTAGAGATGTGAGCGGTGGTTATAATAGTGATCCGTTTGAACGTGCTAAAAATACACAAGACTATATCAATGATGTATGTAGTGTATTAGCTGAAAACGATTGCCAAGTATTATCTATTGATAATGCTCATAGCTTCCCTATCATTATTAAGTACATACAATCTATCAAATAGAGATGCTGAGGGATGTCATAAACGTGGCATCCTTTTTTTATCTACTCACAAATAAATAATAACGAGGTGTAATAATGACACGAGGATATAATGAAATAATGGACTGGAAACAGCTTGTTAATAAAGCCAATGCTCAACTATTGCAGTATAGAGATTTAACTAATAAAGCCAATGAATTGGAAACTATCCAAGGAACGCACATCGATATAGCCTACATATCAAATGATAATAATACCAATGGAACTGAAAATAAATTAATTAAATACTTAGAGATTAAAGAACAAATAAATAAAATCGATAGAGCTATTGAACCTTTAAATAATAAACAGAAACAAATACTCACGCTAATTTACTTTAAGAAGTATCGATACTCGGAGTACGTCATAAGGGACGTTATGAAGTTAAAAGATGGCGAGTATGTTTACCTATGGGATGATGCTTTACTAGACTTTGCTAATAATTACTATGACAAAGATACTATCGATAGTTGCTACTTTGAGCGAATAAAGTTTGATGATTAGTATTGATCACACAACAAATTAATAATATGTAGTCTATCAGCACCCCCCCTCTCAACCATTTAATCGATTTCTAGAGAAACCGAACAACGGGGATGAGTGAATACTTAACACATTTATGTATTACGCATGAGGGGGGTAAGAGAGTAAATACTTAATTGTATGCTCTCTATTTCTTTATAGACCCCCGCCTACTGTTTCTAGGGAGACAGCTCGCATAGTGGGCATGAGCTTTAAAAAAAATTCCGTAAATTAAATATTTAGCGTCTTTTAACGTATAAGTAACATTACATAGACATTATTGGAATGTATTAATCATTGATACTAAGGCAACTAAGAATTGTATTCATTAATCGATAAGAACTATAAAACCTTATTAAGTTGCTCTAAATTAGTCTATTTTTGCATGATTTAAAGTAAGTTTTGTTAATTTTATATAATCAATTGAATTAGTAATTCTAATTATATTTAGGACGTTGACACACGCCGTGTATGACTTAGTTCACTTATCATACCAACGATTACACACTATACCCCTTGTATATTAACGGGGCTTAGATTATAAATAATCTCTTGAACGTACAACCTATTTTTTATACGCTAAATTCTATTAATTAAAATTCTAAATATAATTTTATGTACATCTATGTACATTCGTGTACACTTATGTTCAAACAATGTTATACTTCCTTATTCAATTCAAGATATTGTTTCCAAACAGGCAAAAAAGCTAGATAACAATTATGATGTTATCCAATTTGTCTATAAAGATGGTAAAAAATTTATCCCCGTTGCTAGTTCACAAAAAAATAAATTTCTCATTAAACCGGTAAAGCTAAAAAATCAAACAAATTCATAACTAAAATTTTTTTACATAAATGGATCTTGACTTCCCATATAGTACCCTTCGTCAAAACCAGCATCATAATCTGAATTGCCTAACTCAGATCCACCGCCATTATGAGGATGGTTCTTATTTTGCCGATGAATAATAAACCAGATAACCAATCCAACGATTATCCCTAATACAAGCAAAACCCCATTAACAATATTTTTAATATCATAATAGCTTTTCGAGTATATGAACTCTTTATTATCAGCAACCTTTTGCAACTTTGGTTCTAATCTTTCTGCTAGATCAAATAAAGCTTCCATTCTCCGTGTGGTGGTTCCATCAGTTAAATTATTCATTCCAATCTTAATCTTCCAAAACATTAGGTCCGTAATATATGAACTTGATTGATCACTAGGATCAAAATAAACCCGGTTATTCTTTAAATCGTAGACCAAATAATTGTTTTTCCAATCTGGTATACCATTTTCATCCGAATCAATATCGTAATAATGATTATGTCCATATAAAACTTCACCAGTTTTATTAACTATATCTTCTGGTATTCCTTTAGTTTTAGGATCATTATCAGTTAAATAATTAAAGCGTCTTATACTATCATTATCACTCAATACTAAAATATATAATCTTTGCGGATTAGGCCCCGTTTCAATTTGACCATTGATATCTTTCAGTTTTTCATACTGTTGATTAGTAACTACTTCTTGATCTTCATATATATAATTCCCGACATTAGGACCACCTAGTCCTGCAGCTTGTATAACAGTTACTGAACTGGCACATCCTAGCAAAACCGCTATCCCCAAAAGAAAAGCCTTAATTTTCAACATAATTCTCCCCCGAATCACTGTCTAATTAAGACTTTAGCACTGTCATTCAACTAGTAAAGACAAAAAGAAAAGTCTCGTTTGTTAATTGTCTCCCACAAAGTGTTAAATATATTTAGCATATAACATTTAACACTTTGTAGGAGGATGACATAAATCTGAAAACTGATGATTACTTAATGCAAGATAAAATAAAAAGGTCGAAAAGGGAAGATTAGAAAATTTACTTTTTTAAACACAAAGGAATCAATGTTTAAACTGGTCAAGGGTGTGGATTAGACGACCCTGTTTTGACCACAACTTTTGAGAAAAACGAGTTTATATAAACGACAATAGTTAACGAAATAAAGAGAATTGTCATGGAGACGCTAAAAAGTAAAAAGGCCAGACCAGAGAATAGATCGGCCTACATATTTAGATCTTTCCAAAATTATTTTGCTGAAGAATATTATAATCACTACGAATCTATTCAAGATAAGCCGGATAATGAGGACCTGTTGGCTTTTTGGTTAAATACTGTCAAGTTATCAGATATTAAGTTGTTGAATCATACTTCTATTTTATTTATGAGAAGGATAGAGCCTTTATAACTTTATAAAGTTATAAAAATATAATTAAGGGCAAGAGTTGAACTATATTCTTTATAATCTCTACTATGAAAATCGAAGATGTAAACTCTTCTACTTGGTGAATTATGTAAAACAGTAAAATCGATATAATAAAGATTTCTATCATAAAAGATTCTCTCTGTTTCTTATTTTGAAGTTCACTTACTTCTTCTCTTATAATATAAAAACTGGATTTTTTTTGATTTGGCTATGATAAAATAAGAAAGTTGCCTTACAATCCTGCAACGGATTGGGGGTGTATCTATTTGTTTAACTCACTTTTTGCCCCACTTGTAGTCGGCTTAGTAACCGCTTGGTTTACCGATTGGCTAAAACGGAAACACCGCAAGTAAAAGGAAAAGGCAATTTAGCCCACTAAAAAACCCTCAACGACTTCCACTCGTTGGGGGTTTTGGTGTATCTATAAGTTACTCACTCTTTGCAAATGCAATTATATCACGCCATGAAGTCATTAATCAATTTGTTGCGCAACTTATAATAAAAAATCTCTTCTTTTCTCAAATAATTCGCCAATATTTAAGCTTGTCGTACCAGTAAATTTGGCTGGATGAGGTTTTCCATTTGAATCATAACTCGTTAATTGATAATCGTAGTTACCATAACCGTCCTCATCACGTCCAAAAAGCTGGATAGAATCTTTCAACAACACGAAAAGAGCTAGTAAATGAGTAAATTTCATTTACTCATTTACTAGCTCTAATAATATTTAATTATTAACTTTCTGGTATTGATGAATAATCAATACCAGTTTTTTAATCTCTAGAAAATAAAAAAAGAACATCACTGTTCCCATGTTAAGATTTAAGCGACTAAACCCAATCAAACATGGAGAAAACAATAATGTTTCAGTCAAGGACGGTATTGAGTATCATTTGATACTCAATATATTTGTAAGAACTGTGCTAGCACCTGTGGTGCTCACAGTGATTTATTAATCAAAAATCATACTATGACTAAACAAGTTCAAAACAGAACATTCGCTATGGCCAAGGAATCCTTCACTTTAACATCAATTGCTAAAATCATCGGAGTATCAGTAAATACAGTAAGCAGAATCTTATATGACAATATCAAATAGATGTGATTGCCTTCCAGAAAACTTGTGTTTTGATGAATTTCGTTCAGTTAACGGTATATTTACTTTTATAGCTATTGATACACAAACAACATCATCTAATTGAGTTGATTCATGATCGACTGTCTAAAACAATTATTTAACACTTTGTAAAAAATTATAGCTTGTCAGAACGACAAGCAGTTAAGACTGCCTCTATTGATTTGAACGCTAATTACCAGTCGGTCATTCATAAAATTTTTCCCAATGCTCAAATAATAGTTAATAGATTTCATATAGTTCAGCTATATAGCCGGGCATTGGATCAAGTTAGAATCAGTTGTCTTAAAAAAATAAATGATAAACATTCCCGTTTGTATAAAGCACTCAAGTCTAATTGGCATCGCTATGGATACATCTATTTCAACGTTACATAAGAATTTAAATTATATAAAGAATAGTTGTACAATGTCATAATCCAATGGTCCTCTTGAAGAGACCATTGGAAAGATAAAAAAACTCAAACGTATCAGTTATGGATTTAGAAATCTTGACCATTTTCTCAAGAGAATAAGACTCATTTGTGCATAAAAAAAGACAACCTACATGAGGTTGCCTTCCATACAAAAACTATTCATCAATACTATTTGACAAAGGACCATTTTAACCGTCATTTTCCTACATTTTTATACCGCTCTTGATATTTAATTAATAACCTGAGTTAGAATATCCACTATTGCTTATACCAGAACCACTGTTTGTTCCAGTACTATTCTTATTGGATGTTCCCGTGGTTGAACGTTGTGAACCAATATTATTGATATCTTGAACCGACTTAGTTGTTGTTGAACTTTGTGTAGAAGGCTTAAACTGAATATTACCTGTCTTAGCATGTGGCAAATCTAAATTCTCACGAATAAAGTTAGTGACACGTTGCAATTCAGATTTTTTCATAACTTCCATGCTCTGTTTAGCAACTTCTTCACCGTTTCCTTGTAAATGAGTTTCAGAAGTGTTTTTTCTAACAGAATTATAATCCTTAGCAATTGTAGTTAATTCATCAAATGTTAAATCTGTCTGGGTTTGATCGGATAATGAATTAATAAAACTTTGATTTAATAAGGTAGACACCGAACTACTCTTATGTACTAAAGCTGTAAGAACCTCTCTTTGACGTGTCTGACGTCCATAATCCCCTTTAGGATCATCATAGCGCATACGTGAATATGCTAAGGCCTTCTTACCATTCATATGGACTTTTTCGCCCTTTTTAAACGAATATCCTTCATATTTAAAACTCAAAGTTGGCGTTACATCCACTCCACCAGCTTGATCAATCACTTTCTCCATGCCACCCATATTAATAAGTGCATAAAAATCAATTGGAATATTCAAAAGCTTTTGAACCGTTTTAATTGCTGTTTCTGTCTGTCCATAAGAGTACGCTGCATTAATCTTAGCAGGTGAAACAGACTTATATCCAGGGATATTAACAGCAGTATCACGAGGAATACTTGTTACCGTTGTTTTATTATCGCTTGGATTTAAAGTAATTACCATCATACTATCTGTACGACCTTTATAATCACGCCCCAAAGCCCCTGTGTCAGTTCCCATCAATAGAATAGATACAGGCTTTTTATTCTTTAAAGCACTACTTACATCACGCTCTTTAGTAACTCCAGATGGTTTAAATGAACTATTTACCGAATTTTTAACACTACGATATCGTGTCATACCATATGCCGCACCACCAATAATAAGTAACAACAAAAATGATAAAAATACATTTCTAAGTGTATGCTTTTTCTTTTTTCTATTATTATGCATGATAATATTTCCCCCAATAAGTTCTAATTTACATCATTTATAAAATTAGACAAGGCTTCTTTCCAACTAATTATCTCAAAACCGACACTCTCCGCTTTCGCCAAATCCATCACAGAATGCTTTGGACGATAAGCCCTTTGAGGAAATTCATCAGACGTCACAGGGTCAATTTTAACATTTTGTTCTTTTAATATTTCTTTAGCAAATTCGTACCATGTGCATGATTCTTCATTAGATAACTGATATAGTCCATACGGAATTTCATTCTCCATGGCATAAATCATAAATTCAGATAAAGTTTTAGTCCAGGTAGGGCGCCCCTTTTGATCATTTACAACGGTAAGATGATCATGCGTCTTCGCTAAGTTAAGCATTGTATAAACAAAGTTTTTCCCGTATTCACCAAATACCCACGAGGTACGAATAATATAATATTTACTCATTATTTTAGATACTGCTTGCTCTCCAGCAAGTTTAGCACGTCCATATTCATTTTGTGGATTAGTAGGGGATTTTTCAGTATACATTTCTGAATTATTACCATCAAAAACATAATCCGTACTAATATATATAAGAGTTGCCCCAAACTTTTCAGATGCAGCAGCAACATTCTTAGTTCCAATCACATTAACTTTATAATTAGCGATTTTCCCTGGTGTATCTTCAGCTCCATCGACATTTGTATAAGCTGCACAATTGTACACCAATTGTGGTCTATATTCTTTAAAATATTGATTAACTGCATTCCAATCGGTAATATCCAAATCTTTAGAATTTGTGCCTAAATACTCAATTCCTTTTTTGTCCAACATTCGACACAATTCAGATCCTAATTGACCACTTGCACCTATTACTAAAACCTTCATTTATTCTCCCTTTTTAAAATAATTTTTATATTCACTAACTTTATTAACATTTAATAGCAACACCCATACGATAAACATACCTGAATAAACCAATGTATTTGCAATAATATTCAAAAGATGATTGCCAAATGAAAATTTGAATTTATACCATATACCTAAACAAATTATCATCACGAAGACATATTTAAATTGTCCCCTAAACATACTTTTTAAGTTTATTTTTTTTGCCACAATAATTATTCTAACTAGGCAAACCATTAATTCAGTCACTATTATAGTTGCAGTTCCACCATCAGCCTTATATTTACCTACTAAAACAATATTCAAAGGTATACTTATAATTGCACCTAAAAAATAAGGTAGGGCATATTCCTTATAGTACCCCTTAGACAAAGCAAATTGATTAGCAAAAACTCCACCATAAGATATGAATATTAAAATAAGACTAACGTAAAACATATTATCTGTCATTGCGCCAAATTTTGTTCCAAAAAACCATGGAACAAAATCATTAGAATTAACCATAAGGTTCAAAGTTATAAATAATGAGGATATGAAAGTTATATCTAAAGATAATTTAAGTATCTTATTGTAGTTGCCATTATCATTTTTGTCTAACTGTGCCAATTTTGGCATTAATACTGTACTAACAGATGTAACTAATGCCAAAAGTATACGTACTACCTTCTGAGATTGATCATAATAAGACAGTTGTGTAGGTCCTGCTATCATACCAACAAGTGTACTATCAAAATTAGTATATAATTGAACTGCAATTTGAGGTGCCCCTAAAATTATCACAGGAATAAAATACTTTAAATTAATCTTCTTTAAATTAAATTTAAAACCACCAATACATGAATGTAATTTTTTCCAGAAGATAATATTAGAGAATAAAATTGAACAACTATTTATCAATATATATATATATAGATCATTAGGAGAATGAACTAACACAAATATAAAGAAAACCGTAACAAACTTTACAAATGTATTTCTAATAACAACATCTTTTATCTTCTCTATACCTATAAAAAACCATGATATATCAATTGTGAAACCGATTAAATAAGGTAAATTAGCAAGAAAATATAATCTATCTTTATTATAAAAAGAAAATAGGCTGTAACATATGACTACAATAATTCCTACAATTAACTGTAATATCCATAGATTTAAAAACTCTTTTTTTAAGGACTTAGTATTCCTATCAGATCTTGCTATAGTTCTTACGCCATACTGATTAAGTCCCATCATAATTACATAACCAAGAATATTCCCAATAGATACCACATATGAATTAATTCCTAGCGATTTAGCTCCCAATATTCTTGCTACATAAGGAACCGTAATAACGGGTAAAGCAATAACTAATAATTGGTAAACACCGTTATAAATAATATTTTTCAAAGTTCTATTCATTCTATCAACCTATTGACCATTTTTAGCATACTTAGCTTCGACTTCAGCTTTTTCAGCTTTCCACCAGTCCTCATGTTCTGTATACCAATCAATTGTATGTTGTAGCCCAGTTCTAAAATCAGTATATTCTGGTTTCCAACCTAATTCTTCACGTAATTTAGTTGAATCAATAGCATAACGCATATCATGTCCCGGACGATCTTTAACCAATTCGTAATCATCAGATGGTTTACCCATCAATTCAAGAATTAATTCAAGAACTTCTTTATTATTCTTCTCACCATTAGCACCGATTAAGTAAGTTTCACCAATCTTACCTTTTGTAAGAATAGTCCAAACTGCTCGTGAATGATCATTAGTATGAATCCAATCACGTACATTCTTACCAGAACCATAAAGTTTTGGACGAATACCGCTTAAAATATTAGTGATTTGTCTAGGTATAAATTTTTCAATGTGTTGATAAGGTCCATAATTATTAGAACAATTAGAGATTGTTGCTTGTAACCCAAAGGAACGAACCCATGCACGAACTAGTAAATCAGAACTAGCCTTAGATGATGAATAAGGACTGCTTGGATTGTAACGTGATTCAGGGGTAAATTTATCACCATTTCCATCTTTATCTCTCAAAGGAAGATCCCCATAGACTTCATCAGTTGAAATATGATGGAAACGAACATTATATTTACGACACGCTTCAAGCAATGTGTAAGTACCAACAATGTTAGTCTGAATAAAAGGAGAAGGATCAATCAATGAATTATCATTGTGACTTTCTGCAGCATAGTGAACAACTGCATCTGCTTTACTTACTAATTTATCAACTAAAGGAGCATCCTTAATATCACCAACAACTAATTCAACTCTATCCTTAGGTAATCCAGCTAAATTAGCACGATTACCAGCATAAGTTAATTTGTCTAATACTGTGATATGTACTTCTGGGTGGTTCTTTACGACATAATGAACAAAATTAGAACCGATAAATCCAGCTCCACCTGTGACAATAATATTTTTCATTGGTTATCTCCTGTATTAAATTTCACCATATACGAATGGATTATTTTTTTCAAACTCTGTAAAGGTAGGTTGATTAGCATCCTTTTCAGAAGTAATTGCTTGATCAAAATCAATTGGCCATTGAATACCTAATTCTGGAGTCTTAAATGAAAAACCACCATCTGCTTCAGCATTATAATAGTTATCACATTTATATAAGAAGTTAACGTCATTTGTTAATGTGACAAATCCATGGGCAAAACCCTTTGGCACTAGTAATTGACGATGGTTACTTGCAGAAATAATGTAACCTTCCCATTGTTTGTATGTGGGTGAGCCTTTACGTACATCAACAATCAAGTCAAGAACAGCACCTGTAACAACACGAATTAACTTAGTTTGAGCAGCTTTTCCACGTTGGAAATGTAATCCACGTAAAACCCCTGCTTCACTAGATAATGATTGATTATCTTGAATGAAGTCAAAATTAATACCGGCTTCCTTGAAGTCACGGTCTGAATAAGTTTCAGTAAAGAAACCACGACTATCTCCAAAAACGGCCGGTGGCTGTACGATAAATAGAGTTGATAGGCATTTTGCCATCAACTCTATTTTTGTATACCATTTATTAATAAAACTATTTTAGAACATCAAAAAGACACCATCCATACCTTTAGATGTTCTACCCTCTACAGCTTCACAATGAAAGGAATTTGAATGATGTCCCTAAGTAATAAGTCTATACGAAACGCTCTTGAAATGAAAGATGAGAATATTATCTTTACTGAAGACTCAAAATTTATGTTAGTTAATGGCATCAAGTCCTTAGTCTATTTTGCAATGCTAACTAAACAGATTGACCGTTGTCTTAACTGTGGCCTTGCAGGCCACTTAGTTAAGAATGGATTTAATAAAAATATGATAGTCGCTCCATCATTATCATTACGTCCAACGTATATAAGTCTGAAACGTCAAAAGTATAAATGTAAATCTTGTAACTCTATCTTTGTAGCCAAAACTAGTTATGTTTGGGAATATTGTCAAATCGCACAACCTGTTAGACAAATGATCTTATCAGAAACTGCTTTTAATACATCATTGAAGGATATCGGCAGACGTTTTAACGTCTCCGATAAGACCGTTCAACGTATCATCGATGAAGAAGCCAAGATGCACAAGAAATCACTTCCTGAACATCTTCCTAAGCACATGGCATTTGATGAATTTATGTCTACTGACAAGATGAGCTTTATTTGGTTAGATAGCGATAATCATCGTACGGGTGATATCTTGCCCAGAAGAACTTCATATCAAATCAGTAAATACTTCAGTCGATTTCCTTTGAAAGTCAGAAGACAGGTAAAAACTATTTCTTTGGATTTAAATGCCGGATACATTAATTTAGTACCAAAGTTGTTTCCAAAGGCCAAAGTCGTTGTTGATAGATTTCATATCGTTCAGATGATGAATCGTTCTCTCAATTCAACTAGAATACAGGTAATGAAACGAATGCCTAAAAGAAGTAAAGAATACTTGTTCATGAAGAGAGATTGGAAAAAATTCTTGGAATCATTCGATTCCATCGAAAAGATAAACCCTAAGTATCAGTACAGTGTTGGTTATTATGAAACGGATCTAAATTTAATCACAAAGTGTTTAGATTTGGACGAAGGTTTCGCCAAGTCCTATGAAGTATATCAAGATATTTTAAAGGCTATTAGAACAGGCGATACTGATACAATGAATCAGATACTACTCAATTATCATCCACTCAATACCGCTATGGATCAAACAATGACATCATTAAGAAAATATCGTAAACAAGTATTAAATGCACTGAGGCTTAAATATTCCAACGGATTTTTAGAGGGAATCATTGGAAGAATAAAAAAGATAAAAAGTAGTGCCTATGGATATCGTAGTTGGAACAACTTTACTGAACGTATAAATATTCAAATGTTTTGGCTTCGAGCAAGCTCATCAGCCAAATAAAAAAACAGCTAGACCATTTATGGTCTAACTGTTAACTTGAACCGCCATCAACTTGATTTGACGAACAGCCACAAAAATAGAGTTGATGGCAAAATGCCTATCAACTCTATTTATCGTACAGCCAAAAAATTCAGCTGCTTAATGTCAAGCTATTCAATTAAATAATTCTGCTATCAGTACCATTTGACGAACAGCCAAACTTCACTCCAATTTTTGGAGTTCAGTTCAATCATCAGATTCACAAGTTTTATATTATTCAATTTCATTATTTTTCATATTGTTCGATGACATAAAACCTTTAAAATTAAATGCTTTCAAACGCACAATTGAATAGATAAAGAAAACAATATACATAATCAAACAATAATACCATTCTATATTAAAAAAAGCTTTGGTTATACATACTATCAATAACACTATTAATATTAAAATATGACTTATGATTTTGATTTTAAATCCATTTTTTGCAGAAAAGATTGTCCTTAATACAAAGAAAACAATATACGATAATGCATTTGCCAACGCTGCACCCCGACTACCAAATTTCGGTATTAATAAAAATGACAACCCGATATTAGCAAGCAATGTAATTCCTGATATATAGATATTTAGGTAAGTTTTTCTCGAAAAAACGATTCCAATATTGGTAGTTTCACTAATACAACTAAGATATACTGGAATGATCATTAGTGGAAAATAATATTGAACATCTCTATACTTATTCGACACAAAAAGCACAATAATTGGTCCAATAACTGTCATTAAGAAAACTATATTAGATAAAATGAGATTAACAAATTCACTAACCTTTTGGAATACAATTATGTCTTTATGCTCATTCATCCATCTATATGATACAGGGACCCAATAATTAACAAATATAGTTTGAATAATTGTCATAATTGCCATTACTTTTAATCCAACTGAATAAACACCTAACTCTTGATAAGTACTATATATCTTTAAAAAAATTCTATCTGACATTTGTAGAAAATTTGTTAACGAAACTGATATAACAATTGGGAAACCAAATATAAACATCCGATTAATCAATTTTGAATCAATCCATTGGTTAATCTTAAAATTAAATAATCGCCTATACTTAAAGATTAAAATGCAGTCAGCCGAAATTTGTCCAATAATTGTTGACCAAACAACAACGGTAAACGATCTATTTCCAAAATATAGTAAAATACATGTAGCAATCAACATATATAATTTTATTGATGTTGTAAAGAAAGAATATGCTTTACCATTCTCCGACATACGCAAGTACATTAAAATAAATCTTTCAAAAATTGTAAACATAACTAGCACTTCAAATGCTATTACTAGAAGAACATAATTCTTACTAGGATAAATTAAATTAGAAATTTGATGCAAATAAAATAACGAAATTAATAGTAAAACATTGAAAAACATCAATGGAACTATTATGCAATTCATGAAAAGTTTACTCTTATCATCTTGTTCGTTATATTCCCTGGTAAATGCTTGATCAAATCCAAAATACGCAAAAGAAGCAACTAGACCCTGCAATATAGTAAACATACTTGCTTTACCATATTCTACCGGCGACAAAAAATATGTTGTCAATGGAATAATTAAAGCTGTTAATGCTCCTCCTAAGATTGGCCCCATCGCAAAGCTTATAAAATTAATTATTTTGTTTTTCATAATAAAGTATTTTCCATTCGGGAATTTTTACAGTTCACAAGTCGATGGTTGATTAAACTTTTTTGATAAAGCATCTATCATTTTATCTGGCAAATCTAAAGAATCATCCTTGATGGATGCATCGTTAATACATATGTCCAAATATTTTTTATTATATAATGCATCTTTAAAAGAATTATCATCCATTAATCCTAATTCAAAATATTTATGCTTTCGAGGATTACTTGCTTGAAATTTAAAACTAGCTAATTGATAGTATCTTATTAACCAATCCGTTACGTCAAGTCTATTCCTAGTTGGATGGCTTGCTGCCTGATGCAACTCATCATAGAATAGACGCCAACATTCCTCAAAACTTGTTTTTAAATATGGCTGTGCACTGTGCGCACTATAAAATCCTAAATAAGGTCTAAACACAGATAAAAATAATGAAATTGTATTATTAATTAAGCCATATTTAAAATTAAATTTTTTTGTCAATTTTTTTGTTAAATTATCACGTTTTGAAAAAGCCTGATTAATCGCATACAAAGAATTAAAAACATAATAATCATTTAGAAATAGTGGATAAGTTGGCCGTTCAATATAAAAATCATTTGGCAAACCGTCTCTAAAATAATCACTTACCTTTGTGGAATTAACAACAAACATATCATCATTTAAAACTATAAATTTTTCACTAATTTCAGGAATTAAATGCATAAACATCGTTATGACGATAGAACTAAACGTTGGTAAAAATTCATGAGGTATGAATTCATCATGATTAATAATTTTAATTTTTGGTGACTCCACAAACCAACTTGGCTTTTGACCGGCTGTTACCAAAAAAATTTGATGAACCCACGGCATATTATATTCAACTGATCTAATAGCATACTTAATAGTATCATAATCTCTAAAACGTTCACCATCCAAATCAGTCAAATCAATATACTGTTTAGCCTTATCGCGCCAAATTGGATCAGTATTATCCACCCATGGAATAACAACATCAATATCTTCGTCTAACATTTACAACACTTCCTTTAATTTTAGAAGAAATCCATACATATAATAACTCATCATAATTAATAGATTAATTTCCTTTTTGTTTCTAATAATATTATTTTTTAAAGGAGATTTCTTTATAAATGCAGAAATTCTCCCTACCAAGACACTCTTTTTTATGCGATAAAATAACGGCGTGTTTTCTTGTGCTAAGTATAACATCTGCTCATAGATAGCCCCATTTGGGTTCTCTATTTCCAATTTTCTGATACTGTTTGTTAATCCATTTGGCTGATAAGCCCCTACACGAATGATTTTCTTTATAAATTTGGATCTAAAAACTTTACTAAACTCGACGTACAAAGGACCCTCACTAATAAATTTTTCATTTTTAAATTCTGGTAGCCTAAATTTCTGTAAACATTTTGTTACAAAAACATCCGTAAAATCTCCAGAAATATGATGATTTAGTAAGTACCAATACCGCCTACCAAAATCTATTTTGTTTGGTAATGGTTGTACTGGTACGTTCTGCATCTTCCCATGTTCATATATAAGTGACCCAATGTTCTCTTGTTTAGCAACTTCGTAGTCTTTTAAAATTGTTTCTATTGCATCGTCAACTAACAAATCATCATCATCCACTATAACTGTTAAATCTGTCACTATTTTTGGAATAATAGCATTCAACGCCCTATGTTTTCCACCATTTTTTAAAACTGTATATTTTATTTCAAAATCATTATTATTCGAAATTAGTTGATTTACAGTCGGCGACACAGCAACAGTACTTCCATCATCCACGATCCACCAAACCATTCTCTTATCAGTTTGCTGACATAAAGATTTATATAATTTTTTTAGGCTTTCTGGACGGTTGTACGTACTAGTTAAAATAGTTATACGTGCATTTTTATCTATCATTATATTCCTCAACTCTCTTGTTTGATAACATATAAGCAAAAATTATAGTCAAAATAAATGTGGATACAGCCGCATTAGGAATAAAAAGAATATTTTCCATAACTAGATAAACTGAATAGAATACAAAAAGTGTAAGTACTATCGAGCTCTGTTTTTTTACTATCATACAATATAAATACAATATATAAATTAAGAGAAAACTAAATCCTACAATACCTATTGTTAATAAAAAGTAAGCTAAAGAACTATCAATTGCGAAACGTTCTCCAGTTAATTTTTGTTGAATAAAGCTCGTACTCATTGACCCTATACCCAACCATTTATGTAAGTCACTTCCTGCTAAACTCAATGCCATTTGACTATAGTTTAACCGATAACTTAAAAACTCATCTAATTGCATAAAATGAGTATTCAAAGAATTTGAAAAATAAACAAAATATAAAAATACTGCCCAAATAGTTGTTAAAAAAAAGCCTGTTATAGTACTAACAATAAACTTTATTTTTTTTGATCCTAAACTGTGAACTAAATAGACCACTAGTGAGATACCTACCGCTAATATGGGTGTTCGACTACCAGAATTTAAAATTATAAAAATACTAAATAACACTATTAATATATTCTTTAAATTACTTCTATTTTTATGAGTAATAACAGCAATTAGAACCAAAAAGCCTGCAAACATACCCAAAGTATTCACATTATTGAATCCCATAGATATACGTTGTGTAAGAATATTATTACCATATCTTTGATTATATAACATACTATTAATTAACTCTAAAACGTTATAAGAAACACCTTTAAAGATAAACATCATCAAAAAAAGCATAGTAGTTAGAGTCCAAAATATAGTAGTGACTAAACTCATCGGGTTATCTCGAAATGCATTTATAGAACAAATCAAAAACAACGAGTAAAATGCATAGTAAACGCTATATAATATCACTTGTTTAGAGAATTCTCCATATACACCCACACTTGTCATTAAAATAGGATATATACAAAAAATACCTACCAATGGCAATATAATAGTGTAATTTTTAAAATTAACATTCCAAATATTACAAATAATTATTAAAAATTCTGAAACAAGTCTTAAGCCGGAGCCAATTCCACTCCATTGTGAATAGCTCAGCACAGATCCTATTACAAACAACATTACTAACAAGATATTTATTACATTATTTTTTTGATACATTTTTATTCCTTAATTTTCAAGTCAAGTGCAACGATGATAACGAATCCTTGATAGTGGTCTAGGTTGTTAAGCCATGCGTCGGTAGTAATCGCATGGTCGAAGATAGTTCAGAATACGTCTGGGACGATGGTTCAGTGCTGATTGGACTGCTTGGATCTCAACCAGCGTAACGTCCCTGAGAGACTTTCCCTTCGGGAAGTACTCCCTGAGTAGTCCGTTGGTGTTCTCGTTAGTGCCGCGCTCCCAAGGCGAGTATGGATGAGCAAAATAGATCTGGGTTCCAACGATCTCCGACAGCTTGGCGAACTCGGAACCATTGTCAAACGTGATACTCTCAAACTCCTTGGCACCGTAATCGTTGATCGTGTCCTGCAAGGCTTTAAGACAGGTGTCCGCATGATAGTCAGGTATCTTAACGATGATTTCAGTTCGGCTGTACCGTTCTGTGAGCGTCATCAGCGCTGGCTCATCAGCCGAACGAATACCTTTGACCAAGTCGCCTTCCCAATGTCCCACGCCTGTACGGTCATTCACGGCCGCAGGACGCTTTAGAAACAACAATCATTCAGCTTTATTCCAAGGGCGTTACGACCCGTGAAATTGCAGATTTGATTGAAAAAATGTATGGCTCTTATTATTCACCTACTACTGTTTCTAATATCACTGCTCAGGTAACAAAACAGATTGAAGCTTTTCATCAACGAACTATTAAGGCAAACTATGTTTGTCTTTTCTTAGATGCAACTTACTTACCTTTGCGCCGCGATTCAGTTCAAAGAGAAGAGGTCTATATTGCTTTAGGTATTACATCTGTCGGCATCAAAGAAGTTCTTGATTATCGAATCGCTCCAAGTGAAAATGCAGGAGTTTGGTCAGAAATGGCAGAAGATCTTAAAAAACGTGGATTAGAACAAGTCCAGTTGATCATTGCAGATGGAATAGCCAGCATTATTGCACGCTTTCCCGAAAGCTAAATTTCAAAGATGCCTAGTACATGTTATGCGCAATATTGGTTCACATGTGCGTTTAAAAGATCGTGAGGCGATCTTAAATGACTTTAAAGAGTTGCATTCAGCGACCGATGTAACTGCAGCACACAAGATCTTAAATGATTTTTATGGTGCATGGGGGAAATCGTATTCCAATCTGATCCAGCAACTTAAATCCATTGAAAATGAACTATTAGCTTTCCTGAGTTTTCCCCCGGGCATTCGACCAACAATTTATTCAACCAATATCTTAGAATCACTGAACAAAAGAATCAAATGCAAGACCAAACCAAAGGAACAATTTCCAAACGAAAAATCTTTAGACAATTTCATTGGAGTTCAAGTCATAAGCTATAACGAAAAGTACTTCAATCGTAGCCATCGCGGATTTGGTCAAGTCAAAGACACGTTAGAATCACTTTTCGATTAATACTTTATTTTGCCAGGAGAAGGGATTTTTATTTACACAAACTTCTTGACACTCCCCATTAAATTAACAATACTCATTTGCTTGTATTTCTTAGATGTAAATATATCAAACGTAATACCTTAGATGGTAAGATTCTGATACTACCACGCACAACTACATTATATACATATTGAAAAATACCTATATAATGTCCTTTTAAAAGTAAATTTTGAAAATTAATTTCTTTTAATAGATAATGAAATCCACCACGTTTACTTGTAAAACATCCATCAACATGAGCTTTAACTAAAATATCATCTAAATTCAATACTGGATATTTTGAATGAATAACACGAATCCACAAAAAATAGTCCTCAAACAATGGCACATCAATGTAACCGCCCACTTTAGAGATAACACTTTTTCTAAACGTTACAGACATGTGATTAAAAGGATTCCTTTTTACACTGCATCTTTTAATATCATCATTAGATGTCGGCACATTTTTTACGTCCAATGGATGACTCTCGTCTGTATTAAACTCAAAGATTTGGGAACCGACAATTACTAGTCTAGGATTTTCTCTAAAAGCATTCATAGTTTTTTCCATTCGTAAATCTATATTAACGTCATCTGAATCAAAGCGTGCGACAAATTCTGTTGGACATGCCATCAAACCTCTATTTAAAGATGCCCCTAACCCTAAGTTTTGCTTGTTTTGTAACTGGATAAATCGGATTCCGCAGTGTTCAAATTTATCTTTGGCCATCTTGATAGTATTTTCTAATTCATCTGTTAACATTCCATCTTTGACAAGCAAGAAGTAATCAGGTCTTATGGTTTGATTCAATATAGAGGTCAGTGCGTTTTCAAACAACGTCGGATTTTCACGTGCATATACGGACATCAAGCCAGTATATGTATACTCTTCAGAATCAGTTATCAACGTGCGCCATCTCCAGTAAACACAATTTTGACTGTTCCTAATAACATCTTTATATCAAACCAAAGCGAATAATGTTCAATGTAATAATTATCTAATTTACACTTAGCATCTGGTGTAATATCATATCCACCATTAATTTGAGCATATCCCGTAATGCCAGGTATAATACGCAAGCGCTTTGGAAATTCTGAAAAACTTTTACTAAACTTTTCAGTCAAAATTGGGCGCTCTGGGCGAGGTCCTACTAAACTCATGTCTCCTTTTAATACATTCCAAAACTGTGGTAATTCATCGACTCTAGTTTTTCTCATAAAACGGCCAATTGGTGTAATTCTAGGGTCATTTTTTTGTGCCCAAACAGCTCCAGTTCGAGCTTCTGCATCCTGATACATTGACCTTATTTTTATAACATTAAACGTACTCCCCATAAAGCCTACACGTTCTTGCTTATAAAACGCTGGTCCCTTAGAGGTTGTTTTCACTATAAAGGCAAACACCATTATAATAGGTAAACTTATTATCGACCCCAATAATCCAACCAATAAATCAAATACACGTTTAATTACAAGTTTCCAACCAGTAATAGGATTACCTATTTTATTAACAAAAGTATATTCAACTAACCGACTATCCGCTTGAGTATTTACCGACTTATTAATTTCTACTTGTCTCACGATGAATTCCCCCCCAATAGCTATTTAATCCATCTTCTAATGTCCATTTCGTAGTATATCCAAGTTTAGTAAGCTTGTTAATATTTGCTACAGAACGTTTAACATCACCAATACGATAATCGCACTTCTGAATCTTTATTCTTTTATGAGCTATTTTTTCATAGATATGAATTATAGAATTTAAACTCGTTTCATGCCCATTTGCTACATTAAAAACTTCATGTTTAGTTTTACTTGTAGTAATTAACCATAAAGCCTGAATAACATCATCAATATATACAAAATCACGTGTTTGTTTTCCATCTCCATAAAGCGTAAACGCTTTATTCTTATCAAAACATTCAGTTAAAATCGACAACACTCCCGAATATGGTGAACTTGGATTTTGTCCTGGACCATAAACATTGAAAAAACGAACGCAAACTGTTGGTAAATCATACAGATTACCATATGCTAAAACAAATCTCTCTGTTGAATATTTATCAATTGCATATGGAGATAATGGATCTACTCTTGAATCCTCCTTTTTGGGAAGTTCTGGTAGATTTCCATAAACCGCCGCAGAAGAAGTAAATAGAAATTTCTTAATTGGTAATTCGGTTTTACGTATATACTCCAGCATATCAAATACAGCCGTATGATTTATCGAATGGGTTTCAGCAGGACGTTCAATCGAATCAGCAACACTTGCAATGGCAGCCAAGAAATAGATATAATCCGGTTTTTCCCTTTGTAATAATTGTTGAATAAATTCTTTATTTCTAACATCTTCAATATATACATCCACATGATCTTGATGATGAATGTTTTTTAAATCTCCCATAGATAAATCGTCGACTACAACTACATCAAGTCCCTGTTCCACTAAATAATCTACTAAATGTGAACCTATAAAACCAGCTCCACCGGTTACTAATGCCTTCACTGTAAAATCCCCCCATATACTGTTTTTATACTAAAATAACCAAAACTTTTTCTTTTTCTTAGGTAATGAAGATATCTTAATAAAATCCGTATCACCGATGTCATCACCATTGATAATATTTCTTGCATTAAGATTAAATAATTGGGCTTTGCGAAGTCCCTCTTCTTTTTCTAGCTTCTCAAAGGCTTCCTTCATTAAATACCTACGTCCTTTAAAATTATGGGCATCAGATGAAAAGACAAATCCTAAATTGGCTTTAATAATTTCTTCAGTAAGTGTTTGGACCTTCTTACCAAACATACCAAGATAACTGCTACTTGTCAATTGTGTCAAACATCCCATTTTAACGAAATCATATAATTTATCGGGATCTTCCTGAATTCCTTGATTACGCTCTGGATGGGCGATAACTGGTGTTATACCACGAGTCGTTAAGTCAAAAATCATATCTGCCGTATATTCAGGAATACCATCGTGCGGCATCTCTAACAATATATAACGATTAGTTTCATCCATGAACAGAACATCATCTTTAGCAATGGCATCCATTAGTTCCCCTGTTAGATGAACTTCCTGACTAGCAAACACACTTAACGGTATGCCCGCATTATCTAAAGCTTCTTGAAATTCATTAGTCTTTCTAATCACGTCTTGTTTGTGATTAGTATATTCCCCATCCATATGGTGAGGAGTTACCAGACTATTAGTAATCCCTTGATCTACAGCTGCCTTAGCCAAATCTAATGACATCTGCATATCTTTAGAACCATCATCAACGCCTGGCAATATGTGGCAATGCAAATCAATTAATTTCATTTCTCTTTCTCAGCTCCATAATAACCACTATAGTATCCACCATAATAGCCTTGTGACTTTTCTTTTGTGACACGATTCATAATTACACCCAAAATATTAGCATGAACTGTATCTAATAATTGTTTAGCATGTGCAACCCCAGCTTTTTCAGCAATTCCTTGAGGCACAACCATTACGACACCATCTACTTGAGTAGCAAGAACTTGCGCATCAGTAACCGAATTAGCAGGTGGAGCATCCATTATTAATAGTCCAAATTTGTCCTCAAGGCGATTGATTAAGTCCTTATTTCTCATACTACCTAATAATTCTGAGGGATTAGGCGGAATCGGTCCACTAGTAATAACGAATAAATTTTTAACCATTGTTGGTTGAACGACATCCTCAAATGAAGCATTTCCCAATAAGTAACTTGAAAGTCCGACCCTATTACTTACATTAAAAGTTTTATGAATTGTCGGACGACGAAGATCGGCATCAACTAACACAACCGTTTCACCTTGTTTAGCCCAAGTTACTGCAACATTATTACTTACTGTAGACTTACCTTCAGATGAAGCAGATGAAGTGAATAAAATTGAATTTAATTTTTTATCTACAGATGAAAATTGGATATTAGTTCTAATCGTATTAAATTGTTCTGAAATCGTACTGGTAGGGTCATCATAAGTAACCAAGCCAACACCATTTTTCAAACTATAATTATCTAACTTTGTAGTTTTCTTCTTAAATAATGCCATTTTATTCCCTAGACCCTTCTATGATTTCTTGATGATTTATTAATACTCAACTTAGATTGAACTTTATTATGTTCAACGACTCTTTCAATGTCTTTTTGATCAATTTCACTAACTGTGCCTAAACTAGTTAGCCCTAAATCATCTGTTAAGAAATTCTCCGTTGTAACTGTTCTATCAGTTATTTCACGAACAAATGCTAATGCAACACCTAAAATCAACCCTAAAACAATACCAACCAAAACGTTCAAAGTCTTTCTAGGACTGACAGGTTTAGTATTCGTTTCAGCTTCAGAGACAATTGAAACATTGTTAACACTCATAATTTTAACAACCTTTTTCTTAAAAACCTTAGCTGTCATATTGGCAATTGCTGCCGCTGTGCCAGCATCTGTAGATTTAGCTGTTACTGAAAACACTTGAGAATTTTGAGAATTACTAATCGATAGTGATCCTTTCAATGCTCCCATAGAACCTGGATAACCAGGATAGCTGCTAACTTTCTTATTAACATCTTTTAAAACAGTAGGACTAGTAATAATATCCTTATAAGTACTGATCATCTGAACATCAGCCTGAACCTGCTGGAACTGTGCCGACTGCATGTCCTCTGATAATTTACGATTGACCAAAATTTGTGTAGTAGCGCTATATTTTGGTGTCATAACGAAAAAGGTAACAAAAATCGCTGCCAAAGTAACAACAATAGTTGTCCCGAAAATTGCTTTTATATGTTTGCGTAAGATGCCTACGATCTGCATCATACTAATATTTTGTTCTGATTCCACTTCGTCCTCCGAATATATACAATATAATGTTATTTATATACATAAAAACCCCAACTTAATAAAGCATGTATAAAAAAGTATAGTCCATTAACTCGTCCCAAGCAATAATTCTTGACCACTTATCTAAGTTATTGTTACGAACATCTTCTTTAACATCACTAATAAACTCCGCAAATTCAGCTGGAATGTGCTTGTCAGTTAGAACAGTTTTAGTTGCAGCTAAAGCATCCTTACGATCAGCTTCATCTAATTTTTCTTGAAGACGGTCTTGCTGTTCTT
Organism: Companilactobacillus kimchii DSM 13961 = JCM 10707; assembly: GCF_001435445.1. Taxonomy (GTDB): domain Bacteria; phylum Bacillota; class Bacilli; order Lactobacillales; family Lactobacillaceae; genus Companilactobacillus; species Companilactobacillus kimchii. The sequence goes on along the minus strand of NZ_AZDH01000003.1, from coordinate 1,296 downwards.
TTAAGGCTTGTCGTTGCTCTTCTAAATCGGCTTGGGCCTTCTCACTAGCATTCATGCTGGATCGTTTTTCACCCTTTTCAAGCCATTCTTGTTCCTTTTGCTTAAGCTCCTTTTCAAAATCATCCCGCAGATTGCTTTCTACTTCTTTAGCCTTAGAGGCCATCATCTTTCCAATATCATCCTGTGTGTAGGTCTTGCCAGCTGGCTTTGGATTTTTACCATCAGGATTTGGGTTGGAATCGTTTGGCTTAGGTTCTGGGTTAGGATCAGCAAAAAATTGCAAATTTGTTTTCATCATCAAAACTCCTTTTTAAGTCCGTATGCTAAATTGTTTGTAAGTGCAATAACTAAATCAATTATTCTTTAACGCCTGTAATTGAGAAAAAGGCAAATCAAAAATTCCTATTTTAAAAAGAATGGCACAATAGAATAACTTGTATGCAAATATTCAATTGCCTATAATTAGATTTAGAAGGATGCAATTTAGATAATGGAGGATTTGATATGAAAAGATTTGGACTTTGGTCAAAAATATCAATTATCATTTCTATATCTCAACTTTTATTAGCCATTTTTAAAGAAATTCAAAACTATAACAAATCTAAAAAACATCCTTCGAAAAATAAGAGAGGATGATGTTTTATGCATTGGTTATGGGTTTTAATTATTGGTGCCATCATTGGTGCTATTGCTGGAGCAATTACTAGCAAAGGAAAATCAATGGGGTGGATTGCTAATATTGTTGCCGGATTAGTTGGTTCCTCTATTGGAGAAGCTATACTGGGATCTTGGGGCCCTCAATTAGCCGGAATGGCAATTATTCCTTCAATTATTGGAGCAGTAATTGTTGTTGCTTTAGTTTCTTTCTTTGTCGGTAAATCAAAGAATTAGTTTTTAAGCTTCATTTAAGGTTCTTATACTAAATTATAGATGCTAACTTAGTTAGCACCCCTCATCAGGTTATGCTGACAAATTTGTCCAAAAATTCGGATTAAATTTGCAATCTACCTTATTCAATTCAAGATATTGTTTCCAAACAGGCAAAAAAGCTAGATAACAATTATGATGTTATCCAATTTGTCTATAAAGATGGTAAAAAATTTATCCCCGTTGCTAGTTCACAAAAAAATAAATTTCTCATTAAACCGGTAAAGCTAAAAAATCAAACAAATTCATAACTGAATATACGTAAAAAGAACAGCATTTATTAAGAGATTTAGGTATTTTTTACATACCTCGAAGGCAGATTGCAAGAAATAACTTGAACGAATTTAATGACGTAAATTAAGCAAGAAG
>NZ_AZDH01000021.1 GCF_001435445.1 Companilactobacillus kimchii DSM 13961 = JCM 10707 | reverse complement strand
TTTTGATTGCCAGCTGTGATGAAAATCATGGCAAATTGTTTTAAATTACTTTTTGTAATTTAATTTAGGTTAAGTTATAAAGGGCGCACGGTGGATGCCTAGGCACTAGGAGCCGATGAAGGACGTAACTAACGACGATACGCCTCGGGGAGCTGTAAGTAAGCTTTGATCCGGGGATTTCCGAATGGGGGAACCCAAATATCGTAATGGATATTTACTTGTCTGTGAATACATAGCAGTCAAGAGGAACACGCAATGAACTGAAACATCTAAGTAGTTGCAGGAAGAGAAAGAAAATTCGATTCCCTGAGTAGCGGCGAGCGAAACGGGAATAGCCCAAACTAAAGAGCTTGCTCTTTAGGGTTGTAGGACTGATGTTGTGAGAACAAAAGGTTATGATAGTCGAACAAGTTGGAAAACTTGGCCAAAGAGAGTGAAAGCCTCGTAAACGAAATCTGATCCACTCCATTCAGTATCCTGAGTACGGCGGAACACGAGAAACTCCGTCGGAATCCGGGAGGACCATCTCCCAAGGCTAAATACTCCCTAGTGACCGATAGTGAACCAGTACCGTGAGGGAAAGGTGAAAAGTACCCCGGAAGGGGAGTGAAATAGATCCTGAAACCGTGTGCCTACAAGTAGTCAGAGTCCGTTTATGGATGATGGCGTGCCTTTTGTAGAATGAACCGGCGAGTTACGTTAACATGCAAGGTTAAGATGAAAAGTCGGAGCCGTAGCGAAAGCGAGTCTGAATAGGGCGATTAAGTATGTTGATGTAGACCCGAAACCAAGTGACCTATCCATGTCCAGGTTGAAGATGCGGTAAAACGCATTGGAGGACCGAACTCGTGTATGTTGAAAAATGCTGAGATGAGATGTGGATAGCGGTGAAATTCCAAACGAACTTGGAGATAGCTGGTTCTCTCCGAAATAGCTTTAGGGTTAGCCTCGAGGTTTAGGATCGTGGAGGTAGAGCACTGTTTGGACTAGGGGCCCGTCTTGGGTTACTGAATTCAGATAAACTCCGAATACCATTGATCTTTACTCGGGAGTCAGACGATGAGTGATAAGATCCACCGTCGAAAGGGAAACAGCCCAGATCACCAGTTAAGGTCCCAAAATTCATGCTAAGTGGAAAAGGATGTGGAAACGCATAGACAACTAGGATGTTGGCTTAGAAGCAGCCATTCATTCAAAGAGTGCGTAATAGCTCACTAGTCGAGTGATTCTGCGCCGAAAATGTACCGGGGCTAAGCATGATACCGAAACTGTGGATGTGTCGTAAGACACGTGGTAGGAGAGCGTTGTAATTGCATTGAAGCCATACCGTGAGGAGTGGTGGAGTGATTAGAAGTGAGAATGCCGGTATGAGTAACGAAAGACCAGTGAGAATCTGGTCGGCCGTAAGACTAAGGTTTCCTGGGGAAGGCTCGTCCTCCCAGGGTTAGTCGGGGCCTAAGATGAGGCCGAAAGGCGTAATCGATGGATAACAGGTTGATATTCCTGTACTAGTTTATTTTGTTTGAACGATGGAAGGACGCAGGAGGATGATGTGTGCGCGCTGATGGATATGCGCGTCCAAGCAGTAAGTCTTGATATGAGTTAAATGCTTATGTCTTTAAGGACAAGCTGTGATGGGGAGTGAAATTTTAGTAACGAAGCACAATAACTCACACTGCCAAGAAAAGTTCCTAGTTAGAAATAAACTACCCGTACCGCAAACCGACACAGGTAGTCGAGGAGAGTATCCTAAGGTCAGCGAGTGAACTCTCGTTAAGGAACTCGGCAAAATGACCCCGTAACTTCGGGAGAAGGGGTGCTGGTGTAACAGCCAGCCGCAGTGAATAGGCCCAAACAACTGTTTATCAAAAACACAGGTCTATGCTAAATCGTAAGATGACGTATATGGGCTGACGCCTGCCCGGTGCTGGAAGGTTAAGAGGATCAGTTAGCTTTTGCGAAGCTGAGAATTGAAGCCCCAGTAAACGGCGGCCGTAACTATAACGGTCCTAAGGTAGCGAAATTCCTTGTCGGGTAAGTTCCGACCCGCACGAAAGGCGTAATGATTTGGGCACTGTCTCAACGAGAGACTCGGTGAAATTATAATACCCGTGAAGATGCGGGTTACCCGCGACAGGACGGAAAGACCCCATGGAGCTTTACTGTAGCTTGATATTGAGTTTTTGTGTGACATGTACAGGATAGGTAGGAGCCGTTGATCTCGGAACGCTAGTTTCGAGGGAGGCATTGGTGGGATACTACCCTTGTTATATGAAAACTCTAACCTACATCACTTAGCGTGGTGAGGGACAGTGTCTGGTGGGCAGTTTGACTGGGGCGGTCGCCTCCTAAAATGTAACGGAGGCGCTCAAAGGTTCGCTCAGAATGGTTGGAAATCATTCGTAGAATGTAAAGGCATAAGCGAGCTTGACTGCGAGACTGACAAGTCGAGCAGGGACGAAAGTCGGACTTAGTGATCCGGTGGTACCATATGGAAGGGCCATCGCTCAACGGATAAAAGCTACCCTGGGGATAACAGGCTTATCTCCCCCAAGAGTTCACATCGACGGGGAGGTTTGGCACCTCGATGTCGGCTCATCGCATCCTGGGGCTGTAGTCGGTCCCAAGGGTTGGGCTGTTCGCCCATTAAAGCGGTACGCGAGCTGGGTTCAGAACGTCGTGAGACAGTTCGGTCCCTATCCGTCGCGGGCGTAGGAAATTTGAGAGGAGCTGTCCTTAGTACGAGAGGACCGGGATGGACATACCTCTGGTGTACCAGTTGTGCCGCCAGGCGCATCGCTGGGTAGCTACGTATGGACGGGATAAACGCTGAAAGCATCTAAGTGTGAAGCCCCCCTCGAGATGAGATTTCCCATTCCTTTATGGAAGTAAGATCCGTTAGAGAATATGACGTAGATAGGCTGCGGGTGGAAGTGTAGCGATACATGGAGCTGAGCAGTACTAATAGATCGAGGACTTAACCGAGTAAGAGTTTACAGCAGTTTGAAGTGTTTCAACTTAATTCATAATCTTAATATCTAGTTTTGAAGGTACGAG
>NZ_AZDH01000020.1:72811-90460 GCF_001435445.1 Companilactobacillus kimchii DSM 13961 = JCM 10707 | reverse complement strand
CTTCTTGCTTAATTTACGTCATTAAATTCGTTCAAGTTATTTCTTGCAATCTGCCTAATGAAAAAGCTGCCTTGGCATTGGCTGTGCCTATTGGAGTTTTAGCTGCTTTTATTTCTATGTTTATGAAGAACGTTGTAATGAACTTATTCGCACCACTTGTTGATAAATATGCTAAGGATAACAATCCTCGTGCTATGGCAATCATGCATTATTCAATGTGGTTTATTAATTACTTTGTATTCTCACTAATTACATTTTTCAGTGTTCTTGAAGGGGCAAAACCAGTTCAACAGATGATCAATAGTATTCCTGATAATCTGATGGCCGGACTTTCAGCTACTGGGGGACTATTACCAGCTGTCGGATTTGCTATTTTGATGAGAATGCTTTGGAGTAAGAAGTTAGCTCCATACTTCTTCTTAGGATTTATTATGGTTGCTTACCTCAACTTACCATCCGTTGCTGTTGCAGCTTTAGGTATCATCCTAGTTCTAGTAATTAGTTTCAAAGACAAACAATTATTAGATATGGAAAACAAACAAAAAGAATTAGAGAAGAGACCAGTAGCCGCTGCCGGAGCTGGAGCTTCTAACAACGAAACAGCTGAGGAACAAGAAGAGGAGGACTTTTTCTCATGAAATTAAACGAAAACATTTCAAAAGAAGACCGTAAGATGTTAAATGGTATCTTCTGGCGTTCATTCACCGTCTTTGCCAGTCGTGCCGGTGCCACAAAAGCTCATGCTCCTGGTTTTATTTACTCAATCACACCTGCTTTGAATCGTTATTACAAAGACGATCCTGAGGGCAGACGTGAAGCCATGATGCGTCATACAACTTGGTACAACATTACTCAAAACGTTGGTACTTTCGTTATGGGATTAGTTGCTTCCATGGAAAAGAAGAACGCACAAGAAAAAGACTTCGATGCTGAATCAATCGTTGCCCTGAAAACTTCCTTGATGGGTCCATTATCAGGTATTGGTGATTCAATTTTCTGGGGTGTTATCCGTGTTATCGCCGCTGGTGTTGGTATTAGTTTAGCCGCACAGGGTTCAATCTTAGGACCAATTCTGTTCCTATTGATCTACAATATTCCTTCAATTTTAACGAGATATTATTTAACATATATGGGCTTCTCATTAGGTTCATCCTTCATTGAAAAAATTTATGCTAACGGAAGTATGAAGATTTTGAATAAGGCCGCAAGTACATTGGGCCTTCTAATGATTGGTAGTATGACCGCAAGTATGGTTAAGTTTGAAAGTAAGTTGTCTGTTCCTATTGCTGGAGGCAAGCCAATCTTGATTCAAACTTATTTAGATCAACTATTCAAAGGTTTGATTCCATTGAGTATTACGCTTCTTTGCTACTGGTTATTGAGCAAGAAAGTTAACGTTAACTGGATTCTATTAGGCGTCTTAGTTCTGGCTATTATCCTAGGACTACTTGGTGTTGTTTAGTTGACGACTCAATTGGATGCCATCACGGTAATTACGAGATTATTGATGGCAACAATTTTTTCCGGAGCCATTGGGATTGATCGAGCCTATAAGCACCGACCTGCCGGATTAAGGACGCACATCTTGGTTTGTTTAGGAGCTTGTATCATCGCAATGATTCAGAAGAACCTAGGTTTCAATGCATTAGCAGTTGCCCAACAATATCCTCAATATAAAGGGGTATTGCGAGTAGATGAAGCTAGACTGATAGCGCAAGTTGTTAGTGGAATTGGATTCCTCGGTGCAGGAACGATAATCGTTGAAAATCATTCAATCAGAGGATTGACCACAGCAGCTAGTCTTTGGGTCGTGGCCTGTATCGGAATCGCAATCGGCATGGGCAACTACATTATTGCAATAAGTGGATTTTTGGTGGTGTTTGGTGTGGTAGCATTTTTGAAAAATATTATTCGGATCAGTCCGGTACGAAAACTAAAAGTTGAATATAAGCAGAAAGTAGAAACTAAGGAATTCATTGACGGTTATTTTAAGGAAAATAAAATTTCCGTTGAAGACGTAAAATTCCGTGTTTCCAAATTGAATAACAACAATAGTATTTATACCAACATTTACTCGATTGATTTTGGCAAAAATGTTGATTACGTGGATATCGTTGAGAATCTATCAATGAATGAAAATATTGTTAAGGTGGAGACTATTAACGTGTAATGGGTTTGTGAAGTATGTCGTCTTCCACAAAAATTGGGAATGCTGTTGGAACGCTATGGGCACGATTTGAAACTAATTATTTTACACTTCGTGCAAAATAATGGATTTCCAAAGTCGGCCTCATTGTAACCGGCAAAGCCGGTAACAATGATCTCATAGCTGAACGCATTCCCAATTTTTGTTCCAGACTGAATCTCACTTTGATTGTTTAGCTTGAGATGAATAAATTAGTCTATTATTTTTCATCTTAAAAATTAATTTTAATTCGAAAGAAACGTCCGTATAGCCAATTTATATTGGTTAATACGGACGTTTTTTAGTGTTGATAATTTTGAGGTAGAAAAAACATAAAATAAGAAAAGTGAAACTAGTCGGTAGCAAAATCTTTGTGGACGACGGCATCCAGCACCAACCAAAATAGAGAATTAAATTATAAAGATTTGTTCAATAAGCACAGTTATAGTAGAAAAAACAACTCCCTTTACGTTATGATGAAACTTGAATAATGAAAAGGGAGTTTTTACATTGAAGAGCTTAAAAAAAATAAGTATCTTTTTAGTAGCTTGTCTTTTAGTGCTTAGTTCATTCTCATTTGTCGGGATAAAGAACGTTCAAGCTGCTGATACAGATCAAGCACAATACACGATTGGAACAACTAAAAATATTCCTTCCGCTGTTGCCCAAATGGGTAAGGATTTAAATGCCTATACGAACAATAATTTGAATGTTGATTTGAAGGCATATGATTCTACTAAAGAATTGAATAGTGCTATTGCCGATGGAACGGTTAATGCAGCTGTGACTGATTTAGTAAATTATGCAGCTATTTCTAAGAAACATTCAAATTGGAAGATTGCTGGTACTATGCCTGGTTATAACGGTTTAGTTGCTAACAAGAAGTATAAGAGTGTTAAGAAATTAAAGGGTAAGACTATTGCAGTTGATAAAACTGATTACTCAATGTTTTATCTAAAGAAAGCTTTGAAAAAGAGTAGATTAAAGTTATCTAGCGTTAAATTAAAGCAAGTTGATTCTGAAGCAGAACGTGTCAGTGAGTTGAAGAGTGGCGCTGTTGATGCTGCTGTCTTACAAGATCCATCGATGACTGAAGCTAAAGTTAACGGTGCTAAGGTTCTAAATAAAGACAAGATTAGTGCCGATAACGGTAATGTTTTGATTGTTAATAGCGATTATGCTAAGAAGAATATTTCTAATACTAATATCCTATGTAATGTTATGAAGCAAGAAGTTAAGAAAATCAATAAGAGCGGCATGTACATCATGCTTAACAAGACATTTTCTAGCTATGGAGCTAGCGATAAGGCTGTTGCTAAGTTAAACAATTTAGATATTAAATTTAAGACAATGCATAAAGTTAAAAAGTCTGATTTTAAGAAAGCCGTCAAGTATGCTAAGCAACAAAAGTTATACAGAGGTAAAATCAACTATAAGAAAGCTAATATAAAGCTTAGACAAGTGAAGTAATCAAAAAAAGTTCATCGTTGGATGAACTTTTTTTCTTGCCCAGATAATAATGGTAGAATGTTCTTATTATTTAATTGATTTGAGGGAAATATCTTGAAGAACAAAAGACTAATCTATGTCGATACGATTAGAGTTTTTGCGATGTTATTGGTGGTTCTGGCACATTCTTGTGCTGATGATTTGGCCAACTATCAACCAACGTTAAAATGGGGTGTCGTAAATTCCATCGTTATAGTGACAGAAATCGCAGTGCCACTCTTTTTCATGATCAGTGGTGCCATGGTTTTAAATAGTAAAAGGACTTATGATTTAAAGTACTTATTCAAGCATCGACTAGTTAGAGTTGTCGTACCATTCTTACTTTGGTCAGTTGTGTCAGCCTATTTGGCTCGTGCCATGTCAGGTCCAGTTGATATGAAGGATTTCAGCAATACGTTGTTGATGATGTATCATAAACCGGTTTTGGTAGCATATTGGTTCATGTATCCATTAATTGCTTTGTATCTATTGTCACCATTTTTGAAGGCCATTGCTGATAAAATTGACGATAAGATGTTGATGTATTTGTTGATTCTTTGGGTCATTATTGATATTGCATTGCCAACGTTAACAACTACTACACCTAAGAATATTGGAGTTTATTTCAATTCCTTTGATTTAGGTCGAGTTGTTGTTTCCAAAGATATTGGATACTTCTTCATTGGTTATCGAATTTCTAAGATTGACAAACATTCGTTAAAACTCAATATGAATATCCTGATAGCGGCCGTGTTAATGGCAATCAATATTCTAATCAGTTTTATCAGTTTGAAACCAAGCCTGCAATTCTTGAATGCCATTGCTAACATCAATACGCCGATTATTGCGGCATTGGTTTTCATGCTCTTCAAACGCTTTGAAACAAGTTATGGTAAAGGATTTGCACGAGTGATTGAATTGATAGCGCCGTTGACCTATGGAGTTTATCTAGTTCACGGATTATCAATACAGTTTGTGATGAAATATTATGTGAATGCTAACTTCCTATACGTATTCGTTTTAGCAACTGTCTTGTCATTATTAGTAATCTTAATTTTAAGCAAGATACCTGTTATAAAGAGGTTGTTCACTTAGAAAAATTAAAATAGCATCTATTCAGAATTTTAATTCCTGTAATAATTGAGGAAAATGAAGAATCTGAATAGGTGCCATTATTTTTACTCGGCATTACAGGTCATTTTTTATTCATTAATGTATAATGTAACTAATATTAACTTTAAAGGTGGTATTGCAATGCTTGAAAAAGTACAAGGAATCGTTAAAGTAACTCAAGACGATCGCTACGTTGTTTTCTTATTTGATAATTATGAAGTTAACCGTAAAATGCTTCAAGACAAATACGTTAAAGGTCAAACTGCTTGGTATACTGATGCCAAGGGTACAGGTGAAGACGGAAAAGAATTTTATCGTATCGCTGAAGATGGCGAATGGATCGAAGCTGAGTACGTTGAATTCATTCCTACCGAAGATTAGCAATTTAAAATCATTAAAAAAGTTTAAAAATATCCAAATTTCTTAAGGTTTTATTGTCGAATTCCAAATTAAATAGTAGTCTAAGCATTAGATATACAAGAATTTGGGAGGAGATAAACTATGAATAAAAAATGGGTTGCCTCGACGGCATTAGCAAGTTTTTTAGCCGCTGTGGGTATTTCTTCTAATACTTCTCCAGTTAAGGCTGCTGTTTCTGATGATGAGGGTAATCAAACCGATGATCAAGATCAAAATACATCCGAAACTAAGGACACTACTGTTGCTAGTGTGATGGACAAGAGCGGTGCACCAATTAATGAAGATGCAGCTGACGCTATTGAAGCTAATCAAAAATCGGGCAGAAGTAGTGTTTTGCCTGCTAATGCAGTTGCTGCATTGACACAAGCTGGAACAACTAGGGGAGCTTCGACTGCTCAACAACAGGCCTATTTAGCCAAGGTTGCCCCACAGGCACAACAAGTTGCTTCAAAATATAATTTGTATGCTTCAGTAATGATGGCACAATCTATTTTGGAAAGTAGTTGGGGTACTTCAGTATTATCATCGCAGTATAATAATTACTTTGGTATTAAAGGAGACTATCAAGGTTCGTATGTCTCCTTACCGACCCAAGAGTGGAGTGCCGATAAGGGTTACTACACTATTTATGCTAACTTTAGAAAGTATCCTAGTGTTTACGCATCTTTTGCCGATAATGGTGATAAATTACGTAATGGTATTCAAGGAAACAGTGCTTTTTATAAAGGAACATGGAGAGAGAATACCTCTTCTTATAAAGATGCTACAGCTTGGTTGCAAGGACGTTATGCCACTTCACCAACCTATGCGGCTGTATTAAATAATATAATTGAGAGCTCTAATTTGACACAATATGATGGAAAAGCCAGTACAAATGGTACTGGTAATGAAAATGCAATTGAAGGTACACAAACAAAATTAAACGATGTTGTAACAATAACTAATAAAAATTCAGCACATGTTTATATAAACGCTGACAAAATAGCTGCTAACCGTACTTTAGCTAACGGAACTAGATGGAAAGTTACATCTAAGGTCGTTAAATCTGATGGTACGACTTATTATCAAGTCTCGACAAACGAATACGTGAAGGCTTCAGATGTTCAATTGGAATCTGAAAAGACTAATCCACCGGTTAATATTGCTGATACAGCAATTATTATTAATAAGAGTGGTTCCGTAGTTTATCGCTTGCCTAATTTAAGTACGGCCACAAACCGAGTTTTACCATATCAATCTTCTTGGATTACAACTAAGTATGTGTTGGATAATTCTGGTAATAAATTCTACTTTGTAGGTAACGATTGTTATATCAAAGCAACTGATGTTTCCTTGAAATCAACACAATCACATGGTGACTATACTAAGGATAAAGTAGTATCTTATCCTGATATCGTTAATATCACTGCTAACCCAGGAGCTAAAGTTTATGATGATAAACATAATCTTTTAGCAGTTAGTCTTTCAAACAGAACTGATTGGAAGATTGATCAGAAATCTACTCATTCAGATGGTTCCATTTGGTATCGTGTTGCTACTAATCAATGGGTCAGTGCTAATGATGTTCAAGTTAAAGGATCTAACTATGTAACAAGTGTTAGTGGTATGGCTAAGATTAACTATATCCCTGGATATGGTGTCAATGTCTATAACAGTCCTGCTGCCAATAATAAATTTACGGGAACTCGTCTGGCCGATGGTACAACTTGGCGTGTAACCTCAAAACAAATCGTTGATGGACAAACTTGGTATAAAGTAAATGCCGGTTGGGTTAACGGAAAATACTGTATTTTCAATGCAGACTAGGAAGTTCTTAGGGACTTCTTTTTTTGTACAAATTACGTAAATCTTTTTTGAAAAAATTATATATTTTGGTATCTTCAGAACATACATTCTTGTTATATTGTTGACATGCTCACGAGAAGTGAGTAAATAAATAATTTAGGAAAAATAAATGATGATATCAAATTTTAAATCCATCAAGAACGTAATATCTAAAAGAATCTTTAGTTCTCTCAGTGTTTGTAAAAACTTTAAAGTTGATTATAAAATTGAAGCCTTGCTAGATATTTCAGATATCACTAATTTGGGAAATACGATTGTTGTTCACGCCGAACAGGGAACTTTTATAGACCAAAGAACAACTAGGCAAATTATGAATGAGATGCATTTGATTAATGGGATAGGATTTGCCATGGCAAAGTTTTTAGCTGATTTGTATGGGATGACCCACTATACGCCGTTTATTCATGAAGATATTGCCTATATGCCAATGACTGGGGCCAGTCGAAGAAACGCTGATTGGATTGCTGTTCACTTCTTAGAATGTTATGAACAAATTGAAAAGGAAGCTTACTTTGTCACTGAGAGCGGTCATAAGATTCAATTAGATTTTCCAAGAGGAGATTTGGAAAAAAGATTGCATGATATTTATTTTTTAATGAAATGCTCGTTAAATGTGTTTGAAATGATGGTTAATGTTGGTAGTTGTCATTTAAAGTATAAGTGTAATAAATTGTTTTCCACGTATGACAGATGTCGTTGTGATTTGCATTCAAAAATTTGCTTATTGAACAGTTTGCCGACACTTTATTGGCATCTGATTGAATTTATTTTGATGAATCAGGGTATCGAAGGATTAGGAAAAATTGAAACGAAGAAGTACTATCATCAAAATTTAACCAGAATAAAAAAATTATATTAATCGCCAAAACTAAAAAAGAATGCCGTTTATGAGCATTCTTTTTTGATTGATCCAATTAAAGTCAGATTTTCAGAACGTATTGGCAACTAATTTTTCTAGTTCGAATTAGTTATTCTAGTTTTACCACAAGCGCTTGTGAGTAAAACTGGGAGATACTCACAATGAATCTAGAGTTAGGATTTGAACAAGCATTAGAGAATCAACAATTAATTCATGGAGCTTTGAAGCGAGTTCATATTTATGTGACTCGCTGTGATTATGAAGATTATTTTCAAGAAGCAGTAATTATTTATGCACAAGCTTATTTAAAATATCGCCAAAGAGATCAAGACCTTACTAAGTTCAAACCGTATGTGTTTCAAAAATTGGTTTGGCGGTTAACCGATATGTTGCGTCAGGAAAAGCAGTATTTTGATTTTCATAGTTTAGAGGAATTTGATTTTCAGAGAGTACCAGAGGCAGAAATTGCTCGGATTGATTTTGTCGATTGGCAAAAATTATCTGAATTGGAAAAAGAAATATTGCAGGAACATTTCATGAATGGGATTTCACTAACAATAATTGCTCAACATCATCAACAGACGACTCGTAACCTCAGATACCAACGAGATAGGCTTTTGACTAAATTACGGGCAATGAATCAAAAGTAAATTTTACTATCTGTTTACATATTTGTTACTTTTCTCAAAAATGCTTTGAAAATTGTTATAATTTATGGGTTAAGGAAATTAACATTGGGAAGGAAATATATATTATGGTCTCGAAGAAATTTATTACAAGTTTGGCTACTTCAGCTGCACTTGCAAGTGTCGGTTTTGCAACTGTTGGACAAGTGGTTCCACAACTAGGTTCACAAGTTCAAACAACACAAGCTGCAACTTCAGCAATCAACGATTACATTAATAATAACAACATTAAACCAGTTTCAATTCAATATCGTGCAGGTACATTTAACAGATGGTTTGGGTATGAAAATGGTGTTGGTAAACCAGAAGGGGTCGTTATTCACGAAACTGCTACACCGGGTGCTAGTGCGGAGAATGAAGTTACGTTTTTTAACCGTTCTTGGGAAACCACTCAGACATACGTTCATGCTTTTGTCGATGATAAGGAAATTTTAAATATTCATAGTGCCGATTATGGTGTTTGGGGAGCAGGTCAAACTGCTAATAACAAATACATTCAAGTTGAATTATGTCGTGTAAGTACAACTGATCAATTTGCTAGATCCGTTGCTAACCAAGCTTACTACACAGCCTTTAGATTAGTTCAATATGGATTACCATTTACACCTGGTAAGACAGTTCTTTCACATAACGATGTTTCAAGGATCTACAAGGAAACAAACCATACTGATCCAGTTGGCTACTTTGCTCAATGGGGTTACAGCATGGATCAATTCTATGACTTAGTTGGTAAGTACTACAACCAATTGAAGAATAACAGCACTAATAATGGTGGAAATGCCAATACTAATAATGGTAATCAAGCAAGTAACATTGGTGTTATTAGAGTTAAAGATGGTTCAAATGAATACATTTCTCTATACTCATTGAATAATGATACTATGTCTAGAATTACAAATCGTGCTTTAGGTACTGGTACTGATTGGCAAATGGATCAAACTAAAGTAGTTAACGGTACAAAGTATTATCGTGTTGCCACTAACGAATGGGTTCCTGAAAGTTCAGTTGGACAAATCATCAAGCCTTTAGCATAATTTCAATATAAAATGAAATATTCTTTGATAAGAAATTATTACAAAAGACCCGCTGAAAAGCAGGTCTTTTTTTGCTATGATTATTTCATAATAGGGTTAAGTCTGGAAGTTGTATAATTGTCTTCAGAAAGGCATTGAGTGAACAATATGGTTAAAAAATTCTTAGCGGTTCTTGGAATTCTTTGTTTATTCCTGACAATCTTGGGATGCAAGCCAAAGGAAACTGATGAGGTGGTTTCCAGTAATAAAACTTGGTATTTGTATCAGGATCAGGGAGAAAACGATACTGTTTCAATTAAATTTTTAAAGAACCAACGGGCAGAAATTAAAGATGTTTCTACTATTAATGGTAAAGTCGGGATCAACAGATTTGATAATCAATTTAACAATCCAAAATATGTTTTAAATCGTGATGGTAGAACAATTACTTTTAAAACAGCTAAAAAAGATTTAATTTTAAAAATTGAAAAAACTTATCACGAGAATGTTTATGGTAAGCATATGAAGGGCTATTCGGTGTCTTCCGGTGGTAATACGTATAAATTTGCCTATATTACTAAGGTAGACAAACCGTCTACTAACGCTAATAATACGAAAAAAGATTTGTCCCAAAGTATTTCTTCTAAGCAAATGCCGGATCATATCGTCGATGTTAATAGTAATTCTAAAACGTTGACGGCGAATAATGCGATGGTTGGTAATTATAATTTCAAAACAATTATTGATTATCGTCGGACTGATGGGAATCTGACAATCAATCAGAATGGAACCTATCAGTTAACTTTGACGGAACATTCGGCTCAGAAATTAAACGATGATACCGATAGCAAGGTCGTCATGGAAACGTTAATCGAAAATGGGCAGGTACAGAGTTTATATGGTAAGTACTATTTAACTCCAAAGAATCTATTGACGATTAACTACTATTATCATGGACAGAACACTGATCGACTTTTGCCTAAGAGTGTTAATTTGAAAGTTAATTCGAAGGCCACGGGAAATCAAATCAAGCGAGCTAACATTAGAATTGAAACGGATTCTAATCAGTTGTACTTGTATTCGGGTGATTACACGGTGCGTGTTCAGGATGGTCAGAGCAACAAGAATGGTAATTTATTGACCAAATCTGATACGGCTCAAACTGATTTGAAAGCAGCTATTACACAGATTCAGGATTACTACGATAAGTATAAAGAAAATCCTTTATCATCGAATGCCGATTTAATGCAATTGGCAGGGGCCATTTCGGATAATAATGATAAAAAGATTGGCAATTTAGGGGTTAATTTTGGTGGTCAATACGGTACTAATTTACAACCGACTGACTATCAGGGAATTAGTGTTAATGGTAGTAAACAACCATTGATGCAATATATGTTTTTAGTATCACCTTCAGCTTATTCACAGAATGGACCAGCTGTTACAACTACTAAGGGTAAGTTTTTAGTTTATGGTTCATTAGACAATCGATTATTTCTTTTGAAACAACCAGATAAGGATTCAACAACAGTAACTTGGACTTTAGTTAAGGACTTTCCATTGAAGGTTCCAAAATTAAAATTCAGTTTAGATTAAGCCATGGAGGGGAATATGACTTATTTATTAATGCTTGCCGTGTCGGCGATTGAGGTAATGATTATTTATAAGATAAGATATGTCTATAGTCGTTTACCAATTTTTGCCATAATAGTATCAATTGTTACTATAACGGCGTTATATTCAATTTCGATTTTGTCAGTGGATAAATATTTGCGAGCTTATACATTTAATTTTGCAACGGTGGATTTGGTCTTGTTAGTGATTATGTTAGTTTATATGTATCAAATGAAACGTGATTTGCGAGACTTACCAGTTGCTAAGCAACCGGATTTTTTGGTCGTTTTAGGTAATAAATGTATGGGATCACGAGTACCGCCAATTTTAAGTGAACGCTTGGAAAAAGCAATTCAGTTGTATAATAATTTTGAACGTAAGCCCCAAATTATTGTCAGTGGATCTAAGAGTTCAGAATCTTCATATGAGACCGAAGCAGAGATGATGCGTAAGTATTTAATAGACCACAATATTCCAGAATCAGCTATTATTAAGGAAGATGAGTCAATCAATACGGTACAGAATCTAGAGTATTCAGCGATTGAGATCCATCAAACTTGGCAGAAAAAAACACGACCAAGGGTTATTATAGTAACAAGTGATTATCATATCCCCAGAACTAAATGGCATGCCAAAAGATTAGGCTTAGAGGTTCAATTTGCAGCAGCTTGTACCGTTAGAATGTTGAAATGGCCGGCAATGTTTCGTGAGTTTACGGCAATCGTTTGGTATCACCGCTATTCATTGTTGACGTTATTGGGAATGGATTTGGTATTTTCACTAAGTATGTGTATGTGAGGAGTTTTATATGAGTTTGTACGATAAGTTCGTTGATAACAAACGATTGAGAAGATTCACACTATTAGCTTTAGTTATATTGCTGATCTATCTTTTTAGAGGGATGATGAGTCTATTTCTATTAACCTTTACTTTTACCTTCTTGTCAGTTCAATTAGTTCGAGCTATTCAAAGAAAGTTTCCCAGAGTCAAACCGATTTGGGTGATAGCACCAGTTTATTTGATAATTATTGCATTATTGGTTTTTGTCATTGCTAACTATGTGCCGCAGTTGATTACACAAACGGCTAAAATGTTTTCATCATTACAGAAGTTTTATGAAAGTAAGGAAGTTCGTTCGAATCCTTATTTGAATGTTATTTATAATTATTTGCAACAAATTAATTTGGATAATCAAATTAAGGGAGCCATCACGCAAGTTGTAAACTATATTAGCAGCGTTGGTGCAGTTGGCTTCAATATTGTCGTCTCATTCTTATTGAGTTTCTTCTATGCTAGTCAGGTAGAACAAATGAACTCTTTCGGAAGACAATTTTTGGACAGTAATTACGGTTGGGTATTCTCTGACTTGAAGTATTTTGGACAAAAATTTGTCAATACTTTTGGTGTTGTTCTTGAAGCCCAATTAATGATTGCTGTTGTCAATACAGCTTTGACGACGATTACACTGTTGTTCATGCAAATGCCAGGGATTATTGCCTTAGCTGTGATGGTCTTCATTTTGTCACTGATTCCAGTGGCTGGAGTTATTATTTCAATGATTCCATTGAGTTTTATTGCCTACACAGTTGGTGGTATCAGATACGTTATCTATATTATTATTATGATTGTTATTATTCATATGATTGAAACGTATTTCTTGAATCCACAATTCATGTCCAGCATGACTCACCTACCAATTTTCTTTACGTTCGTTGTATTGATTGTTTCAGAGGAGTTACTTGGTACATGGGGATTGATTATTGGTATACCGATATTTGTTTTCTTCTTAGATATTTTAGGTGTCCATTCGATTAGTAAGAACTCCAAAAAGAAGAGAATAAAATTAAAGAAAACGTTATAATTAACTTTAAAGAAAACTTGTCATATATAATGAAGATAACTAACTGACGTAGATAGGAGATTAAGTTATGTCATTTTTTGATAGAAAAAAGAAAGACAACGATGATAATTATTCTGATCCGAATAATTCTTCTTATCAGACACCTCAACAACCAGGCCAAAATAATTTTGATCCTAGTCAAGGCCAATTCAATAATGACCCTAATATGGGGATGGGGACTCAATTTACACCTAACAATCAAGACTTTAATACTGGCAACAATAATTACTACTTTGGGCCACAAGAACCTCAACCTCAAGCACAGGCACCTGTTCAAGGACAACCTGACAATGAGGATTGGGAATACACTGAACAAAGTTTACAGAATACTTTGGATCAAAGTGCTGACCTTAAGTCACAATTACGTAGTCAATTATTAGCTGATCGCAGTTACTGTAACCATCTTTTAAGAACGGTTGGCAGTGATCAGATTGATGAAAGAAGACAGGCAACTGACCGTATCAATGACATCAATGATTCATTGAAAGAATGGTTTGGAACTGATGAAATGGCTAATGAAATCTATTTAGATCCTAATACGAGTTACTTCGTCTTTACCGATGATTTGGCTGCTAATCCAGATAGTGATACCACATCAATGTGGCAACAGATGACAATGACTTTAGCTGATCGGGGATTATTGGCTAATGCTATCTCGGTTACTTACAACGACCAAATCGACGCAACCTGGATGAATTATCAAAATGCTGGTTTCGTTGACGGAAATGCTTATTTGTTGAATATGTACAATGAGTTGCAGGGCCGTAACTTGAATGTACCTGTCACGCCCGCTGAAATACCATTTGATGCCGATTATCGTGTTCAACATGTAACTGATAAAGTTGATAAAATTTTGGACGCTAACGATAAATTAGTTATGGAAGTTTCTCGTGACTCCAATCATCAATTACAAATTATTCGTCACTACAAAGATGACCAAGTATTGAGTCGTGATATTTTTGACGTTAACGGAGTTATCTCTGCTACACAATTTTATGATCATCGTAATGCCAATAAAGTAGTTCGTGAGAACTTCTATCGTCAAGATGGAACACTTGTCTTGATCAAGAGTTATACGGGTGACGAACCTTATATTCAACTCTTTAGCGAAGGCAACGTCTTGATGAGTACATTTGACAGTGATGAAGATTTAATTGTCTGGTGGCTTAAGAATCAAGCTTTGAAGCAAAATACATCAACTGTCTTCGTTTCAATTGGTTCAGACTTCTATAAGAAACTCTTGTCACTACGTGATAGTGGAATTGAAGTTATTCCAATCGTAATGAAACAAAGTGAAAATGCTGATAGAATTTCCAGTTTGATTGATGGTACAGATAAGGTTTCTGCAGTGATTGCTGGAACTGATCAAGTAAATACTTATTTGAATAAGAATGCCAAGAACAAGATGGATATCACAACTTTAAAAGAAATCGAAACACCAATTTATAAAGAACAAAAATAAATTTTCATTAAAAATATTTTTTCATGAGAATGATGCCAAAAATTAGTCTTTTAGGCTAAATTAAGTGTCACTCTCTTTTTTTTATCATCAATATCGTGTAAAATGTAGATTGTTAAAGAAATGAAAAGAGGATCATATAAATGGCAAAATTAGTTTTCATTCGTCACGGACAAAGTGAATGGAATTTATCAAACCAATTTACTGGTTGGGTTGATGTTGACTTAAGTGAAGAAGGTGTAAAGCAAGCTCAAAACGCTGGTAAACTTCTTAAAGAATCTGGCATCCAATTTGACCAAGCTTATACATCAGTATTGACACGTGCTATCAAGACATTGCACTACGCTCTTGAAGGCTGTGACCAATTATGGATTCCTGAAACAAAGACATGGAGACTTAACGAACGTCACTACGGTGCACTTCAAGGTCTTAACAAAGCTGAAACAGCTGAAAAATACGGTGATGAACAAGTTCATATCTGGAGACGTTCATACGATACATTACCTCCACTATTGAAAGCTACTGACGAAGGTTCAGCAGCTAACGATCGTCGTTACGCAAACTTGGACCCAAGAATTGTTCCAGGTGGTGAAAACCTTAAAGTTACTTTGGAACGTGTAATTCCATTCTGGGAAGATGAAATTGCTCCTAAGCTATTAGACGGCAAGAACGTAATCATCGCTGCCCATGGTAACTCACTACGTGCTTTGACTAAGTACATCGAAAACATCAGTGATGCTGACATCATGGATGTTGAAATGACAACTGGTGAACCAGTTGTTTACGACTTGGATGACAAGTTGAACGTTGTAAGTAAGAAGAAGCTTAACTAATTTTTGATTAGTTGAAAAAATGCGACTGTACACTTTTCGTGTAGGGTCGTATTTTTTTGAATAATAAGTAAGAATTTAGTTGGTTGAATGGTAGAAAAGTAATAAATACTGCAGTGAATATTTTCTCATGATAGAATATCAGTGTTAATTACAGATTACGTAATTTTAATTAAGGGTGTCATTATTAAATGATTTCCTGGATAGGAGGCAACTATGCGACTAAATGAAATATTTTCAGATGATTTTATTGCAAAACTGAATGGATTAAATGATGGAGCAAATTTGAATCCAGAAGAATCGGTAGATGGATTTATTGACGTTGAAAAAATTCTAAAAGAATTAAAATTCAAAATAAGATTTGAAGATAGTATGAGCGGCAGTGGTCGAATTGATGGGAAATCTATATATATAGATGAATCAGAAGGAAAGCCTCGTCAAAGGTTCTCTATGGCGCATGAATTGGGACATGCTATGCAAAATAATCGATCTGCAAATAGAAAAGATGATTCAGATGATTATGATGCTGAAGAAAGAAAAAATGAGGTGTTCGCAAATACTTTTGCAGCGCAATTCTTGATGCCAAAAAAATTGGTGACATTGGCAGTTAAGGACGTTATTTCTAAAAATAAAATGGATGCGAATTGCTTGAGCGATGGTGAAATAGATTTAATTATTAATGAATCTGCTGAAAAATTGCAAGTTTCTAGAGGGGCTATGAAGTATCGCATTAAGAACTTGAAAATCTTTATACCGGCTAAGGGTAATAATTAGATGACAGAACTTAATTATCAAGCTAAAAAGAAATTATATGATTCTAAAAATTTGTTTGATACTATGTATGTTGATTTCAATTTAACGGATACAGTGTATGACGAATTTCCTATTTATCTTTTAGATAAAATCGAAGTAGATGCTGAAACTCATGAAAATGTTTTGCTTGAGTCTTTTCAGAGCAAATTACAAAGAAGATTAAATAAGTTACATGTAGAAGAATCGTATACTGAAGAACATTCATCTTGGTCGGCTTTTTATGCATTGAAAGAGGTAATCGACCAAGTCTCCGCAATAGTGCCAAATGAGTACACTCCATATTATCGTGGACAGGCAGGAAATTGGGAAATCCAACCTACGATTTTTAGAAGTGGTGTAAGTGGATATTCCGATGAATTTAGAGAGAACTATGAGCATATTTATAAAGACATTGCTCAAAAGTATCCCGAAGATGTTGCCTATTTTTTACCTGATGATAAGGAACATTTAGACGATAGAGCCGCAAATTTAGCTGAATTACAGCACTATGGATTGGGTACCCCACTGGTTGACATTAGTGAAAATCCCTTTGTATCATTATTGTTTATGGTAGATGGATACAAAGGGCAAGGAAACGAACCACAGTTAGATATCTTTTTTGTGAAAAATGATGGGAACAACACCTTATTTCAACAAGTAATGAAAAAAGTTCAGAATCGAAGAATTGCAGCTCAAAAAGGAGCGTTTCTTAACTTTGATAAGTGGGATGTAAATACTGACCACAATAATAAGATACCTAGAATATGTTTGAGATTAAAATATAAGGCACATAATCTTAATAATAATGAGGATGATGATTTGCCTGATGGACAGGATCCTTTTGATTCTCAGATTCAAAACCACAATAAGAACAAGGCTTTGGAAACTGCTGTCAATGACATAAAAGAAAAATTAGAATCTTATCATTATAGAACGGAAGATCTATTTCCTGACTTTTACATGTATTTGGGAATAGTTAAGCATAGGTATTCAGGAACTAAAGATTTTTCAAAGAATTCAAGATGGTATCAACTGAATGATGATAAGTAGTTATTTTATATTCATCCAAGACTCACAAAATAACAGTTTGTGAGTCTTTTTATTTTGCCATAAAATGTCATTTCTATTGTGTCAGGGCATGTCTCAGAAAGTATTTTAATAGTGTGGCGCTTATTTTAAGTGATACAGATAATTTGATAACTTTATATATATAAAATATGTATCATGAAAGGGAGAAATGGTAAATATGAATTATGACCTACTTCATCCATCATATAAAGCAATCTGGGATCTGTTAGGTGAGACTGCTACGATGAAATTTTATTATGAATTTCGAGGAATACAACAACAGTATCCAATGAAAATGTATGATAGCGTCAAACTGGGAGAATATTTACATGAGAAGAAGGATATCAAAAGTAAGGAGCAAATTAGGGAACTTTCTA
>NZ_AZDH01000020.1:66411-72801 GCF_001435445.1 Companilactobacillus kimchii DSM 13961 = JCM 10707 | reverse complement strand
ACTTATGATTTTTCTCCAAGATGGATTAGAGAACATTTAGGATAAATAAATTGTGATACTTATGATTTTTCTCCAAGATGGATTAGAGAACATTTAGGATAAATAAATTGTGAAGAAATAAGATCTGGGAATCAAGATGATTACCAGGTCTTATTTTTGTTTAATAATCAATCTGATTGTTTATCTCAAAACAAATTACTATTTATTATGCGCACTAATATGTATAATCTGATGAAGAAAATTAATTTTGAGTAATAATTTTTGGAGGTAAAGACATTGACTACTAATAAGAACATATTGGTTTATCCGGTGGTTTTGCATCCAGAGGATGAAGGCTATAGTGTTGAAATTCCGGATATTGATAATGGTACTTGGACACAGGGCGAAGACTTGAAAGATGCATTGTTAAGGGCTCAAGATGTTATTGGAGCTATGCTGGAAGATAAGAGTGACTATCCTAAGCCATCTGAATTAGAAGATATAACTGTAAAAGATAATGATATCAAAACGATAGTGTATATTGATATGGAAGAATATCGAAAGAATAATCCGAAGACCGTTCGTAAAAGTGTTACGGTTCCTGAACAATTGGTAGTATTGGGAAAGAAGCAGAAACTAAATTTCTCAGCCATTCTTACTGAAGCTTTAAAAAATAAATTAGAAGTTTAAGTCGATCATAAAATTTTATGATCGATTTTTTTATCGAGTAATATGGATTCTTCACATCAGTAATTTTGATATATTCGTTTGTAGAAATACGATAATACTTTCGATTGTTGAAATTATATAGCCTTTTCAAGATATTCTCCAAATGTAATATACGTTAATTATGAATTAATTTGTTATCCGAAGAACTAATATTTCTTGATGGTCATATGAAAATATGGCTTTTTTATTTTTATGTCGTATAGTCATCTCTCAAAAAATTAGTCTAATAAATTGAGAAATAATGTTGCAAATTGACCGTTAGATTAAAATAATGATTAGTTTTAGGTTATGGTAATTTTATGGGATTAGTAGGCCAAAACTTCAACATGAATATTAACAAAAGATTATTTTGTGGGCAAAATATGACTTTAAAAGTTCATTAAATTAAATGATGCTTTGATTTAAACATAAGAAAAATATTATGAATTATATACGATATTTGTTTACAAAGATATTTATAAATGCTAACCTAGTAATTGTTAAATAAATCACAAATACATTAGAGGTGAGAGTATGGCTATTAAAAAACAAAAAGCATTGAACGTAACACTATATACTTCGAGTGGGGTTCTATTATTAATGAACGCTAGCTCAGGAGTGGTAAGTGCAGCAGTCGAAAGCGGTCATAAACAGGCTCAGGAAAGTAACGTTATGCCGACGGCTGGTTTAGCAGATATTTCGGTTTTAGGTAATGCTAGTTTAGTTTCTACAACTGGTAATACCATGACACCCAATTCACAGGGAAACTATGACTTATCTCTAAAATATTCTGGGACGGGCCTAGCCAGTGTTGGAGTGGCTGACAAAAAAGTATTAGTTTATTCTTTACCACCTGAATTACAAGGTAAGGTCGTAGGTGGAGCAACTGTTCAAATTGATGCTCAACTATTACCAATAGTACCTTCTGATGTTCCTGGAGTAGATCTCTTATTTGCAGCGGTGGAAACAGCTGTTGATGTTTTTGCTGGAGCAGTTAGATTACTGGGTGTTGATGTTAGTGGACTACAAGATGCAATTGATGATCTTAAGGGACTAAAGGAATTGGGAAGTTATCATGATACTTTACCAGGTGTAGTATCGGCTGATGGCAAAACTATTTCAGTTGATTTCACTCAGGGACTAGGCAATTACGTTAATCAAGCATACTCGTCACTTTTTAATGGTTTAGAAGATGCGGTTAATGGTATTAGTTCAAGTAATCCAGTTGTTAATACTGCTTTAACAGTGCTTAAACGTAGTACGACTCCACTTTTTAATTTGATTGATGAGATTGCTAGTGGAAGTTCAACCATTTTAAGTTCTGCCTTAAATGCAAATATTCTAGGGCAAACTAGTGGTACTTTGACGACAGCTGTCAGTGATCCTAACACGGCTACAGCGACAGTAAGAGCATCAGTTATTAGTAATGCTGTTTTATCAGCCAATATTATTTCATTGATAGATCAAGAGGGACAACCAGTGACATTGAATTTCCCTAATGACGCGGTTGATCCACTAGTTGATTATGAGGTAGCTTTACCAAAGCTAGATCCAGCAACTGAGGGAGAAACGACGATTAGTGGCTCAGTAGCTCTGAATGAACCAATTCCAGAAGGAACAACTTTTGCTGCAATTGCGACATTAGCTGATGGGACAGAGGTTAGTGGCAACGTTGATGCCAGTGGGAGTTTTGTAATTGAAACTGGAGCCTTACAAAAGGATCAAGTTATTAGTGTAAAAATTAAGGCTATGAATGGTGATTATACTAAAGATAGTG
Organism: Companilactobacillus kimchii DSM 13961 = JCM 10707; assembly: GCF_001435445.1. Taxonomy (GTDB): domain Bacteria; phylum Bacillota; class Bacilli; order Lactobacillales; family Lactobacillaceae; genus Companilactobacillus; species Companilactobacillus kimchii. The sequence continues at coordinate 70,337 of NZ_AZDH01000020.1, read as the reverse complement.
AAGCTGCATCCTTAACCGTTCAAGCAGGTCAGACAAGTGAGAATCCATTAGAAAACTATTTGGTAAGTGTTCCTACAGTATCGCCATCTTATGCAGGAGATACTTCTATAAAAGGTTCGGTAACCTTAAATCAACCAATTCCAGATGGTACAACATTTAATGCAATCGCTATTCTTAAAGATGGTACAGAAGTAAGTGGAGAGATTGATGAAAATGGTAATTTCACTTTAGATACAGGGATGTTGAACGAAGGTGATATTTTATCAGTCAAAGTAGTGGCAACGAATGGAGAATACACTAAAGAAAGTTCGTCAGTATCGGTAACTGTCCAAGCAACAATAGGGGATGAAAATCCGTTAGCTGATTATGACGTCACTACACCAACGGTTGATTCAGCTTATGCAGGAGATACTTCTATAAAAGGTACAGTAGCTTTAAATCAACCAGTCCCCGAGGGAACAACTTTTGAAGCTGTGGTTACTCTATCCGATGGAACCGAAGCCACAGGAATAGTAGCAGAAGATGGCAAGTTTGTAATTAATACCGATGAATTAAAGGAGAAAGATAATTTATCTGTAAAGATTAGAGCTAAAAATGATGTCTATTCTAAGGATAGTGCTTCAACAGCAGTAACAGTTCAACCACGTGAAATTACTAATCCGTTGGAAAACTATAATGTTTCTTCACCAGCTGTTAATCCCGCTATGGATGGTGATACATCAGTTAAAGGTTCAGTTGAACTTGAACAACCAATTCCAGAAGGTACAACATTTGAAACCGTTATAACGATGCCGGATGGAAGTGAGAAAAAAGCTATAGTTGATGTAGATGGAAAATTCACGGTTGAAACAGGAGAGTTAAAAGAAGGAGATGCTATTACAGTTAAGGTGGTAGCAACTAATGGCGAGAATACAAAGGAAAGTTCTCCGGTATCAGTAGTTGTTCAACCAGGGATTGAAGTGACAAATCCATTAAGTGATTACGAAGTTTCGAAACCAACTGTCGATGTTGTAACTGAAGGAGATACACAGATTAAAGGGTCGGTTGATTTAGTACAACCGATTCCAGAAGGAACAACATTTGAAGCAGTAGCAATTTTAGCTGATGGTACAGAGAAGGTCGGAACAGTTACTGAGAATGGTCAATTTACTGTTGAAACAGGTAGTTTAGAGAAGAATCAAGTATTATCAGTAAAAATCAGAGCTCATAATGACAGTAATGTGAAGGATAGTATTTCTATTTCGGTAGTAGTACAGCCAGCAAAAGAAACCAATCCATTGGAAAATTATAATGTGACTTCACCAGTGGTTAATCCTGTTACATCAGGGGATACATCAGTTGGTGGATCAGTTACGTTAGAACAACCAATTCCGGAAGGTACAAGCTTTGAGGCCGTTATAACGATGCCGGATGGAAGTGAGAAAAAAGCTAAAGTTGATGCAGATGGAAAATTCACGGTTGAAACAGGGGAGTTAAAAGAAGGAGATATTATTTCAGTTAAAGTTGTGGCAACTAATGGTGAAAATACGAAGGAAAGTTCACCTGTGATGATATCTGTACAACCAGAAATTACTGAAACCAATCCTTTAAGCAACTATGAAGTTTCAGTACCTTCAGTTGATACAGTGACTGAAGGAGATATGCAGGTTAAAGGATCAGTTAATCTAGTCCAGCCAATTCCGGAAGGTACGAATTTCGAAGCAGTTATAACGTTGTCTGATGGGACTGAAAAGATGGGTACGGTTGATGAAAATGGTCAATTTACAGTTGAAACTGGTGCTTTGAAGAAGTATGAAATTCTTTCCGTCAAAGTGACAGCTAAGAACGGTAATTACTCTAAAGATAGTGCTTCTATTTCGGTAAACGTGCAGCCATCAGAAGCAACCAATCCTCTAGAAAATTACAATGTAGTTTCACCAGTAGTTAATCCAATTATATCGGGAGATACATCAGTTATTGGATCAGTAAACTTATCACAACCAATTCCGGAAGGGACAACATTTGAAGTAATAGTTACACTTCCAGATGGCAGTGAGCTAAAAGGTCAAATTGATGAAACTGGTAACTTTGACATTAGTACTGGCGAATTGAAGGAAGGAGACAGTGTTTCAGTTAAAATTGTTGCTCACAATGGGGATAATCAAAAGGACAGTAGTCCAGTATTAGTAACCGTTGGCCCAGCAATTGAAGTAACAAATCCATTAGCAGATTATGATGTATCACAGCCTGTAGTTGTTCCGGTCAAAGCAGGATCTACTTCTATTAATGGTTCGGTAGAATTAGTCCAGCCAATTCCAGAAGGAACTTCATTCAAGGCAGTGGTGACACTAGTAGATGGTAGTCAGAAAACAGGCGTGGTTTCCGCAGATGGAAGTTTCACTGTAGAGACAGGTTCGTTAAACGAAGGTGATATTCTATCAGTTAAGATTACAGCCGAGAATGGCGAATATACAAAGGATGGAGCTTCAATTTCAGTAACAGTTGGACCTGCAAGTGAAGTAACCAACCCATTAGAAAACTATAATGTAGCTTCACCGACAGTTAATCCAATTGTGTCTGGCGATACTTCCGTTAGTGGTTCAGTGGAGATGACAAAACCAATTCCAGAGGGAACTAGTTTTGAAGTAGTAGTTACATTACCAGATGGTACGGAAGTGAAGGGACAGATTGATGAGAATGGTCAATTTACTGTTGAAACTGATGAATTGAAAGAGGGAGATACTGTTTCGGTCAAAGTTATCGCGCATAACGGCAATGATCAAAAAGAAAGTAGTCCAATTTCAGTAACAGTAGGATCCAAGATTCCTGACACTAATCCATTAGCAAATTATATTGTTAATGCACCAATCGTTGACGAAGTATTAGAAGGTGCAACAGCAATTAATGGTTCAGTGAATTTAACCCAACCAATTCCAGAGGGAACAACTTTTGAAGCAGTGGCGATTCTTGCTGATGGCACAGAAGTGAAAGGACAGGTTGATGAAAATGGTGATTTCAGTATTGAAACAGCAGTCCTTAATGCTGGGGATGTTATTTCAATTAGAATTACGGCGCAAAACGATGGCTATTCTAAGGACAGTGCTTCAATCTCAGTAACTGTAGGCGAAAAAGAAGAAATCAACCCGTTAGAAGACTATGAAGTAGCGACACCAGTGGTTGATAAGATTACAGATGGTGATATGAAAGTAACTGGTTCAGTTGTCTTGAATCAACCAATTCCAGAGGGAACAATATTTGAAGTAGTTGTAACTCTGTCTAATGGAATGCAAAGAAACTTCATGCTGGCAGCGGCACAACCATTTTCAAATAGTAGTCCACATACAGGAAGTATTGATGAAAATGGACGATTCTCAATTGACACTGAAAGATGGAATGACGGAGAATATGCAGACGTACAAATAATTGCGAGAAATACAAACTTTGAAAAATCTAGTCAGAGAGTTTCAGTACTCGTTGATTCTGGATTGCCATCAATCGATAATCCTCTGAATGATTATGAAGTTAAAGCACCATCCGTTGATTCGATTGTTGAAGGTGACACACAAGTGACAGGTTCGGTTGAATTTAATCAACCAGTTCCAGAAGGAACAGATTTTGAAGTAGTTGTCATCTTGCCTGATGGATCTGAGAGAACCGGTGCAATTGGTTCGGATGGTAAATTTACCGTAGAAACTGGTAAGTTAAACAAAGATGATCAAGTAAGAGTTAAAGTTGTGGCTAAGAATGGTCAGTACTCTAAGGATAGTAATATTGTTCAAATAAACGTTCGTGCTAATGATACTGGCGGCAACACAGGTGGTGGCGACGGAAATAACAACAACGGCGGCAACACAGGTGGTGGCGACGGAAATAACAATAACGGCGGCAATACAGGTGGCGGCGATGGGAATAACAACAACGGCGGCAATACAGGTGGCGGCGACGGG
>NZ_AZDH01000020.1:0-66401 GCF_001435445.1 Companilactobacillus kimchii DSM 13961 = JCM 10707 | reverse complement strand
GGCGGCGACGGAAATAACAACAACGGCGGCAACACAGGTGGCGGCGACGGAAATAATAACAACGGCGGCAACACAGGTGGTGGCGACGGAAATAACAACAACGGCGGCAATACAGGTAGTGGCGACGGAAATAACAGCAACAGTGGCAACATGGATGGTAATGCTGGTAACAATAGCAGCGGACAAACTAGTAATGGTGGGTTTGGAAGTTCAGTTGGATCTGGTGGTATTGGCTCTAGTGGAGGATTACAAAATGAAAGTCTTTCAAATAGAAACGGTCTATCATCCAATGGCCAAGTAATTGGTAGCGGAAGTATTGTGAAATCTAGCAATGCTGATGGTCAAAATGTGGCCGAAAAATCTAATAAAACTGGAATGTTACCTAAAGCCGGTGAAAAAACTGCAGGTGTTATTTCAATTGGAGGTGCACTATTAGCATTAATTGTAGTCATGTTCAAAAAAGTATTTAAGAAAAAAGAAGATCAATAAAAATAGTTAATATAAAAAACACAAAGTCTAGTTGATGACTTTGTGTTTTTATATTGTCGAGTCTATTGTTTTTGAACTGGACCGATATTGTGTACAATGATATATGAGAGGGGGTAATAATATGGCAATGAAACCCCAAAAGATCGTGAAAATACTACGACAACATGGTTTTGTTAAAAAGTCACAGAATGGATCGCACTTAAAAATGTATAATCCCAATACCAATGTGACGCTACCAGTACCAATTCATCATGATAAAGAGCTCGAACATGGAATTGAAAGCAAAATTTTGAAGCAGGCTGGCATTAAGGTTACCGATATTTAAATAAGGTTATGTAATGGACTTTTCGTTGAAAGAGTCATTACATAGCCTTATTTTTGTATCGAAATATGAATGAGTATAATGTTTTGGTTGCCAGCTACATTAAAAGAAGTCTACTATTAATAGTGTATTTTTAGTGAGAGAGGCTTAATTATGAAAAGCAAACATAATATTTTGACACTGTTTGCGACCAGTTTCATGTCGTTCATGCAATTGCTTGATGCCAGTATCGTTAATGTGGCGATACCTAATTTAACTAAAGATTTACATGTACCAATGAATCGGGCCGAATGGATTGTGTCGGTCTATCTGATTATGATCTGTATGTTATTGCTATTCTGGGGCAGAATGGCCGATCAAATCGGATACATTAAAATCTTTCAAACGGGGACTATTTTCTTTACGATTGGCTCATTAATTTGTGCTATGAGTCCATCGTTGTACATATTGTTATTTGGACGAATTGTTCAAGGACTTGGAGCTAGTATGAGTATGGCCACTAATATTGGTATTATCGCAATGATTTTTCCAATGAGTCAGCGTGGCCGAGCCTATGGTATCAACAGTATCATTGCTCAATTAGGAAATATTTCAGGACCTGGTTTAGGTGGCTTGATATTAAGTGTTTTATCTTGGCACTGGATTTTCATTATCAATATTCCAATTGGAATTATTGTTTATATCTATGGTCGTTTCATGTTTCCTAAGGAGAACCGTAGAGTTAAAGAAATATCTTATGATTGGATTGGTCTAATAACCTATGCCGTTGCAATAGCTAGTTTCTTTGTCAGTATTTTTATGGGACAGGATATTGGTTTCGGCAATCGAGCCGTTATACTGACCTTTATAGTTAGCTTGATATTCTGGATTGGTTTCTTCTATGCTGAGAAGCATATTAAATCACCGTTGATAAATTTCAAAATTTTTAAGATATCTCGTTTAACTTTAAGTCTAGTTAGTGCCTTGATAGTCTTTTCAGTCGGTTATTATGCCAACGTTATAATGCCGTTTTACTTAACTGACTTTAGATCATTAAGTACCTCACTAACCGGTTTGATTATGATGGCAATTCCATTTGCTAACGTAATTGCTGCACCGATTGCAGGTTACTTTACGGATAAATATAACGCCGCTAGTGTCTCAATCGTTAACTTGTTCATCTATGCCATTCCCATTATATTTTTGATGCAGGTCTCAAAAACAGACAGCTTAATAGTCTTCACATTCATGTTGCTGTTCCTTGGAATTGGTAATGGTGGATTTCAGAATAATCCAATGATTATGGGCTATGCGCCTCAAGAATATCAGGGAATTGCTGGTAGTCTGGCTGCCTTATTTAGAAATCTGGGTATGGGTATCGGGGTCAGTATAGCGACGACTAGTCTTTATTATGGTATGAGTTTGAAAGCCAATAAGCAGATTGCTTATTATCCAACGGCTCATCCAAACTGGTTTTTAAGTGGTATGCATTTTGCATATTTAACGGCATTAATATTGCTAGTTATTGCAATCGTTCTAGTTTATATAATTCATAGAATTGATACCGTCATGGAAAAGAAAAAGTAACTAAATTAGAAAGCATTGTTACAGAAATAATTCAAAAGTAACAATTCCAATAAATTAGTTGCTAACTTTGTCTCCTTAACTTTCTTTCTAGTATAATATAGTGAAAATTGAAACTAAGAAAGGCGGTAGAGCAATGGAGCCAATTTATAATTTTAAGGAAACTGAGATGAATGGTGGAATTATTAATTTCAGGGATTATCAAGGTAAGGTTCTATTAATCGTTAATACCGCAAGCAAATGTGGCTTAGCTCCTCAGCTTGAATCCATTGAGAAACTTTATAATAAGTATCGAGACCAGGGACTTGAGGTTCTAGGATTGCCCTCTAATCAGTTTCACCAGGAACTTGATAGTGATGAAGAAACGAGCGACTTCTGTCAAATGCATTATGGGGTTACTTTTCCCATGACTCGTAAGGTCATTGTAAACGGTCTTGACGAAGATCCACTCTTTACTTACTTAAAAGACCAATCAGGAAAGGGCCGAATTAAGTGGAATTTCACTAAATTTCTAATCAATAAAGAGGGTATTTTGTTGAAACGATTTGCTCCAATTACAAAACCTGAAAAAATGGAAAGCTTGATTATAGATGCTCTAAAGAAATAGATCTCACAACTGTGAGATCTATTTCTTTTCTTTTGTGAAATCTAACATATATTCAACCGCTTCATCTACGGATTTAAGATGATGTTTTTGACGAATCTCTTCTAATTTTTGTTGCGATTGTTTACTTAATTTTGAAACAGAAACCTTTTTCTCTGGTTTACTCATTGTCTAATTACCTTTCTAATGGAAGTGCTTTAATTGATAATTCTAATATAAGAACTTGTTTTAAGGCAAATAAGTTGTTTTATTCATAAATTAAATAAATTGTGTTCGAAACTTTGTAGTGGTAGGATTGCACCAACGTTAAGTAATCTATAAATAGATGAGATGTAATTGTGTTGTAATTTCGTTTATCAGACGTTAATTAAATGAAATGGTGGTGAGAATATGTTTCTAGCGATAAAGGAAATCCTCCACAATAAAACAAGATACTTCTTAGTTGTTTTTACAGTTTTTCTAATCAGTTATATGGTTTTCTTTTTAACCAGTTTAGCTGTAGGTTTGGCAAGGGGAAATCGCACAGCAGTCGATCAATGGAACGCTGAATCTGTAGTCGTTTCAAGTTATTCTAATAAGAGTTTAACAGTGTCGAATATTCCTGAGAGTTCTTATAAGGACTACGAGAGTAAAGACGTTGTGCCGGTTGGTCAAATGACCGTCGTTACAAAGCTTAAAGGTTCAGATAAAAAAATTAATACTAATATTTTCGGTGTTAACTGGAATAGTTTTATCAGTCCTAAATTGACGGCTGGTCGAATGCCGAAGAATGGTAAAGAGGTCATCGCTGATTCAAAATTGGGTAATGATAATATCAAGCTCAATTCTGAGATAAAAATTAACGGTAGTAAAGATCTTTATAAGGTTGTTGGTTTGACCGAGGATAATAGTTTCTTCACGGTACCAATCATCTTTACCAACATGAATACTTTTAGAACTTTGAAGTACGGTTCGGATCAAGCAAAGAATATCAGTGCCCTAGTTATTCGTGATAAGACTAAAATCAAGAAATCCGGATTGTCACAAATCACAATTCCCGATTTAATCAATCACATTCCGGGTTACACAGCTCAAATCATGGTCTTCGCCTTTATGATAGGTGCAATGATTGTTATTACCTTTTTAATCATTGGAGTTTTCATGTATATTATAACGATCCAAAAGATCAGTCTCTACGGTGTCATGAGGGCCCAAGGTATCAGAACAGCTAGGATTGTAGCGGCGTTATTCTACCAGATCATGATTTTAACCGCACTTGGAGCTGGCTTGGCCTTAGTAGCGATTGCAGCAACTCAATTGGGATTACCAAAGACAGTGCCGTTTTACAGTAATTGGCCGGCATATGGATTATTGACCTTAGCAATTATGGTTATGGCGCTATTGGGTGGAACCTTATCAATGCGCAAAGTTTTAAAAATCGATCCATTATCTGCTATCGAAGGGGGTTAAACTTATGCATTTAATTGAAGTTAAAGATGTAGTTAAACAATATGGTTCAGGTCGAACTCTAGTCGAAGCATTACATAAAACTAATTTTACCCTCGATAAAGGAGAATTTAACGCTATTATCGGACCCTCTGGTTCTGGTAAGACGACGTTATTGACTATTTTAGGGCTTTTACAGACACCATCTTCTGGCGAAATTTATGTCGGTGGAAAAGATGTTACTAAATTGAGTGCTAAGAAGAAAACCGACTTACGCTTTAATAAATTTGGCTTCATCTTACAGGCATCAAACTTGATTCCGTTTTTGACGGTTAAAGAGCAGTTCAAATTAGTTGATAAGTTTACACCCAGTCATAGGGAGACAATGAATCAGGCTGATTTGTTAAAAATGTTAGATCTAACTGATGTGGCAACTAACTATCCTAGTAATTTATCTGGTGGTGAACGTCAACGTGCTGCGATTGCTAGAGCATTGTATAACAATCCTGATGTGATTCTTGCCGATGAACCAACGGCCAGCTTGGATTCAGAGAGAGCTAACCAAGTTGTAAGCTTATTAGCCAAAATTGCTCATGAATATCATCGTGGCGTAATTATGATTACCCATGATACACGTTTATTAACACTAACTGATCGGGTATTCGTTATGCGAGATGGTACCTTAACAGAACAGAAAGAAGAGTAAAAGAAACCTCAGCCAATTTGGTTGAGGTTTTTTACTGCACTAATTTAATAGCACGAATATTAACGATAACAATGGAAGTTTCATTAAAAGTCACTCGGCCTTTTTGTGGTTCGATTTTTTGAAAGTATCCTTTGAGATGTTCATAATAACCAGATTCGTCATTAAAGTAATTCACATCCACTTTTAAAGGGTGTGTCTCTAAATATTTTAATTGATGCGTAATACGTTTTTCCTCAGCTGCTGTAGAATACTTTTTGCGAGTATAATCTTTAGTTTTATCTTTAATGAGACTGCTGAAACCTTCCAAAGCTCCAAAGGGTGCAAATTGTGCGGCACGGTCGATTTGTTCCATTGGTAAATGGCGTTTAGAAGAAGTGTAGGGTAAATCCATAATATCTTGATATGCTGAGGTGTCGTTAAATATTTGTCGCTCAATTAACTTCTTTTCGTCCATTATGCGTGATGCCCTCCAATCTGATTATTTCTTTCAATTGTGGTTGAGCCTTCTACCAAATCAGAAGCTTTTAAGACAATATTGCGACTGCCAAATCTCTTTTGTAAATCGAGAATGGTTTCCTGAATTTTGCGGTCACGATTACGTTCAATCTGAGAATGTTGATCTTGAATAATTTCCTTTGAAGTATTGGAAAACAAATCAGTCTGTTTAAAAGTTATTTGTTGCTGAGCCAATTTTTCATCGGTTAAATTATTAGCAGTGAGAGTGACACGTCGAATTAACAACTTACTGTTGATATTGTCTTCATAAAGCTTTTTGAAGGTCTGCCGTAGTTCATTAGATGAAGAAGTGAAGGCGGACATTTTAATATGATTGTGGGCTGGTTTAGGAGTTTTGCGACCATAGTAATCATCAACTAATTCGCCATTAAAACTGTTATCAATCTGCAAACTTTTAATATCGTAATCGACGATTAAACCAACACAGTTAGTTACCAATTTTTTTTGTACCAAATCGAGAGCCAGATTATCACTCATGCCACGAACAATTTTTAAGCCATCATCATAAGAGGTTGGTTTCATCAAAACCTGACTGGAATAGAATCCATGATTGTCAGATCGATAATTTTTAATATCAGCAAGTGTGGCTGTTTCGTGACCCCAAGCATGGTCAATCAATAGTTCAGCGTTCTTTCCGAATTCATGATAAAGGATTTCTTCATTTATGTTATCTGATAAACTGCCCAAGGAGCAGCGGGCAATATCACCCATTGTATTCAAACCTAGTTTTTCTAAACGTTTAGAGTAACCACGACCGATACGCCAAAAATCGGTTAGCGGTTGATGAGCCCAAAGTAATTGACGATATTGATGTTCATTCATTTGCGCAATCCGGACGCCATCTTGGTCAGCAGGGATGTGTTTAGCAACAATATCCATCGCTACTTTGGCTAAATAGAGGTTAGTCCCGATACCGGCTGTAGCTGTGATGCCAGTTTCAGCTTGAATCTGCTGGATAATAGTTTTGGCTAAAGTGTGAGCAGTAATATCATGTTTCTCTAAATAATCGGTAACGTCCATTAGAACTTCATCGATTGAGTAGACGTGGATATTTTTGGCCTCGATGAAACGCAAATAAATACCGTAAATTTCAGCACTCTTGTGCATGTAAAAATTCATTCGTGGCTTGACCACTTTATAGCCAATTTTGAGGGTTGGTGATTTCAATAAATGTTGGCGATCGATGGATGAATATCTAGTTAAACGGTGATGGGGAGCACTATTCATTTTTTCCCGATTAAGTTTGTAGACGATTCTTTCAACTTGAAATAATCTGGGACGTCCCGGTACGCCAAACTTCTTGAGGGCTGGAGAGACAGCTAAACAGATAGTTTTGTCAGTTCGTGAGTTGTCAGCAACGACTAGATTATCATTTAAAGGATTTAAATCATGTGCAATGCATTCGACCGAAGCATAGAAAGATTTCAAATCGATTGCCATATAAGTTCTTTCCTTAGTCATCGCTAAACTCCTCTCTAAAATTGTGCAAACATATGTTCTTTTTAAAATTATACCATTACAATTTGTACGTTTAAATGATTAAGTCTATAATTGAAAGATAGATAATTATTTTCAGTAAATATCATATTTATACGCTATGGAAATAAGACATTGCACTCTGTGTGGGTCTTATTTTTTATGTAATTTGTAGGGGAAAGAAGTAAGGATATGAGTAGGAATAGAAAAATTCTAGTTACGTTCGCATTAGTTTTGTCGAATATGATGGCTGGACTTGACGCAACTATTATTAATACCGCCTTGCCAGCAATCATCAGTGACTTGCATGGTATTCAATATATGGGTTGGATCGTTGCTATTTTCCTTTTGGGGATGGCCGTTTCAACACCGTTATGGAGTAAATTTGGTGAGAAACGCGGAAATAAGGTTGCTTATATCACAGCGACGATTGTCTTCATGATTGGAGCGTTATTCCAAGGATTGGCTCCTAATATTATTTGGTTCATTACCGCTAGAAGTGTTATGGGAATTGGTGCCGGAGGGATGAACACGATTCCTTTCATTATCTATTCACAAATTTTTAAGAACATTAAACGTCGTTCGCAAGTTATTGGAATTGCTTCAGCTGGTTTCAGTGGAACATCAATTATTGGGCCTTTAATCGGTGGTTGGATCGTTGACACCTTCAGCTGGCATTGGGTATTCTACATTAATTTGCCTTTAGCACTGCTTTCTATCATCATTATCGCTTTCTTCTTTAAGGTCAAAGAGAATCTCAATCATGCCAAAGTTGATTATCATGGTGCCATCTTGATGGTTCTAGGGTTATCTTCAATCTTAGTAGGTATTCAATTGTTGGGTGTTTCCTCAATTTTTGTTACACTAGGGTTCATCATTGTGGGACTACTGTTGATATTGTGGATGTCACGAGTTGAGAACCGAGTTGACGATCCAATCGTACCTAACCGATTATTTAAAAATGAAAAATTAGTAATCGATTTGATTCTGTTCGCTTTATTGTGGGGTTCATTCGTAGCCTTCAATATCTATATTCCAATGTGGGCACAGGGGATTATGGGTCTGAGCGCTCTAATAGGTGGTATGACACAAATTCCCGGAGCAATTGCTAACTTCATTGGTTCTGAGTTAGAACCTCTGATTCAGCGAAAAATTAGTCGTTACTCGATCATAGGTATCGGGGCAATTGCATTCTTGATTTCGTTTGCTGGATTGTATTTTGCAAAACAAACTGCTAGTTATACTTTTCTATTGATCATGGGTGTTTTTGAAGGATTTGGTGTAGGTATTTGTTTCAATGCTTTATTGATTGCTGTTCAATTTGATGTTGAATCAAGAGATGTACCGATCTCAACTTCATTTGCTTACTTGGTCAGAATCTTGAGTCAAACTTTCATGTCTTCAATCTATGGGGTTATTTTGAACATTGCTTTGATGCGCGGAGTTAGAGAGAGTCATGGTAGTATAACGATGGCAATGATGAATAAATTGAGTAATGCCGCTGATGCCAAATACTTACCACAACATTTGATTCCTGAAATGAGACAAATTTTTTTCCAAGGAATTCACAGTATCATGTTAACGGCACTTATTTTGATTATTTTGGTTATCATTATTCTGTTGTATCTTTTCAGACGTGAACACTTAAATCGCAGGGCTTTGTAAATATAAAGCCTTTTTTTGTTATAATCGGAGTAATCGCTTACAAATGTGAGGAGACAAATGACAAATATAGAACGTATGCAACAGGGGAAAGTTTATAACCCCGATGAACCAGAATTGATGCAACAACAGATTATTGCGCAAGAAAAGAATGATGCTTATAACGCCTTAAAGAGAAGTGACTTTGAAGGGCGTACGCATCAATTAAAAGAAATGTTTGCTGAGATGGGAACAAACTGTATGATTGAAATTCCATTTTATGCAAACTGGGGTGGACAACATGTTCATTTTGGTAGTGGTATTTATGCCAATTTTAATCTGACTCTAGTCGATGATGGAGAAATCTTTGTAGGAGATAATACGATGTTCGGTCCTAATGTGACAATTGCAACTGCGGGACATCCGATTTACCCACCATTGCGAGCTAATGAACATTATCAATTCAATAAATCAGTCCACATTGGTAAAAATGTTTGGCTAGGTGCAAATGTAACTGTTCTACCTGGCGTAACTATCGGTGATGATACAGTTGTCGGTGCAGGCAGTACTATAACAAAGGATTTGCCGGCAGATGTTGTAGCAGTAGGGACACCTTGTAAAGTATTGAGACCAATTGGCCAGCATGATCATGATTATTTTTATAAGAATGAGAAATTAGATATCTGGAATTAAAATTAGAAAAAGAACGATAAAATAATAATGGTTCTTAATTGTAGAATTTATTGAAGTTAATTAAAATTAATATTGATAATGCTTTATACTTTGTAGATTTTAAGTAGGAGGCAAAATTTGACTTCACGTACTTTATCAAGAGAAAAAATTGTCGCTGCGGCGATTGAAATTATAAATGATCAGGAAAAATTGACCTTTACAAAATTAAGTAAAATATTAGGGACACGTTCACAGGCTATCTATAATTATTTTCCAGATGTATTGACATTAAAAGTTGCTGTGGTGGATAATTTTTATGATCAATTGACACAGCGTCTGCAGATCGATCTTTTAGGATTATCTGGAAAACAGGCGATAAAGTCTTTTGCTAATGTTAGTGTTCAATTTGCGTTGAGTCATTTTTTGGTGGCTCAACAAATTTTAGTTATTCCTGCGGATAGATTACAGGATAAAGTTTTGGATAATAGACTTTTAGTGATTCATGAAATCTTGATAAAATTACTTAATCCTCTCATTGAGGATCAAAAAGTACAACTAATAATTTCTAGAATGTTACATAATTTAATTATTGGAGAAATTATTCACATAGAAAATGGTCAATTTAACAATAAGCTAATGTCAGCGCGGGATAGCTTTGATAAAATGTTGGATATAACGTTACTTTCACTTTAAAAGCACAGTAAATTGTGCATGTAGTCTTACATGTATAATGTATTTTTAGTGCTGTGCATTTTTTGATATTTTAATGATGTTAGAAAAAAATATCGTTGTGGAGGGAGTGCAAATGCGCAGCAAATTAAATTATGATATGTTACATCCGACGTATAAAGCTTTGTATGACATAGTTGGAGAAGATAACTTATTGAAGATATATGAGCTATTTAGGGGGACACAGTTGCAGTTGCCTATGAAAATGTATGATCGAGTTGCCTTGAAAGAGGCTATTCATGAAGGCAAATTAGACAATATGACGAACCAAGAAATATCTTTAGAGTTCGGCTATTCACCACGTTGGATCAAAGGTATTAGAGAGAAAAAAGCGTAAAAAAATTCCACTAATTCTAAATGAGTTAGTGGAATTTTTATTGATTATAGATATTTTCTAGACCTTCGATATCTCCTTTAGATAAGGTTGTGACACCTTGATCAATGGGATACATGATTGAATTGGTATCTGAACTATGGGCTAAACCTAAAGCGTGACCTAGTTCATGAAGTGCAACTGATTCTTTAACAGATAAGTTAGGATAATCTAGATTCAGTCCAGCTTGGCCGCTATTGATAGCGTAGTGATTGATCACTAATGCTGAAGGACCGCCGTTTCCCAATTCAACGGTATTAGAAGCAATGTTTTCTATTTTTTTGTGATAAATAAAGAAGGTAATGCTATTCTTATTAGTTTCAGCACTTCCCGGAATTAAACGAACAATACCGGTATCATTATAGGTATTAACAGCAGTAGTGAACACATCACGAACTGATTGGGGAACATTCTTTTTAAAGTGAAAGTAGTAAGTATCCGAGGTTGTCACATTTTTTAAGGGACTTTCAATAGGAGTAGTAGTTTTACCGACCTGTTTATTATCGGTAGTTTTGGTCTTGCCACTTAATTTACGATCGACAGACGCCTGTAAGGAGTAAAGATAAGGCTGAAGTTTAATGTTAGTTTCATGAACTTGCTCCTTAACTTGGGGTATCAGTTTAGGATTCTTAGTGATTACTAATACGACTGAGGCTAAGATCAATAGCCATATCCATGATTTCCGTTTCATATAAGTAATACTCCTTTAGAATCATTGAAATTTCCTAGTTATGATAAATGTTTCATGACTAAAAGTCCAATATTGACTCTTTTTAGGGAGCGTATCGTAAAATATAAATAATTAAATAAGAACAGCTTCTATTAAGAGATATTCAAATACATAACATATGTCTTGAATACTTAATGGAAGCTGTTCTTTTGAGTTGAAATTCTAATCAGAATGAACCTATTGTATTACGTCTTTAAACGACTATTACTTTTATC
Source organism: Companilactobacillus kimchii DSM 13961 = JCM 10707 (assembly GCF_001435445.1). GTDB lineage: Bacteria > Bacillota > Bacilli > Lactobacillales > Lactobacillaceae > Companilactobacillus > Companilactobacillus kimchii. The sequence goes on along the minus strand of NZ_AZDH01000020.1, from coordinate 54,940 downwards.
TCAGCATTAAAAAATTATTTATTCTGTAAACTTTTCCGTTTGGGGCTGACCCAAGTTCCAGAGCCAAAACCTAAAATAGTTTTCATAGCTGGAATGAAGGTCATAACAACTGTGATGGGATTGACCATCCAATAAAAAAGAATATATAGTGGGGCAAATAGAACGTATTTCAGTTTTGCTGCGTGATGGTCGAGTAATAATGCAGTGATAAGCTGCAGTAGGCCCGCCACTATTTCAAAACTAACGAAAATGAAAGAGATTGAGAAAGCATGGTAGATCCGCTCGTAATTTCCATGAATAGCAAACCAAATCATTAAGAAGATGAAGGCAAATGAAGTTATGACAAAAAAGAATGACCAAATGATCGACAAAGTTGAATCCAAAAACATCGACATTTGATAGCGCCTTTTAATAGGATGAAGAATAAATTTTTTTAAATTAGTTAACCAGACTTCTGTACCACCCTGGGCCCAGCGTTTACGTTGTTTATAGAGATCATGGATTGTTTCAGGAACATTCATATGAAAAACTATGTTAGGAGCAAATCTTGGTACAGCACCGATAGTTTGATGATCCCAGGCGATGCTGATATCTTCAGTGGCACGATTTTGACGGAAACCACCAACATCAATTAGAAAATCTTTTTTGTATAAAGTGTTAGCTCCACTGTAAGCGTACATTGAATCATTGATAGAACTTTGGCTCCGCTTGATAACACCAACGATACTGGAAAACTCAACTGTCTGTGATTTACCTAAAAGTGATGATCGGTTTTGAACATCCATATTGGCAGTAACTGCAGAAGTGTTCATATCTTGTGCATGGATGAAGAAATTCATATATTTCATCAAAGCGTCTGGTTCAGGAATTGTATCGGCATCGTTACTTAAGATATATTCCCCCTTCGCAAAGTGCATTCCAATATTGAAGGCATGTGCTTTGCCTTTATTCTTGATGATATTGATTGTGCGTAGACGGGGATATTTTTCCTGAAGACGTTGGATTATTTCCTCGGTTTTGTCAGTAGAGCCATCATTCATGACCAAAATCTCATAATTACTGTAATTTAAATTCTCAAAAAGATAGGTAATTGTTTCTTCAATCATGACTTCTTCATTGTGAGCAGGAATCATTATAGTTATCATTGGTTGCTTGCTAGGAGGAATAGTTGTCCAAGCATCATCCTCTTTATCTGTTTTGATGAAACGGTAAGACATTGCCCCAAAGAACCATAAAAATGAGCCGGTAATGGGATAGAGACAAAGAATTAGAAGACAGATGTTTAGAATTGTTCCTAAAGTTGTGGATTCAAACAAATGGTCAATAAAAATGTTATACATGCTGCTCTCCTAATCTAAATCGTTAATATGATGTTCATCATATAATTTATGTATTTCATCAGTATCGAGGTTCTGTTCAGGTTGGACGTTATATGTTCGCACGTTTTCACGGAATTCTTTGTTGCCAAAACGTTTATCGATAAAGATATCAATTGTGTTTTCACGTTTCTTTTGATTGATAGGATTAAAGGTGGGCCATTGTTGAACTAATCTCTGACGTTTTCGATTCTGAATAATAGTCATGCTGATAGAGAAGATTCCCGACATGACAAAGGCGAAAAGTAAAATAACACCAATAAATTTTATTTCTAAGATACCTTCTGGATAGGACCAAATATGAGGAACCTTGGGATTAAAACTAGCCCAGAAGGAAGTTACCGTTATAACGATTGGAATGATGACCGCTAACCAACCTATTAGACTCATTAAAGTCTGACGGATTTTCAGTAGCCAATGACCCTTTTCAAAGTATTCATCAGTATATAATTGTTGTTTATTTTTTTGTTTTTTGGACATCAGTTTTTGCTCGTATTTTCTTGGGATTTTCGGGATGACCGAAGAGGTATCCTTGTCGGGTCTTGATTTTTAAGAACTTTGCCAAATTTTCATCGTCCTCATTTTCAATTCCCATTAGAATTAACTCAATATTATTTTCTTTAGAGATTTTATTCCATGATTGTAAATTCAAATCCAGCCATGCATTAGGATCTTCTTTTCGAAAGTTACGCATGGAACATTTAATCGAATCGACAAAAGGCAACATCCATTCGATTTGTTTGAGACTTTTCATTTCAGAACCAACGTTATCAATGCTAAATTCCATACCGTACCTTTTGGCATCTTTAATTCTGCTTTCAAATAAATAATGATTGACATGTTTAGGGCCGTAAGCGGAAGTGTATTCAACGGAAAGTTGCATAGGCTCGATTTTAGAAATGGCCCAGCGAACAAAATATTGAAAATCTGTACTAATTATTTGATTATATTCAAGATTAATTGAGAGACGAATTTTTTCAGTAGGTAATGATTTAAAAGTATCCTCCAAGAGAAAGACAACTCGTTGTAAAGGTAGTGAATCGAGTTGTTTGGGAAGAGTCCATGATCCATCAGTATTTTGTTGACGTAAGAGACATTCATAGCCGATAGTTTTTCCATTATGGTCGACTTGTTTTTGAATAAAATACTTTAAATCAAAATTTTTATTTTCTAAATAGTTATTACTTGTTTTTCTAGATTTCCAATAATAAATAATAATGGTGATAATAAAAATAACTAGGGTTATTAAGGTAAGACGTAATAAAACCATTTCTAAAAACGCTAAATTCACCTTGCTACCTCCTTATTCCTGTATTAAGGACACAAACTACACAAGTATACCTCGATATTTAGGTGTTTTATATTCAAAATGACAGTTGATAAATAATTCTAGTATTTAAAAATAAATTTAAAAAATGTATTTTACTAATATTCTTAAAAAATAAATCTAAATAATGATATAAATTGTGACGTGTTTTATGTTGATCTCGCTATATAAAAGGATATACCAATATAAGATAACTATTGTTATATCCTTTTATATTAGTAAAATAAGCACTTCTACCAATGAGAAAGCTAATGAGACATAAGTTCGTCATTAGTTAATAAATTTATTCGCATAAATATTGACTACCCCCAAAGCACTCTATATAATGAAAGCGTACTCAAATAATGGAATTATTTTTAAGAAGGACTGAACGTTATGAATAATCAAGTATTGATTTCATTGGCGGCTCCTGTTGACGGGAAACTTATACAACTTTCTCAAGTTAAAGATCCTGTCTTTTCTCAAGGACTAATGGGACAAGGATTTGCTATTGAACCGACAAACGGTGACATTGTTTCGCCAGTTACAGGAACGGTAACGCTTGTTTCAGAAACTAAACATGCTTTTGGTATTAAAACTCAGGATGGAGCAGATATTCTGATTCATTTGGGAATTGATACTGTTGAGTTAAAGGGAGAACCATTTACTGTTTTAATCAATCAAGGCGATCAGATCGAGGCTGGTCAAACGGTTGTTAAAATGAATTTAAAAATGATTGCAGATGCCGGAAAACAAAACACGGTTATTTTAGCAATTACTAATAGTAATGATATTTTAAAGCAATTGATGACCAGTAATTTTGACCAGAATGTCACGGCTGGTACAACCGTGGCTGTTGCTTCCATCGATGAAGTTGTTAAGAAGAAAAATAAAGTTGGTAGTGGCAAGTACGATCAATTAGCAGCTGATATTGTAGAGAATGTTGGTGGAACAGAGAATATTAATAGTTTGATCCACTGTATTACTAGATTACGTTTTTATTTGAAAGATGACGCCAAAGCTAATGATCAAAAGATAGAAAATATGGATGGTGTTATCAGTGTTGCCAAGGCGGGTGGACAGTATCAAGTTGTTATTGGACAAGCTGTTACTGATGTTTATGACGCCGTTATATCGCAAATTGGCTCAGAATATGCTAACAATTCAGCTACGGCTGAGGCAGTTGCTCAAACTACTAAGGAAGCCAATCATTCTCAGAATCTGTGGTCAAAAGTTAAAAGTGGTATTAGTAATTTTATTGGCGTTTTGACGGCTTCAATGATTCCTATTATTGGAATTCTAGCTGGTGCCGGTATTTTAAAAGGAATCTTAGCAGCTTTAACTGGCTTCAAAGTGTTAGCCACAACTAGTGGTACATATATTATTTTAAATGCGATCGGTGATGCAACCTTTTACTTCTTACCAGTTGTTTTAGGATTTACTGCGGCTAAAAAATTAGGTTCAGATCCGATTGTGCTAGCTATTGTTGGTGGAATTATAATTTATCCAAGCCTTGTAACCATGGCAAGTAAGGCTAGTACTGCTAGCACGACTTTTTTAGGTATTCCCACAACGCTGGTTTCTTACACTTCTTCGGTTTTCCCGATTATTGTAGCTGCATGGTTAGGAAAATATGTGGAAAAGTTTTTGAAAAAAATTATACCGTTATATCTCAGAAGTGTTTTTGTGCCAATTATTGAGGCATTAATTCTAAGTTTAGTAATCATTATTGGAGTAGGGCCAGTTATTACTATCTTGAGTAAAGGATTATCAAACGGTTTAGTTGCTATTTACAGTTTCAGTCCAACACTTTCAGGTCTAGTACTTGGTGGCGTTTATCAAACAATGGTTATCTTTGGACTACATTGGGGACTTATTCCTATTATCATCAACGATATTGCAACTAATGGCCATAGTTATATTAATGCTATTGTTTCTATCACAATGGTTGCACAAGGAGGAGCCGTATTAGCTGTCTTCTTGAAGACTAAGAATAAGAAACTCAAGGAAGTATCATTGGCTGCGGCCATTTCAGCTTTCTGTGGTGTAACTGAACCCGCGTTATATGGTGTTAATTTGAAGTACAAACGAATCTTTATTGTTTCCAGTATTGCCAGTGCTTTAGGTGGTGCTTTGACCGGTTTCTTGAAGGTTAATAACTATGCCTTATCGGGTTCCTTAATTGGATTCCCGGCCTTTATCACACCAGGCGTTGGTATTGGTAGTAATTTCTATGGATATTTGATTTCACATTATGGTACGCTTGTAATCTCAGTCATGTTAGTTTATCTATTTGGTTTTACCGACAAAATGTTGGCAAAGAAAACCGATCCGATGAATTTGAATATAAAAATAGCTTAATAAGTTAAGGAGAACGTGAAGATATGGAGATGAATCAATACAATCTCACTATCTCTGATCACGATTTTAAGGTTAAAGGGTATTGGCTTGACCAAGTCGATGATTTTGGACAAGAAGTTGATTATCCGATAGTGATTATTTGCCCAGGCGGTGGTTTTACCTTTCATTCACAAAGAGAGGAAGAACCAATAGCATTAAGATTTAACTCTTATGGTATGCATGCAGTAGTTTTGGAGTACCAATTGATTGGTAATGAACCAGTTTATCCGACGGCATTAGAAGAAATGGCTAAAACGATTGATTGGATTACCGAACAAGCAGAGGCTCGTCATATTGATAAAAAGAGAATAATTTTAGCAGGATTTTCGGCTGGAGGAAACGTTGTAGCTACTTATAACGGCGTTGCAACAAATTCCGAGTTGCGTCAAAAATATCATTTGGATAAGTATCAAGGAGAACACGCAGCTGTTATTCTAGGCTATCCAGTCATCGATATGACGGTAAAGGGTAGTTTCCCTAATGATGATAAAGTGCTTAATCAAATTACCGCAGATAAGAGTCTGTGGAAAGCTCAGGAACTGTTGAATTCACAATCCAAGCCGGCATTTGTTTGGCAGACGCAGACCGATGAATTGGTAAAAGTCGTCAATACAATCAAGTATGTCGATCGATTGAATGATTTGAACGTTCCAGTCGAGTATCATCTTTTTGGTTCCGGAATTCATGGACTAGCTTTTGGGACCTATGTGACTCAGAAACCAGGTAAAAAGAAATACTTAAATTCTTGGACAGCTAAGTGGATTGAGTTGGCCTTTAACTGGCTCCAGATGATGAAATTCCTTGGATAAATAAAAATTTAAATCATAACTAATGCCAAGTGGTATCAGTTATGATTTTTTTTTAAAAGTTTTCTTGACAATTTTTAAGAAAGGGCTTACATTAATAACCGTTAAGAAAAATAAATTAGACATGTAACTGGTAAAGCAGGCAGGATCTAAAAGAATCAGAGTAAAATCTGGATTTTTTAGGTGCTGTCTTTTTTATGTCTGAGAGGAGTGAACGCAATGGCTATACAAGATAGTGCAAGTCAAATCGTTAAGTATGTTGGTGGAAAAGATAATATCAATACTTTGATCCATTGTTCCACAAGATTGAGATTTACTTTGAATGATTTTGATAAAGCGGATTTAGATAAAATTAAAAGAGTTCAAGGCGTGTTAGGAGCAGTTGTTGCTGGTGGTCAATGTCAGGTTATCATTGGTAACGATGTCGTAGAGATGTTTGATGCTGTTCAGGATGTTTTGGGCAAAGGTTTTAAAGGGAATACTTCAGCAAATAAACCCAAACAGTCAATTGGACATGTTGTATTAGATTTTATTATTGGCGTTTTTCAACCATTGGTTCCAGCAATTGCTGGTGGCGGTATCTTAAAGGCTATTTTGATGTTGGTAGCAATGTTTGGATGGATGAGTGATAAGAGTCAAACTTATCAAGTGTTGAACTTGATAGGTGGAGCACCACTTTATTTATTGCCGTTATTGGTTGCTGTTACGGCAGCTCAGAAATTAAACGTTAATCCGTTAGTCGCTATATCGGTTGTAGGTGTTTTGATTTTACCTGATATAGCAACAATGTTATCTAAGGGAACAGAAATTTTCGGATTACATGTTTTGAATGTTACTTATAGTTCACAAGTATTTCCAGCTATTTTAAGTGTTTTGTTATATGCAGTAATGGAGAAATTCTTTACAAAATATTCTCCAAAACCAATTAGAATTTTCTTTGTACCAATGATGTCAATGTTGATTACAGCACCACTTACACTGCTTTTCTTAGGCCCTCTAGGGTATGTCGTTGGTCAATACTTTGTTAACGTTATTTTGTTCTTGAATACGCATCTTGGCTGGTTTGCTACAGCTCTATTAGCCGGAGTTCTTCCATTCATGGTTGCAACAGGAATGCATAAGCCGATGATTCCATACGTTGTCGCAACATTTAGTTCGATGGGTAAAGAGGCGCTTTATTTACCAGCCTCATTAGCACACAATATTTCTGAGAGTGGTACATGTTTTGCTGTTGCTTTAAGAACTAAAGATTCGACGCTTAGATCTACAGCTATTTCAGCTGGTATTTCTGCTTTCTTTGGTATCACAGAGCCAGCATTGTATGGTGTCACTTTGCAACATAAAAGAGCCTTATCAAGTGTAATTATTGGTAGTGTTGTCGGTGGTACGTATATTGGTATTGTTGGAATCAATGCCTTCACACTAGTTGGACCAGGATTAGCAAGTATGCCAATGTTTGTTGATAAAAGTGATCCTATGAATTTGATAAAGGCCTTTATTGGATTTGGAATTTCTTTTGCGGTTTCGTTTGTTGCTGGATTGTTCCTATGGAAGAATGAAGTATCAACTGATGAGAGTAAAGAAGATGTTAAATCTAATCAGAATGTTTCTGAAGAATTAGATGCTCCAGTTACCGGTAAAGTAGTGGCTTTATCAGAAGTTCCGGACGATGTCTTTTCTCAGGGCTTATTAGGTAAAGGAATTGCCGTCGTACCAAGTGAGGGTAAGCTTTATGCTCCCGCAGATGGTACTGTAGAAATGATTTTTGATACGAAGCATGCACTGGGTATGAAGACTAATTCAGGTGCCGAAGTGTTGTTCCATATAGGTTTAGATACAGTTCAACTAAATGGTAAGTATTTTGATGTTAAAGTAGAAAAGGACCAAAAAGTTAAAAAAGGTGACTTGCTAGAAACGTTTGATTTGGAAGCCATCAAAGAAGCTGGATTTAATCCAATTACAATGATGATTGTTACTAATCAAAATGATTATTCAGTTGATGCTGAAATTGAGAATCAAACCGAAGATGAAGAGATTCAACCAGTTATGAATATTGCTAAGTTAGGAGTTTAATAATGGGATTACGAAAAGATTTTTTATGGGGCGGCGCCATTGCTGCTAATCAAGTTGAAGGTGCTTGGAATGTTGATGGTAAAGGACCATCAGTTGCTGACGTTGCGACATATAAACCTAAAGTGGATGTAAAAGATTACAGTAAACAAGTTGGTGTCACTTCAGAAAGTATTCAAGAGGCTTTAAAGACTGACGATACAACCTATTATCCTAAACGTCATGGAATTGATTTTTATCACCGTTATCCGGAAGATATGAAATTATTCGGTGAATTAGGCTTCAAGACGCTAAGAATTTCGATTGCTTGGACTAGAATTTTTCCAACTGGTGAAGAGACTGAACCTAATCAAAAGGGATTAGATTACTATAAAGATGTTTTCAAAGAGATGCATAAGAATAACATTGAACCTTTAGTGACACTGTCTCACTATGAAATGCCATTAAATTTAGCAATTAAATATAATGGCTGGGTCGATCGTCGTGTTGTCGATATGTTTAGAAGATTTTGTGATACTTGTTTTAAAGAATTTAAAGATGATGTTAAATATTGGCTAACCTTTAATGAAATTGATAGTGTCACACGCCATCCATTTACTTCAGCTGGAATTATTCCTGACAAATCAGATAATTTGTTACAAGATGGATATCAAGCTTTCCACAATCAATTTGTTGCTTCTGCCTTAGTTACCAAGGACTGTCATGAGATTATTCTCGGTAGTCAAGTGGGATGTATGCTGACTAAATTAACCGATTATCCTAATTCTTCAGATCCACGAGATGTCTTGGCATCATTTAATAAGAATACGATGAATTATTTTCCTGGAGATGTACAAGTTTTCGGTGAATATCCAGCCTTAGTTTTGGATTTCTTCAAAAAGAATCACATTAAGATTGAAATGGAATCGGATGACTTAAAAATTTTAAAGAATAATACAGTTGATTTTGTATCATTCAGTTACTATATGTCGATGGTTTCCTCTTATGATGAGAACAATCTTGAATTGACAGCCGGTAATACTATTGTCGGTGGAAAGAATCCTCATTTGGAGACAACAGATTGGGGTTGGACTGTCGATCCAATTGGTTTGAGGATTTCACTTTTACAATTGTATGATAGATATCATAAGCCTTTGTTCATTGTTGAAAATGGTATGGGGGCTAAGGATACTTTAACAGCTGACAAAAAAATTCATGATCAATATCGAATTGACTACTTTAAAGCACATTTCCGTGAGATGATTAAGGCAGTTGATTCTGGAGTTGATTTGATGGGTTACACTAGTTGGGCTCCAATCGATTTAGTCAGTGCCTCTACTTCACAAATGTCAAAGCGCTATGGTTTTATTTACGTGGATGAGGACGACTTAGGTAAGGGAACCCTGAATCGTTATAAGAAAGATTCATTTAGTTGGTATCAACACGTTATTGCCACAAATGGACAAGATTTAGATTAAAAATAAGGAGGCGGGATATGGATGAAAATTAAGAAAGTTTTGAATTCAAGCGTTGTTTTAGCTGTGAATAATCAGAATCAGGAATTTATCCTCTTAGGCAAGGGAATAGGTTATGGTAAGAAAACTGGAACGACCCTTGAAAGTGATTCTTATAATCAAGTTTTCGTACCAGTCAGTAATGGCAACGTTGAACAACTTTTGACATCAATTGCCCAATCGTCTCCGAAATTAATTGAGATTGCCCAAAAAATCATTAATTACGCTACTGAAAGTTTGAATACAAAATTAAGCGACGCACTCTACGTTTCCTTGTTAGATCATCTAAAATTTGCTTTGGAACGTGAAGAGCATGGTATCGTTATAACGAATAAAGTCTATTGGGAAATTAAGACTTATTATTCTAAAGAGTTTTCCGTGGGAACGTATGCAGTGAAACTGCTGAATCAAGAAATGGGAACCAAGTTCTCGGATCAAGAAGCTTCTAATATTGCTGCTCATATCATTAATGCGGAAAATGGTAGTGATGACCGCCGGGATGCTTTGAAGGCCAGTCAAATCATTGGTCGGATCGTGAATATTATCAAGTATCAATTTCAAGGTGGAATTAATGATTCAGCTCCTAATTTTCAACGATGTGTTGTACATATTAAATTTCTAGTAGAACGGATAATAGCTGATAATATGTTTGAGAATGCTGATCCAGCGATATTTGCTATCGTGAAAAGCAAGGATGAACAGGCATTTCAAATAGCTCAGAAAGTTTCGGATTATATAAAAATTAAATTTGGTGAACCATTAACAGATGAAGAATTGATGTTGATGACAATGCAAATTCAAAGAATAGATAAATAAAAAAGATCACTTCAAATGAAGTGGTCTTTTTGAATCTATTAAGAAATGGTAGCCGCCAAGGCAGCACCAGTCCGAGAGTTTTTGTCGTTTAAACTATCTTGGGGATGACCTTCAAAACAAACTTGACCGCCGAACTTACCAGCATCAGGTCCCATATCGACCAGCCAATCTGCTTGTGAAATTAATTTTAGATTATGTTCAATCAGAATTAATGTGTTACCTTTGTCAACTAATCCTTCAAATAGATCAATCAACCGTTGAGTATCTTGTAAATGTAATCCCGTTGTTGGTTCATCTAAGAAGTAGATTCGACCAGTATGGTTCAATTCCATTGCCAACTTAACACGCTGTACTTCACCACCAGATAAAGTGGTCATCGATTGGCTAAGATTCAAATAACCAAGTCCAACCTGATGGAGTAGACTAACTTTTTTGTAGATATCTGGCACATCTTTGAAAAAGTCGAGTGTGTCGTTGATTGAAAGATTTAGGACTTCGGAAATATCTTTGCCATGATAAGTGTATTGCAATGCTTCTTGACTGTAACGTTTCCCATGACAGAGTTCACATTCTTGGACAATTGGATCCATGAAAGCCATCTCGGTAATCATCACGCCCTTGCCCTTACAGCGAGGACAAGCTCCTTTACCGTTATAACTAAATAATTGTGTTGAAACGCCGTTATTGGCTTTACTGAAAAGCTTTCGTAGGGGATTTAGAATGTTTAAGTAAGTTGCAGGTGTTGAACGAATATTCAAACCCACTGAATCCTGACTCAAATCAATGTAATCTTGGTCAGAAACTTGTTGTTTGAAAGCTTGAACTAAGGTACTTTTTCCAGAACCCGCGGGTCCAGATATCACTGTCATTACACCCTGAGGAATCTTGGCAGACACGTCTTTTAAATTATGAGAAGTTACATGTTTAACGGTTAACCAAGATTGAGGCTCACGAGGTTGAGAGAAAGTAATTTTTTCTCGCAACATTTTACCTGTGATTGTGTCTGATTGTAATAATTCGTTGTAGGTGCCGGTAAAAGTCACCTGACCACCATTTTTGCCAGCTTGTGGTCCCATTTCTACAACGTAATCTGCTGTGGAAATAATGGCAGGATTATGATCGACTAGAATAACTGTATTGCCGTGTTCTTTAAGCTTTTTCAAGGATTGCGTAATCAATTTAATATCGTGAGGATGCAGTCCCACACTTGGTTCATCGAGCACATAAACTAAATCAGATAAAGAGCTTGTCAAATACTTAGCAATTTTAATTCGTTGAGCTTCGCCACCGGATAAAGTATCAGTTCCACGACCAAGTGAAAGATATCCTAAACCGATGTCAACCAAGGCTTGGATTTTACTACGCAATTCGCGTACCATTGTTTTAGCTTTTGGATCTGAGATATTATTCAAGAATTTCAGAACACTTACCAAATCCATATCACTGACTTCGGCAATATTCTTGCCAGCAATTTTACTAGTTAGAGCCTTTTTGTTCAGCCGTGTTCCATGACAGACTGGACAAGATTTACGAGTGACAATTTTTGACAAAGCAGCTTCATGATGCCGACCAGAAGCACTGTGAATAACAGAACGAAGCATACGTGGAACCAGTCCCTCATATAGTGCTGTACGGCCCCAATTTGCTGGTGGATTTTTCAATTTTTGTTGGGGAGCATGCATAAATAAGTCGTATTCTTCATCAGTGTAATCTTTAATCTTTTTATCTAAATCAAATAGACCACTGTTACCATATTCTTTCCAACGCCAAGTCCCAGGTTGAAAGCCGGCAAAAGTCATTGCACCTTCGTTGAGTGATTTATTAGGATCAATTAATTGACGTTCATCTACGTCATCGACAAATCCTAATCCCTGACATTTTGGACACATTCCTTGAGGTAGGTTAAAGGAGAACCATTCAGAATAACCAACCCAAGGTTGCCCAATTCTTGAAAACATCAGACGTAAAACAGAATAGATACCAGTATAAGTAGCCAAAGTAGATCGAGAATTACGACCGATAGGTTTTTGTTCAACTACGATAGCGACTGGTAAATTGTCAATGCGATTTACTTCAGGTTGACCGTATTTAGGCAAATATTGTTGAGTGAAGCTAGGAAAAGTTTCATTCAATTCACGTCGAGAAACAGTGGCCAGTGTATCAAAAACTAAAGAAGATTTACCAGACCCAGAAAGACCAGCAAAAACAGTCGTTCTATGCTTAGGAATATCCAAACTGACATCCTTTAAATTATTCTCTTGAGCTCCATGGATAGAGATAGCTCCATCTGCAAATAAGTCAGTCATAAAAACCTCCAACAGTAAATTTAATAATTCCATTATATAGAAATAATCCACAAAACATTCAATAGACAACTTTAACTACGAAAATTTTCAATAAAAATAATCAGGTATCGATGTATTGGCTGTATACATTAATGCCTGATTATTTTATATATATTAATGGATTTTGATAGCTACAGATGGTATTAATCTACTTAGTAACTTTTTGAATTTTTAGAATAAAGGGGTATTTATTCTTATGGTTATCTGCAACTATCGGAAGTCACGTTATAACGATAACCTGCTTACAATGATTATTCCACTGAATCACTGAAAACTAGGGCTTGTCATGACCTCTTCCTTAGTACATTTATATAATACGATGTGGGATTGGTCCCAGGTCAAGCATAAATTTGAAAAAATCAATAAGCATCGACCCAATGTGGATTTTGAGTTTCGTAAGGTAGACGATCAGGATTTAATTCATTGTATAAATAGATAAAAGCATTATGTGCTTGATTTCTAAAGCAGAGGTCAATGGTGGGCATATTCATCATATGGGCAATTTCACTGTTGTCACTTCCGACTACGAGGCAGTCATCAGGAACCTTCTTGCCGTTTTTCCGTAAAGTGGAAATAAATTCTGCAGCCACAAAGTCGGCATAAAAAATAACAGTGGAGGGTTTATTTTTAGCAGCCAACCATTTTTGAGCTGCATCTTCGCCAGTTCCAGTTTGGGTATGGTAGAACAATTGAAAATCTTGATTACTGTCAGGATGAGAAGCTTTGAAATCATCAATAGCTCTAGTCCGAGCCCGTGTATTGGCGTTTCTCAAACTAGATAAGACGTGTCCGATATTTTTATGGCCGTTTTCGTAAAGATGGTTCATTACGTGATAATAAATAGGGTAGTGGTCAATGAAGTTGGAATAGATATTAGGGCGGTTGACCCGATGCCAAGTCGATATGGGACCAAATTTTGCATAAGAACTGATGGTATCCCATGAATTGATTCTAGTGAGAATGAAGACAGCATCTAAGGCGTGGGTTGTTAGCAATCTGAGAGTCTTTAACTCATTGTCTGCTGTTTGAGTGAAGTAAACATTGACGCTGTAACCATGTTCCGCAGCAATTTTTGTAAATGAATTAAGGAAATCTCCAACTAAAGGGAAGTATTCTTTAGTAAGAAATCCAATCGTATTTGTTCGTTTTTCTCGTAAATTCTTGGCGACTTGATTAGGGATGTAATTCGTTTCGTGCATTGCATCGAGAACTATTTTGCGTTTGACTTCACTTACGTAACCGTTGCCGCTCACGACTCGAGAAATAGTCGATTTGGAGATCCCAGTCTTTTTTGCTAGGTCATAAATTGTTGTCATTAAGTGTCACCTTTCTATTTGTATAAAGATATACTAATCGTTTTCCGGACATTTTAAGTTAATTTTACCTTGAAAACGTTTACTACGCTAGATTGGTTGTTTTATTATTTAGCGTTGTTATACTGAATTGTGTTAACCATAAGGAAGGTGAGTATTTATCGTTAGTTGACAGCAGTAATATTTCGGCTATTCGCGAGGGTAGCGTAGCAATGAATTCATAAGAAATCAAAGCGAAGGGAAATATTACTCATGAAGTCTAAAAGGGTTCTCGGATCCATGTTTTTAACCATTGCTTCAATTATTTGGGGAGCAATGTTTGTAGTTGTAAAAATTATTGTGAATGAGGTACATCCAATTCAACTAGTTTGGTTGGAATATCTAATCGCATTAGTATTCTTAATTGGATTTTCAATAATGAAAAAAGAGAAATGGCACATCAATTGGTCTGATTTGAAATTAATCTTTTGGATCGGAATCATTGGAAATACCATTTCGTTAGTTGCTCAAGAAATGGGTACAGGTTTATCAAATGCCCAAACAGGTTCGGTTATCACTTCAACTATTCCTGCATTTATGATTATCTTTGGATGGTTGATTCTTAAAGAAAAATTGGATAAAATCAAGGTTCTTTCCGTAGTGATTGCTATTCTTGGAGTAGTTATGATCGTCGGTTTGAAGATGTCAGGAACTAATGTTATTTTAGGAGTTTTGCTTCTAGTCCTTGATTCAATCGCCTGGGCCTTGATGTCAGTCTTAGTTAAAAAAGTTAAAACTTACAGTTCTTTACAAATTACTATTATGTCAACCGTAGTAGCAGTCGTTGCTCTGACACCATTTATTTTGAGTGATATGTCATCACTTACAAGTATTAACTTTGCTGACCCAACAATTATTCTTAGTCTACTTTACATCGGTGCGGTTTCAACAGCTGTAGCCTATGTAATGTGGAATCGTGGTCTCCAAATCGTTAGTGCCGGTTCATCTGGTTTGTTCTACTTGATTCAACCAATTGTAGGCTCATTTTTAGGTTGGTTGTTACTCGGTGAACAAATTTCAGTTGGTTTTATCATAGGTTCAGCCATGATTTTAGCCAGTGTTTGGATCTCAGTTAAATTTGATGGATCATCATCGAATGAGACTCGTTTAGAAAGAACACGACCTGCAAAATTGAACGCAAAATTAAAATTGAATAATAATTAATAAGGTAAATCCAAAATGGATTTGCCTTTTTTTAGTGATATAATATTTGGATTGTAAAAAAAGAAGGTGTAAAAATGATTTATTCACCATTAAATGAATGTGATGTTCCAGCTATCCGTTAATCAACGGATAGTTCCGTTGATTAATTTCGAGTGAAATTAAATAACGGAAGGAAATATTATGAATTCAAAGAAGATTTTAGGATCAATTTTACTTAGTTTATCTGCTTGTATCTGGGGTGGAATGTTTGTAGTGGTAAAGGATGTAGTTAGTGTTATTCATCCTCTACAGTTAGTCTGGTTGAGATATTTAGTGGCAATAGTATTTTTAATATTATTTTCTATTTTAAAAAGAGAAAAGTGGAGCATTCATAAAAGAGATATAGGACTAATCGTCATAATAGATCTGATTGGCAATACTATTTCAATAGTTGCTCAAGAAACCGGTACTTGGTTATCCAGTGCTCAAACCGGAGCAGTGATTACTTCGGCGACTCCATCGTTTATGGTAATTTTTGCTTGGTTGATTTTTAAGGAAAAAATAACTCGTGTTAAAATTGTATCTTTAGTGATGGCAACAATCGGTGTGGTCATGATTGTTGGAATTCATTTGGAAGGTAACAGTATCTTGCTGGGAGTATTATCGTTGATTATTGCAGCCTTAACATGGGCCCTAATGTCAGTCTTGATACAAAAGGTTAATCATTACAGTTCATTGCAGATTACAATTATGTCAACAATTATTGCAATTATCTGTCTGACACCAGTAGTTTTTACCAATACTGCAAGCCTAGTAAATATTGATTTCTTAGAACCTAAAATAATTCTCAGTTTGCTATATTTAGGAGTTATTTCGACAGCGTTGGCTTTCGTTATGTGGAATAGAGGATTAACCTTGGTTAATTCAAGTTCTTCAGGACTATTTTTCCTATTACAGCCAATTGTTGGGACTCTGCTAGGGTGGCTATTTTTGAAGGAATCAGTTTCAATTGGATTCTTTATAGGAGCAATACTGATTATCGGCAGTGTCTGGATTTCAGTCAAATTTGAGAGTAAATAATAATTAATAAGGTAAGTCCAAAACGGATTTGCCTTTTTTTATACGTAATTTTAAATATACAGCAATAACAATGATGGTTAAACTCATGCTATACTTTTGTTAATGTTGAGTATTGGTGGTAGTGCAAAAATGACAGCAGATGTCCTTTTAAACAAGATATTCACAGTTAATTCTTTAAGAAAAGCTGTGAATAATAAAAATGGTGACTTATACAAAGAAACTATTAATTCATTAAGTATAAGTAATGGTGAAATTAAGACAAATTTAGATGCTATTAAGAATATGTACAAGTATATGTATAAGTCTCATAGAAATGAATATTTTTATAAAAATACATTAATAAATAAGATATTGCTTGGTAGGCATAGTGTGAGAACTTCAACAGCTATAAGAGAATTACCAATATCTAATAATATATTAGATTTATTGATAATAAATGGTATTGGACAGGTGTATGAAATAAAGACCGGACTTGATAATCTAAATCGATTGAAAGATCAACTTAATGCTTACTATATGGCGTTTTCTTATTGTAATGTTGTTACTGATTTAAGTCATCTGGATGATTTGAAGGAGTTACTTAGTGATACGCCAACGGGAATAATACTTTTGACTAGTCGGGGTACACTCCATGTTGAGAAGTCACCAAGTGAATACAATGATAAGTTGAATAGCCAAGAAATATTTAGGATACTTCGAAAAAGTGAGTTTGAGAATATTATAAAGAAGAACTTTGGTTATTTACCAAAGGTTGGTCAGTCAAAATATTATCAAGAGTGTTTTGAACTTTTTAAAACCATTGAAGTAAAACAAACTCAGAAGTTTATGTTAGATGAGTTAAAAAAGAGAACTTCAATTAATCAAGAAAATTATAGTTACTTCAAAGACATTCCTAAGGAACTTAAAGCCCTAGTGTATTTTTCAGACTATAAAATCAAGGAATATAATGTGTTGCAAGAATTCTTGAATACTAAATATTGAGAGGAAGCGTGTATTATGTATTTTCCCATACTGAGGGGTAAGCAAAATGAATTGTTGGCTTTAAGAGAACTTTTGAATGACGGCGTTTTAAGTAAGAAAATATTGCCAATCATAGAGCCGGTAAGTCCTTCATCTACATTTAGAATATTATTGGAGTCTTTTTCTGACAGTAATAGGAAAATTGCTGTTATCCAAAATTCGTCAGTTGCTGATTACGAAGGATTCAAGGATGCTGATATAAGTGAAATAAAGTCAAAGGATAATTTCGTTCCGGCTTTAGTATTGGAAGGTTCAGATAATGAATCTCTTTCTGATTATTCCAATATTAATAAAATGGCCATTATAGGTGAAAAATCAGACTTTAACGATTCATCATTGATTGATGGTAATACGTATTTAGTGATTGAACCAAATAATAGATCGGCTGTTAGAAAATTGAGAAACAGTACAGACTTTTTAGTGGAAATGCATGACCAGTTCAATAAACAAGATAGAAATGTAGATTATTTATCCAAGACTGATGAATTATTTTCAACGGAGCATTTGTATTATAAAGAAGACGGATATTATGGGTTTAGCGATTATTCAGTAATTGGAAGTGATTACAGTAGCGCTGGCTTTGCAGCCAAAGCAGTAGCAATTCACTTAGTGTATTTTGATGAGAATAATGAATTACGTGTTCATCACTTTGTTTCAGATTCTAATGATAATATACAAAATCCAGCGTTAAAAGCTCATGAAGCTTTGGAAAAATTGGTTAAGTTTGTTTCTAATCCTAGCTTTGATAAAACGAAGAATGATTCTGAAGCTCTAAGGGAGTTTGAAGAATTGTATAAAATCGATAAGTATTCAGGCTTGGGATATATAAAGAAATTATCTATAAAACATCATTTTGAAATCATGGGAAGGTATTTGGATAAAGATTAATGAAATGTTGCGAAAACTGTTTTAAAGATGTTGATATAAAAGAACGTATTAAGGCCATAAATGAAAAAGGCCAGTGTGATTTTTGTCAGTCAAACGATGTCTACGTTCTTGATATTGATAAAGCGTTAAAAAACAATGACTATTCGAAAAACATAATTGCAGATTTTAATGATTTGTTAGATCTTTACACAGTATATGATCGAAAACAGAAAGATTATCAAAGGTATTCTGATGATGCTAGAAAATTGAGTGAACAATTATTTTTTAATACCAATATCTTCAATTTAGAAGTAAATAAAATATCTAAATTATTAAAGTCTTTGCTAGCTGAATATTACGGCAAAAATAATGAGTTATTTGAGGATCTTGTAATACCGGAATATTTATTGGATGATAAGTTGAAAAAGAATAATGGTATCTTTGGTGGAAAAGGATGGAAGGCCTTTGAAAATAGAATTAAATATATTAATAGATTCCATTCTAATATGGCAAACAAAAAGATATTAGAAGCATTTTTTAATAATTTAATTGTAAATATTGGAAAAAGTAAACGATTTTATAGAGCAAGAATTAGTGATAGTGGTAAGCCGATTTCTAATGAGAATATGGGAGCCGTACCATTAGGATTGTCGACCCCAGGGAGACTGAATGCTTCTGGAATAGGATACCTTTATTTATGTCAAGATTATAAGGTGGCACTGGGTGAAATAAAGGCTTCTTTAAATGATGTTTGTACGGTTGCTTCATTTGAAATCTCGGAAGAATTAAAATTAGTAGATTTGTCTCAAATTTCTGTGTTAAGTATATTTTCTTTTGAGGATAAAATTACTTATTTAATGAATTTCGATATTTTAAAACAAATTGATATTGTTATGAGGGAAATCAGCAATAAAAATAGATCTGAAATTGCTTATGTACCAACGGAGTACATGAGTGATTTGATCAAGGATATGGATAATGTTGATGGAATTATATACGAAAGTACAATTGACAATGATACAAAAGATTTAGTTTTGTTTGATGATGAAAAGGTTCATTTGCTTGAAGAAGAAACTATAAATTATGTAGTAAAGGGAATTAATTATACGCAATTAGATAAATTAGAAAGGTAAATCCAAAATGGATTTGCCTTTTTTAGTATTTTCAGTTCCAATTGGATTCGATAATGCTATAATTTTTTACAAAAATAAGATTTCAAAAGAATTTATTTAATTATAAATTTCGTTCCGGAGAGACCAATAGCTAAAAGGACTAAGTATTATGAATTCTAACAAAGTATTAGGTTCTATTCTTTTAGGAGTCGCCGCCAGCATTTGGGGTGGGACTTTCGTTGCAGTGAAAATGGTAGTGGGACAGATTCATCCACTCCAATTGGTTTGGCTAAGATATTTAGTCGCGTTAATCTTTTTAGTCGGTTTCTCATTGATCAAGCGAGAAAAGTGGCATTTGAAAAGGAAAGATTTGAAATGGTTTATCTTGTCAGGGTTGACAGGGTACGCTCTTTCATTAGTGGCCCAAGAAACTGGAACGTGGTTTTCCAGCGCCCAAACAGGGGCAGTGGTGACATCTTCAACACCAACTTTTATGGTGATATTTGCCTGGTTAATTTTAAAGGAAAAATTAGATCGCGTTAAAGTCATTTCTTTGGTGATGGCGACACTTGGAGTAGTGATGATTGTCGGTGTCCATTTGACCGGCAAACATATTTTAATTGGCGTCTTATTCTTGATACTAGCCGCATTAAGTTGGTCATTTATGTCTGTCATGATTAAATTGTTGTCAGACTATTCAGCTTTACAGATAACGATAATCTCAACCATTGTTGCTATGATTTGTTTAACACCATTTGTGATGGGAGATTTAGCATCGTTATCAAACGTTAATTTCTTCAATCCTAAGATCATTGCCTGTTTATTCTATGTTGGAGCGTTATCCACAGCCATGGCTTTTGTCATGTGGAATAAAGGTTTAACAATGGTCAGTCCCAGTGTTTCAGGATTGATTTACTTGTTACAACCAATCGTTGGTACATTATTAGGCTGGTTGATTTTAGGAGAAGGTCTAACTTGGGGCTTTGCTGCAGGTACAGCTTTGATTTTGACTAGTGTTTGGGTTTCAATAAGATTTGCAAAATGAGTAGACAAAAAGAATCCTATTCCATATGAAATAGGATTTTTTTGATCACTTAAACATTTAATTCCTTCTTTAAAGCAGTTGTCAGTAATTCAGAAAAGTTAATATTGTTATCTTTTCCCAACTTGTTGAGATAGTTGGGGATAGTCAAAGTCTTTTTGATAGTCTTGAAGTCATTTTTACGACGATATTCATCAATATCGACATCAACCAAGGTAACAACGTTACCATTTTCTGCACTAGGAAGTGTGTAATTTGAATTCGGCACGTCTAAATTGTTATCTTGTCTATCAATAATATTCAATCCGATGTAATCACGAGCCATTTGAATAGCATCATCAATATCTTTGCCTTGAGTCATGCCTTCAATATCAGGAATGCTGACAAAGTAGGGAACTGTTTGATCACTTGTTTTTGAAATTATAATTGGATATACGATTTTCATTTTTAGTCTCCCTCATCATCCAAATGATGTTTTTTTATTATACTTTTTGCTAATAATTCATTGATTTCTCTATGTCTAGGAATCTGTTCTTTTTCAATACCATTTGTCCAAATGTCATGATTATTACCATGACGATATAAGTACCAACCTTTTTTACTTAAAAGCTTGAGCAATCTTTTTTGATTCATTTCAAATTCCTTCGTCTTTTATAATATACGTATTTAACACGTGTGTAAAATGTTATGACTGCTATTACTATATAAATAAAATTACGTAGGATTTGAGATGGTATGACCAAATTAAACACCAAATAGGATAAAAAAAGGACGAGTCCAGATGGATTCGTCCTTTTGCTTTTCTCTATTCTGATTTATGTATATCGCCTAGAATATCTTCACCGGAAAAATCAAAATCCATGTAAGATTGATTCTTGACGGGCAAATGTTGTTCCAAGGTGTCAAATTGTTGGAGTTTTACATCTCCACTCGCTGTACCAAATGATAACAGATGGCCACCGAAGTCGTGTTCATCAGATAAGAAGTGATGGTGGAAACCACCAACGGCTGCCCCATCGAAGATTTCAGGTGAGTAGTAACTCAACAAAGTTCCTGTAACGGTGTCTTTTTCAAAAATACTTTGACTTTCAGCTGTTTTGGCTAGAGTATCGTAAGGTTTATGTGATTTCTTCACCGCACGGGTTTTCACATTTGTAAATTGACCGTGTAACTCAATTGAGAAGAAGGTATTAGCACTTGTTAAAGATAGGATCTTCTCTTCAAGCTCTTTTTGGCTGATACCATCAACGTTTGTTAATGGCTGATAACTGCCGAAATGAATGTTAGCAAAGGGCAAAGTGAAATCATTTTTTACGATATTAACATTACCGTTGCTGTCGACTTGATAAGGTGTGCCATCTAAAATGACCAATTCGCCATCAAGACCTTCGCCAGTACCGATTCCCGTATCGCCATGACTTAACAATTCCTTCATAGTGATAGTTCCGTCGAGTAATCCAGGGACTAATAAAGCTAATGTTCCGTGTTGATAAAGAATGTTTGTATTTGACATGAAATCCTTCTTTCTATCTTAGTTCAAGACGTCGTCAACCAACTTGGATGCTAGTTGAATATTGTCTGAATAATCAACGGGGATGTGCAAGATAACTGGTCCTTTAGTGTCAAAAGCTTTGGCTAGCATTGGTTCGAGATCTTCAGTTCTCTCGACACGCATACCAGTGGCACCAAAACTTTCAGCATATTTAACAAAATCAACTGGTCCTAATTTAACTCCAGCATCATGACCGTATTTGGCGATTTCTTGGAAACGAACCATGTCATAGTAACCGTCGTCCCAAATCAATTGTACGATATTGAGATGCAAGCGGACAGCTGTTTCTAGTTCTTGACCAGAGAAGAGGAAACCACCATCACCAGCAACTGAAACAACTGGTTTTTCAGGACGTTCCAATGCAGCAGCGATTGCCCAGGGGAGTGCGACACCAAGCGTCTGCATACCATTACTGAATAATAGGTGACGTGGTTTATAACTTCTAAAGTGACGAGCCATCCAGATGTAGAGACTACCAACATCAACCGTGACAGTTGTGTCATCTTCAACTTGGTTTTGCAAAGCGTGGATGATAGCTAGGGGATGGATACCGTTCTTATCTGAATGATTGGCAGGAATAGCATCCTTCTTAGTAAATTTCTCTTGTTGGTCAGCCAGATGTTTGTGCATATCAGAGCCTAGATCGATGTCATCCGGTAAGTTAGAGCTGATTTCGTTAAGAGTCTTAGCAATATCAGCGTTCACAATCAAGTCAGGTTGATAATCATTGGTGATTTCTGGCTTGATACTGTCGAGATTAATTATTTTCCCTGTGCGACCAATATTCCAATTACGGGCCTCATATTCGATAGGATCGTAGCCGACCGCGATGATCAAATCACTTTCCTTGAGGATAGTGTCACCGATTTGGTTACGGAACAAGCCGACACGGCCGTAGTAATTTTTTTCCAAATCACGCGATATGACACCAGCACCCTGGAAGGTTTCCACAACTGGAATCGAGAACTTGTGTAAAAATTTATGGATAGCGTCGGTAACTTCATTGGTAGAAGAACGCATACCTGCCAAGATTACTGGTAACTTAGCTTTTTCAATTTTTTCGATAATTTGGTTAAGGGTTTCTGAATCAACGCCACCTTGTTCAACTTTATGTAATGGCTTGATAACAGGGCGAGTTACGTCATCATTCAAGACATCTTGAGGAATGGACATGAAAGTTGCTCCAGCTTTAGGTGATACAGCATTTTGGTAAGCGTTTGCAAAGGATTCCGACAAATTGTTGGCATCTTGAACTTCAACACTATCCTTAGTAGCAGCGGATAAAAGTTCCTTACTAGAAATACTTTGGTGAGTTAAACGGGCAATATCGTTTCGGGGAACTTGACCACCTAAAGCAATCACAGGGTCACCTTCAGAAGTAGCGGTAATTAGACCAGTAGCTAGATTGGAGACACCAGGACCTGAGGTAGTAGCCACAATACCGGGCTTACCAGTTAGACGACCAATACCTGCAGCAATGAAAGCCGCGTTTTGTTCGTGACGAGTAACAATTAATTTAGGAGTTTTTGGATCATCGTTATGTTCAAGTGATTCGAAGAGTCGATCAATCTTAGCACCAGGTAATCCGAAGACGTAATGAACGCCTTGATTAATCATCGATTGGATCAAAGCTTGAGCACCATTAGTTTTTGTCATTGTATCTAACCTCTTTTTTGTGTAGATTTGTTCTATAATTATTTATAAGAAAAAAATAAGGCATTTGTGTTGATTTGTCAACACGTAAATCTTTTCATGGAGTGAAAGTTAATGAAAAACATTGGATACTTAGCACAAGATATTTCTATCTTACATCGTCAATATTACAAGGATACGAGGGAAGAATTCAACCAAATCAACTTAAATCCGACCGCAGCTTGTATTTTATTGGCTGTAAGTGATTATGAAAACATCAGTCAGAATCAAGTGGCCCGCTCTCTAGTAATAGATAAGGGGTTAGCAACTCGAGAAATCAATAAAATGAATCAATTAAATTACTTAACTAAGTCAGATGGAGCTGGTAAAACTAAAGTTCTCAATTTGACTGAAGAAGGCAAGCAGGTTGTAACAAAAGTTCAAAAGATTCGTAGTCAATGGTGGGAAGACCGGTTTGTTAAAGCTGGTATTCAAAAGGATAGTCCGCTAGTTTATTCCATTGAAGCAGTCGTTTCAACTATTGTTGAACCAATTGAAAAGTAAAAAGGAAGCTTATTCATACCGTTGTAGTATGGATTGAGCTTCCTTTTTGATATTGGTGACTAAACTTTTTGGTGCTAGAACCTCTACATTTTGTCCCTGACTCAAGAGCCACATCATAACGCCACGTTCACCAAAAGTATCGGCTTCAATAATGACACTACCACCATTTTGTGGTTGTTTGGAACTATGATCTGAAAGCAGATTTCCATTGGCATCACAGTGTGCTACAACTTTAGCTGTCGGAATACGGTCGAGTGCAGCTTCAACGATACCCCAGAATTGAAATTTTAGATGAATTAATTTGCCAGGATACATGAATTGAATTTTTTGTCGAAATTTCCCCTCTTCAAAACGGTCCTTATAGGCTAAATCAATCTTGCCAGTTACGTGATAGTCTTCGATTCGATCAATTCGGTAAAGCAAATTATCCTTATAGTCTGGATTGTAAGAGACTAAATAGAAATAATATTCAGAGAAAATCACTGCTTGTGGCAAAATATTACGGATGACCGTTTCTGAATGTTGACGATGGTATCTAATTTCGATAGCTTTTTTCTGTGTAATGTATTTGCTTAAAGTCCAAATTTTATCTAGTAAGTTTTGTTGATGATGTAAGGGAGTATAGTTGAAGATCTCATTTTGGATCAAAGGACGAACTTGACTACGAATTTGACTATTTGCCAAGTTTAAGAGTCCATCGACTGTATGAATTAATTCACGTTGATTAAGCGCACGACTAGCCAATAAAACTTTGACCAAAACGAGAATTTCCTGAGCATTAAGAATGTGTTGATCACTGTGCATACGATAACCGGAATTGCTTCTCTCATACTGGATTCTGTAGGGCAGACAGATGTCTTCGAAGGTTAAATTAATCTGGCTGATATCCCGTTGAATGGCACGTGGGGTCACATTATATTCACGTGCCAAATCGTTCTTATTCAAGATTTGATTGTCAAGTAGTTTTATATAAATAGCGAAACGGCGCTCGGATGTGTTCAAAATTTTTCCTCTTTCTGCATAAGTAGACAGAATTCATCTACCTATTATTATAAAGTAATTTTGAAAATAAAATTACTGTATTAAGGAGAATTAGGTGATAATTATGGCCGAAAAGGTAGACTATGATATTTTAAATGAATCATATAAGGGGATAGCTGAAGTTATTGGAGTTGAAGCGATGTTAAAAATTCGTGATAACTATTGTGGTATGCAACTACAACTGCCAATGCGACTCTATGACGCTAATAAATTACGTAAAAAACTTCAAACAATGGACGTGCAATCGAATCAAGTTATGATGTTATCGCGAAAGTATGGCTATTCACCACGTTGGATCAAAGAGGCCAGCAAATAAAAAGAGCGTTTGACAACGCGTGATTTTACAATCATGCCTACTCAAACGCTCTTTTGTGTCTCTTTAACTTTTTCAATGTGAATCATCTTAGTGATGTTCTTGGGGAGAATCTGCTTTAAATTGTTACGCAGGTTCAAAATGACCATTGAGTGATCGTAATCGTTGATATTGAGAATCTTGATAGAATCAGAAAGTTTGACATCAATGTTACTTAAAATTTTGAATAAATAGGAATCTTCCGTAAAATTGACTATTTTGAAAGTCGTATCAGAAATATTCTGACTGGCTAATAAAGAGTCCGCGGAATAGATAGGAATTGCGGAATTAATTGGGATAATGTTGCCGTGTGGACAAGTTTGTGGATATTCCAAGTGGATGTTCAAACGGTCGATCAATAATAAATCGGGATGATCTGATAAAGTTGTAGCTTTATCGTAAATGTCGCTCAACGGGATATCTAATTTCTCATAGAGCCAAGTCTCGATTAAACGATGTTGTTGAACCAAAGGGATGACATCATTTAAACCTTTCTTAGTTAGTTTGCTGCCATAGTATTTCGTATATTTAACCAAACCTAACTTTGAAAGATGTTGGGTACGGTCAGATATGGAAGCTTTACTGACATTAGCTTTGATAGCTAGGTCGATATTATTAACGTTTTGAAAGCTACCACCGAGTTCGAAAATAAGTCTTAAAAAATTCAAGTCGTTCAAAATCGTTCACCACTTTTTCTTAATAAGGTTCTTTCAACCTATTTTCTGCGATTCTTAAAAATCATGTCATCTAATAGTAGGGAATTGGTAAAAATCCTTGAATACATACCAACTAGAACCTCAGAAGTTAACCAGTTATTGGTTAAGAACTCCTCGTCATTGACTTCGTTGATTACCTCTTGATGTGTTTCTTTACGCATGATATTCCTCCATTAATAAGAATAAGAACATTTTATTAGTCTAAACTAATAAAAATAGTTAAACATAAATATAAAGACTATTGTATGGACATATTGTCAAATAGTTATATTCATGAATTGCTATAATTCGGTTGTTAACGCCTTTAATATAACATAATTATTTTATTTGAAATAGTTAAGCAGAGTTTAAGAATAATTCTTTATATCACATTAGGTAGCCGGAAAAGTCTATATAATGGGCAAGTAATCGCTTTCTGAATTTTTTAAAGAAAAATCTTCACTTGTACTTTTTTATTAGGTGGACTTAAAAAATAGTTTACATAGATTTAAAAAGCGGTAGAATGGTCCTTGGAAAGACGAGTGAGACTTACTTGTCTGGTAAAAATTAATTGGAGGAAAGAAACCAATGTCAAAGCAAAACAACACATTTGAACGTGTCCTGGTTGGTGTTGATGATTCAGCTGATGCTCAATTAGCATTTAGATATGCCATGCATCGTTGCATCAAAGACAATTCAACTTTGATCATTACTTCCATATTGGAAAGCGGAGATATGAATGTATATCAAGCCTTAACTAGAGATTATGTTCACGGTGAACGTAAGGATCTAGAAGAGCATATGCAAGAGTATCGTAAGATTGCCTTGGATGCTGGAGTCCAAAAGGTAGAACTTGTAATTGGTGAAGGAGATCCTGGCGAGACAATCGTGAAAGATATCATTCCTGCTGCCAAAGCCGACCTATTAGTAATCGGTTCGCTATCTAAGAAGGGGATTAGAAAGTACTTCGGTTCTCAAGCCGCATATATGGCGAAATATTCACCTATTTCAATTATGATTATTCGCTAAAACCAAATTCAAATATAAGGGGAGATTAATATGGCTGAAAAGCGTAAATTAATCCAATATGCCAATGGTCCTTCACTAGAAGAAATCAATGGTACAGTCGATGTTCCAAAGGACAAGGGCTTTTTCAAAACTCTACTTGCATACTCAGGTCCAGGGGCTTTAGTTGCCGTTGGTTACATGGATCCAGGTAACTGGTCAACATCAATCACCGGTGGTCAAAATTTCCAATACCTATTAATGTCAGTTATTCTTTTGTCTAGTTTAATTGCCATGTTGTTACAATATATGGCTGCTAAACTAGGCATCGTGAGTAAGATGGATCTGGCACAAGCAATTCGTGCTAGAACAAGTAGATCATTAGGAATTGTTTTATGGATTTTAACTGAGTTCGCTATTATGGCGACAGATATTGCCGAAGTTATCGGTGGTGCGATTGCTTTATATCTATTATTCAATATTCCATTAGTAATCGCCGTATTTATTACCGTTGGTGATGTTTTAGTATTGTTATTATTAACTAAGATCGGTTTCAGAAAAATTGAAGCTATCGTTGTATGTTTAATTCTTGTCATTTTATTCGTATTCGTATATCAAGTTGCACTATCAAATCCTAACTGGGGTGCTGCTTTTGCTGGATTAGTTCCAACAGGCAAGACCTTTGCTACACATCCAACAATTGGTGGACAATCACCATTACAAGGTGCTCTAGGAATCATTGGTGCCACAGTTATGCCTCATAACTTATACTTACATTCAGCTATTTCTCAAACAAGAAAAGTTGATCATGCTGATGAAAAATCAGTTGCACAAAACGTACGTTTCTCAGCTTGGGATTCAAATATTCAATTAACAGCCGCATTCTTTGTTAATGCTTTGCTATTGATCATGGGTGTTGCCGTCTTCAAGAGTGGTGCCGTTAAAGATCCATCATTCTTCGGTTTATACCAAGCTCTATCAGATACATCTACATTAAGTAATGGCGTTTTGATTGCCGTTGCTAAATCAGGTATCCTTTCAACATTGTTCGCTGTAGCTTTATTAGCTTCAGGTCAAAATTCAACAATTACAGGTACACTTTCAGGACAAGTTATCATGGAAGGTTTCGTTCATATGAAGATGCCTCTATGGTTACGTCGTTTAGTAACACGTTTGTTATCAGTTATCCCAGTTCTAATCTGTGTTATGTTAACAAGCGGTAAGAGTTCAATTGATGAGCATGTGGCCTTGAATGATTTAATGAACAACTCACAAGTCTTCTTAGCCTTCGCCTTACCATTCTCAATGTTGCCATTACTATTAATGACAGACAGTGTTACAGAAATGGGTAAGAAGTTTAAGAATGCAATTTGGGTCAAAGGATTCGGTTGGTTCTCAGTTCTAGCCCTAACAGGATTAAACCTTTATGGATTGCCAGACCAAATCAAAGCTTTCTATGGAGATGGAATCACAGTAGCACAATCAACACAAGCCGACATTATTGCCTGGGTATTGATCGTAGCCGTAGTAGCCTTACTAGTATGGACATTGGTTGATATGCATAAAGGTAATGAAAGATTGAAGACAGAATTAGCAAGTGAACACGTATCATCAACATATGAACACTTAGCTAAACTATCAAGAGAAGCCGGTTCAGAAGCTGAATTCGATAAAGAAGCAGTGGAAGAAAGATAGAGAGCAAAGTAGGCCTGGGAATTTCCGAGGATTTGCCTAAGAATTGGAATTAGCCGCTGTACTTGCGGATGATTTCAGTTCTGTAGCAAACCGGAAGAAATTGGTCTACGTAGCTCGTTTCCACTATATTGCCAAGAACCATGGTTATTAAAGAGGAAAAGTCAAAATTATTTCTAAAACAAAACCAAAAAAACTAGAAAAATTCCAATAAAGGAAATTTTCTAGTTTTTTGTTGTCCATATTAAACGTAATTTAGAATATACCAGACATTTCTACAATATCAATGATACAAATTAATATACTTGATAATCTTAAAATATCAATGATAAAATTATTCTTACTTGATAGTTTTAAAATATCAATGACAGAAATTAATGTGCTTGATATTGTGAAGGAGACAAGTTATGACTGGTATAAAAATTGATAAGGCTTTTTCAGACTTTAAAAATAAGCAATTGAACTCGTTACAAGAGATAAATAATAAATTGGAAAAGGACAATATTCTGCTTAAGGGTGATATAAATGAGTATCAGAAATTGTATGTTCAATCACTGATTGATTCAGGCTCTTTAGAGTATGCATCTGGTAAAGTTATAATAAATTCTGATTGGATACCAAATGATTTCCTATTGAGACAACTTACTCTTGGTCAAGGAGTATATTCGGGACCTACGGCGTTGTATTTGTGGGGATTGAGTGATGAATTTCCATATACGGTCTATATGACGTTCAAAATGGGATACAAGTTACCTAGAACCTATACTGAATGGTCAAGTAATGTTAGTCCCAGACAAGTAAACAAGCAATACCTTAAGGATCAAATATCTGAGCTGAAGGTTGAGGGAACAGAATATAGAATAAGTCTTTTTAGTATGGAAAAAACGTTGGTTGAGATTTTGAGAGAACCTTATGTCCTAGATACTAATCTTGTTAACACAGCTTATAAGCGATATTTAAAAATCGTTAATAAAGATACGAATAAGTTGCTTAGAATTGCTAAAGAAATGAGAAGCCTTAATAAAGTCGTTAATAGATTGGAGCCTCTATTGTGAGTGACAAGAGACATTGTCTTTAAATCAAAATACCATCACAATGATCAACTTCATGTTGAATAATTTGAGCAATGAAGTCAGAGAACTCTTGTGTATGTTCTTTGAAATTAACATCTAAATACTTAACTGTAATATTTTTAAAACGCTTAGTAGGACGTTCGCCGTCAAGAGAAAGACAACCTTCAGAAGTGTGATAGGGATTCTGCATACTTATAATAGAAGGATTTATCATAGGAACGTTCATTATTCCCATGGAAAAGGCAATGATACGCTTGTTGACGCCAATCATGTTGGCTGCCATACCGACACAGTTTTCGGAATGGGATTGTAGAGTGTCGAGCAAATCTTGAACGACTTGAGAATCATTTTTAGTAGCTAATTCGGATTTTTGGCTGAGCAGTGCTTGGTCGTGGTTTATTGGTTTAATCATAATTAAACTCCTAGAATAGAATGTTCTCATTATAAGCGATGAAAGATAGTAGATTCAAGCAACAAACGGCTATAATGAAGGTAGTTAATCAATTCAGAGGAGCGTGGAACCAATGAATCTATTATTTGCGATTGATGATCGTGTCGTCGATCAACTACTAACAGTCTTATACTCAATCAAACGTAATACCTCCGCAACCAGTTTTTCCGTATACGTGATTCAAGATAAGAAGTTAACTCATACTCAAAGGATTATCCAAGTCTGCAAGAGACTCAAAATGACCTATCATCCAATTATCGTTTCCAATACACATTTCGATAAGGCACCAGTGACTGACCGCTATCCGAAGACCATTTATTATCGCTTGCTGGCCTACGAATATCTACCCAAGAATCTGAAGCGAGTACTCTACCTCGATACCGACGTCTTAGTGATCAATGATTTGAAAAAGTTATATAACATGGACTTCGATGGTTACTGGTACGCAGCTGCTAGCCACATCGCACTAGATGTAACCGATTCATTAAATAAGATCCGTTTAGGTAACTTTGATACCGATGGCTACTACAATTCTGGAGTTATTTTGATGAACCTGCCTGAAGAACGAGAACACGTCAAAGCCGAAGATATTTATGGTTACATCAGGATTAAGAATCTAGCACTGTTCTTACCAGACCAAGATATCTTGAATGGACTCTATGGACAGCATATCAAAAAGATTCCCGATGAACTCTACAATTACGATGCTCGAATGAATCCACTCTATTACACCAAGAGTAATGGCGTCTGGGATATTGATTGGGTAATTGAACATACCTCAATCCTGCATTTTTGTGGACGAGATAAGCCTTGGAAGTCCGACTACAAAGAACGCTTCTCCGGATTGTACAAACATTATGCACATGTTGCCAAAAGCTTACATTAGTAGGCTTTTTTTATTTCACCTAAATTTTATATCAAAGTGATATCACTCTGATATAAAGGTGCTATAATACAGATATGGCAGATAAGATGATTGCATTAAGACTAGATAAAGATTTGTATGACCGAATAGCGGAAGATGCAGGTCGTGAGAATCGTAGTGTTAATAATTATATTGTCACCAAATTGAGTGAAGCTGTACCTACAAATAACCTCGAACAGCGCCAAATTGTAGGGTCTATCGTCAGAGGGGATAAGATCAACATGGCAAACGACTTGGTCGAGGTTAAAGGTATCTACTATCGCTATGATTTACTGGCAAACGATTCAGTTAACACCCAACGTAATTATCAGGTTATTAAAGCAAATGGTAATATCCTGACAATACAGGAATTAAAATAGAAAAGTAGGCGGGGAATAATGTTTGGATTTAAGGTAGTGCGTCAAAATCATGTAGGATTGGTTGAAACTTTGGGGAGATACAAGCGTGAAGTTAACGCTGGTTTGAGTTTTTACATTCCCATTTTTCAAAAAGTTAGAATAGTGGACCTTGCAATGATACCGTTGTCCTTAAAGGGATATTCCGTTATTACTAAAGATAACGCTGAAGTACAGACAGCGGTTCGTCATCTAATACCGGAAACTCCAGTTCAACAGCTGGTAGCGGCAGTTCTTCAAGTAACAGTGGTGAATCCTCATATGGAGGCAGTTCATCAGCATCTACTGACAGTTCTAGCAGTGATGTAAATAATGGTTATGCATCATCAGGTTATGGTGAATAAAAGAGTTTATGGATATATTAGATTTAATAGCTAATAAATTCATGAACTCTTTTTTAGAGTATTTACGTAATTTTAATTTGTAATGCTTATCTATTAAGATAAAGAAGTATCTGATGAATCACTTAATATAGTATGATTAGGGTGTAGTGATGGTAAAAAGAAGTAGTAAATTTATTATAAAATGTTTTTCTAACGAATTCGAAAATGATATGGCATTAAGGTATATATTTCGTTTATTTGATATTGATATATACTACAGAGAAATGTTACATAAGGCACAGGTTATTATTTCTAATCTTAATTTGAATCAAAATAATGAATTGTATAGTAAAAGTCAAAATAAATTGATAAAAAATAAATGGTCAACTAGACTGTTTAATAAATTAAATAATGAATATATGGATTTAATTATTGTCAAACGGCTCTCAGGACATAAAAGTATTTATGAAATAAGATTAGATGGGGCTAATATTTATCCCAGAATATTGTTTACTATATACGATGAACAAACAGTAATGACTTTTGGCGTTACTAAAAGGCCTCAGACAAAAGGGATAGATGGTATTATGGAAAAAATAAACGATTTGGCTTCGGAAAGTGAGATGCTAATTAAAGCAATTAGTGATAAAAAACAGAATAGAATAAAATATTTAGGTAGGGGAGATGAGATAGTTGAAATTCAATTTTAATGAAGAGTTTCTAAAAAGATATAGGGAAGATTCAAATTATAAAAATTTTGAAGAAATTAATAATTCTGAAGAAAATTATTTAGGAGATGAATTCTTATCTTTTAGAATACAAAAAGGATTGGAACAAGAAGATGTAGCAAATCGTCTAAATATGAACGTTAAAGATTATATTAAAATTGAAAGCGGATCAGGCAAGTTAAATATAGATACTTTAAAAGAATATTTGAATGAATTGAGAGATGCCCCATCTGATAATTCATTAGAGATATTAAATATGTCTTTTGATACCTCAACAGAGAAATTAAATATAAACTTTGGTATTTTAACTACTTCAACAAATCCTGAGGATTTAACTTCGAAAAAATTAGATATGTGGAAATTTAGAAATATAACCTTATATAGTAATGAAGATAAAAGAAGACAAGAAACTTTAGTACATATTATAAAAAGAAAATCAGATGATTTTTTAATAAAAGAAAATTCTTTTATGGAGGCATCAGTATAAATATGAAGGAAAAGTACATAGAATTAATTAGTGTAAAACAGGATTATCTGTTTAATGGGCCAAAGAAATATGTCGATGATATAAAAAAGATGTTGAATGATGAAGTATTATCAAAAGTCAAAGTAGAAGAAAAAGAATCAGATAACAGTGCTCAATTTAATTTAGGTGTTCTCGGGAATAATGATGGTAAACACTTATTTATTAATGTGGCCTTCGTGTATTCGTATAAGAGAAATTATAGGTCTGATCCGAATTATTATTCGATACTGGGAAAATTTGAATCATTGATGGAATCAGAGGAAGATATTAAGAATATTGATGATTTTAATGTATTTGTGAATGAAAATTTATTTACCTTGGTAAAACCAATTATGAATTCTATAAGTAAAACAATAAGTGAAATTACTGCAGATACATTGGATTATCCTAATCAATTGGACATATATAATGTTTTCAAAAGAAAATATGAAAAAAAATCAGAAAATAAAAATTAACTCAATTTATTCATAAAAGAATAAATAAGGTAAAATAGGAGCCAAGATTGTAATTTTTACAATTCTGACTCCTATTCCTTTGGCCTTGGAGAAAATATTTGTCCTGAAATACTAAAAGTTGAATATCTTACAATAACCCTAGCATGTCAAGCTTTATCGTAATATATTTATTATAAATAGCTACCTATCTTAGGTTGAATCCATGAGATAGGTAGTTATTTATCTTTTAAATTCCTTAATACTTTTAATGGTTGCTTTCTTTAGATCCATATAAGCATCATACTCAGGAGCGGTTCCCGAAATTGTACTTGACATAAAGACGTCTGACTTTAAAATATCACTTCTAACTTTAGCACTTGAATAACGAGTTAACGATATTTTATCGAATCTCCTCGCAATATAAATTTGGTCGTTTCTATCAAGGTCATCTAAGAATTCAGGATAATGTGTAGTGAATATTAATTTTGCATTATTTATATTAATAAATGGATCTTTAAAGTAATTTAAGAAGGTTCTGGTTATAGCATGATTAAAATGATTTTCAATTTCATCGACAAATATTATTCCACCATCTTTTAGAGTTGATAAAATCTGTGTATATAATGAAATACCTTTTGTCGTCCCAGATGACAAATAAGAATTAATTACTGAGAAACTTCCATCAGAAATTTCTCTTTGACCTTTGAATTTTAATCTAAAGAATACTTGATTAGTACCAGAACCTTCTATGGTTTCTTTCTTTAAATATTCAATTGAAGAATCCAAATAATTCAGAATTTCTGTGGGTACATTTCCCAAATTAGATACAGATCTATTAGGATTGGTGAAAATAGTATTATCTGTTATTCTTGGTGCTTGATATTTATGACTGCTGATCAATGACTTAAACAGAGAGTCATCAGGTGATAAAATGGACGAGACCTCAGGTTTTAAGTTATTTCTATCTAGCACAAGTTTTGATTTTTTGAAATTCAACAAATTCTTTTTACTCTCAGATAGTAATGCTTTTTTCGTGTAAATCTTTTCTTTGCTTATTACAAATTCTGGTTGTTCGTTGTTAATAACCTGTGAAATGCTCAGTTCATCTTTAATTAGTATGCTGTCAGTTCCGTATAGGAAAATATCAAAATCTACCGTGGAATTGTCGAATAATACCTCATTTAGACCTGTTTCACTAATTGATTTGTTACCAAACAATAAATATAAAATTCCCATTTCTAATTTCATAATCGTTGTTTTACCTGTAGCATTTTTTCCTACAATTGTTGTTAAATTGTTTGTGTAATTATTACCGTATAAATGATTAAGAGAATCAGCCTTGTCCCGAGCGACACAGCTTGAAGTTAATAGGGAAAAATCAATTTTTTCTTCAAATAAAGGATAATTTCGTATTCTGATATCTAGTAACCTTAGTCTATTTGTCATTTTAATATTCCTTTTTGCTATTAAAAACACTATTTTTAATTATATAGCTATTTTTCAATGACATACCATCATTTTAGAACACTTTTATCCAGAAAATGTGTTTGGAATAGAATAATGAGAACGATTGTTCAAACAAGATTTCTTCAAGTCATGACTTTATATTATCTATAATACTAATGATAGTGTAAGATATAATATTTTTGAGAGAGGAAAGTAACAATTATGTCTAATGATAGAACTGTAAAAATAAGAAAGTCTGGGCATTCAACCGTTTTAACTGTCCCTTCTTATATAAAACCTCAAGCAGACATTTATGATTTCACTAGGGAAATAACGGTGAAATCATTTATATTCCAAAACATTTGAACCCATTTAAAGATAAAAAGGTGATAAAAAAATATCGTAATTCTTTTCAAAAAGAAGAAATAGGTAAGTATCTTTTGGGAAATGAGTCATAGTAGTTCTATTCTCAACAGTCATTATCGTAGAAAATCGAAAATTCCACTAAATAACTAATCAAGTTATTTCAGTGGAATTTTTTTGCGTTAAAAGTCATTGTCATCCTCAATAATATGTTCCTTAGTTTGATTGAAGATGGTAATAATATGTTGATCACTCAAACGGTAATGAATATTTCTACCACGTCTGGCGTTGGAGACCAAGTTTAGTTGTTTTAAAATGCTGAGTTGGTGGGAGATGGAGGACTGGCTCATGTCCAAGGTATCAGCAATCTCACCGACACTTAAAGGTGTTTCAGACAAAGCTAAGATGATCTTAACTCTGGTCATATCACCGAAAGCTTTGAAGATGTTGACCATGGCTTCCAAATCGGTATCATCGGGTAAACCTTGTTTTAAATTATGGAGAGCTTGTTGATGTTCCATCTCAAAATTTTGTTCTGACATTTTTTGTTCCTCTTATCAAAATTAGGTTGCAAACTGATACTTCATTATATTATAATTCATATATGAATGAATGCTCATATATTCATTTGAACATGTAAACTCTTTCAAGGAGGACAACGTTATGAAATTATATAATGTCCAAACTGATTACAAAGTTAAAAAGAAAGCTAAACAAGTAAAAAATGAAATGAGTTCGGAAACAAAACTGACAATCACGCGACTATTGATTGCTTTCATTTTGTTGATAGTTGGGTCCAGTTCCTTTGTATCGGAACCTTTTAGTATTGTCTTATTAGTCGGAGCCTATTTAGTTATTGGGGCACGGATCGTTTGGCAAGCTATCAAGAATATTTTTCACGGAGAAATTTTCGATGAGAATTTCCTGATGAGTATCGCCACGATTGGGGCAATCATCCTTAAGCAATATCCTGAAGCCATTGCGGTTATGCTCTTCTATGAGTTAGGTAATGTTTTTGAAGATATCGCCGTCAATAAATCAAAACGTTCTATTTCAGCTCTACTAGAAGTGAAGCCAGCTTACGCAACCTTGATTTCAGGCAATCAGAACAAAAATGTTGATCCTAATCTAGTTCAGATTGGTGAAACAATCCTGGTTAAACCGGGGGAGAAGATTCCATTGGATGGGACCGTTGTTTTAGGCAGCTCAGCAGTTGATACATCAGCTCTAACTGGTGAATCAATGCCGCAATCAATCAAGGTGGGCGATACCGCTTTGAGTGGTTCGATCAATCAAACTGGAACGTTACAAATTAAAGTTACCAAGCTTTACAATGACTCGACCGTAGCTAAGATTTTGGATTTAGTTGAGAATGCTAGCAACAAGAAGGCCGATACGGAAAAGTTTATCACCAAGTTTGCTAAAATTTATACGCCAATCGTAGTCTTTCTAGCGGTAGCCTTGGCAATCGTACCATCTCTTATGACGAGTGATTGGAATACTTGGATTTACCGAGCATTAATTTTTCTAGTAATTTCTTGTCCTTGTGCCTTAGTTATCTCGGTGCCATTAAGTTTCTTCGGTGGTATCGGTGCAGCATCCAAGCAAGGAATCCTGGTTAAAGGGAGTAACTACTTAGAAGCCTTGAATGACGTGGATACAGTAGCTTTTGATAAGACAGGAACTTTAACTAAAGGTCAATTCTCAGTTGTGCAAGTCAATCCGGTAAATGTTTCGAAACAAAAATTGTTACAGATGGCAGCTAGTGTCGAGAAAAACTCGACTCATCCGATTGCTAAATCAATTCTTCAAGCTTATGAAGGCGAGCTGTTGACTGTTATTAAAGCCGATGAAAAAGCCGGACATGGTTTGGTAGCTCAAGTAAATGGTCAATCAGTTATCGTTGGAAATGCCAAAGCTCTCAAACAAAATAATATTACTTTTACTGAAACAGATGCCGTTGGAACAGTCGTTTACGTGGCTGTCGACAATCAATTCTGGGGTGATATTGTGATTGCTGATGTACCTAAGAGTGATGCTCAAAAAGCAATTCAATTATTGAACAATCGAGGAATTCACAAGAATGTCATGTTGACCGGGGATAATCAAATAGTTGGTCAGACAATGGCTCAGAAATTGAAGATGAGCGCCGTTTATACGAACCTTTTGCCAGAAAATAAAGTTGAAATTATCAATGATTTATTGAAAGTATCACATAAAAATAACAAAAAAGTCGCCTTTGTTGGTGATGGAATCAACGATACTCCCGTTTTAGCAACCGCCGATGTAGGATTTGCAATGGGTGGATTAGGTTCAGATGCGGCCGTTGAAGCTGCTGATATTGTCATCATGGGTGACGAACCATCAAAAGTTTCTGAAGCCATGAAGATAGCTAAAAAGACTCGTCGTATCGTGGTTGAAAATATCTCATTTGCTCTGATTATCAAGATTTTGTTCCTATTATTAGGGGCTTTAGGGATGGTCAACATGTGGCAAGCCGTTTTTGCCGACGTTGGGGTAACAATCATAGCTGTTCTAAATGCGATTCGATTACAATTTATCAATTTTGATAACTAATAGTGAGTACAAAAAAGAGACCCGCAAGGGTCTCTTTTTCTATAGACTTTCAGTTAAATTCCAGTGAACTTGACCTTTATAATCACCAGCTCTTGGCACAGTGTTAGCTTTCAAAAGAATGCCGTTATCAGATTTCCATTGATCACTAATATCAACTGTATGAGCTGCTAAACTGCTGTCTTTAGCAATCATAGGATTCATACTCAATGGAGTAGCTAAATCATCTTTATTGACGAATGCCATCGAGAGACCAGATTGCTCGTCAGTTGATGCGTAGTCTAAATTGCCAGCTTGAGCACTTAGAATCCAACCGGATTTGTAACTTGTAACATTCAAATCCCAGTTGCCAGAACGAGCGATATATCCCGGTTTAAATGACTTAGGATCAATTGTTTTGAAGCGATAATTGTTGAAGTCCAATTCCAAAGCTTTGGCTAAAATCTTCAAGTTAAAGGATTCTGTGTTAGTCTTTCGCCCATACGGATCAGTGAAGTAGACGGATACCACAGAAGTATCTTTGGTAGTAGGTAGTTTCAATTGATCACCAGTTAAGTTGAAACTCATATCAAAACTTGAAGTTTGAGCTTCAGTTGGGTTAGGCAATTTGAGATTAATCGGTGTTTGATCGTCAACTGTGAAGATACCAGTTAAATCATGATAGTTGAGGGCGTAGTCACTACCGTAAGTGAAATCTATTGGGAAGTAGACATTACCGCTAGGACCTAAGACAGTTAAGTCAGTAGATTTGGCAGTGATTTTTGGCGTAAGTTTAGGCACATTGACAGTGATTGTTGTACTTGCACTAGCGTATTTTCCATCTTGAACTGTGACTTTAACAGTATTTTTACCTTCAGCTAAGACGTTGTCTTCAGCAGGATTCTTTAGATAATCATCTAAAGTTTGAGTGACAGGCTTATCATAAGCAATTGGCTTCAAAGCAATATCGATCTTTTTATCATGGGCCACAGTTTTGGTAATCTTATGGACGGTGCCATCAGGATTGGTAATCTCATAAGTTTTGGTGGCATCTTCATCCTTGAATTGAGAATCATCAGAATATTTGTAGCTTCCTGATAGCGTGACTGGTTTATTATCATTAACTGTGATATCAGTTTTGTCAGGAGTGATGACCAGTTCACTATCGGTTATGGTGATGTTATAGGTTACGGTATTAGAAACAAGGCCTTGGCTGTCGGTTAGGTAAACTTTAATTTTATAATCGCCTGGATCTAAGGTGCCTTGGGGAACATCTAGTGAATAGTCACCTGTCGTGGCATCTTTAGAAACCGGTACGGTCCAAGTACTCTTTATATTTGTAGTTTTACCGTCGGCATCAAAGACTTCGCCATAAGCTGAGAGGTCGTCACCACTAAATTTAGAACTAAATAGGTAACTAGCAGTTCCTTCTAGTTTGAAGCCATCAGAACTTTTGACTTTTTGTGTCTCGCTGTCTTTTGAGGCTGCAATTTGTAGTTTTTGATTAGTTATTTTGAAACCATAACTCATAACATCGGCGTTATAGTAATCACTCTTATAGGAAGTATGTTCAGGATTGACGGTGGTTGAAGTAAGTGTATTACTAGTAGGTGCGTTGGCAGTACCGTAGATTTTGATGTTAAGTTCGGTACTCTTCTTGGAGAGAGCACCAAGATCCAAATTGAGTGTTTGAACCTCATCGCCGTCAGCATTTTTAGACGTGGTCAACTGTGAAGCACTGATGTAAGTAACACTATCAGGATTGTCGGGATAGGTAATTTCACCGATTCGATTGTTACTATCATTTTGATAAAGTACATGTTGTGGTAGTTGTAATTCGGCGGTAATATCACCTGTACCAATAGCACCAGAATTGTATTTCAAATTGTAATTAAAGGCTAATTTATCGCCATCATCAACCGTATAGTCTGAATCACTATCAGTTGGATTTGTATCACGACGATCAAGATCTTTGATAGCACGATTTTGAGTAACATCATAAAGACTGGATGCATCAATAACATCAGCAACAGCCGGAATTTTTTCAAGGATGATGTCATTATAGCCAGGCAATGAATTAGGGGAGCCAGTTGAACTGGTAAAGCCCCAACGAATCTTAGTCTGACCATCTTTTAAATTAAACTTTCTCAAATCGATTTTAATGGGACCATCAATATCACGAGGACGTTTGTCCCAAGTATGATATGGCTTAACAGTTCCGTCAGTTTCACGATCGTTGTAGACGTAATTGATGTAGCCATAGTTACTATCATCCTTATCAGGCTTGTAAGTGAAAGTAAAGTGATGCCAAGCATCTTTACCTGTAGCACCAGTAAGAGAGTCATAACCACCGATAGTGGCGTTGAATATAACATTATTATGGTGCATGCCGAAGAAGTAATAAGTTAGAGCCATCTTTCGTACGTATGTGTCTGGATCACCTGGATAGGCCCAAGCAACATGTTGGCCTTTAGCTTCTTGTGTTAGATGAGAATCGTATAAACCATCGAATAGGTCATCTGTTTTTTTGTCATTGAATTGTTCAACACCATCTTTAAGACCAGCACTTGAACTTGAATTATTGAAAGAATCAAATTCAAGGGCAAAACTGTTCTGAATAGCATTACCAGCAAACTCAGTTGAGTCAGAAACAGTGGCAGGTGAAGAAGTTCCTCCATAAACACCAAGAGATTCACCAGAAGCTGCATAATTCTTTTCGGGATCAATAAATGAAAGTAACCCAGCCTTTTTATAGTAACGTCCAATTGCGTTGATACCTCTATCGTCGTTTTGTAAGACTAAAGCAATCCCATCACCAGAAACATTGAACGTTGGTCCAACGTAGATCCAACCAGTGATAGTTTGTTCTTTAGTCAAATCAAAGTAGTTGTATGATTCAGTGGAATCATCGGGATTGGTCATACGTCCCCAAATAGAGCCTACTGCATTATCCTCTTTACCTGTCATTTGAATTACATCGACAGGATTAGGATTCGAGCCACCAGCTTTTAGAATTTGTACAGAGTTGTTGATATTCTTGGAACCTGAATAAACCGTAGGATATTCAAACAGATTACCAATCTTCATTCCATTCGGTGCAGCCTTCAGGACAGAATCATTTGATGGTGCCACATTGGAAAAGTCAACAACCGCATGAACATTGGTCGTACATATAGAAAAAATTGTTAACGTCAAAAAGAACATAATCATAGGTAATAAATTATGCCATAACTTGTGATAATTCATATTAATTTCCCCTTAAAAATACATTATCCGTAAGCTTTCACGATTATTATAATATCAAAATATAATATATGCTATATATAAGATATAAATTATAATAATTTGAATTTTATTAAATTAATGACATGTTGTGGCATATCAAATTAATAAAAGATGGTTGTTTCTGATTGAGGATAATAGGTATGATCTTAAGGTGAAAACAATTTTTCAATAATATCTAATCTTATGGAGCTAATAATTGAAGAAGTAAATCATAGTAAAATTTAAGACAAAAAAGAGACTCTAATCGTAATTAGAGCCTCTTTTTCATACTAAGATTCATTTTTTAACCTGGCAAAATGTTAATAAAGTAAAGTAGAACTACGAAGACGAAGAAGAGGATGTACATAATAGGTGTAACTTCTTTGCCTCGACCTGCAGCCCACATTGTTAATGGGTAGAAGAGGATTCCGAAAGCAAATCCGTAAGAGATATTGTATGTCAAAGGCATTCCTACAATAGTAAGAAAAGCCGGCATAGCAATTTCAAATCTGTTCCAGTTAATTTGTCTCATTGATTGAGCCATTAAGATACCAACAATAATCAATACTGGTGCGGTAACATTTGAAGTTACCACAGTCAGTAGTGGTGAGAAGAACATGGCAATGGCAAACATGATACTGACAACGAGGGATGTTAATCCTGTACGACCACCGATAGCGATACCAGCAGAAGATTCAACGTAAGCAGCAGTTGGAGTAGTACCCATAACAGCACCACCTAACATTGAAATTGAATCAGCCATCAAAGCACGTCCAATTCTAGGCATCTTGTTGTTCTTCATGAAACCAGCCTGTTCGGCTAAACCAATCAAAGTACCAGCAGTATCAAAGAAGGCTACAAGTAGGAAGACTAGAACGACTGCCCAAAGTTTTGGATCGGAAAGATCAGGTAAGTGAGCGATACTGACACCAAAAGTTGGCTTCATACTTGGAATAGTAGAGATAACTTGTTTTGGCAAAGGAATCAATTTGGTTACTAATCCTAAAATGGTAGTTAGTACCATACCGATAAAGATTGAACCAGGAACTTTTTTAGCCATTAGTAAACCAGTTACAACTAGTCCGAAGATAGTCAACCAAGTTGTGGGAACTGTTAATGAACCCATAGCGACAAGGGTTGATTTACTACCAACAACTAGGCCACCACCTTGTAGTCCAACAAAGGCGATGAAAAGTCCGATACCTGATGCCATAGCCAATTTCAAATCATGTGGAATTGAGTCAATAACCAATTCACGTAATTTAAGAACGGAGATTAGGAGAAAAAGGATACTGGACATGAAGACCCCAGCCATTGCGGTTTGCCAAGGGATTCCCATGGCTAGTACAACCGAGTAAGTGAAGAAGGCATTATCACCTAAACCTGGAGCTATTGCAATTGGATAATTAGCTAATAATGCCATTAAAATAGAACCTAAGATTGCTGAAAGAGCAGTAGCTGTGAAGACAGCACCTTTGTTCATACCCGCGACCCCTAGAACTTGCGGATTGACAAAGAGGATGTAGGCCATTGATACAAAAGTCGTCAAACCAGCTAGAATTTCACGTCTAACAGTAGTCTGAGCTTCTTGGAGATGGAATAATTTTTCAATGAAGCTACGATTTGAATCTGTTGATGATTCCATGATATAACCCCCTAAGTTTTTAATTACTTAGAAAGTATTACAAAAATTATGGAAAATAGCAAGTGAAATACGATTAATTCAAGCTACAATTCGTATAATTGTTCGTATTTATATCTATATAATTATAATTATTATCTAAAAAGTACATGATGAATAATCAAATAACGAATTATATTTAAAAAAGCCAGCAACTCAAGCTGAGTCACTGACTATTATTTTCGATATTTAACTAAATATATCTTCTTCAGGCTGATCACCACTGGCAAAGGTGTACTCTTTACCGATTGTTGATGAATTCTGAATAATTAATGCTAAAGCTTTAGCAACGTCAACTCGAGGAATTGTGTCGTTTTCATTAGGTCCTAATAATTTGATCTTACCAGTTCCATCTTCATTAGTTAGTGTTCCGGGATGGATAATTGTGTAATCGAGACTAGTGCCACGCAGATGATCGTCAGCGTAATGTTTTGCGGTCATGTAAGGCCTGATGCCACTTGCGTCCCACTTATTTCGATTGTCACTAAAGACAGAACTAACCATAATATAACGTTTGATTCCAATTGCTTCGGCAACCATCATTGTTTTGATAGCACCATCGAGATCAATTTCAACTGTCAAAGCGTCACTAGCACCACCAGCGCCAGCAGAGAAGACGATAACGTCAGCTCCAGACTCTTCAATTGAATTCTTAATATCGTCTAGAGAAGCTGTTAGATCGATAAATTGAGTTTCGATATTGTTTTCGTTGTAGGCCTTGATTTGTTCTTGACTACGCAATCCAGCAACAAATTCGATGTTTCTTGATTGTAATTCACCAATTAGTAGGTGTCCGATTTTACCATGGGCACCAATAATAAGAACTTTCATAAATTCAAAACCTCCTTAGTTAAACATACTGTAGCAACAATTTTTTAATAATGCTAGTGTTTTGAATCTTATATTTGAGTATATTAGACTTATATACAAAGGGGAAATAAGATATGAAA
Organism: Companilactobacillus kimchii DSM 13961 = JCM 10707; assembly: GCF_001435445.1. Classification (GTDB taxonomy): domain Bacteria; phylum Bacillota; class Bacilli; order Lactobacillales; family Lactobacillaceae; genus Companilactobacillus; species Companilactobacillus kimchii. The sequence continues at coordinate 11,067 of NZ_AZDH01000020.1, read as the reverse complement.
ATATTAGGAATTTTGGCCTCCCATCAAGAACATGGTCTCAATGCCCAAATGTTGGATGAAGTGTTGAAAAATGTTGATAGTGGAGTCGAAACAGAAACAATCTTTTTAGAGAACTATGATATTACGCCGCATAAATATCATGAAGATAATCCCATTTTGGACGAGTTAGCGCAAAAACTGATGGACAGTGATGTCTGGGTCTTTGCTGCACCAACTTATTGGCGAGAATTGTCAGGGGTTCTAAAGAATTTCTTTGACTGTATGCGACCTAAGTTTGTCTATTTCAAACAAAATGGTGATACGATACCCGGGCCATTCAAGAATAAACATTACTTGAGTATTTCTTCTTGCTACGTTTCTACATTAGAAAACTTTGTTACTGGTGTGACCGACGATTCATTTAAGACGATTGATCGAGTAATGTCAGCCGCTGGAGTAATTAAAGTAGGGGAAATAGTTTTACCTAATACCTTTGGCATGAAAACCATTCCATATAATAAGAAGAAACTGTGTCAAAAGTATGCTAAAAAGATTTCTGTCAGAAAGAGAAAGGATGATTCAACCGTGAAAAGATATATACAGCTATTCTTTATGATTGCCATAATGGCACTAATAACAATGGGGATTCAATTACCACTCTCGGGATGGATCGGTAATAATTTTTGGTTGAATTATGCTAGTTTTACGATAATATTCTTTGTCTTGCTGGCCTGTATCTTGCACTTTGTAACTTTTGTCAAACATCGTCGTCGTTAAACTAAAAAAATCTCGGTCAATTTATTGTAAATTGGTCGAGATTTCTTGTTGAAATGTATTATTATCAGGAATGGTTCTTCACATTTGTATAGGAATGTTACAAATGTTAAATGGTTCGTTGAATCTAATTCATTTGGTCAATCTGATCCAGTACTTTATCATAACTTGGTTCGTCAGTTTGTACTGGAACTACTTCAGAGTAAGTGATTTCGCCGTTAGGATCAACTACCCAGACTGAACGTGCCAAAATGTCCAAGTCCTTGATCCAAAGATTGGATTTCTTACCAAAGTCACGATTGACATCAGCTAACATCTGCATGTTCTTAACATTTTCAGCTGCACACCAGTGAGTTTGTTCTTCAACAGTGTTAGTAGAAATGGTAACGAAGTTGATAGCTGAATGACCATCGACTTCTTCATTGAAATGTTTAGTTTGAATACTGCAGACACTAGTATTGATATTAGGAACGACACTAATCAATAATGGCTTATCTAGTAGATCACTGAGCTTGATTTCTTGATTGTTCTTATTTAATACGGTAAAGTCAGGGAACTTATCTCCAACAGATAGAGGTTGACCAATTGTGGCAACAGTTTGTCCTTTAAATTCCAAATTCATACGAATATTCACCCTTTCTTTTTTGACGCTAGACCTATTATAAGGTAGGGCAAAATAAAAACCTAGAAATTAGATTGCAAATTGAGGTGGTGCCATGTTAATAGTAGGAAAAGATATTAAGATAAGAGATTTTACGGAAACTGACTTTCCCCAGTTTCAAGCATTAGTCGGTGATAAAGCCAATCATGAATTGGCGGGATTGGAGTACAGTACCGATTCAGATTATGTTCATCAATTGTTTGAAATGTATCGCAAAAGAGATGATGCCAATGTCATTGCTGAAGTAGAGAATAATACAATGGTAGGAATTATCGAGATCAATCATCGTGGAGAGTCTGCAGACCTTGCTCTGACAAGAGAAATAGGTTTTGCTATCGATCAAAAGTATCGACAAAGGGGATTTGCAACAGAAGCAATGCAGTTAGTGATTGATTATGGATTCAACCAGTTGCACTTGAAAGAAGTTTGGGCATCCACTGAAGAGAAAAATCAAGTTCCTCAGAAGATTTTAGAGAAATTAGGGTTCAAATATATCTACAGTGCCGACCAAGCGCTTCCATTCGCAACCCAGAGCAATATAGTCAGATATTACCTTCTGAAGAAATAGTTCACTTTTTGTAAGAAATTCTTAATTATTTCGGAGCAAGTGAATGGTATACGGATGGTACTATACTACTTGTAAGGAGAAAATAGACTGACTTTTGATGAGAGGTTTTTATATGAAAAAAAGAACGAGAACTAGAAAAAGTCTCACAGTCAAAAAGCGAATAGTCGGTTTCTTCGCGATTGCCGTTATATTGTTGGGCGTAATTGGAGGATTTGGTTTTACTCGTGTAATAGCTGAATCTAACAGTACAACAGGAGGTGGCGTTGACAGATCAGCACCGATGGCGGTCGTCGCTAGCAAGTCAGAGTCATCTGGCGTAGATGGCGGCGGTGGTACAAATGCTAATGTGGTATTGAGTAGCGATAATACAGGGACAAGTACAGGGACTCAGTCAAAGATGACTGAATCTGGATACACTCCCTCAGTTAACGTTAACAATATGTCAACTTATCCGCAGACAGGCGATGCAAGTGATACCGGATTGATCATCACCGGCTTTACGATTTTGATTGGTCTATTCGCTTTTTACGGTTATAAGCTCCGCAAAAGCTTAATGGTTTCAACTGATTTAAGAGCTTCAAAATGATTCAATTCCGATAAATATCTTTTACAAATTATGAGATGTACGGTTCGTAAAATTTGGTATTATCTAATTGTAATCAAGAAAGACAAAAACAAAAAAATAATTTTCTATATCAGGGAGGATATATCATGAAATTATCTAAGAGTGTTTTAGCAGGATCATTAGCAACAGCAGGAATCGTTTTAGGAGCAATCGCACCAGCATTGACAGCACAAGCTGCAACAACAACTGGTAGTGTTGACGATAACGGTAATGTTACAGGTTTGGCAACAGCAGATGATGCTGCTAAACATGGTGGTTTGGCAATTGCTTATGAAGATGGTGGCAAAACAACAACTACTAGTGAAGCAACAATGAATTCAAATGCTAACGTTAAGGTTGCCGATGGTGTCCTAATGCTGAATGAAGTTCCTGACTTTGGATTCGGTACAGCTGCAATTGGCTCAAAAGTAAATCTACAAGAAAACAAGTATTCTAATCAAGAATCAGAATCAAACAATAACAGTGCTGTTCAAATTATTGATTCACGTAAGTCAGCTGCTGGTTTCAAATTAACAGCAGGTATTACAGGATTCTCATCAACCGATAAGTCAGCTGCAGTTCAACCATTTACATTGAACTTAGGTAAGACAGCTTTACTTGATGGCGATGGTGCTAATATTACAACTGCTAATACAGGATCAGCTGCAAATGATGCTTTGAATACAGATGCAATCTCAATTTCAGGTAAAGATGCTGATGCTGTTGGTGATCCAGGAACAATTGCAACCCTAGCAAAGGATACATATAAGACTGGTGTTATTAATGCATCATATGCTCCAAAGGATGACAATGTTTCATTGGATCTATCAAAGGGTTCACAAATTAGTGGAACAACACCAAGTGTTAAGTCATATAATGCTAAGATTACTTGGACATTGACAGCTACACCTACAGTAGAACCTTAAGCAGAACTTTAATTTTATAAATAATACATTATAAATTAAGACCACTACTACATTAGTAGTGGTTTTTATTTTATAATGTAACTGTTATCAGAAAAGTATTATCGGAGGATTATGATGGGAAAAAGAAAAACGAGTTTATTATTAGTGTTGTCGTTTATTTTTGCTCTGCTTACTTTTGGGATTGGTGGCAATGTGGTCAATGCCGCTACTTCCGGTGACTATGCTTTAAAAGTTGGTGGTCAAAACAGTGATAATTTGAATATAGATGGTGGAAATTATTACGTAACCGGTGATCCTGGGCAAACTGTTGATCTTCAGTTGTTAGTAGTAAATAAGTCTAGTGACACTCGTCAATTTAAATTTCAAGTTGTTACAGCCTATACAAATGACAAAGGAACGTTAGCTTTTGATAAAACAAAAGTTACTGATCCTTCATTGAAGTACCCACTTAGAAATTATGCAACTCCAAAGGATGCCGTTTTCAAAGTTCCAGGCAATAAAACGGCAACTTTGACCTTTAAAGTTACAGTCCCTAAGTCAAAGTATAATGGAACGATAATGGGTGGTGTAACAGTATCACCATATAAGGAAAAAGCAAAGGGAACTGTTTCAAGCAATGGTACGTTAATCAAGAATAAGTTTAGTTATTCAATTCCAATTCAGATAAAACAAAAGGGTGCAGAGAATGAAGCCCCTAAATATTCTGTTCGAACGGTTAGACCGGCTTTAGTACTTACTTCAAGTGGAAGTCATCAAGGTGTGAATGCCAATGTCCATAATTCAACAAATGGTTATGCAGGTGCTTTGAGTGCAACTGCTGTTGTTACTAAAAAAGGTGACAAAAGTTTCAAAATTAAACAGAATTATGAAGCTCAAGATATTGCTCCAACAACCAATTATAATTTAGGGATTTCATGGGGTAAGAGAAGCTTTCAATCTGGTGAATATCATTTGAAAGTTACTTACAAAACAGCCGGTGGTCTTAAGAGTTGGGTCTTGAATAAGGACTTCTCAATTACCAACGATCAAGCTGCTAAATATAATAAGCTAGCTGGGCAAAAGCCTAATTACTTATGGCTATATGTTCTTCTTGGTATTTTAGCATTAGCAATTATTCTTGGTTTGGGTATCTACTTAGATAGAAGAAATAATAATAAAGATAATAATTCAAACAATACCTCAAGAAGACGTCGTCGTTAATATTTATAATAAAAAAATAAATTAAGCTGTTCCAAGACTTGGAGCGGCTTTTTTAGTATCATTGATGTTATAGAGTATAGAGGTATGTTTATGAATAAAAAAGTTATGTTTGTTCTGTCATTTATACTGTGTTTAATGAGTTTTGTTGTTTTTGATCAGGAAACAGCTAAGGCTGATATTGATGGCATCACGGTAACTCCATTAATTGAAGACGATTCGAGTGGTGTTACTGATCGTTTCCAAATTGTGGGTAAAGCAAATTCTGAAAGAACATTGCGTATATCTATTGGTAACTTTGGTATTAAAAGGTTGAGATTGAGAATCCAACCTACCAATGCTACAACTTCGATGGATGGGAAAATAGTCTATAAAAATGTAGTTAGAGCTGGTCAATATGGACTACAGTATTCTTTTTCCGATATGACCAAGCCACAGACAATAACTATCAAACCAAATAGCACGAAGGATTTGACTTTTAAAGTTAAACTACCTAAGGGTAAAATTAATGGTTTGATTCTGGGTGGATTTAACGTATATGATATTAGTGGAAATTCTTCAGGAAATGCTAATGTTCCAGTATGGATAACTGATGATAATAAACCGGTCGGGGGAATCTTGAGTCTCCGTAATTTGGGCCTAGATGTTATTGATAAAAAACCTCATATGATAGTAAATCTTCAAAATAAAGAACCAGGAATGATGAAAAATGTTATTATTCATATGACTGTAAAGCGTAAAAGTTGGCTAGATAGATTTAATCTTGGACCCAAAGAAATGGTCGCAGATTTAACTTATCCTAAAGTCGCTCCTAATTCGCGTATTCCAGTAGATTTTGATCAAAATACTACACCAATCGAAGCTGGAACTTACGTTGTTAAGGGTGCGGCCCGGAGTGGAAAAGCCACGTGGACTTTCCATAAGACGTATAAAATTACGCAAGATCAGGCAAATGATATTAATAAACGTTGTAAAGGTTTGATCTATAACAAGACTACAACTTATATTCTGATTGTCTGTGTCTTAGTATCATTGATTTTCCTTATTTTTTGGGCTATTTGGTATTCAGGTAGGAGTTAAAAATATGAAAAAACGAATAATATTATTTTTCTCAACATTGTTGATGTTATTGATTGCCTTTTTACCAGCGACAACGGTGAAGGCTGCACCAGACAAATCTTATGCGATTCAAGCAATTTTACCTGACAATCAGATTGACAAGAACGAGTCATATTTTGATTTGAAGATAACTCCTAAGAAGGAACAAACCTTAAAAGTTTTAATTGCGAATACTGGTACGAAACCAATTACAGTCACTGCCGAAATCAATAATGCTTATACAGCTGATTCGGGTGTGATTGGCTATGACAAATATAATGCTAAATTGTACAAATCAAAACTTCCTTCATTGACGTCATTGGTTGATGGTTCGAGAAAGCAAGTTGTAAAGTTGGATACTGGTGAGAATAAGACAGTTGAATTCAAAGTTAAGTCGCCGGATTCGGAATACGCTGGAATTATTCTTGGTGGTGTTACTACTACAGCTTCAGTCAGTCCTACTAAGTCAAAAAATATCAATATTAAGAATCAAGTGCGTTACGTTAAGGGTGTCGTTTTACGTTCAAAAGATGACGGAGTAATGCCTAGTATGCATTTAACTTCAGCTGCACCAAGAGCTGTAGCGGGGTCAACTGGTATTTCTTACATGTTAGATAACACAGCTCCAATTAACATTAATAAAGTTAAATTGACTGCTCGTATCAAGCATAATGGTAAGACGATTAAATACAACGCTGACAATTTGCAAATTGCGCCTAATTCACAATTCAATTACTTTATTCCGATTAGTAAATTGACATCAGGAACTTACAAAGCACATATTACTTTGAAAAATGATTCTGGTTTCTCACAATCATTTGATAAAAATATATCGGTTCAACAAAAAGAAGTCGATAGTGTTAAAGAAGCTATCAGTCCTAAGCAGAAGAGTAATAATAAACAGTGGATTGGTATTATCATTGGAATTATTGTTTTAATCATAATTGTCGTTTGGATGTACTTGTACTACTCACAACGTAACAAGAACGGTAAAGGACCTAAAGGTCGTAGTGGATTGAGATTCGGTGGAAAACCAAAGAATGATCCTAATAAGGCTACTAGATCCGGTAATACAAGGTCTTCACGTTATAAGAAATAGTAAAATATGTTCTAGCTCTCTATCTGTTTGGTCAGGTGGAGGGCTTTTTTTGCGATTAAATATCTGAGTGTTAGAATGGAACCGATTACGGGATCACGATATGTTTTAGGAGGGATTAATATTGAAAAGTTATAGGTTCAAATTGGGACGTATTTTAATAGTCGCTGCCGTTTCAACAGCAATAATGTCAGCAGCAACCACTCTTAATAATGTATCTACAGTACATGCGGATACAGTTAGTGATAGCAGTGTGGTAAATACCAACAATCAGGTGCAGACCAACAGCAATATCAAAACGGGTACTTGGGGAACAGCTACCTGGAGCTGGGATCAAAATGCTAGCGAAATAACTGTAAGTGGAGGCCAAGCAGGTGAAGCATCTGATGCGCCATGGAATAGGAATAGACCCAATTTTGGATTACAGAAGATTAATTTCACAGGGAAATTAATCTTACCTGCTAATTGTCAAAATTTATTTAGTGCTTTAACAGGTCTCACCTCTATGAACGGTATGAGTAATCTTGATACATCAAATGTAACTAATATGAGTGATATGTTCTTTAATATGCCTAGTATAACTAATTTGGATGTAAGCCATTTCGATACTTCTAAAGTCAATAGAATGGATGATATGTTTACTGATGACAGGTTACTTAGGTATGTGGATGTGAGTCATTTTGACACATCGAATGTTACTAACATGGGTGGAATGTTTTTTGATACATTTGTACTAAAAAATCTAGATGTGAGTCATTTTAATACATCAAAAGTAACTGATATGTCTGATATGTTTTATGCTATGTTTAGGTTAACCGATTTGGATGTAAGCCATTTTGACACATCAAAAGTAACTGATATGTCCGATATGTTTGGCCGTCTGAATGATTTAAATGAATTAGATGTGAGTCATTTTAATACATCAAAAGTAACTGATATGTCTCATATGTTTATGTGGAATTTTAGCTTAACTAATTTAGATTTAAGTAGTTTTGATATGTCTAATGTAAGTAAAACGGAGGGAATGTTTGAAGATGACTCTAGATTAAATACTTTGGTTCTTGGATCAAAGAATAAATTTAGATCAAATACAGGTTTGCCTGCTGTTAAGGAATCAGGTGATTATTTAGGAAAGTGGAGAAATGTCAAGGATATAAATGGAGATAATATAAATAACGGAAGTACTTACACCTCAGACGATCTTTTAACAAACTACACACCAGATAGGGCAGGAACTTATGTATGGGCAAAAAAGAGTAAAGATGTGTCTGATATAAAAGACCTTTATAATGATGTAAAGTTAGCAATTAGTTATTCTGCTGGTATGTTCAATTCTGAACCTGGTAATTCACTGAAGTATAAAGATGAGTTCAATGGTAGATCAATATATGGTGCTTTGGATTATGCATACAATTCCAATAATTATAATGAACTCATTAAAGTAATGCATGATTCACTGGCAAAAGCACATGAGTCAATTGGTTCATTACAAGTAAATAACGCTAAGGCTCAAGAGCTGGGATTAAATGTAGATCAATTGAAAGAGGATTTATCCAAAGATTCAGTTCCATATGAATATAGTAATGATAATGATATAGATGGTATTAATAAACAACTAGATTCATTTGTGTCTGTACGAGCAAAATATAATAAACTCGTTCAACAAGGAGTTTTTGATAAGTCGAATTACTGGACGATTAATAAATAAAACTAAAATTTAAGATTACAAAAATTCTCTCGTCATAAGAAATAACTATTAATACTTCAAGTGAATAGTGCTTGAAGTATTTTTTTATTATTTTTTTTATGAAGTAGAGATATTTTCTTATTGAGAATATAATAAGGTTTACAAGTGGTTTGAAAGAGGGTGTTTAATTTGAAGACTAAATATCTTTGGCGAGGTTTTCTATTCCTTCTTATTAATGTTGCGGTCGTTTTTGTTAGTGGAGTGACAGTTAAAGCTGATGATACGCCAACTGGGCTAAGTAATGATGATGTCTTGGGATATACACCGAACGGTTCTATCATAGGTAGACCGGCAAAGGATGGTATTTTTACTAAACCATCCAGTTTGATCAATGGTGGAACGAATGCAGCCGCTGTTGTTAATAATACTTTGAGTAATACGGTTTACATGACTTTTTGGAGTAGTAAAAATAATAATGGGATTTTATGGTCAAATGAGAATAATAAGATGGATGTCACTAAGAATGCTTATTTTTCATTCTGGATAAAAATTCCTGTAGACACTGCTAGTGGTGGTGGATTAGCATTCGTTATGCAAAACGATCCTAATGGCACTAATGCCTTGTCAACTTTGAATGGCAATGCGACGGCACCGATGGAAACATTAGGTGTTTGGGCAGCGGATCAGAACACATCCCATTTGGCGAACGCTATTCAAAATAGTTGGGCACTAGAATTTGATAATTATCCTAATACTAGTGGGACGGTGAATAATGCCTTTGACAAAGATTCGAGTCTGGATAGCACTCAATTAGGCAGTGACAAAATTCATATTGCTTCAGGATATCCGGATGATGAACAATCTTATTTACCTTTGAGTAATGGGGCTTATTCATTGATCCATCAGTCACCAATCTATCGGACGATTGGTACAAATAGCGGTTGGCATCATGTTTCAATTCTGTATAATCCGAATAATGATGGTAAGACAGCTAATGTTACTTATAAATTCAATGATAAGAATATTGATGGTACACCGAACACTAATACTGGAGTAGATTCTGCTACAAATCCAGTCGAGGCAGATAAAACGGTTGAAATCGACTTGAGTAAATTTAATTTAGGCAGTGATAAAAAGGTTACTTGGGGTTTTGTTGGTGCTGGTAATACGGTAGCAAGTGAATCTCAGTTGATTTATGAACAATTATCTTCGTTGGCTGATGTTTCAGTTGGTGCTAAAATTTTTGATACTACTCAAAATGATCGTGAATTGACTTCTAATTATAATGAAATCAATGCAGGAGATAATCTGAAGCTACAATATGATTTGAAATATAATGGTGGACAAGAAGACGTTGGTAAAATCAAAACGACGATTGATGTGCCCAAAAACGTTACTTTAAATTATGGGGCTTCAATTAAATTTGCTAATGGCAATACGGAAAATATTTCTAATTCAGAAATTGACACAGCTAATAAGACCGGAGTTTTGACCCACACAATCAGTTTGGTTACGAATGTGTTGAATACAACTAATAATCAGGCAACACTTACTTTAACTGGTACGACACCGACAACGGTTGCTGATAATACGAAGGTACCATCTAGTCATGCTCATTTTGCCAGTGATACATATATTGGTGATGCGATGGCGACTGATTTTGTTATTCGTAATCCTAAAATTAAAACTCTCAATTTGGATGCTAGTTTGTCATCGACTGAGATTTCAACTATTACTAGCACTAATTTGAAAGGGTCACTTACTTATGCCGATGGTAGTGCCTTTGAGAGTGAAGGAGCCCTTCTAAACGTGACAGTCGATGGCAAAAGCTTGAGTCAAATGGCGGTTACGGCTACTGATGATAGTAAGAAGATTGATTTTTCAATTCCATTTTACGGTAGTTCTGATGCTGGAAATGATTTACCTGAACAAGAGATTCTAGGCCCAGGTACACATACAATAACGATCTCGGCCAATGATCACTACAACAATAAGTCAGAGACAAAGACTTTTAAGGTCACAGTTGATGCGCAATCGTTGAAACTTGATTTAGGCGATGGTAATTTTTCATTTGCTAATATCCAATCATATTATTCCGGGGATGTAATTCGGAATAGCGATTGGCAAGTTAATGTGATTGCTAAAGATTCACCGTGGTCCCTATTAGCCAGCGCTACTTCTTTAGTGAATGACAAGAATGAAACTTTTGACGGTGAAATGTTTTATCGAGATGATCAGGGTGAGGTAGCTGATTTGGAATCGCCGACACTCATTAGTAATTCAGAAATTGAAAACTCGGAGACTGGTACTTTTGATGTGACAAAAGATTGGTCGAAGAGTACCGGAATCTTGTTGCATTCAGATGGTGATTCGGTTTCCAGTGGTAAATATACGGGGACCATCAATTGGACTTTGAATAATGGTTCTAAACTTTATCGTGTTGGTAGATTAATTCTACGGACACGATTTTTTTATAC
>NZ_AZDH01000019.1:25156-154252 GCF_001435445.1 Companilactobacillus kimchii DSM 13961 = JCM 10707 | reverse complement strand
ATCCATGATTTTTTAAAACCTATAAAAATGTCTAACTTTTTTATTGCACTTCAATTTGAAGGCCTTTTTCTTGCTTTATAAAAATTGGTATATATTAGATGTGCTATTATATCAATATAAAATAATAAATGGTCTTATTTTTTTACTATTTAAAAAGTACGATTTATACTCTAGGCGTAAAAAAAGAATGTATCTTAATAGTTCAATTCAATAGGTTAAATAAAACCGAAAGGAAGTTGACCTATTGCCTTTTTTACAATAGTTTAAACGAGTTATGCAGATCAAAAATCTGACATACTCTTTCACTGGAGATGTCTAAAATGAAAAAATCACTTCTTTATATAACTTTAGTTGGATTGGTTTTAACATTTTTGCTTATCTTTATGCCTAGTGGACAAACAGTAAAAGCTGCAACAACCTCGCAAGTTGGCTCAACCTCCACTATAACAACTACGAATCCTTCTACCAGTCAAACCAGTGAAACTTCATCTGACCCACTAATCACACCTAGATTTATTGAGGGTATCAGCGGATTAAATGGTGAAGATGCCAAAGTAACTGATATGAATGGCAATCCTATTGGACCCAACGATGATTTATATACATGGTTGAACTTCAACGTACACTACGATTGGAGTATTCCTGATGGTGTTAAAATCAACGCTGGCGATACATCTGATTTTGAGCTACCCAATGGAATAGTTGCTTCCGGTGATCTATCATTCCCTATCTACGATTCCAATGGTGTAGAAATTGGTACTGGCTCCATCAAAAATGGCGAAAGCATTGGTACCATCACATTTAATGATGCATTGTCTAATACTACACTTAACCGTAAAGGTACATTAAATCTCATTGCTAAAGGTACACAAATAAATAATAACAATGATGGTGAAAACTGGATGTTCAATAAAGTTGGTTGGGTTGCTGGCTATGATCCAAATAACGTTCCTAATGAATTGACTTGGAACATTGCCTTTAATCCTAACGAACATAATCTAAAGAACGTTGTCATCAAAGATACCCTTGGTCCAAATCAAGAGTACATTCCTGGTTCCCTAACTGCTATTGGTGGTTCTTACCAAAATGGTGGTTTTGTTGGCAATGGTCAACAACTATATCCAAATGTAGTCGTTAACGGAAATGTCGTTGAAATTAGCTTCCCTGGTAACGTTACAACAGCTGTCGATATTTACTATAGAGTCAAAGTTACACCTAACGCCGACGGTACTAACACTTGGACCAACCACGCAACAATGGGATCAAGCGAAGGCGATTACTCTATCGACTCCAACACATCTTGGGGTGGTAGTGGTACTGGTAATGGCGAAGAAGTTGGAACAATTAAACTTACTAAGACTGATGCTATCTCTGGAAAAGTTTTGGCTGGTGCCGAATATGAATTAAAAGATAGTACTGGTAAAGTTCTTATGTCCAATGTCGCAACTGACGAAAATGGTGTTATCAATATCAAGAATCTACAACTTGGTACATATACTTTAACTGAAGTAAAAGCTCCTGATGGTTATGAATTGAACCCAACTCCAATCACAGTCACTTTGCCTTCCGATGGTTCATTAGATCTAAATATTTCTGAAACAGATGAACCATTCACCGGTAATGTTACACTGACAAAAGTTGATTCAGTCGTTAATAAGCTTTTACCAGGCGCCGTATATAATCTACTAGACGCTAACAAGAACGTTATTAAGAGCGATTTGACAACCAATGAAAGTGGTCAAATCAATGTTACCGGCTTACCTGTCGGAACATACTACTTTGTCGAAACAAAAGCCCCTGAAGGCTATGAATTAAATGACGAACCAATCGAATTTACTATCACCAAAAATGAAACAACAGATCTTGAAGCTAAGGACGTCGAGACTCCGACAGAACCTGAGAATCCTGTTAAGCCTCCAATCATCGTTCCTCCCGTTAAACCCGAAGAACCTGAAATTCCTGAGGATCCTGAAGAACCTGTTAAACCTGAAGAGCCTGAAAACCCTGAAGAACCTGGCACTACAGTTCCCCCTGTTAAACCCGAAGAACCTGAAGAACCTGGCACCACAGTTCCTCCCGTTAAACCTGAAGAACCAGAAAATCCTGGTACTACAGTTCCTCCTGTTAAACCCGAAGAACCTGAAGAACCCGGTACTATAGTTCCTCCTGTTAAACCTGAAGAACCTGAAATTCCTGGTACTACAGTTCCCCCCGTCAAACCCGAAGAACCTGAAATTCCTGGTACTTCTGAACCATCAACAAAGCCAGAGAATCCGGGAGCCATCACTCCTGCACCAAATCCTGACGAAGTTCTTCCACCAATTAACACTGGTAACGGCGGTAATACTAATGGAAACGTAACTTCTAATGGATCATCTTCAGCAACCAGTCAAAAGAAATTCCCTCAAACTGGTAATGCTAGTGGTTTATTTATGGCAGTTATCGGTTCATTCTTAGCTTTGTTCTTAATCTTCAAACATTTAATCAAGAATCTATAACATTTTACATTAAAAGACATGACTCCAATCCCGTTGGTGTCATGCCTTTTTATTACGCACAAAACCCCTTAGATACACAGATTTTCGACAAAATCCGCACACCTAAGGGGTCCATTTATTATGTATATTAAATTAAAAATAAAAATATAGTAACTATCAGAAGATCTGCACTTCCACCAAGACTAAGATTGTTCTTATTACAATACTTATTCATATCATCTAGGATTTTCTTACCTTCAAGATTACCACAACCACCAGCATCCAAAATATCTTGAGCATACTTCTGAATCTCTTTTAATGAATCAAGATCACCACGTTTTACTACGTTAGAATCATATGACTTAGAAACAATAACCATTAAAGTGTTCAAAAACATGCTGTTAAGATCATTATCAGCTTGCGATTCCAAATATGGTAGAGAATTATTAAAAACAGTTGGATAACCCTTCTCAGCTTCTCCACGAATACCAGTAACTCCGTACTTAAGAAACATTCTTTCTCCATTACTTAAGCTTTTCTTACTGTCCAAAGCCTTGAAATCATTCTCAACTAGTCCTCGAAGCATTTCCTTTATCGTCGATTGGATATTCTTATAATCATATCCGCATGCTGCCAACATTATACCTAAGGAAAAAATTGCTCCCTTATGAGTATTAATATTACCCGTGGCCTTAAACATCTCTTTCTCAGCCCTGACTCCAATAGGACGAATTGATTTAAATAGATCACGTAAATCATTACCATCAAAATCAATTCCAGCTTGAGCAAATTCTTCCAAATATGGATGCAACGCCACTGCACTATTAATAAAAGTAAAAACATTCATATCTAAATGAGTTGAGTTATCAACTGGATCAACTAAACCTGGTTTAGGGTGAACATTCACCTCATATAATAAAGCCTTCATTGCAGCATCTGCTAAGTATTTACTTGATTTCATAAAAGCTCCACATTTTTATTTATTAATTCATCAATATAATTTTGCATTTCTTTAACGCTGTGTTTCCGACTACGTGCACACACCTTGGCAGGTTGATCACACATTATGCACTTACGTTCTACTTGATGAAAATCTTTTCTGCTTAATGGATGAGGAACACCGTCATCTTCTGTTAAGACATCAATATCGAATAGTCTACCTAAATCATCATTGTCTTCAAATTCAATAGCAGCTTGCTTTGAATCTTTAGCCGACTCGTTAAGAATCAAAAAGGCTTCTGGACCAGTTGCAACATCCCATATCAACTGATAATCGACCTTTGATTCTTGCAAAAATCGCTTTAACCCACTACGAAACACTTGTATTAAATAGGCATTATTCTTAATTGGACCAGGTATATTTAATTTGGCGTTAATTAATGATTGATTACTCTTCAATTTTTTTAAAAGAGCGAGCTGCTCTTTTACGCGCATATCTCTACTCTTCAATATTTGGGTGATATCTTGCGATATTCCTTTAGAAAAAACATCAATCATCTTTTTTACTCCTAATCTTTAACTTGATAAACAGTATCAATCAAACTACCATCACGATATTCAATCAAAGCAACTGGACGATCAGTGAATTGTAGCTTTTCTGGTTTACCAACAATAGCTTCTGCACGCTTTTGTAGTTCTTCAATTGTATAAACTGGAACTCCAGGAACATCCTTTAAGGCTTCAATTAAATCTTTTCTTCTAGGATTGATAGCAATACCTACTTCAGTTACTAATACATCAATACTATCACCGGGTGTAACGACAGTAGTTACATCTGGTACAACTGTTGCAATTCTACCACGAACTAATGGCGCTGAAATAATAGTTAACTTAGCATTAGCGGCATCTTGATGTCCACCAATAGCACCACGTAATACACCATCTGATCCAGTCATGACATTAACATTGAACTTTGTATCAATTTCTAAGGCTGATAAGATACAAACATCCAATTGATTTACTGCAGCACCTTTATTATAAGGATCAGCATACCATGAAGAATCAATTTCTTGTTGATTTTCATTATTGGCCATACTTGCGGCTGCACCCTTATCAAAGTCTTGAACATCAAGAATCTTATTAACTAAACCTTCTTCTAGTAAATCAACTGTTGGCTTAGTAATACCACCTAATGCAAATGATGCTTTGATATTCTTATCGATCATTGATTCTCTTAAATAACGGCTAACAGCTAATGCTGCACCACCAGAACCTGTTTGGAAACTAAATCCATCTTTGAAATATGGGGAATGTGTAATTACTTGGTTAACTGTCTTAGCAATCTTCAATTCCTTAGGATCTTTGGTAAATCTTGTAGCACCGGAACCAATTTTTTCAGGATCTCCAACTTTAGATACTTTAACAACGTAATCAACTTGAGTTTGTTTAACACTTGCAGGTGTATTTGGATAAGGCATGATTGTATCAGTTAACAATACTACCTTATCAGCATACTTAGCATCCATAAGTGAATAACCCATTGAACCAAAGACAGCATCACCCTTGATAGCATTGGCATTTCCGACAGCATCAGAATTAGGAACACCTAAGAAAGCAACATCTATTTTAATATCACCGTTTTCAATTGAACGGGCACGATTACCATGTGAACGAAGAACAACTGGATCCTTCAAACCACCGTGTGAAATGAAATCTCCCAAGCTACCACGCATACCTGATGAAGTTATATGAGTGACAGTTCCGGCCTTAATTGCCTTAATTACCATATCGTTCATAACATTTGTTAAAGAACTTGGTGCTAGTGTTAAATCTTTAAATCCTTCATCAATAATTTCTTGCATAACCATGTTAAAGACAAAGTCACCTTCACGGAAATGATGGTGGAAAGAAATTGTCATTCCATCTTTCAAACCAACCTTAGCAATGACATCTTTAATTGAATCAACTAACTTATCATTTCCCTGTGAAACCTTTACATTATGTGCTACATAAGTAGTTTCTGGATTACCGATTTCAGTTGTTTCAAATGGTTTATAATTTTTATCTTTTAAAATTTCATCGGGAATTTCACGATTTACTTTATTCAACATAAATATTGCCTTCCTTATCAACTAAGTGTGAAGCCTTGGCCAAAGCCATAGTTCTTTCTGCACGAGCAACAACAGGCTTATCAACCATCTTACCATGTAGAGAAATTACTCCAGAACCCTTCTTATGAGCTTCTTCAATAGCATTTAGAACAGCTTTAGCATTTCTGATTTCTTTTTCACTTGGAGCATAAATAGCATTTACCAATGGAATTTGTCTTGGGTTAATAACTGACTTACCATCAAATCCTAATTCATGAATAATTTCTACTTCATGATTAAATCCTTCAGTATTATCAACATCAGAATAAACTGTATCAAAGGCTGCAATTCCAGCAGCACGAGCACCATGAAGAATCATATTACGAGCAAATGATAATTCTGCTCCATCCGGATATCTGTGTGTCTTCATATTTGTAACATAATCTTCGGCACCAAGTGCGATACCAATCAAACGATCAGAAGCCTTAGCAATAGCAGGTGCATTCAAAACACCCTCAGCACTTTCAATGGCGGCCATCATATGTGTACGACCATTTTCAATACCAAAGAACTTTTCTGCTTCAGCAATGACCTTTTCGGTTTCAACTACATCATCAGGTGTTTCAGTCTTAGGCAAACGAATAACTTCAACTCCGGCCTTTACCATTGCATAAATATCGGCCTTTCCCATGTCTGTATCTAAACCATTAATTCTAACAACAAGTTCAGAATTACCATAATCTACATTCTTTAAAGCTTCAAAAACCAACATTCTAGCAGCATCTTTTTCTGCCAAAGAAACTGAATCTTCCAAATCAAACATTATTGAATCTGCTCCGTAAATACCGGCGTCTTTAATCATGGCTGGATTATTACCAGGAACAAACATCATAGTTCTTCTCAAACGTTCCATTATTCGAGTACCCCCCAGTTTTGTTCATTTTGAGTATCAGTTGCACGTTGAATTGCAGCAATTAATCGAGCTTTAATAGTACAATCCAAAGCACCTTTATCGACAACGTGTACCTTTACATCACTAATTTCATATTTGGCTAATAAATCTGTGACTACCTTTTTGATTTGTTTTCCAAATTGTTTCTCAACTTGTGAATCAAGATCAATACTGATTCCTTTACCCTCAGAAAGAGTAATTTGAACATCACTAGATTCAAGTGTACCTGCTAGTGCCGTATGTTTAATTTCCATTATTAATCCTCCTTAATAAATCCTTTAAATTCGTTTTTATAAAATCAAAAGTTGTTTCTGGAACATATTTTCTAATCACTTCTAAATTATCTTCACTAATAGCTTGACGAACCTTAGTGGCACTAATAATATCGCCGCCAACTGCTTTACGCTCCAACACTTCTAATACAATTTCAGGTATTAAAATTTTCTTCAACGATTGATTATATATTTCAGTCGTAGGTGAATATGGTTCCTCTCCTACAAAACGTTTAGTAATATTTAATGCTTCCGCAATTCTTTTAAAAACTTGAGCATCTAATTCTGTTTGATAGGTAACTACATCACTACGGCTCTTTATAAAATATGATGGGAAAGTTACAAAACTAACCATATAATCGCCGCCAGCTACAACCACAACATTATTTAAATCCTTCGTACCCGCTTTAACTAATTCAATACGTTCAGAAGTTTTAAATAAAGAAGCATTCTGACTAACTACGAAGACATAAACTACATCACTCTTTTTCGATGCTTCTTCTACCAAATAACGATGTCCCAATGTAAATGGATTAGCATTCATAACGATTGCAGAAATATTATTTCCTGAAACCTTAGGTAGCTCGGAAATATACTGATCGATTGAGTAATCCCCAGTTTCTAAGAGCGTTGAAAATCTACTTTGAGCTACCATTTTAAATCCTAAATATTCAAAACTACTTTGATACTGCGTCTTGGTAAAGACAAAAACATGAAATATATTTTGACTAGCCAAATCACTAATTAAATATGAAACCAATTTATTAAAAACATTACCGCCTTGGTATTTTGGATCAATCGCCAGATACTTCAGGACATTATTAAAATAAGATCCCGTTGCAATCAGCTTATCTTCATCATAAATACCAATTGTTTCTGTAATATCATCTAAATTCTCAATGTACAGTCCCTCTTCTTCAATCAACTTTTGCCATTGTTGATAATAGTAAGGGTCATTTAAATCTATTTTTATCGTATCCAACATAATCTCCTAAGCGAAAAATCTCATAAGGAAAATTGAAAGTGTAACAGTAATTGCACCACCCAAACGAACCGCAACTTGAGCGAATGGCATCAAATTCATACGATCACCAGCGGCTAGGATTGCTAGAGCACCTGTACCACCTTGACCAGAACAACATGATACGGCAATCGCTGTATCAACTGGATACATGCCTAATAATTTGGCACTGAAGAATGCGGCAAGAATAATAGCTGTAACTGTAACAAAGATTGTTAGTAGCATTGGTACATTTGTAAATACGGTTACCAATGACTTCCAAGGAGTCATAGCAACACCAACTCCGAATAGTAACAATGGAGAAATACCTTTAACTGTCAAACTGTATAGTGATTTTCCACCTTCTTGTACAGAATCTGGAATCCAACCTAACATTTTGGCAACCATTACTACGATCAATAATACGATAGGTGCTGGCAAATGAATCACACTGTTGACCCATACACCAAGCATGTACAAAGTAATAGCCAAGATACCTGATATCAACATCTTAGTGATATTAGCTGTATCAGATTTTGAAGAAAGACTACCTAATTCATCAGCACTATCATCACTTTCAACTAATCGACCATTTCCGGTCAAGTTAGGCTTCTTTACACCAACTTGTCTCAAAATACCTGCTTCAATAACTGCGACAAGACTACCTAACATAACACAAGGTAAAATCTGAGCAAAAATATCTTGTTGACCCATTGAAATAATAGCAGCATAACCTAGTGATAATGGCAAAGCTCCTTCACCAACACCACCAGCCATAATAGGGGCAACGATGAAGAAATATGATTTATACGCTGAAAGGCCTAAAAGCATTCCGAATCCCATACCAACTAATGGTCCTACGACTTCACAAATCAAAAGAACCACGATAATACGCATACTTGCTTGAATCAGAGTCTTTCGATTCATAGCCGAAATACTTCCGACAATTAATAATGCAATAAAGACTGCTAGAAAATTATTGTTGTTCATGAAATCAGTTACAATTTTGGTCGTGCTATTTGGTAACCAATCCATATAAACAAGATAAGATGGTAGGAATGTAACAACTAATACCTTGCCACCCAAAGAGTTCAAAATTGGAATATGTTTTCCTATTTCTTCAAGAATAAAAGAAAATAACGTCATAATACCAATGGCACCAATCATGTCATTAGGCATTTGCTTAGTAATTGTTAATAACAAATATGTGACTAATAACAATAGATACAAAGGCATCGGAACAATTCCAATATTTAGTCCCATAAACTTCTGAAAGATATTTTTATGTTGTGCATCATTAGGAATAGAGTTCGTTTCCATCATTATTCACCTTTTTTCACAAAATTTGTTATCGCATCAGATACTGTTTCTACTACACCATCATCGAAGACACCAGGAATGATCTTTTCAGCTTTAGGTGATTCAATCATTGAAGCTAATCCTTCTGCCACGCTAGTTTCCACGTCAGAACTGAAATGCTTTACATGATTTTCAAGTAATCCCTTAAATAGTCCTGGGAAAGCTAAAATGTTATTAACTTGGTTAGGATATTGTGAACTACCTGTTGCTACTACAACAGCCCCAGCTTCTTTAGCATCTGCTGGATCAATTTCAGGTTTTGGATTAGCCAAAGCGAATACGATTCCTTCATTCATTGACGAAACCATTTCCTTAGTTACTACATTTCCTACTGACAAACCGATGAATGCGTCTGCACCATTCATTGCTTCAGCTAAATTCTTTGCCTCAGTCTTATAGTTAATCTTTTTATACAAGTCATATTGATAATCATTTAACGCTGTTTCTTTACTGTTGATAACACCTTTTTGATCAACTAAAACAATATTTTTTACACCGCTATCAAATAACAATTCGGCTGTAGCTAATCCTGAAGCACCAACTCCATTAACAACTACTTTCATATCTTTCAAATTCTTATGAACAACTTTTGCTGAATTAATCAAACCGGCTAGAACTACAATAGCTGTTCCCTCTTGATCATCATGATAAACTGGGATGTCAATTTTCTCAGCAAGTTTCTTTTCAATTTCAAAACACTTGGGTGCTGCAATATCTTCCAAATGGATTCCTGCAAAACTTTTACTTATATTAGCAACAGTTTGGACAAATTCATCAACATCAACTTGATCCAAAGCCAAAGGTATTGCATCAACATTGGCTAACTTCTTATATAACAAAGCTTTACCTTCAATAACAGGTAATCCACCTTGGGGTCCAATATTTCCTAATCCTAGTACCGCTGAACCATCAGTTATAATTGCTACTAATTTTCCACTGACAGTATATTCAGAAGCAAGACTGTGATCATTAGCAATAAGTTTACTAATTTCGGCAACTCCTGGAGTATAGGCTTCCCCTAATTCTTCCTTAGTTGATACTGGTAATTCCCCATCAATTTCAAGAACACCGGTATGAGCGCTATGTAATTTCTTTATTAATTCACTGTTCATAAGCTGCACCTCTTTTAAATTTTTAAAAAAATAGCTTATTTCTTAACATTTTTCAATTATTATATTACTCTTCGTTTTAAAATATGTAAATGATTTCACAAGAATTAAATTTTTAAAAAATTGCTATTAATTCTCAATTAAGGTAATTTATATATATATCAAGGGAGATTTGACTATGGATCAAGAAAAAGACACTTCACTACTTGTCGACTTGGCTCAGGATTATTATCTTAGACATCTTAATCTGGGCGAAATCGCTAAAAAATATAATATTAGCCGTTACAAAATTTCAAAATACTTAAATGAAGCCATTGAAAAGAACATCGTCACAATTAATATCAATTCACCATTTGCTCGAAGCCACGATTTGGAAAACAAATTTAAACAGTTTTTCCCCAATCTCAATTTTTATATTTTAAAAAACACAGAGGACATTGCGCATGAAGACGATCGCTTCTATTCCTTTGCTGCCAAATACTTACAAAATTTGATAGATGGCAAAAAGATCATTGGTCTTACTTGGGGAGACACAATTTATCACGTGATTGACTCATTCCAATCCGTTCCTAAAGAAAACATGGTCTTTACTCAATTTGTTGGCGAAAATGGTAAACATAACTCTTTAGCTGGATCAATGCGTATGGTTCAAAAAGTAGCAGTTCGTTATAACGGTACGTATCTAACCATTGATGCTCCACTATATATAGCTAATAAAGAAGTAAGACGTTTACTTGCCCTAGAGCCAGCCATCCAACCAACCTTAGCTACCGCCCAACAATTGGATTTGATTTTTACTAGTGTGGGAACAATTGATTCAATCAATAGCGTCAATTCTTGGTACAACTCTGAAGATATTCTTTTTCCAAAAATCAATCCCAATTCAATTGCGGCTTTAGTTTATGGTCGTCCAATTGATAAAGATGGAAACTTATTAATTGATAATGAACACGATAAAGTATTTGGTATTAGTTTCAAAAAGACTATGGAAGTTCCAACTCGAGTAGCCATAGTAAATGATAAATTTAAATTCTTAGCTTTAAAAGCTGCTCTGAATGGTAATTACTTCACAGATGTTATTCTCAATGAACCTACAGCTAATAAGGTTTTGGCTGAATTAGAATAACTAAATAAAATTCGAATAGTATGTATGTACTTAATACACAATTTTTACCCTCAAAGCAAAAAAGGTGTTCATATCAGCCAAATTTTAATTGGTTAATATAAACACCTTTTTACTATCTAAATGTAAAACAAAAAAGAAATTCCATTTGTACTATATGGAGTTAAAGAATTCAAGATGTCGCATTTTACTCAGTAATAATTAGAACCAACGAACTAGTCGGTAGTAAAAAATCTGTGAGCCCTCAGTGGTGAATTTTACTTAACTTGCGTAGCAAGGTTAGTAAAAGACCAATCTTCGAGATCCATAATTTCACACAAAGTGCGAAATTATTAGCTTGAAGTCATGTCCACCACGTTCCAGCGGCTCACAGTTTTTTTGCGGACGACGGCATAATTCAATTACATTAGTTCGTATCTAGTTACAACCAAATTTGAACATGAAATATATCTTGAAAACTTAATAGAGGCGATATTCTACTCTTTAGTAAATTCTAAAATATCGCCTGGTTGACATTCTAAAACCTGACAAATTTTTTCTAACGTTGAAAAGCGAATCGCCTTAGCACGATTATTTTTCAATATAGAAATATTAGCCTGAGTAATCCCCACTTTGTCTGCTAATTCTATGACCGTCATTTTCCGTTTTAATAACATAATATCCAAATTAACTTTTATCATATCGTCAAATCATTTTCATCTTTCATTTTAATAGAATTATCCAAAATCTGTTCCATCGTATAAACAAAAGTAGCTATGGCTAAGGGTAAGAATACAACTGCACCCACAATAATAATTAGTCCCGGTGCATCTCCATGGTCAGCTGTATAGTAAACAAACGGCATAATTCCTAACAAAATCACAAATTCAGCGATGAATAAATAACGAATCATCTTGACCGCATGTAAGGCGATTTTACTGAAGAAAGTTCGCTGATCAATTAAAAGGAAAATTCTAAATAAATAATAACTAATATCCAAAATTACTAAACAGCCTAAGAATAAAGAACTAGCTGTTAAAATTTGTAATCCAAAAATTGAACCTTCTTCAATAGACGTAATGGTTCCCATTGTTAATGTAAAAACAAAAAATAAGACAAATAAATCGATAATAGCTGTAACTAGCTTTAAAAGTACTGTTTTAATATTCATGCTCAATCTCCCGTCAATTATTAACGGTATTTTAGCATTATACATATCGAAAAACAATATATTTATATTGATAATCAATATAAATTAAACAAAACTTTTAATAAGTTGTGCTACTTTTTCACTATCAGCTTCACAAATAACGTCTGCTTTCTTACCAAAATTCAACAGTGACGGCTTACTATTAATCCAAACACTCTGTTGAGCTTCACCTAACATTTCCAAATCATTGCGATCATTACCAAAGGCTATAAATTTATCAACCTGTAAATAGTCCAAAGTATAGGCTTTGTTAATATTCTGCGATGTAATATCAACTGTTCCCTCACCAGCCAAACCAATAGCATTCAGAGTCGTCTTTTCCCTAATAAGGGTCATTAACTTTTCCTGCAAAGAGTCATCTAAATTAACAAAAATTGCTTTAATCGGTTCAACAATTTCTTTCAAAGCAATCTGTTTAGCTAAATTTTGGGGATCAATCATTTTTTCAATAAAACTTTCTTGAGTGATTCTAGATGAATAATTCCAACTACCATCAACTATATAATCTAACTGAAATTCATTAATCAATTCTTTTAAGAAATCATAATACTCAAGATCAATTTTGGAAATCACTCTAACTTTTTGATCTATTGAAATCATGGCGCCATTAGCACCGATTAATTTTTGATTCGTAAAGGTAGGAATCATTGGTAAAAGATCCCTGATTGGTCGTGCCGAAGCAAAAATAACTTCATTTCCTGCCGCAATCAAATCGTCAATGGCAGAATTGATTACTGGAGCAATTGTTTCACCATCAAAACTCAAAGTTCCATCAACGTCAAAGATATATTTCATTAATTTTTCTCCTGATATTTATTCACTATAAAGCCAATTATTAATCCAACTAGAGCTGGAATTACCCAACCCAATCCTAATGAAGCTAGTGGTAAATAACTATTCCAATGTAATACAGTTTGAATAAAACTAACGTTTTTCAAAGTTTCTGGTAGAGCATCCACCCCTGCAAATAATGATGGGATAACTGTAAATAAAGTTGTCATACCAAAGATCCATCTCGATTCACCAATCAATGGTGTTAAAACTGCCACAATAATTAAAACGATGGCTAGAGGATAAAGGAACATCAAAACAGGTGTCGAATAATTGATCAACCTTGTTAAACCAATATTAGCAATCAAAAATGAAATCACACCAACAACAATTAAAGTAATCTGATATTTAAATTTAGGAAACATCTCTTCAGCAGTTTCACCAAAAGCTGTTGTCAAGCCAATTGAAGTTTTCAAACATGCAATAATTGCAATTAAGGCCAACAACAAACTGCCAAAAGAACCAAAGTAATAATTGAAGACTTGTGCTAAAGTTACTCCCCCATTAGAAGCCAATGGTAATTTTGCTACACTCATTGTTCCTATTAATGCTAAGAAACCATAAATCACACCCATAATTATTACGCTGATAAGGCCTGATTTAATGGTATCTTTGGCAATTTGACTGGGATGTGTGATTCCTAATGATTTAATCGTATCGATCACCACGACTCCAAATGCTAACGAAGCCAAGGCATCCATCGTATTGTATCCTTCGGTAAATCCGGTCAGAACTGGACTTGTCGCATATTGATTTTGTGGAACAGCCTGCAAATTCCCCATTGGTTTTACAAAAGCTGTCACTATCAAGATTCCTAATAAAATTAGAAAAATTGGCGTTAACCACTTACCAACATAAGTCATCAATTTACTTGGTTTTCGTGACAACAACCACGTTACAACAAAGAAAATGGCCGAAAAAATCAACAATACTAACCCCTGATGACCTTTATCGACAAAAGGAGCAATTCCTAACTGAAATGAGATTGTCGCTAACCTTGGAATAGCAAACAACGGTCCCATTGTCATATAAAGTAGAATCGTAAAAATATAAGCAAACGGGCGATTAACTTTCCCCGCTAAATCAAAAACACTATTACTAGCCGTGATTCCCATACTGGCAACGCCTAGAAGTGGCAATCCTACTCCAGTAATCAGAAGGCCAATAATTGCTAAGCCTACATTACTTCCGGCTTGTTGACCCAAGAAAACTGGGAAAATCAGATTCCCGGCTCCAAAGAATAACCCAAATAACATTGAACCAATGAAGAATAAATTTCTCCAAGTTAATTTTGTTTTCATTTATTTCACTCTCTTAACTAAACTCATCTAAATATCATAATCAAATCAACGTTTCGACACAACTAATATTTGAATTTTCGTAAAAAAAAGACACCCCATTGGGATGTCTAAATAGACTTACACGTCTATTATTTAACAACGTATGTATCTTGTACCCATTCGTTAGTAGCAACACGGTAATATGTGTGGCCATTAAGAACCCTAGTTTGATCAGTTTGCCATGGTGTGTTATTTCCTATAGCACGGTTAGTGATTACTGAATATGTACCATCACTTTGTAGGGCAAGCAATTTTACATAAGGACTTGCACTATTTCTAACTGTAATAACACCTTTTTGAGTATCTTGTGAACCACTGTTTGTTTGAGCATTACCATCATACTGTGTCAAATTGTATGTTGAAATGATGTTGTTCAATGAAGAAGCATAGTTAGGAGCTGTTGCATATCTACCCTGAAGCCATGCAGTTGCATCCTTATATGAACTTGTATTTTCTTTCCATGTACCCTTGTAATAGCTAGAATTCCATGAAACACCATTACGAAGTTTGTCACCATTATCTAAGAATGATTCGTAGTAACTAGGGTACTTTCTGAAGTTAGCATAAATTGTATACCAACCTTTTGAGACACTGTATTCAGATGTAGGCATTGTTACAAAAGCACCATTATAGTCACCCTTAATACCAAACAAGTTATGACCTTGAGTAGCTAATGTTGAAGCGCCCCAACCACTTTCAAGAATGGCTTGTGCCAACATTACTGACGTATATAGGTTATATTTTGAAGCGGCTTTTTGAGCCATAGGAACAGCTTCATTTAAAAAGGCTTGTTGTTGTGAAGATGATAAACCTGAAGCAGCTTGTACAATTGCAGTTGCATTTGAAGCTGCATATGATGACTCACTAGCTGCTTGCACGATTGATGAGTTAGCAACAGTTGTATCAGCCTTTTTTACGTCAGAGCCGGCAATGACGTTTTCATCGTTATTTTGTGATTTGTTATTTACTTGTTCTGTATTTGTGTCAGATGCTGTAGAATCTGCATCGGTTGTAGCAGCTGATACTACTGAAGGCGTAGCAGTTGCAGCCAATGTTCCAAGTACCAAGGCACTTGTAATTAGATTTTTTTTAGACATAGAATGTTTCCCCTTAATGAATAATCTAGTTATAGATTACTATTTACAAAATTTAGTTTCAATAAAACCCGGATTTTGTAACAAGAATTAAACATTCGAAAATAAATTGTAATTTTTTGTTACTTGACATTAATAAATCCTTAAGAAACTTAAGAATTTTTTACATCAAATAATCCAATTACATCTTTTCCAAAAGAAATTGGATAACAAATTCCATAAAAATGAAATGTTTAATTGAATAAACCCATTGGTAGCCAAATTAATTTTTTAAAAATGAAGAGCATAATCCCCTGCTTTCACGCCATCCGGGCTTTCTTTTGCACCTCCCTTATATGTGATTTTTTACACTACCATGAAAATTCTACAATAAAAAAAACCGCCATTCAGCGATTTCCTATAATTTTGAAGTTAACTTAACATTTGGATATTTGTTAGCAAACCAGTTTTCAGCAAATTTATTCTCAAACAAGAACAGTGGTTTGTCATCCAAATCTTTCACTAACATATTTCTAGTTGATGACATTGAAGCATCTAATTGTTCTGGATCTACCCAACGGGCAATTCTAGAACCAATTGGTTTCATAACAACATCACAATTATACTCGTTCTTCATTCTAAATTGGAAGACTTCAAACTGAAGTTGTCCAACGGCACCTAATATATAGTCATTAGTTGTATATTTCTTGTAAAGTTGAACGGCACCCTCTTGAACCAATTGTTGCATCCCTTTGTGGAACGACTTTTGTTTCATAACGTTCTTAGCTTGAACTTCCATGAACATTTCTGGTGTAAATTGAGGCAAGTCTTCAAATTGAACTGACTTTTTACCTTCATAAATCGTATCACCAATTTGAAAATTACCAGTATCGTATAAACCAACAATATCACCAGCAACAGCGGTCTTAACTGTTTCTCTTTGATCAGACATGAATTCAGTTGCATTGTTCAAACGCATCACTTTACCAGTACGGTTCAAGGTTACATCCATTCCCCGAACAAATTCACCTGAACAAATACGTACGAAAGCAATTCTATCACGGTGATTAGGATTCATATTAGCTTGGATCTTAAAGACAAAACCAGAGAATGTTGGATCATCAGGTTTTACAACTTCTTCACTATCTTGTTCCTTGTGTTCGGCTGGAGCTGGTGCCATATCCAAGAATGTGTTCAAGAAAGTTTCTACACCAAAATTAGTCAAAGCTGAACCGAAGAAGACAGGTGTTTGATTACCTGCTAAAACTTTATCTAGGTCAAATTTGTTCCCAGCTTCTTTGATCAAATCAACTTCGCCTAATGCTTGTTCGTAAACGCCTTCTTCTTCAATTGGATTAGATTCAGCCAATTGTCCTTTGTCATTCAAAGGTAGGAAACGGTCATCACCATCTTTACGGTAAAGTTCCAAACGATTATTACTAATATCGTATAATCCCTTTAATTCCTTACCCATACCGATAGGCCAGTTCATAGCACAACCTTCGATATTTAAAAGATCTTCCAATTCAGCAATCAAATCAAGCGGATCACGACCATCACGATCCAACTTATTCATAAATGTGAAGATAGGAATACCACGTTTTTTAACAACCTTAAATAGTTTCTTTGTTTGAGGTTCAATACCCTTAGCAGAGTCAATTACCATGACCGCAGCATCAACCGCCATCAATGTACGATAAGTATCTTCAGAGAAATCCTCATGTCCTGGAGTATCCAAGATATTGATATCCTTATCGTGGTAATGAAATTGCATAACAGAACTGGTAACAGAGATACCACGTTTCTTTTCAATTTCCATCCAGTCAGAAGTAGCAAATTGACCAGATTTTTTAGCCTTAACAGTACCAGCTGAACGAATAACTCCACCAAAGTAAAGCATTTGCTCAGTAATAGTTGTTTTACCAGCATCCGGGTGAGAAATGATAGCAAAAGTTCTACGTTTATTTACTTCTTGTTCTAATTGTTTTTGATCCATATTTTATTAACACACAAAAATTCTGTGTACTTTATTCCTCCATACATACTTTGTAACTCTATTCTTCATCGAAAAAAAAGAAATACAGTTAGTATTTCTTTTTGAACATGTTCGAAGTAACTGTCTTCAATTTACTATCTGGCACAGTCACAATAACATTTTCAATTCTTGATCCATTCAATTCACCAGATGTAATTACTGTTCCATCCTTTAACTCGAATGATTTGGGATGTTTAGGATCAGGTATCTCACCAATATTCATAATTAGATAACCTGCAATCGTATCAACATCCTCTACTTGAATCTCTTCTTCAAATAATTCATCAAAATCTTCAATTGTCATCAAACCAATGACAGAAAATTTGTTAGCACCCAAACGTTGGAAGTTCTTTGTTACAGGGTCATATTCATCATCAATTTCACCAACGATTTCTTCCAAAATATCCTCAATCGTAGCTAAACCAACAATTCCCCCATACTCATCAACAACCATAGCAATTTGAGTCTGTGTACTACGCATTTTTAAAAGCAAGGCGTCAATATTAGTTGCTTCTGGAACAAACAGTGGTTCTTTCATAATTGATTTTAAATTGATATTTTCAAAACCAATTTCCCGAGACTTCTTCAATAGATCCTTAATATGGACAATTCCAATAACATTATCCTTATCTCCACCATACAACGGAATCCTTGAATATGGTTGATCTAGAATTGCATCAATATTCTCATCGACCGGATTATTGATATCAATCATAAAGGTATCCATTCTCGGTGTCATAATCTCGCGCGCCGTCTTATCACCAAAACGAATGATTCCTTGCAGCATCTGATACTCATCAGAATTAATCGTTCCACTATTACGTGATTTACGTAAAGTAGCAATCATTTCATTCCTAGAAATAGGATCATCCTTTTGACTAAAATCAATTGGCGTGATCTTCGTCAACATATTAATTGTCTTATCCAATAACCAAACAAATGGATTTAAAATCTTGCCAACGAATCTTACAAAAGGTTCAGTAAAACTGGCTACTTCATAAGGCTTTTGTAACGCTATTCTCTTCGGATACAATTCACCGAAAACTAAGGTAATAAACGATAAAATTATCGTTATAATAATGATTGAAATCTCGTGACTACCTGGAAATTGGCCAATCAATGATTCTACCCTCGTACTTAAAGTAGTTGCCGCACTAGCTGATGACAAGAAGCCTGCTAAAGTAATCGCTACTTGAATCGTAGATAGGAACTTATTGGGATTATTAATCGCCTGTAATATTTTCTGAGCCCGTTTATTCTCATTCTTTGCTTTTTCCTCAACGGACGTCTTATTAACAGAAACTATCGCCATCTCGCCTGCTGCAAAAAAAGCATTTAATAATGTTAAAACTATTATTAAAATCAGCTGCCCAGAAAGCGACGCTCCAGAAGAGTCACCACTCATTTAACTCGCACTCACTTTCATTTGTAAACTTAAACATAAACAAAACAATTATAACAGGTGTTTATGTATTCAACAATAAACCTTTTTCATGTTAAAATAAGAACATTAGTATATAGGGAGTAATCAAAAATGTCTAATAAAAAAATTTCCATCATCTACCTATTCTTCTTCATCATCCCGTATGTTCTCTGTCTATCGATCATCGGGGTATCATATAACTCATTGGTTCTACATGCTTTGACTTGGAGAATCGTTGTTGGTGGATTCGTGGGTGCCTTTGGTATGTTTGCCGTTAAGGTAATTGCTCAACGTCCTGTTTTGATTATGTACCGTAGCTCAACTCGAAAAATCCTCAAAGATCTTTTACATTTCTTTGTTCTTGAACGCAACAAAGTTGTTATTGGTGCAAATCTTTTTGTTGATTTTTGGCTATCGATGTTAAGCATTTACTTAATAGCTCGATTCTTACCACTGAGTCTAATCCTTGGTCGAACAATGGGTTGGTTAGTCTTCTTATTGATGATCTCATTGACTTTGGCCTCATATTTAGAATTCGAATCACTTTCAATTTATACAGAAAAAAAGAAATAACACTTGACTAATTAATTTTTTAATTGTAAATTTGAGTCATCTTAATTGCAGGAGGAATTTGACATGTTGAAATTTAACCAAGAAAATATTAAATCATGTTGTTGTGTAGTAATTGACAAAAATTACTATACTTTTTCGACATGTCTAATACCACTCAATTGATAAACAAGTAGTGTAAACTGTAAATCAAGAGGAGCTGACATTAGTCGGCTCCTCTTTTTGTTTGCCCAACTTAGAAAGGAGATACTTGTGGAACCTATTAGAATTGGAATTTTAAACTTAATGCAAAATAAAATTGAAACCATGCACAATTTTCAAAACGCTTTAGATCTTGATAACGTTGAATTAACATTTTACTATTCAGCCACCCGCTACGTTGATCGTGTGCTTGATCCAGAAATAACAGATAACATGGAACCTTTAGATTTAGAAGAAATTAAAGACCTTGATGGTTTTATCATTAGCGGTAGTCCAGTTGAAAAATTAGATTTTCCTCAAGTTTCCTACTTTGATGAAATCAATGATTTAAT
Organism: Companilactobacillus kimchii DSM 13961 = JCM 10707; assembly: GCF_001435445.1. Classification (GTDB taxonomy): domain Bacteria; phylum Bacillota; class Bacilli; order Lactobacillales; family Lactobacillaceae; genus Companilactobacillus; species Companilactobacillus kimchii. Next base: position 133,937 of record NZ_AZDH01000019.1, on the reverse strand, counting down.
CGACCAATTAAATCAAATTAACATTCCACAACTTTATGTCTGTTGGGGCGCCATGGCTGCCCTTAATCATATATATAACATTCAAAAAAAGCTTTTACCTCACAAAGTATTCGGAATTTTCCAAAATCAAATTTTGAAAGATTCTAAATATCTTGAAAACATCAGTGATAATTTTCCCGCACCTCACGCTCGTTACGCCGAAATGGATCACGAAGAAATGCAAAATAATCCACACCTATCAATCAAAGCTATCAGTGAAAACGGACTATTGACTTTAGTTGAGGCCGTCGACAAAAATCAAACTTTTATCTTTTCACATTTGGAATATCAAAAATATGGCTTAGATAAAGAATACCGCCGTGAATTGGCTAGTCTCAAAGTAAAGCAACCACTTCCCGCTTTGAATTATTATTCGCCATTAGATAAAAAGCCAACCTTTGCTTGGAAACAAACACAGCTTAACTTTTATCATAATTGGCTACAATCAGTTTCAGAATATAAATTAACTACTTGCTAAGGAGATTACTATTATGACAAAAATTGCTCAAAATATTACAGAACTTATTGGAAACACACCTATCGTCAAACTAAATAACGTCGTTCCTGAAGACGCCGCCGACGTTTACGTAAAATTGGAATTCTTCAATCCTGGTAGCTCTATCAAAGATAGAATTGCTCTTTCAATGATTGAAGCTGCTGAAAAAGCTGGCAAGATCAAACCCGGCGATACGTTAGTTGAACCTACTTCAGGTAACACTGGTATTGGTTTGTCACTAGTTGCTGCTGCTAAAGGTTACCATTTAATCATTACAATGCCTGAAACAATGAGTATTGAACGTCGCAAATTGATGCAAGGTTACGGTACTGAATTGATTTTGACACCTGGTAAAGATGGTATGGGCGGCGCCATTAAGAAAGCTACTGACTTATCTAAAGAAAATGGCTACTTCATGCCTATGCAATTCCAGAATCCTGCTAACCCTGCAATCCATGAGGCAACTACTGGTAAGGAAATTGTTGAGGCCTTTGGCGACACTCCAGTTGATGGCTTTGTAGCCGGTGTTGGTACTGGTGGTACTCTTTCTGGTGTTAGTCACGCTCTAACTAAGAAATATTCCAACGTAAAAGTTTGGGCTCTTGAAGCTGCTGAATCTCCTCTATTAAAGGAAGGAAAAACTGGTGCCCACAAAATTCAAGGTATTAGTGCTGGTTTCATTCCTGACACACTCGATAAGGATGCTTATTCAGATATAATAGAAGTAACTAGTGATCAAGCTATTAAGATGGCACAAGAAGTTAGCCACAAAGAAGGCTTTTTACCAGGTATTTCTGCTGGTGCCAATATTTATGGAGCTATTCAAATTGCTAAGAAACTCGGCAAAGGTAAAACTGTCGTGACTGTTGCACCTGATAATGGTGAAAGATACCTATCAACTGATTTATTTAAGTTTTAAAAGTCATATCTTTTTTAAGTATTTTTATTTTATGAGAGAATAGAAAATGGTAATTTTCTATTAGAGGGGGATTTTTTTATAATGAAAAAGCGTATTGCTTTAATTTTAACAATGATTGCAGCCTTTGTTTTGGTTCTAACTGGTTGCTCAAACAAGAGTGCTAACAGTGATACTAAGACTGATGGTACTTTAACAATCGGTTTGGAAGGTACTTATGCACCTTACTCATACCGTGACGATGGTAAACTTAAGGGATTCGAAGTTGATCTCGGTAAAGCCGTTGCTAAGAAGCTTGATTTAAAAGCTAAGTTTGTTCCAACAAAATGGGATTCATTAATTGCTGGTTTGAACTCAAATACTTTTGACGTTGTCTTGAACAATGTGGCTGAAAACCCATCACGTCAAAAACATTACATCTTCTCTACACCTTACATTTACTCAAAATCAGTTATCATTACTAAAGGTGGTACAGGTATTAATTCTGTAGATGACATTAAGGGTAAGAAGATTTCTGCAGGTACTGGTACTGATAATTACAATCATGCTGAAAAATTTGGTGCTAAAGTAGTTCCTGCTGCCGATTTCCAAACTGACATGTCAATGATCGATCAAGGACGTGTTGCTGGTGCTATTAACTCTAAGGAAGCCTTCTTATATTGGAAAGAAAGCCACAAGAATACTGATTTGAAATATATCACTATTCCTAATAGCAAACTTGAACCATCAAAGATTGCTCCAATTTACAACAAGAAATCAACTCATCTACGTAACCGTGTAAATAAAGCTATCAAAGAACTATACAAAGACGGTACAATGAAGAAGCTTTCTAATAAGTACTTCGGTGAAGATATCACCAAAAAATAAACTTTAAAATTATCGAGGGGGTTATAAGTTCATGTGGCACACTATCGTTACTTCATTACCGGCAATGATTTCTGCAATGTTGCAGTATACCATTCCGTTGGCCATCATTTCCTTTATCTTTGGCCTGATCTTAGCCGTATTAACAGCTTTAATTAAATTCATCCAACCGAGTGAAAATAAATTGATCAAATATCCTTGGCTAGTACTCCGTGCGATTGCTAACTTCTATGTTTGGTTATTCCGTTCCACTCCACTGTTGGTTCAATTATTCATCATCTTCTTTGGTCTTCCAAGTGCTGGCGTTCAACTATCACCATTCATTGCTGCCGTAATTGGTTTCTCATTGAACACTGGAGCCTACGCTTCAGAAACGATTCGTTCAGCCTTGTTATCAGTTCCACAAGATCAATGGGATGCAGCTTTTACATTGAATTTTACGACTAAGCAAACTTTAATGAAGATTGTGTTGCCACAGGCCGTTAGAATTGCTCTACCACCACTATCCAATTCATTCATTGGTTTAGTGAAGGATACATCTCTTGCCAGTTCTATTACAATTTTGGAAATGTTCCAGGTCAGTCAGCAAATTACTGCTAAGAACTTCCAACCATTATTGATGTACTCATTGGCCGCTTTCTTGTATGCTGTTGTCTGCTCGTTACTTACTTTATTGCAACATTATCTCGAACGGAGAACTTCAAAATACGTTAAAGGAAGTGAAGCCTAATGATTTCATTGAAGAATATTGTTAAAACTTATGGTAATAAACAAGTTCTTAAGAATCTCAGCGTTGACTTCCCTGATGGTAAAACAACCGTTATCCTAGGACCTTCTGGTTCTGGTAAATCAACACTACTAAGATCATTAGACCTTTTAGTTCGACCTGAGAGTGGAACTTTAAACTTCTCTGATCTAAAACTTGATTATTCTAAACCTGTTTCCAAAAAACTTAGTTTCGACGTTCGTAAAAAAACTAGTATGGTTTTTCAAAATTGGAATCTCTTTCCTAATCTAACCGTACTCAAGAACATCACTACCGCTCCTGAAACAGTACTTGGTAAATCCAAGAAAGAAACCGAAGAACGTGCCCATAAGTTACTTGCTCAAGTCGGATTATCAGAATACGCTGATCGTTATCCAAGCCAACTATCTGGTGGTCAACAACAACGTATTTCAATTTGCCGTGCTTTAGCAATGGATCCTGAATACATTCTTTTGGACGAACCAACTAGTGCACTTGATCCAGAATTGGAAACACAAGTCCTTTTGATTTTGGAAGAATTAAGCAAGATGGGCCAAGCAATGATTATTGTGACTCATAACATGGAATTTGCTCGTTCAGTTGCTGATAAAATCGTCTTTGTTGAAGATGGCGATATCCTCTTCGATGGTTCAACGGATGAATTCTTTAATCATCCAACAACACGAATCAAAGACTTTTTATCAGGTATTACATTTAACGAAGAAAAATAGTAATAACCCCTAATAAAAAAGCAGCCAATAAAATGGCTGCTTTTTTTGTTAGAAATTATTTTACTTGTTCAACAAATTCAAACTTATCATCATCAAAAGTTAATTTAAGCACGGCACAATTGTGAAAACTGATTTCTCTAGCAATCTTCCCCATCGGGAATAATGATTGCATAAACATCAACATGACCGCTCCATGACAAACTACTAATGCATTTTCATCATCAGATACTTGTGCCATTGTTTCCTTAAGAGTCTTAATAACACGAGCTTGGAATTCTGTAGCCGACTCTCCACCAAATTCAACGAAGAAGTCGCCATAAGATCCATCAGTATAGTAAGTTTTAGGCAAAAGTGTCTCGCTCTCGCCTTCAAAAATACCGAAGTTCCATTCTTTGACCCCTTTCAAACGTTGATAAGGTTGATCAGTTACTAATTCCAAAGTATCGGAAGCCCGCTCTTGCGTTGATGAAAAGCAGTAATCAAAATGCATTTGATGTTCTTCAAAAAATTGTCTTGTAGCCTTGGCATCCTCAATTCCCTCAACTGTTAACGGTGAATCGCAGGCTCCCTGTGTTTTCTCTAGTTTATTAAAAAGTGTTTGACCATGACGCATCAAATATAGTGTTTTCATCCTTAATTTCTCTCCCCAAATCTGATATACGCCTAGGATACGCGACTTTTAATTTTAGAACTACAAAATCAAGTCGAAAGTTTAAATTAATCTACCACATTGATTGTTTTAAGATATTTAAATTCGTTATTCTCAAATTCGAACTTTAAAACAGAACAATTTTTCATTTCTACATGCTTGACTATTTCCTCCAGTGGAATCCAATTCTTCAAGAATAAATAGATTGAGGCACCATGACCTACGACTAAAACATTTTGATTATCTTGTTGACTCATAATATCGGTTAAAACTCTTACCATCCGTGCTTGTACGGCATCAGCTGAGTCACCACCGTATGGAACAAAGGCATCGCCGACTGAACCAATTTTAGGATCATATTTAGGATTGAGTCGTTGATTCTCACCTTCGAATAAGCCAAAATTCCACTCTTTCAAACCCTTCAAACGCTGATAAGGTTGGTCAGTTACTAACTCCAAAGTATCAGAGGCCCGTTCCTGAGTTGATGAATAGGCGTGATCAAATTCTATTCGACTATCTTTAAAATATCTGCCAACTTTTTTGGCATCAGCAATACCTTTTGGGGTTAGAGGTGAGTCGCAGACACCTTGAATCTTGCCCAGTGCATTAAATTGTGTCTGTCCATGGCGCATTAAATATAAGGTTTTGACCATTCTAATTCACTTCAATCGTTTTTTGATATTTAAAAATGCCTTGATCATATTCAAATTCAATTACTGAACAATTAGTAATATGTGGCAATTTTTCTGTGATCCACTTCAAAGTAAACATATGAATTGCTCCACCATGACTGACAGCTAGGACATTTTCACCATCACTAGCTTGTTCCATAATGTCAGTTAATGTCTGATTAACTCTAGTTTGAACTTCACTAGCGGCTTCCCCTTCATAGGGTACAAAGAAATCACCGTATGAACCAATCTTTGGATCGGGATTAGGATTGAGCTTTTCACTTTCACCTTCAAAAACACCAAAATTCCATTCTTTTAACCCTTTAAGACGTTGATACGGTTGATTAGTTACCAATTCCAAGGTATCGGAAGCTCTTTCTTGAGTTGATGAATAAGCATGATCAAAAGTTAATTGATGTTCTTTAAAATACTGACCAACTTTTTTAGCATCATCAATACCCTTTTGCATTAATGGAGAATCACATGCCCCTTGAATTTTATGTAACTTATTAAATTGAGTTTGCCCATGGCGCATCAAATAAAGTTTTTTTGTCATGCTATTTCTCCTTCAACAGATTTATAAAATTGTCACGATAAATGCCGTCTTTTTGAATACCATTAATACTCATTTCATCAATTGCTTGCATGATTTCCTTTGTTGCTCCATTAGGCATCACTGCGAAAGGTGCATCCGTTCCAAATATCAAATGTTCAGGACCATAAAAATCTGATGCTAATTCTAAAGCTTTAGGATTGCCCAAAATTGCTGTATCAATATAGAATTTTTTAAAGTCTTCATAATACTTGGGCAAAGTATATTTAATACGTCCGGCAAAGAATGGAACCATTGCTCCAGCATGATGAACTATTATTTTTAATTCAGGATACTTCTCAAAATAATCAGCTAAAACCAGTTGATACATGGCCTGTGTTAATTCATATTCCCAACTGAAAGTCAGATTGTTATCTGGTTTTCTATCATCAAATACGGGATGCAACCAAATTGGCACATTTAACTCTGCAGCCGTTTTAAAGACTCTTTCAAATTCGGAATCAGCAATCGACTTTCCCAATGCTCTTGTAAAAAGTTGAATCCCCACTAGGGACTGATTTTTAGAAACTTCCTGAATAATTTTGACGGTTTCATCCAGATTATTCATAGGTACCATCGCCACAACTGACTCAAAAATATCAGAATTGTCTTTTTGAAGCTGTATCATTTCTTCATTAGCATCCCAGCACATCTGAGCAGATTTTTCCCCATCAAAATAATCTTCGGGATTCAAATTAACATTTGAAATAACTTGCTTAACATCCTGAGGAAAGTCCTGATGACGCAATTTCAAATCAGTTAAAGATGGAATTTGTAAAAAAAGATTATCCTCAATAATACTGGGGACATCTTTCTTAATACTCTTCAACAGATTGGCTGGCAAAACGTGTGCAAAAACATCTAATTTTTGATTCATAATTTTTCCACCTATCCTATCAATCATTAACGTGTAAAATCATTTTCTTCTTTAGTAAAAGCACCAACTAACTTATGTGGCAAATAAGGCGCCTCCATATATTTAATATCTTCATTATCCAATTTAACATTCAAAGCATCAACAGAACTAGCCAAATGATCTGGATTAGTTGCACCAATGATTGGAGCTACAACCTGTTTCTTTTGCAATAACCAAGCAATAGCAACTTGAGCCATCGTGACATGATGTTTAACTGCTACTTCTGAAACCCGTTTAACAATTTCCATATCATTTTGCTCAGCATTGTCATATTTACTTTCAGCCACTTTATCAGTCTGAGCACGTTTGGTCTCACCATTCCAAGTTGGACGTGTTAAATGTCCTGAAGCCAAGGGACTATAGGGAGTTACCGCAATATTTTCATCCTCACAAAGTGGCAACATCTCTCGTTCTTCTTCACGGTACAAGAGATTTAGATGATCTTGCATCGATATAAATTCGGTCCAATTATGTTCTCTAGCTACAGCTTGAGCACGTTCAAATTGCCAAGAATACATAGCTGAGGCCCCGATATATCTAGTTTTTCCTGATTTAACCACATCGTGCAAAGCTTCCATCGTTTCTTCGATCGGAGTGTTGTAATCCCAACGATGAATGATATATGAATCAACATAATCCATATTCAGCCTTTTTAAGCTTTTATCAATTTGAGTCATGATAGCCTTACGTGATAATCCATGTTGGTTCGGTTTGTCAGATTGACTGAAGAAGACCTTCGTAGCAACTACTACTTCATCACGATTAGCATACTTTTTTAGTGCTCTTCCTAAAAACTCTTCACTATCACCGTAAGAATAAATATTGGCCGTATCAAAGAAATTGATTCCCAAGTCTAAAGCTTTTTTAACCACTTGTTCACTTTTATCATAATCGACAGCCCAAGGGAAAACACCTGTTTCTGGGCGTCCAAAACCCATTGTTCCTAAACAAATTCTTGAAACATCCAATCCTGTGTTACCCAATTTACGATAATCCAAATTCAAAACTTCCTCTCATTTATTTCATGACGCAAATAATCGATTCGTTCCAACTGTTTTTCCTGTAAATGGATCTCATCTAATTTTGATTTACGTTTCTTTGTCAAAAAATCAATTCGTGCTTGCTTGGAATTAGGTGTTTCCAATAACAAGCGCATATATTGCTCGATTTCTTTGTTTCTAAATCCAATATCATGTAAAGCCATAATAGTACTTAACCGTTTCAAATCTTGGTCATCATACTGCCATTCTCCCATAACAATTTTAACAACATCACACAATCCCCACGATTCATATTCATTCAAAATACGAATGGGAATATTATATTTTTGACTAACTTCTTTTTTATTCATAAGTAATCTTTCCTACAAAAAAATAGACATCCCTTAATGGAATATCTATATTATTAAGCCATTTATATGAAATGTATAATGCTTATTCTTCATTATTTGAAATACTCTTTAGGTATTTCTTAGCAAAATTAATAAAAGTTGATACATTGCGAGCCGCTATTTGATCAGCTTTCCATGCCAAAACAGAATTGTATGTTAGCGCAGGTTTTAGAGGTATAAATTTCATTCCATCATAGTTAGCGTCCAATTTCAGACATAAAACATTGCCAAGACCAGCTCGAGCCATGACAACAGCATTGTAAAGTAAATTATAATTTGCGACTATATTAATTTTTTTTAAATCACTTCCAAACCAGTGATTCAGTTCGCTCTCCATAGGTCGACTATTAGAAAGAATCAATGTTTGATTCCGCAAGTCCTTTGATTCTATATAATCTAATTGAGCCAGAGGTGAATCAATTGCTGTCATAACGCCCCATTGTTCAGTTGGATGCATTCTAGCAAAATCATATTTCTCAGTGCTGACTGGTTCAATTAATAATCCCAAGTCCAATAATCCTTGCTCAATTCCCCATTTAGTATCCTTTGAATTACCACTTTGAATTTTGAAAGTTACTAATGGATATTTCTGACGAAATATTGTCATGATTTGAGCCAATTCATTCATACTCTGTAGTTCACCACCACCAATAGAAATTTCTCCAGCAATCTCCCCTTTGTCCTTAGTCATTTCTTCTTTGATTTTGTCGCTTAGTTGACGCATCTCTTCAGCTCTACGTCTTAACAATAGGCCATCCTCAGTCAAAGTTATTTTGTGACTTTGACGAACAAACAATTTTGTACCCAATTCCTCTTCCAAAGCTGCAATCTGCCGTGAAAGTGTTGGTTGGCTAACATGTAGCAAACTGGCTGCTCGAGTAATATTTTCTTCACGCGCAATCATCAAAAAATAATTCAAAACACGTAGCTCCATTGTCTTATTCCTCCTGAATACTAAAAAAGACCACCTATAGGTGATCTTATTAGGATATAGCAATCCTAATGGTGTGACAGTTCCTCATATCTTTGCATCCAAAGATCAACGTAGGCCTGTGAAAATGGGCCTTTCTTCTTATCGATCCAATCAATTAAAACGTCGACATTATAATGTAAAATCGTATCTATTTCGGGTGGATAATTCCACATTTTACTGTGCGCTGCATATTCATCTACATCGAGCAGTCTTTTCTCTCCATCCGGAAAAACTTTAACATCTAAATCATAATCAATATATTTAATGGCTTCTTTATCTAAGGCAAACGGTGTTGCTAGATTGCAATAATAGGACACTCCACTATTCCGAATCATAGTAACAATGTTGAACCAGTACTTTCTATGAAAATAGACTAATGCTGGTTCTCTAGTTACCCAACGACGTCCGTCCGCTTCTGTGACAAGAGTATTCTCATTACAACCGATAATCTCATTCTCACTTGTCTTTAGCACCATTGTTTCACGCCAAGTACGATGTAAATGACCATCATGCTTATAACTCTGGATTGCTACGTAATCCCCTTCTCTAGGAACTTGCATAACTTTACCCAGCTTTCTAAACCTAATTCTTATCCAAAAAAAGTATAACAGAGCTGTGAAACGATTGAAAGATAAACAGTTAATTGTTAGCGTCTAAAACACGTTTGATTTCATCATAATGATAACCTTTAGTCATTAAATAATTAATCAATTTAGCCTGTGTATCATAACGATGCTGAACTTTTTCAATCATCTTGTTTAATTTATCAAGTTCCTCATCTTCATCAACTTCTAAATCCAATTTTTTAATAGCCTCATTAGTAATCTCACTATTAAAGCCCTTTTGATATAAGCTCTGACGAATTTTCGTCAGCATTTGTTGAAATGAAGCCCGTTTTTGTTTTCTAGCTTGCTTTTTAGCAAATTCGATGGCATTCTCCAATAAAACATCCTGATCAATATCAAATAAACTGTCCTGAATGATATTGTCTGGCACACCCTTTTGAAACAATTTTTGTTCAATTATTTTAGGTCCATTAGCGGTCATCCGTAATTGATCAGTGATGAAACTCTTAGCATAACTAGCATCATCCAAATAGTGCAAATTACGCAACTTTTCTAATGTGAATTCAACAGCATCTTTGTGGTATTCCTTCTTATATAGATACTCTTTGATTTCTTTCTCTGTTCGCAATTGATAGCTCAGATAATTTACTGCATCACCGTAAGCCTTATTTACATTTTCTCGATGTTCGATCTCCGCAACTTCTTGATCCGTCAATTCCACATCTTTCATCAGACGAAATTCAATCAAAGTAGTCTCTGCTACAGGAAAAGCATACTTACCATCAAGATAGATATTGTAACGCCCCTTACGTTTCTGGGCCTGAATTTTCGTAACTTTTGCCAAATTATTATTACCTCACATGTTATACTCAAGTGTAAGTTTATCGCAAAAACATTCAAAGGAAAAATTATGGATACAAATATAACTCAAGAATTAAAAGTTGGTGACAAATTTCCACTAACTATCAAACGAATCGGTATCAATGGCGAAGGCATTGGCTTCTTCAAACATGTCATTGTTTTCGTACCAAAAGCCGTCCCCGAAGATGTCATCGTCTGTGAAGTCACTGACGTGCACCCTCGTTTTCTCAATGGTCGTATTCACAAAATCAGACAGGCCAGTCGTTTCAGAAATCCTGAAACACCTGCTTTAGCCGATAAAGTTGGTGGTCTAGATTTTGCCCACATTAAATATGAAGATCAATTAAAATTTAAGGCTGACATTCTCCGAGAATCACTTGAAAAATATAAGCCTTACGCATATGAAAAATATAATATTCGCCCAACCGTAGCTTCAGTTCAACAGGAAAAATATCGTAACAAAGCTCAGTTCCCTATCCAAGAAATAGATGGTGAAATTCGCTGTGGCCTTTATAAAACAGGTACACAAGAATTAGTCGATCTAACTGAAATGCCAACGCAAATGGATTTAACCATGTCAGCCATGCGTAAAATCGTTGAAATTGTTAAGGATTTGGAAATTCCCGTTTTCAATCCTAAACAAAAATCGGGAATTCTCAGCATGATCGTCATTCGTGAATCAGTTGAATTTAACCAACTTCAAGTTACTTTCATTACTCGTTCACCAAAATTCATCAAAGAACATCAATTAATTGAACGTATTCAGAAAGAAATTCCTGAAGTTAGTTCAATTTCTCAAAATATCAATAAAGAAGACCAAGGCGCTGTTTGGGGTGACGAAACTAAATTACTCTGGGGTGACGAATATCTACAAGAAGATATCAACGGTTATATTTTTAACTTTTCACCACGTGCCTTTTTACAATTGAACTCACTTCAAACTGATAAACTGTATGACCTAGTTAATCAAGCACTAGAACCAACTCAAAGAGACATCCTGCTAGATGCATATTGTGGGGTTGGAACAATCGGCATTACTATGTCAGAAACCGTTAAACATATTTACGGAATCGAAATCATTCCCGAAGCTATCGAAGATGCCAAAGCAAATGCCAAATTAAATGAAGTAGAAAATGCCGACTATTACGTTGGATCAACTGACAAGATCTACCCAGAGTTATTAAAAGACGGCATCAATGTCAATTCAATCGTCGTAGATCCACCAAGAACCGGACTTGAAGGCAGTATGATTACAACACTAAACCGCAATCCAGTTGATAAATTAGTTTACGTCTCATGTAACCCATCAACATTAGCTAAGGATTTAGTAAGATTAGCTGAACGTTATAAAGTCGTTTATCTACAACCAGTAGACATGTTCCCTCAAACACCACATGTTGAAACAGTCGTTAAGTTAGTTAAAAGATAGAGAGCGGAGTAAGCCTGCCTAGATTCTGAGTATTTGCAGGGCTTTGCGAATTGGCTGCGCAGCAGACAGTTCGTGAAGTCAGGCAAAGCACAGGAATCTGGCCTACGCAGCTCTTTTCCACTATTTTGCATAGAACCATGGTTATTTAAAACCTAACAAAAGAGATGAACTATTCATGGAAGAAAATGAGTACGATGACAAAAGTTTCTTTGAAGCCTACAGTAAATTTCCACGTTCTGTTGAAGGCCTAAAAGCCGCCGGAGAATGGCCAACCTTTCAAAAAATGTTACCCGATTTTCACGACAAAAGAGTTTTAGATATCGGTTGTGGCTTTGGCTGGCATGACATTTATGCAGCAAAAAATGGAGCAAAATCAGTTTTAGGAATCGATTTATCTGAGAACATGCTCAAAGTGGCTCAGGAAAAGAATCATTACGACAACGTTCATTACCAAAAAATGGCAATGGAAGATATCGATTTTTCCGAAAATAGTTTCGATGTCGTTATCAGTTCCCTAGCCTTACATTACACTCCAGATTTCAATCTTATTTGTCAAAAAGTTAGACACAGCTTATCCCCAAATGGAGCATTCATTTTCTCTGTTGAGCATCCCATCTTCACAGCCTATGGCAATCAAGAATGGTTTTATGATCAAAATGGAGAAATTTCCTGCTGGCCTGTCGATCATTACTTTGAAGAAGGCAAACGAGAAGCTGATTTCTTAAACCACAAAGTTGTTAAATATCACAAGACTCTAACAACCTATGTGAATACACTGTTACAAAACGGATTTACGCTAAAAGTCTTAGAAGAACCCACACCACCAAAGCATTTGCTAGATGTTCCAGGAATGAAGGATGAGTTTAGAAGACCAATGATGCTGATAATATCAGCAAAGAGAACGGAGTAAGCCTGCTCCCACTATTTTGCATAGAACTATGGTTATTAAAAATATTGCTACAAATAAAAATACGTTAAATTGGGTAATAATAAACTCAACTTAACGTATTTTTCATAAAAAAGTCGTAGACCTCACATCTACGACTTTTTCTATGCAGTGGTTTCACCAGTAATCAACTTAACTGGCAAAACATAGTTATCTTCTAATTCACAATCGTGATCATCGACCCGTTTTAATAACAAATCAATCATCACCATTACTATATCTGAAATTGGCTGCATAACTGTTGTCAACTCAGGATGATAAGACTGAATAAAGTTCGTCCCATCATATCCAACTAACCTCACATCTTCAGGAACCCTCATCCCTAAAGCTTTAGCTTGCTGTATGACTAACAATGCCGTCAAATCATCAGTACAGAAGATTCCATCAACTTCTCGCTTAGATAATAATTCTTTAATTTTCAAACCTTTAATATTAGGCGTGGCGGAAAAACTAATTTCCATCACATCAAAATCCAAATCACTCTTCTTTAATTCATCTTTAAAGCCCGTCAGTCTTGCATTGGTTGGACTGTTAGGATGATTGGCTCCTGTGATAATTTGTAACTTTTTACTACCTGATCTCACTAAAGCCTGAGCAGCAAGCTCGCCACCATGATAATTATCAGAACTAACTATCGGAATTTCATCTGATAAATAACGGTCAAACGAGATAATTGGTAAACCCACTTTTTGATATTCCTCAATACCCAAATTGTGTGAACCCGCAATGATTCCGTCAACTCGATTAGCCATCAACATTCTCAAATAATCTCGCTCTTTTTCAGCATCACTACCTGCGTTGCAAAGAATGATTCGAAAACCCTTTTTGAACAATTGATCTTCAATTTCTTGAACCATCTGTCCAAAGAAGGGATTACTGACACCAGGCAAAATAACTCCAATTAATTGAGTCTTCTTGCCTTTTAATGATCTCGCCAAACTATTGGGTTGGTAATTGAGCTCTCTCATAGCTTCAAAAACCTTTGTTTTAGTTTTTTCCGACAATGAACCATAGTTATTAATAACTCGTGAAACTGTTGTCGCTGAAACACCCGCCAATTTTGCAATATCATCTAATGTTGCCATAATCTACCTCATTAATAAATCTTGTCCAAACTAACTTTTTTTACTTCAATATTTTCTGATTCCACAGAGAATTGCTCACCTTGTGGAAAAATTCGACCGATGATAACTTTTTGTCCACCATTAACGTATAATTCAAAAACTGTATTATCTAAATACAAATCAGCCTGAATTTCTTTACCCGCAATAACTTTAGTACTTCTTGTCGTACCAAAGTTAGTTGCAAAAGGAACTCCAGCATTTGTGCGATCAACTAATATCTTACCATTAGTCGTATCAAGAATAATTTGTAATTCTTCATTAAGTTCCGTCTTAAGTGTTATCGATCCAGCTAAGTTTTTCCCCAGTTTGAATGATAACTTGGCTTGAGGCGTAATTTCTTTTGAGTTAAGTGTTTCCTTAACTAACTGTTTATTTTCGACTACTGGTATTTGATACAAATGATTATCTTTAATTTTTAATTCTTTGACTAAGCTAAAGCAGTTAGCCCAGCCTTCTTTATCTGAAGGATAAGTAGTATCCGGAAGACCGATCCAACTGACTGTTAAAGCTCGTCCATCTGGAGCATTGAATCCATGTGTAGCGTAAACGTCAAAACCCTCATCTAAGTTTGCAATTGCACTTGGATTAATAAAACTAAATGTCTCCCAGTCAAAGTCCTCACCGATGACTACAGCGTTGGGATAGACATTCGAGTATTGTAACACATCTTGTTCAATTCCTTGCGGACAAAACATCAAAACAGGACGATTATCAACAAATAGTAAGTTGGGACACTCAATCATATAACCACAATCTTTATCAGTAAACTTCAGTTCTGTTTTGTAAGACCAAGGACCTGTAACTTCAGAGGCCTGATATACCAAAACATGACCTGTATCATCGACTCGACGTCCACCAATTAAGCAATAGTAAGTATCTTCATGCTTAATAATCTGAGGATCACGGAAATGATCCGTATAGCCTGGTTTAGGGTTCTCAATCAATGGTATGGAAATTTTTTTAATTTGATTATCCTTATCCATCCAGGCACCATCTTGTTTGGGATGACGTACCCAATTCTTATCACGAACATTGCCGGTATACATCATAAATAACTTATCGCCGACAGGAATCGCAGAACCAGAATACGCACCGTGACTATCTTGAACATCCCCTGGTAACAAAGCTGGTCCATGATCTTGCCAATGAACCAAATCATCTGAAGTTAAATGAGCCCAGCTTTTCAAACCATGCACAGCTCCATAAGGAAATGATTGATAGAACAAGTGCCACTGATTATTAAAATAAGAGAATCCATTGGGATCATTTAAAAGACCAGTTGACGGTTGAATATGATAACCCAAGCGCCAATGTGATTGAGCAATCCTCTGTTTAATATCAATTAACTCCTGCTCTGACCATTCTCGATATGGTTTATACCTCAATGCGGTTGTCCATTTTGTAATCATAATTTTGACCCATACTTTCTTTGATATTGGCTTCATTGTAACTTGATTTGTTCTAAAATGTCAATCGTATAACATTTGTTTAAATCCTAGTTTTATATAATGTTAATCGGTTACAAATATTTTACAGGTTTATAATTGTCAAACGTTTGACAATTTTTAAAAACCATGTATTATTAATGTATCGAAACGCTTACATACGTTTTAGGAGGGAATTATTATGAATCATGAACAAGTTGCGGATCGAGTACTGAAATATGTGGGACGTGATAACTTAATTGCGGCAGCTCACTGTGCGACTCGATTAAGATTAGTTGTTAAAGATGAAAAGAAAATCGATCAAAAAGGATTGGACAACGATGACGACGTCAAAGGTACTTTCAGTATCAATGGTCAGTATCAAATCATTATCGGACCTGGCGATGTTGATAAAGTTTACGATTTCTTAATTCAAAAGACAGGACTTAAAACTGTTACTCCTGATGATCTTAAGAACTTGGCTACTAACGGCAAAAAATCTAATCCAATCATGGCCTTCGTCAAACTTCTTTCTGATATTTTTGTTCCATTGATCCCCGCTCTTGTAGCTGGTGGTCTATTGATGGCTTTGAACAACGTTTTAACATCACCCAACCTCTTTGGTGCTCAATCAGTTGTGCAAATGTATCCTGGTATGAAAGGTGTCGCCGAATTAATTAACCTTTTGGCATCAGCACCATTTACTTTCATGCCCGTACTAATTGGTTTTTCAGCTACTAAACGTTTTGGCGGTAATCCTTACCTTGGTGCTGCTATCGGTATGGCAATGGTTATGCCTGCTTTAGTTAATGGCTATGACGTCGCTAACGTTATGGCTGCTGGTAAGATGACTTACTGGAATGTCTTCGGTTTAAAAGTTGCTCAAGCTGGATATCAAGGTCAAGTTTTACCTGTTCTAGCCGTTGCTTGGATTCTAGCTACTATTGAAAAATGGCTTCATAAGCATATGCCTGCAACTTTAGACTTTATCTTTACGCCATTACTTGCTGTAATCGTAACTGGTCTACTAACATTTATTGGTGTCGGACCTATCATGAGAGTTGTTTCTGATGGTTTAACCAACGGTATCGTCTGGATGTACAATGCAACCGGATTTGTTGGTACTGCTATCTTTGGTACCTTCTATTCACCTATTGTTATTACTGGACTTCATCAAAGTTTCCCTGCCATTGAAACTCAGTTACTAACTAACATTGCTAAAACTGGTGGAGATTTCTTTTTCCCAATCGCTTCTATGGCCAATGCTGCTCAAGGTGCTGCCTGTTTAGCCGTCTTCTTCCTTTCTAAAGACAAGAAGCAAAAAGGTTTAGCATCATCAGCTGGATTATCAGCTCTACTAGGTATTACAGAACCAGCCATCTTCGGTGTTAACTTAAAGTTACGCTACCCATTCATCTGTGCCATGGTTGCTTCCGGAATTGCTTCTATTTTTATTGGTATTTTCCACGTTCTATCTAGTGCTTTAGGTGCTGCTGGTATCATTGGATTTATTTCTTTCCCACCTAAGTATTACCTTCCATTCTTCATCAGTATTCTAATCAGTATTGCTTTAGGTTTTACTCTTACATATCTTTACGGAATCAAGTTTGATAAGGTAACAACTGCTAAACCAGTTGAAAAAGCTGATGATGATACTGTTGCTGTGGCCGATGAATTAATTGCTGCACCTGTATCTGGCGAATTGATTCAGTTAAAAGATGTTAATGATCAAGTTTTCTCCGCTGAAATTATGGGTAAAGGTGCTGCCATCAAGCCTACTGATAATAATGTTTATGCTGTAGCCGATGGAACGGTTACCGTCGCTTATGCCACAAAACATGCTTATGGAATCAAGACTAACGATGGTGCTGAAGTCCTTATTCATTTAGGAATCGATACCGTTGATCTTAAAGGTCAATATTTCACATCCAATGTCAAACAAGGCGACACCGTTAAAAAAGGTGATTTACTTGGTACCTTCGATATTGAAAAAATTCAAGCTGCTGGTTACGATCCCACAGTTATGATTGTCGTAACCAACACAATGTCTTACGGCGACGTGGATAAATTGAATAAGACAGACGTCAAATCCGGCGATGACATCGTAGCTTTGACAGAACTAGCTTCAAATTATTCCGCTGCTGCAAATGTTTAACCCTTCATGAATCACATAAAAAATGCCTAAATAGATTAGGCATTTTTTTGTGGTTTTTTAAATTGTGTAAACAACAATGCTACTAAAATGGTTGTAATCAATCCATTAACCAAATATAGTATCCGATAATCAACAACTGCAAAAGCAGAACTATAAATCAAGACGCCAATTGGATTCAAAATTTGAACCATAGTGTACATCAAAGTATTGACCCGCCCTAAGGCTTTTTCAGGAATAACTTCTTGCACATACGTAAAAACTGGTGGATCAGAAATTGCTCCCACAAAGCCAGAAATGAATTGGATCACAGCAAAGATTGCCAGTGTATATTGTGAGGCAAATTTAATTAAGAAGCCTAATAAAAGAAGTTCAAATACTGATATCCAATAGGTTACCCTTTCAAATTTGAAGACATCCTTAATTTCAACAATCGTAATAACAATTCCGCCTAAGAACACTCCAAATGACAAAATACCTTGAACATTACCACTAACAACAGTTGAATACTTGAGAATATGAATCAAAACATAAGGAATTCCAATTTGTAGAGAAATACCAGCTAAATTCAATACCATTGCAATTACAGTCAAAATAATTAATTGTGGTTGTCCCTTTAGGACTTTAACCAAATCAACCTTCTCATCATCACCAGTGGCCGTCTTTTCAACCGTCACTTGATTGAAATGTGTACTCCAAGTAAACAATAAAGTCAGACTCTCCGTAAAAATCTCTACCAAAATAATCCACGTGAACGGTACAACTCCAAATAGAAAACCTGCTAAAGGTGCGGCCACAATACTAGCCATAGATACACCCGTTGTCTGAATTGAGTTAAGACGTTGAATAGATTTTTTACTAACAATTTGTGGCGTTGAAGATAAATATGTAATAGAAAACAGTCTGCCAAAAATATTCATGGCACAAACAACTACGATAGCCGTGTACAAAATATTAGTTCCTATTGAATACGCCAATAAATATAGTAATAACGAGGCTATCAATAATGCCTCAGAAATCAAAGCCAGTCGTTTATGAGAATATTTATCAATTATCTTTCCAATGATAGGTGCCAAAGCCAGTCCAACGATTGGACCGATAAATAAGCTAGTGCCATAGCCTAAAGCTGAACCAGTTACCTTCAATAGCTTTAAAGACAATGAGAATGAAAAAATGGTTTCTCCTAAGGCATTAATAACCGAAGTACTTCCAGCCTTGATCAATTGTAAATTATCTTGTTTCATAATAGTCATCCCTAACTTGATTGACCAAGTTATAGCACATAACAAGATGGAAAAATCCATTTCCCTTTCAAGCGGTCATCTAACCTGCCTATCAGGTAAAGATTATCAATTGACACGCTAAATAAACCAAATTCCGATTTTTCATCATAGTTTTTAGTTACTAGAATCCAAAAGTATTCCATTTATTTTCACTTCAAATCTTCAACTCATTTCTGTAACTCACAAAAAATAAAGAAGATAATTCACTTTTCTAGTAAAATGAAGAACGTAATATCAAAAACAGGGGGATTTAATTATTTTTAAAATAAAAAGTTCTAAAAGAACCTTCTATAATTGGCTACAATTATCATTATCTTTTATCCTGATAATAGGTTTAGGGATTTTACTACTTGTGAAATTAAATAGTACACCCGGTCTACATGTTGACGAGACAAATTATATGAATGAAGTTATAAGTAAAGTTAACTTTGGTACCGATATACACGGATTAAAGAATCCTATTTATTTCGCAAGCGTGTGGGGACAGGGACAATCTATTTTATATGCATGGATTATAGTTCCAGTCATTAAAATCTTTGGCTTTTCTCTATTTATGTTTAGACTCCCGATGGCTATTTTAACGTTAACAGCAATCATTGCTATAGTATGTTCTCTTTATCTCAGTTCTCCAAATAAAGCTTTACCTTTTTTGGTTACATTATCCTTAGTGACAACTCCTTGGTTCCTAGTATCAGGACGATGGGTCCTAGATGCTAACGTCTCTCCAATCTTTGTTATCCTTGGATTAATTAACTTTTATCTTTCAACCCTAGAGCACCCTATAAAAACAAAATACTACTTCTTAGTTTTATCATCTGTTTTTATTGCCCTATCAGCATACGGTTATGTAGCCTCTTGGATTTATCTACCTTTCCTCATAATTACAATGGCTTTAACAACAATTCTTAAAAAATGGCTTTCAAAAAAGGAAGTAATTCTTTGGGGTATTTTAATTTTTATTCTGGTTTTACCATTAATGGTATTTGCTTTTCGAGTAAATATTCAACATACCAATAAATTTTCAAAGTTTCTCATCTTTGATTTACCTTATTTACAAGCTAATCGTGTTAGCTCACTAATTAGTTTCAAAGGATCATTATTTAAAAACAGCTTAATGAATATTTTCTCTGGAACAAAGCAAATATTGACTGGTAGTGATAAATTACCACAGAACAGTAGCCTACCCTATGGAGCTATTCTTCCATTTATGCTCATTTTTGCTATTATAGGTTCATTAGGAAAAAAAGAGTTATTTAGTAAAAATGAAATCAAATTTAGAATTATAATATTAGAATCATTATTTACTTTTATACCTGGGTTAATGATTATCAAACCCAATTATAATCACTGGAATTTTTTATGGTTCCCACTGGCTATCCTCACAGGATTTGGTTTATACATTGTTTTTAACTCTATTGGAAAAGTAGGAAAATTAATTCTGATAACAATTCCCATTTTAGTATTTGGTACATTTACCTTTAATAACTACCTTGGCATTGGAAATCAAAAAACTGTTTTTAATGCATCTTCTGGGTCCTTTGCAAATACTCAAAATATTAATTCAATGATGGACAAATATTATAGTAATAACAATCTTTACATTGAGAACTTATCAGGAAACTTCCCAATATTCAGATTAGTACAGCATCCAATAAATGACTCCCAATATTTAAAGGTACAAAATAAAAACAGAAGAATACCTTATAAAATAATTTCCGCACCAACAAACCGTTATGGATACTTAAGGGACATTAATAATATTGCTAAATCTCGAAAAGGTGATTTGGCAATGGTTTACCGTCAAAATTTAGGTACCTACAGTAAACCACTTTCAAATAAATCCGAATGGAAATTTATAAAGAATGCTTATTTTAATCATTACCCTGTCATGTTTTTTCAAAAAAAATAAATTACCATCATATCTAATAAAGAGTCAATAAAGAAAAAAGCAGCATTTATTTAGAATATATAGCGTATTTGTAATACGTTTATTCTAATAAATGCTGCTTTTTTTCTAAATTACTGAAAATAAATAATTAAGCTCATTTTCCGGTTGGTAGCGACAACTTTGTAAATTTCAGAATTAATATTCTTCCCTAGCAACAACAAAATAATTACCTTCAGGATCTTGGAAGTTAAAAGTCAACACACCATTAACTTCAGAAACCTCACCTGCACTCAATAAATCATCATGCAGTTCATTGAAACGGTTAGAAAAGAACATCAATGATGGTACTGTTTCATCCACTTCTGGTGAATAAATTCTGACGTAATCCTTAGGAAAAATCGATAATTCAGTTTCCGCAGAGATTCCTACGATGACATTCTGGTAGCCACCATTTAAAGTCTGACGAGCCATTACTTTGGCTCCAAATTCTTCGACCCAAAATTCTACGTTCATATCAACGTCATCAACGTAAAGCATAATTCTAGTTTTCATCTAATAAATCCCTATCCCAGACAACACCCATAGTTTTTTCACCAGTATGTACACTGATAGCTGGTCCTAAATGACTCGTTGAAACCTTGGCATCAGGGAAGTTGGTTTGAAAATCATTACTCCACTTCTCCAACATTTCACGATTATTAGAATCAACTACTGTGATGTGTAACTTCCAATCTGGATGCGCATCTGCATATTTTTGTATCTCCAATGCAATTACACGGAAAGCTCGATGCATAGTTCTCTCTTTACCAATTGCAAAAATTTTACCATCTTTGAATGTCAATAATGGTTTAACATCCAACAAACTACCAATAATAGCAGAACGATTGCTTAAACGACCGGTACGACTCAAGTGTTTCAAATCGTTAACGGCAAAATAAATATCGGTTGAGTCTCGTAACTCTTCCATTTTAGCAACAATTTTTTCAGGATCTTCTCCCTTTTGAGCCATTGAACCAGCTAGCATAACCAAATCAGCCTCGGCGGCACTCGCAGCCATTGAATCGAATGGATAAACTTTAGCCTTATCATAATCCTTCACAAACATACGTAAGTTGTCCATAAATGAAGTAATTCCTAATGATAAGTGAATTGAGATAATTGTGTCATAGCCTTCTGATACCAAACGATCATAAGCCTCTTGTATCTGTCCCATCGAAACTTGAGCTGTGGTTGGTAATTCTGGTTCATTACGCAAATAGTCGTAAAACTCTTGATCCGTTAATTCTTCTGTTTCCTTATATTGTTCATTCCCCAAAATAACCGTGATTGGTAAGACGGTGATGTTGTATTGCTTGATTTGCTCAGGTGTTAGGTACGATGCTGTATCAGTTACAACTGCCGTTTTCATATTTTTCCTCTTTTTCAAGTGACTTTGTATTCATGCATATAATAATAACATTTTATTATATTTTTTAAATCTATAGGGTTGTTTTAGTTATTCGAAAGCGCTATCATTTTTGTTAAGTAAACATTTACTAAATGGAGGATCAATCATGAATACTAACGAAATATTACAAGGATTTGCAGATAAATTTAACCAAACAGCTGAAAAATTATTCTTTTCACCTGGTCGTATCAATTTAATCGGTGAACACACTGACTACAATGGAGGCAATGTCTTCCCTTGTGCTATCAGTTTAGGTACATATGCAGCTTACGGCAAACGTGATGACGATACTGTTCAAATGTTTTCCGAGAACCTACCCGACAAAGGTATCATTTCCTTCTCACTTGACGATCTTAAATTTAACAAAGAGGACGATTGGGCCAATTATCCTAAAGGGATGATCTATTTTATTACCAAAGCTGGTTATAAAATAGATCACGGTTTCAATCTTTATATTCACGGTAATTTGCCTGATGGCGCAGGATTATCATCTTCTGCTTCAATCGAATTATTAATGGGAACAATTCTCAAAGACGCATTCTCACTCGACATTGATCAACTTGATTTAGTAAAAATGGGTCAAAAAGATGAGAATGACTTTATCGGCGTCAATTCAGGAATTATGGATCAATTTGCTGTTGGTATGGGTAAAGAAAATCAAGCTATCTTACTCGACACCAATACAATGGAATACCATTACGCACCAGTTGAACTAGGTAATAACGTTATCGTAATTATGAATACTAACAAGCATCGTACCTTGGCTGACTCTAAATACAATGAACGTCGTAGTCAATGTGAAGAGGCTTTGAAACTGCTTCAAACTAAATTAGACATCAATTCATTAGGCGAACTATCAATTGACGATTTTGATCGTAACTCATATTTGATCAACGATGATATTTTGATCCGTCGTGCTCGTCATGCTGTTTTTGAAAATCAGAGAACTCTTAAAGCTATCAATTATCTTAAAGAAAACAACCTTGAAGAATTTGGCAAACTAGTCAATGCTTCTCATATTTCACTACACTACGATTATGAAGTAACTGGTAAGGAACTTGATACCTTGGTCGCCGCTGCTTGGAAACAAGACGGTGTACTCGGTGCTCGTATGGTTGGTGCCGGTTTCGGTGGTTGTGCTATTGCTATCGTTGATAAAGATAAGGTTAACGCCTTTAAAGAAAATGTCGGTCAAATTTATCAAAAAGAAATTGGCTATGCTGCTGACTTCTATATTGCTGAGATTGCTGACGGACCTAGAGAAATTGCTACAACCGAGGTGGAAAAATAATGTCTTGTGTCGATAAATTTGTCGATCAAATAATTAATGCTGATAATGATTACCAAGAAATGGATCGTGTTTACTTATACAATCGTATTTGTGCCTTGGTTGGCGACGATAACCATCTTCAAGCTGACGATACTAAAGAAGCTCTGATTAAAACAGCTATCCAAAATAAAAAAATTGAGAATAGCCAAACGGCTAAAGAAATCCTTAACGATCAATTAATGGACTTCGTTACCCCACTACCTTCACGTGTTAATCATAAATTCTGGAATCTTTATCAAAAGAATCCAACTGATGCTATCAAATATTTCTATCAAATGAGTCAAGACAATGACTACATCAAAGTTAAAGCTATTGCTAAAAATATCTCTTATCAAGTAGCGACTGATTATGGAAATCTTGAGATCACTATTAATTTGTCTAAACCTGAAAAGGACCCCAAGGCTATTGCTGCCGCTGGTAAAGCTAAACAAACCGGCTACCCTAAATGCCAACTTTGCTTAGAAAATGAAGGTTACTTAGGACGTTTAGGTTATCCTGCCCGTAGTAATCACCGTGTTATACGCTTTACACTCGGTGGCGAAACTTGGGGCTTCCAATACTCACCTTATGCTTACTTTAAAGAACATGCTATTTTCTTAAATACAACTCACAAACCAATGATTATCAATCAACATACCTTCAATAACTTAATTGAAATCATCAAAATATTCCCTAATTACTTTGTTGGTAGTAATGCTGACTTACCAATTGTTGGCGGTTCTATGCTTAGTCACGATCACTATCAAGGTGGACACCATATTTTTCCAATGATGAAAGCTCCAATTGATCGTCAAATTGAAATCGATGTCGATGGTGTCTCCGCAGGAATCGTTAAATGGCCCCTTTCCACAATTCGTTTAACAAGTAAAGATCCTGAAGAATTAGTTAAGGCTGCCACTTTGATTCATGAGCACTGGATGAATTATTCTGACGAATCAGTTGATATTAGATCCCATAGTGGTGAAATTCGTCATCATACTGTTACGCCGATTGCCTATCGTCAAGATGAAAACTACGTTATGGATATCGTCTTGCGTGACAACCAAACCTCTGATAAATACCCAGATGGAATTTTCCATCCCCACAAGGACGTCCAACATATCAAAAAGGAAAATATCGGTCTAATCGAAGTTATGGGACGTGCCATCTTACCTGCCCGACTGAAGACAGAATTAAAAGAAGTTGAACGTTACCTACTAGATCAACCTAATCAAATGGCTCAATATCACAAAGCTTGGGCAGATCAATTGAAACAAAAATACGAATTTACAACTGACAATGTGGAAAAAATTGTTGATAAAGAAACAGGTCTCGTCTTTAGCCGTGTTCTTGAAGATGCTGGTGTCTTCAAGTGGGATGAACAAGGACAGACTGCTTTTGACAAATTTATTCGGAGCCTTCAATAATGGCTACCTTACGTGACATTGCCAAGAAAGCCAGTGTCTCACCAGCCACTGTTTCCCGAGTTTTAAACAATGATTTGACGTTATCGGTTACTGATGAAACTAGAGCCAATATTTTAAAAATTGCGACTGACCTTAATTATAAAAAGGCCAATCATCCCAACAGTCATTATCAAAAACATTTAGCTCTAGTCCAATGGTATTCCGAATCTAAAGAACAAGACGATCTCTACTACATGACCGTGCGTGAGGGAATTGAACAGCAAGCACCCAAGTATGGATTCCAAATCAGTCGTATTTTTCACAACGATATTGAGGAAATCCCTAATGACACTGACGGTATCATTGCCGTAGGTAAATTCAGTCAGGAACAAGTTCAGACTATGGCTTTGATTTGTCCCAATATTGTTTTTATTGACGACGACCAATTCAGTAAAGGATTCGATTCAGTTCTAACTGATTTCAAATATGGCATTCAAAAAGTGGTTAATTACTTTGTCGATCAAAACATTGAAGACATCGGTCTGATTTATGGTGAAGAGACATCAACCGACAACCAAAGAATCATCCCTGACTTACGTTTTGATTCCTTCAAGTCAGCCATGGAAGAGCACAATTTGTTTGATCCACAAAATTGTTTTAAAGGTGACTTCACTAAAGATTCCGGTTACCTTCAAATGACAAAAGCTTTGGATAAAGAAGATTTTCCACATGCTTTCTTTATTACCAATGATTTGATGGCAGCTGGTGCATTAAAGGCTCTTCAAGAAAATAACATTGTCGTTCCTAAAAGAGTCCAACTCTTCAGTTTCGACAACACCGCCCTTTCCCGTTACGTCAATCCCGAGTTAAGTTCTGTGGATGTCGCTACTAATCAAATGGGTGCGACTTCAGTCGATTTAATGCAAGATTTATTAACTAACCAACAGCATGTTGCTAAACGAATCGAACTAGCTACTAAGCTCATCTTTAGACAATCCACTTACACAACAATTGAAGATCTATAAATAACGTTTTGCTGGAGGTAAAGATGGATTATATTCACGATATTCGCCAAAAAATTGGTCATGAACCGATTATCTTAAATTTTGTTGGAGGAATTCTAATTAACGATAAGAATGAAGTCCTTTTACAAAAGCATTCCGATATGAATAAATGGGACCTCCCCGGGGGTGCCATGGAATATGGTGAAACAGTTGAAGGTACTTGTCGCCGAGAATTTCGAGAGGAAACTGGACTTGAAGTTATACTAAATTCATTTTTAGGACTCTCTTCTAATCACATCCAACGCTACCCTAACAGCGACGTTGCCCAAGCCATCGTGACCTTCTTTCTAGTTGACTACTGCAAAGGTGAACTCAATTCCAAGAATAACGAAACTTTAGACTTAAAATACTTCTCTAAAGAAAACTTACCTGAAATATTCAATCGTCAACACGCAAGCTGTTTGCAGCACTATTTTGAACACGATTTTCCATACTTCGAATAGCAAGCAATATAATTGTTGAAACCCTAACTCCTACCTATAATTGAGACAATTCCATTTAAAGGAGATGCTAATTATGATGGGATTAACTGGTTGCCACTTATTCAGTGGCTTAAACTTCATGGGTGGAGGATTCCTCTTTTATGGAATCATTGCCTTATTGATCTTCGTTGCAATTGTTTACCTATTTAATAATCATCATCAAAATAGTGCCTTAGACATTTTGAATCGTGAGTATGCTCAGGGAAGAATCTCGGACGCTGACTATGCTAAACGAAAAGAGAATTTAAAAAAATAAAATAATAAAAAATAAGAACAACTCCTATTGAGAGATACTCAAGTACATAACATATGTCTCGAATACTTAATAGAAGCTGTTCTTTTAATTTAAAATCTTTATTTGGATTACATAAATACTGCAGTTTTACTCTCTAATAATTGGAACCAACGAACTAGTTGGTATTTAGTTACAATCAAATTACTTTTTTGTAGAGGACGGAATTTTTCCTTATTTCTTCCACAAGAAGTTAATTAAAATCTTATCGACTTGCTTATTTTCATGTAGTTTACTGTGAGCAGCCATCTTACCAACAATCTTCTTTTCCCGATAAGATTTAGCACGACCTGAAACTAAATATCTCAACGACTGCGAAGAAGCATTAGTTACGGCACCATCAGAATGAGTTCCATCATTCTTATCACCAAAGATATTAAGTACTCTAGTATTGGTTGGATAAACCCTTCTAAACTTCAACAATTCTTGATAAAACTGATTCATTGGCGTAGGTTTACCATTTTTATCTAAAGTAATACGACCAGGCTCATCATCCTCATCAATGATACCGTCAAAATGCCCGGCAATATCAACCACCTTATTAATTTTAGGTAATTTCTTATTACTATAATTATCCAAAATGTAATAATTAATAGCCATGTTTCCCATTGAGTGACCTACTAAATTAACCTTTTTAAATTTATAATCCTTCTGCAAAACTTCAATAACATTTTTAGCCCAGAGTCCCGCCGTATGATAATTCAACATCTTGTTATCATCATAGTTGACTTCAACAATTGGATTCTTAGCCTTCTTAGGAATAGAACCAATCATTTTAGCATAGCCATTGGGACTAACGTTGATTCTCACGATTGTTCTTGTGACTCCTGCTTCCTTAGCAACTTCAGTCATTTGGATTTCAGCCCGATAACTACTGCCATAGCCATGGAAAAAAATAGTTGGAATCGATTCTTGAACGTATTTTTTAGAATTTACCGCCTGTGCATGACAACTATATGTAAAGAAGCCAAAAACTACCAATATCATTGCCATTGCGGCCGAAAAAATAAACTTTTTCTTATTCATAATTTCTCCTCTCGCTTATACCCTTATATTGTAGCCATTCTCGCACTGGTCGCGTAAAGAAAACACTTAAACTTGATTGACACTTTTGAAATCATTAATTATGATGAATCTAATCTATTTAATATTATTTTAATTTTAGTAAGGAGATTTTTATTATGGCAAAAGCAGATCCATCAACAATTAATTGGAATGACCTCGGTTTTAATTATATGGACTTACCTTATCGATTCATCGCTCACTATAAGAACGGAGCATGGCAAGATGCTGGTTTAACTGAAGACAGTACACTTCATATTAGTGAAGCTTCTACAGTTTTACATTACGGTCAGGCGGCTTTCGAAGGAATGAAAGCTTATCGTACTCCTGATAATCATATTCAACTATTTAGACCCGATCGCAATGCTAGTCGAATGAGAGAATCATGTGAGAGATTACTGATGCCGGTCTTTCCAGAAGATAAATTTGTTGAAGCTGTAAAAGAAGTAGTTAAGGCCAACGCTAATTTTGTTCCTCCTTACGGAACTGGTGCCACACTTTATTTACGTCCTCTAATCATTGGTACTGGAGCTCAAATCGGTGTCCATGCTGCTCCGGAATACATCTTTACCATTTTTGCTATGCCAGTCGGTAATTATTTCAAGGGTGGACTTACCCCCGTTAACTTCACAACATCACAGTATGACCGTGCAGCTCACAAGGGTACTGGTCAAAGTAAAGTTGGTGGAAATTATGCTGCCAGTCTCTATCCTGGTGATGAGGCCCATAAAAATGGTTTTGCGGATTGTGTTTACCTCGATCCCATCAATCATGAAAAAATTGAAGAAGTTGGATCAGCTAACTTCTTCGGTATCACCAAAGATGATGTCTTCTTAACTCCTAAATCACCATCGATTTTACCAAGTATTACTAAATACTCTTTACTCTGGTTAGCCAAGAATCGTCTAGGACTTGGAGCAGAAGAAGGTGACGTCTACATTGATCAACTGGATAAATTCAAAGAAGCCGGCGCTTGTGGTACGGCCGCTGTCATCTCTCCTATTGGTGGCTTGGAACACAATGGTAATCTACATGTCTTCTATAGTGAAACAGAGGTTGGCCCAATTACCAAGAAACTATATGAAACCTTAACAGGAATCCAATTTGGAACTGTTGAAGCTCCTGAAGGTTGGGTTCAAATCGTAGAATAGCAAAAAAGCTGTGATTGATGAAGTCACAGCTTTTTTAATGGAATATTGTATGTTTGAGATTCTCAATATTAAAGTGCAGTATCGAAGGGTGAACTGTAACATTAATATTGGAGTAAATTAGTACACTACTGGTAATTAGGGAAAAACAGTGTTTTGATAGTACACATGTTACCTTCAACTATTATCCGAGGGTGATAATAAGTCAGAAGTTAGAACAATTATTTTGCTCTCTCGCATGTATCTATATTGTATATTTAAGCTACCAGTAAGGAATCTACAAATTTATAAAATAGTTTTTCTATTATTGAATTAAAATTCAAGCTAAATAATGGTATATTTTTTAGTTTACAGATAATTTTAAACTTTTACGATGAAAAATTAACAACATGATAGAATATTACAGAACACATAATATAGAAAGAAGGATTTTTTAATGAAAATATATTTTGCCAATGGACTCTTTGCTTTAGCTGACCGTATGTTTAACGAAGTCGTAGTTGATAAGATCAGAAAGATGGATTCCAATATTGAAGTTTATCTACCTCAAGAAAATGGTGACATCAATGACAAAATGAATTACGCCGATTCTATCAAAATTGCTCAAGAAGATAACAAAGAATTGCTATCTTCCGACTTAATCGTTGCAATTCTTGATGGTGACACAATGGATGACGGTGTGGCCTCTGAAATCGGTTTGGCATATGGTAAAGAAATTCCTATTATTGGCGTCTATACTGACCTCCGTCAACACGGTGGCGAGAATCCTGAAAAGCTTAAGGCTGTAGGTTCTATCGGTGAGAATCCTTTTGCTTATATCAACAATTACACTATTGGTTTAATCAAAATGAACGGTGTAGTTGTTAACAATATCGACAGTATGTTAAAAGAGATTCGCAAATACCTCTAATTTTTTTGCAATATTTTGATATACATTTATTTCAGTTTAGTTACATTACCTTTACAGTCCAATTATAACTAATTTACAGTTAAGTTATATTCAACATTTGTTGGTCTAGACGTTATATTATTAATTCCGTTGAGAAAATAGTACACATTAAATAAAAACAAACATAAGATTTACTCGGGGGAATTATTTTATATGAAGATCAAAAATTTTGTAGCATCAGTATTTACCGTAACTACACTTGCATTAATTGGAATCAGTACTCAAACACAAACGGTTAGTGCTGCAACAACAACAGCTAATGCTAGCGGCGTAGTTTATGTAACTAACGCTAATGGTGCCGGTATTTACACACAATCACAAAACGGTGTTACTAGAGCCGCTTCTATGCTTGGTAACAAAACAGCTTGGAGAATTGACAAGTCTATGAATGTTGATGGAGTTGTTTATTACGAAGTAGGTGCAAACGAATGGATCTCCGCTAATGATATCTCTACAGAAGCACCAGCAGTTTCTCTAAACAAAGATATGTATATCAATGTTGCTGGTGGCGTTAACCTCTATGATGGGCCCAATGGTAATTTTACAGGTAATGTAGCCACTGGACACACTATGGTTCATGTTTATGCAAGTAAAACTGATTCAACTGGTACTACATGGTATGATGTTGGCCGTAGTCAATGGATCAATGGAAAATACATGTCAACTGACAACGTTAAACAAACTCTAACAATGTCAGCTACAGCTTATGATCCCGTCGTTCTTGGTTCAAATATGGGTTACAGCGGTGTTGCTGCTAACTTATCAAAATTCCCTCGTGGAACACATTTAAGAATTACTGCTAATGGCAAGACTTACGATCGTGTAGTTAACGATACTGGTCTCTTCGCTTACAGCAATCCTAACCAACTTGATATTGCCATGCCTAACTCACAAGCATTACAATTTGGACGTCAAAATGTTACTGTTCAAGTTTTAGGTTAATTAGATAAATTTAATTTTGAGGTATCTCCTTTTTGGAGGTACTTTTTTTATTTCATAATTAATTCTTACTAAGTCGTTGCATTCTTTCGTCAAACTTAAAAACCTTCCAAGCTACCAGAACTATTCCTATCACAAAAGCTAAGATGGCATAAGGCAATGGAGCCGTTACAACAATATAAGTGGCAATACCCAAAAGAATACTAAAAAAAATATTAACTAGTTTCTTTAACATAAACTTATCCTCCCTTTTCAGCTGCTCAGAATCCTACTAAAGAGAATGATTATTCCAAAAACAAAGGCAATAATCGAACTAATAACACCACCTGTTATCCAGATATAAAAATCTAGTAGGATAAAAGCTAAAGTTAAACTTCCACGATATACTTGATCCATTAGTATCAAATCCTTTTTTCTGGTTTAAAGGTATTTTAATATTTTGAAGTTAATTGTCCAAGAAATTAGTCCACACAAAAAGCTGAATCCTTATCAATTCAGCTTTCCCAGTAATTATTTTACCAAAATGTCCATTTAGACCATAAAAAAAGAGCTCTCACTTGTGGAGAGCCCTCTAGTTAGATATAAGTGGTAAGATGAAATCTACTGCAGTTTCATCAATATTCAATGAATCTTACTACTTTTAAAACATATCTTACTATCTAAATATGTAATTCTTTTGTTCAACTAATGGATCCTAGCGAACCATGTATTGAGCTTGCGCGACTAACTAATTAGGTCGATCTTATGTTAACTTTTGTCGCTAGTTCCAAGAATGTCCTTAAACTGCACTGACTCTAACTTTCTATTTGCTCTTTACTGATCCTATCTTGTAACAGATAAAACTTTCTAAATCAAAAACTTTTAGGGCTGCAGTTACTGACACTTCATCTTTACCACATCTATAATATAACGCATTTCGTAAACGGTTACAACAAATAACTCTGATTAATTATAGACGCTCTGTCATTGAACCTTGGGGACAAAAAAAGAGTTCTCACTTATGGAGAACTCTTAAGTTAGATATGAGTGGTAAGATGAAATTTACTGCAGTTTCATCAACTTTTAAATTGAATCTATTTAAATAAATGAATCTTACTACCTGAAACATATCTTACTATAAATATATTTTGTTCAACTAATGGATCCTAGCGAACCACGTATTGAGCTTGCGCGACTACTTAAAAAGGTCGATTTTATGTTAACTTTTGTCGCTAGTTCCAAAAATGCCGTTGAACTGTATTACTCTAATTTTCCTTTGTTTTTGACTAATCCTACCATCTCCTAGAAACGATAAAACTTTCTCATTCAAAATCTTTTAGGGCTACAGTTCCTGACATTTCATCTTTACCACGTCTTTAATATAACATTTTAAGTAAGCGCTTGCAACAATTTATTTTAACTTTTTATAGAGTCGCTCATTCTCTTTAATTTCACTCAAATAGAACTTGCTATCAACCGATTTTGGATCAACAATTGTACCATCTTGATACTCAATTTGATACATTTTTTCATAATCCGTAATACTCATTTTTTGACGATTATCGAGCATTTCTAGAATACCACTTTGATCAATAACCTTATCAAAACCAGTTTGAATTTCGCCGCTATATAATTCACCAACAGCACCAGAACCGTAACTGAACAACAATAATTCTTCATTAGCCTGAGCAGCGTTAACCAAATATGACAACAATCCTAAGTAAAGTGAACCAGTATAAAGATTCCCTACCTCACGACTGAATTTGATACTGGCTTGATAATGCTCCGTTAATTCAGCATACTTTGCATCTGGAATTTTGCCTTCTAAAGTTCTTAAAGCCTTTGTACCCATCTTCGTATAAGGAATATGGAATAACAAAGTTGAGAAGTCATCAATTGTAGCTGAATATTTGTCTTGATACTTTTTCCATAAGGTATTGAAGAAGTCGACATAAACTTCATTAGAGAATTTACCACGGGCAAAAGCTGTCTTGGAGAATGTTGGACGCCAAAAATCACCTACATTACGTGTCATGTAAACCGATTTGCGAGTCAATTTCAAAACGCGTGGATTTTGACTAACAATCATTGCCACTGAACCAGCCCCCTGCGTTACTTCACCAGGAGTCTTGATACCATAACGAGCAATATCACTAGCAATAACTAATGCTTTTTTATCAGGATTTTGACTGACAAAATCAACTGCTGTTTGTAGTCCAGCTGTAGCTCCATAACAAGCCTGTTTTATTTCAAAGGAACGGATATCTTCTGGTAAATCTAATAGATCCATCAAAAAAGCTGCCGATGATTTGGACTCATCAATACTGCTTTCTGTTCCAACAATTAGTAAACCTAACGCTTGTTTATCTTCAGTGGTCAAAATACTATCAGCTGAGTTGGCGGCCATAGTTACAGCATCCTCATAAGGCTGTGGAACAGCTTGTTTGTCTTGTCCAATACCAATTGTAAATTTATTAGGATCAACATCCCTAGCCTTAGCTAATTCAACAATGTCGATATAATTCTTAGGAACGTAAACACCTATCTTATCAATACCTATATCCATTATTTACCTCTTAATTTCATTAAAATATTCTTTGCATTTTCAATTGTATAATTTTTTGTTTGATTTAGTTGTTTAGAAACTTCTTCGATTTCAAAGCCACTGGCACCAGCTGAAACAGCCAATGATTTACTCTGCAAGCCCATATGGCCAGCCTGGATTCCAGTCGTCACTAACGCCCTTAAAGCTGACAAATTATTAGCCAAACCAACTGCCGCCACGACTGACTGTAATTGTTTACTATTAGTGATTTTCATAATTGCTAAACTAAGTTGAGCCATCGGCAAAGCACTTATTGCCCCACCAACACTACCTAATTCAATCGGCATCTTCAGAGTACCTAATAATTGACCATCTTTAATCTGCCATTCACTGAAAGGTTGATATTGACCTGATTCAAAGGCAAAACTATGTGCTGCGGCCTCTTGAGCACGAAAATCATTACCCGTAGCCAGATAAACCGCATCAATACCATTCATAATGCCCTTGTTGTGAGTCACAGCTCGCTTAACTGACTGTTTAGCAAAATTGGCCAGTTTTACGATTCTAGTAGCTACTTCAGAACCGGACATAGATTTAGTCTTGAGTTGTTCAAAATCAACGGCCGCTTCAGCAGTAATGACTTGTCCCTGACCACTGTTAGACAAAATACTGCATAAAATATCGCCTGACACTAAATCAGAAATCTTGTGAGCTATCTTTTCCAAAATTGAATTGACCATATTAGCACCCATAGCATCAACTGTATCAATACCGAGTTCAATTTCAAAGAGGTCATCGTAGCGATTAAATTTCAATGAAACGATGCCACCACCGCGTTTAATGAGACTAGGATGAGCTTGTTGAGCAAATTCAAATATTTCCGAATCGTTCTTTTCCAAAGTCTCAATATCGGTCTCTGCCAGATTCTCTAAAACAATTTGACCATAAACCACTCGAGGACTAGGAAAAGTTCTGAACCCACCACTATTCTTAATACGTTTAGCAGCATTGGAAGCTGCGGCAATTACTGAAGGTTCTTCTATAACCATTGGCACAAGATAATCTTGCCCGTCGACTATAAAATCCGTAGCAAAACCATAGGGTAAGCTGAAACTGCCAATCTGATTTTCACTCAGACTATTAGCCAAATCTAAAGAGATGGTTTGACGATTCTGTAACAATTCAGCCTGTTTGGTTGTTAGGTAACCCGTTTGAACCAATAACTTAATTCTTTCTTCATTCGTCATTTCATAGATTCTCATAGTAATTTAATACCCATAGCCATACCCATACCGCCACCAATACATAATGAGGCTAAGCCTGTTTGCTTTTTTTCTTGTTGTAAAGAATTTATCAAGGTAGCAATCATACGAGCTCCTGTGGCTCCTAATGGATGTCCTAAGGCAATCGCACCTCCGTAAATATTCAAACGATTCATTGGTAAATTCAAGTCACGACTGACTGCTACTGCCTGTGAAGCAAAAGCTTCATTAACTTCATATAAATCAAAATCATTTAAACTAGTCTTATAACGATCAAAGTACTTATTTACGGCATAGTATGGAGCATATCCCATATAATTAGGATCAATCCCTACTTCCGTATATCCGGTAATTTCGGCAACTGGAGTCAATCCCAATTCGTTCGCACGACTCTGCTTCATTAGAATAACTGCTGCTGCTCCATCATTAATTGGTGAAGAATTTCCAGCTGTAACTGTACCCTGTTTGTCAAATACAGTTCTCAATTGGCCCATTTGTTCCAAAGTCGTTGTTGGACGAATTGATTGATCAGTCACTACCTCTTCGCCATCAACTTCAATTGGAATAATTTCCTTAGCTAATTTGGATTCTGCTTGATGAGCCTTTTGATGAGAATTGTAGGCAAACTCATCTTGTTGCTCACGACTGATATGGAATTTCTTAGCAACATTTTCAGCCGTTATACCCATAGGTAAATTGTTGAAGGCATCATTTAGACCATCATTGAATAATGTATCAGAAAGTTTAGGACTGACTTCCATTTTTCCGGTTCTAGGAGCATAGAAAGGTGCATTAGACATACTTTCCACCCCTCCAGCAACAACAATTTCTGCATTACCCATAGTAATTGCTGCAATACCTTCATAAATGGCCTTCATTCCAGAACCACAGACCTGATTAACCGTCATAGCTGTCGAATCTACTCGACCGCCAACATTCAAGCCAATTTGTCTGGCAGTATTTTGGCCCATTCCGGCTTGATATACATTTCCGAAAATGAATTGATCAATCTTTTTAGGGTCAATTTTATTCCTATCCAATAATTTTTGAACTAATTGTGTTCCTAATTGAACTGCTGTTAGATTAGCATATTGACCACGAAATTTACCAATAGCGGTTCTCTTTGCGTCTATAATTATAATTGGATCCATAATTTATTTCCCTTCAAACTTGATAAAATATCGGTTCTTATTGTAGCTATGATTCCGTCCTCCACAACAAGAAAATTTGGCTGGAACGCCATGGGCCGACTGGAAGCTAATGGATTTGCACTTTGTGCAAATTCATAGATCTTCAAGTTCGGCCTTTACCTAAGCAATAAATTGCTAAGGTAAATTTCATGGCTGAGCCAATTTTCTTGTTGTTCCGGACTAGTGTGTTGTTCTATCTTTCTACACTTAAATAGAATTAAAAGCTATCCAACCATCGTAATTCTAACCGATAATAATAGAAACAGAAATACAGTCGGTAGTAGAAAATCTGTGGGCCCTAAGTGGTGAAGTTCTACTTAGCTTGCGAAGCAAGGTTAGTAGAAGACCGAGCTTGGAGATCCATAATTTTTCGCGAAGTGAAAAATCATTAGCTTCAAGTCGTGTCCACCACGTTCCAGCGGCCCACAGATTTTCTACGGACGACGGCATCCTTAAACCATATCAGTTGATATCGACTACCATATAATTCCAATTTAGAACCAAAATATCCTTAAGCTTACATAATAATTTAATTGAACAATAAAAACAATTATTTAGTGGAGAATTCTTATGCGTACTATTGATTTAATCTTATTATTAAATGACTTCAAAAAGAACAATCGCATTTTTGTTGAAGATGGCGATCAAAGATTAGCCGTTGTCGATATTGAAATAATCGACGACACAGTTGTTTTGAAGACATCAACCAAACTACACGGTCTTAAAAACTGGGAATTCTTAGTTTTGCTGAATCAAAAAGACTACTATGAATTTCCAATTTTTTACCATAATAAAAACAGCCACAAACAACTCTTCGGTTTCAGAGTCGCTAATGACTGTCTATTACTTGGTTAATTATTTGCTTGATTTCTTGCTGGCAGGTTTATCTTCTGCTTGAAGTTTCTTAGCAAGATCCAAAATATATGGCTTCAATTCACCCTCAACTTCAGGATGAGTCAAACCATATTCAATATTTGTCTTAACATAGCCAAATTTGTTACCAACATCATATCTTTGACCCTTGAATTCATGAGCAAATACACGTTGGGTCTTATTCATACGATCAATTGCATCAGTCAATTGAATTTCGTTACCAGCACCTGGTTTTTGAGTTGCTAGTAAATCAAAGATTTCTGGTGTCAAAAGATAACGTCCAATAATAGCTAAATTACTTGGAGCATCTTCAGTCTTTGGCTTTTCAACGAATTTCTTAACATTGTATAGTCCAGGGGCTGTTTCGCCTTCAGGATCAATAACACCATACTTGGAAACATCTCTTTCTGGTACTCGCATAACAGCTAGAGTTGAAGCATGTGTCTTGTCATAATCGTTAATCAATTGCTTTGTCAAAGGAACCTTGTCCTTCATTAAATCGTCACCCAACATAACAACGAATGGTTCGTCACCAATAAATGAACGTGCTTGAGCAACAGCATCTCCTAAACCATTTGGATGAGCTTGACGACTGTAGTACAAGTTAACACCCAAATTAGTTGTGTCTTGAACAACTTTCAATAATTCTGTTTTGTTCTTTGCTTGAAGATTTTGTTCCAATTCTGGTACAGCATCAAAGTGGTCTTCAATGGAACGCTTATTCTTACCAGTAATGATCAAAATATCTTCGATACCTGAAGCCTTAGCTTCCTCTACGATAAATTGAATTGTTGGCTTATCAACAATTGGTAACATTTCCTTAGCTAAAGCCTTTGTTGCTGGTAAAAATCTTGTTCCTAATCCTGCTGCTGGTATAATTGCTTTTCTAACTTTCATCAATTATTCTCCTTTTCGTGCGATTTCAGATAACTAGTTAACTTACCAGTATTTCTTCTTAAAAATGGACCGCCATATGCTTCGGCAAAACCAACGTTAACGGCATTCCCAAATAAAAAGATTGTCACTGACATATTCACCCACAGTAAAAACACAATAATGGCACCAATCGCACCGTAATTGTCCCAAGCTGATCCAAAATACTTCAGATAGTAAGAAAACAGTTGCGATAGTCCTAGTAAACCAATACTAGTAATGATTGAACCGGTTATTACGTAATAAACCTTAAGATGAATATTAGGCAAAAAATAATACAAAGCAAAAACGATCATCAATATTATAACAATAGCAAAGGGCCATTTCCAACGCATAAAGACATCTAAAAGTGTTGACTTTATACGTAGCAATGGAACTAGCCAATTTAAAAATATTTGTCCAAATGTAAACGTTACAATTGCTATCACACCAATCATCAATAACATTAAGGTCATTAAAAAGGCTAAAGTCCGGCGAATAACATAATTTACAAAAGTTTGTTCAGCAAACAAATTGTTAATATCTAGTCCGTACCCTTCATTCATCGTCATCTGAGCAATATTCAATCCACGTGAAATTGCCCATAAAGATACGATAATACCTACTGACAAGACACCTTTGTTGGAATTAGACAAAACTTTTACTATCGTTGGTAAAAAATAATGATGCAAATCATCAGGCAAAATAAACTCAATATAACTAATAACTGTCGGTTTATCCAAATGTAATAATGGGATTAAATTTCCCACAACAATTACCGCTGGAAACAACGACAACAAAATATAATATGTGATTGCTTTGGAAGCCATGGGGACATTAGAATCACTCATTGCTTGAGTAACATATTTAACAAAGCCAAATAACTTCTGCTTTTTAGTTATCGATTGCCTAAACAGTGGTATTTGTTGCTTTTCTTCTTCCATTATTTATCCTCACTATTTTAAAGTAAGTATTTAGCATCATATTCGGGATCTTGAGATGTCAAGATCTTAGGACCATCTTTGGTAATGGCAATAGTATGCTCATATTGTGCTGAATCAGTTCCATCGGCAGAAACAAAGTATTCCCAACCATCAGCCTTAACAAACTTATCTTTGATTTCCCATGTTCCCAGGTTAACCATTGGTTCAATAGTAATTGTCATTCCCTCACGTAAACGCAAACCTTGTCCTGGTTCACCGTAATGAGGAACGTTTGGAGCTTCATGCATTGTTGGTTGAATACCATGCCCAATCAAGTCACGAACGTCTCCCATATGATTTTCATCTTCAACATAATGTTGAATGGCGTAACCAATATCACCAAGACGATTGCCAACTACAGCTTGGTCAATTCCTAAATATAGAGCCTTGTGAGTTACATCCATTAATTTTTGGTCTTCGGCTGACAAATCCCCAACCGCATAAGTCCAGCAAGAATCACTCTCATAACCGTTTAAGTTAACAGTCATATCCACTTTTAGAACATCACCGCTCTTTAAAATAAGATTCTTACGGGGAATACCGTGGGCGACTTCATCATTAACGCAGACACAAGTCGCATACTTGTAACCCTCGAAGCCTTTTTCTGATGGACGACCACCGTGTGAAACGATATAGTCGTTAGCAAAATTTTCAATTTCCATTGAAGAAATTCCTGGTTTAATAATGTCACGTAAACCAATATGCGTATTAGCAAGCAATTCTCCAGACTTTCTCATTCCTTCGATTTCTCTTGCAGATTTTAATGTAATCACTTTATAACATGTCCCTTCAAAAATATGTTAGTTTCATTATAACATTAGAGGGTTTCGGAATTAGATAGCCCATGATATTAATTTTTGCTATAATATCTAAAGATTAAATAATGAGGCGACAATTATGACAAAAGTAAAAATTGTTTTTGCTAGCATTACTGGTAACGATGAAGATATCGCTTATGTTCTAACCGAAAAATTTGAGGATTTAGGTTGCGATGTTGATATGAGCGAAGTTTCTCAAACAGATGTAGCTGACTTTGAAGATTCTGACATCTGTGTTATTGCTAGTTACACTTATGATCAAGGTGTCGTGCCGGATGAAGCATTGGACTTCTATGATGACATGCAAGATCTTGACTTAAATGGAAAAGTATATGGTGTCTGCGGTTCAGGTGACACTTTCTATGAAGATTTCTGCCGAGCTGTAGAAGAATTCGATAAAGTCTTCCAACAAACTGGAGCTACTCGTGGAGCCGATACCGTCAAAGTTGAATTAGGGCCAGAGCAGGAAGACATCGATAACCTCGACAATTTTGCTGAACAAATCTTTAAAAAGGCACAAGAAATGGATCTTTAAAAATGAACTTTTTAAAAAAATATCGTAATTTTGGAGTTTACTGCTTCTTTGGATTTTTAGCATCATTATTGAATATCGGAATCTTTGACTTATCACATAACTATTTCCATATTACTTTATGGATTGCTAATACTATTGCTTGGTTTGTCTCCAATTTCTTTTCATTCTTTGTAACGAAATTATATGTTTTCAAATCCGAAATGGAAAACCTGAAAAAACTATTTAAGGAAGGAATGTTCTTTCTTGTTTCGCGTATCTTCTCACTGATTTTTGATGATATTTTCATGATCGTGGCTGTTTTCATTTTTCCTTGGAATAACTTGATTATCAAAGCTATCGATCAATTGATTGTTGGGTTGTTTAATTACTTCTCATCGAAACTAATTTTCAATTATCAAAATCGTCATTTGATCGATCGTATTAAAAATTTAAAAGCGCGTCGAAAGAGTCGAAATGAAATTTAATTCGATTCTTTTTTGTTTGTTTGATTAAAAATTCCGTCTTCCGCAAAAGTTAAAAATAAGTAAAAAAAGTGTTCATATCAATCTCGTTCTATTACGAGTTACTGATATGAACACTTTTTTACTAAAATACGTTTTAAAACAAAATTTGAGAATCTAGGCACATCCTCGCCTTTTATTTAAATTCGTCTGGTTTTTCTGTTGTTTGTTTAAAGTAATAACTCATCGCACCCAAAATACGCTCGGAAGCTTTACCATCACCATATGGGTTCTTAGCATTTGCCATACGATCATATTCAGCATTGTCAGTAATCAAACGTGTCATTTCTCTTTCAACTACTTCGGCGTCTGTACCGACTAATTTCAAAGTTCCAGCTTTTACACCTTCAGGACGTTCTGTTGTATCACGTAAAACTAGAACTGGTTTCCCTAATGATGGGGCTTCTTCTTGAACACCACCGGAATCTGTCATAATAAAGTAACTTCTTGATGCTAAATTATGGAAGTCTACTACGTCTAATGGTTCGATCAAATGAATTCTATCCACTCCACCTAGAATTTCTTTAGCAGTTTGTTGAACAACTGGGTTCAAATGTACTGGATAAACCAATTCAATGTCATCATGTTTAGCAACAACCTTACGCATTGCCCTGAAGACTTCTTTCATAGGTTCACCCTGGTTTTCACGACGATGCATTGTGATTAAAATCATTTTCTTATCTGGATCAATTACATCCAAGATATCATGATGGTAATCTTTATGAACTGTACTCTTCAGAGCATCGATAGCTGTATTACCAGTTACAAAGATATTTTCACCATGATGATTTTCCTTCAATAAATTAGCCTTACTTTCGTCAGTTGGAGCAAAGTACAGGTCAGTTAAATCATCAGTCATTTGACGATTCATTTCTTCTGGCCATGGTGAATATTTGTTCCAAGTTCT
Organism: Companilactobacillus kimchii DSM 13961 = JCM 10707; assembly: GCF_001435445.1. Taxonomy (GTDB): domain Bacteria; phylum Bacillota; class Bacilli; order Lactobacillales; family Lactobacillaceae; genus Companilactobacillus; species Companilactobacillus kimchii. The sequence goes on along the minus strand of NZ_AZDH01000019.1, from coordinate 92,680 downwards.
CAAACCGGCTTCAACGTGTCCGATACGTGTTTGATGATAAAAAGCTGACAAGGCGGCACTAAATGTTGTTGTAGTGTCACCATGAACTAGCACAATATCAGGCTTTTCTTTTTCAATGATGCTGTCTAATTCCTTCAAAACTAAACCAGTGATACCACTAAGAGTTTGACGTTCCTTCATGATATTCAAGTCATAATCAGGCTTGATTTTAAAAATTTCAAGCACTGAGTCCAACATTTCACGATGTTGAGCTGTGACTACTGTTACAGTATCGAAACGATCACTATTTTCCTTTAATTTTAGAACTAAGGGTGCCATTTTAATTGCTTCGGGTCTGGTACCAAAGACCGTCATAACTTTAATTTTATCCAAAATTATCACCTCAATAAATTACCTACAGTATACCAAAGATGACTTTATTAATATAGGTAGATATACTTGTTTGATAAGATGTCGTTTTCTGAAAGTTTTGCGTATAATATAGGTATTATGATTAATATTCCAATACTAATGGTTCTCAGTATCTTAACAACTTTAATTGCCTTCTTCGTCGTCATGGCAATTTATAATACTCTCATCAAATCCACCAGTAAAAAATATTGGTGGTTCATTTTAATCGGCCTAGCAATCCTTTATATGATAGCGTTTTACATCTATTTTCACATTCATTAGTGGGTTTACAGAAATAGTTTGTTAAAAAAAGTATTAATTTCTACCATTTTGAGTTAGAATTATCAATGTATTCGAAAATGAATTTTATGGAGGTTTATCGATGGTTTTAACAAACGGTAACGAAATTTTCAATAACGCCCGTAAAGGCAAGTATGCTGTTGGTGCTTTTAACATCAACGACTTGGAATGGACACGCTCAATTTTGGCTGCTGCCCAAGAAACACAAACACCTATCTTGGTTCAAACATCAATGGGTGCTGCTAAGTACATGGGTGGTTATGAACTATGTCTACACCTTGTACAAGACACAATCAAGTCAATGGGTATCACAGTTCCAGTTGTAATGCACTTGGATCATGGTAACTACGAAGCTGCTAAGGAATGTATCGAAGTTGGATATAACTCAGTTATGTTCGATGGTCATGACTTACCATTCGCAGAAAACCTTGAAAAGACTAAGGAAATTGTTAAATTAGCTCATGCTAAGGGAATTTCTGTTGAAGCTGAAGTTGGTTCAATCGGTGGTACTGAAGATGGTATCGTTGGTTTAGGTGAATTAGCTGATGTTGAAGAAGCTAAGACTCTTGACGCAACTGGTGTTGACTACCTAGCTGTTGGTATTGGTAACATTCATGGTGTTTACCCTTCAAACTGGAAAGGCCTAAGCTTTGACCGTCTTAAGGAATTAGCTGACGTTATCAAGACACCACTTGTTCTTCATGGTGGTTCAGGTATTCCTAAGGAACAAATCATCAAGGCTGTTTCAATGGGTATCTCAAAGGTTAACGTTAATACTGAATTACAACTTTCATTCGCTAAAGCAACACGTGAATACATCGAAGCTAAGAAAGACTTAGATGTTGATGCTAAGGGTTATGACCCACGTAAATTGCTTGCACCTGGTGCTAAAGCTATTACTGATACAACTATCGAACGTATCAAGTGGTTCGGTACACCTTCAATCAAATAATTATTTGATAAATAAAAAACAGAGACTTTGGTCCCTGTTTTTTTTGTTCTAAAATACAACAAAAAATACCCTATTAGAGATTCCATACATTAAGGACAACTCTAATGGGGCATTTTTGCATAATTATCAGTCTTGTTTATAATAAGAAACTTTAATCAAATCCAATATCAAAAACATAACAAAGCAAATCAAGAAAACCGCCAACACATTTAATATAGCGGTATGTAACCATAATATACTTATCAAACTGGAGAGAACCAGATTAATAAATATAACAATTCCTACCGGTTTACTTGGTTTAATCGACCAGAAATGATCTCTTGTTCTTGTTGAAAGAATCATTCCCATAGCAGAATAAATCAGGTAAACAAACAATATTCCACTAATTTGAGCATGTGTGAAACTAGTAAATTTAACACTATACCACAACATTAAGAATCCTAGTACTAACCAGCCAACCGTATAGATGGCTGAAATTTTGGTTAAGTTCTTCAAATTCCACGCTTCTGGTAAATGATTGATTTTTACTCGATCAGTTCCCAACGTTAAAGTAACACAGTCGTTGAAAATAACTATAAAAACAATGATGTTCAACGATACCGGGAAAAAGTTAGTGAACAAATAACCGATTGTTAATAAAAGTGCCAATTGTGCCGTTCTCGCTAACTTAGTGATCAACCAAGTCATCATTCTTTGATAAACTCGATGACCGGCATCAACTAATTCTGTAATACCTTTCAACGAAGGTTCCGTCAAAATTATTCTTGCTGCCAATTTAGAAATATCCGTGGCAGTATCAATAGCAATTCCGACATCAGCTTTCTTCAAAGCGGGTGCATCATTAACACCATCACCCGTCATACCTACAACGTAGCCCTTATTCTGTAAAGATTTGACAATTTTAAATTTATCTTCTGGATAAACATTGGCAAATCCACCAAATGATAAAGGATCGGACAAGGCTTCAGCGACAGTTCCAATATGATTATTTAACCCAACCTTTTCAGCAATAGCTTTAGCAGTTGATACTGTATCACCTGTCAACATTAAAACGGTAATACCTTGTTTCTTTAACGCTGCAATTGTTTCCGGCATATCAGATTTAATTTGATCCTTGAAGGTTATCAAGCCAATGGCCTCTTGATTAATAGCTAAAACCATTACTTGTAATCCCTGCCGTGATAGTTCATCAATTTTAGATTTTACTCGATCTTCTAAATTACTTCTTACAGGTGATCCCAAAAATATTTCATCACCATTATTAAGAATGGCTTTGGCGCCCTTCAATTTCGGATCAAAAGAAATTTGTTTCTTTACCTCAATTGAGGTTACCTTATTCAATTTAGCCTTTTGTAGAATTGCTAAATCAAGTGGACTGACACTACTAGGCTTAACAGTTGCTAATGCATATTTGAACAATTGTATTTTATCCAATCCATTCAAACTTATGATTTCATCGACCTCTGGTCTATTTTGAGTAATCGTTCCGGTCTTATCCATTAACAAAATATTCATCGAACCAGCTTCTTGAATACCAGTTAATCCACTAACCAAGATGCCTTTTTTCGACAAATTTCCTGCTTCTAAAGAGTTAGCCACGGCAAAACTTGATGGCATTGAAATTGGAATTGTAGCCACAAATAGAATTACTAAAAATGGCAACAACGTAAGAAATGGTGTGTGTCTGATCAAAGCCGCAATGGTTAGAATAACTGCCAGGACAACATCTAAGTAAGCTAAATATTTAACAACTGTAAAAAGCAAATTTTCCAGTCTACCTGGAGCTTCGTTCGTTCTAACCAATTCAGTAGTTTTTCCCAGACTACTATGGACACCAGTTTTCTCAACTAATACATCTGCAGTGCCCTCAATAACTGTTGAACCGGAATATAGCTCATCGGCCTCCGCTTTAGTAACAGCTTTTGTCTCACCGGTAATAACTGATTGGTTAACCAGAATAACCCCTTTGATTATTTTACAATCGGATGGAATAACTGATCCAACAGATAAATGAATCAGATCACCAGGAACCAATTCGCGACTCGATAATTTTTGCCATTTATTGTCACGCAAAACACTCGTGTAAGCAATCAATTTAGTGTTCAATTCACCAATCGATTTCGAAGCTCGATTCTCCTGAATGGCTCCATCAATTGCTGAAAATAATAACAAAGCAAAGATGAATCCAACTTGAATAAAGTTACCCAAGATCAGTTCAATTACTAATGCTAATTCAATTACATAAGGAATCGGACCAACCAAACGTTTTAAAATCAAACTGATAAAAGACTTTTGAATCTTTGGTGTCTCATTATATCCATACTTTTGTCTGAGTTCCGCAACCTCTGGTGTGGTAAGTCCATATTTTTCTTTCATGATTTACTAATTAGTCAAAGTCAACATCATTAGGGAAATGAGCTAGATTAGATTCTTTGCCTAATTCTTCCTCAATTCTTAATAATTGATTGTATTTAGCTAAACGCTCACCACGAGCTGGAGCACCTGACTTCAATTGTTCAGCATGCATTGCAACTGTAAAATCAGCCAAGAATGAATCTTCAGTTTCGCCGGAACGATGTGACATCATTGTTGTATAGCCGTTCTTTCTAGCAACACGGATAGCTTCCATAGTTTCAGATACCGTACCAATTTGATTCAACTTGATCAAGAAGCTATTGGCCATACCCTTCTTGATGGCTTTTCTGAATAGTGCAGGATTTGTACATACATTATCATCAGTAATGATTTGAACGCGATTGCCGTTCTTTTGAGTAAATTTAGCAAAGTTATCCCAGTCATTTTCACCAAATGGATCTTCCATTGATACAATTGCTGGATATTTATCTAATAGGCCTTCATAGTATGTACCCATTTCTTCAGCACTACGTTTCTTACCTTCAAATAAGTATGAACCATCATCTTGGGCAAAACTTGAAGCAGCAGCATCAAAGGCAATGCCGATTTCTTCACCAGGAACATAACCAGCATCTTTAATAGCACGATTTAATTCATCAATAGCAGCTTCACTTGATGGAAGATCAGGAGCAAATCCACCCTCATCACCTAAGCCTGTTTGATAACCCTCTTTTTCAAGATTCTTCTTTAGTTGATGGTAAACATTGACGATCTTTTCAAAACCATCACGGAATGTTGTACGCTTGATAGGTGTAATCAAGAACTCTTGCATATCAATTCCATTATCAGCGTGTTCACCACCATTAATAACATTGTGGAATGTTTGTGGCAATTCTAGATCGACACCACCGAGATAACGATAGACAGGAATTCCTTCTGCATTAGCTGCAGCACGAACAGTTGCAATCGAAACACCCAAAATGGCATTAGCACCTAATTTAGCTTTATTAGGAGTGCCATCAAGATCAATCATCATTTGATCGATATGAGCTTGATTGAAAGGATCAGCACCCTTTAATTTATCATTGATCAAAGTATTAACATTGTTGACAGCCTTCAGGACACCTTTACCACCTAATCTGTCACCACCATCACGTAATTCAACTGCTTCATTATCACCAGTTGATTTACCTGACGGAACACTAGCACGACCCAAAACGCCATTTGAAAGAATAACATCTGCTTCAACTGTTGGATTACCACGTGAATCAAATACTTCTCTAGCTTTAACATTCTCAATTGTTACTTTTGTCATAATAAATACTCCCTTTCTTAATCATAAAAAAAGACGACTACTCCACATTAAAAGACCCTCAATAATTTTCCTCAATTATTACTGGTATTTTAAATAGAGTAGACGTCATCAATTACGATCAAGTAATATTTTCGGCGAACGTCATCGCCTCTTCGAACGAATTCATAGTATAATACTTTGTTTATTTAAACAAGTATATTCATTCACTTTTATGAGTATTTATTTGCTTGTGAAAGCTTTTGTTTAAACAAAAAATAATTATATTTATCAATCAAACTTTACTGTCTGTAACATTTGGCATACTATTATTTTTCTAATTATAAGCATAGAAATTGTAGAATTCACAAAAACTTGCTATACTTCAGTTGTACCATAAAGAAAGCGCTAACATAGAAAGGAGGACCACTTATAGCAACTTTGTTTACAACTAGAATAAGTAGTTTTCAAAGTCCTATCTCGTGCCTCCCATGTAGAAAATCTAATTCTATGCTTAAATACTTATTCTAGTAGTTGATTTCCAAAGTAGGAGCTCACTCAATTCTTCGATTTGCCCAGAATTTAACTCCCAGACCAATTTTGATCTCCTGTTAATTGGATACCCCATCATTCAATGACATATTAATTTTTGCTCCTACCAGAAATTAGCTTATATAAAAAGACAGTCAGGTTCCCCGCCTGGCTGTTTTTTTATATTTTAATTATTGGAACTTTCTCGTACTGAAAAATTTTACCTTCAATCGTCATCTCATCTCGCCCATTATTTTTTGATTGATAGAGATATTCATCAACTCGTTTAAAGATATCATCAAACGAATTATCAGTTTTACGTAACATCGTTACACCAAAGCATAACGTCACATCCAGCTGTGTTTCTTGAATAAATAAAGGCATCCCCACTAAGGTTTGATTGATTCTATTAACGATTTCTTGAGCTTTGTGTGTATCGGTATTTCTCAACAGAATAACAAACTCTTCACCGCCATAACGGAATAATTGTCCTCGACTACCATCAACATGTAGTTCCCGTTCAACTGTGTGTGAAACATGACGCAAAACTTCATCACCAATTTCATGACCATAATGATCATTGAATTCTTTAAAATGGTCAATATCAAACATCATTACTGTTAAGGGAACTGAACTTTGACTAAATTTTTCAAAGACTTCTTTAGAAATTTTATTCAAATTAGCTCGATTCCTTACACCCGTTAAGGCATCATAATTAACTTTATTCTCCAAATCGTTATATGCATGCATATATGTACTCATTTTTAGTTCAATTATACGTACAATAAACATATAGATTTCAAATAGAATCAACATCCCAATAATATCAACTAATGGAAATTTATAATCTATCCAAATAAAGATCCACCAACAAATTCCGAATAACATTTGGGACAACAAATATCGATAATTGGAGATTGCTAAAACATCTTTATGACTGTATAAGTAATCTATCACAACTATCAAAATAAGATAAGAACTGATAAATAACCATGAATATGGTCCTTGAATTCTCGATATATCTGACGACGGATGGTACAAGAATGGCAGAAAAACATTTAATAAAACAATTAAGCGATTATTGAAAATAAACAAACCGTAGAATAAGATGGTTAATTCAGCATTAGCTAGTAATCCCCCTAGCTCGACTTGCGAACCACCTGTCAAACTTTTGAAGACGATGGTGACCAATAATAGCATTAAAAATAATAGAAACATTTCAGCCATATTTATTCCAACCTTCCTAAAGAAGGATGACGCTGTGCTGACTTTTCGTTCCAATACAAAAGATATATAAGTAATAATAGTAACTAAACCGATTGTAACTATTCCCGTTACTAAGGCATTTGCACTGAAACAGATTCTTAAAATCTCTGTTAAATTACCCAAAAGGAACCCCTCGTATATTCATTTATATATTTCAGTCTAGCATGAATGAAATGTCTATTAAATTGAAAGTATCACATTATGTGTATTCGTATATAATTTTCAAAAAAATGTTCAGATCAGCCAACTTTAATTGGTTAATCTGAACGTTTTTTTATTGATCAATATTTTTTAATTATTATCTTCTTTATCAATTGCTTGTTGTGCAACTAAATTAAGGTAATTGAACGGATTATCATAATTTGGTTGGAACAACATATCAACATAGGCCAAATCATCAATTGTATTATCATTTTGAATACAAATTGATAAAGCATTTGCTGACTGAGCAACTTCATGTTTACTGAATAACTGTGCACCCAAAACTTTTCGAGTATCCTTATCATAAATCAGATAAATCGTTAGCATTTCCGTCGTTGGCATATAATCTGGACGATAATTGTCGTGGTATGTAACACAATCAGCATTCAAACCATTTGCCAAAGCCTTTTTCAAAGTTAACCCCGTTTCAGCCAAAGTATAGCCAAACAATGCCATAGCCGTGGTAGCCTGTGTTCCCATATATTTGCGAACATTTCCATAAATATTCATTCCAGCCAAAGTACCTTGACGCACAGCACTAGAAGCTAGTGGAATATACTTCATTTCACCTGTTGGATTAAACTTAACTGCACAAGAATCACCAGCAGCAAAAATGTCAGGATCTGATGTTTGCATATAGTCATTAACTAAAATGGCTCCATATCCATCCATTTGAACTTGTCCACGCAATAAGTCTGTATTAGCAAAAAAGCCTGTGCAGACAATTACTAAATCAGCCTTATAACTATGACCGGCTTTAGTATTGATAGTTAATTGGTCACCGTCTTCAATTTCAGCAACACGTTCACCTAATGCAACCTTAACATCGTGTTCCTTAAGCTTTTCAATGATTGTTTGTGATAGTGGTTCATCGACATAATTATTGAGAATCTGCTCTCTTGATTGAATTAAGGTCACTTCATGAACAGTGTTAGCATAGCTTTCAGCCAACTCTACTCCAACATATCCCGCTCCAACAATGGCAATGCTAGGATAGTTCAAAGCTGATTCATAAATCTTCTTAGCTTGATCATAACTCTTACACAACAAAACACGTGGATTATCCATACCACCAATTGGTGGTACACCAACTTCTGAACCAGTGGTCATAATCAATTTATCATAACTATCTTCAAAAATTTCCTGTGTATTAAGATCTTGAACTACAATCTTTTTATTCTTTGAATCGATTTTAATGACATTATGCTTCATATGGACCTTGGCACCGTAACCTTCTAGCGTGGTTGGATCAGCGTAAAACATATCCTCTAGTCGATTGACGATCCTTCCTAAATACAATGCTATCCCACATGACAAAAATGCAATATTATCATCACGTTCATATACGGTAACTTCTGTATCTGGATGCTTTTTCAATATTTGTTCCACTGCAGCCGTTCCAGCATGTGTACATCCGACAACGATTACTTTCAACAGTCGGTTCCTCCTCTATAGTACCCAATAAATTATTCTCTCTGCTTTTTAAGCTTCTACGAACACTTAGTTACATTATATCAATCTATTTAATTTTTTATATATTATAAATGGACTTTTTAAATTTCAAATATCGATAATGCATCGCAGACTATTTGTAATATAATAACAAGTGTATTGACTTTTTTAAAAGTGGTGATAATCAATGAACAAAATCAAATCTTCTAATGATATAAATTCTGATATCTATTATGACAGTGTAGATATTCGTAAAAAAGTTTTTGTGGATGAACAAAATGTTCCCGCCGAAATTGAAATAGATAATGATGAAGACAAATGTACGTATTTTGTTCTTTACAGCAATCATCAAGCTGCTGCTACTGCTAGATTCCAAACTACATCTGACAATGGAATTCATATCCAAAGAGTCGCTGTACTAAAACAATTCCGTCACCAACATTTAGGAACAAATCTTTTAAAATATATTTTCGATTATGCTAAAGAACAAAATTTCGATTATATTATTTTAGGAGCCCAAGATCACGCCCAAGCTTTCTATACACAGTTAGGTTTTAAAGTCATCGGAGAACAATATGAAGAAGCCGGTATTCTTCACCATGACATGAAACTAAGCTTGTAGTATTATGAGTTTGATACGTTATTCACGTGATTAATCAAGAATCGATTAGGACTAACAAAGGAGTTCATCATGTATAGATACTTTATTCAACCCCAACTTGACAAGGTGAATAATTCATTAATCGGTTATGAACTATTAATGAAGGAAAAAAAGCCCGAAGGATGGCGTCCACCAGCAAACTTTTCTGACGTCCCTTCACACCTTATGGCTCAAGTTTTAGTTGCCACAACGAAATTATTATCTTTAAAGATTGGTTCCGTTTCAGTAAATATCAATCGTAATCAATTAATGGATGAAGAAGTTCGCGATGCTATCATCGAGGCTCAAAGAATCTTACGCCCATTAAGACTAGTAGTGGAACTGACCGAAGATACACCAAATAAAAATTGGAGCAATGAAGAATACATTTCCTTGATTAAAGAATTCATTGATTATGGCATGGACTTCAGTCTTGATGACTGTGGAACCGGAACAAATCAAATAGATCAAATTAAAGACATGATTCCCCTCGCATCCGAAATTAAGTTTGCCATTCAAAACTTTGGAGAAAAATTACGTGATCCAGATATCGAAAGCAAAGTTATCTATTGGCGTGATATCTGTAAAAAGGAAAACATCCGCTTTATTCTTGAAGGAATAGAAGACGAAAAAGATGATGCCCTAGCTGATAAGTTAGAGATAGATTTACGTCAGGGGTATTATTACGGAAAGCCTAGACTGTTGAAGTTAAAAGCCGATGACGATGAATTCTAAAGGGCAAAGTAACTCATTTCCACTATTCAACATAGAACTATAGTTATTAAACAAAAATTCAATGGTTATCAATATCAGACAACCAAACCAAAAAAGGAGATGCCAACAAAAATTGGCATCTCCTATTATTATTTCAAAAAAATTATTTTGCTTTACGTTCCTTAGCCACAGCCATTTGAGCGACCAAGTTCAAATAGTTAAATGGATTATCATAATTAGGTTGGAACAACATATCCATAAAGGCCAAATCATCAATCGTATTCTTATTTTGAATACATACTGACAAAGTATTAGCCGATTGGGCAACTTCGTGCTTACTGAACAACTGACCACCCAAAATCAAGCGTGTGTCCTTATCATAAACTAATCTGATAGTTAACATTTCAGTCGTTGGCATATAATCTGGACGATAGTAGTCATGGTATTCAACTACATCAGCATTCAAACCGTGCTCTAAGGCATGTCCTAATGTTAAACCTGTGGAAGCAATAGTGTAACCAAACAATTCCATGGCTGAAGTTGCTTGTGTACCCATGTACTTCTGAATATTGCCAAATACGTTGATACCAGCTAAAGCACCTTGTCTAATAGCATTAGTTGCTAAAGGCATATAGGCATGCTCATGCGTAGGATTAAAGTAAACTGTACATGCATCTCCCGCAGCATAAATATCAGGATTAGATGTCTGAGTATAATCATTGATAATAATGGCTCCACGACGGTCCATATCCACTTGTCCGCGAAGTAAATCAGTATTAGCTACAAAACCTGTGCAGACAATTACTAAATCGGCTTTATGATCTTCTTTATTCGTTTCAATAACAACATTGTCATCATCATCACGATTGAAACCAGTAACATTTTCATTTAAATAAACATTAACATTATGTTCCTTTAATAAATCAACCACTTTATCAGACATATCAGGATCAATATAGTGATTCAATACTTGGTCTCTTGATTGAATCAAAGAAACTTCATGATCAGTGTTAGCATAACTTTCAGCTAATTCCACTCCAATATAACCACCACCAACAATAGCAATATTCTTGTATTCCTTAGCTGTATCATGAATTGCTCTTGCTTGTGCATAACTCTTGCACATCAAAATTCTTGAATCAGAGATTCCCATAATAGGTGGTACTACTACAGTTGAGCCAGTTGTCATAATTAACTTGTCGTAAGTATCATTAATTATTTCATGTGTTTCCATATTTTCGCACATCAACGTCTTTTTCTCTGAATCAATCTTTAAGACATCATGTTTCATTTTAATTGTGGCACCGAGTTTCTCCAAATCCTTAGGACTAGCATAAAACATATCTTCTAGACGTTTTACTCTGCCTCCTAAGTACAAAGCAATCCCACATGATAGAAATGAGATGTTGTCATCACGTTCATATACGGTAACTTCTGTATCGGGATGTTCTTGAAGAATCTGTTCTACTGCTGCTGTTCCAGCATGTGTACACCCTACAACTACTACTTTCATTCGATATTTCCCCTCTCAAAAATTGAGTAAAATTCATATTAAAAAACGAATAATCAAGCATAACTTTAAAAATATATGCTGTCTCACTCATCATTATAAACCTATAATATTATAAATAAATACGTGTATACTGATATGTAATATTGTTTAAACATTAAATAACTTATAATACTACAATATGATTCTATGAGCATCACTTTTCTTAATCGTTAAAAATAATTTGGAGGGGATAACTTTGAACATCCTAAAAGGGATCACCGATAACTATATTAATCTCACTTCAACCATTATTACTTTAGTCACAATTGGTCTGATTACCGTTATTACTATTATTACTTATGGTTTAGAAAGACGCCTTAATGACAAATCACCTTTTTATCTCAAACTTTTCACTCACTTAGTAGAAGGTGCGCTTTTAGCAGGTAGTATGATCATTCTTCAACAAACTTTTCATGTATTAAACAATGGAGCTGTTAACAACGGCTGGCTATATGCTAACGCCCAATTAACCATTCTGCTCTATGCCATGTACCTTCTACGAAATAAGATAACTCTACTGATTAATTTATTAATGCCTTTCGCTTACCACCACTCGAGTAACATTGAACGATTGGGGAGCAGTCGATGGCCCTTCTTTCTTATTTCATACATTTTTCTGGTGATTATCATCTTTTATATTTATTGGCAGACTAACAGTCTTAAAGACAGCACAATTAAGTATCTTACCTTACAAATTCTTTATGGAGCTGCATGGTGGATATTGCTCTGGGTCGATCATAGTTTTTCAATCTCCAATATTCTTAACATGCTAGTGGTCTTCGTTATCTATATGGCTATTATTAGATACTGTGAGCATAAGATGCAGTTGACCTTAAACGGCTATGACACACTTAAAAAAGCTGTCAATTATGATGAGTTAACCGGAATTAGAAATCGTTCTAATCTGGATAAAAATTCCCAAGAAATATATGAACAATATTCACACGAAGACAATGTTCCTTTATCTATGGCAATGTTTGATATCGACCACTTTAAACTCTTCAATGATCAATATGGTCACTCAACTGGTGATGAAGTTCTACGTCACGTTTCTCACACAATGGAACGTGAACTATATTTAAAAAAAACGCACGGACAAATTTTCCGCTTTGGTGGAGAAGAATTCATCATCATTTTTCGTGGTAAAAACGCTGATGAATGCAAACCAATCATTATTGATTTAAGAAATACCTTACTTCATTCACCACTCTTCTTTAACGGTAAAAAGCTGAACGTCAGTGTATCATTCGGTGTTTCTGAATTAAAACCAACTGACTCTGGCTTTGCAGATTTATTCAATCGAGTTGATAGTTACCTTTATAAATCTAAAAACGCTGGCCGCAATAAAATGACTATTGAAAATGTTACCTATAATTTTGATGAGACCACAAAATAAATATAGCATCTATTCAAATTTATTCCCCTTATGGCAAAGATACCTTTGTTAAGAATAAACCTGAATAGATGCTATTATTTTTTCTTATTGTTAACATAAAATCATTCACTAATTTAACCTGATAACATCGTCTCATCCGGCAAAAAGATACTACTTTTTATATTTTTGGACAAAAAAATAGTGAGAAATTAATCTCACCGTCGGGAAGGAATCAGTTGTTTTTAAATCTGGTAGTCCCTATATGTCATAGTAAACCATGTTTGCTCTGACCGCAATAGTATAAATTAATAATCTTAACTCTTTTTTTAATAACTTACATTATTTTTAAAATATCTTTTTATAACAATCAAAATGAATAATGATGTTTCAGTGATGGGACAACTATTTTATCCGAAATTCCAATAATGATACCCTGGCAGAACATTGCTAGAATAGTTCCGATTCCTACTGACAAGATATGTCCCGTTAATATGAAGCAAATTATCATGATGATCACTGGTGGTGTGTAGCTGACCAACTGGCCCCATCCAGCTGAACCATGTAAATATTTAAATCTCAAAAGATAGGCCATCTCATCATTGGGATGTTGAATCAAATTACATCTTTGATAGATCGAAGTTCCCATTGAAACAAAAATCAAACCCAATAGATCAACTAAAAAACGTGAATAAATAGGAAGATAATTTAAATTTAGTGGATTCAAAATGTCGCTGAAAAAACCAACTAAATAACTAAATGGTAATGAGAATAGCAAATTAGAAACGAAGATATGACCATCAAACTTTCCCAATAACAGTTGATTCACAATAGTTACAATAACAGCATATATAAATAATGTCGTCCCATAACTGGTGTGTAGTAATGTCGAAATATTAACCGCTGAAGCTGTCCACACAGCACTTCCCATGTTACTGTCAATCATTAAAGCGTTGGCAAAAGCATCCAACACAATTGCAAAAATCAAGAATCCTAAACGCTTCTTAAAGCTATTATCTTCCAATTTCCTATCCCCCAAAATAAAAATAGACAATGCCAACTTTGTAATTGGTATTGTCTATTTGTTTACAGCCTAATTACTAAGAATTAGTTTAAAGTAGACTGAAAACGTTGTCAATGAGACTTTATTTATTCTTTGGGTGATTCATTTCATCCATACTCAATAGATGGTATTTGTGTTCATGGTCAGGATCATAAGCTTCAATCTGTGCCATCATCCCTGTGTCTTCGTGTTCTAGAATATGACAGTGATACATGTAGACACCAAATTTAGTGAACTGAACAGCAATTCTAACTGTCTCACCAGCATTGACACCTACAGTATCTTTCCAACCATGTTCGTTAGGATATGGTTCTTTACCATTACGACTGATAACAAGGAATTGGCAACCGTGCATGTGGAATGGATGAATCATTCCGCCATCCATCTCATTGGTATTTACAACATCCCAAAGAACAGTATCACCAATCTTTTGACGGCGGTCGATTCTTTGCATATCAAAGAGTTTGCCATCAAGTCTAACTTGATCATCCATTCCTGACATAACTGTACGAGTGACAGGTAGTCCAGGTGTTACCTTTGGTGCATTGATTGTCGTTAGATGTTCTGGAAGCTTTGTATCATCTGGAGCATATTGACCAATCTTAAATTTCATAATTGGCATATCATCACTCATTAAAGTAACCACATCACCTGGCTTCTTGTCACCAAAGTCCAAGATCACTTCAGCACGTTCAGCACAAGTTAACATCAACTTAGTTAATTTAACTGGTTCTGGCAAAGTACCACCATCTGAAGCGATTTGAGTAAATTCATGATTATCATCAAAATGAAGACGCCATTCACGACGATCAGAACCATTCAAGATTCTTAAACGAACTCGTTGTGTTGTTACATCGAAAACACCGTTGATCGTACCATTAACTAAAGCGTATTTACCCAATGTACCATCGACATCATAATCTTTCTTGTAATCCAATTGATTGTCGTGATAACTTCTGTCCTGCAAAATAACTGGAATATCATCGACTCCATAATTGCGTGGGAAAGGTAATTTAGCTTCCTCATCATCAGTTACCACAACAGCTGCAGCCAGACCATTCCAGACTTGACGGGCTGTGTTTGGACATGGATGTGGATGAATCCAATCAGTTTGTGCGGGTTGATCCAAGGTAAAGTCAATATCACGACTACCACCTGGATAAACTGGAGCATGTGGACCACCATCAACAATAGGTCCTGTAACATTTAATCCATGCCAATGGAAAGTAGTAACTTCTGGTAATTCATTAACAAGATGTACATGATAATGAACTCCTTGCTTTAAAACAATTGTTTGACCTAACAATGAAGCATTGTAGCCCCATGTTTTGGTCTTGGCACCAGGCAAAATCTGAGTTTCACCCTCTTGTGCTGTAATTGTGTAATAAACATCATTTCCCTCTACCCTGTCTGGCTTCAAAGCAGCAGGGATATTCAACGGATGATCAGGCATATCCACTTTTTCTAGTGGTACATAACCCCCATCGTGCAAATCAAATACTGGTTCATCAAAGAAATAATCATTGTAAACTTTTGTTTCTGACATTCATAATCGCCACCCTATTTAGTTTTTGATTGAAACGTACAAACACAATTTACTAAAGCCTCAACAAACATACCGATACCCATCATATACATGGCTATCATGTTTTTATCAGCAAAGATAAAATACAATAAAATTGCATAAAAAATTAGCATGATTAATGAGAAAGCCTTAGAACCACTTGCCATATTTATCACCACCAAAAATTATTACAACTTCATTTTAGTACAGTTACCCTCTTATGAAAATGGATTTTTGGCTAACCTAAGAAAATTAATATTTATATATAATTAATTCACCATTAATGTAATTAGCCATATAAACTTCTGCCACATCCAAATGACGTTTCTTTAATTCTTCTTCAACCCAAGCTTCATCTTTACCCGAAGTTGACAATTCATCCATATCAATTTTGCCATCCAAAATCAAAGGATACTTGAAACTATCTTCATCTTTTAAAATAATGGTTAATTGTCCATTACGCTCAAAGACAGCTCGTTTAACATTTCTAATATCCAAGACCCCAGCCTGACGTAATTTAAAAGATAAATCATTAGCTGACAAGCCATTTTTCAAGGCCAAATTAACATCAATATGACCATTTTTTACAATTATTTGTGGAGTACCTTCAATGACCTTTTTAAAGAAGTTATTGTGATTAGTCAAAAATTTAGCAATAAAGACTACCAATGTCCAGATCAACAAAACTAAGGTAAATTGCAAAATTGTAATACTAGAATTGTAAATCATACCACCAACAATTCCACCAAGGACATAGTTTTGAAGTTGATCAATTGCACTTGTTGGAGCAATATTTCCACGTCCAAACAGATTGATCTGTAAGACCATGAATAAGAATCCTATAATAAATTTTAGAGTTAAATCGCCGTATTGTAATACCATTATGTCACCTATTTCTTAATCAATTGTATTTTTTGAGAGCTAATTATATTGGCCTTTGAAAGTGTATAACTGCTCAAATTATTATCAAAACTGACACGATAAATATCCTTACCCGCCTTGATCAACATTCCTTCTGTCAAACTGGAGCTGTTGGAATATAGCTTATTCTTCGAAACTTTTTTATCCTTAGCAACCGATTGCATTAAGCTCAAAGTCTGATTAGTTTTATTATTGATATCCAACTGTTGTTCATAATTATTGTAATTAATACCAATAAATAAAAAGATTCCCAATCCAAAGATAATCAACAAATCACGATATTTATTGTCAGATCGATTCTTAAAATACAAGTAACTAGTTACAAAAATAGCTGCTGCCAGTACTAGAATCCCTATAATGAATAAGAAATTCGGTTCATTATTATGTTTCACCAAATATTGATATGAATAAAAACTCATTTATATCCCCTCAACTATTTTTTTATTTACGATTAGTATAGCAAAAAGTTGTCGTCATAGATTTATCAAACAATTCATTAATAAAAATTATTTTCTTGCGCAAGCAATAGATTTGTTCCATAATACATAAAAGTTAATATCTAATGTTAGGGGTGACAAATATGAATCATACTTCAAATCTATGTACTTGGTTAAACATGAAACATTTCGAAAATGATGTTCAGATGGAATTGGAAAAAGTCTTAGCTAAATATGATTTATCACCCGTTGAATTCAGCTTCCTACACTATCTCTACGACCAATATGATTCCAAGGCTAGCTTGCTGGAAATTAAAGATTCTCTCAAATTAAGTGCAGCTGCTGTCTCACGAATGGCTGTACGTTTAGAAAATAAAGATTGCAAACCAATTATTCGTTATCATAGTGATGACAATCAAAAAGAAGTTTGCCTAAAGATCACTAAATCTGGTATTGAACATTTTAAAGAAGCTTCTGAGGTGGTCAATAACTCACTGAATAAATCCTTCTCAAGTCAAGATTTTCAGTCTTTGCGAGAGGAAATTTTAACTACAGAAACTAATTAAAGAATCCTCGTGGTTCTTTTTTCTTTGTCCAAAAAGGGGAAATCATGCATAATTACAAATTTCAAACTACAATTCTAGTACTATTATCATTCGTTCTTGGCAATAACGAATTCTTAGTCATGGGAGTTCTTTCTAATATTTCTAAAACCTACCATGTATCGATTGCTAACGTTGGCTTGCTGATTACCGCCTACGGATTAATTTATGCTATCAGCACTCCAATCATTACTTCATTGTTAGGAAATTTTAATCGTTATTATACTTTGATCGGTCTGACAGTAATCTTTATTCTAGGTAATACTCTGAGCGGATTTGCTAACAGTTATACTGTTTTAATCATTTCTCGTGTTATTGCTGCTTCCGTCGCTGGAGCAATTATTTCTCTATCAATGACTTTCTCAAATGTTATTGCTCCACGTTCTAAACAAGGGACCGTTGTATCATGGATTTTTTCTGGATTCAGTATTGCCTCAGTCTTCGGAGTTCCCTTCAGTACCGCCATTAGTACTGTCTTTGATTGGCGTATGACCTTTTTTATTATTTCACTAGTCAGCGTTATAACGCTTATTTTATTGATGATCTCTTTACCTAGAGAATTTGAACAAATCAATAGTCCTTTGAAAAGTCAATTTAAGTTGATTAAAGATCCCCGCATTTACGTTGGATTTTTCTTACCATTCTTTGCCATTGCAGCTATCTACGTTATCTATAACTTTACGGTACACTCGGCTTCTCAAAAACCAGTTTAAGTATTTTCCTAGCTGTCTTCGGACTTGCTTCTTTAGTAAGTAATCAATTATCCGGTCGAATTGCTGAACACGGTGGCCTCAAATTTATGCCCAAAGTCTATACAGTTGAATTTTTCATTCTCCTAGCTGTTCCTTTTCTGATTCACAATAAATATTCTGGCTTAGTTAATTTACTTATCATCGGTGTCGTCATGTACTTGATCAATGCCCCAATTCAAATTCATTTTCTAAATATTGCTGAAGAGTCCTATCCTCAAGCAGTTGCTTTGGCATCCTCATTAAACCCTATTGCTTCTAATCTAGGAATCTCATTAGGATCAGCTGTTGGCTCTTTAATTGTTGGTAATTTTGGACTCTATCAAGTTGGATTTGGTGGTGCCATTTTTGCTTTAGGTGCCCTATTGATTAATTTAAAATTAAATCAAATCATTTCCCAAGCATAAGAAAAGACGCAGATTATTATTCTGCGTCTTTTTTGGATTGCCATGGAAATTGCAAACTAATATTTTTATTAAATCCTTCTTGTGCCAACAACTTCTTAAAACGTTCACCTTGACGTTCATGGTAACCGCTACAAACATATTCAGCCTCTGCATTATCAGGAGCAATCCTTGGCAAAAAGATATCTTCATCCGTTACGACAAAAGTAGAAAAACAAGTCAATCCCAAGAAGCGTCTCCCCGTTTTCAAATGTTCACCAATAATCTTTGTAAACACTTCAATTGAACTTCTACCTACTCCGGAAACATAAGATTCCGTACACATTGAATCCTGTAACTTAAATGGCAAAATAAAATTAACTTGATCAATCGATGCTGTAACCGTTTCAATTCGAGCTATTCGTGAAGCTGAAATCGAAGAATTATCATCAATGGTCATTAAAGTTTTACCACCAAACACAGTCCCATGTTCATTTAAATCAGGTGAAAACACACGATGATTGCTAATAGATAAAGTATCACTACATTTAATCTCTCTCATAATTTAACCTCGTTATAATAATAAAAAACTCATATCTAATTCACTAGACATGAGTAATTCATTTATTTGTTCTAAAGAAATTCAAAAGCTCCGTTTTCTTTTCAGAAGATAGTTTTGTATAAGGAACCCCTTGAATGGCACCTTCCAGAGAGTACAACATTTGGATACAATAAAATCTATCTGGAGCCTTCAAAGACTTTAATTTTAAATAAACTTTTTGACTACCTAACTTTTTCAAAGTAACCACATCAGTTACATTAATTTTAGAAAGTTGTTCATTCAAAACCTTACCAATATTGGGCAAATCCGTTAACTTTTCGATATTAAATTCATCTCCAATATTTTTCATACACTTAAAACAATGATCCCTCCCGGGATCGAACCGGGGACCTACTGCTTAGGAGGCAGTTGCTCTATCCAACTGGGCCAAGGGACCAAGATCTAATTAACCAGCAAAAACGGCTATAAGAAAATTATATCTCACATACATAATTATTCAATACTGGAAAATGATAATAGAACCATTTACCCATTCAAAAAAAATAGTCCCTATTAAGTACTCAAGACATATACCATGTACTTGAATTTCTTAATAGAGACTGTTCTTATTTAATCAAACTTGCAAAAAAGCTTATTTATTATTATGACGTTTACCCTTATTCTTTTGATCACGTAAACGCTTCTTAGCCTTAGGTTTATCCTTATGACTGACCACAGCCTTTTTACGAGCAACAGGCTTATTAGATAGTGTTCCGTCACTCTTAAGATAAGCTTTATTTATTTCAACATTAGTAAATTCACGCATGTTCTTCAAATCATGACTATTACCAAAAGTAAGAACAACACCGCTCTTACCCATTCTACCGGTTCTACCAGAACGATGAATATATTCATTCTCATCCCTAGGAACCATGTAATTAACAATCGTTGTAATGTTATCAATATCCATTCCACGGGCAGCTACATCTGTTGTTAACAACAAATTAACTTTCTTAGTGGAAAAGAGTTTAATAGCCGACTTACGTTGTTGCGATGACATTTTACTATCCAAAGAAACGAAATTAGTCTTATTATGATTCAAATCACTGATAGCCTTATGCAGTGAACGGGAGTTATTGAAAAAGACAATTCCCAAGAATTTCTTGTTATGAGCTAACTCACGAACTAGTGCATTTTTGATAAATTCACTGTTAGCATCAATAAAGTAATGCTTAATACCTGCCGTATAGCTAGTATCATTACGTTGATCAATAACGTCGAAATCCTGTCCAAACCATTTATGCATGTCTTTAAAGATTTCATTACCAGTAGCTGAGAAGAAAGTCATTTGGACATCAGCTGGCATTTGAGCAATTGTCTGACGAACCGTTTCCAATTTTGATTCGTTCAACATTTCATCGGCTTCGTCCACAATAACAGTGTTCAACTTACCTAATTTCACCTTACGGGCTTGTGTTAATTCATTCAATCGTCCCAAGGTAGCAACAATGATTTCTGGCTTTTCTTTCAATTTTTTCAATTGACGTTGGGGATTAGCTCCACCAGTAATTGCTTGTACTTTACAGTCTACTAATTTAGCTAGAGGTTGAATAACGTCCCTAACTTGCATTGCTAATTCTTGGGAAGGTTCTAAGATCAGCACTTGCAAACCATCTTTTGGTACTAATGTTTCCAGCATTGGCATTACAAAACCCAGAGTTTTGCCGGAACCAGTTGGTGCCATAGCAACAAAGTCTTTACCTTCTTTAAAAGGTAAATAGACTGCCTCTTGAATCTTAGTTAACGCACTAAATTGATTTTGTTTAAAATAATCTTGATATAATTTTGGTATTTCCACTTTACTTATCCTCATCTGCTCCAAAAACAAGTCCTGCACTTGTTCGGGCTTGTTCTAGAATTCTATTTACAATTCTAGCGTACTTCAAGAGATTTTCATAAGTTTCTTGATCATTTTCATTCATAATTCGTGCAAATTCTTTTGCTTCGGAGTCCATTGGGTTCTCACTCTTAACAGTTGGAATCGTTGTTATATTCTTATTATCATCAGCTAATTGAACATGAGTAATGTCACCACCACTGTCCATCAACAAAGTTTTTTTATCAAAATAAATTTCTGAATCAGTGTATGAATTTTTAGTTTTACCGATCAAAATATTAACATCAAATTCAGGATACTTCAGAGTCAAACTTCCGCTTCCGTCGATGCCAGATGAAAGTATTTCGGCGACATATTTTACAGAATCAGGTTGTCCAAACAATACAACGGCGTCATAAACTGTGTAAACACCTAAATCATATAAGGCCCCACCTGAAAATTTAGGATTGAAGATGTTAGGCAAGTTTCCAGCCTTGAAATCGTCGTAACGGCTTGAGTATTTCATATAGGAAAATGTGGCTCCACTCAATTCATCACGATTATCTTCAACATAATTCTGAATTTTTTTGAAGATTGGTTCATGAATATGACGAGCAGCTTCGAATAAAAAGAGTCCCTTTTCATGTGCCAGATCATCTAATATTGTAAATTCTCTAACAGTTGAAGTACTAGGCTTTTCTACAATAACATTCTTCCCGTGTTCCAAGGCTAACTTGGCTTGTTGGAAGTGTAGTCCATTGGGAGAAGCAATATAAACTGTTTCAAAGTCATCGCTACTAAAGAACTTTTCCAAATCGGTGCTAATAGCAATATTCTTCTTTTGAAGATCCTCAATAAACTTATTTGCTTTAATTTCAGTTCTGGAATAGACATGTGTTAACGAAAAAGCTTTCGTCTCATCTGTCGCATTAACGAATTGTTCTGTGATCCAATTTGTTCCTATTATTCCTAAATTTATCATAAAATCACCTCGCCTTAATTTTACTTATATGTAAGCGCAATTACTACTAAAAAAGTACCTGAATTCTATCAATATGGTATATAATTGCAATTTAAGCCATTTGAGGGGGTAGTTTTGCTTTATGAACGAGGAAACAAATAAATTCAGTCTGAAAAGGGATCTTGGTTTCTTTTCAGCACTATCAACGGTAATGGGGCTCGTTATCGGTGGTGGAGTTTTTTTCAAAATTTCTAGTGTTACTGCAGCCACCGGGAGTGCTAGTTTAACCATTTTTGTTTGGTTACTTGCCGGTTTTATCACGATCAATGCCGGTTTAACTATCGCTGAATTAGCCTCAGCTATTCCGGTTGCTGGTGGTATTTATAAATACATCGAATATATTTATGGAAAAGTTCCAGCCTTTCTACTTGCTTGGGCACAGTCAGTTATCTATTACCCAGCAGGAATCTCTGCTCTATCAATCATCTTTGCCACACAAGTTATGAATCTATGCAATATTTCATCTGTTTGGCAAATACCGATTGCTATTTCATTGGCCGTCTTTCTTTATCTTGTTAATCTACTAGGGGCTAAAGTCGGTGGTACGATTCAAACAATCTCTTTAATTGCTAAATTGATTCCCATCGCTTTAATCATTATTGTAGGTATTTTTACACCTTCAAGTAATCCGATCACACTATTTCCAATTACTTCTGGTAGTCATGCTAACTTCTGGTCCTCGCTGGGTGGCGGGCTGTTAGCGACCATGTTTGCCTTTGACGGCTGGATGAATGTTGGTAGTTTAGCTGGTGAAATGAAACGTCCTGAAAAAGATTTAGCTAAATCAATTATCGTAGGATTATTCGCTATTACATTGATTTACGTTCTAATCAGTTTTGTATTTATCAAGGAATTACCATTCCATTTAATTCCAGGTAATCAAAATGCTGCTTCTGAATCTGCCGTTCGTATCTTCGGTGAAATTGGTGGAAAAATTGTTACCATTGGTATCCTTATTTCCGTTTTCGGATCAGTTAATGGCTATACCATGACTGGTGCCCGTGTCCCTTATGTTCTGGGAACTGATGATGAAATTGTTTTTTCAAAATTCTTTGGTAAATTAACTAAGAATACACGTGTTCCAGCTAATGCTGGCTTAGTACAAACAGTTATCGCTATTGCCATGATTTTTATGGGTAGCTTCGATTACTTAACCGATATGTTAGTTTTCGTTATGTGGATTTTTTCAGTAATGATGTTCATTGGTGTCTTTATTTTAAGAAAGAAAGAACCTGAACTAACACGTCCTTACAAAATTAACTTTTATCCAATTCCACCAATCATTTCCTTAGCTGGTGGTGCTTATATCATTATCTCCACTTTGTTCCGTCAACCAGGATTAGCTGCAATGGGAATTGGAATTGCCTTATTAGGTTTACCAGTTTACTATATTCATTATTTCAATAAAAAGAGGTCGCTATGATGGCGGCTTTTTTTATTTGCGTTATACTTTTCCTGATATATATAACGAGTCAATGCAGGTGTTCTTTATGAAAATTCAATTCAACAATAAACTTGAAAAACAATTAATTTTAGGAACTCTTAAACTTCAAAAATTTTTTATCTATCGTGTAATCCAACGTACATTACTTTTGATTTTTCCCTTTGCTCTATTTGGAAGTTTTGTCAAAATAATTCAAACCGTCGTTATTGGTAAGGAAGGCTTTTTAACCGATGTTTTCCCTGACTTGAGTAACGACTTTATTTATCGACAAATTGATAATATTGCCACCGGTTTATACAACTTGTCCTTAGGCTGGATCTCAGTAATTGCCATTTTCGGAGCCGCTAAATATACCGCTAAACACTTCAATCGTGATGACCAATTGGCCGGTATCACAGTCGTAAGTGCCCTATTGATCATTGATTATACTTATTCCAAAGTTCAAACTTTCTCCTTTCATCCTCAAATACTAGGGATGCGTGGCCTACTTTTAGCCATTATATTGGGAATATCCATTGGTTGGATTTTTAAGAAAACCAGTCGTCCCGTACCTGATTATGTAAAACTGGGCGGCGCACCAAGTGTTATTGAACGCTCCTTTATTTCTGCCAAACCAATTATCGTTTCACTTCTAATTGCAATGCTATTCAGTACCTTGATCAACGTCACCTACTATGCTGAAGCTCCTGGTAATTACATTAATACCCTAGCTTCGGAATATACCTCAAAGAGTCCTCTAGGCCAGTTACTTAAAACCTTTATTTTTTCTATTTATACTTTAATCATGTCATTCTTCGGCTGGTCCGGTACTTATTCATCTGCAGGTACTGAAAAAATGGACACTCTTTCAACTGTTAATTTAAATTACGCTCTAAATAAACACACTGCTTGGAACGCCCCTAATCCATTTACCAGTTCAGCTCTCTACCATGCTTTTGCTACTTTTGGTGGAACTGGTGCTGTTTTAGGTTTAATTATTGCTATTCTAATAGTCGCTAAGGATGAAGATTTTCAAACAGTAGCTCGCTGGGCTATTATTCCTAGTCTTTTCAATATTAGTAGCGGTCTCATGACCGGTATACCAATTCTTTTCAACATTATCTTTCTAATTCCTTTTATATTGGCACCTATTGCTAATATGACCATGGCCGCCTTAGCTATTCAATTGCATTTAATGCCCCCTAGTGTCTATCCTGTGCCAATTGGAACCCCAGGTCCACTAATTGCCTTCATTGGGACAAATGGTAGCTGGCAGGCTCTAATATTCTCTATTTTAGCTATCATAATTTCCGTCTATATTTATATTCCCTTTGTTAAAATGGCCATTAAAGTTAAGGACCTTGATAATCTAAGTCTTGAAGAAGGTGCTAACTGATGCGCACACGTACTTTAAGAAAGAACAAAAATTTTAAATATTTAATTGCTATGTTGCTATTCTTTATTATTTTAGGAATCCCATCTTACATTTGGACTCGAAAGAATGTTACAACTTTAGCTGGTCGCTACAATTCACCAATGACTCCTATCATCATGATTCCTGGTAGTAGTGCCTCTGCCAACCGTTTCGATGATTTAGTTAAAACCGTCAATAATAAATACGGCGAACACCACAGTCTTTTAAAACTGACCGTTCACACCGATGATTCAATTACATATAGCGGTAAAATTCGAGCCAATGACACACAACCTTTTTTCGTTGTCGGTTTCCAAAATAACGAAGATGGTTATTCCAATATTAAAAAACAAGCTCGCTGGTTCAATATCGCATTTAATGCGATTAAAAAGCGTTACCGTTTCAACAGTTTTAATGCCTTAGGCCATTCTAATGGTGGTTTGATTTGGACAATGTTTCTAGAAAATGATTTCAACGACTCTAATTTAAGTATCAATCAATTACTAACGGTCGGAACACCTTATAATTTTGAAGAAAAGAACACTTCTAACCACACTCAAATGCTTAATGATTTAATCAAAAAGCGTGATAATATTCCTCACAATATGAC
Source organism: Companilactobacillus kimchii DSM 13961 = JCM 10707 (assembly GCF_001435445.1). Lineage (GTDB taxonomy): Bacteria > Bacillota > Bacilli > Lactobacillales > Lactobacillaceae > Companilactobacillus > Companilactobacillus kimchii. The sequence goes on along the minus strand of NZ_AZDH01000019.1, from coordinate 67,060 downwards.
TTATTACTCAATTGCTGGAACTCAACTCTATTCTGATGATGGAATCGTTCCACTAGGCAGTGTTGATGCTGGTAAATATATTTATGAGGGTCAGGCAAAACATTACACGTTAATTACTTTAACTGGTAACAAAGCTCAACACTCTGATATGATTGCCAGCAACCAATTTATCACCATCTTCCATCAATATATAATTGGTAATGGTGTCAACAACCCTAATTCACCTGACAGTAAACAAAGTGCCATCGCCTCGCAATAAACCTTGTGCTAGTCCGTTTTTTTAAATACAATGAGTCTATGGTATATATAGACTGGCAACTCGAATGGATTGCAAACTTTTTCATGCTGTTCGCAATTTTACAATTAAAACATTATTTTATTAGAAAATTTTCTTTCAAATTTTTTCTTGCCGATATAGCCTTAGCTTTAATCTTTGGTTATATCGGTTTATTTTTTGATGAACTTTTTGTGCTCTTTTTTATTGGCGCTATTCTGATCTTTAATTGGTGTGTCAAAAAATATCGAGCCAATATACAAAATTCAATTGCTCTGATCATGGCAGCCAATATTGAATTGGTTCTATTTAGTTTGGGAACTTACTCAGCTAGGATTCTCTTCTTCATTGCTTATAACCAGTGGCGTCTAACACTTTTGGAAACATACCAAGAATACTTTATTCCAATTTCTCTAGTCATCAATTTGCTCTATTTACTTATTATCGTCTTAGTTTTTGAACGTTTTCGTTATCAAACCATCAAATTATGGCTTCAGATTGAAAAATATCATTTGGGAAAACGTGTTTTAGTTTTATCATTGGGAATCTTTATTTCATTCATGGTTATTATGATCATTAGTGATCTCCAATCCGTGACAGCTACTATTCAAGCTAGCTTAATTATAATTTTCTCAATCCTCTTGATTTTCGCCTATTATCAATTGACTGTCTTTGTTCATGCAATTGCGATTCAGAATGAGGCTCAGGAAAAGTTAACCTACAATAAGCAATTGAATGAATATCTAACCAGTGTGCAACAACAATACACTGAACTTCGAAAGTTTAAACATGACTTTCAAAATATCATGTTGGCTATTAAACCAATCGTTGATCAAAGTGATTCTCAAGAACTAAAGGATTATTATCGTGACATCACCAAAGAAAAAAACGAAATGTCATTGGTCAGTCGAGGGAATATTTCTCAAGCCCAAGCTATCGATAACGATCTAATTCGTGGTCTTATTATTCAGAAATTCTTTATTGCCAAAAGTCGCCAAATCGATTTTCATCTAGAATTGAGTCAAAAGCATTACCAATTTGAAAGTGAAGTTTTAATCATTGTCCGTATTCTGGGTATTCTGATTGATAATGCATTTGAGTATGCTGAGGAACTTGCTGATAAAGAAGTTACTTGCGCTATCACTCAAACTGAAAACACTACTGAGATTACAATTGATAATCCCTTGAATGAAAATATCAGTCTGAAAGATATTTTTCAAAGTGGCTATTCTACTAAAAGAAATCACTCAGGTTTCGGTTTAGCCAATGTCAGAAAATTGATCAATGAATCCGAAAATCTTTACCTAGAAACAAAAATAGTTCATAGTCATTTCATGATGACACTAATCATTGTTGGGGGGTGATTGAATGTATCCCATTTACTTACTAGAAGACAACAAACTACAACGAAATAAATATGCCGAATTCATTCATAATGGTATTTTAATTAACGACGCTAATATGACTTTAGAAGTAGTTGCTGGAACCGTTGATGATTTTTTCAAGCAATATGATTCCAAAAAACAGGCACTTTACTTCTTAGATATGGAAATACTGGACGATAAAATTGCCGGTTTAAAGATAGCCGAAAAAGTTCGACAGAATTCTCCACTTTCTCAAATAGTTTTCATAACAACTCATGACGAATTATCCTTAACAACGCTGGAACGAAAAATTGCTCCAATGGATTACATTTTAAAAGATAACGGTTTGGAAAATATCAAACAGAGTATCACTGACGATATTGAAAAAACTCAACAAGAATTGCGAGAATATAATCATTTATCGAAGAATGTACTAGATTATAAAATTGGCAGCCGTTATTTCTCCATCTTAATGGACGACGTCATTATGCTTTACACCAATAAGGATGTACCCGGAAGAATTTTCATTGTTACTAAATATCAACTAGCTGAGTTCAATGGTTCATTAAATACTTTCGAAAAGGATTATCCTAATCTCTTTCGTTGCAATCGAGGGTTCTTAGTTAATGTCGACAACGCCATCAATTATGATAGTAAGACCAGAATATTATCTTTTATTGACGGCTCAACCTGTGAAGTTTCATTCAGAAAAAATAAAGAACTAATCAAATTAATGTCTAAAAATGATTAAAGCCTCCCATTCAGAGTATTTACAAACTCTAAATGAGAGGCTTATTTAATTACTATTTTAATTTTTGAAGTAATGTTATCTACCAACCAAAGTATCTAAACTAACTCCATAAACATCGGCAAACCGCATCATCATATAGATATCGGGAGTTCTAGTATTATGTTCATATTTAGATATGGTCGTAATATCTACATGCAACATTTTTGATACTTCACGTTCTGATAAATTACGTTGCTTACGACATTCTCTTAAATTATCACCTAAAAAAATCTTATTACGATCCAATATAAATTCTTTCATAATGTTCCCTCGATTCTTGATCATGAAAACATTATATTTCAGAAATAATAAGTGAAACATAAAATACTTATGAACGTAGCAATTCTACCGATTAACGTTAATGAAAGAGTCGAAGAATACCAAAAACAATGGCAAAAGCTCCAAAAAGCATACTAAAAATTACCGCAATCAATGAAAATATCATTGGTGCTGATTGTTTTTTCATATTATCGAAATATTGCTTAGAAACTATCAACTGCCAAATACCTAAAGCTATGGCACCGATGCCAATTATATAATTCATCTTATCATCCCTAATTCAAGAATTTCCTCAATCAAATACTACACGATTTTTACCCTTTTATGAATAAATTTGCTGAGGAAATATGCCGTCCTCCACAACAAGTTCGATTGGTCTTGTTGTTCCGGACTAGTGAACTGTTCTATTCCCTATTTCTTCTTCTCAATTTTGAAACAAATAAAAAAAAGTGTTTATATTAACTCGTTTAAACAATTCCTATTCAAATTTGGTTAAAGTATGTTTAATACGTAATTTTGCAAAACGCTTTAGTCTAGTAAGACAAAAACGGCTTCTATTAAGAGATTCAAGTAAAGGATATCTTGAATACTTAATAAAAGTCGTTCTTTTGATTTAAAATTCCTATATTCATAAATATACTAAAACACCAGATAGTATTAGAACCAACGAACCAGTCGGTAGTAAAAAGTCCCCACGTTCCAGCGGCCCACAAATTTTTTACGGACGACGGCATATTTCAACTATATTAGTTGGTATTTAGTCTGGAGTAAGAATTGGAAGTTTAAACACTTTCACACTCTATTTCTTTGTTAAAGCAACAACACTTTCAATATGATTTGTCATTGGGAACATATCAACTGGTGTTACATCACCAATATTATATGTATCACTTAACAATGAAAGATCACGTGCTAGAGTTGCTGGATTACAGCTAATATAAACGATCTTCTTTGGTTTGATATTCTTCAATGAGTCCATCAATGAATTTGCCAAACCTTTACGTGGAGGATCAACCATCAAGACATCAACTGACATCTTGTTTTTAGCCCACTCATCCAAAACATCTTCTGTCTTACCAACAACAAAGTCAGCATTTTCAATACCATTTAATTTAGCATTTTGATCAGCATCTTTAACGGCATCTTCAATTACTTCGATACCAGTAACATGTTTAGCTTTGTTAGCTAACGAAAGTCCGATTGTACCAATACCTGAATAGGCATCGACTACTTCTTCTTTGCCGGTCAATTCAGCTTTATCAATGGCTAATTGGTAAAGATTTTGTGTTTGAACTGGATTTACTTGGTAGAAAGATCTTGGGGAAATGCGATACTTGTGTCCTAAAATCTTATCATCAATATACTTCTTACCAGCTAATAAAGTCATTTCTTGACCGAAGATAACATTGGTATTCTTTGAATTAACATTCAAGTACAATGACTTAACTTCTGGATTATCCATGATTTCTTTAGCAATATCTTTGTAATGTGAAATATCACGAGTTCTTGAAACTAGAACTACCATCATTTCATTAGTAAAGTAAGCACGGCGAACCATGATTGTTCTAATTTGGCCTTTTTGGTTTTGTTCATCATAACCACGAACCTTGTATTTACGAAGAATGTCACGTACTTTAATAATTTCTTCGTCAATCTTAGTATCTTGAATCAAGAAGTTTTCCATTGGCACTAGGTCATGTGAACGACGACGATAGAAACCGGTAGTCAATTTACCATTAACTTGGCGAACAGGCACTTGAGCTTTATTACGATAATTGAATGGTGATTCCATACCTAAAGTTGGATTAACTGTAATGTCTTTTAAGCCCATTTTGCTGAAATCAGTTACAACCTGATTACGTTTGAATTCAAGTTGCTTATCGTACTTCAAATGGCTTAATGGGGCAATCCCTGTTTGTGCATAAACAGCATCAATATCGTGAACACGGTCAGGAGACTCTTTCAAGACACTCAAAGTTCTCGCAAAGCCGAAATTCTTATTGATTCTAGTTATCACAGCATTAACTGTTTCACCTGGCAAGGCATTATCAACAAAGAGTGTAAAGTCGTCAACCTTAGCAACACCCTTACCTTCATACGATAAGTCTTGAATATCTAAATCTAATTTTTGATTCTTTTTTAAGTTTGGTTTTTCCATTTTTCACCTATACATAGAAAAAAGAAGTGTTCAAAACTGATACACTCCCAATTTCTTTTTTATTTCTTATTTTTATTCTTATTGTCAAGATTTCGTTCTTCTTCGATAATCTTCTCGCCAGCATCTTTTTCACTAAGCGTTGGAGTATCACGTGCTTTAAGCGGAATTGAATCAACGTTAGCATAAATATTCAAATGATTATGCAAGTTGATAAATTCCATTGGTGCATCCCCACCGTACTCACCATCAAGGTTAACCATCAAACGACTTTCATCATTCGCATGAACAGAAATTCGCTTAGTTTTAGTATAAATAACCTTAGGATTGTAAACGTGACGACCACCGTTTAGAACTAAAGCAATTAAATGAACTAAATCTCTTAAATTAGTTTCCTTAACAATAATCAAAGAGAAAGTTCCATCACCAATAACTGAATTAGGGGCAATTTGTTCCATACCACCAATTGAATTAGTTAAACCAATTAGAAACATTGTGGCTTTGCCATCAAAAACACCATCGTCATATTCAATGTGCATGTCAACTGGACTAACTCGAGGTAACATTTCTGCACCTTTAACCAAGTAAGCCAAGTAACCCAAAATAGATTTATAGGCTGATGGTACTTCATAGGTTAACTCAGTCATTGAGCCACCACCGGCAATATTAATAAAGTACTTCTTACCCGCTTGACCAATATCAACTGGTAATTTTTGACCTTTTAAAATAACCTTGGCAGCTTCGACAACATCATCTCGTGGAATCTTTAAGGCACGAGCATAGTCATTAGTTGTTCCGGCAGGAATAATAGCCAATTCTGGACGTTGTTCCAAATCAGCAATACCATTAACAACTTCGTTAATAGTTCCATCACCACCAGCAGCAACGACTAAATCGAAACCTTCCTTTGCTACTCTTCTGGCCTCATTTTTGGCTGAGTTCTTTTTTGGTGTAGTTCGGTAAGCACTAGCCTCATAACCAGCTTTTTCAATAATATTCAAAATGTCTCCAACATTACTGTTCATGGTCTCGTGACCTGAAGTTGGATTATAAATAAGTCTAGCACGACGCATATCTTTCCCTCACTAACGACTCTTTAACTCTTCCATCAATAGCTTATTAGCAACCTTTGGATTAGCTTGTCCATGTGTTTGTTTCATGATTTGTCCAATCAAGAAACCAACGGCACGATCTTTACCATTCTTGAAGTCATCAATTGATTGTTGATTGTTATCAAGAATTTCCAAAATCATTGGCTTCAATACGGCTGGATCAGATTCCTGGACAAGTCCCTTAGACTTAACCCATTCCTCAGGTTCAGTACCATTACTAATTGTTTCTTGGAATACCTTTTTGGCAATCTTAGAAGAAATTGTACCATTTGAAATCAAATTAATCATCTTAGCCAAGTGTTCCGGTGTCAACTTAGTATCAAGCAAACCGATTCTCTTATCATTCAAGTATCCATTAACTTCACCCATTAACCAGTTAGAAACTAGTTTTGGATTAGCTTTATATGAAACGGCTTCGTCAAAGAAATCTGACATTTCCTTAGTATCTGTAAGAACGCCAGCATCATATTCAGGAATACCTAATTCGTTAATATAACGTTCACGTCTCTTAGTAGCTGTTTCAGGCAAGTTAGCCTTGATTTCTGAAACCCATTCTGGTGAAATTTCAAAATCTGGTAGATCTGGTTCTGGGAAGTAACGATAATCATCCGCACCAGACTTAACACGCATTAAGAATGTTTCGCCAGTCTTTTCATCAAAACGTCTTGTTTCTTGACCAATGTGTCCACCTTGCTTCAAAATAGCAGCTTGACGTTGTTCTTCATAGGCAAGACCTAACTTAACATGGTTAAATGAGTTCAAGTTTTTCAACTCAACCTTAGTACCATAGTCTTTTGATCCTACAGGACGGATAGAAATATTGGTATCAACACGCATTGAACCTTCTTCCATCTTAACATCAGAAGCACCAGTAAATTGAACAATCTTACGTAGATTTTCAAGATATTGATAAGCTTCTTCTGGTGAATGCATATCAGGTTTTGAAACAATTTCAATCAAAGGTGTACCCTGACGGTTCAAATCAACATAAGAATAACCATTATTACCGTGAGTATTCTTACCAGCATCTTCTTCGACGTGAAGTTCTTCAACACCGATTTTCTTCTTTTTACCATCAATTTCAATCTCGATGTAACCATCATGACCTAATGGTTTATCTTGTTGTGTAATTTGGTAAGCCTTGGGATTATCTGGATAGAAATAGTTCTTACGATCAAAATGAGTATGATGTTCAATTTCAGCATTTAAAGCTAAAGCTACCATGACACCTAAACGATAGCCATTTTTATTTACAGTTGGTAATGTTCCTGGAAAACCAAAGTCAATAACGTTGGTATTGATATTAGATTCAGCACCATAAGCAACTGGTGAAGGACTGTACATCTTGGACTTTGTCTTTAACTCAACGTGGACTTCTAGTCCGATAGTTGTTTCAAAATTCATTAGTCTTCCCCCTTGAGTGCAGTTGGTATTTTTTCATAGAATTTATTTTCTTCTTGCAATGCATAAGCAGCATTGAAGACAGATTGTTCATCAAATGGACGACCGATAATTTGTAGACCAACAGGTAGTCCGTCAGCAAGCCCTGCAGGAACAGAAGCAGCTGGAAGGCCAGCCAAGTTAGCAGGAATTGTCAAAATATCGTTCATATACATTGCCAATGGATCGTCAACTTTTTCACCAATCTTGAATGCAGGTGTTGTTGTTGAAGGTCCCATGATCAAGTCATAGTCTTTGAGAACATCGTTCATTTCATTAATGAAGAGTGTTCTAACTTCAGCAGCTTTCTTAAAGTAAGCATCATAAGCACCAGCTGATAGAGCGAAAGTACCAAGCATGATACGACGTTTTACTTCATCACCAAAACCTTCTGATCTTGATTTAACAAATAAATCTTTGATGTTCTTAACATCTTTAGCACGGAAACCATATCTAACACCATCATATCTTTGAAGATTAGATGAGGCTTCACTAGAAGCTAGAACATAGTAAACTTCAACGGCATGCTTCAATGAAGGAAGACTAACTTCGTCCACAGTAGCACCCATCTTCTTATATGCATCTAATGCTTTATTAACATTTTCTAGAACTTCTGGATGAGTACCTTCATGCCAGAATTCCTTAGGAACAGCAATTTTAACGCCGCTCATATCTTTACTCAAGTCTGCACGATAATCGGGAACTGGTTTTTCAGAACTTGTTGAATCATGATCATCATGACCAGCCATTGCTGAAAGAACAGTTGCTGAGTCTTCAACGCGTTTTGAAAGTACACCGACTTGATCCAAACTTGAAGCAAAGGCGATAACACCCCAACGTGAAACACGACCATAAGTTGGTTTGATACCAAAAATACCATTAAAGGCAGCAGGTTGTCTGATTGAACCACCAGTATCTGTACCTAAAGCAGCCACAACTTCACCAGCAGCAACAGCGGCAGCAGAACCACCTGAAGAACCACCAGGAACACGACTTAGATCCCAAGGGTTAACTGTAGTATCAAAATATGATGTTTCAGTAGATGAACCCATGGCAAACTCATCAAGGTTAGTCTTACCAATATCAACTGCACCAGCAGCTTCTAGTTTTTCTAGGACTGTAGCACTATAAACAGGCATGAAGTTATATAAGATCTTACTTGCAGCAGTAGTCTTAATGCCGTTAGTTACAATATTATCCTTAAATGCAATCGGAATACCTGACAAAGGTCCTTTAATACCATCTTCGTCAATTTTTTTAGCAGCTTCGGGAGCCTTATCATTTACCGTAATAAATGTATTAAGTTTCTTTTCATTAGCATTGATCTTGTTGATTGCATCATTAGCTAATTCTTCAGCAGTTACATCCTTATTGACCAACTTGTCATGTAAAGAAGCAATTGTTTCTTTTTTGATGTCCACTATTCATCGTCCTCCTTGTCAACAATTGTTGGAACCTTGATAAGGTTGTTATCAGTTTCCGGAACATTTTCAAGCATTTGTTCTCTAGTTTGAGTACGAATACCCTTATCTTCACGGAAGACAGTATTAGTGTCACCCATATTATATGTTGGTTCAACACCTGTTGTATCAACACTAGATAGCTTACTTTCCATGTTAACGATTTTGTCCAACTGACTAACAAAACTATCAACTTCACTATCTTCAAATTTCAAGTTAGCCAATGCGGCAACGTGCAAAATTTCATCTTTTGAAATCATAAGTTTCTCCTTTTTAATCTGCATTATAAACGTGTGAATTGAACTTACCATTAGTACGAGTTACAACGGCTTGTTGCGCATCAACTGTTTGAATATTAATATCTAAGTCAGCTCCAGATGGTAAGTACTTCGAAGCACTTTGTTGCACAAATTGTGTAAAACTAGTAATTTGAGCTAAACCATCAAATTGAGTATTGATAGTTACATCCATCGACTTCAAATTAGTACCATCATAATGTGCTTGAGCTGTTACACCTGATAAGTTAGGGAAATAATCTTGAATGTTGTCTTTAAAATTGGTAAAGGCATCTGAATCACTACTATTAATAGCATTTTCACCATTAACAGTTGGTAACATTTGATTCTTATACCCCAACGTAGACCAATTACCTAAAGAACTACTCTTGCTTACAGCATATTGGAAATATGTTCCACCTACTAATGTATCCTCTGGAGCAACAGAATACAAACCAACAACAATTGGAATATTACCAACTTGCTTATTAGCTCTTAGACGTTTAACGACTTCTTGAGCAATACGTTGACCCTGTTCCTTTTGTTGTTCAGTACTAATGGTTGTCTTGTAAGTAGCACCGTATTGCTTCTTTTGGTAATAGTCGACTTTGTTCATTGCAATACCAATCGACATCCCGGCCAATTTGTATTTGCCATCCTGTTTAGTGAGGTAATCTTCTTCCAACATTTGTTGGAAATACATTGGTGCACGTTTAGTTTCATCAGTTGAACCATTTGATGCAGGATTCAAACCAGATGAATTCTTTTTAGACTTTCTTGCTAACCAATTAGTTACTGTACTAGCGGATAATACTTGACCTTCTTGGAAAACATACGAGTTAGTTGAAAACTGTTTCTTCGACAAACTCATCAAGCCACTTTCGAAACTTCTACTATTAAATTGATTAGAATTATCAGCAGCAGTAAGTCCTGAAATAGGGCTAGTTTTATATTTTCCACCACTTAACAAAACATCGTAACTACTTGAGTCAGATGAAGATGTCGTCTGAACCGTACTCTTACCTGTATCTCCACCACCTGATGACAAACTCGAATTTTGTAAGTTACCACAGGCAGATAAAAGCAGTGCACACATCAGCAATAACGATGTAGTTTTTAAGAATTTTTTCAAAACTGTTCTCCTACTCTTTGTCATTATCCAAATAATCAGATAATGTTGTTTCATCAATAATCTCTGTTCCCAATTTTTGAGCTTTGGTCAATTTACTGCCGGCTTTTTCACCTGCAATTAAAATATCAGTCTTCTTAGTAACTGAACTCGTAACATTAGCACCAAGATTCTCCAAAAGCTCTGACAATTGTGAACGTTTATAATTTTTTAAGGTTCCGGTTATAACAATTATTTTATCAGTAAAATGACTATTTGTTTCATTAGAATTAGAACTACCAATAAAATTCATATTAACATTTACTGATTTTAGTTCATTTATCAACTTTTTAACATCATCATTTTCAAAATAGGTTGAAATACTATTAGCAATTATCTCACCCATAGTATTAACTTCAAGAATTTCTTCAGACGAAGCTTTCATTATACTATCTAAATCACCAAAATGCTCAGATAAAATTCTTGCTGCCTTAGCACCAACATGACGAATACCTAAACCAAACAGTAACCTTTCAACCGAATTAGCTTTGGAATTATCAATAGCCGTCAATAAATTATTAATTGATTTTTCTTTGAAACCGTCTAAAGTGGCTAAATCATCTGCTGTCAATTTGTATAAATCGGCAACATCTTTGATTAGTTCTTTCGTATATAACTGCTCAACAATCTTAGGTCCTAAACCGTCAATATTCATCGCATTTCTAGAAGCAAAATGTGTTAACTGTTCCTTAACCTGAGCTGGACACTTGGGATTAATGCAACGCAAGGCCACTTCATCTTCTAGATGAATCAACTCTGAATTACAATAAGGACAGTGGGTAGGAATTTCAGCAGGAACGGAATCCTTTGGTCGTTTGCTCAATACAACTTGTGAAACTTCAGGGATAATATCACCGGCTTTATGTAGTAAAACAGTATCACCGATACGAATATCCTTTTGACGAATCATATCTTCATTGTGTAATGTTGCACGCGAAACAGTTGTCCCTGCAAGACTTACCGGATCCATCACTGCAGTTGGTGTTAAAACACCTGTCCGACCAATGGTCCAAGTAATATCATGAACAATAGACTCGGCCTGCTCTGGTGGAAACTTATATGCAATTTCCCAACGGGGAACCTTAACAGTATTGCCTAGTTCACGTTGCAAAGCTAAATCATTAACCTTTAACACGACACCATCAATTCCGTAATCAAGATCATCTCTAATTTCACCATAATGTTCAATAAAATCTTTAACGCCTTTCAAACCGGTAGTAACTTGAGCTGTGGGGTTAACATTAAAGCCTAATTCCTTCAATGTTTCTAGAGCCTGATGTTGCGTTGTAACTTCTAGACCGTCAAACGTAACAATCGTATACATGAATGTATCCAATTTTCTAGAAGCCGTAATCTTTGGATCCAACTGACGAAGACTTCCAGCAGCAGCATTTCTAGGATTAGCAAAAACTTGATGACCCTGACTTTCACGCTCCTGATTCAAACGTAAGAATTCTTTTTTCGACATGAAACATTCACCACGAACTTCAAATGACAACGGACGACTTAACTTTTGAGGAATATCCTTAATTGTCTTAACATTCTCCGTTACATTTTCACCAATTGTTCCATTACCACGAGTTGAACCTTGGACCAAGATACCATTTTCATAAATTAATGAAAGAGATAAGCCATCAATTTTTAATTCAACATTATAATCTACTTCATGTCCAACATTTTTTTCAATTCGATCATTAAACTCTGCTAGTTCGGCCTCGGAAAAAACATCTCCCATTGAAAGCATGGGAATATCATGCGTTACTTTATTGAAATCTGGTAAAGTCTGATCCCCAACTTGCTGTGAGGGTGAATCAGGTGTGACCAATTCAGGATACATTTTTTCTAATTCTAGCAAACGATTATAAAGCTTATCATAGACATTATCTTCAACTACAGGAGCATCTTTTGTGTAATAAGCATCACGCCAACTGTTCAGTTGAGGACGAATTTCATCTAATTCTTGACTAGCTTGAGATTTAGTTATTTCAGCCATGCTCTCACCTCTTATTAATCAGTTACTTTTTTAATTGGTGCATATTCAGCTAACAGACGCTTGATTCCTTGACTATCAAAGGCCACATCCAATTCAGCATTCTTACCTTCACCGTTAACTTTAACAACCGTTCCTTGACCCCACTTCTTGTGTTCAACTTTGTCGCCCACATTCCAACTCAATTTTTCGGCACCTTGGGCACCTTTAGCTTTTAGAGTTGGTGAAGTAAAGGTTGCTGCTGTAGCGGCACGATGACGACGTTGACGATAGTTTGGTTTACTACCACCAAGATTACCTGCATTAGGGTTAACCTGTTCCAATGCGTCCTCATTGATTTCTTCAACGAAACGAGATGTTGGATTGTTCTGTGTACGTCCATAAAGTGTGCGACTATAAGCATTAGTTAAGTATAATCTCTTTTCAGCACGAGTGATACCAACGTATGCCAAACGACGTTCCTCTTCCAAATCATCTTCTTTAAGAAGTGAACGACCTAGTGGGAAAATACCTTCTTCTAGACCAACTAAGAAGACAACTGGAAATTCTAGTCCTTTAGCCGCATGCAAAGTCATTAATGTAACTTCGGTCTGTTCTTCCTCAATATCATCTTGATCACTGACCAATGATAATTCCGTCAAGAAAGTTGTTAAACGATTTTCATCAACTTCAGGGTCTGGTTCGTAAGCTTGATCAAATTGAGTTGTAACTGTTAAAAGTTCCTCAATATTTTCCACACGAGCCTGTGATTCCAAATTATTTTGCTGCTTCAAGTCGTCAACGTAACCTGAATCTTCCAATAAATGATTCATCAGAATAGTCATTGACTCTGTTTCAGCCAATTTCGTTAAATCATCCATTACCTTAGCAAAATGGCCGATTGTCTTTCTAGGCTTAGCTGCTAATGGTGATAGTTCAATATTTTCAGCAGCTTCAAGTAATGACCAGCCATGCTCATCAGCGTAATTTTGTAATTTTTCAATCGTACCAGGGCCAATACCACGTTTAGGACTGTTGATAACACGTTGAAAACTCATTGAATCATCATGATTAGCAATTAGACGTAAGTAAGCCAAAACATCTTTGATTTCCTTACGATCATAGAACTTATGACCACCAATAATTTTATAAGGCATGTTAGCTTGCATAAGTTTCTCTTCAAAAGTACGTGATTGGGCATTAGTACGATAAAGAACTGCAAAGTCACCATAATTAAAACCTTGTAACAATAAACTCTTGATTTGGTCGACGACGTATAAAGCTTCATCTGACTCATTTTGACCACGGTAGAATTTGATCTTCTCACCGTCATTATTATCGGTCCACAATTCTTTAGGGTTACGATTGGAATTATGATTAATAACCTCATTAGCAGCCTTCAAAATAGTCTTTGTTGAACGATAATTTTGTTCCAGTTTGATTGTTGTTGCTTCAGGATAATCTTTTTCAAAATTCATAATATTTTGAATATTAGCACCACGCCAACCGTAGATACTCTGATCAGCATCACCAACGACACAAACATTACGATATTTGGCGCCCAATTGTTTAACCAATTTATATTGAGCTTCATTAGTATCCTGATATTCATCAACGTGAATATATTGGAATTTTTCTTGATACTTTTCCAACACATCAGGATTCTCATCGAATAATTGACTAGTTGTCATGATCAAGTCGTCAAAATCAAGTGAGTTATTGCGATCCATAGCCTTAGCGTAAGCATCATAAACACTAGCTACTGTTTGTTCATAAGGACTAGCAGCTACTTGTGCATATTGCTCTGGGGTCTGTAATTCATTCTTAGCATTACTAATCGTTCCCAAAAGAGCTCGAGGATCATAACGCTTAGGATCTAAATTCATCTTAGTTAAGATTTGTTTCATCAAAGTTCTTTGTTCACTCGGATCAGCAATCGTGAATGTCTTAGGCTTGCCCATCTTATCAATATCTCTTCTTAAAATTCTTACACAAAGAGAGTGGAAAGTTGAAACCCACACATCACTAGCAGATTCATCCAGTAATTTGCCAATTCTTTCTTTCATTTCCTTGGCAGCCTTATTAGTAAAAGTAATGGCCAAAACGTGCCATGGCATAACATTTTTTTCTTCAATTAAGTACGCCACACGATGAGTTAGAACACGAGTTTTACCTGAACCCGCACCCGCCATAATCAATAGTGGTCCTTCAGTAGCCTTAACCGCATCCTGTTGCTCAGGGTTAAGACCTTTTAACATAGTATCGTCCAATTTATAAATCCCTCAAATCTTTGTGTAAAAAATTTAGTTTAACTTAAAATAGCTGTTTATATTGTAGCAAATTTTTGTGTCTAGAGCGAAAAACTACGGTCGAATTTAGAACGTATGTTTCTAAAATTTTGTAAGAATAGAAATATGCTTGGATTTTTCTGTCCTCCACAAAAACTGGGAATGCCTTGGAACGCTGCAGGCACGTTTTGAAACTAATTATTAAATTCCAATATTACCCGTTAAAGAGCGGTATTACTATGCTCTTTTTTATTCAAGAATGGATCTACACATGAGTACTACAACATTTCTATAATCAGAACAGTTAATTAGCCGGAATAAAAAAGCTGATTGGCTCAGTAGTGAAATTATCCTTAGCAATTTATTGCTTAGGATAAGGTCGAACTTGGAGATCCATAATTTTTCATAAAATGAAAAATTATTAGCTTCAAGTCGACCCACTACGTTCCAGCCAAATCAGCTTTTTTATGGAGGGTGGCAATCAATCACTAACCACTCATCCAAAAGAACTTTAATTTAATTTTTTATTCTAATCCAACACGTTTGAAAATTTCATCAACATTACGTAAGTGCCAGTGATAATCGAAAGCATCATCCAAATCTTTTTCAGATAACTTATCAGTTACACGAGGATCAGCTTCTAGCATAGTACGGAAGTCTTTCTTTTCATCCCACGCCTTAGCGGTCATTGGTTGCACAATATCGTAAGCTTGTTCACGAGCATAGCCTGCTTCAACTAATTTAAGCAAAACACGTTGTGAGTAAATCAAACCGTGAGTGATATTCATGTCTTCTAACATCTTGTCAGGGAAAACTGTAAGGTCTTTAGTAATTTTAGTAAACCTTCTTAAGATGTAATCCAATAACTCAGTCGTATCAGGAATGATTACACGTTCAGCAGAAGAATGTGAAATATCACGTTCATGCCACAATGGAACATCTTCTAGGGCTGTGAATGCATGACCTCTGATAACACGTGCCAAACCAGTTACATTTTCTGAACCGATTGGATTACGTTTATGAGGCATAGCACTAGAACCCTTTTGTCCAGCAGCAAAATATTCTTCAGCTTCTCTAACTTCAGTTCTTTGAAGATGACGTACTTCAAGTGCAAATCTTTCAATTGATGTAGCAATCAAAGCCATTGTCTGAATGTATTCTGCATGAAGATCACGTGGCAATACTTGTGTTGAAATCTCTTGAGCACGAATACCTAATTTATCACAAACAAATTTTTCAACACTAGTAGGCACATTGGCATAACTACCAACAGCACCACTGATTTTACCTGCTTCAACACCCTTAGCGGCATGATCGAAACGTTCAATATCACGTTTAATTTCAGAATACCAGTTTGCTAAAACTAACCCAAAAGTAGTTGGTTCAGCATGCACACCATGAGTTCTACCAATCATAACTGTATCTTTATATTCAAGAGCTTTTTGTCTAACTACTTCGAGAAATTCATTTAGATCTTCACGAATAATATCGTTGGCTTGCTTCATCAAATATCCATAAGCTGTATCCACAACGTCTGTGGAAGTAAGTCCGAAATGAACCCATTTTCTTTCAGGTCCCAAATAACGTGAAACATCTCTGGTAAAAGCAACTACATCATGCTTTGTTTGTTTTTCAATCTCAGCAATTTCAGCTACATCAAACTTAGCATTTTGAGCAATTAACTTAGCATCTTCAGCAGGAATTTCGCCTTCTTTACTCCATCCTTCGACGGCAGCGATTTCTACTTCAAGCCAAGCTTGAAATCTGTTTTGGTCAGTCCAAATTGGTTTCATTTGTTCAGTTACATATCTATCAATCATGAATTATTCTACTCTCCAAATATTAGTTGTTAAGATATCATTTTTTAATTCTTCTATATCATCGGAAAAAATTGAAATATAACCAACATCCCTGTCAGCTTGATTCTTAGCTTTAAAACCTGTGTAATAGTTAAATTTCCATTGTGCCTTTTCCTGAAGTAAATCCAAACTCTGTGGCAAAATTCCTTCAATAATCTTCAAGGTTGCCGCATTGACCATTGGAAAAATTTCAGGAATTGGCCAATCACAAATAGCTCTGATATGTAATTCGAACTGAGAGATGCCGGTAGCCTCTTGATAAACATTAGCAGAATAATTAATTCCAGGGAATATTCGTTTAACGTACAAAACGCCTGAATCAGATAAGATAAAGCCAATTCCAAAGATCCCGACATAATTAATATTCTGTGCTATCAATAAAGCTACTCGCTGCATTTCCGCTTCAATTTCTGGATCGTTCTTTTTATATATGAAAGAACTCATCAGATGTTCGCCATCATAAATCTCTTGAATCATTGGAAAAGTATGGATTTTTTGATCCTTACTCTTACTTACCATAATGGAATACTCAGTCTTCGTTTCAATCCAAGCTTCCAGAATATAAGTTCCATCCTTCAACAGTTTTTGCACACGTTCAACATCTTCATAATTGTAAATAATATGACGTTTCAACACTTTTTGATTCTTCTGAATTGGCTTTAAAATACAAGGGAATCCAATTTCATCAATTGCATGTTTAATATCATCAACCGTCACAATTGAGAAAAATGGTGGAACGTTTATATTTAAATCATTTAAAAAGGTTCTTTCTATATAACGATCTTGAACAATTTCTAGTAGATCCGAACCCTGTGCAACATTAAAGTTTTTCGAAAGTTCCTTTAGGACACTACTATCAAAGTTCTCATCCATATACAAAAGAATGTCACTTCTATGGCCCAATTCACTTAGATTTTTACTGTCTTCTAATGTACCGACTAAATAACTGTCCGCCGCCTGTGTAGCAATATCCTTTTCTTCGGACGTCAAAAGCATGGTCCTAAAGCCCATTCTTTTAGCCTCTAATTCAAAAAGATACGTTTCACTGCCGCCACCAATTATTCCTAATGTTTTACCGGGCGCAATAAAAGTCATAATTCCACCTTCTTAATTTCTAATCGTCTTCTTCGCCGAAGACCACTTGTCCATTCTCAAAAGCTGTAATTCTAGCTAATGAATAAATTGGAGTACCTGACTTGTCAATCATTTGTCTCCCCTTTTGGAAAGATTTTTCAATCACAATACCGATACCTGCCAAATGTGCACCAGCTGCATCAATGATTGTATTCAAACCATTTACAGCTTGACCATTAGCCAAGAAATCATCAATAATCAAAACTTTATCACTACTTGAAAGATACTTCTTAGCAATACTAATGTGGTTAGAAGTCTTCTTTGTAAATGAGTAAACCTCTGATGAATAAAGATCGTCGCTCAATGTTACAGATTTGTGCTTTCTAGCAAAAACAACTGGTACTTGGAACTTCAAACCAGTCATAACAGCTGGAGCAATACCTGAAGATTCAACTGTCAAAATTTTGTTGATACCTTCATTTTTAAAATGTTCGTAAAATTCTTCGCCCATTTTTTCCATTAACATTGGGTCAATCTGATGGTTTAAAAAACTATCAACTTTAAGCACGTCTTTACCAATAACGCGACCATCTTTTTTGATTCTTTCTTCTAATTCCTTCATTACGTTCTCCCTTATTTAATAGAATAATTAGAGTCTATCATACTTTGTTTTTCACTTGATACCTTCATCGTACTTTTTAAGATTATATTTTTGTATAATCCGAATAATTTTACTTGTATAGCCCGGATCGGTCGCATATCCATCTGCTTGTAATGCCACCGCTGCATCAATATAATCCTTCGATTGTAGAACTTGCTTGTATTGTTGCGAATTCCACGACGTACCATTCACTAAAAGCTTCGTATGATCCCTCATTGACTCACGAAAATCCGAATAAACTCGGAAACGTCCGTTGATTGTTACCCACTGGCCGTCAGTATATTCCTTTGTCTGTAAAACTTTTGTATTCGAAGGATCATCACCTTTGATACCAAAGTAATTATTATACTGACTAGCTAGAGTACTGGAACCCCAGTCACTTTCCAAAATAGCCTGAGCAATTGTAATGCTAGGTAAGACTCCATAAGTCTGGCCTAATTCGACCGCATATGGCGAAATCTTTTTTATGAAAGCTGTGTGACTTTGCTGAACCATCTCAACTTGTGTTTCTCTCTTGTACTGGACATATCGCCTGTATCCAAAGAAACTGATAACAAATACAGCAACAATTGCTAATAAAATTAAGGTCGTATTATTATTTTTTTTACTACGTTTGCGCCGATAATTTCGGTGTACTGTGTATCTTCTCTTTTGTGGCAATTGATCTATCCCTTTTAAGTTTATTAACTCTAATTATAGCTGATAACTTTGAAAATTTTGTGATTTGAAAAATAATTTTAAAAATCATTTAGGTTCTCAATTTTTTTATTTAAATTGACGCTGTTTTGAATAGATCAACCAAGCTATCAAAGCCAGAATTTCAATAACTGCAGAGAATAGGAAAATACTCTTATATCCAAAACCAGTCGCTATCACAGCTGCCAACATCGGACCTAGGACATTTCCCATTGCCTGTGCTGATTGATTATAACTGAAAATTCGTCCAAAAATAGAATTAGGGACATTTTGTATGGTTAGAACTTGAATCGAGGGTATCAATGCAGCATCAGAAATCCCTAAAATGAACCGTAGTACTACCAATTCCCAAATATTTTGAACCATACTTGTTAAAATTAAACAAATAATTGCTGACGTTAAAAATATCAGCATACTTTTTAAGGCTCCCAATTTGTCAATTAATCGTCCCACTAAACCGGCCATAACAATTGTTGCTAATCCTGGTGCCGCCGAAACCACTCCTGTAATAATCACCAAATTATTGCTACCAGGATCAATCTCTCTGACTAATAAACTGATCATTGGTGTAATTGCATTAGTCGTCGCTTGAACTGCTAAGAGAGACCCAAACAAGGCTAAAAAGAATTGCCAACCTATCTTCTTCATAATAGGCAAAACCGGTTGTAATTCTTTTTTAGTAATAGGTACAAAGTCTTCTTTCACCCCAAACAGTGTAGTTAAAAAAACTATTGCCATCAAAAAACTGGTAACAAAGAAAGCTCCTCGATAACCAACACCTGTGGCTAAAAAACTACCTATTAAGGGCCCAATCAATAATCCGGTGATATCACCAGTAATCAATTTACTCATCACTCGACCACGAATTTCTACCGGAGCTGAAACCGACATTAATGCATTGGCGTTATTAATATATCCGGAAAAGGCTCCTTGCATTGCCCGGAAAAATAATAGAAACCAAACATTCGGAGATAAACCGACCATTAGAATAGTAAAAGTCATAACGCCTGATGCTCGCAAACACATTAATTTTCTACCTTTAAGATCGGCCAGTTTACCCCAAAGTGGTGAAACTAGAGCTTTACTTAGGTAGGTTAATGAGAAAGCCGCTGCTCCTAAAAGATTTAATTCTACTTTATTAAAATCACCAAGTGTTTCGATGAATAGAACAATAAAAGGCAAAGTCATTGCATTTCCTAAACCAGTTATCAAACTACCAAGCCAAAGTATTCTAAAATTTCTCTTCCAAGTTACCTGCATTACTCATCATCCTTAATTTTTAAATATTAATGATAGACTAGCAATGTATAAATACTGTAAATAATAAGTAAAGATTTTAAAATTATGTAAAAAAAAAGCTAACCCGTTGGGTTAGCTTAAAAGTTCAAAGTTTATTAAAGTTTTATTTAATTAGTCCTTAACAACGTTTGAAGCTTGTGGTCCGCGATCGCTATCTTCGATATCGAAAGTAACTGCTTGGCCTTCTTCAAGGGTCTTGTAACCGTCGCCTTGAATAGCTGAGAAGTGAACAAATACGTCACTACCGTCTTCGCGAGTAATAAAACCATAGCCTTTTTCTGCGTTAAACCATTTAACTGTTCCGTGTTCCATAAGAGAATCCTCCTGAAAATAAATAATATATTAGTTGTGCATAATATCGTGGTACATTATGGAAGAAAGTCTAAAGTACGAAACATTCAAACCATCCGAACCATTCACCATTCAAAAATACAACTACTATAGTAACATGATTAACAACTTATTACAATCAAGTATATATAAAGTTTCCCCTATAAACG
Source organism: Companilactobacillus kimchii DSM 13961 = JCM 10707 (assembly GCF_001435445.1). GTDB lineage: Bacteria > Bacillota > Bacilli > Lactobacillales > Lactobacillaceae > Companilactobacillus > Companilactobacillus kimchii. The sequence goes on along the minus strand of NZ_AZDH01000019.1, from coordinate 46,397 downwards.
TTTAAATTTTTACATCATCAACGTAAGGAATTGAATTCTGTGCACCTTTTACTTGAACTGCCATTGACGAAGCCTTACTAGCAAACCTCATTGCTTCAACCATATTAGCTAAATTGGAATCCAACTTAGCGGCCAAATAACCAATGAAAGTATCGCCAGCTGCGGTTGTGTCAACCGTAGAAACTTTGTAAGCGTCCACAAAAGATTCTTTACCATCAGTGTAATAAAGCGATCCCCTGCTACCAACAGTTATTATAACACGCTTTACACCTAATTTATTCAATTTTACTGCAGAATTTATAATTGATTTTCTATCAACTGCCCTTACGCCTGTTATAGCCTCTGCTTCGGTTTCATTTGGAATAATAATATCGGTAAGCGATAACAATTTTTGAGGAATATCGGTTTTTGCTGGTGCTGGATTCAATATTGTCACAACATTATTTTTCTTTGCAATTTGAAAGGCAGCTAGTGTTGCGTCCAAGGGTGTTTCAAATTGAGAAATTAAACAATCGGCATTTTCAATTGCATCTCGAGCGTTTTCTACATCGTTCACTGTAATAGTCTGATTGGCACCACCGTAAATTAAAATACTATTTTGACCATTTTCATCTAGTAAAATATAAGCTTTACCTGTACCAGCCTCTGGATCGACTGTAATATGTTCCATTTTTAGACCATCTTTTTTAAAAGTATCCAACATGAAATCTGCCGAATGATCTTGTCCCACTTTAGCTATAAAGGTAGTTTCTGCACCAGCACGAACCGCAGCAATCGCTTGATTTGCACCTTTTCCGCCGCCAGCCGTGGATTGATCACCCATTGCCATAGTCTCACCCGGTAAAGGCAATCGTGGAATATTTAAAATAGTATCCACATTAATCGAACCTAGTACAACAATCTTTTTCATAATTCCATCCACCTTTTTATTTTTAATAATTTTATCAATATGAGGTTATTTACCGCAAGTAGTGATTCATATCTTCGCGAACCATGATAGAATATATCTTTAGTAAAAGAAACTTTAAAGGATGTATTATGACAAGAACAGTTAAACTTAGTTTTTACTTCATATTATTTATCATCTTCGGTCTAATTGGACTCTGGATGCCACTCCTTGGTGACGATTTACACTGGGGAACCTATTTTGGAAGCAACTACTTCCCACATGGGATCTTTACTTATTATGATGGTCGTTATCTAGGAGATCTTTTAGTTATCAGTATGACTAAAATCAAGCCTGTTGCTTTTATGGCTTATGGTATCTTCCCTACAACTATCGTCTACTTGATCCAAAAGATTCGTGAACAAATCACACCAGAAAAGAATATCGGTTTGGTTTCATCAGCTTTAGCGGCTGCACTTATTCTTTTAAGTCCAGTTATGATTTTTAAACAAATTTTGGGTTGGCATGCAGGGTTTGCTAACTATTTACCTTCAGCAATCTTCCCATTATTTTTACTTTACTTAGTTCTAAAAAATTACGACAACAAGAATGTTCACTATTATCGAACAAGTATGATTCTTATTTTCTTAGCTTCAGTAGCTACACAATTCTTTGCTGAACATATCACCCTATTAAACTGTTTCAACGTTATTCTAGTGTGGATTTTCTTTAGAAAACACTTTGGTGAACACTTCAAGAAAGTCTTGAATCTTATCTTAGCTGGTAATATTCTTGGTGCTATCTTAATGTTCATCAATGGAGCTTACATAAAAATTCTCTTAGGTTCAGATGCCTACCGTTCTGTAAGCAATGGTTCTAAGGACACCCTCTTCAATTACTTAAAGATTACTTATACACCAAAACATTTGATTGTCGTTGGTACATTTGTATTAATATTTACCATCTTCATGATTTTTTACAGTCTTAAGATTAACAACACTAAACAAAAGATTGCTAACTTTGCCTTACTACTATCAACTTACGTAGCTATTGCCCCATTCATCGTCGTATCGCCATTCGGTTCAAGATGTATGTTTGCCAGTTACGTCTTCTTAGTTACAATTTTTACCGTCAACTTAGATATCTTCTTCAATAATTATGAAAAGATTCTTCTACCAATATTTGCTTTATTGACACTTTGTTTGGGTGTCCGTATGGATTACTTATCACACGATTACGGCAAAACCTTTGATATGCAAATTCAATATTCACAATATCAAAATACAATTACTCGTGACGACCAATACTTCTTACAATATAGAAGCGATAAGTACATTTGGTTAACAGCTCCAATTCAAAATGATAATAACTTCTCTGAGTTATACGTTAAGAATAAAGATCGTAACATGATCCCAATCAACTATTGGGATTGGACCGACGCCATGCGCAAATTAAAGGGTAAGAAATTTAAGACCCATGACGATTACATGCGTGCTTTTGATAAACAAATTCTAAAAAAAGTTAAGTTGATTCAAGCGAAAACTAATAAGTAAAAAACAATTTGTATGGTCAATCTACAAATATAGAAATTTTAAACCAAAAAACGGCCTCCATTAAGTATTCAAGATATATCCTTTACTTGAATCTCTTAATAGAGGTCGTTTTTATTTTACAAAATTACATATTAAACATACTTGTCTCAAAAAAAATAATTGAAGTATTATTTAGCCTAGAGTAAGAACCACTATTGAGTTAAATCAGCTTTTTTCGTTCTGAATTATTCTTTAACAAATTCATTTGTCGCAACGCGAATATACTTGTGACCACCAATTGTTACAATTTTATCGTATCTCCATGAACTATTCATTGGAAGGAATACGTCCAGAAGTTCACCTTTACTGTCATAAAGCGATGTATTTACCGCTACAGAAACCACATTTTTTCCTACAGTGTAAGGTTGTAAATCTTTGAAACTAACAAATTCATTATTTCCAACACGGTACATCATTTGACCACCGATATTCTCATAACCATCTATTGATAAAATACTGCCAGCAGGTACTGTCTTATTTAAAGCTGCACCTCTTTCATCGTAGAGATGTGCTTCCTTAGATACATGAACTTTTGCTTCAATTGTAGAAATGAATACTCCCATGCTACTGGATGTATCTGTCGTATAATCCATAATATATTCATTAACACCAACACGATAAAATCTAGAACCATTAATATAAACAATTCTATCTACTTTCCAAGATGTTTTGGGACTAAGCATCTCCATAGTCATTTGACCATCCCTATTGTAAATGTAGGTTGAATAAATATTATGGTACGTAAACTTTGCTGATTGATAGGTATTTACAGATTGGGCATCGACCCATTCATTAGTACCAACATGATACATTGATATACCACCAATAACAGCCATGCCATCAGTTTTCCAGTCACTGCTGCTTGGTAAAACCTTGCCTACTTTTTCACCCTTAGAATTATAAATTACCGCAGCATCTCTAACTGTCAAATTCAAGTCACTAGCCGGTATAAATGACAAACTCTTATCGACCGCTAAGAAATTATCGGTTCCAACTTCGTAATACTTATTACCCTTGATTTCAACGACCTTATCGTATTTCCAAGAAGTACTAGGTCCCAACGTCAAATCAATTGTTTTACCCGTAGAATCAACTAATGAAGTATAAGATTCATCAAATGTCTTCGCTATACCATCATCAGTCGTATAAGGATTGAATTCATCAGCCAAGACCCATTCATCAGGTCCAATCTTATAATACAAGTCACCACCTATCTCAGCTGACTCTTTAATAGTAGTATCTGTCAAAATGACTTCTTTACTGGTTGGCTTTCCAGTTGAATCATAAATATAAACTGGCTTACTAGAAATAGCTAAGACATTCAAATTAACATCACCCCTAGTAATGGAGATGGGTTTAGCTGTTGTAGTTGCGGATACAGTTGCTGGTGGTGTAACTATTGGATTAGCTCTAAACTTCAGATCAATGACTTGTGGATCTTGTGAGTAGTTTCCCCTCAATACATAAGGATCACCCATAAAAGTGTAACCTGCTAAATTTGCGTCTGCAGTAAGATCATAAGGGTCACCTATTGTCGTTCCATCAACCACTTTGGTTAAATCAGATCCGTTAACAGTTATTGGTGAGCCGTCCTCATTTTCGTAGTTGAGTGTTACATTAGGGTGAGCTTGCCAGATAATTGGACGAGCCATCGTACCAGCATAAATGAAACTAACATTGCCGTAGGTTGTATGAATATAAGAATCAGGTTTCGAATAATCATTTAAATAGCCATAGACTAAATCCTTTGCAGAATTATCAGCATCAACTAATTTATATTCATCTCCACCGACATGTTCCAAATCCCCATCAGCCAAATCCTCTGCTGGAACAGAACTCGAATAATTGTATCCTGATGACAAATCGGCGCCATAAAGACCGGTAATATGTTCAGCCGTGAAACTGATTGGTTGCTTAGCCACTGCATAAACAGGACTTGGATCATAAACATTATTGATTATATTCAAATAGGCCGGTTTGGTTTTATCAATCCCATTCAACGGTGAAAAATCAGTAATCGAAGAATTACCCAGATAAATAGCCCCACCTTTGTTGGCAATTTCTACAAGAGTTGGTGCCATCACTTTCAATTCTTGATTATTAATCCCATCATTGATAGCAATACTGCCAGTACCATGAAGTCCTAACTCGTCTACCTCACTAATATTCAGCTTGGTCAATTGACTGAGTGAAATCTCCTTATAAGCTGGATCACTATAATTGCCAAATAAATCAAGTGATTCAAATTTCAGACCATTCATCGGAGTCAAATCAAGATTAGAAGTTGGGGCTGAAGAAACGTTAACTGACAAAGCAACATCTGTTCCTGCTGGCAAATAATTTAAATATTGCATCCCATCAAAACTTGTTACATAGGTACTTGTAACCGTACTAGGCATATCACCGTAATAAAAATCGCCCACTAAATTTAATATATTGCCATCAAAATTTTTAACATCACTTACTGTCAGAGAATCAGTCGATTTCAATCCAAACTCACTTTTGACCATATAATTTAAAAACGGATCAGTAAAATTAACCACTGTACTGTCGGAAACATCGCTTGGTAAGGCGTAAGGATTTGTTGGAACTGTAGTACTAGGACTGGTCGTTGATTTAGTTGTAACTATTGGCGAACTTGATACTGTTGTCGCAGCCTCACTGTTTAAATTAATAGTAGAAGTCGAAGTTGTTGTGGGAGCAGTAGTCATTTCAGTAGTCTTATTACTTGTCAAAGTGGATCCTGATACTGGAGTGCTTGCTTCGGTAGTAGATGTAGCTGGCTTATTTACAGTTGTATCATTTCCTATAGTAGGTGTTACTGTCGAGATTGTAGTAGATTTCGGTGTAACCAAAGTAGCGCTAACTGGTTTTATTCCAGAGGTTGTGGGATTAGCCACAGTAACTCGGCTTGTACTTGAAGCCGTTGTACTAACTGGATCAGTGACTGAAGTAATCTTATTGGACGTTGTGCTAGAATTACCAGTAGTCGAGGCACTATCGTCTGTCGCCTCGGCCTTTACCGTCTGGTTTGACAATGACGCTAAGATCACTGCTGAAAATAATGAAGCTCCTAAATATACACATTTTTTATTTAATAACATATCTTCATCACTCTTTTCCATATTTCACGACAGATATTAAGACATAATCTATCCATATACCAAAGATATGAATCGCTATATATTTAGTAAGAAAGTGTTTATAAGCCAATGATAATAAGGCCTTACTGGAGCATATATATTGAATAGACCATTCGTCTAAATTGCAAACCTACATAACTATTTTTATATCATGAAAGTTTTTAACGATACGAAGTACATAATAATTTGCATTATTAATTAATTTCTACCAATGTTTTCAAAAATTAGTCATAATGCTCAAAAAAGTAAAAAGTCCCCACTGGAATATACCAATTAACCATAGTTAAGGGTATTATTACAGTAAGGACTAGACCATTACATCCGTTTATAATTTATTTAATTGTATTTAATGCTTTTTATTTATGATTCTTAATTTTATTCCACTTCAGGAAAAAGCTTTTTACAAAAAGTGAATCCAAACGGAAGTGAATCGATAGTACACTATCTCTTGTAATAAGGAAACACCTCATATATCTAATAAAAGTTAAACGTACATATGGCAGTGTACATAAGATTGATATATAAAATAAAAAAAGATGTAAGTGGTCGGCATACCACAAACACCTTGAATTAATGAATTCACACACAGAAAATTAAAATTAATTGATGGAAGCTTTATATTGTTGTTCAGTAACGTCAAACATGGCGACGTACATATTTGTAGCAACTCTTAAAAAAGGCATCCCTTGAGACGTATAAATTGCAGAATCGGAGTACCATTTAGTTCCGGATGCAAGTGATACGTCTGTTCTTTGTTTCAAATTATGATCGTAAACACGTACTGTATCTTTATCGTCAGATGATTGAACCTTAATAGTCATCTGGCGTTTTTTGTATGCAAAACTATCCTTAGTACTCAAAAATTGATTAGGAGCAACTTGGAAATAATCATTTCCATTGATTTTTTGTAGTTTGTTTACCTTCCATGTACTATCTTTTTGAACGGAAGTATCGGTCTTATTACCATTTTGATCATACATATTAGTAGTTTGTGTAACTTCTGCATAGTTCCCCTTAGTTACTGAATCAGCGTTAACATCTGTCATTGCAGTTGTTGCAGCGATACTACTTCCTAATAATGCACATACTAAAAAGGCGATTGTTTTCTTCATGATATTTTTCCTCACTATATCTAATAAAATAATTTCCCCGCTATTTTTTGGCATAAAAATAGCATACATAAGATTGATTCTTGTATATAAAATAAATCTATATTAAATTCACACGTTTACCCATATTTTTTATTGGCATTTTATAGGCAACTTAATAGTACAAGGATTCGGCAAAATTTTCAACATATATTTACCTCTAATGACATATACTTTTATGAATTTTTTTATATAAGCGATATTCCAGGTTGGTCTAAAGGCATTATTAAAATATAAGATTTTTTTATAAAAAAAAGGATGTTCCGTTAATAAAAATGGGCATCCTTTTCCTTTGATTTTAGATTCTTTGGACAAATTTTTGTTGAACGACGTACCACATCCCAACGTATTCATCCGTTGCCACCCGAACGAACGGCATTCCACCTGACGCATAAATAACACGGTCTGAATACCAAGATGTTCCAGGCGCTAATGCAGCGCTAGTACTCTCAACTAGTTTGCTATTATAAACCGGCACATCAGAATCCTCAGTTAAAGTAATAACTTCCGGTCTATTGTGATAGACATAGCTATCATCTTCACTCAAATACTCATCCGTAGCTACTTGATAAAAATCCTTCCCAGAAATTTCAATGGTTTTACCAAGGTACCAATCACTATTCTTTGGTTCATAAATACCAAGTTTTCGGCCTAATGAATTATAAAGCTCAGCCTTACTTGTATCCACCTCAACATAGCTACCACTAGTTATAGATTCAGCCTTGACACTTTGGATAGATAAAATTGAAAAGGCAAAGCTCATTAGTGCAGCTACAACGCTCACTAACACTTTTCTTCTCATAATTTATACTTCCTTAGTCTCCTTAGACCAAGTTTAGTATAATTTGTTTAAACATTTTTTGCAAAAATATATATCCATCTACAATTTAAAAAAATACCAGAAAAAAATAAACCATTAAGAATATCCTTAGTGGTTTATAACAGTTAATAAGGCTTCATTATGATTAGCTTTCGCCAGATAGTAAGCAAGATTGAGGTAATCCTCATATTCTTCCGACTTAACATCATTATCTTTTACAGCCAAGGCCGCATCATAATTCAACTCGTCAAGAAAATAAGAAATATGCTTTTCTTGAGCATAATTCAGCCCACAACGGCTAAATTGGTATGCCTTTTTATAAAGTTTCATAGCATTATAAGAATTAGCAAGTGTTTTACAGACAAAAAGTACTTCTAATTCATTGGCATTTTGAATATCAGTACTCTCCTTTAAAGCATCGCTGATCATTTGAAAATAATATTGTGCTCGATCAATATGATCTTGACTCAAATAACCCAACCCTTTAAACAAATAGGCTAATAATGTGTAAACATCATCATCCGCAGATTTAGTTAGTTGCAAAACTTTATCTAAAGTGAAAAGTGAATTATCGATATGATTTTTTTGATAATCTACAACACCAGTAATCAACTCATATTGCTTCATATCATTATTAGTCAATTTTCCTTGCAAAGCAGACAACTTGTTGTCAATATCTGTTAGTTCACCCATTAAAGCATCCTTTTCAATCTTATCTAAGATGCTTTCACCTTGATCTGAATTCTTATCAGCAAAATCACTGAACACATCGTTTAATGACAAATTTAATTTGAGACATATCTTAATTAAAATGTTAACCGTTGGTGCTATGTTGTGTTTCTCAATTTTACTAATAGTGTTTTGAGTGCAAATATCGTTGGCAAGCTCTATTTGCGTCAAATTCATTTCTCGTCTTTTATTATAAATAATAGATCCAAGAAACAAGAACAACACTCCCATCTATCTAATATTGATATTTATCAATATTACTATAACACCTCATTAATAAATATATTCATTTGTTAAAAATAAATATATTAAGTTCTAAACAAATTTTAATATAGATTTCGATTAAAACCCATAAAGCATAAGACTTTCAGTGCTCCTTTTGTAAAATTTTGTCGAATTAATTTTTTATTTATAATAATTGGTCTACAGGCCAGTATCAATCAAGTTTAGATATTAGCGTCCTAAATCAGAAACTAGTATCATAAGTATATTGTGATTTTAATAAGGAGGAACCAATCGTGACAAAAACATTTTGGTCACAAATAGCTAATCAAGCTAAAGAAGAAAAACGTCCTTTCTTCTCAATGGCACCGATGGAAGCAGTTAGTAATACCGTTTTCAGACAAGTCATTGCTCATGCCAGTGCACCGGACACTTTTTTCAGTGAATTTGTCTATGCTAAAGGAATCACTGACCCTACTACTAAATTTCCAGTTGACGGTCGTTTGTATATTGATCCTCGTGAAAAAACCTATCCCGTAGTTCAACTTTGGGGTGATGTTCCTGAAGACTTTGAAAGTGCTGCTCTTGCTTTAAAAGATAAAGGTTTTAAAGCTATCGATATTAATACCGGTTGCCCTGATAAAACAGTCATTAAGAATCATGGAGGTACTTTCTTGATTCGTAACCCTGAAAAAGTCGATGGTATCGTCACGGCAGCCAAAAACTCCGGATTGTCTGTCAGCATTAAAACCCGCTTAGGCTATAGTAAACTAACAGAATATAAAGAATGGATTCCCCATCTACTTGATCAACACGTTGAGCTTTTGACCGTTCATTTAAGAACAAAGATGGAAATGAGTAAAGTTCCGGCTCATTTTGAGGTTATTGATGATTTGATAAAAATGCGTGATGAAATTTCACCTGACACCCTATTACAAGTCAATGGTGATATTCCAGATTTTCAAGCAGGCGTCGATTTGGCCAAAAAACATCCTGGACTCGATGGAATAATGATTGGTCGTGGTGTTTTTGCTAATCCATTTGCCTTTGAAAAAAATCCACAAGAACATTCTCTAGACGAATTATTAAATCTTCTTCGTTTACAGTTAAATCTTTTTGATGATTTTTCTCAACATTACGATCTACCACGTTTTCCATCATTGAAACGTTTCTTTAAGATTTATGCTCGTCCAGAATTAGGAGCTACTAATTTACGTAATGAAATGATGAATGCTAAATCAACTGATGAGGTTCGTCAAATTTTAGATGACTTTCAAAATAAATAAAAAAACATCTGACCATTTTAATTATCTGGCCAGATATTTTTTTGCACACTTTTTGCACCGAAGAAACAAAAAAAGCAGCCGGACAATCGTCCAACTACTTTAGTAGTGCGGGTAAGAAGATTCGAACTTCCACGGAGATAATTCTCCACAAGATCCTTAGTCTTGCGCGTCTGCCAATTCCGCCATACCCGCATGCAACAGAGAATATTATACATATAATCAAAAAAATTATCAAGATTATTATTTAATATCTCTTAAATACTCAAGTCTCCCATGGCATTTACCACAAACAAACCTCTTAGTATCGATTCTTCTGACACGGATATATTGCGTCTGACATTTAACGCACTGATAAAGGTGATAAGTCTTCTTCTTCGCTTGGCTTTGAATAGGTGAATATCTCAATCCATCAACTTGTTTTAAAAGGATTTTGAAACTACGATCACGATGCTGAGCTGGCAATCCATCATTATAAAGATGATAGTGACACAACTCATGCTTAATAACGCCAACCAAAGTGTCGTACCCAAATTGCTGGTAAATTTTAGGATTAATATCGATGTTTCGATCTTTCAAGTGAAAACGTCCACCCGTTGTTTTGAGACGACTATTAAAATATGCTCGATGAATAAAAGGTTTCCCAAAGTATTCTTGGGAAACCTTTTTTACTAATTCATTTAAATCTGAATTATTCATATTAAGCCAAATTAGTTAACTTTTGAATTAATTTTGAAAATTTATCCATAGCTTCGTCTTGGCCTTTTTCTGATTCATCAAACTTATGACGATCGATGTTCTTATCATCACCAATACTTTCAGTCATATCAGCACAAGCTTCAACATATTTTCTAAAGGCTGAAACCAAAGTAATATGTGTTCCCATCAATCTTGCAGGAGCTTTACCCTTTTCTAATTTAGCCAAAGTTTCTTGATACTTCTTTGTACCATCAGCAAAATTCTTTTGAATCTTAGTATATTCAACACTATCCAATTGATCGACTTTACTACGATCTAATGCACCACGGATCTTTTCGAACTCTGGATTCAACTTATCTTGTTCTTCTTGAATTGTATTAACAGTATTATTAATTAAATTACCATATTGCATGGCTCTTTTTTGTGCGGCATTCATAGGCGTTACCTCTTATTTTCTTCTTGTGTTTTTTCAGTATAAATATCTCTTTCAATGGTAAATCTTGGACGTTGTTTAACTTCACTGAAAATTTTACCAACATATTCACCGATCACACTAATACTAATCAATTGTACACCACCAAGTGCCCAAATAGATATCATTAGTGAAGACCAACCATTGACCACGTTGCCATTGATTTTTTGAACCAAACTATAAATCAATAGTACGATACTAATCAATACGATGAAGAAACCTAGACCCATGATCATCTTAATTGGAACAATTGAAAATGAAGTAATTCCATCCATAGCGAACTTAATCATTTTCTTTAACGGATACTTAGATTCACCAGCAAAACGTTCCTTACGAGCATAATAAACTTTAGCCGATTTGAATCCAACCAACGGAACAATTCCACGTAAAAACAAGTTTCGTTCTCGATAACTCAATAGAACTTGACAGGCACGTTGACTCATCAAACGATAATCGGCTGAATCAGGCACCAAATTAACACCCAAGAAGCCCATGAAACGATAAAACATTTCTGCTGTTCCACGCTTAAAAGCAGTATCGGTATCACGATTATTTCTCACTCCATAAACAACTTCGGCACCATTCAAGTACTCATCAACCATCTTTGGAATAGCATTAACATCATCTTGCAAATCAGCATCTATCGTTATGACGGCATCAGAATCTTTCGAAGCTGTCGTTACGCCAGCCAATAACGCACCTTGGTGTCCAAAATTACGACTCAACTTAACACCTGAAACGAAAGAATGTTCTTTAGAAAACTCGGAAATCAAAGACCAAGTCTTATCTTTACTACCATCGTCTACGAAAACAATTTTACTATCTTTAGAAATTTTATTATCAGTCACTAAACTTTGGAGAATAGCAGTTAATTCTTTAGTAGTTTCATGCAAAACTTCTTCTTCGTTATAACATGGAACGACGATACTTAATTTAAATACATCAGACATCTAATTCTTCTCCCGTCTCGATTTGATCCAATCAAAGCAGCTATACAAACCAACTCCAGCCAAGATGGCTATTACTGGCAAGAACTCAAGTCGATATCTACCTTGAACTTCAATTAATAATTGTACAACGGCATAGGCCATCAATGGTAATAAAATCAAGAAAACTTTATTATCAGTCTTTTGTTTAAATAGACTCAATGAGCCAATCCAAGAGAAAATTATCAATATGACACTACCCATGTACCCTAGTAACTTCACTAAATTATCCATTCTTAATGAATGAATCTTACCAAATTCTGTAAAATCAATTGCCATCGAGCGCCCAGCCCAAAGCGTACGGTTTTTAGCCCAGAACAACCGTAACCAACCATGAGAAGCATTAAGATTATTGATATTTTCGTGGATAATCTTATGTTCTTTAGCGCTCATCTTGGCGCGACTCTCCTGCAAGTCAAAACGATCTACCATCTTTTGATCATATGATCCACCTGAATAGGCATCTAACCCAACCACGAATTTCCACTCTGAATCACGATTAGTTAATCCATAAGAATTCAAACCGGAACTTTTTATTGCTAAACTGGCTCCAGAAAAGATAATTTGATAAATAATCAAAGTCATCACTATTTTTCCAAGTCCAGACCAAGAAAGTCTATTATTGGCGATGAACATATACAACAAGCCGTAAACTAAAATACCGGCAATAATTACTGGTCCAATTGGGCGAACGATACTACCAATTGCTAAAGTTAATCCTGCTAAAGCATAGGTCCAATACTTGTTCTGCATGATCAAATAGAACGTCAACATGAACAAGAGCATCCCAATATATTGATTATCGGATTGACTATTTAAGGCAAACCAATCCAAATCAATCATCAATAGAAAGACTGTTAGCCGTGCCATTTTAACTTTATTAAAGATTTGCATTGAAATTAAATAAGCCAAATACAAAATCAATACTTGATAAATTACATTCAATAATTGAATAGCAATAACGTGTTGGCCAAAAATTTTAACGACCGTCATAACGTAGACTAAGAAACCTGTTTGATAGGCCCACTTGGCAAAATAATCGTTATCATAACTAAATATTTTGTCTCCAGCCAATGCTCTAGGAGCCGTATTCCAAAACTCACCGAAATCACTGATCTGCGTCTTGGGAACTACTTTTAACCAAATTATCGCTACCACAAAGAAAATAGCTAACATGCTGAGTAAAATCAGTCTATTCAAATTCTTATCGTCATCACGAACGCGATAAAGCAGATAGCCTACTCCAGCAACGAAAATAATTGCACAAAGAAAAACCAGTATTGCTAGTACTGGTTCTGGTTTTAAATAATTTAGTGTAAAGAACTCACCCATTTGTACAAAAACTACAGTGGTAAAGATCCCCACGCAAATAAGCACTAATTTGCTAATAATACCCTTAAACTTGCTTAACATACTTTTCCTCTAAACTATCGTTTTTTTCCAAAGTTAAAAAATCCTCTAACTTGGATAAACATTGGTCAATATCTTCCATACTTGCAGCATAGCTGAATCTCAAATGATTCTCTCCACCGATTCCAAAGAAACTACCTGGTAAAATAGCTAAATGTTCTTTATCAAGTAAATCATTTGCAAACTTCACATCGTCCTGAACGTATTGTTCAGGTATCTTGGCGAATAAGTAAAAGGCACCATTTGGTGTGGGACATTCAAGTCCAAGCTTATTCAAGCCCGCCAATAACTTGTCACGTCTTGCTTGATACTCTTCACGCATTGGAATTGGATCATCATAACCATTCTTATAAGCTTCTAGAGCTGCAAATTGAGTAATTGAGGTAATTGAAGTTGTTGCCAACTCATGAATCTTGTTAATTTGCGCAACTACTTCAGCTGGACCACAAACCACACCAAAACGCCAACCAGTCATGGCATGAGATTTAGATAAACCATTTAACAAAATCGTCTGCTCAGGAAGAATATTACCAAATGAAATATGCTTAAAATTATAAGTCAATTCACTATAAATTTCGTCACTTATTACGAAAATATTATGTTTTTTAATAACTTCAGCCAAGGCAACTAATTCATCCTCAGTGTAACTAACACCAGTAGGATTGCTTGGATAGTTGAATAAGAAAATTTTAATACGTGGATTAGTTCTTAAGACTTCACTCAATACTTCAGGAGTTACCTTGAAATTAGTCTCTGAAGTATCAATATAAACTGGTGAAGCCCCATTGAAATTAGCATCAGGCCCATAAATAGTAAAAGCCGGCGATGGGATTAAAACTTCATCCCCTGGTTGCAAAATAGCATTGAAGGCTGAAAAGACACCTTCAGTTACACCTGTCGTAGCCACGATTTGGGTTTTAGGATCATAATTTAAACCATATTTATCATGCAAATAGTTAGCTACAGCATTCAAAAGCTCATGATTACCTTCAGGAACTGTGTAATGAGTTTGATCATCATTAATAGCCTTGATGGCAGCTTGTTTAATATGCTCTGGGGTATGGAAATTAGGTTCTCCAACAGTCATATTAACCGCACCCGGAATACTTTTGGCGCGCGCATTGAATTTAAAAATTTCCTGTTGCTTGATTGCAACAACAGATGGTTTCATAAGGGAAACTAAATTATTGTTCACTGTTAAACACCTCTTCGTAAAATATACATATAATACATCTTAATTCTAACACATAGAATTGCTTACAAGAAAAGGCATTCAAAGAATTGAATGCCCCCAAATTTAATTCATTTTATTATTACTATATTAATCAAAAACAGTATATGGTAAACGGCGTTTGTGTGCCGTTTTCTTATACCAATTCTCAATAACTTCAGCGTTCTTAGGATCGATTTCCTTACCCTCAAGGTAATCGTCAATATCTTTATAAGATACTCCCAAAGCCTTCTCATCTGGTAAACTAGGACGATCTTCCTCAAGATCAGCCGTTGGTACCTTTTCGTAAAGATTTTTTGGAGCGTCAAGTTTTTCCAACAATGACTTACCCTGACGCTTATCCAAACGGAACAACGGCGTGACGTCGGCAGCCCCATCACCATACTTAGTATAAAAACCGGTAATATTCTCGGCAGCATGGTCTGTTCCAACCACAACCCCTTTATTATCACCAGCAATCGCATATTGAGCAATCATTCTAGTTCTAGCTTTGATGTTACCTTTGTTAAAATCAGAAATATTTAAACCATTAGCTTCAACTGCTTTAACCATTGCGTCAACGCTATCCTTAATATTAACCCGAACGACCTTGTCAGCCTTCATCCATTCAATAGCTTGCATAGCATCTGATTCATCAGCTTGTTCCCCATAAGGTAGACGTACAGCGATAAATTGATAACTGTCGTCGCCTGTTTCCTCACGAAGTTCAGTCATAGCTATCTCTGATAATTTACCAGCTAAGGTTGAATCTTGTCCTCCAGAAATACCCAGAACTAACGTCTTCAAAAAACTACGCTCTTTTACATAATTCTTCAAGAAATCAACTGAACGTCTTATTTCTGTTTCAGGGTCGATTTCAGGTTTTGTATGTTCAAATTCAATAATTTCTTTTTGCAATGGTCTCATTTTTAGTCACCTAATCTAATATTGTTTACGTCATTACGAATCTTTTCGATGTATTTCATCTTATGACTGTATAATTTTGAAGATAAATCGACTGGATAAACTTGTGGATTCAAGATACGTTTGTATTCATCCCAAAGTGAATCTAAGTTGGACATACAATACTTTTTAATATCTTTAACATTGGGTAGATCATAAACCAATTTACCATCGACAAAAATATCATGTAACAATGGTTTAGCTTGGAAGTCTTCAACAGTCTTATTGATATAAGTGTATTGTGGGTGGAACATGTAAAGTGAACTATGTTCTCTAGGATCTTCATTCCAGAATGTTACATAGTCACCTTCTGATTTATCATTCTTACGGTTATTAGTAATACGCCATACTTGTTTCTTACCAGGGGTTGAAATCTTAGCTGCATTGCTTGATAGTTTCAAAGTATCCATCATGTTACCACGATTATCCTCGATACTTACTAACTTATAAACAGCACCCAAGGCAGGTTGATCAAAGGCTGTAATAACTTTTGTACCAATGCCCCAAACATCGATCTTTGCATCTTGCATCTTCAAGTTAAGCACAGTCTTCTCATCCAAGTCATTTGATGCATAAATCTTAGCATTTGGAAAACCAGCTTCATCAAGTTGTTTTCTAACGCGCTTTGAAATATAAGCCATATCACCAGAATCGATTCTGACACCTAAGAAGTTAATCTTGTCGCCCATTTCTTTGGCTACTTTGATGGCACTTGGTACACCACTCTTCAAGGTATCGTAAGTATCAACTAAGAAAACACAATCCTTATGTGTTGTAGCGTAAGCTTTGAAAGCATCATATTCATTACGATATGTTTGAACCAATGCATGAGCATGAGTTCCTGAAATAGGAATACCAAATAACTTACCAGCTAAAACATTACTTGTAGCATCAAAACCAGCAATATAAGCTGCACGTGTTCCCCAAATAGCTGCGTCAACTTCTTGTGCACGACGTGAGCCAAATTCCATGACCGGATCATCACCACAAACAGTCTTAATACGAGCTGCTTTAGTGGCAATCAAAGTTTGGAAATTGACCATATTTAAAATAGCTGTTTCAATCAATTGACATTGTGCTAATGGACCTTCTACTTGAAGGATTGGTTCTTCATTGAAAACCAAGTCTCCTTCTAGAGCTGAACGGACGGTACAACTAAATTGCATGTCCTTTAACCAGCGCAAAAATTCTTCGTCATATTCCCCATATTCACGTAAGTATTCAATATCTGAATCAGAAAAGCTAAGATTCTTCAAGTAATCTACGACATGTTCCAAACCTGCAAATACTGCAAAGCCGTTGTCGAAGGGTAAACTTCTGAAGTAAACTTCAAAAACTGCACGACGATTGTGCAAACCTTTCTTCCAGTATGTATACATCATATTTAATTCGTAATAATCAGTATGCAATGTTAAATCTTCATCTTGAAATTGAGTCATGATTACTCCCTTATTTATTTGATATCACGGTCTTATTTTACTCTAATTAGCCTTCAAAGTCGCTTCATACCCATCATTTACTTTCTCAGCTAATTTCTCAATTGAGTAGTTATCTCTTACATCTTGATACAAAGCCATCCCCTTTTGACTTAAATTACCATCTTTCCAATAAGAGTGGGCATCGTTTAGAGCTTCGACTAGTTGTTCTTCATTACCTGATTCAACTAACCAGCCATTTTCGTTATTAATGACCTTATTCGTAGCACCAACATCTGTTGCAATAACCGGTTTTCCATTGGCGGCTGATTCTAGATAAACAGCAGGCATACTTTCGGATTTTGAGGTTAGAATTGACACGTCACAATCTTGATAAAAATCGCCAGTATTTTCTTTAAAACCAACAAAATCAACTTTATCGGCGATTCCCAAATCAACAGTTAGTTTTCTTAGCTCCTCCATCAATGGACCATCACCGACTAAAGTCAAACGATAGTTAAATTTAACTTTGCTCAAAGCATTCAATAAAAATCGATGATTCTTAACCTCAACCAGTCGTGCAACTTCTAAAATATTGAATGTTGAATGACGATTAAACTTAGGATTGGCATTAGAAAAATCAACCGCATTAAATACTTCAAAAGTATTTTTAGAATCTATCTTCAAAGATTCAAAGTATTCTTCCAAATCAGGATTTACGTAAAACAGCAAATCTGCTCGTTTTAAGGCATGTAAATTTAATCTAAGCATAACTTGACCTCTCACACCGGAAAAGTCGATACGAGGGTCAGAATGGACTGTAATTACCCATTTGGCATGAACCTTATTACGAATTAACGAAAAAATATAGTTAGCACGTGGTCCATGCGTATGCACAATATCAAAGCCATTATTATTGATATATTTTACTAGTGGTTTCAAAATGGAAAGGTCAAAACGTTGTTTCTGGGGCATGACCGCAACATTTAAATCATTTTCACGAGCCATCTTAGAAACAGGACCTTCTTGAAAAGTCAATAAGGCACTTTTCTCACCTATTATTTTTTGACCTTTCATTAAACTAACGATGTATGTACGAGCTCCGCCGTCTTCATTGCCGGCATTGATATGTAGAATACGCATTTTGACACCTCTCAAATTAATCTTTCTCGTGTATAATAATACATTAAAGGAGAATGCTATGCACAAAAATAGAGTAGATATTTTAGGTACAGAATTTGATAATTTTACCGAAAAACAATTTCACAAATATTTAGACTACGATTTGGACACTAAAGCAAACAAGTTTATCGTAACAGCTAATCCTGAAATTGTCCTTTCAGCTAGAAAAGACAGCAAATTTTTAAAAATTATTAATAACGCTGACTATGTAATTCCTGATGGAATCGGCATTATCAAGGGAGCTAAAAGCCTAGGCACTCCTCTACATGAACGTATCACTGGTTTTGATACGTTAAAATATTTAATTGAAACAGCGGACCGCAAACAATTAAAAGTTTACTTGTTGGGTGCTAAACCGGAAGTAATCAAGGCCACTGCCGACAAAATTGAAAAGGATTATCCTCAAGTTGACCTAGTTGGCTATCATGATGGCTATTTCAAAGATGATGCTCCAATCGTTGACGAAATTGCCGAAAAGAAACCTAATGTTATTTTGGTAGCCTTAGGATATCCTAAGCAAGAATACTTCATCGAAAAGTATCGTCAAAAGGCAGATGCTATCTGGATCGGTGTCGGCGGCAGTTTTGATGTTTTCTCCGGTACTAAGAAACGTGCTCCTAAGGTATTCCAAAAACTCAGTCTAGAATGGTTCTACCGCTTGATCACTGAACCAACGAGATTTGGAAGAATGCTGGCTATTCCTAAATATATGAAATTAATTAAACAAGAAAAAAATCGTAAATAAAAAACAGGTTGTCAACTGACAGCCTGTTTTTTATTTACGATTCAACATCGATTGTATACGGATCTTCATTAGTTCTTAAGAAAATTTTGGCGTTAAGCATTGCATAAGCTAGTACGGAAACAAAATAGATGCTTACTGATGGTGCTTCAATAACATGCCCCGTCATTAAAGCCATTCCGAATCCTAACGCTACAGATGCTACCAACATAGCCCATTTATAAGACCACATGTACTTGAATTTTCTGAGGAATGCTCCTATTAAGTAAATCAAACAATATAATAATGGCACCATATAAACAATTGTACCAATCAAACCAAATTGGAAGAAGATGTCAACATAGTCCATCTCAACCAACTTAGCATCTCTTTCATGCTTGAAACTAGTTGCATAACCCATTCCGAAAATCTTCTGTGCTGGCGTTGCTTTACTAAAGTTATGTGCCGCATTTTCAAAATAAACGGTACGACCACTGAAGAGATAAGAAACAGTTTTATTAGTTTGAACATATTTCTTTTGATCTTTTGTGATACCCTTTTTAGTTTTAGCCTTTTGCTTCTTATCCTTGATCATTTCAGTATGTAATTCAGATGTCTTAGAAACCGCCATAGCTGGATAAGCAACGACAATACCACCTAAAGTGATGACTAACATTGCGAAAATTCCGACGAAATACTTACGACTATCTTTGTACATAAAGAATTGCACGATTGTTGCCAAAATTCCCATACAGATACTGAACAAGAGAGCCAATAGTGAACCTTTTGTTCCGATCAATAAATCTGCGTAAATGGCAATTATAATCGTTATCCAATAATAAATACGTGACCAAGTGTTGATTTTTTTCAAAGCATACCAAATCATAATTGGGAACGTAATCGAAACAATTGCGCTCAATTCATTGGCAGCAAAGAACCAACCACTCTCACCTAACTTGTAGTATGAGTAAGAACTGAAACTTGTATTAGTAAAGTGAGCAACGATCATAATAATACTGATAATATTTACAGCAAAGAAAATGACCTTAGGAAAGAAACGATTAATAATTCGATCCTCTGCTAGTTCTTCAAAAGCGTACAAGTAAGCCAACAACATGATTGGATAGTATAAACTCTTTGCTAGAGTCGTAACTTCCAAAGTCGTGACAAATAATACTTTAGTTTTGTAATTTATAAACAAACTGATAGCTGAAACAACGGCCAACAAGACAAAATAACCAATCATCATGAAACCATGCCTATTGTCCCGATTTAGAATCAGAAATATCAGCAAATAGAAAACCGTAACAGCCATAACGGCCATACGAATCAATACCCCAAACGAAACGTTCATATGTGCTTGAGTCATCAATCCAGTAACAGCATCTAGTACTGGTTGAAAAACAATATATAGCATCAAGAAGATACTGTACTTTTTAATAAAACTTTGCATATGTGGTGACTCCCAGTTAAAGATTTAAAAACATATCAAACAATATATTACTCTAAACTTTTTGCGAAAGATAATGATTATCGCTCTAAATAAAACTCGAATCTGTCTCCGGCATATTGTGAACGAACATATTCAAATGGACGTTCATCATCCAGAGTAGTAACTTGTCTTACTCGTAAGATAGCAGAACCACGCTTAACATTCAAAAAGTTAGCTATCTTCTCAGATGCAAGAATCGCTGATACGGTTTGCGTAGCATTGCCTAATTTAAGGCCCGCTTTAGTTTCCAAAGCCTTGTAAAGAGAAGACGTAATGTCTTCCTTATCAAGTGATTTTACAATATCAACGGGAATTGTGGCAACTTCAAAGCAAATTGGTTGATTATCAGCATAACGAATTCTTTCCATTCGTAAAACTTGATTGCCTTCTTTTAATTTTAGCTTCTCCATTTCACTGATTGAAGGATCAGCAACATGATAAGAAACCGTCTTACTTGAAGGTTTCTTACCTTGGCTTTCAGTTATCTCAGTAAAACTAGTCGTTCCTGACATCTTTTCTTGAACCTTACTACTAGCAACATAAGTTCCAGAACCTACTTGCCTTTGCAAAATCCCTTCATCTACAAGCGTTTGGATAGCTTGTCGTAATGTCATTCTGCTAACGTCAAAATCTTGTGAAAGCTGTCTTTCAGATGGAATACGTTCACCAACGCTCCATTTGCCAGATTCAATTTCTTTTCTTATCTGATTGTGAATTTGTATATATACTGGTACCTTCATTTTTGGCACTCCTTTATGCGCATTACTTCCATCAATTATACAGTATTTCGACTAAAAATTAATAACTGGTCGAAAATTAGAAAAATAAAAAGGCAAAATTCATATTCAGAATTTTGCCTTTTTTCATT